>NZ_PKLZ01000020.1 GCF_002868715.1 Kineobactrum sediminis
CCACATTGACGTGGGGCTTATTACGTTCAAACTTTTCCTTTGCCACTTTTAATCACCTCTGTGAGATAGCTGAAAATTACCGGGTTTCATTCTTGGAAATAATTTCCTGCGCAATGTTGTTCGGTGCCTCGGAGTACTTGTTGAACTCCATGGTGTAGGTTGCACGTCCCTGCGTTGCCGAACGCAGGTCGGTTGCATAACCAAACATCTCCGCCAGCGGCACCTCGGCGTTGATCACCTTACCCGAAACGCTCTCATCCATACCGGAAATAAGACCGCGACGACGGTTGAGGTCACCCACCACATCACCCATATTTTCTTCAGGGGTGATGACTTCGACTTTCATGATCGGCTCCAGCAGAACCGCACCACCATTCTGGGCCAGTTTTTTGGTGGCCATGCTGGCGGCGATCTTGAACGCCATCTCATTGGAGTCGACATCGTGGAACGAGCCATCGTAGAGCACTGCCTTCAGGCCCAGCAGCGGATATCCCGCCAGGACACCGTTCTGCATCTGCTCTTCGATGCCCTTCTGCACCGCGGGCACGTATTCCCGAGGTACCGTGCCACCAACCACTTCGTTAACAAACTCAAGCCCTTCGGCATTGGCATCTTCGCCCGGCTGAAAGCGAATCCAGACGTGGCCATATTGGCCGCGACCGCCCGACTGGCGAACGAACTTGCCTTCTATCTCACACTTGTTACGTATCGCTTCACGGTACGCGACCTGCGGCTTGCCTATGTTGGCTTCCACACTGAACTCGCGACGCATACGGTCAACCAGGATATCAAGGTGTAATTCACCCATGCCGGAGATGATCGTCTGGCCTGTTTCCTGGTCCGTCTTGACGCGGAAAGAGGGGTCTTCCTGTGCAAGCTTGCCCAGAGCGATACCCATTTTTTCCTGGTCAGCCTTGGACTTCGGCTCTACCGCTACCGAGATTACCGGCTCGGGGAATTCCATACGCTCAAGAACGATCGGCTTGTTCAGGTCGCAAAGCGTATCACCTGTGGTGGTATCCTTAAGACCCACTGCCGCCGCGATATCACCCGCCAGTACTTCCTTGATTTCCTCGCGGCTGTTGGCGTGCATTTGCACCATCCGGCCAACGCGCTCTTTCTTCTGCTTGACGGAGTTGAAGACACCGGTGCCGCTCTCGAGCTTTCCTGAGTACACCCGGAAAAACGTCAGTGTTCCAACAAAAGGGTCGGTGGCGATTTTGAACGCGAGTGCCGAAAATGGCGCCTCGTCGTTGGCTTCACGAACTTCAACGGTTTCGTCTGCGTCAAGCAAGGTGCCTTCGATCGGCCGCACTTCCGTTGGCGAGGGCATGTAATCAATCACTGCGTCCAGCATTGCCTGAACACCCTTGTTCTTGAACGCCGAGCCACCAAGCACGGGTACAATCTCGTTGGCGAGAGTACGGGTACGAATACCCTGCATGATCTCTGCTTCTGAGAGCCCCCCCTGCTCGAGGTACTTGTCCATGAATTCTTCGCTGGCTTCAGCCGCCGCTTCCATCATGAATTCGCGCATTTCTGCAACTTCTTCGACCATATCCGCAGGTATTTCACCATAGGTGAAAGTCATGCCCTGGTCTTCCTCGTTCCAGAGAATCGCCTTGTTCTTGACCAGGTCGATAACGCCCTTGAACTCGTCCTCGGAACCGATGGTCATCTGCAGGGGCACCGGGTTGGCGCCGAGCCGCGTCTTCAGCTGCTCAATCACCTTGCGGAAGTCAGCGCCGGCACGGTCCATTTTGTTGACGAAAACCATGCGCGGGACTTCATACTTGTTGGCTTGGCGCCATACCGTTTCAGTCTGCGGTTGAACGCCGGAGGAACCGCACAGCACAACCACCGCACCATCGAGAACCCGCAGTGAACGCTCGACTTCAATGGTGAAGTCTACGTGCCCCGGGGTATCGATGATATTGATGCGGTGATCTTCATACTGGGCATTCATGCCACGCCAGAAACAGGTCGTTGCAGCGGAGGTGATGGTAATGCCCCGCTCCTGTTCCTGTGCCATCCAGTCCATGGTCGCTGCACCTTCGTGCACCTCGCCAATCCTGTGGGACCGGCCGGTGTAAAAAAGTACGCGCTCGGTGGTTGTGGTTTTACCCGCATCCACGTGAGCGCAGATACCGATATTCCGATATCGTTTGATAGGAGTCTTGCGTGCCACGATAAATTCCCCAATAGCAGGTTGCTGGGCAACCGATTAAAAACGGTAGTGAGAGAAAGCCTTGTTTGCCTCTGCCATACGGTGTACATCTTCGCGCTTCTTCACGGCGTTACCTTTCGCCTGTGACGCGTCGATGATTTCACCGGCAAGACGCTGCCGCATGGACTTCTCTCCACGGTTACGGGCGTAGTCAACCAGCCAGCGCATGGACAGTGCCACACGACGCGCAGGGCGGACTTCAACCGGAACCTGATAAGTAGCGCCACCCACTCGGCGGGATTTAACTTCCACCATGGGTGCGATGTTCTCAAGTGCTTCATCAAAGGCTTCGATGGGATCTTTTTTCAGGCGCTCCTGAACGATCTCCAGCGCACCGTAGACAATGCTCTCGGCGGTTGATTTCTTACCGCTAACCATTACATGGTTCATAAACTTTGCCAGCGTAACGTTGCCATATTTGGGATCCGGCACGACTTCGCGTTTGGCGATGACTCTTCTTCTCGGCATGATGTTGCCCTTCTCTCTTCAGGTTATTCCGAACACCTTCCTGCCACAATTGCGGGGGGAGGCAGGGGTTCAGCCTTACTATTTACGTTTATCCGGACGGCAAGCCGCCCGAACCTGTTTACTTGGGACGCTTGGTACCGTATTTGGAACGACCCTGGCGGCGCTTGGCCACACCGGACGTATCAAGACTGCCGCGCACAGTGTGATAGCGCACACCTGGCAAATCCTTGACGCGACCGCCGCGAATCAGCACCACACTGTGCTCCTGCAGGTTGTGGCCTTCACCACCGATGTACGAAGAGACTTCGAAACCATTGGTGAGACGCACACGGCAGACTTTACGCAGTGCAGAGTTCGGCTTTTTCGGTGTAGTCGTATAGACACGGGTACACACACCGCGGCGCTGCGGGCAGGCCTGCAGGGCAGGTACGTCGCTCTTCGCTACTTTGCGCTTCCTGGGCTTACGAACCAATTGGTTGATCGTTGCCATTCAGTTGGAACTCCAAAATATTGTGTTAAATTTCAAGGCCTCGCGGCCTGCCTCAGCCCCGGAACCCGGCATTTGCCAGCGCTGCACCTGGGCAACAGCGCTGCACCTCCGCGCGCGAACAACAAAGACGCACGGACACACCCCGGGAAAGAGGAGGCGGCATTCTATAGACGCTCCCCAATGTAGTCAAGGCGAGATTAAAACGCTTCCCCGCCTCCATCGCTCCAGCCAGTGTCAGGCCAGGTAATCGCCACTCCCGCAAGGGGGTGCGATTACCCGGACGAACGCCGTTTAGCTGTTGCTTTCCTGCAGGGCTTCCGTCAGCGCTGCTTCGATTTCCTGCGCCGACACGGTCATTTCAACCTCACCGCCGCGGGTGCGCTTGCGCTCCGCGTGGTATGCCAGACCGGTTCCCGCGGGAATCAGGCGCCCCACCACCACGTTCTCCTTGAGCCCGCGCAGGTAATCGCGCTTCCCGGTAACCGCCGCCTCGGTGAGAACCCGCGTGGTTTCCTGGAAAGAGGCCGCAGAGATGAAGCTCTCTGTCGCCAGCGATGCCTTGGTGATACCCAGCAGCTCGCGTTCGGCTGTGGCCGTTACCAGCCCCTCTGCCAGCAGGCGCTCGTTCTCTTCAACGAAGGCAACGTATTCAACCTGCTCACCCTTGATCAGGCTGGAATCGCCCGAAGAGGTGATGATGACCTTGCGCAGCATCTGGCGAACGATCACTTCAACGTGCTTGTCGTTGATCTTCACGCCCTGGAGGCGGTAAACCTCCTGGATCTCGTTGACGATGTATTTCGCCAACTCTTCAATGCCCTTGAGACGCAGGATGTCATGAGGACTGAGTGGCCCTTCCGAGACCATTTCACCCTTCTCGACGAATTCACCTTCGAATACCGAAAGTACGCGCCACTTGGGAATGAGCGCCTCATAGTGATCCGAGCCATCGGACAGGGTCTTGCCATCTGTCGGGGTAATCACCAGGCGACGCTTGCCCTTGGTTTCCTTGCCGAAGCTGACGGTACCGGAGATTTCCGCGAGAATCGCAGGCTCCTTCGGCTTGCGGGCCTCAAACAGGTCGGCGACACGGGGCAGACCACCGGTGATGTCACGGGTCTTGGACCCTTCCTGGGGAATACGTGCAATAACATCACCCGCACCCAGCGTTACGCCATCTTCAAGGTTCACCAGAGCGTTCGGCGGCAGGAAGTAGTGCGCAGGTACATTGGTTCCCGCCAGGCACAGGTCTTCGCCGTTTTCATCCACCAGAGTAATAGCCGGGCGCACGTCCTTGCCCGCCACAGGACGTTCACCCACGTCCAGTACTTCGATGTTGGACAGCCCTGTCAACTCATCGGTCTGGCGCTTGATCGTAATACCCTCTTCCATGCCCGAGAACTTGGCGGTACCGGCCACTTCAGTAATGATGGGGTGAGTGTGGGGATCCCAGCTGGCGACAATCTCACCAGAGGAGACAGTCGCATCGTCCTTGACTCTGATCATGGCGCCGTAGGGCAGCTTGTAACGCTCGCGCTCGCGACCCATGTTGTCTAGCACCGACAGTTCGCCGGAACGGGACACAGCAATCAGGAAGCCGTCCTTGCGTTCAACGGTCTTCACGTTATGCAAGCGCACGGTACCTTCGTTCATCACCTGGATATTATCCTGGGCAGTCTGCCGCGATGCCGCACCACCAATGTGGAAGGTACGCATCGTAAGCTGGGTACCCGGCTCACCGATTGACTGGGCGGCAACTACACCGACCGCCTCGCCCTGGTTGATGCGATGGCCCCGCGCGAGGTCACGACCGTAACAGGTTGAGCAAATACCGTGACGCGTCTCACAGGTGATCGGGGAGCGCACTTCCACTTCGTCGATCGCCATCTCTTCAAGACGCTTGATCCACAGCTCGTCGAGCATGGTGCCTGCGGTTACGGCGATCTCATCTGCAGTACCCGGACGGATCACGTCGCGGGCAACGATACGACCCAATACCCGGTCGCCCAGGGATTCAATGATGTCGCCACCGTCAATAACCGGGGTCATCAACAGGCCGACGTCTGCACCACAGTCCACTTCCGTTACTACCAGGTCCTGGGCGACGTCAACCAGGCGCCGGGTCAGGTAACCGGAGTTCGCCGTTTTAAGTGCGGTGTCCGCGAGGCCCTTACGCGCCCCGTGGGTAGAGATGAAGTACTGCAGTACGTTCAGGCCTTCACGGAAATTCGCCGTGATCGGTGTTTCAATGATCGAGCCGTCGGGCTTGGCCATCAGGCCACGCATGCCGGCCAGCTGGCGTATCTGGGCGGGCGAGCCGCGCGCACCGGAGTCGGCATAAATGTACACCGAGTTGAATGAAGACTGCTCTTCTTCCTCGCCATCGCGGTTGATGACGGTTTCCTTCGAGAGGCCTTCCATCATTGCCTTGGAGACCAGGTCATTGGCACGCGACCAGATATCGATCACCTTGTTGTACTTTTCGCCCTGGGTTACCAGGCCGGCTGCGTACTGGTCCTCGATTTCCTTCACTTCGCGATCAGCATGGGCGATAAGTTCCGCCTTGGCTTCCGGGATCACGAAATCGTTAACGCCAATGGATGCACCGGAACGGGTGGAATATTCATAGCCGGTATACATCAGCTGGTCGGCAAATATCACCGTGGACTTCAGCCCGACCACCCGGTAGCACTGGTTGATAATGCGGGAAATGGCTTTTTTGGCCATATCCTGGTTCACCATGTCATAACCGATACCCTGGGGAACGATTTCCCAGAGCAACGCACGGCCCACGGTAGTGTCGGCGATAAAGGAGCGCTCCTTGCGATCACCTTCCTCGGTTTGCACAACTTCGTGAATCCTCACCTTCACCCGCGCCTGCAGGTGAACGTGACCGCCACGGTAGGCGCGGCTCACCTCGGAAACGTTGGCGAAGATCATGTTCTCGCCCTTGGCGTTAACACGTTCACGGGTCATGTAATAAAGACCCAATACCACGTCCTGCGAAGGTACGATAATCGGCTCGCCATTGGCGGGTGACAGGATGTTGTTGGTTGACATCATCAGTGCCCGCGCTTCCAGCTGGGCCTCGATGGTCAGCGGCACGTGTACCGCCATCTGGTCACCGTCAAAGTCGGCGTTGTAGGCGGCGCAGACCAGCGGGTGCAGCTGGATCGCCTTGCCTTCAATCAGTACCGGCTCAAAGGCCTGGATACCGAGCCGGTGCAGGGTGGGCGCGCGGTTCAGCAGCACGGGGTGCTCGCGAATCACTTCCGCAAGAATATCCCATACCTCCGCGGGCTCACGCTCCACCATCTTCTTGGCCGCCTTGATGGTGGTGGCCAGGCCACGCGCCTCGAGCTTGCCAAAAATAAACGGCTTGAACAGTTCCAGCGCCATTTTCTTGGGCAGGCCACACTGGTGCAAACGCAAGGTCGGGCCCACCACGATCACCGAGCGGCCGGAATAGTCTACTCGTTTGCCGAGCAGGTTCTGGCGGAAACGACCCTGCTTGCCCTTGATCATGTCGGCGAGGGACTTCAGTGGGCGCTTGTTGGAGCCGGTAATGGCGCGGCCACGACGGCCGTTATCCAGCAACGCGTCGACCGATTCCTGCAGCATCCGCTTTTCGTTGCGCACAATAATGTCCGGCGCATTGAGATCCAGCAGCCGCTTGAGACGGTTGTTGCGGTTGATAACACGACGATAGAGGTCGTTGAGGTCGGAGGTCGCAAAGCGGCCGCCATCCAGTGGTACCAGCGGGCGCAGATCAGGCGGCAGAACGGGCAGTGCGTTCAGCACCATCCACTGCGGCTTGTTACCGGAACCGGCGAAGGCCTCCATCAACTTCAACCGCTTGGACAGCTTCTTGATCTTGGTTTCGCTGTTGGTCGCGGGAATTTCTTCCCTCAGGCTGGCGATTTCGTAGGTCAGGTCCAGTTGCTTCATCAGGTCCTGGATCGCTTCGGCACCCATTTTGGCGGTGAACTCGTCGCCAAATTCTTCCATTGCCTCGTAGTACTCCTCATCCGTCAACAACTGCGACGGATTGAGGGTAGTCAGGCCGGGATCGGTGACGACAAAGGATTCGAAGTACAGTACCCGTTCGATATCACGCAGGGTCATATCCAGCAGCAGGCCAATGCGCGAGGGCAATGACTTGAGGAACCAGATGTGTGCCACCGGGCTCGCCAGCTCGATGTGGCCCATACGTTCGCGACGCACCTTGGCCAGTGCCACTTCAACACCACATTTTTCACAGATGACACCGCGATGCTTGAGCCGCTTGTACTTGCCGCACAGGCACTCGTAATCCTTTACCGGACCAAAGATCTTGGCGCAGAACAGGCCGTCCCGCTCCGGTTTAAAGGTACGGTAATTAATGGTTTCCGGCTTTTTCACTTCACCGAATGACCAGGCCCGGATCATTTCCGGCGACGCCAGGCCGATGCGAATCGCATCAAACTCTTCTGACTGTCCCTGGGACTTGAGCAGATTAAGTAAGTCTTTCAAGGTCTTTCCTCCGCGAGGTTTGCCTTACAGCCGCGGCGACACAAAGTGCCGCCATCAGCCCCTGAATCCATAAAGCCGCTAGTTAGTCACTCTCCAGCTCGATATCAATACCGAGGGAGCGGATTTCCTTGACCAACACGTTAAAGGACTCGGGCATGCCCGGCTCCATACGATGGTCACCATCGACGATGTTTTTGTACATTTTGGTACGCCCCGCCACGTCGTCCGACTTGACTGTCAGCATCTCCTGCAGGGTGTAGGCGGCACCATAGGCCTCGAGAGCCCAGACTTCCATCTCACCGAAGCGCTGGCCACCGAACTGCGCCTTACCGCCCAGCGGCTGCTGGGTAACAAGGCTGTAGGAGCCTGTGGAGCGAGCGTGCATCTTGTCATCGACCAGGTGGTTCAATTTCAACATGTACATGTAACCAACCGTTACCGGCCGATCAAACGCTTCGCCGCTGCGACCATCGAACAGGGTGAACTGTCCGCTTTCGGGCATGCCCGCCAGGGTCAGCAACTCCTTGATGGACTCTTCCGCCGCGCCATCAAAGACCGGTGTCGCCATTGGCACACCCTCACGCAGGTTATCCGCGAGGGTAAGGATCTCGGCATCACTCAGTGAGTTCAGGTCTTCACTACGGCCTGCGCCATTGTTGTACACCTGCTCCAGGAACCCGCGTACTTCGGCAACCTTGCGCTGCTCCTGCAGCATGTTGTCGATTTTGACGCCCAGGCCCTTGGCCGCCATGCCCAGGTGGGTTTCCAGAACCTGCCCCACGTTCATCCGTGATGGCACACCCAGTGGGTTGAGTACGATATCAACCGGGTCGCCATTTTCGTCGAACGGCATATCCTCCACCGGCATGATCACCGAAATCACACCCTTGTTACCGTGCCGGCCGGCCATCTTGTCGCCCGGCTGGATACGACGCTTGATCGCGAGGTATACCTTGACGATCTTGAGTACCCCGGGGGCGAGGTCATCACCGCTCTGGAGCTTGCGCTTCTTGTCCTCGAACCGGTCTTCCAGCAGCTTGTTCTG
The DNA here is from genome assembly GCF_002868715.1 of Kineobactrum sediminis. GTDB lineage: Bacteria > Pseudomonadota > Gammaproteobacteria > Pseudomonadales > Halieaceae > Kineobactrum > Kineobactrum sediminis. The sequence goes on from NZ_PKLZ01000020.1 coordinate 8,743, forward strand.
CTCATCGAGTTGACGCCGGGCAGAAGCCAGTGCCTCGTTGAGTGCGGCATCAGCCATCTTCAGCTTGAACCACTGGTCGCGATCCAGCTCCGCCAGTACCGCTTCGGTCAGCTCGGTGCCCTTGGCAAGCCCGGCTCCACTGACTGTTTTGCTGCCCTTGAGCTGGTTGCTCAGCAGCGAGAAAGTCGCCTCTTCGTAGATGCGATATTCTTCCTTGAGATCCTTGCGGAAATCGTCGAGCTGTGACTTCTCGATACTCATCGCGCGCGGGTCTTTCTCCAACCCGTCACGGGTGAACACCTGGACATCAATAACCGTGCCCTTGGTACTGGTGGGAACACGCAGCGATGTATCTTTTACATCGGACGCCTTCTCGCCAAAGATGGCACGCAGGAGTTTTTCCTCCGGTGTAAGCTGGGTCTCGCCTTTCGGTGTGACCTTGCCTACCAGGATATCCCCGGCTTCCACCTCGGCACCAATATAGACAATGCCGGACTCGTCCAGCTTGGCCAGCGCGCTCTCGCCGACGTTGGGAATATCGGAGGAGATTTCTTCCGAACCGAGCTTGGTGTCCCGCGCAATACAGGTGAGCTCCTGGATATGGATCGTGGTGAAGCGATCCTCCTTTACGACCTTCTCGGACACCAGGATGGAGTCCTCGAAGTTGTAGCCGTTCCAGGGCATAAAGGCGATGCGGATGTTCTGGCCGAGTGCCAGCTCACCCATGTCAATGGACGGGCCATCCGCAAGGATGTCGTTACGCGCTATGACATCGCCCTGGCGCACAATCGGGCTCTGGTTAATACACGTGTTCTGGTTGGAGCGCGTGTACTTGGTCAGGTTATAGATATCAACCGGCGCTTCGTCCGGGCCAACATCCTTGTCGTTAACCCGGACAACGATACGGCTGGCGTCAACGGAATCAATCACACCATCGCGACGGGCGACCACACAGACACCTGAGTCCTTGGCAACATAGCGCTCCATACCGGTACCGACCAACGGCTTCTGCCGTATCAACGTCGGTACTGCCTGGCGCTGCATGTTGGAGCCCATCAGTGCGCGGTTCGCGTCATCGTGCTCCAGGAAGGGGATCAGGGCCGCTGCCACCGACACCACCTGCTTGGGCGATACGTCCATGAAATCAACGCGCTCGGGCGGCATGACCGTGAATTCATTCATGTGCCGTACGGCGATGAGGTCATCGACAAACCGGTTATCGTCATCCACCGATGCAGACGCCTGTGCAATAACATGCTCCGCTTCGTTGATGGCCGACAGGAACTCGATGTCGTCGGTTACCTGGCCGTCCACCACCTTACGATACGGGCTCTCGAGGAAACCGTATTCGTTGGTGCGGGCGTAGGTTGCCAGCGAGTTGATCAGGCCAATGTTAGGGCCTTCCGGGGTCTCGATAGGACACACGCGACCGTAATGGGTCGGATGCACGTCGCGCACTTCGAAGCCTGCGCGCTCACGGGTGAGGCCACCCGGGCCCAATGCCGAAACGCGACGCTTGTGAGTGACTTCCGAGAGCGGGTTGTTCTGGTCCATGAACTGGGACAGCTGACTGGAACCGAAGAACTCCTTGACCGCAGCGGAAACTGGTTTCGCATTGATCAGGTCCTGGGGCATCAGGCCTTCACTCTCAGCCATGGACAGGCGTTCCTTGACCGCACGCTCAACACGCACCAGGCCAACGCGGAACTGGTTCTCCGCCATTTCACCTACACTGCGCACCCGCCGGTTACCCAGGTGATCGATATCATCGACCATGCCGCGACCGTTACGAATCGCGACCAGCGCCTTCAGCACATCGACAATGTCCTCGCGATCGAGGATACCACTGCCGACCACTTCTTCACGGCCCAGGCGACGGTTGAACTTCATCCGGCCTACCGCCGACAAGTCATAGCGGTCGGGGGAGAAAAACAGGTTCTGGAACAGGTTCTCTGCGGATTCCTTGGTGGGCGGCTCGCCGGGGCGCATCATCCGGTAGATTTCCACCAGGGCTTCCAGCTCATTGCGCGTGGTATCCTGGCGCAAGGTGTCGGAAATGTATGGGCCGCAATCCAGTTCGTTGGTGTACAGCGTCTCGATGACATTGACACCAGCCTTGGTGAGAATCTCCAGGGTTTCGTCAGTGAGGGGAATGTTGCATTCAACCAGTATTTCGCCGGTCTTTTCGTCGACGACATTTTTTGCCAGGGACCGGCCAAACAGGTATTCGCGAGGGATATCCAGCTCGGTGACACCACCACTTTCCAGCTCGCGAATGTGACGGGCAGTGATGCGACGTCCCTGCTCGACAATAACCTTACGGCCAACTTTAATGTCAAACGAAGCGACATCCCCACGCAGGCGCGAGGGAATCAGTTCCATCTTGTAGTTGCCGTCTTTATCGACCTGGACCCTGTTCACGTCATAGAACATGTCGAGGATTTCTTCGGACTGGTAGCCGAGTGCGCGCAGCAAAATGGTCGCGGGCAATTTGCGGCGACGGTCAATACGCACAAATACCATGTCTTTCGGGTCAAACTCGAAGTCCAGCCAGGAACCACGGTAGGGAATCACGCGGGCCGAGTACAGGAGTTTGCCGGAGGAGTGGGTCTTGCCCTTGTCGTGATCAAAGAACACGCCGGGCGAACGGTGCAGCTGGGATACAATCACCCGCTCGGTACCGTTTACAACGAAGGTGCCGTTGTCTGTCATCAGGGGGATCTCCCCCATGTAGACTTCCTGCTCCTTGATATCCTTGATAGTCTTGTTGGAAGACTCTTTATCGTAGATGATCAGCCGCACCTTGACACGCAGGGCGCAGGAATAGGTTACGCCACGCAATTGACATTCGTTGACGTCAAATATTGGCGTACCCAGCCGGTAGTCGACATATTCCAGCGCCGCGTTGCCGCTGTAGCTGACGATCGGGAATACTGACTTAAACGCAGCATGCAGACCATAGTCGCCGCGCTCATCCAGGGGAGTACCCTGCTGGGTAAATTTCCTGTATGAATCCAGTTGAATCGCAAGTAGAAAAGGCACATCCATCTTGTTAGACAGTTGACCGAAATCCTTGCGAATACGTTTTTTCTCAGTGTACGAGTATGCCATCAGTACTCCCCAGCATGTTTAGCTTCTAACCGCTTGACCAGCGATAAACGAGGCCATAGACGGGCTGCCACAGCTACCGCTGCCAGCCCTGAAAAAACTGCTCTCTTCAAGCGGGAAAAGGCCGGCGGGCAAAATGCCCACCAGCCTGCTCCGTGTCCGGCAACAAGCCAGACCAACATCAAACTGCTTACTTAAGCTCGACAGTACCGCCAGCCTCTTCAATCTGCTTCTTGATGTCTTCGGCTTCTGCTTTGGTCGCGCTTTCCTTGACCGGGGCAGGGGCGCCGTCAACTACTGCCTTGGCTTCTTTCAGGCCAAGACCGGTTACTGAACGAACTACCTTGATGACGTTCACTTTCTTCTCACCGGCACCGGTGAGAATAACGTCGAACTCGGTTTGCTCTTCAGCAACCGCGCCGGCATCGCCGCCACCGGCAGCAGGTGCTGCAGCAACCGCCGCGGCAGCCGTTACACCAAACTTTTCTTCCATTGCGCTGATGAGCTCAACGATTTCCATTACGCTCATTTCAGCAATTGCGTTTAAAAGGTCGTCTTTGGACAGAGCCATGACTCGTATCTCCTGGTTAGCTGATAAATAAACAGCAGGGGCTTACGCCGCTGCTTCTTTCTGATCGCGTACTGCTGCCAGTGTGCGAACCAATTTTCCAGGTACTTCGTTCATCGTCTGTACCAGCTTGGTTACCGGCGCCTTCATTACACTCATCAACATAGCGAGTGCCTGATCACGCGTCGGCAGACTAGCCAGTACATCCAATTGTTCCGCACCCAGCATTTGGCCGCTCACCGCCAGTGCCTTCACCTCGAAGTTTTTATGCTCCTTGGCGAACTCCTTAAAGAGTCGAGCTGCTGCACCCGGGTCTTCCATCGAAAACCCGAACAGGGAAGGGCCTACCAATACGTCACTGACGCATTCGTATTCCGTACCCGCCAGAGCGCGTTTTGCAAGTGTGTTCCGCACTACACGGAGAGTCACTGCATTGTCGCGGGCCTGGCTTCGCAGAGCTGTCATCCCACCCACCGTAACGCCACGTGCATCGGCGACTACAAGGGACAGGGCACTGGTGGCAGTCTCGTTAACTTCAGCAACGATCGCTTTCTTGTCTTCGAGTCCAATTGCCACTGGTATTACTCCTGGATTTACTGTTTTGATGCCGCCAACACTATGGCCGCATCACCTTGCGTGGTGAACAATTCCACCATCTGCGTAGGTTTGGTCGCCCTCGCGGACCACCTGATTAAGGTCATGCTGCCAACTTCACAGCACTCCCACCTACGGTCTTTGATGGCCTTCAGTTCTCAGCTAATTAGGCGCTTAATGCCCGAGCTTGCTCCAAAGACCTCAAAGCAAGGCAACCGCACCCATCAGGATACTGCTGCCTCTGACTCTCCATCCGTGAAAAGCCCATGAGCAATCACCCCCGCGGGGGTGATTTGATCAAACCGTTATTGATCCCATGTCAACACTTACACCCGGGCCCATAGTCGTGGACAGGGTGATTTTCTTCATGTAAATGCCCTTCGCAGCAGCCGGCTTGGCCTTGCGCAGGTCTGACAGCAGCGCTTCCAGGTTGCCCCGGATTGCGTCCACATCAAAATCGACCTTGCCGATACCACCATGGATAATACCGTTTTTGTCGGTACGGAAACGCACCTGCCCGGCCTTGGCATTCTTGACTGCCGTCAGTACATCCGGGGTTACGGTACCGGTTTTCGGGTTTGGCATCAGGCCGCGGGGGCCCAGTATCTGGCCCAGCTGGCCAACAACGCGCATGGCATCCGGGGAGGCCACAACCACGTCGAAATCCATCATCCCGCCCTTGATCTGCTCGGCCAGGTCTTCCATGCCGACAAAGTCAGCACCGGCCGCCTTGGCTTGCTCGGCGGCATCACCCTGGGTGAATACTGCTACGCGAACGAAGCTGCCGGTACCGTGGGGCAGCGTCGTCGCGCCGCGCACCGCCTGGTCGGATTTACGTGCATCAACGCCCAGGTTAACGGCCACTTCCACAGTCTCATTGAATTTGGCATTGCCGCATTCCTTCAACAGGGCAACCGCCTCTTCGAAGGAGTAGGTTTTGCCGGGCTCAACTTTTTCCTTGAAAGCGCGTACGCGCTTGGACAGCTTGGCCATCAGATAACCCCTTCTACATCAATTCCGGCAGAGCGAGCACTGCCTGCAATAGTACGTACCGCCGCATCCATGTCAGCCGCTGTCAGGTCCGGCCACTTCTGGGTGGCGACATCTTCCAGATCGGCGCGGGTTACCGAGCCGACCTTGCGGGTGTTGGGTGTAGCCGAGCCACTTTCAATTTTTGCGACCTTGCGCAGCAGCACGGCCGCCGGCGGGGTCTTCTTGATAAAAGTGAATGAACGGTCGGCGTAAACGGTTATGACCACTGGAATGGGCAGACCTGGCTCCATGGCCTGGGTCTCGGCGTTGAACGCCTTGCAGAATTCCATGATATTAACGCCGTGCTGGCCGAGCGCAGGACCCACTGGGGGACTGGGGTTAGCCTGCCCGGCCTTGACCTGCAGCTTGATATAAGCCGATACTTTCTTAGCCATGTGTAAACTCCCGGGTACAAACGCCGTGGTGCCACCAGCTGCTACCAGCCTGGGCTCGGGCTCCCCATTGTGGCGACACGTGGTCGCCCGTAAATACCAGCGGACGCCCCTTCAGGCATCCGCCACACGCTCAGTCAGGCCTTTTCGACCTGGCTGAATTCCAGTTCCACCGGAGTGGAGCGGCCGAATATCAATACCGCAACATTCAACCGGCTTTTCTCGTAATTGACTGCTTCAACGACGCCATTGAAATCGTTGAATGGACCGTCGACAACACGCACCATCTCACCGGGCTCAAACAACGTCTTGGGTCGCGGTGCTTCCACACCAGCCTCGACACGCTGCAGGATCGCGGCGGCTTCCGCCTCGGTAATCGGCGCCGGTGCGTCCGCTTTACCACCGATAAAGCCCATCACCCGCGGCGTTTCCTTGACCAGGTGCCAGGTCGCGTCGTCGAGTTCCATCTGCACCAGCACATAACCGGGGAAAAACTTGCGCTCACTGCGGCGCTTCTGGCCCGCACGCATTTCTATCACTTCCTCGGTAGGCACCAGAATCTCACCGAAGCGATCCTGCATGTTCAGCAGTTCGATGCGCTCCTTCAGGGCGGCCGCTACTTTTTTCTCGAACCCTGAATAGGCATGTACAACATACCAACGCATAGCCATCGGCGATCCCTTATCCTTTTACTCTAACCAATTGCCAACGACACCAGCCAGCCGAGGAATGAATCCAGTCCCCACAGCATCAGTGCCACTACCAATACGAAAACCACCACTATCAGCGTGGTCTGTACCGTCTCCTGCCGTGTTGGCCAGACGACCTTGCGAATCTCGGTACGCGAACTCTTGACCAGGTTCCAGAAGGCAGCGCCCTTGGTGGTTCGCAGCGCTACCATTGCAGCAATCAGCGCAATGGCAACAAAACCCAGAACCCGGTACAACAGCGACTCGGACGAGAAATAGCTGTTGCCAACCACACCCGCGGCGAGCAGGGCAAATACCACCACCCATTTGACGGAATCAAGTTTTCCGGCAGTCGTATCCACACTCATTACTACTATCCTTTCAGTCGGGCCGAACGTCTGACGCACAACCCCCTGCCATATATGGCAGGCCAGGAGGGAATCGAACCCCCAACCTGCGGTTTTGGAGACCGCTGCTCTGCCAATTGAGCTACTGGCCTATATTCTCTTCTGAGACAACGAAGCCGAACTGCCCACAAGCGGTTCGGCTCGATGACGGGTTACGGGG
>NZ_PKLZ01000021.1 GCF_002868715.1 Kineobactrum sediminis
AACCCGCGCGCCCATGCTGGGCGAACACAGTGAAGAGGTGTTGATCGAGTTGGCCGGCCTGTCGAAAGCCGAAGTAGCGGCCCTGGTCGAATGGGGTGTAGTGAGATAAGCGGTACGAGAATGGCTGGGCTACGAGACGTCCCTGCGCTGAATTGGTCGGTCCCAAATTCAATCCCCCTCAGTTACGCAAACGTTTCCTTGTTTTTGCTGTTTTTTTGCGCTAAGCTTGGTGACCTAAAACTAAAGAAGCAGTAGAGACCCTCGACTTCCTGGTACGACGGGCTTTTGCATACTGAGATAAGGAGCGCGCTGAACAATGTCCGAGCAGAGCATTACGTCCGAGGTCACCGGCACGGTTTGGAAAATCGAAAAGTCAGAGGGAGACTCGGTTGAAGCGGAGGATGTCATTATGATTCTCGAGTCGATGAAGATGGAGATCCCCGTCGAAGCGCCTTGTGCAGGCAGGATTATCAAGATTTTGGTGTCGGAGCAGGACGTTGTCGAGGAGGAGCAGGTTATTGTGGTCATCATGCCCTAGGCTCGGAACTCACTGCGTTCTGCTCCTTACGCGGTCTTGATGCCGGAAGGGCTGAGATGCGCCAAATAGTCACCGGGTACCGTTCACAGGCCCCGTTAGCAAGAAGAGGTAATAATGAGTATTCAAAAACTGTTGGTTGCCAATCGTGGAGAGATAGCGATTCGGGTGATGCGCGCAGCGCATGATGCCGGCATCATCTCTGTTGCCGTTTCCGCCGAAGACGAAGATCGTGCGCTCCATGTACGTCATGCGGACGAGCACAGGGCATTGGCCGGCAAAGGCGCGCGCGCGTATCTGGACGCTGATGCCATGGTCAGGGCTGCCCTCGATGCCGGCGCGGACGCGGTCCATCCGGGCTATGGGTTCCTCAGTGAAAATGCCAGCTTTGCACGCAAGTGCCAAGAGGCTGGATTGACGTTTGTGGGTCCCCGGCCCGAAATTCTTGAATACTTTGGTGACAAGGTCACGGCTCGGAGAATCGCAGCGAATGCCGGGGTGGCGGTCCTGTCAGGTACCGAAGGCAATGCTGACGTAAATTCCGCTCGCGCGTTTCTGGCCTCTTTGCCTGCGGGTAGCCAGATGATAATCAAGGCTGTTGCTGGCGGTGGCGGCCGTGGGGTACGCGTTGTTGACGCAGGTATGGACCTTGAAGATGCCATGGCTCGTGCCGCCGCTGAGGCACGAGCAGCTTTTGGCGACGGCGCTCTTTATATCGAGCGGTACTTACCGAACGCCCGCCATATCGAAGTGCAGGTCGTAGGGGATGGTAGTGGCAGGATTGCTCACCTTGGTGAGCGCGACTGCAGCATTCAGCGGCGCTATCAGAAGATCATCGAGATTGCCCCATCGCCGTTGTTGGCAGATAGTACCCGGAGGCAGATCCTCGACGCTGCAATTCGAGTTGCGGAGTCAGTGAAGTACGACAGTATCGGCACACTTGAGTTTCTGGTGTCTGCTGACGGCCAGGAGTTTGCTTTCATAGAGGCAAACGCACGTTTACAGGTTGAGCATACAATTACTGAGGAGGTTATGGGTGTTGACCTGGTGCGCATACAGTTAGAGCTTGCGCAGGGCGCATCGATTGAGTCGCTGGCCATACCTGACGAAGCAACCGCAAAGGGTTTTGCAATTCAACTGCGAATCAACACCGAACGTATGAAGGCAGATGGAAGGACGTTGCCGGCGGGCGGAGAGCTCAAGGCCTTCGACCTTCCAGGCGGCCCGGGCGTTCGTGTTGATACGCTGGCATTTAATGGCTTTCGATCCTCTCCCGGCTTCGATTCACTATTGGCAAAGCTCGTTGTTCACTCACCATCGGCGAATTTCTCTGACTGTATAAAGAAAGCGCTTCGATCGCTCAGTGAGTTTCAGATTGACGGGATTGAGACCAACCGTGAGTTCCTGGCCAACATCATGCGTCATCCCGATTTTGCAAGTGGCAACATACATACGCGGTTTGTCGACGAGCATCTGGCAGTACTTGCGGATATTATCCAAAAGATGCCAAAACGTTACGTTGAACCGGTATCGGAACGGCGGATAGTCGCGCAAGGACTGCAGGCGTAACGCTCGCGAAATCGTCGTCAGCCGGATTATTGTCTTGTGGGTGAAAAACGGTTGGCATAGGCCTGTTGATCAGAAGATCAAATAGGTAATCCGAGGTTCAATTTTTTGAGGTGCTGCCTTGTTTGAGCGCTATTTACCGTTTCTGGTATGGTGGCGGCGGATGGACTCGACGACGGTGAAGGCTGACCTCAGTGCCGGTATCACGGGCGCCGTTATTGTTATTCCTCAAGCCATTGCATTTGCCACCATTGCCGGGCTGCCACTCGAATATGGTTTTTATTCTGCTCTCATTGTACCGATAATTGCTGCCCTGTTTGGCTCTTCCTGGCATATGGTTACAGGCCCGACTACGGCGATTTCGGTTCTTGTTTTTTCTACAATTTCGGTTCGGTACGCACCCGGCAGTGCTGAATTTATCCAATGCGCAATAACACTAACGCTTCTCACCGGTATGTTTCAACTTATATTCGGTGCGCTACGTCTGGGTGCGCTCACCCGTTTGGTATCTCCGTCTGTGATGACGGGTTTCACAGCTGGGGCTGCGATTACCATTGCGCTATCGCAGATTGGGCCTGCTCTTGGTGTCGAACTGGCAGTAACGGGAAACCTGGGTAGCTTTTCCGGTCAACTGCAGCAAACTATGTCCGAGATTAATCCTTTTTCATGTCTGCTATTTTTGGTCGCCTTCCTGACGACATTGTTCCTCCACTATTTCAAGCCAGGGTGGCCTGTCTACCTTATCGCTCTGGTGCTTGCGACCGTTATCGCTCATGCTATGAATGCGCAGGCATTCGGCGTTGTTTTTATCTCTCCCATAACATCTGTGATACCGCCTGTTTCCGTCCCATTTCTTTCGTCCGGAGTTATTCGTGATCTTGCCCAAGGGGCTTTGGCGATCGCGTTGGTTGGCTTGTTGGAAGCGGTAACCATCGCCCGGTCGATCGCCATGCGTTCCGGTCAACTGATTAACGTCAACCAGGAATTTATTGGCCAGGGTCTAGCCAATACCATTGGTGGCTTTTTCTCAGCTTATGCCTCTTCGGGCTCGTTCACCCGATCCGGTGTTAACTACGACGCCGGGGCAAGGTCGCCGCTGGCGGCAATAATTTCATCGTTATCACTCCTGCTGATTCTACTCTTCGGATACGAAATGATCTCGTATATCCCACGCCCCGCCATTGCCGGGGTAATACTGATGGTTGCCTTTCGCCTCATAGATCTTAGAGAATTGCGCCGGGTTTTTGTAACAAGTAGTACCGCCTCTGCAGTCGTACTATTACCGTTCGTATCCACAATTTTCGTGGGACTTGATTTTGCGATCTACGCCGGAGTCCTACTGTCCATAGGTCTTTTTTTAAGGCAGTCATCGCTTCCTTATATTGCCAAACTCGCACCGGACCCTGAAACCGAGCCCAGAACCTTCAGGAATGCATTGTCTTACCAACTCAATGAGTGCCCACAGCTCGCTATTGTAAGAATTGACGGACAGTTGTTTTTTGGTGCGACGCAATCTCTGAACGAGCAGCTTAGAGATCTTGAAGAGCTCTTTCCCCAGCAAAAGTTCCTACTTCTTCTTTTGAAAGGGGTGAGCCAGATTGATTTTCCAGGTGCCGATTTAATTATCAGGGAAGCTATTCGGCGCCGTAGTGAACACGGTGCGCTGTACTTAACCGCACGTCGAAGACAAATTAGTACCTCGCTGGACGACTATGCTGTGATAAAAGCTGTTGGCGAGGAAAATATTTTTCCCGGAAAAGACGCAGCGATACAGGGAATCGCTCCGCTACTGGATAGATCTGTTTGTCAGACCTGCCTGAAGCGGGTTTTTAGAGAGTGCAAAGACCAGCCCGGCCCGGGGTAATGGCCGACAGTAGAGGATACATGCGCGCGTTCCTGAACCATTGGTACAGTTTGCGCGACTTTCTTTGCGCGACTGAAAATCGCTCTTTTTTAAACCGATTCTTCGAATTAGCTATTTGTTCTAATTTACGCAAACGTTTCCTTGATAGCGCAATTAATTTGCGTTACGCTTCTTTCAGTACTAAAAGCGGGAGAGAATCATGAGCCCAATAATAAAGCGATACCTACTCCCCAGATGCTTCGAAAGCCCGCTCGCCAAAGGATAATTGTATGAGTGCTTCCAACGCATCCGCCCTCGCGGGCGTGCGTGTTCTCGACTTGACCGATGCCTCAGGCGTTTTTTCGACACGTCTGCTGGCAGATCTCGGCGCCGACGTTGTACGTATCGAACCGCCGGATGGTGGGTCTCTCCGTAGTCACGGCCCCGGCCTCAACGGCATGCAGGACGCTGAGTGCGGCTATTACCATCTTTTTCATAATATGAATAAACGCTCCGTTGTCGCCGATTTCGATGATGCGGATGCTCTCGCCAGGGTGAAAGCCCTGGTGCGGACGGCTGACATTCTCGTTGAATCCGGCGCGCCCGGGCGGCTTGCAGCGTACGCTCTCGATTACGAATCTGTTCGGCAGATCAACCCCGGTCTGACTTATGTCTCCATCTCGCCCTTTGGCCAGGATGGTCCGTGGTCGAACCGTTCAGGCAACGACCTTATTGCAGCGGCGTCGGGCGGGATACTCGGTATCAGTGGGTCGCTTGATGAACCGCCCATGCAAGGCAATGCCGATCCATCTTACAAGATGGCGAGCCTGGCAGCGGCTACCGGAGCGCTCCTGTCCTGGCACGGTGTTTGTCGGGGCGCACCGGGCGTCCACGTTGACATTTCGGTGCAGGAGGCGACTGTGATGATGGGGGTCCAGTCGTTAAACCCCTGCATCTATACGATTGAGGGCCGTATTCAGCGACGGCAAGGTCTTTTTGGTCCGATTCATCGCTGTGCAGACGGTAAATACGTTACGGCACGTGCAACACCCCAGTCGTTAGCGAGGCTTCAGGCGGTGGCAGAGATGCGTGGAATCGTTGCGGAGGAAGGGGCGGGTATTCCTGGTGCAGGAATCATGAAACAGCTGGCGGCCAATATGACCGCGGAAGAGGTTATGGCCCTGGTTGAGGAATTTGAGCTAATCGGGTTGCCCGTTTGCCGGTTCGAGGATATCTACGGACATCCGCACTTTCAGGCGATCGATCAATTTTCGACAGTCAAGCACAAGGGCCTGGGTATGGACCTCACGAGCGTCCGCAGTCCGGTTGCCGGGATGGCGGCGGACGTTCCAGCCTGTGCGGCACCCATGCTGGGAGAACATACCGAGGCGGTCTTCGCAGAAGCCCGTGCAGAGCCTGAGAGGCCAGATAGTGCAGGGGCAGCGGTAGATGTCGCCAGGCCGCTTGCGGGGGTTCGCGTACTGGATTTCTCGTGGGTACTTGCGGGGCCGCTGGGGACGCGAATCCTTGCCAACTTCGGTGCCGAGATCATCCGCATCGAGTCATCGGTGCGCCTGGACATGATGAGGATGGAAGGCGATACGCCGAACATCGCCCCGGTCTTTAATGATGCCAACCTTGGAAAACGTTCGCTTACCCTGGACATGTCGCAACAGGGTTCCGCCGCGCTGGTCAGGAAGATGGTTGAGCAGGCGGATGTGGTAACCGAAAATTTCAGGACGGGTGTTCTGGATCGCATGGGGCTCGGCTACGACGAGCTCAAGAAGATCAAGCCCGGGATCATTGTCATGCATCTGCCTGGTTGCGGGGTCACTGGTCCCTGGGCAAAGCGCGGTACCTTCGGCGGTGTGCTGATGGCCGCAGCGGGGGTGAACGAAATCTCCGGGTTCAAAGGCAGCCCGCCCTATGGTATTGCATGCGCTTACCCCGATTTCACCTCGCCCTACCTGCTCTGCCTGCAGATCTTGGCGGCGTTGCGCGAGCGCGAGCTAACTGGGCTCGGGCAAGAGATTGTGCTCAACCAGCTGTCCGCCACGGTGTCGCTGATGGGGGCAGAATGGGTGCGCTGGGGT
>NZ_PKLZ01000022.1 GCF_002868715.1 Kineobactrum sediminis
CAGGTGGTTCCAATGCTCTATGGTCGCCAGGCAAACTGGCTCGGTTGATTCAGGTCTTACACGCGCTTTGCGCTGCCCTCGTCATACCAAATTAGGTGGTAAATCAAGCTGATCTACGGTTTGAGTTGTACAGACTCGTTTTGTTGCCTTGTTGCCTGTCTTGCTAGTCTCACTGTGACTGGTCACAACACCCAGCTCTCCGGTAACCCTCTCGGTTACTCAAATAACTTGGATTATATGGCCAAGCCTCACGGGCAATTAGTACTGGTTAGCTCAACACGTTACCGCGCTTCCACACCCAGCCTATCAACGTTGTAGTCTTCAACGGCCCTTCAGGGGCATCAAGTGCCCAGGGAGAACTAATCTTGGGAGGGGCTTCCCGCTTAGATGCTTTCAGCGGTTATCCTGTCCGAACGTAGCTACCGGGCAATGCCACTGGCGTGACAACCCGAACACCAGAGGTTCGTCCACTCCGGTCCTCTCGTACTAGGAGCAGCTTCCCTCAATTCTCCAACGCCCACGGCAGATAGGGACCGAACTGTCTCACGACGTTCTAAACCCAGCTCGCGTACCACTTTAAATGGCGAACAGCCATACCCTTGGGACCGGCTTCAGCCCCAGGATGTGATGAGCCGACATCGAGGTGCCAAACACCGCCGTCGATGTGAACTCTTGGGCGGTATCAGCCTGTTATCCCCGGAGTACCTTTTATCCGTTGAGCGATGGCCCTTCCATACAGAACCACCGGATCACTAAGACCTACTTTCGTACCTGCTCGACTTGTCAGTCTCGCAGTCAAGCGCGCTTGTGCCTTTACACTAACCTCATGATTTCCGACCATGATTAGCGCACCTTCGTGCTCCTCCGTTACTCTTTAGGAGGAGACCGCCCCAGTCAAACTACCCACCACACACTGTCCTCGATCCGGATAACGGACCTGAGTTAGAACCTCAACATTACCAGGCTGGTATTTCAAGGTCGGCTCCACGATGGCTGGCGCCACCGCTTCAAAGCCTCCCAGCTATCCTACACAAGTAAGGTCAAAGTCCAGTGTGAAGCTATAGTAAAGGTTCACGGGGTCTTTCCGTCTAGCCGCGGGTACACTGCATCTTAACAGCGATTTCAATTTCACTGAGTCTCGGGTGGAGACAGTGTGGCCATCGTTACGCCATTCGTGCAGGTCGGAACTTACCCGACAAGGAATTTCGCTACCTTAGGACCGTTATAGTTACGGCCGCCGTTTACCGGGGCTTCGATCAAGAGCTTCGCCGAAGCTAACCCCATCAATTAACCTTCCGGCACCGGGCAGGCGTCACACCCTATACGTCCACTTTCGTGTTTGCAGAGTGCTATGTTTTTAATAAACAGTCGCAGCCACCTGGTCACTTCGACCGCCATCAGCTCAGGGAGCAAGTCCCATCACCAACAGCGGCGTACCTTCTCCCGAAGTTACGGTACCATTTTGCCTAGTTCCTTCACCCGAGTTCTCTCAAGCGCCTTGGTATTCTCTACCTGATCACCTGTGTCGGTTTACAGTACGGTTCCTTTATATCTGAAGCTTAGAGGCTTTTCCTGGAAGCATGGCATCAACCACTTCGCGTAACCTTGCGGAAACACTCGTCATCAGTTCTCGACCTTAGCCGCCCGGATTTACCTAAGCAGCCAGCCTACAACCTTAAACAGGGACAACCAACGCCCTGATGGCCTAGCCTTCTCCGTCCCCCCATCGCAATATAAAAAAGTACGGGAATATTAACCCGTTTCCCATCGACTACGGCTTTCGCCCTCGCCTTAGGGGCCGACTCACCCTGCGCCGATTAGCGTTGCGCAGGAAACCTTGATCTTCCGGCGGGGAGGTTTTTCACCCCCCTTGTCGTTACTCATGTCAGCATTCGCACTTCTGATACCTCCAGCAAACCTCACGATTCACCTTCAACGGCTTACAGAACGCTCCTCTACCATGCGTGCATTTCCTTAAACCCTCTCCTGCCAGAGAGGCGGTTTCTCTACCCTCTTCCCGACTCAACGGTCGGGGGCGCTTGGTCGCCGGCTAACGCCGTCGACAAGCTGTCCTTGAAAGGGTTTAAGTGAAATGCACGCATCCGCAGCTTCGGTTACCAGTTTAGCCCCGTTAAATCTTCCGCGCAGGCCGACTCGACTAGTGAGCTATTACGCTTTCTTTAAAGGATGGCTGCTTCTAAGCCAA
This sequence comes from Kineobactrum sediminis, assembly GCF_002868715.1. Taxonomy (GTDB): domain Bacteria; phylum Pseudomonadota; class Gammaproteobacteria; order Pseudomonadales; family Halieaceae; genus Kineobactrum; species Kineobactrum sediminis. The sequence goes on from NZ_PKLZ01000022.1 coordinate 2,207, forward strand.
CCTCCTAGCTGTCTAAGCCTTCCCACATCGTTTCCCACTTAACTGGTATTGGGGACCTTAGCTGGCGGTCTGGGTTGTTGCCCTCTCGACAACGGACGTTAGCACCCGCTGTCTGCCTGCCGTGATTGTACTCCTGGGTATTCGGAGTTTGCATGGGGTTGGTAAGTCGGGATGACCCCCTAGCCCAAACAGTGCTCTACCCCCCAGGGTAAGACACGACGCTCTACCTAAATAGATTTCGAGGAGAACCAGCTATCTCCGGGCTTGATTAGCCTTTCACTCCGATCCACAGCTCATCCCCTCATTTTTCAACATAAGTGGGTTCGGTCCTCCAGTGCCTGTTACGGCACCTTCAACCTGGCCATGGATAGATCGCCCGGTTTCGGGTCTATTGCCTGCAACTAAACGCCCTGTTAAGACTCGGTTTCCCTACGCCTCCCCTACTCGGTTAAGCTCGCTACAGACAATAAGTCGCTGACCCATTATACAAAAGGTACGCAGTCACAGAACAAGTCTGCTCCCACTGCTTGTACGCATACGGTTTCAGGTTCTATTTCACTCCCCTCTCCGGGGTTCTTTTCGCCTTTCCCTCACGGTACTGGTTCACTATCGGTCAGTCAGGAGTATTTAGCCTTGGAGGATGGTCCCCCCATCTTCAGTCAAGATAACACGTGTCCCGACCTACTTATCGCAAGCTTAGTACCACAACGCAGTTTTCGTGTACGGGGCTATCACCCTCTATCGCCGGACTTTCCAGACCGTTCCACTAACCGCACTGCTATCACTTGCAGGCTGTTCCCCGTTCGCTCGCCGCTACTGAGGGAATCTCAATTGATTTCTTTTCCTGAGGGTACTTAGATGTTTCAGTTCCCCTCGTTCGCCTCCCTAACCTATGTATTCAGTTAGGGATACCTGGCTTACACCAGGTGGGTTTCCCCATTCGGACATCTCCGGATCAAAGTCTGTTTGCCGACTCCCCGAAGCTTTTCGCAGGCTACAACGTCCTTCATCGCCTCTGACTGCCAAGGCATCCACCGTATGCGCTTAGTCGCTTGACCATATAACCGAAGTTATCTGTCCAAAGAGACATTTCCCTGACACCCTTGTGCGTATGTCAGGTACTTATGAGATACATGCCGATCAAAGCATGTACCCGCCGGATGTTGTGACGCTTAAGTCACAATGTTGTACAACTCTCGGATACGCCTGATTACGACGTATCCAGAACTTTTTGTCCTTGAATCGCTCCCGTCACACACCGTCATAAAGACGACACAGTGCCAGGTTACAATCCAATGACTCAGCTTGATTTACCTTGTTAAAGAACAGC
>NZ_PKLZ01000023.1 GCF_002868715.1 Kineobactrum sediminis
TACGACGCATCCAGAACTTTTTGTCCTTGAATCGCTCCCGTCACCCACCGTCATAAAGACGACACAGTGCCAGGTTACAATCCAATGACTCAGCTTGATTTACCTTGTTAAAGAACAGCCCGGTTGTTAAAACCAGATTTAAACACTCTGCAAACAAAGCGCTTAAAACTGATAGTGATGAAAGAGGAATTGGTGGAGCTATGCGGGATCGAGGGTCCGGCCTTCCGGCGGGGCGGCCATCCGTCGCAGACCGTAGGGCTGCGGTAGGACCACTCTGTCTTACCTGCACCACCCCTGCCAACAGCAGGATAATTGGTGGAGCTATGCGGGATCGAACCGCAGACCTCCTGCGTGCAAGGCAGGCGCTCTCCCAGCTGAGCTATAGCCCCAAAAATGGTAGGCCTGGGCAGATTTGAACTGCCGACCTCACCCTTATCAGGGGTGCGCTCTAACCAACTGAGCTACAGGCCTATGAGTCAGCACCCAATGGCATTCACCTGCCCATAGGACAGTCTTTCATCAAACCAAACAAACGAAGACAAATGTGTGGACACTTACTGAGAAGTTTCACGGTCGTTTAAGGAGGTGATCCAGCCCCAGGTTCCCCTAGGGCTACCTTGTTACGACTTCACCCCAGTCATGAATCACTCCGTGGTGATCGCCCTCCCTAAGGTTAGGCTAACCACTTCTGGAGCAACCCACTCCCATGGTGTGACGGGCGGTGTGTACAAGGCCCGGGAACGTATTCACCGCGACATTCTGATTCGCGATTACTAGCGATTCCGACTTCACGGAGTCGAGTTGCAGACTCCGATCCGGACTACGAAACGTTTTGTGGGATTGGCTCCCCCTCGCGGGTTTGCAGCCCTCTGTGCGTTCCATTGTAGCACGTGTGTAGCCCAGGTCGTAAGGGCCATGATGACTTGACGTCGTCCCCACCTTCCTCCGGTTTGTCACCGGCAGTCTCCCTAGAGTTCCCACCATTACGTGCTGGCAACTAAGGACAAGGGTTGCGCTCGTTACGGGACTTAACCCAACATCTCACGACACGAGCTGACGACAGCCATGCAGCACCTGTCTCTCGGTTCCCGAAGGCACCAAGGCATCTCTGCCAAGTTCCGAGGATGTCAAGACCTGGTAAGGTTCTTCGCGTTGCATCGAATTAAACCACATGCTCCACCGCTTGTGCGGGCCCCCGTCAATTCATTTGAGTTTTAACCTTGCGGCCGTACTCCCCAGGCGGTCTACTTAGTGCGTTAGCTGCGCCACCAAAAGATCAAGTCTCCCAACGGCTAGTAGACATCGTTTACGGCGTGGACTACCAGGGTATCTAATCCTGTTTGCTCCCCACGCTTTCGCACCTCAGCGTCAGTATCGAGCCAGGAGGTCGCCTTCGCCACCGGTATTCCTCCACATATCTACGCATTTCACCGCTACACGTGGAATTCTACCTCCCTCTCTCGTACTCTAGTCGACCAGTATCGGGTGCAGTTCCCAGGTTGAGCCCGGGGCTTTCACATCCGACTTAACAAACCGCCTACGCGCGCTTTACGCCCAGTAATTCCGATTAACGCTTGCACCCTCCGTATTACCGCGGCTGCTGGCACGGAGTTAGCCGGTGCTTCTTCTAAAGGTAATGTCACAGTTACGTGCTATTAACACGCAACCTTTCTTCCCAATTGAAAGTGCTTTACAACCCTAGGGCCTTCTTCACACACGCGGCATGGCTGCGTCAGGCTTTCGCCCATTGCGCAATATTCCCCACTGCTGCCTCCCGTAGGAGTCCGGGCCGTGTCTCAGTCCCGGTGTGGCTGATCATCCTCTCAGACCAGCTAAGGATCGTCGCCTTGGTGAGCCTTTACCTCACCAACAAGCTAATCCTACGCAGGCTCATCCGATAGCGCGAGGTCCGAAGATCCCCCGCTTTCCCCCTTAGGGCGTATGCGGTATTAGCTCGAGTTTCCCCGAGTTGTCCCCCACTACCAGGTAGATTCCTACGCGTTACTCACCCGTCCGCCGCTCTACTCAACCCGAAGGCCTTTCGCGCTCGACTTGCATGTGTTAGGCCTGCCGCCAGCGTTCAATCTGAGCCATGATCAAACTCTTCAGTTTAATCTTTAACCTCGTCCCCGAAGGGCAAGAGGGAATGTTTACGCGAGTACCTCGCTTTAACATTCAAATCATCAGCTCAGACACAGTATTTAAATCATATATCCATAAATGAATCGATGAGTCACTTGTTGTGTCTGAATAGTCGTGACAACTATCCCAACAAGTGCCCACACATTTGTCTTCGTTTTCTTGTTAAATAACCCAGGGCCGCCGGGGCCGTGGTGGTCGGTAGAGGCAAGCTCTTTCCGAGGAGGCGCATTATACAAGGGAGAGACTCGTTGGCAACACCTTTTTGCGATATTTTGCATCCGGCGGCCTTCTCAACCCATCTGGCCTTTCAACGCTAACTAATTGATAGTTAAGGGTATCAG
>NZ_PKLZ01000024.1 GCF_002868715.1 Kineobactrum sediminis
TATCCCCATGAGGGGACTTGCTATTCAAGACGGTATCTGACCCCCACTATCCCATCTAGGGTCTGCGACGCCTGATGGCTACCAGACCCAATAAGGCAGCACCGAACAAAGCGACAGAACCAGGCGCGGGGATGCTTGTGATCTGCGGATCAATCCTGCAGTTATCACATATCCACAGTGTTTCCGCACCACCGTTATTATTGGCCGTGCGCACATCCAGGGAAAGAATCCAGTCGTCTCCAGTACTCGCGGCAAATATCTGGTCGTTCAGGGTTCTGCTGAATACTGCGTTATCGGCGTCGGCACTTCCTATGTTGCCGTTCACATAATAGCCGTTATTGTTGTCACAATAATTGCTTGAGGTACCGGTTGTAGCGTCAGGATCAAAGAACGTTGCTCCTGTATCTTTATTTACGCAATAACTGGTAAATGCGGTGACATAAGAGCCGGGGTTGAACGCATCGGTCGGCGGGACAGGTCCTCCTGCCGGACAACCGGGATCTGTTGACAAGTGGAACTCAAAACACCCTTGATCATCGCCGAAAGGATCGTAGATTATCGCTTGCGCCCAAATCTGTAACCACTGGTTTTCAGCGTCTCCCTGCTGGGCGTTGTCGAAAATAAAGACCAGGTCATTGTTGTCTAGGTATTTTCTCAAAGCCCCGATTTGAATTTCCCACGTTCCATCAAGGTCTCCGTCTGCGGTAAAGTCTGGTGTGGGCTCCGGTGACAACGTGCTACCCATCTCGAAAGTGGTGCTTTGATTTCCACTCGGTGACGCAAACGCATTATCTGCAGGCGTGTCGTCTGGCAAGGGCTCAGGCTGGTTGGTTGTCTGTGGATCCCCGTTTTCGCCCGTCAGGATAGTCAGCTGGGTTTTGGTGAAACCGGCATTCGCGGGTATCTCTCCGCTGGACGGTAGGCATCGGGGATCACCTGCTGCGGCACACTGTTCAATGAGATCCAGCGAGTAGGCCACGAAATCTCCATACTGAATGGTCGTCATCTCATTAGACGGAGGCAATATCACGGCGGCAGCCTGCAAAGGTAATGCCAACGCCGCCGCGGCCAGTATTTTACTATTGAAATACTTGCGCTTCGTTAATTTCATTTTCTTGCTCCTGATCAGTTTAAGTCCATGATCTGCAGAGAGCGGCTCATGGAAATCAAAATTAGTAAAGCCAATTCATGAATTCACGCGGAAGAAATCACGGGATGAATTCAAAGTTTGTGTAACGGTATGGTCTCGTTTTCTCGTATGTTATCGCCACGCAACAGGTTTACTGCTCAGTAGATACAACGTAGACCACTTTTAAAATTGCTGCTGAACAGGGCTTCCGAAAAACCTCGCACTGACGCGAAATGCTACAATGCGAGACCTGACCCCGATGGCCCGATGGCCACTCATGACGTGTACACACCCGCCGATCTACCCTAGCCTCTCCCCATGGCCAGACCGCTGCGAATAGAGTTCACGAATGCCCTTTACCACGTTACTTCGCGGGGTGATCGGCAGGAGCGTATTTTTGAAGACAACGGCGACCGTTTCATGTTTCTCGCGTTACTGGGCGAGGTCATTGAGCGCCACAACTGGGTTTGCCACGCGTATTGCCTGATGACTAACCACTACCACCTGGTGGTAGCCACACCCGACGCCAATCTATCAAGGGGAATGCGTCAGCTGAACGGGATGTTTACCCAGGCATCCAACCGCCGCCACGAGCGTACAGGGCATGTATTCCAGGGCCGCTTCAAAAGCATTCTGGTTGACAAGAACAGCTATCTGCTGGAACTGGCGCGTTATGTAGTGCTGAACCCAGTGCGAGCACAGGTGGTTAACTATCCCGGCGAATGGCCCTGGAGCAGCTATCGCGCGATGGTGGGCGGTGTCTCAACCCCAGACTGGCTGACAACCGACTGGGTGTTGGCGCAGTTTGGTACGGAGAGAAACCAGGCGCGACAGCGATACCGGCGATTTGTCTCCGAGGGCAAAGTTAAGGAAAGCGTGTGGTCCAGCCTGAAGCAGCAGATCTATCTGGGTGATGAAGGATTTGTCGAGGATGCGCAGGCGCAGGCATTAGGCAATGTGGATAAATTCTCAATCCCGAAAGTACAGCGCAGTGGCCCGGTTCCATCGCTGGCGGAGTTTGAGCAAAGCTGCGATACCCGTAATAACGCAATGACAGCCGCGTATGCCACTGGTCGATATAGCTATCGCACGATCGCCGAGCATTTTGGTGTTCATCCGGCGACGGTGGGGCGGGTTGTCAGAGGGGTCTAAAGACCGGGGTCAGGTCTCGCATTGTAGCATTCGGAACCCAGAGTAACCGAAGGCGAACTTGCAGAATGACAGGCATAAAAACGCGTCAAAGGGTTTAGCGGGGGCAAAGTGCTGCAATGCGAGACCTGACCCCAGCCTATAAAAGCCTACTAGCGGCGGCGAGCTATTAGCCGCAAGCCAAACAAGCCCAGGCCCATCAACAAAAGGGAAGAGGGTTCTGGCACATCGCGAGTCACTTGCCGAACCTGATACCCGGTTATATGCGTATTCTTGAAACCATTGGACGCAAGCGCCAAACTCTGAGAGTTTCCGTCTGCGGTGAACGAACCCAGTGCAAACTGACCCAAGTCACCACTGGACCCGTTAAGATTCACGGTACCTCCATCGCCATATGTCATAACTCGCCCTGAATAGGCTGAACGCAGATCGGTGAACCAAACCTGGACAAGATAGTCCGCACCATTGGATAGTAGTCCGTCAGCCAGTACGAGTGAAGTAGAGATTCCACCGCCATAGTTGAAGGAATTGAGAAGTGACGCATAATCCACATCAGCAACACTGGCGCCGCTCAAAGCTCCCGCAAACGAATCACCAAGCAAATTATTAACGTTCGCGAACTCTACAGTGTTAACCGTTATGGAGCCGGTGCTGGTAGTGTTGGCATTTACTGCCTCGACCAGAGAGCCGACTGTGGCCACATCACTAGCTGCAGAGGTATTTTGCGCTGGAGTCCAGATGATCGGCGCAGCGAAAGCAACGGAAGAACACGCGAATAAGGCACAGCCGGCAATTACATTTTTTAAATCAGTTTTCATTGTTTCCCCAGAATCAAATTTATATGACAGCACACACAGCAATTATCGTACCTTAATTTCCAACTAATTGTTTTTATTGGCTTAATTGGCGGAGCTTCTATTTTTTAAAGAATTTTATGAGCTGCATGTAAAAAAATCTGACAAATTGCCACAGGTAAAGAGCCGGCGCATTTTCCTCTTGAGCCGGGAATGTTACGTCGCTAACTGGTGAGAGCGGCGAGACTTTACCGCTCCTTAAATGCAATTGGCTGACTTGCTACGATGCGAGACCTGACCCCATCCTTTGCTATAGTAAGTATAACCCCACAACCGGAGCCACCCCATGCCGCTGAGCAGCACTTCTCGCATTGCGCACGGGCTGGTCTGGAGCCTCGCGCTAGTACCGCTTATTTTCTTCATAGCGGGCCTGAGCGCCGGGGACTTCGCCTCCACAGCGACCATCTTGAATATGCTCGGCAGGCTCACGGGAGTTCTGGGGGTGGCTTTCTTGCTGCTATCGGCAGCGCTCAGTGCCCGGGTCCCGGGAGTGGACCAACCCTTTGGCGGTTTGACCAAACTCTGGCACACGCACCACCGGATGGGTGCTGCATCATTGTTCCTGCTGATGTTACATCCCTTGTTGCTGGCTTTTTCAGCTGCGGGCTATAGTCAACAAGCCGCCATCAGCACGCTGTTCCCCGCCTTTTCCAACACCGCCGCGTGGATGGGCTGGACCGCGCTGATACTGATGATGATCTTCCTGGCGCCCAGCTTTGCGTTCTTTGGCCCACCCCAATATGAACGCTGGAAGCACATTCACGCCCTGGCCGGCCCAGCGGTTATATTCGCGCTGATCCACACCTTCATGGCCAGCCGCACCATGCCGGGCATGGCGGATACGGTTATCTGGTCGATTTTCGCACTACTGGCCGTCGGTGCGGTGTCCTGGCGCCTGCTGTTTTCCCAGCGTATCGGCAGGCTGGACTACACAGTAAAGCATGTGGAGCCGGTAACCGATGGTGTAGTGGAATTGACTCTGGAACCGCAAGACAAGCCGTTGGAGTACGAAGCGGGTAACTTTGTCTACCTGACCCCTTTCGACAAACATCTGGATGCTGGCGATCGCGAAGAACATCCCTATACCCTGTCATCCTCTCCACTGGAGCCTAATCTGCGTATCGCAATCAAGTCACTGGGGGACGCCAGCAGGGCAATCCAGAGCATTGATCCCGGCACCAAAGTCACCGTAGAGGGCCCGTACGGGCGCTTTTTTCCCGCCGGCGGCAGAGTTGAAAGCCCTGAGTTGTGGGTCGCCGGCGGCATCGGCATCACCCCGTTTCTCGCAAGGATGCGGCATATACAGGCACTGCAGTCAGGTGGTGATATCGTCATGATCTACGCGGTTCAGGACGAATCCCGAGCCTTGTACGCCGATGAGATCCGCGAGCTTGCTCTACAGATACCGGGCTTCGTGCTCGTCATGCACTATTTTTATCATGAAGGACCGGTGAGTGCGGAGTTCCTGCATCGCCACTGCCCTGATCTGGGTCACAGGGAGATCTACATTTGCGGGCCCCTGCCACTGAACGAGCTGATCAAGCAGCATGCTCATCATGCCGGGGTTACCCACAACCATATTCACTCAGAGGAGTTTGAACTGTTATGAAGAAATTCATGTTTGCCAGTTTTATCGCATTCTGGGCCAGTCTTGGCACGATTGCTGTCCTTCACGGGGTGGGTCCCCAGGAAGCGACGGCCGAGAGTGACGAGGCTCAATACACGCTTGATGATGTTGCGGAACACGATTCCCTGGACGACTGCTGGATGGCGATTGAGGGGACGGTTTACGATGTCACCGACTATGTACCCAGGCATCCGGCACCGGATTCCGTGATCAAACCCTGGTGTGGAAAGGAGGCCACGGAGGGTATGCGTACCAAGGGCGCCAACCGTGACCATTCGTCGATGGCCTGGCAAATGCTTGAGGATTATCGGATCGGTGTTTTGGCGGAATAGGATTAAAGCTGGGGTCAGGAAAGCTGGGGTCAGATACCGTCTTGAA
>NZ_PKLZ01000025.1 GCF_002868715.1 Kineobactrum sediminis
ATTTGAATATATCTTAAAATTTTTCGTTCTAATAATGTATAAAAAGCTACTCTGATTAGAATTCTAAGGGAAATCAAAATAAAATTTAAAAATGAGGTAATTATATATAGTTAATTAGATTCTAATTCTAATGCATTATTCTGCCAATATTATAATACTATTATTTTCTTAGGTCCTTTCGTACTAGAAGAATTTTGTTAGAAGATAGAAACCGACCTGGTTTACACCGGTCTGAACTCAAATCATGTAATTTTTTAAAAGTCGAACAGACTTTCTTAATTAACTATTGCGTAAATTAGAATATTAAATCAACATCGAGGTTGCAATCTTTATTTTAAATAAGATCTTAAAAATTTTATTACACTGTTATCCCTACGGTAACTTAATTATGTTATTAATTATATTAGGTCAAATTAAATATTTAATATTATTAAAGTAATAATTAATTAACTGCCCCAGTTAAACTGAAGTGAAGTTCGATAGGGTCTTATCGTCTTTCTTTTTAAAAATTGTTTTTTTACAATTAAAATAATTTAAATAATTTTTTAAAAAAAATCTATTGAGATGTTAAGTCTTTTGTTCTAGTCTTTAATTAAAAGACAAATTATTATGCTACCTTAGCACAAAAGCGGCTATTTAAATTTCATTGAGCAGACTTTATTATTAATTAATGCTAATAAAAATGTTTTTGTTAAACAGTCACTCAATTTTGGATGAGTTTTTATTAAAAATATTAATAGTTTACTTATATTATCATTATATTTTTATGTAATATTTTTAAAAATATTATAATTTGAGAATTTTTATTAGTGTAAGTTATTATACTTTTTAAATACTATAAGTTTTTAATTTGATTTTAAAGATTTTAAATTGATTTAATAAATTATTTTATTAAATTTTATTTAAAATTATTTTTTTCTTTTTAAACCAGATATAATATATACGAAAATGTTTAATTTCTATTAATAATTTTAATAATTTTTTGAAATAAATATTATAAATATTAATAGATCATATAATTTCGGGATTAGAAAATTTTTTTTTT
>NZ_PKLZ01000026.1 GCF_002868715.1 Kineobactrum sediminis
AAAAAAATTTTTTTAATAAAAAATATTTATGGAAGTTATAAAAGATTATTTTCAGTGTAAGTGAAATACTATAAAAGTTTATTTGATCTTGATACTTTTTCCAAAATATCAACTATGTTACGACTTACCTTATTTTTGATAAGGGTGACGGGCGATATGTGCACATTTATTATCTAAATCATATAAGAATATTATTAATATATTACTTTTAAATCCTTTTTTATAAAATATTATTATATAATAATCCTTAAATTAATTTTAAAGTAACCCATTATTTACTTTAATATTGATTACACCTTGACCTAACTTTTTATTTTTTATTGAAAATATTATTATAAAATTAGTTTTTTAGATGGCGGTATATAAATTTTTAATTAAAGTTAAAATTAACGTGGGTTGTCGATTAAAAAACAGGTTCCTCTAATAAGATGAAATGCCGCCATTATAATTAGGTTTTAATTAAAATTTTTACTTCCTAAATTTTTTAATATACTAGGGTATCTAATCCTATTTTAAATTTAAAATTTTTTTTAATTTTTTTTTTATATATTTGTATAATGAAATTTTATCTTAAATTAATTGGTATATAAATATATTAATTTTAATGTTATTTAATATAATTAGATTACAAGTATAACCGCGATTGCTGGCACTTAAATTTATCAATTATATTATTAATTATTCTTTTATATTTTATAAGGAAAGATGATTTTAAAACAAAATTATTTTTATATTTTAATATTAATTGATTATATTAACACTTTTTATATTGTTTTTCTATTAGATACGATATATCTCTATAAAAATCAAATTTTTATGTGCGTTGACACTTTAATAGATTTACGAATAATAAATGAAAATGAATGATTTTTTTTTTTCACTATTTTACTAAAATCAAAGGAAAAAAAATCCATACCTCAAAACTTTTTAAAGTTATTATTATGCGAGGACATTTATGATATTCGAACGTAATTTTAATGTAAATTTT
>NZ_PKLZ01000027.1 GCF_002868715.1 Kineobactrum sediminis
ACCAGCATAGCGGCCGGCACGGTTGCTTACAGCTACACGCTGGACGGTGCTACCAACGGTGATGACACCAGCGATAACTTCGCTATTGTGGTGACTGATGCGGATGGCGATGCCGCCAACGGCAGCCTGGTCATCAACATCATCGACGACGAACCGACTGCCGCCGATGATACTGCGCTGGTGGCTGCAGGTTCCTTTGATCCCGTTTCCGGCAATGTGTTTGCCGCCAACGACCAGGGCGTGGAAGATGTTGCGGGCGCCGACGGCGCAGCCGTATCCGGTGTCGCGCTTGGCGATACTGGCACTGCACTGAACAATGCCGCCACCGTTGGCACGGATATCCAGGGCCAATACGGTACGCGCACCATCGACGCCGATGGCAGCTACAGCTATGCGCGCGATGCCGGCACCCCCGGTGGCGTGGATGACGCCTTTACTTACACCCTGCGCGATGCGGATGGCGATACCTCTACAGCGACACTGATCGTCAGCCTCGGCAACAGTGATGTCACTGTTAATCTGCCCAGCGTGGAAGACACCGGCACCAGCGTTTCCGAAGCTGGCCTGCCTGCAGGCTCCGATGCCGCGGCCGATAGTGAAACCACCACTGGCAGCTTCAGCTTCACTGCAGAGGACGGCCCGGCGGTCATTACCATCAATGATGCAACAGTCGCCGAAGGGGACAGCGTCACCGGCACTTACGGC
>NZ_PKLZ01000028.1 GCF_002868715.1 Kineobactrum sediminis
CTGCCGATGACACTGCGCTGGTTGCGGCGGGTTCCTTCGACCCCGTCACTGGCAATGTATTTGCGGCCAACGACCAGGGCGTGGAAGATGTTGCGGGCGCCGATGGCGCGGCCATCTCCGGTGTCGCTCCTGGCGATACTGGCACTGCACTGAACGATGCCGCCACGGTTGGCAAGGCCATCCAGGGCCAATACGGCGTCCTCACCATCAACACTGATGGCACTTACAGCTACGTGCGTGATCCCGGCACCCCCGGTGGTGTAGATGACACCTGCACCTACACTCTGCGTGATGCCGATGGCGACAGTTCTACAGCCACTTTGGTAGTCAGCCTCGGCAACAGCGACGTCACCGTTAATCTGCCCAGCGTTGAAGACAGTGGCACAATCGTTTCCGAAGCCGGTCTGGCCGCGGGCTCCAATGCCGCCGCCGATAGTGAAACCACCACGGGCAGCTTTAGCTTCGCAGCTGCTGACGGCCCGGCGGTTATTACTGTCAATGGTGCAACAGTCACCGCTGGCGACACCGTCAGCGGCACTTACGGCACCCTGACCATCACCAGCATAGCCGCCGGCACGGTTGCCTATACCTATACGCTGGACGTTGCTACCAACGGTGATGACACTAGCGATAACTTCGCTATTGTGGTGACTGATGCGGATGGCGATGCTGCCAACGGCAACCTGGCCATCAACATCATCGACGACGAACCGACCGCTGCTGATGACACTGCACTGGTTGCGGCAGGTTCCTATGATCCTGTTTCCGGCAATGTGTTTGCCGCCAACGACCAGGGTGTGGAAGATGTTGCGGGCGCCGACGGCGCAGCGGTATTCGGTGTCGCTCCTGGCGATACTGGCACTGCACTGAACGATGCCGCCACCGTTGGCACGGATATCCAGGGCCCATACGGTACGCTCACCATCGACGCCGATGGCAGCTACAGCTATGCGCGCGATGCCGGCACCCCGGTGGCGTGGATGACGCCTTTACTTACACCCTGCGCGATGCGGATGGCGATACCTCTACAGCGACACTGATCGTCAGCCTCGGCAACAGCGATGTCACTGTTAACCTGCCGACTGTGCAGGATGCCGGCACCAGCGTTTCCGAAGCCGGCCTGCCTGCGGGCTCCGATGCCGCGGCCGATAGTGAAACCACCACGGGCAGCTTTAGCTTCGCAGCTGCTGACGGCCCGGCCACCATTAGCGTTAACGGTAACGCCGTTGCCGCTGGCGACACCGTCACCGGCACCTACGGCACCCTGATCAT
>NZ_PKLZ01000029.1 GCF_002868715.1 Kineobactrum sediminis
CGATTTCGGGAACGGCGAACGCTGACAGATTTTAATCTGGCGGCGTGAGGTGTTGGCAGGGTGTCGGGGCGCAGCCCTGACGGATCGTTTTTGGTACCGGCATCGTGATGGCGGTACTCCAAAAACACATCTTGTCCGTTATCAGTTTTTGTTTTTCGTGGGCTTGCCCCACCGCGCGTTTCTCATCGCCAGATGAGAAACTACTAAGCGCGCCTTCCGGAA
>NZ_PKLZ01000003.1 GCF_002868715.1 Kineobactrum sediminis
AACCCGCGCGCCCATGCTGGGCGAACACAGTGAAGAGGTGTTGATTGAGTTGGCAGGCCTGTCGAAAGCCGAAGTGGCGGCTCTGGTCGAATCGGGCGTGGCGAGATAAAGATTCTAAAAGTAGATATCAAGAGGAGATAGCAGTGAATTGGGAATCGGATGTAGAAGAGATCAAGCGGCAGACCGCGATGGCGCACCAGATGGGTGGCGAAAAGGGCATCGCATTCCAGCACAGCCGAGGAAAATTGACTGTCAGGGAGCGTATTGATCTGCTGCAGGACCCAGGTAGTTTTCACGAGATAGGTACCCTGACCGGTGAGGCGGTCTGGGATGGTGATGAGGTTATTGATCTCAAGCCATCCAATACAGTGACGGGAACCTGCCGGATCGAGGGGCGCAAGGTCGCGTTGTCGGGCGGTGACTTCACGATACGCGGCGCAACGGTTGGTACCAAAAGCCAGTTTGTCGAGCGCCTCGCCCTGGCAAATCGTATTCCCTATGTGCGTCTGCTGGACGCGACCGGCGGTAGCGTCAAGACCTTTGAAACCATCGGGCGTACCTACCTTCCGGGCAATCTCGGGACAGGCCTGGCCGCGGAACTACTCCAGAATGTTCCAGTGGTGTCTGCAGTGCTGGGATCCGTCGCAGGCGCGCCGGCAGTTCAGGCATGCATGTGTCATTTCAACATCATGGTGAAAGGCACTTCCCAGGTTTTCGTGGCGGGCCCCATGGTGGTGGAACAGGCTACTGGCCAATCCATTACCAAGGAAGATCTCGGCGATGAGCGAACGCAGGTCAAAAACGGCGTTATCATGAATCTCGCGGAGGATGAAGCGGACGCGATTCGGCAGGTACGCAGGTTCCTGTCTTTTCTGCCGCCTAATGTATGGGAAGCGCCGCCAAGATGTGAGCCTGAAGATGACCCGGAGCGTAGGGAGGAATCGCTTCTCAGCATTATTCCGAAACACCGGCGCAGAGTCTACGAGCCGCGCAAGGTTCTAGAGGCAGTACTCGATCGCGACAGCTTCTTCGAAATCATGCCCTATTACGGCAAGGCTCGTATCACTGGGCTGGCGCGGGTCAACGGTGTGCCGGTTGCGGTCATGGCGAACCATCCCAAGTTCAACGGCGGTTCTATGGATATCGCTGCCGGGGAGAAAACTATCCGGCTCGTGGAGTTGGCGGATACGTTTCATCTGCCGCTGGTCTATTTCGCTGACGAACCCGGGTTCTCTGTTGGCCCCGCGCAGGAGAAGGCGGGTATCTTGAGGGCGGGGGCCAGGGTTATGGCAGTTATGGCCCGGAGCAGGACGCCTTTCATCTCTATCGTGACGCGTCAGCTGTACGGTGTGGCCGGTGGACTGCATTGGCGAGGCTCTGGAATGTACCGGCGGTATGCGTGGCCCTCTACACACGGAGGGTCCATGCATATCGAAGGTGGCACATCGATTGCCTACAAGAAGGAAATCGAGAGTGCCACTGATCCTGAGGCAATGCGCGCAGAGATCGAGGCGAAACTGCAATCCATCGCCTCGCCCTTCAGGAATGCTCACGCCTTTGGTATCGAGGATCTTATCGATCCACGTGATACCCGGCCCCTTTTGGTGGATTTTGTCGAAGACGCGTGGAAGGTGATCCAGACGCAGCTGGGGCCATCCGGTGGCGCCCGTTCCTACACACCTTAGCGGAAAGCGCGATACTCAGGCTGCCTTACCGACCTGCAAACTGCTCAGGACCAATTATGCAAAGAGCGATAGATTCACTGGTCAATTCGAACTTCCTTGCCGCCGCTAAATCCGGCGCTCTTGGCCACTTGTTCAAAGGGATCCAGGATCGACCGAAGATTGAAACGGCGGATGATCTCCTGAAGAAACTGGATGAGGCTGCGATTGGTGCCGCCGTTGTTTCCATTATGGACCCATCCCATGCTGAGTGGGTTGGCAGGGCGCACTCGCAGTATCCGAAGAAGATACTGCCAGCCATGATCGTGAATCCGTTGGACGGGATGGATGAAATTCGCAGAATTGTTCACTACCACGAGGAATTTGGCGTTAGATGCTTGCGTATACCGCCGTTCCGTTACCTGTTGCCGCCAACGGACCGTATCTATTGGCCTTTTTATGTAAAAGCTATAGAACTCGATATCGCCGTATCGATGAACGTCGGCATGCCGGGTCCACGCCAGCCTGGATGGGTGCAGAATCCGATCTACCTCGACGAAGTTGCGTTTCACTTTCCCGAATTACGTTTGATTATGAGCCATTGCGGCCAGCCATGGGTAGATGAGGCGATCTCCACGATTGCGCACTGGGATAACATTTATATGTCTTGCACTTCGGTTGCCCCGAAGTACTGGCCTCCGCAGCTTGTGCAATTCATCAATACCCGGGGCCGCGAGAGAATGATGTTCGGGACCGAGTATCCGACCGTTCCGTGGGGGCGCGCTCGCGACGAAATAGAGTCGCTTTGTTTGAGAGAGGAAGCGCAACCATTATTCTTCGCGGAAAATGCGCGGCGAGCGTATAAATGGGATGCTGATATAGGGTAGATTCTGCATATCAGGCGCTGTCATCTTACGTTCACCAATTTGTTCGACTACCCTGCGAGGGGCAGGGTGTTGGAGCATATCAACTCAGGCCCAGCACCCGCTGCATGATCTCGCGACGTGATTTGATGGGATCTTCAATCACCTTACTGACATTATCCAGTACCATAGTCTGTCGTGACGCGCCGGAGTAATTCGGCCAGTCCGGCAGTTTTCCGGTATCGGGATTACCACTGCGAGCAAAGGCAATCCAGCTGTCGCTGATTTTATCGGCCATGCTCCGCTCTTTTTCGGTGCCGGTGGTAAACCCGTACGTTGTCTTCTGAGGATGGGTATTATCGAAAACAAATGGAATATCGAGGGCATGAGGTGTCATCAGGCGGCCGCCACGGGTTTTCGTATCCCAAGTCAGATAATAGGAGCGCACCAGTCCGGCATTCAAGGCAGCGCGACGCTCGGCAATTACCATACATGGCACCACATAGCTGTGATCGCTAGCAATCAGGAAATATAGCTCACTGGGCGAAGCATCGGGCTCCGCGGTACGATACACATCAATAACTTCCCGGGTGAGGTCACCGGTGACCGACTGCAATCGTTCCTCTACCTGTCTTTCATTCATATTAAAGGCCGCGTCATCATTGCGCATCCAAAAAGTCAGCTCGGTGCGGTTGGCACCCACAATTACTGGAACATCGGGATTTGCGGTCGAAGCACTCGGGTGAAATGGAGAGTCTGGTAATGCATCACCATCAACAATCGGTGCAAATTCTCCACGCAGGGAGAGACGCTGATATGCACCGATAACTCGCTCAACAGGGGCACGTTGTACTCCTCCCATGTCACCTGGTCTAAGCCCCAATTCATCAAACAAGGATTTCGCCTGCTGCGTGCCCGCTTCCGCGGAAGCTAGCCTGATTGTCGGTCCGCTCTGAATCACTGCACGATGGAACAGGCCTTTAGCGGCGGGCATAGCCAGCAAAGTGCCGACTTTGCGGCCGCCGCCGGATTCGCCAAAGATCATAACGTTGTCCGGATCACCACCAAACTGCTCGATATTGCGCTGCACCCACTCCAGAGCTGCTACCAGATCCAGCATGCCCGCTGTACCTGCGTGGGCGAACGATTCACCACCCAACTCGGCCATGTGCGTAAAGCCCAATATATTCAGGCGGTGGTTGACCGTAACAACCACAACATCACCACGGTTACACAGATTGGTGCCATCATAGCTGGGACTGGAACCGCTCAAGCTGGTAAAACGCCCTCCATGACACCAGAACATTACTGGCCGTTTCCTGTTGCCGTTTGGTTCTGGTGTCCAGACATTGATGGCCAGACAATCCTCGCTTTGTCCCTCACCAAGTTTGCCGTCAGGCCTAAGAGACTGCGGCGCGCTGGGGCCATAATCTTTTACTGTTCGTACTCCAGTCCAGGGTGCTGCGGGTTGCGGGGGGCGGAAGCGATTTTCACCCGCCGTGGAGGCGCCGTAGGGAATCCCCTTGAAAACGCTGACACCTTCATTGCAATAGCCGCGTATTCTGCCCGTATCCACTTCCATAATGCCGGACGGTGAACTTTGGGCGGCTACATGGGTAGGTAGCCATAGCCCGTTGGCACCAAGCATGGCCACGGTACCGAGCTGCATGGACTGGCGTAGAAACTGTCTGCGGCTTTGCTGGGAAAAAGATTTATTCATTATTATTGCCCTGATTCCAACGAAGCCATTGGCGCTTTGTAATTAATGGTGCTGCCAAACGTCAGGAACGAGCCACGCGGTTGCGTTTCTTTGCTAGTGTGGCTTCAACATCGACGTGTGCACGGTGTGAAGCAATATCTGCCGCAAGCTTGCCATAAAGGCAAGCCCATGGGTTCGGATTTCATGATCCGACACGCAAGCTCACCGGTCCGAAGTACTCCATCCACCTCATCGAACAGAAAATTGCGTGCTCGCACGATATTTGTATTCAACTTGTAATAGAGCTCATACGTGCATAGTTAATCATATTCAGTCTCTTGTTGCTTTATATTTGCGTTGTTTTTGCGCTTATTTTGCGTTATTTTGCGTTACTGTTGCGGCATCGCTGAGACTTAAGCTGGAAATTCGATAATAAGAGATAGGAATTGCCCGTGAATGAGGAGAAAAATTCGAAGGAGCATGTACCGAACGCTCCGACTCAGGCAACACAAGGGATACCACCATCGAATGGGGGCAATGTAGGTCCGTCAGATTGGCTTCTACTATGATGCTGATGCTGATGCTGATGTTCATGGCCACGGTCGGTGGGACGCCAGGCGCTTCTTTTCCAAGAATGCACGGGGATCCTATAAGTGGGAGGCTGAAGTCGGTTAATCGACAACTCTCGCTGCATTGAGACGGCGTAACTGCCTCCTAAATCCAAACCTGAATCCGGAGATATAAAATGAATATGAAACTGGTATGGGGAGTGCTTGTTGCGACTGCAATAACATGGACTCTCGGCTTCTCCCCGGTCGGACACTCACAACCTGTACTGGCCGACATCGAAAAAGATGATGCAGCACTGGAAGAATGGGCTTACTCATTGGGGCTGCAGGCCTACGCTTTTGGGTTGCCGTTGACTGTATATAAACGAGAGTATGTTATACGTACCGATCGCGAAAAAGTCGACGCGCTTCGTGATACATGTTGCTACGCCATGATCAATGAGGTTGGTCACAAGTTTACACTCAGCTCTGCCAACGATGGGACACAGTACAGCCCGAATTTTGACACGGTATACAGCGCCGCTCTCGTGGACTCAACCGATGAGCCAATCATCCTCTCAGTGCCTGACATTCCTGGCCGGTACTGGGGGGTGGAAGTCGCCAATCCCTACACGGAAAATCTATTTTACCTGGGATCCCGGGCCACAGATGGCAAGGGCGGTCACCATGCCTTCATAGCACCCGGTTGGGAGGGAACATTACCTGACGGGGTCGTTCCACACAGGCTGGAGTATTCATCCGCAATGTTTATTCTGCGTATTGGCGTAGCACCTGGTGACGATGATGATATTGTCGCTGTCAACGCGCTGCAGCGTCAGGTAAAGCTCACCTCGCTGTCGAACTTTCGGGCTGGCAAGTTGGGTGAAGCATCAATGCCGGCTTCTGCCAGAGAAATGGGCAGGGCGAGTGGAGCATTTGCGGTCTTTTATGCCGTGGCTGACTTGATGGGGCGTTATCCGCCTGACGCCAGTCACCAGAGTCTTGTTAGCCAGTTTGCTGTTATCGGCCTGGTTCCGGGCCAGCCGTTTGATCCTGCTGCGCTGAAGCCACCGATCCGGCGTGGTCTGCTGCGAGCGCTGGAGACCGGGCCGGGAGTAATGAGCTGGAAGTACCAGAACCGCGGCAGAGTGTACCAGGGAGTTTGGGACCACCTTCCGGAGGGCAGATGGGGCTACGACTACTTGGGGCGCGCCGCCGGAGCGACGGCTGGCTTGTTCCTCAACGATCGCGAAGAAGCCCTGTATATCAGTACCTTCAAGAGCTCTGATGGCGAGTACTTCGACGGCAGCAAGTCGTATCAGTTGCATTTTGCGGCCGATGAGCTTCCGCCCATGCTGGAGCACGGCTTTTGGTCGTTCACAATGTATGGCCCCGACTTCAGGATGGTTAAAAACAGTATCAACCGTTTCGCCATAAGCGACCGCGATGAGGGCGTTGAATACAACGAAGACGGCTCTTTGGACATATATATACAGCACACGCCTCCTGAAGGGCATGAATCAAACTGGCTGCCGGCGCCGGCCGAGGGATTGTTCCGCATCATTTACAGGATTTATCTGCCTGAGGAGGCAGTCCATAACCCAGAGACATTGGGGAATTATATTCCTTATATCGGGGTATCCGACTGAGTGATGCGTTCGCTCTGCCACACTGAAAATTGAACCCCTTCAAAAAGCAAAGGATGCCATGCACACAGCTTTTTTAGATCTTACCTTCTCGATGGTAGTGGGATGACAAAGAACAAATGGCTTATTGCAATGCTGGTACTATTTTTCGTGGTGGGGCTGGCATTGCTGTGGCCCGGACAATCCTACCTGCCCACGTCCCAGCCGCCATGGATCGTAGAGCGGCTGGCAGGACAACCAATAATTGCGGAAGTGGCGGAGGAGCACGGGTATTACAATGTTTGCTGTCCCTCAATTATCGAGGTGCCGGATTGGGTCCAGAATCGGCTGGGCCGCTATTATCTCTATTTTTCCCATCACAAGGGCAGCTACATCAGGATGGCCTACAGTAATAGCCCACTGGGCCCCTGGTCGCTGTATGAGGAGGGCGTGCTTTCCCTTGGCGACAGTGGTTTGCCGGTTTCACTGGACGAGGTGATTACCGGGGAGAGCCGGGTATTATACACGCTGCGTACTCTCCCGCTGCCACTTGCCCGCGATATCCTGGTTTCAACCTGGTGGTCGAAAAGGGTCAGCGCCGCGGAACGCAAGAAGCGGGGGATGAGTGCGGCAGGCACCAAGACACCGCATATCGCCAGCCCCGAAGTGGTGGCCGACGACGTATCCAGACAACTGGTACTTTTTTATCACGGCCTCGACCATTACGGCAGGCAAAGTAGCCGAATTGCGACATCCTCAAGCGGGCTCGAATTTACTGGGTTGGAACGGGAGGTGGCTGGTGCCTACTTGCGCCATTTTCAGCACCACGGCATCCACTACCTGTTAGGCATGGCCGGTGCGCTATACCGATCTGATTCACTGACGGGGCCCTATGAACTGCGAAACAGTCTGCTGTTTGAACCCAACATGCGACATCCAGGCCTGTGGCTTGAAGACGACATGCTGTATGTCTTCTGGTCGCGGTTAGGTGATGCGCCAGAGCGACTTCTCCTGTCCGAAATTGACCTGTCCCAGTCCGACTGGAACCGTTGGCGGGCTACCGAAGCGGTGGAGATGCTGCGGCCCGAGGACGAGTGGGAGGGCGCGCAGCTTCCCGTACATAAGTCAATACGTGGTGAGCTCGATATTCCCTCACAGGAACTCAGGGATCCGTTTCTGTTTCGTGATAGCGACGGAGCTTTTTACCTGTACTACGTCGGGGGCGGCGAGAGAGGTATCGGAGCGGCGAGGCTTTTGCAAAAGTAGCAGATTCAAGGCGATTGCACAGTTCTTCCGCGGACCACGCCAGGTTGGATATTTCTGGCTGACCCAGCGAGCGTCCGGGAATATCTATTCTCTCTGGTAGTTATAGAGGTCCACCATTTGAGGCGAAAGGAAAGTAAGCCATGCATATAAATTTTTTTAGTCTCACCGTGAAAACAGCATTGATTATTGTGGCCAGTCGAGACATCGGTACAGACCCGCAAGCGATTCGTTATCGGCGACAGAAAGCGATGTGGCACGCCGGCCCCAGGCCGGTTTATCGATCAGGATTTGCGTCGCCGAGCGTGCAACGGGCGATAGCGAGCTTACCTGAAAATACAGGAGGCCAGGCCCGTGAATTCGACTAAGCATGACTACTCACCCGCATACAAGCGGTTCGTACTGGTGATGCTCACTATCGTTTACGCATTCAATTTCGTCGACCGCCAGATACTCGTGATCCTGCAGGAGCCGATCAAGGCCGACATGGGGCTGAGCGATGCGCAGCTGGGTCTGCTCAGTGGTTTCAGCTTCGCCCTGATCTATGTTACTGCAGGTATTCCGATCGCCTGGTGGGCGGATCGCGGCAATCGGCGCAATATCGTATCGCTCGCGCTCGCGGTGTGGAGCGGCATGACGGCGTTGTCCGGGTTCGCCCAAAACTACGGGCAGCTGCTAACCGCCCGCATTGGCGTCGGCCTGGGCGAGGCCGGTGGTAGCCCGCCGGCGCATTCGATGATCAGCGACTATTTTCCTCCGGAGCAACGCGGGCGAGCGCTGTCTTTCTATTCGACCGGCATTTACGTCGGCATACTACTGGGCTTCATGTTTGGCGGAATGATCGCCGATGCATTTGGCTGGCGTATTGCATTTTTGGTTGTTGGTATCCCCGGTGTCCTGTTCGCGATCGTACTGCGCCTGACGGTCAGAGAACCGAATCGAGGACGCTGGGACAGCGCTCTGGAGACGGCGCAGCGTCCCACACTTGCGGAGACCATGGTGGTGCTGCGCGAGCGTCCGTCGTTCTGGTATATTGCCCTGGGTTGCTCGTTGATGGCATTCGTCAGCTACGGTGTCGGTAATTTCTTTCCGTCGTTTCTGATCCGGATCCATAGTCTGAGCATTGGTCAGGTCGGCATTGTCTTGGCTCTGGTATCCGGAATTTCCGGGGCGGTAGGGACCTACCTGGGTGGATATCTGGGTGATCGCTTCGGCGCGCATGATCCTCGCTGGTACCTTTGGATACCCATGATTGGTGCCGCGGTCGCGTTCTTCCCGTATCTCTATGTATTGCTCGGCGACAGCACCGGTTCCATACTGGTGGTGCTGGTGTTCACCAATCTCCTGATGACCCTCTACCTGGGTCCTTCAATTGCAATGTCTCACGCGCTGGTGCCACCGTCGATGCGGGCGTTAACATCGGCGATCCTGTTTTTTGTACTGAATATTATCGGCCTTGGCCTGGGACCATTCCTGACCGGTCTGATGAGCGACCTGCTCGCTCCGCGATTTGGAGTGCTAAGCCTGCGCTATGCGATGGTGATCAGTACGATGACTGCCCTGATCGCCATCGCACTTTTCTACGCCGCCGCCAAACGTCTGCCGGAGGACCTGGCGAAGCGCAGCAGGGAGCAGGCTGCAGCTGCTGTGGCCTAGCTGACAGAGGGCACGTGAAATTCGAATCTGTCGAAACGTCGGTTAGCGGTTTCCTTGGTGTAATGGTCAGTCATGACCGGAGCCATTCGCAACAATATAATGATTTAGTAAAAACGTTTGCGCTTATCGGATTGATTTTTTCGAGGAGGCTGTCTCTTCTTGGTGGGTCGATGGCGAAACTGCCCGAGATATAAGGCATTACAGCCTTCGAACACCTTGTGGCATGGTAGGTCCACAAGTTGGCGATTGCTAAAGTAGTCCCATGCCAGACACTGAAGGGAACAATTGCGCAAACGATTGCTTGAAATTGCGGTTTTTTTGCAATACGATCAGTCACAAGTCGTTTTTGCCAAGCCTGTTGGCGGCATCAAGTGGCTGGCGCGTAGCTTTCATAAACATAAACATAAGCATGAATTCGGTTCGGGAGAATATAATATGAAAAGAAAATACCTTCTTTTATCGGCAAGTATTATCGCAATCGGTTACCCGTTCGCCGCCCCGGCGCTAACTCAAGAAGCAGCGCAGGAGCCGGGTCGCAGCGACCGCCAAACACGGACGCTCGAGGTCATCACCGTCACGGCGCAAAGGCGTCAGGAAGACATACAGGACGTACCCATTTCGGTCACCGCTATTACGGGCGAACTGATTTTGGAATCCGGTGTAAACGATATGACGGACCTCTCGTTCCTCGTGCCAAACTTTCAGATCAACCCAGGCGGACAGGTAGTCGCTCCAAGGGTCGGCATTCGAGGTGTCAACTCGGTGAGTAACCAGGGTATCGAGCCTAGCGTCGGCATCTTCGTCGACGGTGCTTATGTGCCGCGTCCGGGTGCCATCATGAACAACCTCTTCGACGTACAGCAGGTTGAAGTCCTGCGCGGACCGCAGGGAACGCTTTTTGGCCGAAACACGCCTATCGGCGCCATCAACATTCTCACTAACCGACCTGAAGACGTCTTTGGTGGTTCGCTCACTGCAGAGCTTGCGAACTTTGGCAGCGGTGGTGTGGAAGGTCACTTGACCGGGCCACTCGCCGAAAACCTGTCAGGGCGGGTCGGCTTCAGCTATCGCAAGCAGGGCGCTTATCTTGAAAACACCTTCGACAATGAAGACGAGCTCGAGCGCGAGGACTTTGGCATAAGAGGCAGGCTGCTTTGGGACATTACCGACACCATCGAAGCCGATCTTGTCATGGACCATCAAAGGCTTGAACACTCCGGCGCTTCCCAGGAGTTTTTAACGGGAACAGTCCCACAAGTTTTCAAAGACCGTGTCCTTGCGCTATACGGTGAGGAGATTGATGACAGCGATACTTTCGATCGCAAGATCAATCATAGCCACAGCGACGCGGGTACTGTTGATCAGACCGGCGTGACCCTCACCTTCAACGTTGGTTTGGGCGAACACACGCTGACGTCAATTTCGGCTTATAGGGAGTTTGAGGAGGAAACCGGGGTCGAGGAAATCATGCGCATGCCGATCGATTTCTTGCCTCGCGAAGGAGAGTTATCGTTTGAAAACATGTCCCAGGAGTTCAGAATTGCCTCCCCGACGGGTCAGACATTTGAATACATCGCGGGACTGTTCCTCTACGATGAAGAGTTTGGGAACATTACGAGCTTCAATCTGGGTGACGATTACTGCAATATCTTCCTGGGCAGTATCGGACAAGAAGAAAATGTGGCGCGTTGCAACGCCAATCCACTGCAAGCACAAGTGGAAAATTTCTCACAGGAACTTACCAGTACTGCCGTCTTTGGTCAGGCAACCTATAACGCTACCGAGGCACTCTCTTTCACTGGCGGTCTGCGATGGACGCGCGATGAGAAGGAGGGCGTCTATGAGCGCGTCATAAACAACATCGCGATCCAGCGTGTAGCTTCGCCGCCAGAGCCCATCCAGGCTCTTGAAACGAGCGGCGAGGCCGTAGACTGGCTCGCCAGTGCGCGCTATTTCATCAATGACGACATGATGCTCTTCGCGACGGCGTCGACAGGCTTCAAGTCGGGCGGCTTCAATTCCAACGCTAATTCACAAGACCGTGTCTTTGATGAGGAAACCTCTGAAACCTACGAGGTAGGTGTAAAAAGTACTCTCTTCAATGGTCTGGTCACGGCCAATGGCACACTGTTCCGCACGGATGTAAATGATTTTCAGGAGCGGTCATTCGATGGAATGTCGTTTGAGGTCCGCAATGCAGGCGCCGTTCGGCTGCAGGGTGTTGAAGTTGACGTTCGCGCCAGTCCGATCGAGCAGCTCGATATCATCCTCGGTGTGAGCTATCTGGACTCTGAATTCACCGATTTCCGCGGCGCGCCCGGACTGATCGCCGGACCGGTGCAGGATCTCACGGGCGAGCGGCGCACGGAATCTCCCGAGTGGACGTCGTCATTGGCTGTCACCTGGACCGACGATATACCGGGAACTCAGCTGGAATGGTTCGTGCGTGGTGAGCATCAGTTCGTCGATGAACAGCTTTTCCAGGTCAACAATGATCCTCGATCCAGGCAGGGAGCCTACAATATTACCAACTTTCGCGTTGGCCTGAATAATCCCAACTCGAACTGGAAGGTCACAGCCTTCGTCCGCAATGCCTTCGATGAAGGCTATTGCACGCGCATTCAGAACCAGGTCCTTGCGGGTCTCTTCGGTGGTGTAGACAGGGCTGAAAATACAACAGTTATGCGCTGTATCGTTGGCCGGCCCCGCACCTATGGAATAGAGGCCGGCTTAACGTTTTAATCAAGCCACAGAGTGTGGGGCAGCAGCGGACCGGACCGAACTCAGGGACCGGTTCACTGCCGCCAGGACGTGCCGAAGCGTTTAAATTTAGAATTTAAAGCGATGGAGGAACGTTAAATTGCCGCTCTTGTGGTGGCGGTTGTTGGAATTGTGGCTTGCTACGGCACGAGAGCTTACCAATCTTCGGATGCTGGTGCGGACGATCAATGGGCGGCCTGCCGCCTCCCGAATACCGGGGGAGCCAGTAGCCTCATGCGTTTTTCAGGATATAAACGATGCATAAGTTGTTCGATGTGACTGGCAAAGTGGCGGTTGTAACAGGCGGATCGCGGGGCATTGGTGCGATGATTGCCGAAGGCTTTGTCATCAACGGGGTGCGCACCTACATTACGGCGCGCAAGCCCGATGAGCTTGAGGCGACAGCCGCTCGCTTGTCGACACTCGGAGAGTGTATTCCAATTGTGTCAGATCTATCTACGGTGCCGGGCATCCAGCAATTTGCTGCAGCGGTGCGAGAGCGAGAGACTGCCCTGCATATTCTGGTGAACAATGCGGGGGCCACATGGGGTGCACCTATCGACGAGTTTCCGGAAAGCGGGTGGGACAAGGTTATGTGCCTGAACGTCAAGTCGGTTTTTTTCCTGACCCAGCAACTGCTACCTGCACTGCGCGCCGCCCGCACTGATGCGGATCCTGCACGGATCATCAATATCGGCTCAGTGAATGGGATTACTAATTCACATAGCGAGAATTATGGCTATAGCGCGAGTAAGGCGGCCGTGCACCAGCTCACCCGCCAACTTGGCGCCGATCTTGCGAGAGAGGGCGTGAACGTTAACGCCATTGCCCCGGGACTGATCCCGAGCAAGATGACTGCGCACATGTTGGCGCACGAAGCAGAATTGGTAAAGGCAATTCCGGTCGGTCGTATGGGTTCAGCGGAGGACGTCGCGGGTACCGCAATCTATTTGAGCTCACGGGCTTCTGCATGGGTCACTGGCCACGTGCTTGTGCTGGATGGTGGCTTGGTTGCGGAATCCTGATAAGTCGGTCAGGTCAGCCGACTCAGGCCAGGTCGTTAACGGGAGTGCGTCGGCACTATCCGCCGTGTAGTGCAATAAGTGGAACGTGTCTTTTATTGAACGCACAAACCGCTCTGCAAACGCATTGCAATTGGGCGCCCGCGCTGGGCATCGAACAGGTTTGACGCCCTCTCGATTCAGATCCACTCTGAAATCAGTCGTGTATTTTTTATCACGGTCCATGATGAGATATCGACTGCTTAAAAGAAATCCGTCACCCACGTTTGTCAGGTCGCGAGCCACCTGGAGCAATAATGTGACCAAGATTAGCGAGAGCACCCTGGATTCGGTCATAGCCCCAAGAGGCGTTCTCCCGCGCCATGCGTAATACCAAATCGACAATCTCTTGCGCGATGCGGGGCCGACCTGGTCCTTTCCTGGCATAGGTCCACTTCTTGGCTATCAGCTTAAGGTGCCAGGCAAGCAGCGTACCGGGGGTCACAAGCGTCTCGAGCTCATCAAGTAACCGACGGCCAAGGACTTTCGCCTTCACGGCCAGTCTCATTCGTTGTTCGTCGGTGAACTGAAGCCGTTGTCCTTCGAGTTGCTCTTTGAGAACGCGATTCTCCTCGATGAGATACTCGATGACCGCCTGTTGGTGGCGGTTAAGCCAAACGGCCAGGCTGACTACGAGAACATGAAAAGGTTGTAGGGCGTTTGTCATTGCGCGAATAGATTATCCGTATGATATTGTTTGATAACAATATCATACGGAGCGTTCGAATATTTGCACCATACGGGCAGTGAGTTGGAGGGTGAGTTTGCAAAACTGCATAAAAATATATCTTAAGTATATTTTTTTAGAATAAATGAACTTTTGCATTGACGCGGTTTGATTAAAGTAATAAAAATAAACCATGAGTGTACAAAAAGACGCAAAGTTGAACCAATTGACCCGCCAGATCCCGGAAGGGGTCGCTGTTCCCAGCACCTGGCTGACGGCAAACGGTTATTCGCCCCAGCTGGTTCAAAAGTATGTGCAGAGCGGCTGGCTGATACGCCTGGGCGGACGTGTTTACTCCCGCCCGGGTCACCCGGTTACCTGGGAAGGCGTCATCCTTGGATTGCAAAGGCTTGGGGGATTTCAACTGCACCTGGGCGGTGTAAGCGCGCTGAATCGGCAGGGGCTTGCGCATTACCTCTCGCTCGGCGGCGATGCCGCCGTCCACGTCTGGGGGCAGGGCAGGGCGCCTGGCTGGGTGGAGCAGGTGCCGGTGGATGTGCGCTGGCATTTTCACCGGAGGAAGCTATTCGAAGGCGACGCGGAGGTAGGTTGGGTGCAGTTGCCGACGCAGGTGCGCGATTGGACAATGCAGGGCTCGGCACCCGAGCGCGCGATCCTCGAAGTGCTGAGTCAGATGGACGAAACACCTACTTCCTTTACATTTGCTGCCGAGCTGTTCGAGGGATTGACCTCACTGCGGCCCGCTGTGGTGAACACCCTTTTGCAGTCTTGTCTCCACAATGAAGCGAAGCGCCTGTTCCTGTTCTTTGCCACTCGCTATGACTATCCGTGGCTGAAGCGCGTTGATGTTGACGCGGTAGACCTGGGTCGGGGCAAGCGCATGGTGACCCGCGGCGGAAAACTGGACAAGCGCTACCAGATAACGGTGCCAGAGGCTTTTCATGCTGGATAGGAGCAATCCCTACTTCCGTCAGGTGGAGCTTGTGGTGCGCGTGTTACCGCTGGTTGCCTCCGAACCTTGCTTTGCGCTGAAAGGCGGCACGGCAATCAATCTCTTTATCTGTGATTTCCCGCGCCTGTCCGTGGATATCGATCTCACCTACTTGCCGCTGGACGATCGCGATGATGCGCTCAGGGCGATTGATGAGGGCCTTAGCCGGCTTGCGGACAAGATCCGTCGGGTGATCCACGGTGCGAAGGTAACGGCTGCTGCGGGCGAGGCTGGTCGAGTCCAGCGGCTGCAGATCGCTGCGGGCGGTGTCAGCATCAAGGTGGAAGTCTCGCCGGTGCTCCGCGGCAGCATAATGCCAGCCGTACAAATGGCTATTAGCGATCCTGTGGCGGACCAGTTCGGGTATGTCGAAACACAGGTGCTCGCTGCGGATGAGGTGTACGCCGGTAAACTGGTCGCTGCGCTCGACCGGCAGCACCCTCGGGATCTATTTGACGTGATGCAGCGTTTGGCAGGCGGAGGAATAACGCCAGCGCTGATGGCTTGCTTCCTGGTGTACCTGGTGAGCAGCAACCGGCCGATAGCCGAGTTGCTGGACCCCAATCCGCTTCCACTGCAACCGGTGTTCGATCAACAGTTCAAGGGGATGACGCTGCGAGAGGTTAGCGTGGAGGAGCTGAAGCAAACGCGAGTCCGCATGATTTGGTCGATCAGCCAGCAATTAACGGACAGCCAAAAAGCGTTTCTGCTGTCCTTTAAGTCGGGCGACCCGCAGTGGAATTTGCTGGAGCACGCCATCGCGAGTGATCTGCCCGCCGTACAGTGGAAACTCCGCAATATCAGAAAGATGAGCCCGGCTCGGCTAGCGCAGGCACTGTCCAGGTTGGAAGAGGTGTTGTCCCGGTAGGTAGGCATGCCCAAGTCACTAGCGAGCGCAGCGGGTAGTGACGTGGGCGCAGTCCAACGCCCCTACCGGTAGCCACAGCGCGCTTTAGCCGGGGAAACCAACCCGGGAGAAGCCCGAATTGTCTTAAACGCACTCAATTCGTGCCTCGGCAGGCCGCATCGCAGGTGGTGCCACTGGCACCATAAACCTCCTCAGGGCGCGACGGGTTAAAAACCCCGCCATGAGTTGACCGGGTTTGTTGTGACAGCCGCATTATCGGTTGTTCTATAGTACCCCCAGCAACCGAATTTACCCGTGGCCACTACGGAAAAGTGGCAAGGAGACCCCACCTTGCATTCGCAGACGGGGTAGGCAGATTTCGGTGGTTTTGGAATCTGCCGAACGCGTCAGCCAGGGCCTCCCACGACGCAGCGGTCAGTAATGACCGGGTCCATCTTTAAACCACCACGGTGCCTTATAGCCTGGGTGGCGCTCCTTGCAATCCGTCCCGCTCTTCCGGGGATCTGTTCCAACACCGCTGTTGATGGCACGGGGCTACTGTCCTCGCCCATTTACTGCTTCTTGAACCACGCAAACACGCTGGCGGTCAGCGCGTTCTGCCTAATTTAACCAGGAGGTAATTCCACCCAGCCTCAGGCTGGATGACCGTTGGTTTGCACGGGCCAGTTTTCTGCGAAAACACACCGTGCTGTCTAGGGCCAGACACATTCAGGTCAACCGGGATTGGTGTCCCGTGATCGTTCCGCCCAGCGGGCCTGCGCAGCTTTTGTTGCCAGGTGATCAGAAACACTCACCTATGGATATAGCACTATGCGCGACCTGAACTACCAACTGAAAATGTTATGCAGGCATAGCCACGAGGGCAGCTTTGAAACCCGGGTAGGCCGGGAACGGCAACTGACGGCCATAGCCAACCAGTTACACGAGCTGGGCTTCCGGCAGCTGCAGGCCACCTCCCTGAAGCAGAAGCACGTCAAGACCCTGGTGGATCACTGGCAGGGGCAAAACCTATCCCCCGGCACCATCAAGAACCGCATGAGCTGTTTACGTTGGTGGGCGGAGAAGGTTAACAAGCGGGCCGTGGTGGCTGGTTCGAATGACTTTTATGGCATACCCGACCGGCAGTTTGTGTCCGATAGCAGCAAGGCCAAGGGCCTGGCTCGCGAGCAGCTCGACCAGGTCAAGGATGAACATGTGAGGATGAGCCTCCGGTTGCAGAGGGCCTTCGGCCTACGTAGGGAGGAAGCACTCAAGATCCGGCCCCGCTGGGCGGATAGCGGGGACCACCTGCACCTGAAAGCCAGCTGGACCAAGGGCGGCCGGGAACGCACCGTCCCCATCCGTACCAGGGAGCAGCGCATCCTGCTGGAACAGGCCAAGCGCCTGGCCGGGGTGGGCGCACTGATTCCCAGGGGGCGCACCTATATCGAGCAGCTGAGGATCTACGAGCGCCACACGGCTAATGCTGGCCTGTCGAAAATGCACGGTCTGCGCCACGCCTATGCCCAGCAGCGCTACCTGGAACTCACCGGCTGGCCGTCACCCCACGGTGGCGGACCCAATAAAAAGGATCTGACCCCGGCGCAGCAGGAGGCGGATCTACAGGCGCGTCTGGCGATCAGCAGGGAGCTGGGGCATGTCAGAGAGCAGATCACTGCTGTCTATTTGGGGCGCTGAGATGATCTCGATTCTGCCTCGATTTATACGTCTGCGCGATGCCCCGGCTTATCTGGGGATGGATAAGAACCGATTCAGCCGGGAAGTCCGTAGCTGCCTGACGGAAATTCCCATCGGTAGGCAGGGCATTGCGTTTGACCGGCTTGAAATGGACGCCTGGGCGGAGCAGTATAAGAACCGCTGTGGGTGTTCGCCAAAGCATAGAGGAGAACTCTTATGTCAAAGCGAATCCCGGGCCTCTACAAGAGAGGCACCCAGGGCATCTGGCACATTGACAAATGCGTCAGGGGATATGGCCGACTTCGCGAGAGCACTGGCGCAAGCGAGCTCGAGGAGGCGGAAAGGTTCCTGATACGACGGTTGGAAGAGCTGCGCAAGGCGACTGTCTACGGCATTCGTATAGAGCGTACTTTTCGGCAGACGGCCACCAGGTTTCTGCTGGATTACCAGCATAAACGCAGTATAGGCCGCTATGCCCAGTCTCTGAAAATTCTGGACCCGCACATAGGCGATCTGCCTTTGCGGCAGGTGCATCAGGGCACGCTGGAGCCGTTTATACGGCATCGTCGTAAACAGGGTATGCGAGCCAACACCATCAACCGCGATCTGGCGGTGGTGCGGCGCATTCTGCCTCTGGCCGCCCGCCTGTGGCGGGACGAGTCCGGATTGACCTGGCTTGAAACCGCCCCCCTGCTGCAAATGCTTGAGTGTGACGATGCCCGCAAGCCATATCCCCTGTCGTGGGACGAGCAATTGAGGCTGTTTGCGCGATTGCCGGGTCACTTGAGGGAAATGGCGTTATTCAAGGTCAACACCGGAACGCGGGAGCAGGAAGTGGTGGGTTTGCGGTGGGAGTGGGAGATACCGATTCCTGAGCTGAAAACCAGTGTGTTTGTGGTCCCGGGTGGCGGCGTGAAGAATGGGGAGGATCGACTGGTGGTGATGAATGCCGAAGCACGGGCGGTGATCAATCGCCAGCGCGGCAGGAACCCGGCGCATGTGTTTACCTATGCCAAGGGCAGACCGGTGGATCGCATCAACACCAAAGCCTGGCGCAGGGCGCGGGAAGAAGCCGGTTTGCCGCAAGTGCGGGTCCATGATTTGAAGCATACCTTCGGTCGCCGGTTGCGGGCCAAGGGCGTGAGTCATGAAACCCGGCAGGTGCTCCTGGGGCACAAGAACGGCCAGATCACGACGCACTATTCCGCCGCTGAAATCGGGGAACTGATCGATGCGGTGGAAAAGGTGAGCTGGTCCGGTACCTCGGCACCGACCCTGACCTTGATTAACGATGAAAACTCCCGCAAATCTCCCGCAATCGGGAGGAGGGAGAATCTCAGAGCGATTTGAGATTTTTTAAGTTTTTGATTTAAAAAGGAAAAAGTGGTAGCTACGGGTGGACTTGAACCACCGACCCCAGCATTATGAATGCTGTGCTCTAACCAGCTGAGCTACGTAGCCACAAAGGCAGTAGGGCCTGAGCCCTGAGAAGGCGCGCATTTTCCCCATTTTGCCAAGGCAAGTCAAGCGCCGCCGGGGCATTATCGATGGCCTCAGGGCAGGGGTTGCTGTTGGGTGATGCAGTGGATGTTGCCGCCGCCAAAGAGGATTTCCCGCCCCGGCAGCATCACCACTTCACGTTCTGGGAACAGTTCGCGCAGCAGCGCCAGCGCCTCCTCATCCGCGGGGTCGTCGAAGCCCGGCATAATCACGGCCCCATTGATAACCAGGAAGTTCACGTAGGAAGCGGCCAGGCGAATATAGGGCAGCCGGGGCTGGGCGCCGGGCACCCGGTCCACGCCATCGCAGGCCTCCTCGGAGGCGTGGATGGGTTCCGGGATGGGTATCTTGTGCACCCGTAAGCGGCGGCCCCGGGCATCAATACTGTTCTCCAGCACCGCCAGGGCTTCGCTGCAACGGCTGTAGTTGGGGTCTTCCGGGTCATCAGTCCAGCACAGCAACACTTCCCCGGGGCGCACAAAACAGCAGAAATTGTCGATATGGCCGTTGGTTTCGTCACTGTACATGCCGTGGGGCAACCAGATGATCGTGCTCACGCCCAGGTAGTCGCGCAGGTAGGTCTCGATGTCGGCCTGGCTCAGGTGCGGATTGCGATTGGTGTTGAGCAGGCACTCGGCGGTAGTGAGCAGGGTGCCCTCGCCATCCACGTGGATTGAGCCGCCCTCGAGCACGAAATCCGGGGTTGGGTAGCGCTTTACCCGCTCCAGCTGGGCGACTTTGCGCGCCACCTGGTTGTCCAGGTCCCAGGGGAAATACAGGCCGTCATCCAGCCCGCCCCAGGCGTTGAACTCCCAGTCCACCGCGGCGATGTCACCGCCGCCATTGACCACAAAGGTGGGGCCAACGTCGCGCATCCAGGCGTCGTTGTTGGACATCTCCACTACGCGCACAGCCGGCTCGTCGACGAACTGCTCGCTGGCATTGACGAACTGGCCGGTGGAGACACCCACGGTGACGGCTTCAAAGCGGGCGATCGCCCTGGCCACGGCAATAAAGGCGGCCTGGGCCGGCTTGCCACCCATGCGCCAGCTGTCCGGCCGCTCGGGCCATAACATCCACACCTGGCTTTGGGGCGCCCATTCCGCCGGCATGTAGAAGCCGTCTGCACGGGGCGTACTTGTGTTTGCCATTAGCTGTGTTCGCCGTCCAGGGTGTTGATGGGGCCGTACAGGGGAGGGCGCCGGTCGCGGAACACGCCCCAGGCGCTGCGTACTTTTTCTACCTCATCCAGGTCGAATTCATGTACCAACACGGTTTCGCTGCTTCCGTCGGCTTCTTCCACCTTGGCCCCGAAGGGGTCTGCAATAAAGGAGCCGCCATAGAAGGTGATATCGCTGCTGTCCTGCACTTCGCGACCGATACGGTTGCTGGCGATCAAAGGAGTCAGGTTGGCGCCGGCATGGCCCTGTTGCACCCGCTGCCAGTGGTCCCGGGAGTGGATGGTGGGATCGTGGGGCTCGCTGCCGATGGCGGTGGGGTAAAACAGCAGCTCTGCCCCAAGCAGGGCCATGCTGCGGGCACTTTCGGGGAACCACTGGTCCCAGCAGATGCCCACGCCGATCCGGGCATAGCGCGTATCCCACACCTTGAAGCCGGTGTCACCGGGATTGAAGTAGAATTTCTCGTGGTAGCCGGGGCCGTCCGGGATGTGGCTCTTGCGGTAGTTGCCGAGCACGCTGCCGTCGGCGTCGATGATAGCCACTGAATTGAAGCGCGCCCGCCCGGCAAGCTCAAAGTAACTGATCGGCAGCACCACCTGTAGCTCCCGCGCAATGTTCTGAAAGTGGGCAATAGCCGGATGCCTCGCCATGGGTGCTGCCAGCAGCAGGTAGTCTTCATCGGGCGTCTGGCAGAAATAGGGGGTCTCGAACAGTTCCTGCAGCAGTATCACCTGCGCGCCGCGGCTGTGGGCGTTGCGTACCAGCTGCTCAGCCCGGGCGATATTGGCCTTGCGATCCCAACTGCAGGCCATTTGGGTAGCGGCTACGGTAACGGTGCGGGGCATGATGGCGACTCTCTGTGTCAGCTGTTGGGGTGAAAATTTATCATATAAAAGAGGAGGGAGCCGGGCTAATTTACGCTAGGCCCAATGAACCGGGGACGAGCACCGGCCAGGAAGCCAGTGTCGAGACTGGCCGCACCCCGCTCGGCCATTGCCGGAGGGCGTGGGGCAATTCGCTCATCCGTCCTGCAACATGCCGCGCAGGCCCCGGCTCAGGCTGGCGACCTGTTCGTGGCCCGCTTCCTGCAGCATCGACACCGCCAGCGCCGAACGCCGGCCGGAGCGACAAAGGGCGACCACCGGCTTATCGCGGGGTACTTCAGAAAGTCGCTCGCGCAGCTCGCCCAAGGGGATATGCACATCCACCAGGGCCTGGGCCAGCGGATAGTCGCGCACTTCTTCGGGCAGGCGCACATCGAGCACGGTAACGCTGTCCAGGTGCTGCTCCAGCCATTCCTCGTCGATCTCCGGTATGCCCGCATAGGTCAGGCGGATGTCTCCCCAGCGCGGCCTGGGGGGCAGTTCTTCCTGCTCCGGTGCGCCACTGCGCAGATTGGCCGGTACCGCCTCGTCGATCAGCTTGGGATGCGGTAGTTTCATGGCGTGCATGTACTCGACGAAATCGGTTTCATTGGCGCCGGCACCGACTCGCGCGTTAAATTGCTTCTCCTCGCCAATGGAGCTTACGTTACGACCCTGGTAGTCGTGTGCCGGATAGACCACGCAACTGTCCGGGAGGCTGAACAGGCGACGGCTGATGGACTCATAGAGGCGTTGGGCGCTACCCTCCTGGAAGTCACTGCGACCACAGCCGCGGATCATCAGCGTATCGCCGGTGAACACCATGCCCTGGTCGGCGGTGATATAGCTCATGCACCCGTTGGTATGTCCGGCCGTGGCGATGGCGCGCAGCGCCACACCCTGGACACCGAAAATCTGTTCATCATCCAGCGGCAGGGTGACGTGTTCGGCACCGATGACCCGGGCCGAGGCGATATCACAGCCGGTTTCCCGACGCAGCAGCCACGCCGCGGTCACATGGTCGGCATGGGCGTGGGTATCCACCGCCAGGCGAAGCGTCAGGCCCAGTTCCTCGATCAGCGCCAGGTCGCGCTGCATCTGCACAAACACCGGGTCGATCAACAGGGCTTCGCCGCTCTGTTCGTCGGCCAGCAGGTAGGTGTAGGTGGAGGAGGTACTGTCGAACAGTTGCCGAAAAATCATTGCTGAACTCCCTGGTCGGCAGTCGCGGCCTGACACTACAGCGACGCACTTTGATCGTGTGTCTTTCCAAGCTAGATTGAACAACGCCTGTCGTCAATCACAGCCGGTATCGTTAGCCGCGATCTGTCACTGTGCGTCAGACATTAAAGCGGAAATGAATGACATCGCCATCCTGCACAATGTAGTCCTTGCCTTCCAGGCGCCAGCGGCCGGCATCCTTGGCGCCCTGTTCGCCCTTGAAGGTGATGAAGTCATCGTAGCTGATCACCTCGGCGCGGATAAAGCCCTTCTGGAAGTCGGTATGGATCACCGCGGCAGCTTCGGGTGCGGTGGCGCCCACCTTCACGGTCCAGGCACGCACTTCCTTCACCCCGGCGGTGAAGTAAGTCTGCAGGTTCAGCAGCTGGTACCCGGCGCGGATCACCCGGTCCAGCCCCGGTTCCTCCATGCCCAGGTCCTCCAGGAATTCCAGCCGCTCGGCATCGTCAAGCTCGACGATTTCCGCTTCCAGCTTGTTGCAGATGGCGACCACGCTGGCGCCCTCGGTAGCCGCGATCTCTCGCACGGTGTCGAGCAGGGCATTGTCTTCAAAGCCCTCTTCATCGACATTGGCAATGTACATGGTGGGTTTGATGGTAAGCAGGTGCAGGCTGTCTACCAGTGCCCATTCACTGTCATCCAGGGTGTTCGCCAGGGAGCGCACCGGCAGCGCCTCATTCAGGTGCGGCAGCAGTTTGTCCTCCAGCAGTGCCTTCAGGGCAATGGCTTCCTTGTCGCCGCCCTTGGCGTTGCGGGTAACGCGCTGCAGTTGTTTCTCGCAGCTTTCGAGGTCCGCCAGCGCCAGTTCGGTATTGATGATCTCGATATCCGAGCGCGGGTCGACCTTGTTAGCCACATGGATGACGTTGTCGTCATTGAAGCAGCGCACCACATGCGCAATGGCATCGGTTTCGCGGATGTTGGCCAGGAACTGGTTGCCCAGGCCCTCACCCTTTGACGCGCCCGCCACCAGGCCGGCAATATCGACAAATTCCATGGTAGTGGACACTTCGCGCTCGGGTTTGACGATTTCGGCAATCCGGTGCTGGCGCGGGTCCGGTACCGGCACAATACCGGCGTTGGGCTCAATGGTGCAGAAGGGGAAATTTTCCGCACCGATGCCGGCCTTGGTCAGCGCATTGAACAGAGTCGATTTGCCGACGTTGGGCAGGCCGACAATTCCGCATTTAAAACCCATGTTTGATTCCTGTAATGGCGTGCCCGTGCCGGGTATCAGGCGGCACTGAAGCTGTGTAGTTGTGTCATTGCCTTGGTATCGTCCCCGGCCAGCAGCAGGGGCAGGGCGGCGATTGCCGCATCAATACTGGCGTCTATCTGTTCCCGCTCCGGCGCCGTGGGTTTGCCCAGCACATAGCCGGTAACCCTCGAGGCGTGACCCGGGTGGCCTATGCCGATGCGCAGGCGGGCAAATTCCCGGCTGTTGCCAAGGCATGAGACAATATCCCGCAGCCCGTTGTGGCCACCGTGGCCGCCGCCGCGCTTGAAGCGTGCAGTGCCGGGAGGCAGGTCCAGCTCGTCGTGGGCCACCAGAATCTGTTCCGGGGCAACTTTGAAGAACCCGGACATGGCCGCTACGGCCTGGCCGCTGCGGTTCATGAAGGTGGTGGGAATGAGCAGACGAAGGTCGTGGCCGCCGGGCTGGATGCGGGCGGTCAAACCGGAAAAACGGGATTCCGCCTGCAGGGTGGCACCGTGCTGGCGAGCGAGTTCTATAACAAAATCGGCACCCGCGTTGTGACGGGTTCCCCGGTAGTCGCTGCCCGGGTTACCCAATCCAACAATCAATGAGAGGGAGGTTGTCAACGCGAGTGCCAGTTAGCAGCGAGGGTTTACTCCTCGCCGCTTTCAGATTTCCCGGCTTCGGCAGCAGCAGACTCGGCCTCAGCAGCCTCGGCTTCTTCTTCGTCTTCAATATCACCGCCCCTGGGGGCAATAACCGAAGCGATAGCCAGGTCGTGATCTTCACCCAGGCTCAGGGCAACGGAACTGACGCCCTTGGGCAGGGTGACATCGGACAAGTGCAGGATGTCGCCGGTTTCCAGGTTGGCCATATCCACCGGGATGAACTCGGGAATATCGTTCGGCAGGCACAGCACTTCGATGTCATTTTCCTGGTGCTGGATGATACCGCCCTGGAGCTTGACGCCCTTGCAGGTATCTTCATTCAGGAAGTGAATCGGCACGTGGACCTTGATGGCCACTTTGTCGTCAACCCGCAGGAAATCGGCGTGCATGACGCTGTTCCTGGCCGGGTGACGCTGCAGGTCCTTGAGAATCGCCTTCTCCATGCTGCCGGCGACATTGATGGCCAGAACATGTGAGTAGAACGCTTCGCTCTCCAGAGCCTTTTCCAGGTCCTTGCGGATGATGGACAGGGGCTGTGGATCCTTGCTGCCACCGTAAATGATGGCGGGGACCTGGTCGGCGAGACGACGCAGGCGGCGGCTCGCACCTTTCCCCATGTCTTCTCGTATTTCTGCGTAAATTTCAAATTGGTCAGACATTGTCCGGACTCCATTGATGACACTGCCGGCCCGCGACCGGCGCGGCGGTGTGCGATTAAGCGCTGCCCCTACTGGAACAGCGCGCTGATTGATTCCTCATTGGAAACCCGGCGTATCGATTCAGCCAGCAGATCCGAAATGGTCAGCTGGCGGATTTTCTCTACACCCATGGCTTCCTTGCTCAGGGGAATCGTGTCTGTGACTACCAGCTCGTCGAGCTGGGAGCTGCGTATATTGTCCAGGGCGCGACCCGACAGCACCGCGTGGGTACAGTAGGCCAGTACCCGCTTGGCACCGCGCTCCTTGAGCGCATCCGCCGCCTTGCACAGGGTGCCGGCGGTGTCGACCATGTCGTCCACCAGCAGGCAGGTACGGCCTTCAACCTCACCGATCAGGTTCATCACCTGGGCTTCGTTGGCTTGTGGCCGGCGCTTGTCGATAATCGCCAGGTCCGCATCATCAAGCTGCTTGGCAATAGCCCGGGCGCGAACCACGCCGCCGATGTCCGGTGACACCACGATGAGGTTATCGTAGTTGCACGCCAGGATATCCGCATTCAGTACCGGCGACCCGTAGACGTTGTCTACCGGGCAGCCGAAAAAGCCCTGGATCTGCTCGGCGTGCAGGTCTACCGTGAGCACCCGGTCGACGCCGACCGAAACCATCATGTCGGCGACCACCTTGGCGGTGATTGGCACCCGTGCAGAGCGCACCCGGCGATCCTGGCGGGCATAGCCGAAATAGGGCAATACTGCGGTGATACGCGCAGCAGATGCCCGTCGCAGGGCATCGATCATCACCAGCAATTCCATCAGGTTGTCGTTGGTGGGCGCACAGGTGGGCTGGACGACAAAGACATCCTTGCCGCGAACATTCTCGTTCAGTTCGACGGCCACTTCACCATCACTGAATTTGCCCACACTGGCTTTACCCAGGGACGAATAGAGGCGATTGGCGATTTTCTGGGCCAGCTCCGGATTGGCGTTACCGGTAAAGACCATCAGCTTGGAGGACACGGCGCTTCTCTCCCGAGGGTGGGTCGGCTGGCTAATCCGGGAGCAGCGCAGCTGACCCTGCTCCCGGGGACTCTCAATATGGCTGGGGTGGCAGGATTCGAACCTGCGAATGCCGGGATCAAAACCCGGTGCCTTGCCACTTGGCGACACCCCAATAGTTCTGTGTCTGGTGCTTCAGGCCAGGGCCGTCAGCGTGGGTGAAACATTCACCCCTCTGGCAATGAAGCGTTGCCACGCTTCCGGTACGTCCGCCGCTATTTTGCTTGCCTCAGCTTCTGTGTTGAAGGCCGCAAAAATACAGGCGCCGGTGCCGGTCAAGCGGGCCGGGGCATACTGCCCGAGCCACTGTAATGCTGCACCGACCTCAGGATAACGCCTGACCACAACTGCTTCACAATCGTTGTGCGAGGTACCCTGAAAAACGGCGGCCATTGTGATCGGCGGGGTGTCTCGTGTCAATTGACTGTCACAAAATATTTCCCCGGTATGCACCTGGCAAGCCGGTTTTATGACCAGATACCAGCGTGTTGGCAGGTCTACCGGCGCCAGTTGCTCGCCGATGCCCTCGGCCCAGGCGCTGTGGCCGCCCACGAATACGGGCACATCGGCACCCAGGGTCGTGCCCAGGGACTGCAATTGAAGTTGGCTAAGGCCCAGTTGCCACAGGTGATTCAGTGCCAGCAGGGTAGTCGCTGCATTGGAGCTGCCCCCACCAAGTCCACCACCGATGGGAATGCGTTTGTGACAGTGGATATTGGCGCCGAGCCCGTCCCGTTGCAGCAGCCGGGCTGCGCGCAGGATCAGGTTGTCGCCATCGGGCAGGGGCCTGCCGGCCATATCCAGGTGCAGCTCGCCGCTGGTGTTCGCAGTGAAGCTCATGCTGTCACCCCAGTCGAGCAGCTGGAACAGGGTCTGCAGCGTGTGGTAACCATCGCTGCGGCGACCGGTGATGTGCAGGAACAGGTTGAGCTTGGCCGGGGCAATCAGCTGCAGGGTTGGCGACATCAGCCCACTCCCGGCTGCCAACGTTGGATGACGACCCGGACGCGGGTTTCCCGTCGCTCGATGCTGAGCCGGGTGGGTAATATATGAGTACCAAACTGGCCATAACGATCATAATGAACCAGCCAGCCGTCCTGTTGCAGCTCGTAGAGCAGGTTGTCGCGGAGAGTCAACCCGGTGGCCGGGCTGTGTGGTGCAGGGATGCCCTTGAGCCAGTAGGGTAGTGCCTGTAGCGGCAGATCCCAGCCGGTTTGTGCCTGCAGGGTTTCGGGGCCGCTGATGTCAAATCGTTCGACCGCGCCATCGTGCTGCACCCGTAGCTGGCTGCCGTCACTGCGGATCTCCGTCGCCTGCAGGCCCAGCGGGCCGCTGAGTTGCAACACCGTCTGCCGGCCGCGCTGCTGCCAGGCGAGATTCGCGGTCTCTGCCTGGTCGTCCCGGCGCAGGGCCAGCTTGCCGTCGGCATCCCAGTTCTGCAGCGCCGCCATGTCGGCACTGTGCTGTTGCCAGGCCTGTCCCGCCGACTCCACCACCGGTCTTCCGGCGCAGGCGCCAAGGCCCAGCAGCAGGCACAATATCCCCACCCTCAGCATTACGGGGTCAGGTCTCGAATTGTAACATCGAGCCTGCGCAGGGTTTCCAGCAACACCGGATGCTCGGGGTCGCGCTGTAAGCCTTCCCGCCAGACGCTGTAGGCCTCCTGCCCCTTGTCCAGCGACCACAGCACTTCTCCCAGGTGAGCTGCCACCTCTGGATCGGGCATCGACTTATAGGCTCTTTGCAGATACGCGAGGGCTTGTTCAGCGGCGCCGCGCTTGAACAATACCCAGCCCATGCTGTCGAGAATGGCGGGCTCATCGGGTGCATATTCCAGTGCGCGGCTGATAAGCTGGTAAGCTTCCTCGTAGCGCTCGGTGCGATTGCCCAGGCTGTAGCCGAGCGCATTGAGGGCGGTGGCATTATCGGGTTCGCGCGCCAGGATCCCGCGCAGGTCGGATTCCATGAGCGCCAGTTGATCCTGCTGTTCGGCGAGCATCGAGCGACTGTAGCGCAGGGCAACGGAATCGGGTAGCTCGGCCAGCGCGCGGTTGAGCACCTCCATACTGGCTTCCGCCAGTCCCGCCTGGTTCAACACTTCCGATTCAAGCGTATAAAGCTGTTCCCGAAGTTCCGGGTACTTCAGGCGCTGGCCTGCAAAGAAGTCCGCAACCGCGAGCGGGCCTTCCTCCAGCAATAACAATCTGCCAACACGGCCGCGAGCGCTGAAGAATTCCCGGCTGTCGGGGTCTTCCACCTGGCTGTAAGCGGCGATGGCCTCCATGCGGCGGCCCTGGTTTTCGGCAAGGCGGCCCAGGTAGTAATGTGCTTCGTCGGTGCGGTGCTCGAGCTTCAGCATTTGCTGCAGGTAGGCCGCTGCAGCCAGGGTGTCACCGGTTTCCTGGTTGATCAGGGCAAGGGACAGCAGCAGGTCGCCATCGCGGGGCGATTGTGCCGAGAGAATCTCGAATTGTCGCCGTGCCGCATCGATATCCGAGCGGGTAAGCAGGCGCGCATAGTGCAGGCGCAGCGTGGTGTTGTCGGGCTGGGTCGCAAGCGCCTCTTCGATGCGCTGGAACGGGTCGGGTTCGTCGGCCTCAAGGCGGAGTTTGGCATCCAGTATCAATCCCTGAATATGCCAGGGCTCCAGTGCGAACAGCTGCGTGAGTACCTGCCGCTGCGCTTGCTTTTGTCCCAGCTCGTCAAGGATGAGCGCCTGGGCCAGCAGCAGTTCGATATCACCGGGCAGCTCGCTGGCAATCGCGCTGACCTTGTCCCGCAGAGCCAGCTGGCGCTCTCGTGGTAGCTGGCGAAAACCACCCAGTAATGCGGTGAAATTGGCCTTCAGGCCCTGGCGTGCCACCGTTGCCAGGTGTTCGATAGCCTCCAGTGGTCGTAACTGGCGGATCAGCAATGTCGCCAGGGTTGCATTGGCCTCGGGGTGTTCGGGCTCCAGCTCCACCCAGAGCCGGACCGCTTCCAGCGCCTCCGGCTCGCGCTGGAGAAATTGCGCCAGGTGAGTCAGGTGAGCACTGATACCCGGGTCGCGCAATACCGCGGCCTGTTCGAGGTAGGTGTCCAGTGCCCGGTCATGATCGCCTCTGCGCAGGGCGAACTCAGCCAGCAGCAGCGGATAGACACTGTCTTCGGGGAATGCCCGCTCCGATGGTGATTCGGGTGCCGACTCGGGCGCCGATGCATCCGCGGTGACAGTCTCGGCAGCCGTTGCCACGTTTGTTTCTGCGTCTGTTTCTGCGATAGGGCGCGCCGGCTCCCCGGGTGCAGTGCCCGAGACACAGCCTGCCAGCGCAACGGCCAGTGCGCTCGGCAGCAAAAATCGGAGTAGGGTCAGGGCAGGCATAGGATTCCAGCACAAATCGGGTTAATGATGACACAATCAGGATAGCAAACCCAACTGTCCAGACTGCGGCCGGCGCAAGAGGTTCCGCGCGGGCTACGCTGCGATACCTGTCTTTTGCTCGCCAAGTTGGTAGAATCCGCGGATAAGTTTACCGGATGTGGTAAGGTTCGCCGCTTTGCGTACCCGTCACCACGGGAGCGGGCCAGTTACACCATGAACCTCATTGCTTTGGGCATCAACCACAATTCCGCTGCGGTGGAAGTGCGAGAGCGCGTCGCCTTTGCTCCCGAGCAGGTAGGCGAGGCGCTTGCGAATGCGTGCGAGCAGATGGACCTGGAAGAAGTGGTGATCCTGTCTACCTGCAACCGCACCGAGATCTACACTATTGTTCCCGACAATTGCCCACTTGCGGGCAAGGCCCGGCAACTCATTGAGTGGATGGCCAGCTACCATCACCTGTCAGTGAGTGAGCTGCGGGTGGCGGCCTATCATTTCGAGGCGGGTGAGGCCCTGCAGCACATTGTCAAGGTCGCCAGCGGGCTGGATTCCATGGTGCTGGGCGAGCCCCAGATCCTGGGGCAGCTGAAGTCCGCCTATGCGGTGGCAGTGGCGGCAGGCACCCTGGGCGGCGACCTCGATCGCCTGTTCCAGCGGGTATTCTCCATTGCAAAGAAAGTGCGCACCGACACTGCGATCGGTGAAAACCCGGTATCCGTTGCCTATGCCGCGGTGGATCTGGCAGGGCATATTTTCTCTGACCTGAGTCGTTGCAGCGCCCTGCTGGTAGGGGCTGGCGAGACTATTGAGCTGGTGGCCAGGCATTTGCTGGAGGCTGGCGTCAAGCGTATTGTGATCGCCAATCGCACCCTGGGCAGGGCGCGGGAGCTGGCGCAGAAATTTGGTGCCGAAGCCGTTTTACTGGCGGAAATACCGGGCCAACTGCTGCATTCGGATATTGTGATCACCTCTACTGCCAGCCAGTTGCCGATTCTCGGCAAGGGAGCGGTGGAAGACGCCATCAAGGCGCGCAAGCATCGGCCCATCCTGATGGTCGACATTGCGGTGCCCCGGGACATCGAGTCCCAGGTGGGTGATCTCGCGGATATCTACCTCTACACCGTGGATGACCTGCGCGACATCGTCGAGCAGAACCTGCGCAGTCGCCAGAGTGAGGCCCGCAAGGCCGACCTGCTCATCGAGGAAAGTGTCAGTCTCTACCTCGAGGAACTGCGCAGCCTGGCTGCGGTCGATTCGGTGCGCCAGTACAGGGATATGGCCGAGGCGGTGCGCGAGCAGGAAGTACAGCGTGCCCTGCGAGCGCTGGCCCGGGGCGAAGACCCCCAGCGGATCGTCGCCCAGCTGGCCCGAAGCATCACCAACAAGCTGATCCATGCACCGACAACGGGACTCAAGAATGCCAGTGCCGAGGGCCGCCAGGACCTGCTTGCCGGGGCCCGTGCATTGCTCGGCCTGGAGCCGCCCCCTTGCGGCACCAGGCCGGATGACTCCGGCGCAACTGCGCCGGAACAAGAACCGCTTACCGATTCCGCTTCCCCAGGGCGCACCTTGCAATGAAAGCATCACTACTGACCAAGCTGGATACGCTGACCGAGCGCCACCAGGAAGTCTCGGCTCTGCTCGGTGACGCCGAAACCATCGCTGACCAGGCCCGATTTCGCGACCTGTCGCGGGAATACGCCGAGCTCGAGTCGGTGGTGCAGTGCTATGCGCAGTACACGCAGATACAATCCGATCTCGAGGATGCCCGGCAGATGCTGGACGAATCCGACCCCGAAATGGTTGCCATGGCCGAGGAGGAGATCGGCAGTGCCGGCGAACAGCTGGAAACCCTGGAGGCCGAGCTGCAAACACTGTTGCTGCCCCGTGACCCCCACGATTCCAACAACGTGTTCCTGGAAATTCGCGCCGGTACCGGAGGTGACGAAGCCGCAATATTCTCCGGTGACCTGTTCCGGATGTACTCCCGTTACGCCGAGCGCATGGGCTGGAAGATCGAGGTGCTGTCCGAGCGCCCGGGA
This sequence comes from Kineobactrum sediminis, assembly GCF_002868715.1. GTDB lineage: Bacteria > Pseudomonadota > Gammaproteobacteria > Pseudomonadales > Halieaceae > Kineobactrum > Kineobactrum sediminis. The sequence continues at coordinate 31,127 of NZ_PKLZ01000003.1, forward strand.
GAGCACGGCGGCTACAAGGAACTGATCACCCTGGTGGAGGGTCGCGACGTCTACGCTCATCTCAAGTTCGAGTCGGGTGCCCATCGGGTGCAGCGGGTGCCGGAAACCGAGTCCCAGGGGCGTATTCATACCTCGGCTTGCACGGTAGCGGTGATGCCCGAGCCGGACGAGGTGGACGCGGTGGAGATCAACAAGGCGGATTTGCGCGTGGACACCTATCGGGCCTCGGGCGCCGGTGGCCAGCATGTGAACAAGACCGATTCGGCGGTGCGCCTCACCCATATACCCAGCGGTATTGTGGTCGAGTGCCAGGACGAGCGCTCGCAGCACAAAAACCGTGCCCGCGCCATGTCCCTGCTGCAGGCCAAGCTGATGACCACCGCCGAGGATAAACAGGCCGCGGAGCAGGCCGAGCAGCGCCGCAACCTGGTGGGGACGGGCGACCGCTCCGACCGCATTCGCACCTATAATTTCCCCCAGGGACGGGTGACCGATCACCGTATCAATCTCACCCTGTATAAACTGGATGAAGTAATGCAGGGCGACCTGGGAGTGATCATCGGCCCGTTGCGCCAGGAATACCAGGCCGACCAGTTGGCGGCCCTGGCCGGGCACTGATGGCGACCGTCGCCGAGTGGTTGCGCGCCGGTGATGACTTGCCCGGTGACAGTCCCCGCCGCGACAGCGAGATTCTGCTGTCCCACGTATTGGGCAAGTCGCGCACCTGGCTTTATACCTGGCCGGAATCCCCCGTAGACACGGCGCACGCCACAGTCCTGGCCCGTCTGCTGCAGCAGCGTCGCGACGGGGTGCCGGTGGCTTATCTCACTGGCCAGCGTGAATTCTGGTCGCTGCCTTTGCAGGTCAATAAGGCGACCCTGATTCCCCGTCCGGAGACTGAAACCCTGGTTGAGTGGGCACTGGAGTTGGTATTGCCCGCCGCCGCGGCAGTGCTTGACCTGGGTACTGGCAGCGGCGCCATTGCGCTGGCTCTGGCCTCCGAACGCGCCGACTGGGAGGTCGTCGCGGTGGATGCGAGCGCCGATGCCCTGGCCATTGCCCGGGCCAACGGCGAGCAATTGTGCCCAGGACGGGTGCGATTTGTGCAATCCGACTGGTTCAGTGCACTCCCGGGCAACAGCTGGGACCTGATTGTCAGCAACCCGCCCTATGTGGAATCCGATAGCCCCTACCTGGAACGCGGTGACCTGCGCTTTGAGCCCCGCGGTGCGCTGGTGTCCGGCGCCTCCGGCCTGGAAGACATCACCCGGCTGGCGGCGGCTGCACCGCACCATCTGCGGCCCGGCGGCTGGGTGCTACTGGAGCATGGCCATCGGCAGGGCGCCGCGGTGCGCGGCCTGCTGCAAGCCGCGGACCTGGAGCAGGTGATCACCCGCTGCGACCTCGCGGGTCACGAGCGTATTACCGGGGCTCGCCGTGCTGACTGACGCTGATCTCGCCCGCTACAGTAGGCAGCTGTTATTGCCCGGCTTTGATGTCGCCGGCCAGGAGGCGCTGCAGGCAGCCACTGTGCTGGTGGTGGGGCTTGGTGGCCTGGGCAGCCCGGCGGCCCTGTACCTGGCCGCCGCGGGTGTTGGGCGCCTGGTGCTGGCAGATGGCGATATTCTGGAAAGCAGTAACCTGCAGCGTCAGATTGTGCACTCCGAAGCCCGCTTGGGAAGCCATAAAGCCGACTCGGCGGCGGCGATGTTGAAAGCGTTGAACAGTACAGTGCAAATTGAGGCCATTCCACGGCACCTGGTGGCGGAGACCTTGCCGGCACTGGTCACTCGCTGTGACCTGGTGCTGGACGCCAGCGATAATTTTGCGACCCGTTTCGCCCTGAACCGGGCCTGTATTGCCGCGGCAGTGCCGCTGGTTTCCGCTGCGGCAATTCGCCTGGAAGGCCAGTTGGCGGTCTTTGACAGCGCCCGCGGGGGGCCGTGTTACCGATGCCTGTATCCCGAGGGCGGTGACGACAGTAGCCTGAGCTGCAGTGACAGCGGCGTGCTGGGACCGGTGGTCGGCGTACTGGGGAGTTTGCAGGCCCTGGAGGCCATCAAATACCTGACCGGTATCGCCGAGCCAATGCATAGTGGCCTGCTGGTACTGGACCTCGCCACCCTGGATATCCGTCGCCTGGCCCTGGCGCGACGTCCGGATTGCCCGGACTGCACTGGTTGAAGGCCGAGGCGATCACCGGCAGGCAGGGCCGGCAAACTTTTTGCCCACCCTGTGGTCCTATTACAGTGCTCTTAAAAGGACTTGGACATGAACCGCCTGGCAACCTGCTACTACACACTTACCGATAGCCTGAGGGTAAGGTTGCGCTACTTCGACTGGCTGGCGCCGCTGGCGCTGCGGTTGTATCTGGTGCCGGTTTTCTGGATCGCGGGAACCCGCAAGATTGCCGGTATGGACAGTACCATCGAGTGGTTTGGCAGCGCCGACTGGGGTCTGGGATTGCCATTCCCGGCGCTGTTTGCCTATCTTGCCGCTTATACCGAAGCCATTGGTGCGCTGCTGCTGTTGCTGGGCCTGGCCACGCGTTGGGCCACGTTGCCGCTGCTGGTGACCATGGCGGTAGCCGCCTGTAAAGTACACTGGGCCAATGGCTGGGCGGCGATCGCCGACTCAAGCTCTCCGGAAGTCGCGCAACGTCTGGGCACCGCCCGGGAAATCCTGCGCGAACACGGTAACTACAGCTGGCTGACCGAGCACGGTAACCTGGTGGTGCTGAATAATGGCATTGAGTTTGCTGCCACCTATTTTGTGATGCTGCTGGCATTGCTGGTCCTGGGTGGCGGACGTTACGTGAGCGCCGATTACTACCTGTCGCGGCTGTATCCGCGGGGAAACATTTCCCGGCCATAAATGCTAGACTGGCGGCGTTTTTTTCAGACTTCAAGCAGGAACTGACCTTGATCAAGAGCCCTATCGGCCATAGTGACAACAGTGCGGTGAGCACTAGCACCGCTATTGGAGCCGCAGACAACAGCCACAGCAGTGAACCCATGAATGGCAAGCCGGCCCCGCGCAATGATCGGGGCAAGGGCAAGTCGCGCCAGCGGTCACGTCCTGGCGCTACCAACACGGCCTGGAGTATTGATGACTTCCAGGTTCCGGAAATGGCCGGTAAAACCCGTTTCCACGATTTGGGGTTGCGCGATGAATTAATGCGCGCCATTGCGGATATCGGCTTTGAGTATTGCTCGCCCATTCAGGCCGCCATTCTGCCGCAGACACTGCAGGGCAACGACGCCATCGGCAAGGCCCAGACCGGCACGGGCAAAACAGCGGCCTTCCTGATTACCCTGTTTAATGACCTGCTTTGCCACCCGGTGGAGGGCGAACGATTCCTGGGCGAGCCCCGGGGCCTGGTGATCGCCCCCACTCGCGAGCTGGTTATGCAGATCGCCCAGGATGCAGAGGACCTGGCCAAATATTCGGGCCTCAAGGTGGTGACCCTGATCGGCGGCATGGATTACCAGAAGCAGCTGAACCGGCTGACCAGCGAAATTGTCGATTTGGTAGTGGCTACGCCAGGCCGACTGATCGACTTTATGGGACGACGGGATGTGTTCCTCGACCGGGTGGAAATACTGGTGCTGGACGAGGCCGATCGCATGCTGGATATGGGCTTTATCCCCCAGGTCAAACGCATTGTTCGCGCTACCTCACGGCGCGAGGACCGCCAGACCCTGCTGTTTTCAGCCACCTTCACCCAGGACATCATCAACCTGTCCGAGCAGTGGACCTACGAGCCCATTACGGTGGATATAGAGCCCGAGCATGTGGCGACCGATTCGGTTGAGCAGAAAGTCTACCTGGTCAGCAGTGAGCAGCGCTACAAGTTGCTGGTGAATCTGGTGCGCAGCCCGGAAGCAGACAGCGTGATCGTATTTGCCAACCGCCGCGACCAGGTGCGGCGCCTGCACGAGCGCCTGCGTCGGGCGGGGGTGTCCTGCGGAATACTGTCCGGGGAAATCCCCCAGGCCAAGCGCTCCAGCACGCTGGCACAGTTCAAGCAGGGTGATATCAAGGTGTTGGTGGCCACCGATGTGGCCGGTCGCGGCATTCATGTCGATGGGGTGACCCACGTGGTGAATTACAATCTGCCGGAAGATCCCGAGGACTACGTGCACCGGATTGGTCGCACGGGCCGCGCCGGGGCTACCGGCATTTCAATCAGCTTCGCCAGTGAGGACGACGCGTTTCTGCTGCCGGATATCGAGGCGCTGCTGGGTACGCGGCTGGAGTGCACCCATCCGCCGGAGTCGCTACTGCTGTAGCTCTTCGCACCAGAGCAGGGTGGCGCCGACCACCGCGGCCGGTACCACGAAAAAGTTGAGCACGGGAACCCCGGCACAGAGGGCGACCAGGCCGCCAAAGCCCATACTGCTGAGCCGATGACGCTGGGCCGCTGCCCTGACATCGGCAAAGCGCAGCTGGTGATTGTCCATAGGATAGTCGATGAACTGCAGGCTCATCATCCAGGCCCCGAGTAGCAGCCACAGCAGCGGTGACGCCACATTGATGCCGGGGATAACGCTCAGCACCAGAACCAGGATGGCCATCGGTACGTAGTACCACAGCTTGTGCAGTTCTCGCAGCAGGCCCTGGGGTAGCGCCAGTAAGGCCGCGGTGAAGCCACCCAACCCGGCAACCGGTTTGCCGGTGACCAGCTCCTCGGCTTTCTCGGCGAGTAAATTGTTGAAGGGGGAGGCGATCAACAGCGCCAGCGCAGTAAACAGGTAGCCTGCGAGCAGGCCGAACACGATGATCAGCACCGGCCACACCAGCCATTCTAGAAAACCGAGCCAGGCAGGGATACTGTCCATCCAGCCGGAAATGGTGCGGTCGACAAAGTTGATGGTAAGGCCCAGCAGCGACGCAAAAATGAGGATGTTGACCAGCAGTGGTACGATAACGAACAGTCGCAGGGATGGGTGCCCGAGCAGGCTGGCGCCACGCAGAAGACAGTGGGCGCCGCGAAAAACGTTGCCTTTCATGGGCATGGATGCCCCCTCGTGAGTGTGAACTGAAGCCCGGTGGGCGCAATTGCTATAGTAACGCAGGAGAGTCAGGTAGTAAGCTCATGGCCGATAACGAAGACAAGTTATTCCATCAGGAAATGTCCGATGTGGTGCCCTTGCAGCGCGAGCGCCGGGTGCCGCTGGCGCCCGGCGGCGACCAGCGCGACAGCTCCCTGCAGCGGCGCCGCGAGGCGGCGGTGGCAGAGGAGGGGATGGACACCAATATCCTGACCGACCGGGAGGTGGCGCCGCTGGATCCCTGGTTTGTGCTGGAATTCAAGCGCGACGGGGTGCAGAACGGCGTCTATCGCAAGCTTCGACAAGGACGTTACGAACAGGAGGCGCGGCTGGACATGCACCGCATGACCATGCGAGTGGCGCGCCGGGAACTGTTCGAGTTCATCAGCCAGTGTTTTGAGCTGGGGCTGCGCAGCGTGCTGGTGGTTCACGGCAAGGGCGAACGCAAACCCGAACGTGAGCGCAGTGCGGTACTCAAGGGCTACGTGGACCACTGGCTGCGGGAGCTGCCTGTGGTGCAGGCCTTTCACAGTGCGCAGCCGCGCCAGGGAGGGACCGGCGCGGTGTACATTCTACTGCGCAAGAGCGAGCAGCAGAAGCAGAAGAACCGGGAGCGACTCACCCGGGGCCGGCCGGCACCGGATTCGCCCTAGCCCGCTTCGGCGCCGGCCTGGCGCAGGATTTCCGCATACTCATTGCCGTGGCGATGCTCCTCAACAATATCCAGTACGCTGCGTCCGTCCTTGCCGGTGGCATTGAGGTTGCGCCCGTCGTTGAGGAAGAACTGCACAAACAATTCGAAGTCCGCGGCGCGCATGCTCTGGTAGGCTTTCAGCAGCATGTGGAAATCGGTGTCGCTGCCGTCGTGGGCACGCACCTGCAGGAAGCTGCGGATGTGGTCCTCGGTCCAGACTTCGTCAATGACCTTCTCTTTGTCTTTCTTCATGGGCTTGTATTCCGTGTGCTTATGACAGTTTGCGGGCGAGTAATTCATTGACCATCTGCGGGTTGGCCTGTCCTTTGGACACTTTCATCACCTGGCCGACAAAAAAGCCCAGCAACTTCTTACGCTTTGCTTCATCTGCCGCCAGGTACTGGGCAAGCTGCTCAGGATTGGCGCTGATCACTTCATCGACCATGGTTTCCAGGGCGCCGCTGTCGCTGACCTGCTGCAACCCGCGCGCCTCGATAATACGATCGGCATCACCCTCGCCGGCCCACATGGCTTCGAAGACCTGCTTGGCGATCTTGCCGGAGATGCTGTTATCAAGGATGCGCCGGATCAGTCCCGCCAGGGCGGGGGCGCTCACCGGACTGTCCGCCAGTGCCAGCTCACTGCGATTGAGCTGGCCCAGCAGCTCCCCCTGCACCCAGTTGGCGGCAATCTTGGGGTCACCGCAATCACTGACCACGGCTTCGTAATAGTCGGCCAGAGCCCGATTGGCGGACAATACGGTGGCATCGTAGTGGCTTAGCCCGTAGATATCCACGAAGCGCTGGCGTCGTTCGCGAGGCAGTTCCGGCAGTGTCGCGCGGATACTGTCAACGAAGGCCTCATCAATAATAACCGGCAGCAGGTCGGGCTCGGGGAAGTAGCGGTAGTCATTGGCGACTTCCTTACTGCGCATGGCGCGGGTTTCATCCCGATCCGCGTCGTACAGGCGGGTTTCCTGTATCACCCTGCCGCCGTTTTCGAGAATATCCGCCTGCCGCTCAATTTCGTGGTGTATGGCCTTTTCCACAAAGCGGAATGAGTTGACGTTCTTGATTTCGGTGCGGGTCCCCAGTTCCTGGCTACCCGCAGGACGCAGTGACAGGTTGACGTCACAGCGCATGGAGCCCTCGGCCATATTACCGTCGGAGATGCCGAGATAGGTGACCAGGCTATGCAGCGTTTTCAGGTAGGCCACCGCCTCTTCGGCGCTGCGCAGGTCGGGGTCGGTGACGATCTCCAGCAGCGGAGTGCCGGCGCGGTTCAAGTCTATGCCGGTCTGGCCGTGAAAATCCTCGTGCAGGGACTTGCCGGCGTCTTCCTCAAGGTGTGCGCGGGTAATGCCAATGTGGCGCACGGTGCCGTCTTCCAGGGTAATTTCAAAACTGCCCCGGCCGACCACCGGTTCCTGGAACTGGCTGATCTGGTACCCCTTGGGCGAATCGGGGTAAAAATAGTTCTTGCGATCAAACACGGAGCGCATGCCGATCTCGGCACCTATCCCCAGGCCGAACATCACCGCGTAGCGTACCGCCTGCTCGTTCAATACCGGCAACATGCCGGGCATGGCCAGGTCCACCGCACAGGCCTGGGTGTTGGGCGCGGCGCCAAAGTGGGTCGATGCGCCGGAGAATATTTTGGAGGCAGTGGCCAGCTGCAGGTGTACTTCCAGGCCGATAACAACATCCCAGCGCATTATTTGGGCCTCTTGATGTCGGGTTGCTGCAAATGCCAGTCGCTGGCCTGTTGCAGCTGGTGCGCAACGTTGAGCAGGCGGGCTTCGTCAAAATGCCCACCAATTAATTGCAGGCCCACCGGCAGGCCATTGCTGAACCCTGCCGGTACCGACATGCCCGGTAGCCCCGCGAGATTTACCGCCAGCGTATACACATCCTCAAGATACATGGACAGTGGGTCACTGGTCTTGGCGCCGAGGGCAAAAGCCGGCCCCGGGGTGGTAGGTCCGGCAATGATATCCACTTCCCGGAAACAGTCGACGAAGTCCTGCCTGATCAGCCGTCGCACCTGCTGCGCCTTTTTATAATAGGCATCGTAGTAGCCGGCCGACAGGGCATAGGTGCCCACCAGGATGCGCCGCTTGACCTCGTCGCCGAAGCCCTCTTCGCGACTGCGGGTATAGAGGTCGTGCAGGTCTGCGGGATTTTCGCAGCGATAGCCGTAGCGCACGCCGTCAAAGCGCGACAGGTTGGTGGAGGCTTCTGCCGGGGCGATGATGTAATAGGTCGGGATGCTGAGCCCGGTATGCGGCAGGCTCACGTCCACCAGGGTTGCACCCTGCTGTTCGAGCAGTGCCAGGGCCGCGTGGATACGTGTGCCGGTGGCGTCATCCAGGCCGCTGCCGAAATATTCCCGGGGCAGGCCGATGCGCAGGCCCGCCAGCGGCCGCTCCAGAGTGGCGGTAAAATCAGGGACCGGCTCCTCCGCCGAGGTGGAATCCAGTGGGTCGACCCCGGCAATGGCGTTGAGTAGCAGTGCGCAGTCCTCGGCGTTGCGCGCCATGGGGCCGGCCTGGTCAAGGCTGGAAGCAAAGGCCACCATGCCCAGTCGCGACACCCGCCCATAGGTGGGCTTGAGTCCGGTGATGCCGCAAAATGCCGCGGGTTGCCTGATCGAGCCGCCGGTATCCGTGCCGGTGGCCATGGGAGCCAGCATGGCGGCTACCGCCGCGGCCGAACCACCGGAGGACCCCCCGGGTACCCGACTGGTGTCCCAGGGGTTCTGGCTGGGCCCATAAAAACTGGTTTCGTTGGAAGAGCCCATGGCGAACTCGTCCATATTGGTCTTGCCCAGCATGACTGTGCCCGCGGTGCGCAGTCGCGCTACTACGGTGGCATCGTAAGGCGGCACGAAATTATCGAGCATCCGCGATCCACAGCTGCTGCGCAGGCCACGGGTGCAGAAAATGTCCTTGTGTGCCAGCGGTATGCCCAGTAGCGGTGCGGTATCGCCCTTTGCCAGGCGCGCGTCGGCGGCGGCAGCGGCTGCCAGGGCGCCGCTTTCGTCAATGGTGACAAAGCTGTTCAGGACGCCATCCAGGGCCTGTATGCGGTCCAGGTAGCTGCGGGTAAGTTCAACACTGGAAAATTGCTTCTCTCGAAGCTGGCGGGCCAGCTCGGCGACTGTTTGTGTATGCATTTAATGTCCTGGGTGTGGTTTTCGCCGCTAGTCGATCACTTTGGGGACCAGATACAGGCCGTTTTCCACTGCGGGTGCAATGGCCTGGAAGACTTCCCGCTGGTCACCCTCCGTTACAATGTCCGGCCGCAGGCGCTGCACTGCGTCCAGCGGATTTGCCATCGCTTCCACGCCCGCGGTATCCACGGCCTGCAATTGATCGACCATGGCCAGGATATCGGCGATGCGCTCGGTCACCTCGCCGATCTGGTGGTCGGCGATACGGATGCGGGCGAGTTCTGCCATTTTTTCAATTTCGTCCTGCTGGACGGCGGCATGTGTGGCCGGTGGCGCTGTCGGGGGTGTTGTCATGGGCTCCGATACCTGCGGGAAAGCAGCTACCACGGTAGCTGCGGGGGCGTAAACTTATCACATTTGCGCCTTGCTCAAAATCCCCGCGATTGATACATTAACGAATTGGTGGAAGTGCCTGAGAATAAAGACGTTGCAGCCCCCTGAACAAGGGTGGGTCCCGGTCCGGCAGGGCATCAGGCGGGGAGGGTACTTTCCGAACTCCCTGTGGGGTTCCCGGATCTATTTGCGAGCCCGACCTATTCACGAGTCCGATGTATTCACAAGGTAGTAAACTTTCATGCTGAAAAAACTGCGCGGGGTGTTCTCAAACGATCTGTCGATCGATTTGGGTACGGCTAACACGCTGATCTACGTGCGCGACAAGGGCATTGTGCTGAACGAGCCCTCGGTGGTGGCCATCCGCTTCCATAATGGCCAGAAAACGATTGAGGCGGTGGGCACTGAAGCCAAGCGTATGCTGGGCCGAACCCCCGGCAACATTACCGCCATCCGGCCATTGAAAGACGGTGTTATCGCCGACTTCCAGGTTACCGAGAAAATGCTGCAACACTTCATAGCGCGGGTGCATGAAAGCCGTTTTATCCGGCCCAGCCCCAGGGTGCTGGTGTGTGTGCCCTGCATGTCCACCCAGGTCGAACGCCGCGCTATACGCGAATCTGCGCTCAGCGCCGGTGCCCGGGAAGTGCGCCTGATTGAAGAGCCCATGGCCGCGGCCATTGGCGCAGGCCTGGATGTCGAGGAAGCATCGGGTTGCATGGTGGTTGATGTCGGTGGTGGCACCACTGAAATCGCCATTATCTCCCTTAACGGTGTGGTCTACCGCGACTCCCTCCGCATTGGCGGTGACCGCTTTGATGAAGCGATTGTCTCCCATGTTCGCCGCCGTTACGGCAGCCTGATTGGCGATGCCACCGCCGAGCGTATCAAGCAGGAGATCGGCTGTGCCTATGAGGGCAGTGAGCTTCGCGAGATCGATGTGCGCGGTCGCAATCTGGCGGAGGGCGTACCCAGAAGTTTCACCCTCAATAGCGATGAAATACTCGAGGCCCTGCAGGACCCGCTGTCGTCGATTGTACAGGCGGTAAAATCGGCCCTGGAGCAATCACCACCGGAGTTGGCGGCGGACATCGCTGAAAGCGGTATCGTGCTCACCGGGGGCGGTGCCCTGCTGCGCGACCTCGACCGGTTGATCGCCGAGGAAACGGGCCTGCCGGTAATTATCGCGGATGACCCCCTGACCTGTGTCGCCCGGGGCGGCGGCCGTGCCATGGAACAGATGGATCGTCATACGATAGATTTGCTCTCTACCGAGTAAAGCGGTCACCGCGGGCTGTGATCGCCGGGAGTTAATATCAAGCCGCTATTTTTGAAAGAGTCCCACCTGGGGCTGCGTATTCTCCTCGCCGTGCTGGCGGTGGTCGCCCTGATCACCGCCGATCTGCGTTTCAATAGCCTGGAAAAAACCCGGGCTGTTCTTGATACGGCCGCCACGCCGTTGGTCTGGATTGCTGACATACCTGCCAGGCTTGGTGCCTGGCAGAACAAGCATATCCATTCGCGAGCCCGGTTGCTGGAAGAGCGGGAGCGTCTGCAGCGTGAAAACCTGCTGCTCAAGGGTCGTTCCATGCAGATGTCATCCCTGCAGGCAGAGAACGTGCGCTTGCGGGGCCTGCTCAATTCCACCGCCATGTTGCGCAGCGATGTGCTGGTCGCCGAGCTTATCGGGGTGTCCCCGGATCCCGTGCGACACCAGCTGGTGCTCAACAAGGGTGCGCGGGACGGAGTGTATGTTGGCCAACCGCTGATTGATGCGGACGGCCTGATGGGCCAGGTTGTGGATGTCGGTGAGGTCACCTCAAGGGTGTTGTTGCTGACTGATTCCACCCACGCCATCCCGGTGCAGGTGAATCGCAACGGTGTGCGCGCCATTGCCGAGGGTACTGGGGCCCTGGACACGCTCGATGTGCTCCATGTCTCGACCACGACCGATATCAAACCGGGTGACCTGCTGGTGAGTTCCGGTCTGGGTGGCCGTTTCCCGGTAGGGTATCCGGTGGCAGAAGTGATGGCAGTCGAGCACGATCCCGGCCAGTCTTTTGCCACCATTCGCGCGCGCCCCAGTGCCGCAATCAATCGCAGTCGCCATGTTTTGCTGGTATTTGTTGACGCGGCAGGGGACTCGCCACCACTCCCCCGGGAGTCTTGACCGGTGTTCATGGGCTACGGCGTTATTCTTGGCAGTTTTCTGCTGGCCGCGGTACTGGCACTGATACCCATGCCGCAGTGGTTGTTGTGGGGCCGGCCGGAATGGGTGGCGCTGGTGCTGCTTTACTGGTCGATAGCGTTGCCGCACAAGATTGGTATTTTTGCCGCCCTGGTCATTGGTGTAATGATGGATGTGCTGGAGGGGGCGGTGCTTGGCCAGAATGCTTTCTCTCTGGCGGTACTGGCATTACTGTCGCTGTTACTTTACCAGCGACTACGGGTATTCAGTCTGTGGCAGCAGTCGGGAATGGTGTTTGTGATGATCGGTATGCACCAGCTGGCCAGCCAATGGGTGCAGACCCTTGAGGGTACCGGGGCACGCACGCCACTGTTCCTGCTGCCCGCGCTCACCAGTGCGCTCTTGTGGCCGGTGGTGTTGCAGGTATTACGCGGCGTCCGCCGGCATTACCGGGTGAGCTGAAATGACAACACTGGTGCTGGCTTCTGCCTCCCCCCGACGCCACGAATTGCTGGCAACCCTCGGTGTGCAGTTCCTGCTCGACACCGCCGACATTGACGAAACCGCCGTGCCTGGTGAAGTGCCTTTGACCTACGTGCAGCGAATGGCGCGGGAAAAAGCCGCAACCGTGGTGTCCCGGCGCGACGATGGTTTTGCGGTACTGGCGGCCGATACCACAGTGGTTATCGACGGCGATATTCTGGGCAAGCCGCGCGATCATTTTTCCGGGTTGGGCATGCTGGCGCGCCTGAGCGGGCGCACCCACGCGGTGATCACGGCGCTCTGCCTGCAACGCGGCGACGCAGTATGGGAGTGTGATGTCAGCACACGAGTCACCTTCCTGACCCTTTCCAGGGAAGTCTGTGAACGCTACCTCGCCACTTCGGAGCCGTGGGACAAGGCGGGTGGCTATGGAATCCAGGGGCTCGGTGGCGCCCTGGTCAGCAGTATAGAAGGCAGTTACAGCAATGTGGTCGGCTTGCCGCTGGCCGAAACCTGGCAATTGCTGGCGGCCCACGGGGTCGCGACCACCCTGGGCGGCCTGGATGAGTGAACAGATTCTGATCAATATGACAGGGTCGGAAACCCGTGTGGCGATAGTGGCGGACAACGCTCTCCGCGCCGTGGAGATTGAGCGTACCGGCTCTCCCAGCCTGGTCGGCAACATTTACCTCGGCAAGGTGGTGCGCGTACTGCCCGGCATGGCGGCGGCGTTTATCGATCTGGGCATCGATAGCACAGGTTTCCTGGCTGCGAGGGATGCCACTCCGGCCACCGGCGGTCGTCGCGACAGTGCGCCCGGCAACATCGACCAGCACTTATACCCGGGCCAGAAAATCATCGTACAGGTTACCAGGGATGCCATGGACGGCAAGGGACCGACCCTGACCATGGCCCTGACGCTGTCGTCGCATTATCTGTTGTTCAGGCCTGGGGGAAAGGGCGTGAACCTGTCCCGACGCATTAACGAAGACGAAGAACGGCAGCGCCTGCGGCAGCTGGTGGCGGAGGCGTTGGCAGCGATGGGTGCTGCCGGTGCCGGCGGTCTTATCGTACGTACGGCGGCCTCCGGCGCCCCTGACGAGGATATCCGGGCCGACCTGCACCGATTGTTGCAGTGGCGTGCCGACCTGGCTGCAAAAGCAGTGGGGCCCGCCCCAAAGTGCCTGTATACGGCCCCTCCGCTGGCCCTGCGGGCGGTGCGTGATTATGCGGGCCCTGCTACCGACTGTATCCGTATTGATGACCCGCAGGGCCTGGCGGCCGTGCGCGACTATTGCGTGGCCACTATGCCGGCGTTGCAGCCCCGATTGCAGTATTACGATGATGCTTGCCCGTTGTTTGAATGCTTCGGGATAGAGCGCGCGCTGCAGAGCGCATTGCAGCGGGAAGTGCCTCTACCTTCCGGTGGCTGCATCGCGATCGACCAGACCGAGGCGATGACGACGATTGATGTCAATACCGGCGCGCACACCGGCCAGCGTGACCCGGACGATACGTCCCTGCACACCAACACCGAAGCGGCGAGTGTGCTCGCGCACGAGCTGCGGTTGCGCAACCTGGGCGGTATCATCATTGTTGATTTCATCAATATGCAGAAACCCGGGCACCGGCGCCTGCTGCAACAGCGCCTGCGCGAGGCCATGGCTGCGGATCCCGCCGAGCACCGTATCACCGGGATGTCCGGACAGGGATTGGTCACCATTACGCGTACGCGCAATCGGGACAGTCTCGCGCATATTCTGTGTGAGGACTGCCCTGCGTGTGCCGGGCGGGGAAGGGTGAAAAGCGCGGAAACCGTGTCTCTGGAGATCATCCGGGCGCTGCTTGGGAAAGCACGCCGGCCCGGAAAGGAGGGTCTGGAGGTCCGTGCAGCCGCGGCAGTGGTGGACCGCCTGCAGGCGGAAGAGACGGCCAGCATAACGGAATTGTCGGAATTGCTGGGCAGGCCGATCACTTTCCGGGTGCAGCCCGGTTATCGCCAGGAACAATTTGACATCGTGGTGTTCTGAGACTGTAGCGACTGCGGCTGCCTTCCTGATAGCGCAGGACTGACTGACGGATAAAGACTTTTGGAGAGTGCGTTTTATAATCGGCTGAGCAATCTGCTCTGGGGCAGCATTGTTGCCCTGGTGGTGCTGATCGCCGTGTATGTCAGTGCCGGCAGGCTGCTGATGCCCCTGGTCGACGATAACCAGGACCGCATCCTCGCACAGCTCAACGCGCGCACGCCGTTTACCCTGTCTACCGCCGGGCTTACCGCACAGTGGCGCGGCTTCAGCCCGGAACTGGTATTTGCGGATCTGCGGCTTGAATTTGCGGATAATGAGGAACTGCTGTTGAAGCGGGGTAGCGTGACCGTGGATATCTGGCGCAGCCTGGTCAGTGGTTCCCTGCGTCTGCGCAGCCTGCGCCTGGAGGGCCTGGCCCTGGCGGGAGAAATGACCGCGGAAGGGCGTTTTTTGCTGCATGGTTTCGGTCGGCGGGGCGACGATACCCGGGTCTGGCTGGAGTCGCTGTTACTGGATATCGAGCAGGTGACACTGGCGGACAATACCCTTGAACTGATGCTGCCCACGGGTGTACGCGAGACGGTGGAGCTGGACCTTACCCTGCTTCGCGACGGTAGCCGGCGGCAATTGCGGGCGCAGCTCGAGTCGGCTTCCGGCACTCATCTCACGGTACTCGCCGACGGCCTCGGCAATCCCTTTGTGGCCGACGACTACAGCGGCGAAGTCTATGCCCGCGCGGCGCTGGCGGATCTTGCGCAACTGGCGAGCTGGCAACCACTTCTGGGCCCGAGCCTGCCCATTCAGGCCAGCGGCGCCGCCGAGATCGAAGCCTGGCTGAGCTGGTCAAAGGGTATTTCCGGACTGCAAACGCGACTGACCGGCGAAGAGCTGCGCCTGCAGGTTGAAGGCGGCAGCCTGGAACTGCCGGTGGAGGCTCTTGCGGTGGATGCCAGCCTGCAGCAGAGGGGCCAGCGCTGGACCCTGTTTACCGGCCAGCTGGCACTACAAAGCGGCGGCGTGGATCTGCAGCTCCCGCGCCTGTAGCTGGACCTGTGGGGTGATTCACTGCGACTGCGCAGTGCCCGTGTGCCGTTGGCCGATATCAATAAGCTGCTGCTGCACTCCGGGTCACTGTCCCCGGCCCTGACGGAGGCTATGGCAGAGCTTGCGCCGATCGGTTCACTGGCTACCGTGGAACTGCGGCTCGAGGATGTCAGGGCGCCGCTCCGCAGTTGGGAAGTGGAGGCCAATTTCGATGAGCTCGGCCTGTCCGCATGGCGCGGCGTGCCCGGTATTACGGGTGCGACTGGCTATTTGCAGTTGGCGGAGGGTGCGGGTGAAATAGTGCTCGACAGCCAGCAGCTGGCGCTGGATTTCCCGCTGATCTATCGCCGTCAGCTGGCTTACCAGGATATCTATGGCACGATCGATTTTGCCTGGGACACTGCCGGTCTGCGGCTGCACAGCGGGCTGCTTACCGCAGTCGGTGTCGAAGGTACGGCACACGCACTGTTGGGTCTGAATATTCCCTTTCAATCCACCGACACCGGTATTGAAATGGACCTGCTGGTGGGCCTGAGTGATTCGGATGTCAGTTACCGCAGCCGTTATCTGCCCTATCGCCTCAATCCCGGCCTATTGACCTGGCTGGAGACCGCTCTACAGGGAGGAACTGTCAATACCGGTGCTTTTCTCTGGCGGGGTAGCTTGCGGCGGGGGGCGACCACGCAGCGGACAGTACAACTGTTTTTTGATGTCAGCGACAGCGAGCTGCTTTATGACCCGCGCTGGCCGCCGGTCTCGGATCTGGATGGCACGGTTCTGGTCGATGATCTCAGCATTAGCGTCTGGGCAGACAGGGCCAGGTTGTACGAGGCGCAACTGGCGCGCCTGTCGGCGGAAGCGTGGCGGGACACAGCCGGCACCATGCGCCTTGCGGTTGCGGCGGGGCTGGCGGGCTCGGCCGGTGACGGGTTACGTGTGCTGCGCGAGTCTCCTCTCGGGCTGCCCTTAAAGGGTGCCCTGGCCAACTGGCAGGCGCAAGGTGAGCTGGAGGGTGAGTTCCAGCTGGAACTTGCGCTGGCGCGGGCTGCGCAGCCCCCGGCAGTTGCTTTTCGGGCTACCCTGGCGGATGCCGCGGTGTCCATCAATCCCGGCAACCTTGATCTCGAAGCCCTTAACGGAACGGTGAGTTACGATTCCGCCACCGGTTTTCACAGTGAAAATCTATCGGCCCGGCTATGGGGCCAGCCGTTGGCACTTGGCCTGCAACCCTTGCCCCGCACTGATACCGCGACACCTGGCGAGCTGGCCCCGGTGGCCGTTGAGTTCGCCACCACAGTGCGGGCGGCCGCGCTGGGCGACTGGCTGGGATGGTCGGTACCCCGGGAGATTGCCGACGGTGCCACGGATGTCTCCGGTAGTCTCGCCTTTGGCGCTGCCGGGGCGCCCCGTCTGCAGTTGCAGAGTGATCTCCAGGGCGTGCGTCTGGCGTTACCAGAAACCTGGGGAAAAACCGCGAATGAACGCTTGCCGCTGCGTGTGCAGGCCACGCTGGGTGAAACACCATTGCGGCTGGACATAGAGGCGGAGCGCCAGTGGCAACTGTCGCTTGATGTTGCCAGCGGCGGTGTGCAGGGAGCGGTACTTGCCCTGCAGCAAGGGCGGCCACACGCACCGGTACCCGGGCAGCTGCGAGTGAGCGGGCACGCGGCACTGATTGATGTTGCGCCATGGCAAGCGCTTCTGGCAGGCTTGCCCGCCACTACAAACGGCGTGCCTTTGCAGCTCTCGATAGAGGATCTGCAGATTGACAGCCTGCGAGTCTGGGGCCAGCACCTGACCGACGTCATTCTCAATCTCGAGCAGCGTCCAGAGCGTTGGCAGCTGGATCTTGAAACCGGCTGGCTGCAGGGGCAGGGCCATTTCGACCGGGAGTTTACCCGCGGCGAGCTGGCATTGTCTTTCCTCGACCTCAAGGGGCTTACCGGTGGCAGCGACAAGACACCGCAACTCGAACTGGACAAGCTTCTGGGCCTCCCCACGGTGGCAGTGAGTATCGATCAGCTCTACCGGGCCGGTGAGCCACTGGGGTCGCTGGATTTTGTGCTGGCTCCGGAGGCGGACTCGCTGCGGGCACAGAACATTACGGGTGAGTTGTTCGGTTTGCGGATGGCCCGGGATAAGCCCGCCTCATTGACCTGGAACCGCGAGGGGACTTTGCTGGAGGCCGACCTGGCCTTTGCTGACCTGGGTGATACCCTGGCAGCACTTGCCTACGAACGAATCGTTGAAACCCGATCCGGAGAGTTTCAGCTGGAGGTGCAATGGCCGGGCTCACCGGGACAGTTCAGTTTGGGCAGTAGCACCGGTTCGCTGCTGGTGGACGTGGCCGCGGGCCGGTTCCTGACCGCTTCTGCCGGTGCCTCGGGCACCCTGCGGGTAGTCAGTATTCTCAATCTTGCCGAGATCGTGCAGCGCCTCAGTCTTACCCAGCTGTTTGAATCCGGTATCCCCTTTACCAGCATGAATGGTGAAATGTATCTCCACGGCGGCGAGATCGAGGTGCCGCGAATGAATGTGGCGGGGGCCGCCACCGGGTTTCGTTTCACGGCTTTGTCGTCTGTGGCGGAACGCACGATCAATGGCGAGCTGGTAGCCACGTTGCCGGTGGCAAACAATCTGGCCTGGGTTGCCGCCCTCACTGCGGGCCTGCCGATTGCAGCCGGTGTATTTGTCGTGAGCAAGCTGTTTGAAAAGCAGGTAACGCAGCTATCCAGCGCGGTGTACCGTATTGGTGGCACCTGGGATGAGCCCAGTATTGAGTTCGACCGGATATTTGATTCCGGTGACGGTTATACGCCGACTTTGCCGGTAGAAGAGAGCCAGGCTCCGGCTCAGTCACCGTTATTGCCGCGCTCTCCGGTATCCATAATCTCCCCTGAGCCCGAGGCCGCGTCGTCCAGTTCGCGCAAATAGCGGAACAGCTTGCGCCGGGCAGCGGGTGGTTGCTCACGCTGTTGTTCCCGCCGGACCTGTAACAATAATTGCCGCAGCTGCTGGCGATCCGCCCGGGGCCAACGCGCAACGACATCCTCTATTGCCGGCAGGCCGCGCTCCAGCAGCTGGTCCCGCAAAACCTCGAGTTCCTGAAAGCGGCGGGCGCTATCGGTGTGTGCCTGGTTCAGCGAGGCCAGGGCAGCCTCTATGGGCTCCGGGTCCAGGTTGCGCATCAGCTTGCCAATGAACTGCAGGTGACGCTTGCGCGCACTGTTGGAGTTGATCCGGTGCATCTCCGCAATGGCCTCGGTCAGGCGCTCATCTTCAATGGGAATTTGCCGCAGTTCTTTGTCACTGAGCCGGCAAAGGCTTTCCCCCAGGGCCTGCAGGGCGGTCATCTGCCGCTTCAGTTCGCTTTTACTGGGGCCGTCGTCGGTATCAAGGTCATCGTGATGGGGGGTGTAATCAGGCATAGAACCAGGTCGCCAGGCCAAGGAAAGAAAGGAAACCTACCACGTCGGTAACCGTAGTCAGTACCACGCCCCCGGCCAGTGCAGGGTCGATGCGCATGCGCTTGAGCAGCAGGGGAAGTGCGGCGCCAGTGGCAGCGGCAGTAATCAGGTTGATAATGATCGCGGAGCCGATAATCAGCCCCAGGCTCCAGTCGTCGAACCACATCGACGCGGCGACGGCCACTACCGCGGCCCAGAGCAGACCGTTGAGGATGCCCACGGACACTTCACGGTGCAACAGCCAGGAGGAATTGTTCTTGCTGATCTGGCCCAGTGCCATGCCGCGGACCATTACAGTCAGGGTCTGGGTACCGGCAATGCCACCCATGGAGGCCACGATAGGCATCAGCACCGCCAGTGCAACCACTTTCTCAATGGTGTCCTGGAACACGTTGATCACTGAAGCGGCAACAAAGGCGGTGACCAGATTGATACCCAGCCACACGGCGCGGCGCGTGGCTGTATGAAACACCGGCGCAAAGGTGTCCATGTCCTCGGTCAGGCCTGCCATCGAAGTCAGCGAGTGGTCGGCATCTTCACGAATCACGTCGACCACATCGTCAATGGTGATCCGGCCCAGCAGGCGACCGTCGTCGTCCACCACCGGCGCCGACACCCAGTCATTGCGCTCGAACAAACGCGCGACCTCACTGTCAGGCATTTCCGCGGGTATCGGTGCGACATCGGTGATCATCATCTCGCGAACGGTCGCGGACGGGTCGGAGACCAGCAGGGTATTCAGCGGCAGCAGGCCGATGAACTGGTCATTACGGTTGACAACAAACAGGTTATCAGTCATCGCCGGAATGGCCGTATGGCGCCGCAGGTAGCGTAGTACCACATCCAGGGTCAGGGGTGCGCGGATGGTGATGGTGTCGGAGCTCATCAGGCCGCCGGCGGTATCATCCGGGTAGGTCATCACCTGTTCCAGGCGTGCCCGGTCCCGGTGATCCATTGCATTCAGAACTTCCTGGGTGATCGTGTCGGGAAGTTGTTGCAGGATATCGGCGAGATCATCGTCCTGCAGGTGTTCGGTGATCTGCGCGACTTCCGCCGCATCCATGTCACTGAGAAAATGCGCGCGTAATTCATCGCCCAGTTCATTGATGACGTCGCCTTCATTCTCGAGTTCCACCATTTGCCAGAGGATATGGCGAAACTTGGGCGGCGAGGATTCCAGCAGGTGAGCGACGTCAGCGGCCGGGAGGCCGTTGAGCATGCGTTTTACGTCCGCCAGGGTTCCCGAGTCCAGCGCCGTTGACAGGCGGTCGAGCCGGGCCTGGGATGTGTTGGAGCGTGACGCCATGGAATGCTTTCCGCCGGAGGCTATGGTGAGGAGATTAAACCCTGGTGCCGATTATCCCGGAAATCGGAGCGGGCAACAACGTGCTGATGGTGCCCGGGTATTGGCGGGCGGCTTATTCGTCTTCGTCGAAGCGGTCGGCAACCAGCGTCAGCAAAGCGGCCAGCGCCTCCTGCTCATCCTCTCCCTGGATATGAAGGTCCAGGGTGGTGCCCTGGCCGGCCGCCAGCATCATTACTGACATGATACTCTTGCCATCTACCAGTTTGCCGTCCCGGCCTGCCTTGATACTGCTGGAAAACCCGCTGGCGCAACCCACGAACTTGGCCGCTGCGCGTGCGTGCAGGCCGAGTTTGTTGATGATCGTTACTTGAGTCTCAATCACGGTATCGGTCGCTATTGCAGTTCGCGGTGGCGAATATGAACGTGCGGATAGTCCTGCCGGTAATGCCGGTACAGTCGGGCTGCGAGGTATACTGAACGATGCTGGCCTCCCGTACAACCGATGGCCACGGTCATGTAACTGCGGTTACTGGCGCGATAGTGGGGTAGCCACTGGTCAAGGTACTGGCAGATACTGCCGAACAGTTCGTCGGTGAGCGGCTGCGCCTCGAGGAATGCCTGTACATCCTGGTCCAGGCCATTTTGCAGGCGCAATTCCTTGACCCAGTGGGGATTGGGCAGCATTCGCACATCAAAGACCAGGTCCGCGTCCGTGGGTACGCCACGCTTGAAGCCAAAAGACTGGATCAGCAGGGACATACTGCCGGTCGTGTCGCCGACCAGGCGCTGGCGAATGGCATCACGCAATTCGTAAATGGTCATCTGGCTGGTGTCGAGCATCAGCGCCGCGGCAACCGCGATGGGCTCAAGCAGTTGCCGCTCGCGCTCAATAGCCTCGGCCAGGGGCATTTGCTCGCCACTGAGAGGGTGCTTGCGGCGGGTTTCACTGAAGCGTTTGATCAGTACCGGGTCCTGCGCATCCAAAAATACTATTTCACTGTTAACGGTTGCCGGCAGTGAATTCAGAATACTGCTGAAGTCCTCCAGGTTGCGCCAGGCATTGCGGGCATCTATACACACTGCCGCACCACGAAAGTGGCTGAATTCGGGGCCCGATGCCTCTTCCACCAGGGCCGGCAACAGCGCCACGGGAAGGTTGTCTATGCAGTAGTAACCTTCATCTTCCAGTTGATGCAGGGCCGTGCTTTTTCCAGATCCGGAGCGCCCGGAAATAATTACCAGTTGCACGTGGCTGCTCTCACACGGGCCATCCGGTGGCCAGGGCGTACAGGCTGGCAGCGTCTTCAGCTGCCCGCAGCTGTTCGCTGAATTCAGGCTGGCTGAAGAGGCCGGCGAGCTGCGCCAGAATATTAAGGTGTTCCTGATGAGCCGTCTCGGGTACCAGTAGAACGAAGAGAATGTCTACCGGGATATCGTCGGGCGCGTCAAATCGATGGGTTCCTGCAGCGTCGCGAGGCAGCCCATGGGTTCCGTGCAATGTGCAATCCGGCAGTGGGGAATGGCAATGCCACCACCCAGGCCGGTGCTG
Organism: Kineobactrum sediminis; assembly: GCF_002868715.1. Taxonomy (GTDB): domain Bacteria; phylum Pseudomonadota; class Gammaproteobacteria; order Pseudomonadales; family Halieaceae; genus Kineobactrum; species Kineobactrum sediminis. The sequence goes on from NZ_PKLZ01000003.1 coordinate 52,506, forward strand.
CCCAGGCGCTCGCGGGCAATCAGCTGGCTGAACACGTCGCTATCGGAAAGCGTGGGTTGATCTTTGCTGATCACACTGGCGAGGGTCTCAAACAGTCTTTTTTTGCTGCTCCCGGGCGCACGACAGATCGTGCGCCCGGGGGTGAGTAGTTGTGCTACAACGTGCATGGAGAGTTCCTAGTGGCCGCGGGCCCTTTCTTTGTGCTTGATCAACTGGCGGTCCAGCTTGTCCGTGAGGGCATCGATGGCGGCATACATGTCTTCGTTTTCAGCGGCGGCAAAGATGTCGGCGCCAGCTACATGAACGGTTGCTTCGGCTTTTTGTACCAGCTTTTCAACAACCAGTGTGACTTCGCTATTGGTGATATTGTCGAAATGTCGTTGCAGTCGTTCAAACTTGGTTTCTACATAATCGCGTAACGGGTCGCTGACTTCGACGTGATGACCGCTGACGTTCAGTTGCATAGTGTACTCCTTCTTCGACGGAAACCCAGACTCTGGGGCCTGAAACCGGCGGCAGCAACACCTGCCGCCTTGACTATATCCTAGACTAATCTTTTACGCTCATTAGACGGCGGGATCATCAATATTTCCCGGTATTTGGCAATCGTTCTGCGTGCGACCCGGATACCCTGGCCTTCAAGTAAACTGGCGATCTTGCTGTCGCTTAACGGTTTGCGCGGGCTTTCGGCGCTGACCAGCTTGCGGATAAAGGCGCGAATGGCGGTAGACGAACACTCACCGCCGGAGGTGGTGCCCACGTGACTGGAGAAAAAATACTTGAGTTCGAAAATCCCGCGGGGGGTGTGCATGTATTTCCGGGTGGTCACTCGCGAGATGGTCGATTCGTGCATCTCTACAGCGTCCGCGATATCGTGCAAAACCAGCGGTTTCATTGCCTCCGGGCCATGTTCCAGAAAATCGCGCTGGTGTTCGACAATTCGGGTGGCGACCTTCATCAGGGTTTCATTGCGGCTGTAGAGACTTTTCAGAAACCAGCGCGCCTCCTGCAGGTTGTCCTTCAGGTAGGTATTGTCGGCACTGCTGTCAGCGCGCTTGATCAGGCTCGCATAGCCACTGTTGATACGCAAACGGGGCGCAATGTCCGGATTCAGTTCAATGACCCAGCGACCATTTTTCTTGCTCACGAAAACATCGGGTACCACGTATTCGGTGGTGTCCTCGCCAACGCCCTGGCCGGGATTCGGGTCCAGGGTCCTGATCAGGTCCAGTGCCGCCTTGAGCTGGCTCTCGCTCAGCCGCATGCGCCGCATGATCTGCTTATAGTCACCACTGCCCAGCTGGGACAAGTGCCGCGTGATCATCGCTCGCGCGTGCTCCAGCGACGGCGTACCCGCCGGCTTCTGCTGCAACTGCACCAGCAGGCACTCCTGTAAATCCCGGGTGCAGACGCCGGCGGGCTCAAACTGCTGCAGGCAGCGCAGTACGGCAGTGACCTCCTCGGGGTCGATGTCCAGCTCGGGAATGAGAGACTGGTGAATATCATCAACACTGGCCTGTAGTCGGCCATTACTGTCGGTGGCGTCAATCAGGGCGAGTGCGATAACCCGGTCGATATCCGAGAGCCTGGTGAGGTTGAGTTGCCAGCGCAGCTGGTCCTGCAGGCTGTCCGTGGCATTGTTGCGGCTATCAAAATCACCGTCGAAGCCGTCGTCACTGGCCGCGCCCGAACCCGCCGTGGACGACGGCATCAGGTCATCCCACTGGGTGTCAACGGGCAGATCTTCCGGAATGGTGCCAGGCTGCCAGTCATCCCCGGAGTCCCGCTCCGTCATGCCCTGACCCTCCTGGCTTTCCATCAGGCCATCGTTGTGGTTGTCGGCAACCGTGTCCAGGCGGGTTATGTTGTCGACCTCGGGGTCGGGTGCATAATCGTCGTCGTCCACCTCCAGCAGCGGGTTGGTATCGAGAGCCAGCTGGATTTCCTGCTGCAGGTCAAGGGTGCTGAGTTGCAACAGGCGTATGGCCAGCTGGAGCTGGGGAGTCATGGTCAGCTGTTGACCAAGTTTGAGCTGGAGCGACTGTTTCATGGTTGCGCGCAGATCACCCTGATAGTGGCCTCGGATGAGACTAAAGACCCGAGTGTAGCGCCGGGTGATATTGGCTTGCAACCGGATGGCGCGAAAATTGCTTGATATGGACGAGTCAGTGCTACCCCGGGGTCATCAGAGGTGGAAGTTTTCACCGAGATAGACCTTGCGAACCCGGGCGTTGCCAAGGATTTCTTCGGTATTGCCCTCGGCAATGATGTGTCCCTCGCCGACAATGTAGGCTTTTTCACAGATATCCAGGGTGTCCCGGACATTGTGATCGGTGATCAGCACACCGATACCGCGGCGTCGAAGATGGATGATGATGTCCTTGATGTCGGTGACCGAAATGGGGTCTACCCCGGCGAATGGTTCATCCAGCAGGATGAAGTCGGGTTCGGTGGCCAGGGCCCGGGCGATTTCGACCCGACGGCGCTCGCCGCCGGATAGCGACTGGCCCAGGCTGTCGCGCAGGTGGGTAAGGTGGAATTCTTCCAGCAGGCGGTCGCAGTGGGTGTGTCGTTCACGTTTGTTCAGGTCCGGGCGGGTCTCCAGAATGGCCAGCAGGTTGTCCTGTACCGTGAGCTTGCGAAAAATGGAGGCTTCCTGCGGCAGATAGCCGATACCCCGGCGGGCACGTTCATGCATCGGCAGCGCGGTAATGTCCTGTCCATTGAGTATAATCGACCCCTGTTCGGTGGCGATGATGCCCACGATCATGTAAAAACAGGTGGTCTTGCCGGCGCCATTGGGGCCCAGCAGACCTACCACCTGGCCACTGGAAAGCTCCAGCGAGACGTCGACCACGACCTTGCGTCCGCGATAGGACTTGGCCAGGTTACTCGCCTTGAGTTGTGCCACTGGCTGCCTCGTCATTTTGTTCGAGCGTCTGGCCGGGGATGACGACTTCCACTCTTTCATCGTCGTTGCTGCCGGACTGGGCCTTGATGCGCTGTTCGGCAAATAGATACTCAATGGTATCCCCGGTAACGATAGCGCCATTTTGTTCAATCCGTGCTTCCCGCGTAAGGTAAACCCGCTCCTCGGCCCTGAAGTACTCGATCGTGCGGGCCGCAGCGCGCACCGGTTCCTGGTCAATCTCGGGTTGCTGTTGCATACGTGCGGGCGTGCCTCTGGCGACAATTCTATCGGGCTGGTCCTGCCGGTGGTGCAGCGTGATCTTGTCGGCTTCGATCTGCAGGCTGCCCTGTTGCATGCGCACGTTGCCGGTATACACGGTAATGCCCTCGCGATCATCCCGCAGGGCCTGGTTGGCGCTGATCCGGATCGGTTGCTGGCTGTCATCGGGAAGCGCACTCGCCGCCGTGGCGAGGGTCAGCATCAGGGCCATGAAACCTGCCCTGGAAACGCGCGTCAGGAAGCGATGTGCCTCAGGAACCCGTCGGGTCATAGACACTCTCCACATTGGGACGCAGTTGAATCGTCTGTCTGTTCAAGTCTGCGAACATGCCCCCGGCGCGCAAGATACTGGTGTCTTGCCTCACGGTGACCGGCGTCGTAGAGGTCGCCGTTTTCTGTTCCAGGTTCAGTTGCATGGACTGTGTTTCAAGGGTGCCACCTGTCTGGTCATTGATGAGTAGCACGTCGTCCTGCAGAGCCAGTATGTTTGTTGCATGGACAAGTCTGCCGCGATCGGCGCTGGCGGTCCACGTGCGATCATTGCCGTCGTGGGAATAAAAGCGTGGACGCATCAATAAAGAGACATCTTCCATGCCAAAGTGTTCAACCCGGTCCGCTTCCATGACTTCCGCCAGGGATCCGTCCACGGCATAGGACCAGCTGCGCGAATTGACCAGATAGGTGCTGACGGGCTGGTTTTCCCGTATCAGCGCTGCGCTGTCGGTGGCACCGTCGCCACCGGCGATCCAGTAATACCCGGCGACCAGGGCCAGGGCGAGCCCCAGCAGTATTTGCAGTCTCAGGGCCGGGGTCACTGGTAGCCCGCTTCCAGTTCCGCCCACTGGCCGCGTGCGTTCAGCAACCACTCACAGGCTTCGCGGACGGCCCCGGCGCCGCCGTTGGCGAGGCTGCACCAGTCGGCGGCATTGCGCACCGCGGCGACCGCGTCCGCCACGCCAAGTCCCAGCCCGACCGCCTTGATGGCTGCCAGGTCCGGGAGGTCGTCTCCCATGTAGGCACACTGGGCCAGCTGCAGGTCGCGCTCCAGGCACAGCTCCCGCAGCGCCGTCAATTTGTCGGCGCGACCCTGGATCACCTTGCCGATGCCCAGTTCCGCCGCTCGACGGTCAACCATCTCCGAGTGGCGCCCGGTAATAATGGCCACCTCGACGCCAGCTTTCTGCAGGAGTCGTATGCCGATACCGTCCTTGATATTGAAGATCTTGAGCTCTGCACCGTCGCTGCTGTAAATCACCCCGCCGTCGGTTAATACGCCGTCGACGTCCAGTGCCAGCAGGCGGATTTCGCGCGCGCGTAATTGCAGGTTTTCCACATCTTTGTCGGTCATGTCAGGCAATCCCCGCATGAAGCAGGTTCATCAGGTGGATGACCCCCAGCATATGCCCGGATTCGTCCAGGACCACGAGGGAGGTAATCTCGTTTTCCTCCATGATTCGCAGCGCCTCTGCCGCGAGCATTCCGGGTGCGGCGGTCTTGGCGTCACAGGTCATCAGGGTTTCAATGGGCGTGCGCCGAACATCAATACTGTCATCCAGTGCACGGCGCAGGTCACCATCGGTAAAGATACCCAGCAACTCACCGTTATCGCCACTCACGGTGGTCATGCCCAGGCCCTTGCGACTGATCTCCAGCAGGGCCTCGGAGAGCACGGTGCTGCGATGCACCCTGGGTACGGACGCGCCGGTGTGCATTACATCGGCTACCTTGAGTAGCAGTTTTTTGCCCAGGGTTCCGCCGGGGTGTGAGAAGGCGAAGTCTTCGGCGGTAAAGCCCCGGGCCTCCAGCAGGGCAATGGCCAGTGCGTCGCCCATTACCAGCGCCGTGGTCGTACTGGATGTGGGGGCCAGGTTGAGCGGACACGCTTCTGTAGCCACGCCGGTATCAAGGTGGGCATCGGAAGCTTCTGCCAGGGGCGACGCGGCATCACCGGTCATGCTGACGAGGGGGATGCCCTGGCGTTTCAATAACGGCAGCAGGGTAATGACCTCCGGTGAGCGGCCACTGTTGGATAGTGCTATTACCGCATCATCGGCGGTGATCATGCCGATATCGCCGTGGCTGGCTTCGCCGGGATGGACAAAAAAAGCCGGTGTGCCGGTACTGGCGAGGGTGGCTGCGATCTTGGTGGCGATATGCCCCGATTTGCCCATGCCTGTAACAATGACCCGGCCACGCACCTGTAGCAGGATCTCGCAGGCGTGCGCGAAACCGCCATCAATGCGGCCTTCCAGCGCCGCGATGGCAGCGCATTCCATACGCACAGTACGTTGCCCGGAGGCGACATAGCTGTTTGATGTGTGTTCCGGCATGGCCATTGGCTCAGGGTTCAGCGAGTCTGGTAAAGCCAGTAATAATACAGGGCGTAGATTAAGAGTAACAGCACTCCAACCGTGCGCCCGATATAGGCTGTGCCATCAGCACCGGCCTTGCGGTGTTTACGGCCGAAGAAAACCGCCATCGCCAGCAGCAGGGTAAGTACCGTCATGGTCAGGTAGTCCCGCGATAATATCGCGGGTTCCAGGACTTCGGCCGACACCAGCCCCGGTATCGCCATCACCGCCAGCAGATTGAACAGGTTGGAACCGATCACATTACCTACTGCGATATCGGTATGCCCGCGCAAGGCGCCGGCAACAGTGGCGGCCAGTTCGGGGAGACTGGTGCCGACTGCGACAATAGTCAGGCCGATGATCAGTTGCGAAACGCCCAGTTGCTCTGCGATGTTGGTTGCTCCCCACACCAGGAGTTGGGAGCTGCCAATCAGCAGCAAAAAGCCGGCCGCGAACGTCAGCCACGCCCGCAGGGTGCTAAGGCCGCCCGGCGGCTCCTCGCTGAGTTCCTTTACAATAAGGTCATCCGCACGCTGGATACGTACTATTTGCACCATGATAAGGACCAGGGTGGCCAGCATCACCACGCCGTCGAGCCGGGACAGCACCCCGTCAAACAGCAGTACCGCGGCGCCCAGGGTGACGAGCAGCAATACCGGCAACTCCCTGCGGATACAGCCCGGGTGTATTTTCATGGGCACAATGACCAGGGTCGCCCCCAATACCAGGCCGATATTGGCAATATTGGAGCCGATGGCGTTACCGATGGCCAGCTCCCCCGCGTCCCTGAATGCAGCGGTAAGGGATACCAGTATCTCGGGGGCTGATGTGCCGATGGAGACAATGGTCAGCCCGATGATGATCGGCGACAGGCCCATGTTGCGGGCAATGGATGCCGCCCCGGCGACGAACAGGTCGGCGCTCCAGATCAGGATGACAAATCCGATCAGGATGGCCGCAGTAGCTAACAGCATAAACACGAATTTCCTGTTAAAGTGGGGCGAAGTGAGCGCATTGAACTGTAGCCTCCATGGCGTTGTCAAAATATCTGGCACCACGAACTTTGTGGTGCGCGATATCGTGGGATAAGGCGGCAGAGTATACAATGCGCCAACCTGGCTTGTAATTCTAATTCAAGGATCGTGTTATGAATCGACTGCTGCGTTTTGGCGCCACTGTGGTGCTTGCGCTTACGGTTTCGAGCGCTCTTGCTCTTGAAACCGATAGGGAGGAAAACCCTCACGAGGTAGTGCGTCAGGCATCGGAAGCAGTGATGTCGGAAGTGGAGGAAGCGCAGGTCTACGCGGAAGAGGAGCCGGAGCGGTTCTACAATAACCTGCAGGACATCCTCGATTCCTTCGTCGATTTTCGAGGCTTTGCCCGCAGCGTGATGGGCGCCTACGCCAGTTCCGAGCGCTATCGCTCACTGGACAAGGAGGGCCGGGCGCAACTGCGGGATCAGCTGGATCGTTTCACCGAGGTCATGCGCTCTGGCCTGGTGCGCACCTACGGCAAGGGTTTGCTGGCCTTCGCCGGCTCGAGAATCGAGCTGCCGGAACTCAGTGAGGAGGAGGCCGCGCGTTCGAGAGTCGCAGTCTCCCAGCTCATTTACGATGATGGTGGCGAACCGTACGTGCTTGTTTACCATATGGGCAAGGGTCGCGACGAGGGCTGGAAATTGCGCAACCTGGTGATCGAAGACGTTAACCTGGGTGAAATATACCGCAGCCAGTTTGAATCCGCGGCGCGCAAGTACGATGGTGATATCGACCAGGTCATTGCCAACTGGACAGCGGTAGAAATAGACGATTGAGCGAGGGGCGACACGGTGGCCTCGCCATCGTTGTCCATTTCTCCTAGAATGCGTCGCTTTTCGCCCCGTCGGGGCCAGGTTGACAGAGGACCAACAGGCTATGGATCAAGCAACGGTAACGGCACTGCTCGCGGCCCAGCTCACGGAGTGTGAGATTCAGGTGCAGGGCAGTGGTGATCGCTACGACATCACCGTCATCGGTGACATTTTTGCAGGCAAGCGACCGGTGCAGCGTCAGCAACTGGTTTACGCCGCCCTGGCTGAGCAGATTGCCGCCGGCGCCATTCACGCCGTGAACATTCGTACCTTTACCCCCGAACAATGGCAGGACCTGTCCTGAGCACCACCCCCACCTGGAGTTAACGTGGATAAACTGGTTATTCGTGGGGGGCGACCCCTCAGTGGCGAATTGCGTATCGCCGGAGCCAAGAACGCGGCTCTGCCGATTCTGGCGGCTACCCTCTTGTCAGCTGATACGGTCATTGTGCGCAACCTGCCGCATCTGCATGATATTACCACCATGATCGAACTGCTGGGTTGCATGGGCGTCGACCTTACCCTGGATGAAAAGCTCGGTATTGAGGTCAATGCCGCCAATGTATCCGGTTTTTCCGCGCCGTATGAGCTGGTTCGCACCATGCGTGCTTCCATTCTGGTGCTGGGACCCATGGTGGCCCGCTTTGGCAAGGCGCATGTCTCTTTCCCCGGGGGCTGTGCGATCGGCAGTCGCCCGGTTGATCTCCACCTCAAGGGACTGGAGGCCATGGGTGCGACAATCACCGTGGATGGCGGCTATATCAATGCCGAGGTCCAGGGCCGGCTGCGGGGTGCGAGGATCCTGATGGAGACCGTGACCGTGGGCGGTACGGAGAACCTGATGATGGCCGCTACCCTGGCACAGGGTCGAACGGTGCTTGAGAATGCGGCCCGGGAACCCGAGGTTGTCGACCTGGCGCGGTGCCTGATCGCCATGGGCGCCGAAATCACCGGCCACGGTACCGATACTATTGTCATTGACGGCGTTGAACGGCTGCACGGCTGTGAATACGCCGTTATGCCCGATCGCATTGAGACCGGCACCTATCTGGTGGCGGCCGCGGCCACGGGCGGCCGGATCATGCTCAGGGATACCTGCCCCGGGGATCTGGAAGTCGTATTGCACAAGCTGGTAGAGGCGGGCGCACAGGTCGAGCAGGGCGATGACTGGATCTCCCTGGAAATGAATGGTCGTCGGCCGCGGGCGGTCAGCATCAAAACGGCACCCTATCCCGGGTTTCCCACGGACATGCAAGCCCAGTTTACGGCCATGAACGCTATTGCCGAAGGTACCGGTACGGTTACCGAAACGGTCTTCGAGAACCGCTTGATCCAGACCCATGAGATGAACAGGATGGGCGCCCATATCGTGATCGAGGGCAATACCGCCATTATTACCGGGCAACCGCAGTTGCAGGGTGCCCCGGTAATGGCGAGTGACCTGCGGGCTTCCGCCAGCCTGGTGATTGCCGGCCTGGTAGCCCAGGGCGAAACCGTTATTGACCGCATCTACCACATCGATCGCGGTTATGAATGTATTGAGGAGAAGCTGCAGTTGCTGGGGGCGGATATCCGTCGCCAGGCTGGCTGAAAATACCTATGCAAAGACCCCTCACCATGGCGCTAACCAAGGGCCGGATCCTCAAGGAAACCCTGCCGCTGCTGGCACGCGCGGGCATTGAACCGCTGGAGGACATCGCCAAAAGTCGCAAGCTGATCTTTGCCACCAATCACGATGCCCTGCAACTGGTGGTGATACGGGGTACCGATGTGCCCACTTATGTCCGTCACGGTGCCGCCGAACTGGGTGTGGTGGGCAAGGATATCCTGCTGGAGCACGGCGCCGAGGGGCTTTATGAGCCGCTGGACCTGGGCATTGCCCGCTGCCGTTTGATGACCGCCGGGCCGGTGGGCTGGCAGGCTCGGGGCTCACGGGTGCGGGTTGCCACCAAGTTCGCCAATATTGCGCGTCGGCATTTTGCGGCCCAGGGTGTGCACGCGGATGTCATAAAGCTGTATGGCGCCATGGAACTGGCACCCATGATGAACCTGGCCGACCTGATTGTTGATATTGTCGATACCGGGAATACCTTGCGCGCCAACGGCATGGCACCGCTGGCGGAAATTGCCAGTATCAGTTCCCGGCTTATCGTGAACAAGGCGGCCATGCGTTCTCACTACGCCCATATCCAGGGCCTGATCGACAGCCTGTCGGCCGTCGTCGGAGAGGTTTGAAATGCAGCGCCTCGATACCCGGGATAGTGATTTTGCGCAACGCCTGGCCCGGCTTACCGAATGGGAGCAGGGGCTTGATGAGGCGGTTAACACCACCGTAGCGGCCATTCTGTCTGCGGTACAACAGCGCGGCGATGCGGCAGTGCTGGAATACACGGCCCGCCTTGACCATTTGCAGGCGGCGACCATGGCCGAACTTGAGGTGTCCGCGGCCCATCTCGAGGCGGCACTGGCAGCAATCCCGGTGCAGCAGCGCGAGGCCCTGGAGCAGGCGGCGGAACGGATACGCAGCTATCACCAGCATCAGCTGCAGGAGAGCTGGGAATACCGCGACGCCGAGGGCAACCTGCTGGGGCAAAAGATCACCGCCCTGGATCGGGTTGGCATCTATGTGCCGGGCGGGAAGGCCAGCTATCCGTCCTCGGTATTGATGAACGCGCTGCCGGCGAAAGTGGCCGGGGTCGCTGAAATCATCATGGTGGTGCCGGCGCCGGGCGGGGAGTTGAGCGACCTGGTGCTGGCGGCGGCGGCAGTCGCCGGCGTCGATCGGGTATTCACTATCGGTGGCGCCCAGGCCGTGGCCGCACTCGCATTTGGTACCGAGACGGTGCCCGCGGTAGACAAGATCGTCGGCCCGGGCAATATCTACGTTGCCACCGCCAAGCGCCAGGTGTTCGGTCGGGTAGGCATCGACATGATCGCCGGACCCTCGGAAATCCTGGTTATCTGCGACGGTGCCACCAATCCCGAGTGGATCGCGATGGACCTTTTTTCCCAGGCCGAACACGACGAAAATGCCCAGGCAATCCTGTTATGCCCGGATGCGGATTACCTTGATGAAGTGCAGGCTTGTATTGATCGCCTGCTGCCCACCATGGAGCGGGCGGACATCATTCGCGCTTCCCTGGCCGCGCGCGGTGCCCTGGTGCTGACCCGTGACCTGGCAGAGGCAGTGGCGATCAGTAACCAGCTGGCTCCGGAGCACCTGGAGCTGTCAGTGCTGGATCCGGAGGCGCTGTTGCCACTGGTGCGGCACGCCGGGGCGATCTTCATGGGTCGCTTCACCTCCGAGAGCCTGGGTGATTATTGCGCCGGACCCAATCACGTATTACCAACCTCTCGCAGCGCGCGGTTCTTTTCGCCACTGGGCGTGTACGACTTCCAGAAACGCAGTTCATTGATCATGTGCAGCGAACAGGGGGTACAGTCACTGGGGCGTATCGCCTCGGTACTGGCCCGGGGTGAGCAGCTCACGGCCCACGCCCGCAGTGCTGAAATGCGCCTGCAGCAGGACGACTGACACCGACAGGCCCCTAACGGCTGGGCGATTGTCGCAACGTGCCGACAATGGCCCGTAAATCAATCGATTGCTGGTTGCGCTGTACGGTGATCTCAATATTGTCGCCGGGGCGCAGTTGTGCGATACGGTGCATGGTCAGGCGACCATCCCGAGCCGGTTCGCCATCAATATGGGTGATGATGTCGCCCACCTGGATCCCCGCTCGCTGGGCCGGGCCGCCTTCAGCGACGGCGGTGACTTCCAGCAGCTGGGCCGATGGGCCGCTGCCGTCGACACCTCGTACCGGCCCGACACTCACCCCCAGCCAGCCGCGAATGACTTCGCCGTAGCGAATAAGGTCGTCCATCACAAACAGTGCCAGGTTGGCGGGAATGGCGAGGCTGATGCCGATGCCGGTTGGGGTACCCCTCGCCGGTTCATTGCCGGTATAGATCAGGGTATTGATGCCCAGCAACTGGCCCCGGGTATTGATCAGGGCGCCCCCGGAATTGCCCAGGTGAATGGTGGCGTCGGTTTGAATGTAATCTTCATACAGCGATAGCTGCAGGCCATAGCGTCCGAGTGCGGACACGATACCCTGGGTGACCGAGTGGCCGAAGCCCAGCGGGTTACCGATGGCGAGCACGACATCGCCCACCCGGGCAGTATCGGAATTGGCGAGGGCTATCGGCTGCAGGTCGGGAAGCTTGATCTGGAGTACCGCCAGGTCAGTAGCGGGATCGGTGCCAATGACCACCGCATTGGCGGAGCGACCATCGTGGAGCAGTACCTCAATGGCATCCGCTTCGTGAATCACATGATTATTGGTCAGCACATGGCCCTGGTCAGTCATGATCACGCCGGAGCCCAGTGAGCGTTCAATGCGCTGGCGTTGTGGCGCCTGGCTGGAGAATGGATTGGTGCGGGTCCCGCCTGGCCGTGTCGGTATCAGTTTGGCGGTGTAAATGTTGACAACGGCCGGGGTTGCCTGGTGTACCGCGGTTGCATAACTGCCGGTCTCGGTGGCCATGCGCGCATTACCCTCGGGCGGCAGTACCCACCGATCCAGGATCAGCAGGGCCGCCAGCAGGCCGGCAATGGTGGGCCAGGTGATGAAACGCAGGCTGGGGGGCATAGTACGAAGCCATTTGTTGATGTAGCCGCCCATTGTATATGATGGCGGCCTTCACGGCAGCCGCAAGCCCGGCTTTCATTAGATTTAGCAGGAGCGTTAACTATGTCCGTTGCACTCGATGAGCTGGTTGGTCACCTGGAAGAGACCCTGCAGCCGCAGCGTTTCCAGGATTACTGCCCCAACGGGCTGCAGGTACAGGGAAAGCCCCGGGTTGCTCGCCTGGTGACCGGTGTTACCGCGTGTCAGGCGCTGCTGGATGCCGCCATAGCCTGGCAGGCCGATGCGGTGCTGGTGCATCACGGCTATTTCTGGAAAGGCGAGTCGCCGTTGATAGTGGGCATGAAACGTCGCCGCCTGGGGCTTCTGTTGCAGCACGACGTCAGTCTCCTGGCCTATCACCTGCCGCTGGACGCGCATGTCGAACTGGGTAATAACGCCTGTCTTGGTAAACTCCTGGGTATCGTTGAGCAGTTTCCGATGGATCCATCAAAACCCGAGGCGCTGGGTAATATTGGCAGCCTGCCCGGACCGGTGCTGGCGTCGGCCCTGGTAAGTCGGCTGGCGACCCTGACCGGGCGGGCACCGTTGTATATCGGGGACCCTGATCGCCCGGTGCAGCGCCTCGCCTGGTGCACTGGCGCGGCACAGTCCTGGATAGAGGCTGCCTACGCCGCCGGCGCCGACCTGTTCATTACCGGTGAGGCTTCGGAACAGACGGTGCACTTTGCGCGGGAAGAGGGGATCGGTTTCATCGCCGCCGGCCACCATGCCACTGAACGCTATGGGGTCCAGGCCCTGGGTGAGCATCTCGCGGGCCATTTTGGTATTGAGCACCGCTTTATCGATATTGAAAACCCGGTATGACCCCGCCTGGGATCGGCCGCCATCAATCGTTGGCGGTCCTGGCTTCGAGTGGCTTATGCTGCCGGTCGATGCCGAATTCTTCGTTCAGCATACCCTTTTCTTCCGGCGAGGTTTTCGGCGCGTAGTCCAGGGGGGGCTTGATCTGGGCGAGGTGTGCGGGGATTTCACCGTCACTGTTGCGGCTTTCAAGCATGGCCAAAGATACCGGACCCCGCTCCTGGCAGAGGTTTGCAGCACCTGAAGCCAGGTGATTGTGCACATTCCGGTAGCTGTCGGTCAGGTTGTTCAGCAAGCTGGCGGCCTGGGTAAAGTGCTCAACGACCTCTTCCTCGTAGGCGCGTTTGTCCTGCTTGAGCCGGTCGAGCTCGCGCTCGGTTTCCCTCAGGCTTTTGGTGCTTGCCGACAGGCGTTTACCCAGCAGCAGGCCGATAGCGGAGCCGGCCGCGAGTGCAATGATGCCGGTAGCGACGAGAATTGTCAGACTATACACAGGGGTTCCTCATTAAAGCGGGTTAAGGCAGGTGCAGTATACCGTAATCCGGCCCGGACTCTAGACCGGCTCGTGCTCAAAACAGCACCGAGCTCCAAAAAATAGTGTCGCATCAAACCCGTTTGCCGGCTGGCGCGGCGTCCGACGTTGCCAAGAAATGCTCCCGCAGGTAGAGTGTCCGCCGATTTGCAACCCTCTCGCGACGAAATGGAACTCCGGTGGCCACGACTGGCATGACCCCCTGGCAGCGCTATCAGGCTGACCTCGAGCAGCCCGACTTTGTGCATGATCAGGCGCAGGAAGAGGCGGTGCGCTTGTTGCAGGAGCTTTATGACCGTTTGCTGGCCCGGCACCGGCAGTCGTTGCGCTGGTGGCAGCGGCTGCGCCGGTCGACGCCCGAGCCCGAGATCGGCCTGTACCTGTGGGGTGGGGTCGGCCGTGGCAAGACCTATCTGGTGGATACGTTCTACGAATGCCTGCCGCTGCCGAACAAGACACGGGTACACTTTCACCGTTTCATGCAACGCGTTCATGTGCAGTTGAGGGAATTCGCCGGTGAGAAGAACCCGCTGGAGCTGGTTGCCGATCAGCTCGCGAGTGAAGCCGGCGTGATATGCTTTGACGAATTCTTTGTTACCGATATTGCTGATGCAATGATCCTGGGGGGGCTGATGGAAGCCCTGTTCGAGCGCGGCGTGACGCTGGTGGCCACGTCCAACATAGAGCCCCACCGCCTCTACGAGAACGGTTTGCAGCGGCAGCGTTTCCTGCCGGCGATCGCCCTGATTGAACGCTACACCAAAGTGGTGAATGTCGATGCCGGGGTTGACTATCGCCTGCGCACACTCGAGCAGGCGGAGCTGTATCATTGCCCGCTTGACGAGGCCGCAGATCTCAGTCTGCGGCAGAGCTTCGAGCGCCTGGCGCCGCATCCCGGACATGCCGGCGCAAGCCTGTCGGTCAATGGGCGCGAATTGCGCACCCGCAGCCTGGCGGACGACGTGGTGTGGTTTGATTTCGCCGAGCTGTGTGAGGGGCCGCGTTCGCAGAATGATTACATTGAGCTGGCGCGAATTTTTCATGCCGTGGTGCTATCCGCAGTGCCGGCTATGGGTTCAGCCAATGATGATGCCGCCCGTCGCTTCATCAACCTGGTGGATGAATTCTACGATCGCAATGTAAAACTGGTAATGGCTGCTGACAGGCCCTTGCTGGAACTGTATGATGGGCGCCGCCTGAGGTTCGAGTTCCAGCGGACCGTGTCCCGTTTGCAGGAAATGCAGTCGCACGAGTACCTGGCCAGGGAGCATCGTCCCTGAGTGGCTGCGTCACGGCGGGGACGTGACCGCGCGGTGCCCTCATGCGGCCGGCAGGCGCTGTGCGGCATGACAACAATGTTTTTTTTGAGCTTGAAAAGCGGCGAGTGAAGCAGTAGTATTCGCCCTCTTGAAATTGGAGCCCTCCACAAGGCGTTTATTGATGAAAACTTTTAGTGCCAAAGCCGAAGATGTGACCCACGACTGGTTCGTGGTCGACGCTTCCGACAAGACCCTGGGGCGCCTGGCGAGTGAGATTGCACGTCGTCTGCGCGGCAAACACAAGGCAGAATACACACCTCACGTTGATACCGGCGACTATATCGTGGTCATCAACGCCGAGAAGATACAGGTGACTGGCGCCAAGGCGTCGGACAAAATGTATCACCACCACACCGGTTTCATCGGTGGCCTGAAGTCTATTTCCTTCGAGAAGCTTATCGTCAAGGCGCCTGAGCGGGTCCTGCAGACCGCCGTCAAGGGCATGTTGCCGCGCAACCCTCTGGGTCGGGCCATGTTCAAGAAGCTGAAGGTGTATGCGGGCAATGAGCATCCGCATACCGCGCAGCAGCCGCAAGCACTGAACATCTAACGGAAACTATTTATGTCAGCAACCCAGTATTACGGAACCGGTCGTCGCAAGACATCCACTGCCCGCGTCTTCATCAAGAACGGCGAAGGCAGCATCACGGTGAACAAGCGTCCCCTCGACCAGTACTTTGGCCGTGAAGTCGCGCGCATGATCGTGCGCCAGCCGCTTGAGCTGGTAGAGCTGGTCAGCAAGTTTGACATCAATGTGACCGTGGAAGGCGGTGGCAGCTTCGGCCAGGCCGGCGCCATTCGCCACGGGATTACCCGCGCCCTCATGGACTACGATGAGTCACTGCGTGGCGTCCTGCGTCGTGCCGGCTACGTCACCCGTGATGCCCGGGAAGTTGAGCGCAAGAAAGTGGGTCTGCGCAAGGCACGTAAGCGTCCCCAGTACTCCAAGCGCTGAGTGCGGTTGGCCTTTCAGGCCGGCTGCCATGTCTCGAAGACGTCCGGTTTGGAAATCAGGCCGGGCGTTTTTTTGTTTTGGGAAAGCGTCATTGGTACGTCTTCCCGGCCCGTAAATCGGGCATCTGCCTTGTTACCAACAGGCAAAGTCATTACTATTTGCACCGTTTTGCGAAGTGGTCCCCTCGGTCAGGCAGTTGCATGCACTGGGCCGGTAATTAGGAGAAGTAAGCATGAGTAGCGATGGCGTTAACACTGGCAGGAGACGCTTCCTGACGGCTGCGACAAGCGTGGTAGGCGTTGCCGGTATTGTCGGTGTGGCGGTGCCCTTTGTGGGTTCCTGGCGGCCCTCGGCCAAGGCCAAGGCGGCCGGTGCCCCGGTCAAAGCCGATATCAGTAAACTGGAACCGGGCCAGATGATCGTGGTCGAGTGGCGCGGCAAGCCGGTCTATGTTCTGCACCGCACCGAGTCACAGCTGGCCGACCTCGACAAGCTGACTGCCGAGCTGAAGGATCCGGATTCCTCCATATCCACCCAGCCCGATTACATCTCAGGGGTTGAGCGCGCCATTCGCCCGGCAATCCTGGTTGCCGAAGGGCTCTGCACCCACCTGGGGTGTGCCCCGAAATTCCGCCCCGAAGTGGGTGCGGCCGACCTCGGTGGCGACGAGTGGCTGGGTGGCTTCTTCTGCCCCTGTCACGGCTCCAAATTTGATTTGTCCGGCCGCGTTTATTCCGGCGTTCCGGCATCGACCAACCTGGTGATACCACCTTATTCCTATGAGAGTGACGCCGTCCTGGTAATTGGCGTGGACGCGGAGGCAGCCTGATGACCAAAGTACTTGTCGGATTACGCGATTGGGTTGATGAGCGCCTGCCTATCATGCGTGCGTGGAACACCCACATGGGGCAGTACTATGCCCCCAAGAACTTCAACTTCTGGTATTTTTTCGGGGTGTTGTCACTGGTCGTGCTGGTCAACCAGCTGCTGACCGGTATCTGGCTGACCATGAACTATACGCCCAGCGCAGAGGAGGCTTTCGCCTCCGTCGAATATATCATGCGCGACGTCGATTACGGCTGGATTCTGCGCTACATGCATTCGACCGGCGCCTCGGCATTCTTTGTCGTTGTCTACCTGCACATGTTCCGCGCCCTGATATACGGGTCATACAAGAAGCCCAGGGAGCTGATCTGGATCTTCGGCATGCTGATTTTCGTGGTGCTGATGGCCGAGGCGTTTGTCGGCTACGTGTTGCCCTGGGGGCAGATGTCCTACTGGGGTGCCCAGGTGATCATCTCCCTGTTCGGTGCCATCCCGGTGGTCGGTGAAGGCCTGGTGACCTGGATACGCGGTGACTTCCTGATTTCCGGGGCAACCCTGAACCGGTTCTTTGCACTGCACGTGGTTGCCCTGCCGATTGTGTTGCTGGCCCTGGTCGTACTGCACCTGCTGGCGCTGCACGAAGTAGGCTCCAATAACCCTGATGGCGTTGACATCAAGAAGCACAAGGGCCCCAATGGCGTGCCCCTGGACGGTGTGGCTTTCCATCCGTACTACTCGGTGCACGACCTGCAGGCCATTGCGGTATTCCTGTTCATTTTCTGTGCGGTCATGTTCTTCATGCCGGAAATGGGAGGGTTCTTCCTGGAGTACGCCAACTTTGAAGAGGCCAACCCGCTGAAGACCCCGGACCATATTGCGCCGGTGTGGTATTTCACCCCGTTCTATTCGGTGCTGCGTGCGGTGCCGGACAAATTCTGGGGCTTTATCGCCTTTGCCGCCTCGGTCGCGATTCCCTTTATTCTCCCCTGGATGGATCGCAGCCCGGTAAGGTCCTGGCGCTATAGGGGCAACATCAACAAGGTGATGTTGATGCTGTTTGTCGCCTCATTCCTGATTCTGGGTGTGTTGGGGGTCAAGTCACCAACGCCTGAGCGCACCTTGCTGGCGCAGATATGCTCGGTATTCTACTTTGCCTTCTTCCTGTTGATGCCCATCTGGTCGTCGCTGGACAAGACCAAACCGGTGCCCGAGCGGATAACCATGGATGGAGGCATCGGCTTCTGGGGCAGTATGGGTGGCCTGGCGATTATCCTGGCGCTCACCTTCATACCGCTGAAGGTCGTCGGCGCCGAAGCTGCTTACAATTGTGGCAGTATTCCCTGCGATGAGATTGAAGTGGACCCCCTGGACCAGCCCTCGCTGCAAAATGGCGCCAAGGTGTACATGAATTACTGCATGGGGTGCCACTCCCTGCAATATTCGCGTTACCTGCGGGTGGCTGAAGACATCGGCATCCCGAAAGACCTGTTTGAAGCCAACCTGATGTTCGACCCGGATGTCAGGATCGGGTCGCTGATGCATAACGCCATGCCCAAGCCCGAAGCCAAGGTATGGTTCGGTGCGGCCCCCCCGGACCTGACCCTGGTGGCGCGCGCTCGCAACCCCGACTGGCTGTACACCTACCTGCGCACCTTCTATCGCGACGACAGCCGCCCCTACGGTGTCAATAACAAGGTGTTCAAGGACGTGGGCATGCCCCATGTCCTGCTTGAACTGCAGGGGATGCAGGAATGTGCGATGGGACCGGTCAAGGCCGCCAACGGCGGCATCAAGCGTGACCCGCTGACAGGCGAGCCAATCCTCGAGGACCCGTGTGGACGCTTCACCCTGAGTGAGGAAGGCAGCATGACGCCGGAACAGTTTGACGAGTCGATGTATGACCTGGTCAACTTCCTGGCGTATACTGCTGAACCGATGGCGGCGGAGCGCCAGCGCATCGGTATCTTTGTGTTACTCTTCATAGCCCTGTTTTTTGTCTTCACCTGGCTGTTGAATCGCGAATACTGGAAAGATATACACTAATGCTTCCCTCTTACCGGCTGCGGCGATTGCTGCCGTGGCCCCTATCTGGCAAGACTGAGCTATGAAAAGATCCGAGGAAAACCCGATGAGTGTTGTGGCAAGGCGGTCTTCAATGACCTTTTTCTCCGACAGTACCAGCCAGTATAGCCACCGTGTGCGCATAGTACTTGCGGAAAAGGGCGTCACTGTTGACCTGATCGAGTCCGACGGTGCCCACCCACCGCCTCAGCTTGCGGATCTCAACCCCTACAACTCGCTGCCGACCCTGGTCGATCGCGACCTGGTGCTCTATGAATCCAAGGTGATGATGGAGTATCTTGACGAGCGCTTTCCGCACCCACCATTGTTGCCGGTATACCCCGTGGCACGTGCTGAAAGCCGGCTGTATATATACCGTATTGAAAGGGACTGGTGTTCCCTGGTGGACTCCATTCTTCACTCTCGCAGTGAGAATGTAGTAACCAAGGCCACCAAGGAATTGCGTGAGGGTATTCTCGGCATCGCCCCGATTTTTGCCGAGAAGCCGTTCTTCATGAATGAGGAGTTCACCCTCGTTGATTGCTGCCTGGCTCCCATTTTGTGGCGGCTGCCGGCACTGGGTGTCGATATTCGCCCAAGCAAGCAGTCCAAGCCCCTGCTTGCCTACATGGATTCCCTGTTCAACCGGGAGTCCTTCCAGGAAAGCCTGTCTGAGCAGGAGCGCGAGATGCGCCTCTAAGGCGTATGCCCGGCATGATGACTTCCAGCCGTCCCTATATCATACGAGCTCTGTACGAGTGGATCGTGGAGAACGATTGCACGCCTTACCTGTTGGTCGATGCCACCCGGCAGGGCGTGGAGGTGCCGTCCCAGTATGTCAAGGAGGGCCAGATTGTCCTCAATGTCAGTCCGGGTGCGGTGGTGGACCTGAATATCGCCAATGACTGGATAAGCTTTAACGGCCGCTTCGGTGGCACGGCAACGGATATCCTGGTCCCGGTGCAGGCGATCATCGGTATTTACGCCCGTGAGAATGGCCAGGGCATGGTGTTCGAGGCAGAGGATACGCCGCCGCCGGAAGGCCCGGATGAGCCCCCGACCGGTAGTAATGGCAGCCCCTCAGGTAGTGCTCCCGCCGGTGGCAAGCCTGAGTCCAGGCCCGCACTCAAGATTGTCAGGTAGCGAAGCTGCCGCCTCCAACTGATGCGCCGAGGCGCTTCAGGAAGGCAGGAGTTCGAACAGCTGGACGACGCGCTTGACGCCGGTAATGTCAGCGGCGATATCCGCTACCCGCTGCGCTTCCTCTTCAGTGACCAGGCCCATCAGGTAGACAACCCCGTTTTCTGTAATGACCTTGGTGCGAATACCGGGTGTGTCGACATTGGCCAGTAGCCAGGCCTTGATCTTGCTGGTGATCCAGGTGTCCTGGGTGCGTGCCAGGGTCCCAATGGCGGGGCCGATTTCAAGTTCATTGTAGATGCGGCGCACGCCGCTGATCTTGCGGACTTCGTCGGCGGCCAGGGTTTTCAGCTCCGGACTGGGAACCTGTCCGGCGAGCAGTACAAAACCGTTGTAGCTCACCGCGACCAGGTGAGCGTTGTCGAAGCGCGTATCCGCGGCGTTGATATTGACGATCGCCTTGACCTCGATACTCTGGTCCTCAAGCCGCTGGGCCATGGTGCGCTTGGCCGGGTCGTCCTGGATGGGGCCCTTGTCCACGGTGGCGAGCATGCTGCCGCAACCACTGGCCAGCATTGTGCTGATGACCAGAGTGAGTGTTGTCAGTATTTTCATGAAGGGTTTCCGTTGTAATTACCAAATAAACTGTGGTCAGTCAGTTCACAAAGCAGGTGAATGACCATTGTGTGCAACTCCACGACCCTGGGCCTGCGCTGAGCGTTGCAGTTTATCACAACACCCGTGTTTCGAAGCAGGTCGGTGAGCTCGGCGTCCGCCGGATTGGACAATGCGAGCATGGACATGTTCCGTTCCAGGGCCGCCTGCACCGCGTGCACTATGTTACTCGCGCCTATTCCGCTGCTGATACAGAGTAGCAAGTCACCGGGCTGGCCCAGTGCTTTCACCTGGCGTGAAAAAATATCGTCAAAGCCTTGCTGACTGGCGATAGCGCCGGCGCCCGCACTGTCGCAGCCCAGTACCAGGGCCGGCAGGGCCGGGCGATCCTGTTCAAAACAGCCGAGCAGGTTGCTGCTGAGTAGCTGCGCCACACTGGCGTCCACCCCATTCCCACAGATAATTATCTTGCCTTCCTGCAACAGGGTGGCGGTAATCAGGGTGACCGCATCCTGGATAGGCGCTGCCAGGTCATCCACTGCCAGGGCAATGGTGTGGATAATATCCTGGAATGTGTCCGCAATGATCTGGTAGTCGTCGTCCATGTCCGGTTCCGTTGGCTGCGGGTCAGGTCGTGAATGCACTGCGTATCCACAGCGGCTCCGTGACCGTTTTGGATTGTCGCGTTTCGAACGCGAGTACGTCAAATCGGCAGGCTCTGCGGCCCCATATCGGCTCTGCGCGTAAAAAGGTGGCGGCCGCGCGCAGCAGCTTTTGTTGCTTGCGCCGGTCCACCGATGCCGCGGCGCTGGCAAAGCGCGGGTTGGTCCGCGCCCGCACTTCGATGAATACCAGGCATTCCTCATCGAGTGCGATGATGTCGATCTCACCGCATTTGCAGAGGTAATTGCGTCGCACAATTCGCCAGCCCCGCCCCGCCGCCCAGGCAGCCGCCTGGTCTTCAAATTCCGCACCGCGCTCGCGCATGACTGTTGCCTCCCTGGCGTCTGTATTCCAGGGCTGAGTGTACGTCAGAGGCGGGTGAGATCGCTGCCATCAAAAGTGGCCAATGCCGGCTCCCGAATGATGCGCAGGTCCTGGTCCAGCAGTAGCAGTCCCGTTGCGCCCTTGATCAGTGCGTCAGCGCCCGCCTGGAGCTGGACGCATCTGGATTGCAGCAACCCGGCATCGGCACCCAGGGCATTGAGTCGGGTGAAGCTGTCGCCGCCGGTCTCGCCGGCGGCAAGGGCCTCGCGCAGATCGGGATTGGCGCCCAGTAGCCAGGGCAATTCCACCAGTCGCGCACCATTGAGATCGCGGTTGCGCGGGTCCGGGATACCGCTATAGATACTTGAGGTCGCGTAGACGGGGAGAGTGCCGGCATAATGAAAGGCGAGCAGCGGCTTCACCGAGCGGGCCTCCGCGGGAGTGCCGGCAAGGAGGAATACCACGTCGACGTCTTGCCTCCTTCTGGCGATAAATTCGATATTGGTTGCCAGCATACTGCGCACTTCCCGTGCCCGCTGCTCGCTGTCGGTCAGGTTAAGTGCTGTCTTGATGCTCGCGGAATACGCTTCCGGGCTGCTGTAGGTGGCACTGGCGGCAATGCTGCCACCCAATGCCTGCCAGCGCTGTCGCAGAACGTCATTGAGGCGCGTGCCCCGCTCGCCGGCGGGGCGCAGTATCAGCGCGCGCCTGGCGCCCTGGCCGAAGGCCAGTTCCGCTATGCGTCGGGCCTCGTCTTCGGGCGCCAGTGACAACTGTACCAGCGCAGCACTACCGTGCACGACCGGTTCATCAATCCGGTTCAGTGCCAGTATGGGCACGGGCCGTTGCGGATGCCTGCCCAGTTGGGTCACCGCTTCTTTACTGAGTGGGCCGATGATCAGGTCGGCGCCACTGGCCACCGCGTGTTCGTAGGCGGCAACGGCGCTGGCAAATAATCCCGTATCGACGATGCTGATCTCATGGTCGCTGTCTTCACGCTCGCGCGCTGAATAGTAATGCGCGAGATAGCCGTCGCGTACTGCGCGTGCCGCGGGTGCCAGGCGCCCGCTCAACGGCAGCAGCAGAGTCACCTTGCGGACCGGTTGTCGCTCTGCCAGCAAAAACCCCAGGCCGCCGGGCAGCTGCTCTGCCGCGACGTGGTCCGGGTGTTTCGCCAGCCAGGTTTCAAGGCTGGCACGCAGGGCATTGACGCCCGGCTGGTCTGCCGCCAGTCTGGCCAGGCGCAGCCAGGCGCGCCACTCGGCCGCTGTTGCCTCTGCCAGGGCGCTATCCAGTTCCGTTGCCGGCAGGCGCTGCAGGTTATGCCAGATGTCGCGCTTGAGGGTGTCTCGCAGGATGGGGTCCAGTGCGTACTCCAGTTGTGTGACACCCAGCCTGGCGCTATCGCGGTATTGACCCGCAAGGCTGTGCATGTGGCGCCTGAAATTATCCAGTAACTGGCGCAGGGCCAGCGCCACGGGCTCCTGTGGCAGCGACTCCAGCAGGGCGCGAACCGTGTTGTAGTCACCTCGCAGGTAAGCTGCACGCGCCAACAGGTAGTGATGTCGAGCCAGGTCGTTGGCCACCAGGGTGTCGGGTAATGGTTGCAGGGCCTGCTCCGCTCCGATCCAGTCCTGGGCGGCGAGCCGGCGTTCGGCTGCGCTAAACTCCGCCTGCCAGGCACTTTCGGGTAGCTCGGCAGGGCCCTGTGGCGCCATCTCGGCGATCACCGGGGTTTCCAGCTCCGGCTCACCGCTCATATCCGGGGTTGGTGGTGTGCCGGCGCAGCCTGCTATTACTCCCAGTAACAGCAGTAAAATCGGTGCTGCCACCGGTGGCCGCTTTTCTGCAAACGCTGTCATGTTATCCTTCCGGATTCGGGGCCGGGTTGGTTGGGGCTGTCGATTCATTCACTGCGTATGATACAAGGCTGGGAACAATAAGTGGAATCAGGGCTGTACGTTGTTGCCACACCAATCGGTAACCTGGGTGATATTTCCCAGCGTGCGCTGGCCGTGCTTGCCGCGGCGGATCTTATAGCCGCTGAAGATACCCGCCATAGCGCGCGCCTGTTGCAGCACTTCAGCATCGATACACCGATGCAAGCTTACCACGATCATAGCGACCAGCGGGCATTGTCGAAGGTGCTGGATTGCCTGGCGGCGGGCGGGGTGGTGGCACTGGTGTCGGATGCCGGTACGCCGCTGATTTCCGACCCCGGCTACCGGCTGGTGCGCCAGGTGCAGGATCTGGGGCATGCAGTATACCCGGTCCCCGGTGCCTGTGCGGCGATTGCGGCGCTCAGTGCCTCGGGCCTGCCCACCGACCGCTTCCTGTTCGAGGGCTTCCTGCCGGCCAAAGCCGGTGCGCGGGCGAGTCGCCTGCAGGCGCTGGCTGCGGAGAGTGCCACCCTGGTGTTTTACGAGGCGCCGCATCGGGTTGCGGAGACCCTGGAAGCGATGATCACCTGCCTGGGGGGCGAGCGTGAAGCCCTGCTGGCACGCGAACTGACCAAAACATTCGAAACCCTTCATCGCGCCCCACTGGTGGAGCTGAGCCGGTTTGTCGCGGCCGATTCCAACCAGCAGCGTGGAGAAATCGTGCTGGCGGTTGCCGGCCGGCGCGGCCGCGAAGAAGTCGTAGCGCCGGAAGTGGCGCAACTGTTGCGGCGACTGGCACAGGAGTTGCCGGCCAAGCGAGCGGCGGCAGTCGTTGCCGATTGCACGGGGTTGCGCAAGAAGCTGCTGTATGAATTCCTGGTGCATTCCCCGGTGGAGTAGACAGTAGCGCTTGCCATGGCGCTGGCCGGCGGGTAGTCTTGCCGCCGAGTCGGTCAGGCGATCGCTCCCGGCCCTGTGTCGGGGGAGGAAAGTCCGGGCTCCACAGGGCAGAGTGCCAGGTAACGCCTGGGGGGCGCGAGCCTACGGAAAGTGCAACAGAAAGTATACCGCCCGGCTTCGGCCGGGTAAGGGTGAAATGGTGCGGTAAGAGCGCACCGCGCGGCTGGTAACAGGCGTGGCGATGGTAAACCCCACTTGGAGCAAGACCAAATAGGAATCCTTATGCTGCGGCCCGCAGTGGATTCGGGTAGGTCGCTACAGGCAGGCGGTGACGCCTGTCGCAGATGAATGATCGTCCACGACAGAACCCGGCTTATCGACCGACTCAACTTTTTTACCGTGTCCCCGCCCCTGGCGGGGGTGCTTCTTTGTGCTTTGGCGAGATCATAGATATACGATTTACTGCTAAAAACCCTCCTCGAAAATAAGAAAATAGACTGTAAGTTAAAGTGAATCCTCAACAGATCATGTTACTGGTTTGTTTTGCGTGATTTTTTGCCTGTAATTACCCGTGATTTCCTGCTGCGCAATGCTCAAAAATGCGCTAATTAACTGAAATTAAAACGTTTTCTCCCGAGGCTCGCTTGACACTCCGAGTACCGCAGACCTATAGTGTCGAAAAGTGGCAATAAGTGGAAATATCTGGCTTTTTGTGGGTTTGAGAGTCGGGTGAGTGGGGAAAACTGGCGTGTTCCGTGGAGTACAGCATATAAATATGGATCCCAAAGGACGCCTGGCAATGCCGGCGCGCCAGCGGGAGCCATTGCTGTCGAGTTGTGAGGGCCGGATCGTGGCTACGATCGATACCCAGGCAACCTGCCTGACCATTTACCCGCTCCCCGAGTGGGAGCGCATTGAGCAGGATATTCAGGCACTGCCCGCCCTCAAGCCTGCAGTCAAGCGTTTTCAGCGGCTGGTGCTTGGTTATGCCACCGATCTTGAGCTCGATTCCAACGGGCGTATGCTGCTGCCCCAGCCGCTGCGCGACTACGCCCGCCTGGACAAGAAAGTGGTCCTGGTCGGGCAGGGCAACAAACTGGAGTTGTGGGCCGAAGAGCTATGGATGGCGGAATGCGAGCAAGCCCTGCTGGACTCCGGTCCCGAGGCAGAGTTGCCCGATGAATTGATGTCCCTGACCCTGTAGGTGAGCGACATGCATCAAACAGTCATGTTACGAGAAGCGGTGGACGCTCTGGTGACAACCCCCAGCGGTATTTATGTGGACGGCACTTTTGGTCGCGGCGGGCACAGTCGTGAGCTGCTGCAGCGGCTGGATGACCAGGGCCGGGTGCTGGGAGTGGACAAGGATCCCGCCGCGGCGATCGACGCGGCAAAGCTTGCGGCCAGTGATCCCCGGTTCAGCTTTTTTCACGGCTCTTTCGCCCAGCTGCCGGGGCAACTGCAGGCGATGGGCCTGGCTGCGGTTGACGGCATTCTGCTTGATCTTGGGGTTTCCAGCCCACAGCTGGATGACAGTGAACGCGGTTTCAGTTTTCAGCACGACGGCCCCCTCGATATGCGCATGGATACCTCTCGCGGCGAAACGGCCGCTGAGTGGCTGGCGCATGCAGATCAGCAGGACATTGCCCGGGTATTGAAGGATTACGGGGAAGAGCGGTTTGCCCGGCGCATTGCCGGTGCCATCGTCGACGCCCGTGCCGAGGCACCCATTACGACAACCGGTCGCCTGGCAAAGATTGTCAGCGAAGCCAACCCGAAGTGGGAAAAACACAAGCACCCGGCAACCCGCGCATTCCAGGCAATTCGTATCAAGGTTAACCGGGAGCTGGACGACCTGGTGGACCTGCTGGCGGTCGCCCTCGACCTGCTGCGGTTAGAGGGCCGCCTGGTGGTGATCAGTTTTCATTCCCTCGAGGATCGCCTGGTTAAGCGTTACATGCGCGATATGGCGCGCGGCGATGCCATTCCTGCGGGCGTACCCATACGCGATAGCGCACTCAACCGCCGCATGCGGCTGCTGGGTAAAGCCGTGCGCGCCGGGGCCGACGAAGTCACCGCCAACCCCCGCGCGCGCAGTGCCATCATGCGTGTCGCCGAGAAGATCAGCTGATATGGCCGGCGATATTCATAAAACGCAGGTGGCCGCGGGTCGTGAGCCACAGGCAACATCTTTCATCTGGGTGGCGGGGCTGTCGGTGCTGATTCTGGGCTCGGCTTTTGCGGTCATACAGAGCTCGCACCAGTGCCGGCAGCTGTATGCCGTATTGCAGCAACTGGAGGCGGACCAGTGGCTGCTGCACGAAGATTACGGGCGCTTGATACTTGAGCAAAGCACCTGGGCGTCACACTACCGGGTAGAGCGCGTTGCGACGCGCGAGCTTGATATGCAGGCGCCGGAGCTGCACGAAGTGAACGTGGTGAAGCCATGAGCCGCGCCCCACGCAAGACGGTCATCGCTCCCTGGCGTTTTTACCTGGTGGTGATTGCACTGTTGGCGCTGCCGACGCTGCTGGTTGGGCGGGTCTTGTCACTGCAGGTGCTGGACACTGATCGCGGTCGCAGTTTCCTGCAGAACCAGGGCGATCTTCGCTCAGTGCGTAATGCGGAGATACCCGCCTATCGCGGTGTGATTTCCGATCGGCGCGGCGAACCCCTGGCGGTGAGCACCCCGGTGATTTCGCTGTGGACGGATCCCGCAATTCTGGCCGGGGTAGAGGATCTGTCAGCGCTGGCAGGGGCTCTGGAAACTACCCCCTCGGCACTGCGGGAACGGCTCGACAATTACGCGGGCAAGCGTTTCATTTACCTGCAGCGCCACCTCGTGCCCGTTGCCGCCCGCGACATACTGGCGCTGCGTATCCCGGGTGTGTATGGCAAGCGCGAATATCGCCGTTTCTACCCTGCGGGTGAGGTGGTGGGCCAGCTGGTCGGGTTTACCAATACCGACGGCGCCGGCATTACCGGCCTGGAGCTCGCCTATGATGAATGGCTGAAAGGTGTTCCGGGCCAGAAGCAATACATCAAGGACCTGCACGGCGATGCGGTGCGTGATATCGGCGTGCTTGAGCCCGCGCGCCCGGGTAAGGATCTCAGGCTCAGCATTGACCTGCGACTGCAGTACCTGCATCACCAGGAATTACAGCGGGCAATGGCACTCACCGGTGCCAGCGCGGGCACTATTGTGACTCTGGACAGTCATACCGGCGAGGTGCTGGCGATGGTAAATCATCCCGTCTACAACCCGAACAGCCGCCGCGGTATTACCCCGGCGCAGACTCGCAACCGGGCCATGACCGACATGTATGAGCCGGGCTCGACCATGAAGGCGTTTACCCTGGTGGCGGCGCTGGAAAGCGGTCGCTACTCGACGGAAACCCTTATTGATACATCGCCCGGGCGCATCAGGGTGGGTCGCAAAGTGTTTCCGGACCCGCGTGATTATGGTGAGATTACAGTGTCCCGTATTATTGAAAAATCGAGCCAGGTGGGCGTTACCCGCATTGCCCTGGATCTTGGTCACCAGCCCATTCTGGACGTCTTTGCCCGCTTCGGTATCGGCAGCATGCTGGCAACCGGTTTTCCCGGTGAGAGTGCGGGGCTATTGCCCAATCGCGAGCGCTGGAGCGATGTGGAAAAAGCGACCCTGGCATTCGGGTACGGCTTGACCGCCACTCCTTTACAGCTCGCCCACGCCTACAGTGCCTTTGCCAATGACGGTATCCTGCAGCCTGTGTCCCTGCTGGCGACCGGGCAGCCCGGTACGGATGGCACGCGAATCATTTCAGGGGATCTGGCGGCGCAGGTGCTTACCGTATTGCAGCGGGTCACCGAAGAGCACGGTACTGCGCGGAAGGCACAGGTGCCCGGCTACCACGTGGGCGGAAAGACCGGTACGGTACACAAAGTGGGACCCGGCGGTTACCAGGATAACAAGTACATCGCCCTGTTTGCCGGTATTGCGCCCATAGAAGATCCCCGTTTTGTTACTGTAGTGATCATCAATGAGCCCCAGGGTGAAGCTTACGGGGGTGGCGCTGCCGCGGCGCCGGTTTTCTCCCGGGTGGCGCAGGGCACACTGCGGCTGTTGAATGTGCCACCGGAAGTGCCGGCGCCTGCCGAGCTGACGGTTGCCGCGCCGGCAAGTCATACCTCCGGGGCGATACCCCGTGCGGAGGTGTCGGGATGATGGCGGCTACGGCAAGTGCCACCCGTGAAATGACGCTGTCCGCGTTGCTGGGCAGTTGCGCCGAGGGATTCACCGATGTGCGGGTCAGCGGCGTACAGCTGGATAGCCGGCGGGTAGGCCCCGGGGACCTGTTCCTGGCATTAGCGGGAGCCCGCCATGACGGGCGCCGCTTTATCGAGCAGGCAATCACCGGTGGTGCGGCGGCCGTGGTGGCCGAGCCTCCGCTGGCGAATGGTGGGCCGGCGCTGCCGGTACCCGTGCTGGAACTGCCCGGGCTGGCCCGCGAGGCGGGTGTGATCGCTGCGCGCTTTTACGGTAACCCCAGCGCGAACCTGGACATCATCGGCATCACCGGCACCAACGGCAAAACCACCACCAGTCGTCTGCTGGCGCAGTTGTTGCGTGCCACCGGACGGCGCTGTGGTGTTATCGGTACCCTCGGCACCGCTCTTGACGACAGTGTCACCGAGGCCGCCAATACTACCCCGGACCCGGTAACACTGCAGCAGCAACTTGCCAGTTGGCGTGACGAGGCTGTTGATTCGGTCAGTATGGAAGTGTCTTCCCATGCCCTGGACCAGGGTCGGCTGAATGGCACGACCTTTGCCATCGCCGTATTCACCAACCTGACCCGGGACCACCTGGATTACCACGGCACCATGGTGGCTTACGGGCGCAGTAAACTGAAACTGTTCACCACGCCGGGCCTGCGCCACGCGGTAGTGAACCTGGACGATCCGTATGCCGCCGAAGTACTCGCCAGTCTGCCTGCAGGCGTGGCGGCCTGGCGCTACTCCGCCGCGGGTCACCCGGATGCCGATATCCGGGTAACGGCGCCCCGGTTCCATACCGGCGGCGTGGAGGCTCAGCTTGTGACCCCCTGGGGACGCGGCGTTTTTGCCAGCCCGCTGCCGGCGGATTTCAATCTTGCCAATGTGGCGGCCGCGGTCACCTGCGCCGTATTGCTGGGCGCGGAACTGGCACCGACCCTGGCGGCAGTTGCCGGTCTGCGCGGTATTCCCGGCCGCATGCAGCTGATCCGCAATACGGTCGGGCTGCAGGTGATCGTCGATTACGCCCATACCCCCGATGCACTGGCCCAGGCACTGCAGGCGCTGCGTCGCCATGTGTCCGGCCGTCTGCTGGTGGTGTTTGGTTGCGGTGGTGATCGCGATAGGGCCAAGCGGGCATTGATGGGACGTGCCGCCTGTGCCGGTGCCGACCAGGTGATCCTGACCTCGGATAACCCACGCACGGAAGACCCGCTGGCGATTCTGGCCGATATCAACGCAGGTTGCAGCGGCTCGGATGTCCAGGTAGAGCCGGACCGCGCGCAGGCGATCGCCACTGTCATCGCCGAGGCGAGGCCGGGCGACTGTGTACTGATCGCCGGCAAGGGGCACGAGGAATACCAGATTACCGGTACGCAACGGATACCGTTCAGTGATGTCGAGGTGGCCACCGCCGCACTTGCCAGGAGGGCATCGGCATGATGCGTGCATTCACACTCAGCGAACTGGAAAAGCCCCTGCAGGCAAGGCTCTCTGGCGCCGACACCACCATTACCCGGGTGAGTACCGACAGTCGGGCCATCGGCCCCGGTGACTTGTTTGTTGCTCTGGAGGGCGAACATTTTGATGGCCACGATTTCCTTGAGGTAGTGGCCGCGGCGGGTGCTGCCGCCGCAGTGGTCAGCCGACCGGTCAAGACCAGCCTGCCCGTGTTGCAGGTAGCGGATACCCAGCGCGCCCTGGGCTATCTGGGCGCCTATAACCGCTCCCTTTACCAGGGGCAGCTGGTGGCGATTACCGGCAGCAATGGCAAGACCACGGTCAAGGGCCTGGTCAGCGCGATACTGGCCCGTCGTGGTCCCACCCTGGCGACAGAGGGCAACCTCAACAATGAAATCGGGGTGCCGTTAACCCTGTTGCAGCTGGCTCCCGAACACGCTTTTGCGGTGGTGGAGATGGGCGCTGCGGGCCCCGGCCACATTGCCTGGCTGTGTGAACTGGCACGCCCGGATGTAGCCCTGCTGCTCAACGCCATGCCGGCCCACCTGCAGGGCTTTGGCAGTCTTGAGGGCGTTGCGGCCGGCAAGGGCGAGATCTACGAGGGGCTGGCCGGTGCCGGCACGGCGATCATCAATGCCGACCAGCCCTGGGCCGCGCGCTGGCGGAGCCGCGCAGGTACCGCCGCCATGCTCGATTATGGCCTCGAGCATCCGGCAGCCATCAGTGCCAACACGATTCAGTCTCGCGGGGTTGCCGGCATCAGCTTTATCGCCAGCACCCCCGCTGGCGACGCCCCTATCCGCTTGCAGCTGCCTGGTCGGCACAACGTTGCCAATGCCCTGGCGGCGATTGCCGCGGGTCTCGCCTGTGGCCTCACCCTGGCCGAAATCACCGCGGGACTGGCCAGTGTGCAGCCACAGCCAGGTCGCGGCGCCCTGCATCGGGGTCTGGCGGGCGCCACCGTGGTGGATGACACCTATAACGCCAACCCGGGCTCGGTACACGCAGCTATTGACCTTCTGGCGAGCTGCCAGGGTCGCCGTACCCTGATTCTGGGAGCCATGCTGGAGTTGGGCGCTGACAGTGAATCCCTGCATGAAGCGGCGGGCCGCTACGCCCGGGAGCGCGGCATTGAACGTTTTTGCGGTGTCGGGCCCGAACTGGCCGGGGCGGTGGCGGCGTTCGGCCACGGCGAATGGTATGCCGATTGCGGCGCTGCCATCGCAGCACTTGCCGACAGTTTTGATGAGCGGGATACCGTGCTGATAAAAGGTTCCCGGGGGGCGGCCATGGAGCGAGTGCTGGCCGCACTGGTGCAACAACAGAAGGAGGCCCGGAGCTGATGTTGTTGTTCCTCGCAGAGTATCTCACCCAGTTTGCGACCGGCTTCCAGGTATTTCAGTACCTGACCCTGCGCGGCATTCTCGGCGCCGGTACGGCGCTGATTATTTCCCTGCTGGTAGGGCCGGCGATGATCCGGCAGCTTAACGTCTACCAGGTGGGGCAGTCCGTGCGCAGCGACGGGCCGCAGTCGCACCTGAGCAAATCAGGCACCCCCACAATGGGCGGCGCGCTGATCCTGGTGGCAATCGCCATCAGTACGCTGTTGTGGGCCGACCTGCGCAATGACTATGTCTGGATTGCCCTGGGGGTTACCGCGGTATTCGGGGCGGTAGGCTGGGTAGATGACTATCGCAAGGTAGTAGAGCGTGACTCCCGGGGTCTGCCGGCGCGCTGGAAATACCTGTGGCAATCGGTGGCCGGTTTGGCGGCGGCCCTGTACCTGTATTTCGCATTTGATACCGCGGTGACCACAGAGCTCTACATTCCCTTTTTCAAGGATTTCGCCTGGAGCATGGGTCCGCTGTTTATAGTGCTCACCTATTTCGTGATTGTCGGCTCGAGTAATGCCGTTAACCTGACCGACGGCCTTGACGGCCTCGCCATCCTGCCCACGGTAATGGTGGGTACCGCCCTGGGGCTGATAGCCTACCTGACCGGGCATGCGGACTTTGCGGATTATCTGCAAATTCCCTATGTGGCCGGCAGTGGCGAACTGGCGGTGTTCTGTGGCGCCATCGCCGGTGCCGGCCTGGGCTTTCTCTGGTTCAATACTTACCCCGCCCAGGTGTTCATGGGCGATGTCGGCGCACTGGCACTGGGCGCTGCGCTGGGCACCGTCGCGGTCATTACCCGCCACGAGATCGTATTTTTCATTATGGGCGGCATCTTCGTACTGGAAACGGTATCCGTCATTTTGCAGGTGGCCTCGTTCAAGCTTACCGGCAAACGCATCTTCAGGATGGCGCCCATTCATCACCATTTCGAACTGAAAGGCTGGCCGGAACCGCGGGTGATCGTGCGCTTCTGGATTATTACCGTAATGCTGGTCCTGTTCGGGCTGGCCACTTTGAAATTACGTTAGGCAGACCGGGAGTGCATCGACAGTGATACAGGGGCTAATAGCAAGCAGCGGCGGCGGGGTCATTTTTGGCCTCGGTGTTACCGGCTTGTCGGTTGCCCGCCACTGGTATCGGCAGGGCCTGCGCTTTACCGTGATTGACACCCGTGCAGCACCCCCGGAACTGGCTACCCTGAACCGCGAAATGCCCGAGGTACCGGTCTTTGCCGGTGACATTCCCGAATCGGTGATCACCGCGGGTGGCGAGTGGATAGTCAGCCCGGGTATTGCCCTGGATGCGCCGCTGGTGCAACGCGCCATTGCCGCCGGCGCGGTGATCATGGGTGATATCGACCTGTTCATGCGCGAGGCGCAGGTGCCGGTGGTGGGTATTACCGGCTCCAATGCCAAGTCCACGGTGACCGCGTTGCTGGGCGCCATGGCAGGGGAGGCCGGGCTGAATGTGGGCATCGGCGGCAATCTCGGTACGCCGGCGCTGGACCTGCTGGCAGCCGAGCGCGAACTTTATGTGCTGGAGCTGTCGAGTTTCCAGCTGGAGCGGGCCGGCGACCTGGGGCTGGCTGTGGCGACCGTACTTAACGTCAGCGCTGACCATCTGGATCGCCACGGCAGCCTGCAGCACTATCACCAGGCCAAGCACCGGATCTTTCGCGGCTGCCTGAAGGCGGTGGTTAATCGCGATGACCCACTTACCCTGCCACTGGTTGCAGCGAGTGTGCCGGTAATCAGCTGGCGCCTGCGGGAGCCTGAACTGGGGGCCTTCGGTCTGCGCAATGTTGACGGTACCGAGACGCTGTGTTTCGGTTTTGAGCCGTTGTTGGCCGCGACGGACCTGGGCATGGCCGGACGCCATAACGTGGCAAATGCATTGGCGGCTTTTGCCCTGGGCCATGCCGCCGGTTTGCCGATGGCCGCCATGGTCACCGCCGCGCGAACCTTCCGCGGGCTGCCACATCGTTGCCAGGTGGTGACGGAACGCAACGGGGTGCGCTTCGTCAATGACTCCAAGGGCACTAATCCCGGTGCTACGGTTGCCGCCCTGAACGGGCTGGCTGCGGGGGAGCATACGGTAATCCTGATCGCCGGTGGCGTGGCCAAGGGTGCCGATTTCGGTTCCCTGCGACCCGCCGTA
This sequence comes from Kineobactrum sediminis, assembly GCF_002868715.1. Classification (GTDB taxonomy): domain Bacteria; phylum Pseudomonadota; class Gammaproteobacteria; order Pseudomonadales; family Halieaceae; genus Kineobactrum; species Kineobactrum sediminis. Next base: position 85,892 of record NZ_PKLZ01000003.1, read on the forward strand.
CAGGCTCATTGCAAGGCCCTGGTCCTGCTGGGCGAGGCAAGCGCGGAGCTGGAGCAGTCCCTGGGGGATATCGTGACCTGCTACCGCGCCGGGGATATGGCCGACGCGGTGGCCCAGGCCGAGGCAGTGGCCCGGCGGGGTGAGGTGGTGCTGCTGTCTCCGGCCTGCGCCAGTTTCGACATGTTTGAGGGCTACGCCGCCCGGGGTGACGCCTTTGTGCGCGCGGTGCAGTCGTTGCCGGAGGCGCAGTCATGATCTCTCTGCGCGAGCGCCTGCCTATGGACCCGACCCTGCTACTTCTCGGCCTGGCCCTGATGGCTGTGGGCCTGGTGGCAATCAGCTCCGCCTCGGTGGAATACGGTACCTTTCATCATGACAATGGCTGGTATCACACGCAGCGTCACCTGTTCTACCTGGTGGTCTCCCTGGCCGTGGCGACCGGTGCCTACTTCGTGCCGGCGCAATTCTGGCTGGCAACCGGCTGGTTCTGGCTGCTGGGCGGCGTGGCGCTGCTGGTGCTGGTGCTGCTGCCGGGTGTCGGCAAGGATGTCAACGGTTCGCAGCGCTGGCTGCCACTGGGGCCGTTCACCCTGCAGGCCTCGGAATTCGCCAAGTTTACGGTCCTGATATACCTCGCCGGCTATCTGGTTCGCCATGGTGACGAATTGCGCAGTCGCTGGCAGGGTTTTGCCAAGCCCATGGCAGTACTGCTGCTGGTGAGCGTACTGTTAATGGCGGAGCCGGACTTCGGCGCGACCGTTATCCTGGTTGTCACCGCCTTCGGCATGCTCTTTCTCGCCGGGGTCAAGCTCACCAGTTTCCTCGGGGTCATGTCGCTGAGTGTGGCTGGCCTGGTAGCGCTGGTATTTGCCGCGCCCTACCGTGTTGCGCGGTTGACCGCTTATACCGATCCCTGGGCTGATCCCTACGGCAGCGGTTTCCAGTTGATCCAGTCACTGATTGCGTTCGGTCGCGGCGAGTGGGTGGGCGTGGGTCTGGGGAACAGTATCCAGAAGCTCTTTTACCTGCCGGAAGCGCATACCGATTTCGTGTTCTCGATCTGGGCGGAAGAAACCGGGTTTTTAGGGGCAATGCTGGTAATTGGCCTGTTTGTGGCTTTGATCGGTCGCATTTTGTGGGTGGCGCGCCAGGCCCAGATAGTGGGCGATGAGTTTGGTGCCAACCTCTGTTTTGGCGTGGCGCTGGTATTTTCCGGGCAGGCTTTCGTGAATATCGGGGTGAGCTCGGGGCTGCTGCCTACCAAGGGCCTGACCCTGCCCTTTGTCAGCTATGGCGGCAGTAGCCTGATCGTGTGCTGCACCATGCTGGCATTGGTACTGCGTATTGAGCGCGACCTGTGCGTGGCGCCGTCCCGCAAAGCGGCTGCACCTGCCAATAAAAAGAGGGCGCGCGCATGAGCCTGCCACCCCTGATCCTGATCATGGCCGGTGGTACTGGCGGCCACGTCTATCCTGCGCTGGCGGTAGCCGTTGAGCTGCGCGAGCGCGGCTACCGGGTGGAGTGGGTGGGAACCTCGCGCGGCCTGGAAGCCCGGGTCGTTCCGGCTGCGGGTATTGTTTTGCATGCATTGCCGGTGCGGGGAGTGCGTGGCAAGAACATCCTGCACACGCTCCTGGGCCTGTGGCTGCTGTTGTGGTCTTCGCTGCTGGCGCTGCGACTGGTCTGGCGACTGGCACCAGCCTGTGTGGTGGGTATGGGTGGTTACGCGGCGGGGCCCGCGGGTGTCGCAGCATGGTTGCTGCGCAAGCCTTTGTTGATTCACGAACAGAATGCAATCGCAGGCACCACCAACCGCATGCTCGCACCGCTGGCTAAAGCTGTGGTGTGCGGGTTTCCCGGTGCCTTTGCCGACGGCCGGGCTGTACAGGTCCTGGGCAATCCGGTGCGTCGCGAGCTGCTCTCGACCGCCGCAGAACAGCCCTGGGACTATAGCGGCCAGCGTCCCCTGCGGCTACTGGTGCTGGGAGGAAGCCTGGGTGCGCAACCGCTCAATACACTGTTGCCGGACGCGCTGCGCAAATTGCGCAGGCAGGCGGGCGAGGGTGTGGTTGAGGTCTGGCACCAGGCCGGGAATGCGCACGTGGACGACCTGGGCAAGGAGTATGGCGAGATGCTCGAACACGGTGTTCGGGTCAGTGCATTTATTGAAGACATGGCCGCCGCCTACGGCTGGGCCGACCTGGTGATTTGTCGCGCCGGGGCGCTTACGGTTGCAGAGCTGGCGATCATGGGGCGGCCGTCGCTGCTGGTGCCGTTGCCCCATGCGATTGACGATCACCAGAGCGCCAATGCCCGCGCGCTCGCCGACCACGGCGCTGCCCTGTTGCTGCGTCAGCGCGAGCTCAAGGCGGCCGACCTGGCGGCGACACTCGCGGGCTATATCGCCAATCCCCAGCGTCTCGCGGCCATGGCCGCGGCAACGTCCGCAGCCGCGCGTCCGCGGGCTACCGAGCAGGTTGCCGATCTGTGTGAGGCGCTGTGCGCAAACACCTCAGGGAGCACGCGATGAATGACACTAACCTTTACAGCGTGCCCGAAATGCGGCGCATCCGCCGGATCCACATGATCGGTATCGGCGGCTCCGGCATGAGTGGTATTGCCGAGGTGCTGGTTAACCTCGGCTATGAAGTCTGCGGCTCTGACCTGCGTGCCAGCTCGGTCACCGAACGCCTGCAGCAGAAAGGAATCGACGTGTTTTTCGGTCACGCGGCGGCCCACGTGCGTGGCGCGAATGTGGTGGTCAGTTCCAGTGCGGTACACGACGACAACCCCGAAGTGGTCGCCGCCAAAGCCGCGCGTATTCCGGTGGTGCCGCGGGCGGAAATGCTGGCGGAACTGATGCGTTACCGCCACGGCATAGCAGTAGCCGGCACACATGGGAAAACCACCACCACCAGCCTGATTGCCGCGATATTCGGCGAGGCGGGCCTGGATCCGACTTTTGTCATCGGTGGCCTGGTCAACAGCACCGGCAGCAACGCCCAGCTCGGCGCCAGTCGCTTTCTGGTTGCCGAGGCCGATGAGAGTGACGCTTCCTTCCTGCACCTGCAGCCGATGGTGACAGTGGTGACCAATATCGAAGCAGACCACATGGAGACCTACGGCGGCGATTTTTCGGTATTGCGCGGCACTTTTCTGGAATTCCTGCATAACCTGCCATTTTACGGACTGGCGGTGCTGTGCCTGGATGACCCGGTAGTGGCCGGCCTGTTGCCCGACCTGGCGCGCCAGTTTGCGACCTACGGCACCGCAGCGGACGCCGATTACCGCATCACCGACATCGACCGCCAGGGCCTGGCCACGGCGTTCACGGTGCACCGGCCCGGCAGCCTGGCGCCCCTGGCGGTGCACCTGAATATGCCCGGCCAGCACAATGTACTCAACGCAACCGCGGCCATAGCCGTTGCCAGCGATGAAGGCGTGGACGATGCCGCGATCCTGCGCGGGCTGGCGAACTTTGGCGGTGTGGGTCGCCGTTTCAGTGTACTGGGCGAACTGCAACTGGCCGGCGGCAGCGCCCTGCTGGTGGATGACTACGGCCACCATCCCACGGAGGTCCGCGCCACCCTGGACTCCGCGCGCCAGGCCTGGCCGGACCGCAGGGTGGTCATGATTTACCAGCCTCATCGCTATTCCCGGACCCGCGACCTGTACGAGGATTTTGTGGCCGTGCTGTCGCGTTGTGATGCGCTGCTTTTGCTGGAGGTCTATGCGGCCGGGGAAGATCCCGTTCCCGGTGCCGACAGCCGCAGCCTTACCCGCAGCATTCGCCAGCGCGGCCAGGTGGAACCGGTTTTTGTCGAGAGCACGGATGAAATGGCAACCGTACTGCGCGGCATCCTGCGCGATGGCGATGTGCTGATCACCCAGGGTGCGGGCAACATAGGCCGGCTGGCCCAGGACCTGTACGCCCTGGGCAGTCTTGTGGAGGTCGGCCAATGAATTGGGCGCAGGCAACAGCGGGTCCGGTGGCAGTGCTCCTGGGTGGGCGCTCCGCAGAGCGCGACATCTCTCTGCTCAGTGGCGCTACCGTGGTTACGGCACTGGAAAGCCTGGGTTGTGACGTGCGCCGTGTGGATCCGGCGACACCCGGTTGGATAGCGCAGCTTGAAGGCGTCACCTTTGCATTTAACGCGCTGCACGGCCCCGGTGGTGAAGATGGCGTGATCCAGGGTGCCCTGGAGACCCTGCAAATACCGTATTCGGGCTCGGGAGTGCTGGGTTCGGCGCTGGCCATGGACAAGCAGCGCAGCAAACAGCTGTGGCAGGGAACCGGCATTGCGACCGCGGGATTTGCAGTGCTCACCGCCGATACCGACTGGGACGCGGTGATGACCCGTTTTGGCAAGGTGTTTGTCAAACCGGCCTGCGAAGGCTCCAGTGTCGGCATGGCGCCCGCCAGCAACGCCGCCGAGCTGGAAGCCGCCTGGCGCGAGGCCGCGGTGTACGGCAATACCGTTCTGGCGGAACAGTTTATCGATGGCCCCGAATATACAGTGGCGATCCTGGGACAGGAGGCACTGCCCTCCATTCAGATGGAAACCGACCGCGCGTTTTATGACTACGAAGCCAAGTATTTATCGGACGAGACCCGTTACCACTGCCCGAGCGGCCTCGATGCGGCCTCCGAGGCCGAGGTGGCCGCGCTGGCGCTGGCGGCTTTCCGGGCACTGGATTGTGCGATCTGGGGCCGGGTTGACCTGATGCGTGATCGCGACGGACGCTTTTATGTACTGGAGGTGAACACGATTCCGGGGATGACCTCGCACAGCCTGGTGCCCATGGCGGCCGCTGCGGTGGGGCTGTCGATAGCCGCGCTGGTCCGGCGCATTGTCGAATTGAGCTGGGGAGGCGGACATCGTGGCGACGAGGCCTGAATCCGTGCGTCGCCGCAATGCGGCTGCAGGCGCAACCCGGCGCAAGCCGGCGGCACCGGCCGCTACACGACTGCGCCCCGGCATGGCGGTGCTGGACGGCTGGGTCAACCGCTTGTTGATCCTGGTGGGCAGTGCGGTGGTCATCGCCGCGGGCTTGCAGGCCTGGTTCACCCTGCAGCAGATTCCGGTGGAGCAGATTACGGTAACCGGCAGCCTGCAGCGCACCCAGACCGAGCTCGTGCAGGAGATGGTGCAGCCGGCCCTGGTGGGCGGCTTCCTGGGCGCGGACCTGGGCGAAGTGCGCGACCAGCTGGAGGCCCTGCCGTGGATTTACCGTGCGTCGGTGCGCCGGCGCTGGCCCAACGCCCTGGAGATCCATGTGCTGGAGCAATTGCCTATCGCCCATTGGGGCGACAACGGTTTCCTGAATCACGAGGGCCAGGTTTTTCAAAGTGACAGTGTCCAGGCAGGGGAGGCGCTGCCGCGACTGCGGGGGCCGGAGGGCGCCGCCGGACAACTGATGGTCAGTTACCAGCAGCTGGGCGAGCTGCTGAAGCCGGTAAATCTGGCGGTGCTGGCGCTAACCCTCGATAAGCGTGGTCATTTGTCCGCGGTGCTTGAAGGCGGCATTGCCCTGGCGCTGGGTAATACCGATTTCGCCGAGCGGGTGCAGCGTTTTACCACGGTCTATGCCCGCGAACTGGCGGCACGCCCGGGCGAGGTGGAGCGGGTCGACCTGCGCTACGAGCGCGGCCTGGCGGTCGCTTTTCGGGAGCCGGTTGAACTGGCGGTGGTCGTCAATGAATAAGACAGCTGGGGAGTGAAACTGCCATGGGCAGCGGACAGGATAAAAGAATGATTGTAGGGCTGGACATCGGCACCTCCAAAGTTGTCGCCATTGTTGGTGAGCTGAGTGCGGAGGGGTCCATTGAGGTGATAGGCATTGGCTCCCACCCCTCCAAGGGTATGAAAAAGGGGGTGGTGATCAATATCGAATCCACCGTGCAGTCTATCCAGCGCGCGGTGGAAGAGGCGGAGCTGATGGCGGGGTGCCAGATCCATTCGGTGTATGTGGGTATAGCCGGCAGTCATATTCGCAGCCTCAATTCCCACGGCATTGTCGCGATTCGCGACCGCGAGGTATTTCCTGCCGATCTGGAGCGGGTGCTCGACGCCGCCCAGGCCGTGGCAATTCCGGCGGACCAGAAAATTCTCCACATCCTCCCCCAGGAGTACGTGATTGATAACCAGGAAGGCATCAAGGAACCGCTGGGCATGTCCGGGGTGCGCCTGGAGGCCAAGGTGCATCTGGTGACCTGCGCGGTAAACGCCTCCCAGAATATTGAAAAGTGTATCCGCCGCTGTGGCCTGGAAGTGGAGGAAATCATCCTTGAGCAGCTGGCTTCAAGTTATTCCGTGCTGACTGACGATGAGCGCGAACTGGGTGTGTGCCTGGTGGATATCGGCGGTGGCACAACCGATATCGCGATTTTCACCGACGGCTCCATTCGCCACACCGGGGTGATTCCCATCGCCGGCGACCAGGTTACCAACGATATCGCCATGGCGCTGCGCACACCCACCCAGTATGCGGAGGAGATCAAGATCAAGTATGCCTGCGCCCTGACCCAGCTCGCCGGCCCCGATGAAACCATCAAGGTGCCCAGTGTGGGTGACCGGCCGCCGCGGGACCTGTCGCGGCAGTCGCTGGCGGAGGTGGTGGAGCCTCGCTATGACGAGCTGTTCACCCTGGTACAGGCGGAACTGCGGCGCAGCGGTTACGAGGAGATGATCCCCGCCGGTGTCGTCCTTACCGGGGGCACCTCAAAGATGGAGGGTGTCGTGGAACTGGCCGAGGAAATATTTCATATGCCGGTGCGGGTAGGTTACCCGAACTCGGTAAAGGGGTTGAGCGATATCGTGCGCAACCCGATCTACGCCACGGGTGTCGGGCTGTTGCAGTACGGCGAGAAAAGCGCCGGTGAACGCAGCGCCAGGCGCCCGGGCGATAGTGACAGTGTGATAACGCGTTTCAGGAACTGGTTACAAAGTAACTTTTAATTTTTTAGGCGGCAACCGTCGCGCCCCGGCGCGACACCAAACGGCAACGGGAGATATATTATGTTTGAACTTATCGATAACGTACCACAGAGCGCAGTTATCAAAGTCATCGGTGTAGGCGGTGGCGGTGGTAATGCCGTAAAACACATGATCGAAAACGCCGTGGAGGGGGTGGATTTCATCTGCGCCAATACCGACGCCCAGGCGCTGTCCGATATCAGTTCAAAAACAGTCCTGCAGCTCGGCGGTGATATCACCAAGGGCCTGGGAGCCGGTGCCAACCCGGAAATCGGCCGCGCCGCGGCGCTGGAAGATCGCGAGCGTATTGCCGATGCGCTGCGCGGTGCCGACATGGTATTCATTACCGCCGGCATGGGCGGCGGTACCGGTACCGGAGGCGCGCCGGTGGTGGCTGAAGTCGCTCGCGAAATGGGTATCCTGACCGTCGCGGTTGTGACCCGCCCGTTTGCTTTTGAAGGTAAGAAACGACTCGCGATCGCCCAGGAAGGGGTGCGTGAACTGCAGCAACACGTCGACTCTTTGATCACCATTCCCAACGAAAAGTTGCTTGAAGTTCTCGGAAAAAGTACCAGTTTAATGGATGCCTTCAAGGAAGCGAATGATGTATTGTTGGGCGCAGTTCAGGGCATAGCGGACCTGATAATCCGGCCCGGCATGATCAACGTCGATTTCGCGGATGTGCGCACCGTTATGTCCGAGATGGGTATGGCGATGATGGGTACCGGTCGGGCCAAGGGTGAAAACCGTGCCCGGGTAGCGGCTGAACGCGCCATCAACAGCCCGCTGCTGGACGATATCGATTTACGCGGTGCGCGCGGCATTCTGGTGAACATTACCGCCGGCCTCGATTTGTCGCTGGGAGAATTCGCCGAAGTGGGCGACACCATTGAGGAATTTGCATCGGACGATGCAACGGTCGTGGTGGGAACGGTGATCGATCCCAACATGACCGACGAGCTCAAGGTGACCGTGGTCGCTACCGGGCTCGGTGGCGAAGTGGCCAGGGCGACGCTGCAGGTGGTGGATGCACCTGCCCGCACGGTGGACCCCGTGTCGGAGCCCAACTATAAGGACTTTGACCGGCCCCCGGCCATGCGCAGAGCGCGTCCGGCGGCAGGTGGCCAGGCAGCGGCTACGGCGGCTGAAGCTGGCGGCGAGGATTATTTTGATATCCCCGCGTTTTTGCGTCGCCAGGCAGACTAGCACGGCAGTATCGGCTTACGGTCGATGTGCCTTGCGCTTTGTAAGGCACAGAATATGGGTGGAAAGACTATGATTCGACAACGGACTCTGCGCAATGCCATCAAGGCAACCGGTGTGGGTTTGCACACGGGTGAGAAAGTGTACCTTACCCTGAGCCCCGCGCCGGTGAATGCCGGTATTGTATTCCGTCGCGTGGATCTCGACCCGGTGGTTGAGATTCACGCCCGGGCTGAAAATGTTGGTGATACGACCCTGTCTACCACCCTGGTTGGCCATGGCGAAAAAGTATCGACCGTGGAGCACCTGCTGGCTGCGATGGCGGGACTGGGCATCGATAACGCCTTTATTGATGTCAGTGCCTCGGAAGTGCCGATCATGGATGGCAGTGCCGGGCCGTTCGTATTCCTTATCCAGTCCGCTGGTATCGAGGAACAGAACGCCGCCAAGAAGTTTATCCGTATCAAGCGCCCGGTCACGGTGGAAGACGGAGACAAAACCGCGAGCTTTCTCCCCTTCGACGGTTTCAAGGTCTCGTTTTCCATCGATTTTGATCACCCGGTGTTCCGCGAGCGCTCGCCCTATGCCGAAATCGACTTTTCCAGCACCTCCTTCGTCAAGGAAGTGAGCCGAGCTCGTACCTTCGGGTTCATGCATGAAATTGAGTACCTGCGTTCCAGGGGCCTGGCCCGTGGTGGCAGTGTCGATAACGCCATCGTGGTGGATGAATACCGCATCCTCAACCAGGATGGCCTGCGTTACGACGACGAGTTCGTCAAGCACAAGATCCTCGACGCCATTGGCGACCTGTACCTGCTGGGACACAGTGTCATTGGCGAGTACCGTGCCCACAAGTCCGGCCACGCACTGAATAACGCGTCACTGCGGGCGCTCATGGCGCAGCCGGACGCCTGGGAAATGGTGACCTTCGACGACGAGGCCACCGCACCGATTTCCTACTCCCTGAACCCGGTTCCCGCCGCCGTCTGAGACGGCAACAGGGCCTTTCCGTGCGCGATAATGGCGCATTCGGGGGCCCTTGCAACCTGTGCCAAACACCAATCGGAAGTGGTAAAGCCGCCCCGAACGTGGCATAGTCCCGCTATTCTCCGTTGCAGTCGGTTGCAAATGAAGGTCATTCTGATACACCGAAAACACGGTGGCTCCCGCTCTATAGAGTTGGGTCGCTGGTCCCGCGCGCTGCTGTCGCTGTGTTGTCTCGGCCTGCCGCTGGGGATGATTGCGCTCGGCTTTGTTGCAGGCCAGGAGAGCCAGGCCCGCGATGTGCGCGACAATTCCCTGGATTCGCTGCAGGACGCGCTGGCTACCCAGTCCACTGAACTGGAAGGGCTGCGGCTGGATGCAGAGCGCAAACTGCAGGCCATGACCATGGGCCTGGCGGAACTGCAGGCCCGGCTTACACGCCTCGACGCCCTGGGCGAACACCTCACTGCAATGGCCAACCTGGAAGACGGCGAGTTTGATTTCACCCAGCCGCCCGGCATGGGTGGCCCCCTCGGCGGCGAGTTCAATGTCGAGTACCTGGCACCCGACCTCACCGGGGAACTGCAGATCTTCGCCCAACGCCTGGATCAACGCGAACAGCAGCTGGAAATCCTTGAGTCACTGCTCACCCACCGCAAGCTGGATGACCAGGTGTGGCTGTCCGGACGTCCGGTGGAGAAAGGCTGGCTGTCCTCACGCTACGGTCCCCGTACCGATCCCTTTTCGGGTCGCCCCGCGATCCATGACGGCATCGACTTTGCGGGCAAGGCCGGCTCCAATATCATCGCCGTGGCCGGTGGTGTAGTAACCTGGACGGGTACCCGGTCCGGTTATGGCAAAATGGTGGAAGTGTCCCACGGTGATGGCCTGGTAACCCGTTATGCCCATAACGAGCAGAACCTGGTAGACGCGGGCGACCTGGTACGCAAGGGCGAGGCAATCGCCCTGATGGGCTCCAGTGGCCGGTCCACCGGTGCCCATGTACACTTTGAAGTATTCAAGCACGGCCGTGCCGTGGACCCCTCCAGCTACGTGCACCGCACCCGACGCTGAACCCGTAGTCTATCCTCGAACATAGCCACGCCATCTGCGTTTTTCACAGATGGTGCCCAACCGTACAACACAGTGACAAATCATGATTACGACCGCGATGAAGAAAATTTTCGGCACCCGCAATGACCGGGAGCTGAAGCGTATTGGCAAGGTGGTCAAACAGATTAACGCGCTGACCGACGCCACCAGGGACCTGGACGATGCCGCACTGGCCGCCAAGAGCGCCGAGTTTCGGGAGCGCCTGCAGGCGGGCGAGACCCTGGACCAGATTCTGCCGGAAGCGTTTGCCGTAGCCCGGGAAGCCAGCGAACGGGTACTGGGCTTGCGCCACTTTGATGTCCAGCTGATCGGTGGCCTGGCCCTGCACGAGGGCAAGATCGCGGAGATGCGCACCGGCGAGGGCAAGACCCTGGTGGCCACACTGCCGGCGTATCTCAATTCCCTGTCGGGGAACAGCGTGCACCTGATCACGGTGAATGACTACCTGGCCAGTCGCGACGCCAGCTGGATGGGCCCGCTGTACCGCTTCCTGGGCGCATCAGTAGGTGTGGTCAGGTCCGGCCAGAGCCAGGAGGAGAAGCGCGAGGCGTACAGCGCCGACATCATCTACGGCACCAACAATGAGTTCGGCTTCGATTACCTGCGCGACAACATGGCCTTCAGTATTGAAGACCGTATGCAGCGCGACCTCAGCTTTGCGATTGTCGATGAGGTGGATTCCATCCTGATTGACGAAGCCCGCACGCCACTGGTCATTTCTGGCGCCTCCGAAGACAGCTCAGTGCTGTATAAAAGTATCAACAAGCTGATTCCGTCCCTGCGCCCCGATACCGAGGGCGAAAGCGGCCATTTCACGGTGGATGAAAAGCAGCGCCAGATAGAGCTGACCGAGGAGGGCCACGAGTTTGTCGAGGGCCTGCTGGTCGAGGAGGGCCTGTTGGAAGAGGGCGACAGCCTGTACGCCGCATCCAATCTCAACCTGCTGCACCACGTCTACTCGGCACTGCGCGCCCATGTGCTGTTCAACCGAGATGTGGAATACATCATCCAGGATAACCAGGTGGTGCTGATCGACGAGCACACCGGGCGCACCATGGCGGGCAGGCGCCTGTCCGAGGGTTTGCACCAGGCGATTGAGGCCAAGGAGGGGGTCAATATCCAGAGCGAGAGCCAGACCCTGGCCTCCACCACCTTCCAGAACTACTTCCGGATTTACGACAAGCTGGCCGGCATGACCGGTACCGCCGATACCGAGGCCTTCGAATTCCGCCAGATTTACGGGCTTGAAGTTCTGGCAATTCCCACCAACAAGCCGGCCCGGCGCAAGGACCTCAATGACCTGGTGTACCTGACCCGGGAAGAAAAGTTCGAGGCGATCCTGGAGGACGTCAAGTCCTGCATGAACAGCGGCGCGCCGGTGCTGGTGGGCACGGCGTCGGTGGAGACCTCGGAGGAAGTGTCCGAGCGGTTCCGCAAGGCGAACATTGAACACAAGGTACTGAACGCCAAGTACCACGCCCAGGAAGCGGATATTATCGCCCAGGCCGGACGGCCGGGCATGGTGACTATTGCCACCAACATGGCGGGCCGCGGTACCGATATCGTGCTCGGGGGTAACCTGGACGCCGAGCTGGCGGCGGCGGGCGATATCAGTGATGAGAAGCGCGCTGAGCTCACCGAGGCCTGGCGCGAGCGCCACGAGCAGGTCGTGGTGGCGGGTGGCCTGCACATTCTCGGCACCGAGCGTCACGAGTCCCGGCGTATTGATAACCAGTTGCGTGGCCGGGCCGGGCGCCAGGGTGACCCGGGCGTATCCCGTTTCTACCTGTCGCTGGAAGATAACCTGATGCGCATCTTTGCCTCGGAGCGGGTCAAGAGCTTCATGCAGGCACTGGGTATGGAAAAGGGTGAGGCCATTGAGCACCGCATGGTCACCAACGCCATTGAAAAAGCGCAGCGCAAGGTGGAGGGCCGTAACTTTGATATCCGCAAGCAGCTGCTGGAATACGACGACGTAGCCAACGACCAGCGCCAGATCGTGTACCAGAAGCGCAATGAGCTGCTCGGGGAAGCGGACATTCTCGACACCATCAATGCCATTCGCGAGGACGTGGTCAACGACGCGATCTCCAGCTACATCCCGCCCCAGAGCCTCCCGGAACAGTGGGACGTGCCCGGCCTGGAGCGCCAGCTGGAAGCCGAGTTCGCCATCACCCTGCCAGTACAGCAATGGCTGGATGAGGATGACAAACTGTACGAGGAGAGCCTGCGCGAGCGTATTGTCGAGGCGGTACAGGCGGCCTACGATGCCAAGTGTGAAGACGTTGGCCCACCCATGCGCAAGATTGAGAAGCAAATCATGCTGCAGGTGCTGGATAACCTGTGGAAAGACCACCTGGCGACCATGGATCACCTGCGCCAGGGCATCCATTTGCGCGCCTATGCCCAGAAAAACCCCAAGCAGGAATACAAGCGCGAGTCCTTCGCCCTGTTTGAGCAGTTACTGAATAACCTGAAGTACGAGGTGATCAAGTTTCTCAGCCACGTACAGATCCAGCGCCAGGACGAGGCCGCACTGATGGAGGCACGGCGCCGGGAAGCGGCGGAGCGGGAAAAACTGGCCTTCCAGCACGCTGCCGTCTCCGCCATGGCTGACGAGGCCCTGGCCGAAGCGATGCCGGCAACGCCCAGGCAGCCGCTGCCGGAGCCGCCCCAGACCTTCACCCGCGAGCAGCCCAAGGTGGGGCGCAATGAGCCCTGCCCCTGTGGCAGTGGCAAGAAATACAAGCATTGCCACGGCGAGTTGGCCTAGCGGCCTGCCATAACAACAGGAGATACACCACGATGGCAGTAGGTAACGGTGCACTGGCAGCCCTGCTGCCGGTGCCGGGGGTGCGGCTGGCGACCGTGTCCGCTGGTATTAAAAAGCCCGGGCGCAAGGACCTGGTGTTAATGGAGCTGGCTCCCGGCAGCCACTGTGTCGGTGTGTTCACCCGCAATGCCTTCTGCGCGGCACCGGTTATTGTGGCGCGCGAACATCTCGCGGACTGTTCCGGCCGGCCCGCCTACCTGCTGGTGAATACCGGCAATGCCAATGCCGGTACCGGCGCGCCGGGGTTGGCGGATGCGCGCCGCTGCAGCGCGGCTCTGGCGGAACTTACCGGTGTTGAGGCGGAGTCTGTGTTGCCCTTTTCCACCGGGGTGATCGGCGAGCCGTTGCCGGTGCAAAAGATTATCGAGGCGCTCCCCAATGCCCTCACCGACCTGCAGGCCGATGGCTGGCTGGCGGCGGCGAGCGGCATTATGACCACCGATACCCGCCCCAAGGCTCACTCGCTGAGTTTCCACTGTGAAGGGCGCGACTACGTCATTACCGGTATGGCCAAGGGCGCGGGGATGATTCGCCCCAACATGGCCACCATGCTTGCTTACCTGGCCACCGATGTCGCTGTGAGTACGCCGCTGTTGCAGGCCTTGCTGTCGGAGGCTGCCGAGCTGTCATTCAACCGTATTACCATTGATGGCGATACCTCCACCAATGACGCCTGTGTACTGGTTGCCACCGGTGCCGCGGGCAACGACCCGGTAACTGGTGCCGGGGGCGCACTGTATAACGCGCTGCGCGAAGCGCTGCAGGCGCTGTGTGTCGAGCTGGCCCAGGGCCTGGTGCGCGATGGCGAAGGTGCCAGCAAGTTTGTCACCGTGCAGGTGAATGGCGGGCGCAACGAGCAGGAGTGCCTGGATGTGGCCTTCACCATTGCCCACTCGCCACTGGTGAAAACCGCACTGTTTGCCTCCGACCCCAATTGGGGCCGCTTGTTGGCGGCGATCGGTCGCGCCGGCCTGCCGGAGCTGGATGTCAGGCTGGTAGGGGTGTACCTGAACGACGTGCTGATTGCCGAGCATGGCTGCCGCGCCGCCAGTTACAGGGAGGAGCAGGGGGTGGCGGCGATGGCGCCCGAAGAAATCGTTATCCGCATTGAACTGCAGCGCGGGGCGCAACAGGCCACCGTGTGGACGACGGATTTCTCCTATGATTATGTTCGCATCAATGCCGAGTACCGTACCTGAATGGCCGTCGTGCATGTGGCGGTGGCGGTGGTCATGGACGCCCGACAGCGTATCCTGATCAGCCGGCGGGCAGGTTCTGCCCACCAGGGCGGCTTGTGGGAATTCCCCGGCGGCAAGGTGGAACCCGGCGAACCGGTGCGGGATGCACTGGCACGGGAGCTGCGCGAGGAGCTGGGGATAGGGTTCGGCGTAGCTCAGCCGCTGTTGCTGGTACCCTTTGACTACGGTGACAAGGCCGTGTTGCTGGATGTGTATCAGGTAACCGGGCTTACGGGAGAGGCCCGTGGCCTGGAGGGACAGCCCCTGGCCTGGGTAACGGCAACCGAACTGTCACAGTATCCTTTCCCGGCCGCCAACGTACCCATTGTGGCAGCGCTCCAGGCGGAGCGGCGTGCGGTTTCCTGATCCGGGGTCTAGTGTTCCGCCAGTTCGGCGCGCTGCAGGAACTCCTTGTGCAGTTCCGCCACAATGTCATCCAGCTCGTCCAGGCTACCGCTGTTGTCCACGATGATATCGGCCAGCGCCAGGCGTTCTTCTCGGGCTAGCTGGGCGGCCATGATGCGCCGCACCTGGGCCTCGTCATTATTGTCCCGGGCCATGGCGCGCTGCAGCTGTACCTCTTCCGGTACATCCACCACCACCACCAGGTTGGCAAGCGTTCTCTGGCTGGAAGATTCCAGCAGCAGTGGCGAGCTGAGCAGCGTGTAGGGCGACTCCGAGGCCGCGATCTGTCTGCGGATCTCCTCGCCGATCAACGGATGGGTGAGTTGTTCCAGCCACTTGCGCTGCGCGGGATCGGCGAACACAATCCCGCGCAGGGCAGCGCGATCCAGGCTACCGTCGGCCTGTAGAATGTCGGCCCCGAAATGGGCGGCAACGGCCTCCAGCGCCGGGCTTCCGGGTTCAACCACCACCCGTGCCGCGAGGTCTGCATCAACCACGGTAATGCCGTACGCCGCAAAGCGGTCGGTGACCGCGGTCTTGCCACTGCCGATGCCTCCGGTAACCCCGACCACAAAGCTCACAGTTTTACCCCATTGGCACCCAGCCACAGGGCCATCAACTGATCGCCCCAGACCAGGCTGATCCAGCCCGCCATGGCCAGGTAGGGCCCGAAAGGGATGGGGATTTCACGCCCGCGGCGCTTGATCGCCATCAGCGCAATACCGACCACGGCGCCCACCAGTGACGACAGCAGGATGATCAGCGGCAGGGCCTGCCAGCCCAGCCAGGCACCCAGCGCCGCCAGCAGCTTGAAATCGCCATACCCCATGCCTTCCTTGCCGGTAAGCAACTTGAACAGCCAGTACACGGACCACAGGATCAGGTAGCCGGCAATGGCGCCCAGTACCGCATCGGCCAGGGGCACAAAACCGCCCACCAGGTTGAACAGCAGGCCCAGCCAGAGCAGCGGCAGGGTGATGTCATCCGGCAGCAGCTGGGTGTCAAGGTCAATCAGGCTCAGGGTGATGAGCGCCCAGGTGAATACGATGGCCGCCAGCAGCTGCAGGCTGGCGCCAAAGTGCAGGCCCAGCCACAAGGTCAGCAGCGCGGTGACCAGTTCCACCGTGGGGTAGCGCAGGGAAATGCCAGTGCCGCAATTGGCGCATCTGCCGCGCAGCAGCAGGTAGCTCAGCAGTGGAATGTTCTGCCAGGGCCGCACCGGCGCCTTGCATTGTGGGCAGTGGGAGTTGGGGCTGGACAGGCTCAATGCCTGGTCCACCGGGGGTTCCTGGGCCAACAGTTCGCAACAATCCTGGCGCCATTGGGCCTGCATCATCAATGGCAACCGATAGATGACCACATTGAGGAAACTGCCCACCACCAGCCCGAGTAGCAGTAAACAGCTGGCCAGCCACCAGGCATGCTCGGTAAATACCGCTAGCATATCAATCCTTCAGGCGCTGGTCGGGAGTTCGTGACAACACCACGCCTAGATAACCGAACCGAGCATGAAGATAGGCAGGTACATGGCCACCATCAGGCCGCCCACCAGCACCCCCAGCACCGACATGATGATAGGCTCCATCAGCGAACTGAGGCTGTCCACGGCATTGTCCACTGCCTCCTCATAATGCTGCGCAACCTTATCCAGCATGTCGTCCAGCGCACCGGACTCCTCACCGATCGACACCATCTGCAGCAACATGTTGGGGAACAGGCCGGTGGATTTGATGGACTGGTAGAGCGTGGAGCCGGTGGTAACGTCGTCGCGTATCTGGATGATGGCCTTGCGGTACACAGCATTGCCCGCCGCGCCGGCGGTGGAGTTGAGTGCCTCCACCAGCGGTACGCCGGCGGCAAAGGTGGTGGCCAGGGTGCGCGAGAAACGCGCCACCACCGCATCGTGCACAATGCCGCCAACCACGGGCACCCGCAGGGCGAGCTTGTCCAGGCCCTCGGCAAACACAACCGACCGGTGCTTGGCCTCCTTGAAGGCATAAAAGGTGGCGATCAGGCCCAGCAGGATCACGAACCACCAGGCCTGGACAAAGTTGGAAAGGCCCAGCACCATCAGGGTGAAGGCGGGCAGGTCCGAGCCGAAGCTGCGGAAGGTCTCGGCGAACTGGGGCACCACCTTCACCAGCAGAATCCCGGTAACCACCAAAGCGACAATGACCACCGCGGTGGGGTAGGTCATGGCCTTCTTGATCTTGGCCTTGAGCTGTTCGGTTTTTTCCTTGTAGGTGGCCACCCGGCTGAGCATGGTTTCCAGCGTACCCGAGCCTTCGCCCGAGGCCACCAGGCTGCAGAACAGGTCATCAAAGTGGCGGGGGAACTTGGCGAGCGATGGCGCCAGGCCGGAACCCGAGGCCACATCATTTTTAATGCTCGATACCATGTCGCGCATCTTGGGCTTGTCCAGGCCCTCGCCGACAATATCAAAGCTCTGTACCAGTGGCACCCCGGCCTTCATCATGGTCGCCAGTTGCCGGGTGAAAATGGCAATATCCACCGGCTTGATGGGTTTGCCGCCGCCCCCGAACAGGGGCTTGGCCTTTTTCTTGACACTGCGTGGCTTGATACCCTGGGTGCGCAACTGGGCCTTGGCCATGGCGCTGCTTTGTGCGGAGATTTCACCCTTGGAGACCCGGCCGTTACGGTCGGTGCCATTCCAGATAAAGGTATCCCGTTTTGCTACAGTTGTTGCCATAGTGGTATCCGTCTCGCGCTAGCGTAGCGCCGTGATTCTAGTCTGTGGTCACCCGGTTGATCTCTTCCAGGCTGGTGAGCCCGTTTGCCACCTTGACCAGTGCCGAGGCGCGCAGGTCATTGAATCCTTCCGCCCTGGCCTGTTTATGTATCTCATTCGAGTTGCCCTGTTCAAGGATAATCTGCGCAATACTCGGAGTAACGCGAACCACCTCGTAAATACCTACACGACCTTTGTAGCCATCCGTGCAGTGGTCACAGCCCACCGCTTTCATGATGGTTGCCGTGGCCAGCAGCTCTTCACTGAAGCCCTGCTTTAACAGCACATCCCGTGGAATATCGGTGGCCTCCACGCTGCACTCCTTGCACAGCCTGCGTGCCAGGCGCTGGGCGATAATCAGGTTCACCGAGGTGGCCAGGTTAAACGACGGCACGCCCATGTTGAGCATCCGGGTAACGGTTTCGGCCGCGCTGTTGGTGTGCAGGGTAGACAATACCAGGTGACCGGTCTGTGCGGCCTTGATGGCGATTTCGGCGGTTTCCAGGTCGCGGATCTCACCGACCATGATCACATCCGGATCCTGGCGCAGGAAGGAGCGTAGTGCCTCGGCAAAACCCAGCCCCACCTTCGGGTTCACGTGTACCTGGTTGACGCCTTCCATGTTGATCTCCACCGGGTCTTCCGCGGTGGAAATATTGCGCTCCGGCTGGTTCAGCAGGTTGATGCCGGTGTAAAGAGAGACTGTCTTACCGGAACCGGTGGGCCCGGTAACCAGGATCATGCCCTGGGGTTTGCTCAGTGCATCCAGGTACATGGCCTTCTGGTCCTCCTCGTACCCCAGTGCTTCAATGCCCATCTGGGCACTGCTGGGGTCGAGGATACGCAGTACCACCTTTTCGCCGAATAGCGTCGGCAGGGTGTTAACCCGGAAATCGATGGCCCGGTTGCGCGACAGCTTCATCTGGATCCGGCCGTCCTGGGGAACACGGCGCTCGGAGATGTCCATCTGTGACATGATCTTCAGGCGTGCCGCCATGCGGGCGGACAGGTTCTTGGGCGGCTTGACCATTTCCCGCAAAATACCATCGGTGCGGAAGCGCACCCGGTAGTTTTTCTCGTAGGGCTCAAAGTGGATGTCCGATGCGCCCTGCTTGATGGCGTCAATCAAAACCTTGTTGATGAAGCGAACAATGGGTGTCTCGTCAACGGCTTCATTGCCCTCTTCCTTGTCGCGCTCCTCACCGCCGCTGATATCGATGTTCTCGAAATCCTCGGAATCCAGGTCACCCAGGCCCTCGGATAAATTGTCCTGTGATTCAACCCACCCGGTAATGGCTTTGCTGAGTGCGCGTTCCTCAACCAGGATGGCATCGGTATTAATGCCGGTGTGAAACTTGATTTCGTCCAGGGCGGCAAGGTTGGTGGGGTCGGATACGCCGATAAACAGGCGATTGCCGCGGCGGAACAGGGGCAGGGCGTGGTGCTTGGAAATCAGGTTGACATCGACCAGGCCGACGGGCAGAGCGCTCATGTTAAACGCATTGATATCAAACAGCGGTACACCGAACTCGAGCGAGGCCACTTCCGCAATGCGCTGGCTGTTGAGGTTCAGTTTTTCAACCAGGTGCTTGACCAGCGGGATACGATCAAAAATCGCATCCCGTTGCGCTTCACGGGCCTGCTCAGCACTCAGGAGTCCCTCTACAACCAGTCTCCCGGCCAGGCCGCTGAGCTGGCCTATCGCCCTTTCATTCATCTCGTGTGCATTCCCGTGGTGGCATTATTGTCTGCACTCAGTCCCTATACCGCCTCAGTATACCCACCGGAACTTAAAGCTAATACCCTATATTGCCTGTAAAAGCATGATTTTAAGCAATATTTAAGGAATTTTTTGGGATCTGGGAGCGTGTTCGCAGTATCCGGTCGCCTCTTCACCGCCATTGCACACGTTTTGCGTGCTGACAAAACAGGTCACCGGTTTAATTGATATGACAAAATTCGTCACATCACGCCGTGTTATGCCCCATGCGGGTTATAGCCAGGTGAAGCAATGCGAATTGCGGGAGAAGTATGATTTCAATTAACCCATTGAATTTATTGGATAAAAATATAAATTATGAAATTTTTAGTTTATTGGCACGCATTATGCTTTTGGAAAAGGGCGAGATCGCTACAAATGGTGGCGGAAGTTAAAACAATCCCTCCGGGGGCAGGAGCAAAGACCATGAAAATGCAAAAAGTACAACAAGGTTTCACTCTGATCGAACTGATGATCGTTATCGCGATCGTCGGCATTCTGGCCGCCATCGCGCTGCCGGCTTATCAGGATTATACGGTGCGTGCGAAAATGTCCGAGCCGATGGCTTATCTGTCTGAGGCCAAGACTACCCTGAGTGAGTACTACGCGACGCAAGGAGTGTTTCCGACCGAAGCGCAGGCTGGTCTCAATACAAATCCGAATACCGAGATTGTAAGGTCCATCAAATATGATGAAGGCGACAATGGTATTGTTGCGGTCACGTTACAAGACAATGTGGTTCCGGGCGGAACAGGAGCAGGCATCGGTTTCAGTCTGTCCCCGGTAACAGTTACTGGCAGCAGAAGTGTGCAGTGGGTATGCGGAAGCACAACTAGCACGGGTACGGATGTTACCACTATGGTAGAAGCCAAATACCTGCCCTCAACCTGTCGCGGCTAAGCACAGCGAAAGGTTATACTCCTGAGCATTAGTCAGGGGTAGAGAAAGCCCGGCTCACGCCGGGCTTTTTTTTGCCCTTGATTACACCAGCACCCCGCAATGTGGACGCTAACTTCGGAATGAAAACGATAACAGGTCCCCTGGCCATCCTTTTTTTTGCAGTCTTTTGCCTGTATTGGCTGGCGAGTGGTGATTATTTCCTGTTCGATGACGGGCCTGCAATCACCGGGAATACCGCCATCGCCGAGCTGGATCCCGCCAGTGCCGCCGGTTGGCTGGATGCGGTGCGCAGCAGCAATTCCGGGCCTACCGGGCGCCCGGTGGCGATGTTCAGCCTGGCGCTAAACGCGGCTTTTACCCAGGCACTCTCCGCCATTCCGTTCAAGCTCGGCAATCTGCTGGTACACCTGGCCTGCGGCGGGCTGTTGTTTGGTTTTTTGCTGGAATTGCGCAGGGCGTCTTTCGATAACAGGAGCGGCGGGCACCTGCCGCTGGCGGTCGCCGGACTGGCGTGCGCACTCTGGCTGGTAGCGCCGTTGCATGTCTCCACCGTGCTGTACCCGGTGCAGCGCATGGCGCAACTGGCAACGCTGTTTGTCCTCCTGGGCCTGTATCTGTTTGCCCGCTGGCGCAACCACTGGGCAGAGCGGGGTGCCTCTGTTGCGGAGCTGGTTGCTGCAAGTCTATGGTTGGCCCTGGTGGTATTTATGGCCACGCTATCCAAGGAAAACGGTTTATTGCTGCTCTGGTTGTTGCCCCTGGTCGAAGTGGCCTTTTTCCGGGGCCGCTGGCGTGCTGTGCAGCGACCGTGGCTACAACGCCTGGGCTGGCTGGTCTTACTGTCGCCCCTGGTACTGGTGGCTGTAATATTCATGGTGATCCCGGATGCAGTCACGGGTGGTTACGGGTCCCGGGACTTTACCCTGTATGAGCGGTTGCTGACCCAGCTGCGCGTGCTCTGGCATTATGTTGGCTGGCTGCTGCTGCCTGTGCCTTCCCATCTGGGTTTTCTGCACGATGACATCGTGGTATCCAGTGGCTGGCTTGCACCCTGGACAACTGTCGTGGCGGCAATGGGGTGGCTGGCTGTGCTGGGTATTGCGCTCGCATCTTACCGGGCTCGCCCCTGGCTGTTTTTCGGGATACTGTTTTTCCTGATCGGCCACAGCCTGGAGTCCGGCTTCCTGGCGCTGGAGATGGTGTTTGAACACCGTAACTACCTGCCCTCGATCGGCCTGTATATCGTGGCCGGGGGCTTGTTGCTGGAGTTAAGTCGGCGCTTGCCGGCAATAAACCCGCGCCTGTTGCTGGTGGCCTGCTTTTTGCCGTTGCTGTTGTTACTGGCGCTGCGCACCCACACCTGGAGCGAAGAGTTCAGGATGGCTAACGTTAACGCACGGCATCACCCCCAATCGCCGCGGGGCCTGTATTTTCAGTCGCGAGCCCTTGAAAAACGCCACCAGCAAGGGGTTGCCGAAGGTGCAACAGATAATCCCGATGACCTGTTGCGAGCGCGCAGGGCGCTGCAGCAAATGGCCTCGCTTGAGCCCGGGTCAATCGTGCCTTTCGCCGCGTTGTATCTGCTGGACTATCAATATTTCCCCGCCAACCCCGAGCAAGCCCAATGGCTGGGCGCCATCCTGGCGCGGGCAGGCAAGCCGGTATTGTCGGCGTCGGAGAGTAACGGCTTGAATGCCGTGATCCGGCGACTGTTGGCTGACTGTGAGGGTGACATGAGAGTTGCCTCCTCCCTGATAAACAGTTTGCAGGCAAGCGGCAGAGACAGTGCTACCTGGGATATGGCAGCCTATGAACTGGCGCGCTGTAATGCAGGGCAAGACCGGAGACAACGCAATGAAGATAGCGCCTTTGCCGCTCTGGAGCGTAAATATCCCGACAACATCCAGGTTCTCTACCGGCGCCTTGCACGAGCAGTGGAGGCGGGTGATGTTGCCGGCATGTATGCCGCAGTCGGTCGCATACTCGCTGTGGATGAAGATCGCAGGCAGACCTCCCGCTTGCTGACGCTGGTAGCTGATTAATGCGCCGCGCCTTTTCCGATAACGCAAAAGAGCTGATGGTTACACCATGGGTGTGTCTGGCTCTATTCACCTGTCTTGTTTTTGCTGCGTGGATTTATTGGCCCGGTCAGTCCGGCGCCTACATTCTTGATGACCAGAGCAGTCTGCTACCCTTGGAGCGCCTCGCGGAAAGCCCGGAACTGTTCGAGGATTTTGTCTACGGAGATCGCTCCGGCCGGTTGGGTCGATCGGTTTCGATGCTGACATTTTCCCTGGAAAAAATCTTTACCGACGGCAGTGTCGCTACCCTGAAGCGCCACTCGATACTGCTTCACGTATTGATTGCTACCCTGGTTTTCTGGCTGGCCTATTTATTGTGCCAGGCCCTCGAATATCCGCGTCCCGCGTGGTTGGCGTTGCTGGCCATGGCGGTGTGGTTATTCGCGCCGCAACAGACCAGTACCGTTTTATACAGCGTTCAGCGCATGGCCATGCTGGCGACACTGTTCGTTTTACTGGCGCTGGTGTTTTACCTGAAGGCGCGCGCGGCACTGGGTGTCAGCCGGTCGGCATGGTTGTGGTTGGCGCTATCCGGGCTTTCGGCAGGACTGGCACCTTTTGCCAAGGAAAATGGCATTCTCGCAGTACCTTTGATTATCGTGATTGAAGCCACACTGCTACGCGGCAGGTTGGTTGATGGTCGCAGCTGGACAGCGCTTCGGCAGGGCGCGTGGTTACTGATGGGGGTCGGAGTTGTTTTTGTCTTTGCCTATTTTTTCCTTAATTTCGAGCAAATTAAGAATGGTTACGATAGGCGGAGTTTTACCCTCGGGGAGCGCTTGCTGACCCAACCGGTTATTCTGTGGGATTACGTCACCCAGTTTTATTGGCCAGACCTCTCCCGGTTGGGGGTTTTTCACGACGATTTCCCGGTGTCGTCATCGCTGACGGCTTCCTCGGACGCCGCCCTGGCATTGGCCGGCTGGCTCCTGTTGCTGGCGATTGCACTACTTTGTGCCTGGTACGGTGTTGCCTGGATTGTTCCCGGGCTCTTATTTTTCTTTCTGGGTGCACACAGCCTGGAGTCCGGTTTTTTTGCGCTTGAATTGTATTTTGAGCATCGTAATTATTTGCCGAGCGTGGCACTGGCATTGTTGCCTGCCTTCACGGCAGGCGAGATCGGCCGACGCTGGCCGGCACTCACAACACCGTTAATAGCTTGGGGGGGCATTGCGGTCTTGGCGCTTGCACTCAAGACCGTTTCCCAGGTGCAGATCTGGTCGAGCCCCACCTTGCTGGCATTGCATCATCTCAATGGCCATCCGGATTCGGTGCGGGCCAACACCGACATGGCGACGCGTCTGGCAGGCTTGGGGGACTACGACGCAGCGCTGGAGTTTTCCACAGCAGGATTCAACGCCAGCCAGACGCAAAAAGCGGCGCGCCTTGAACGGGCCGGCGATTTTCACCTGCGTAATATTGCACTTGCGTGCATGGCCGGAATCACAGCACCCAGGGAGCAATTGAATGCGCTGGGCCTGGAGCATCCCAACCGTCCCATCGGCGATACCAATACTCTGGAAGTGATCGTGAAGCTGCAACGTGAAAATCGATGCCCTAGATTTGGCTGGCACTTGCTGGCCGATCGTCTGGAAGTGATTTATTTATCCGATCCCGCACCGGGCAGGGCATCGGTGGGTGTTTATACGGCTCTTTCCGTATTCATGAACGCACTTGAGCGCATGCAGTCAGCCAGTCACTATGCGGCTCTTGCCCTGGCGCAACAACCCGATAACGCGATGCTGAACCTCATGCAGCTGCATTTCACCACCGCTTTGGGTAAAGTAGGCGAGGCAAGCTCCCTGAAACAAAAATTACAGGCGCTGCAGGCAGCGGGTAAGCTGACCGTTGCCGACCAACAAACACTCGCGCTTTACCTGGAGTAAGCCCAGTTGGATTTTTCCATTGTTATTCCCGCCAAGAACGAAGAGCAGGGCCTGGTCCTGTTTTTGCCGCGGTTGCGGGCCCTGCACCCTGATGCGCAGATTATTGTGGTGGATGACGGCTCTACCGACGGCACCGTGCAAGTGTGTCGTGAGGCGGGTGTGGAAGTGCTGTCGCAGCCTTATTCCAAGGGCAATGGCGCCGCCATCAAGGCGGGTGCCCGGGCGGCAAACGGGGAATACATTGTGTTCATGGACGGTGACGGCCAGCACGATCCGGAGGATGTCGCTCGCCTGCTGTCCCGGGTTAAGCAAGGGTATGACCTGGTGGTGGGTGCCCGCAGCGGCCGCGCGGCCCAGGCCAGTATTGCGCGGTGGAGTGCCAACGCCTTTTACAACGCGCTGGCGAGCTGGATGGTGAACCAGCGCATCGATGACCTCACCTCGGGTTTCCGGGCGGTGCACCGGCGCAAGTTCCTCAGTTTTTTATACCTTCTGCCCAATGGCTTCAGCTATCCCACCACCTCTACCATGGCCTTTTTCAGGGCGGGTTACTCGGTGGGGTTTGTGCCCATCGAGGTGGCGCAGCGGCTCGGCAAGAGCCATATCAATGTGGTGCGGGACGGGGTGCGGTTTTTCCTGATCATCTTCAAGATAGGTACCCTGTACGCGCCACTCAAGGTCTACTTCCCCATGTCGTTGTTCATGGGTGGCCTGGGTGTGGTCAATTACCTGGGTGCGGCATTCGCCACCGGTTCGCTACGATTTACCAACATGAGTACGGTGCTGGTGCTGGCCGGGATGATTGTGTTCCTGATCGGGCTCCTTTCGGAGCAGCTCACCAATCTGCAGTACAAGGACATCAATCACGAGCCTGACAGCGGCGACTGAGGCTCAGGGGATGTGCAGCGCCAGGGTTTCCTTGACCTGCTCCATGACCACATAGCTGGTTGATTCCTGAACCCCGGGCAGGGTCAGCAGGGTCTCGCCGAGGAAGGCGCGGTAGGCGTTCATGTCCGCCACCCGGGCCTTGATCAGGTAGTCGAAATTGCCGGACACCAGGTAGCATTCCTGCACTTCCGGCAGCTCAAAGGCGCTTTTCTTGAACTCCTCAAAAATATCCTGGGACGTGCGGTTCAGTCGGATCTGTACGAACACCACCAGGCCTGCCCCGAGCATGTCCGGGTTGAGCATGGCCTGGTAGCCCCGAATAACCCCTTCGCGCTCCAGGCGCTTGATGCGTTCCTTGCAGGGCGTGGTGCTCAGGCCTACCTGGCGCGCGAGTTCCGCGTAGCTCATGCGCGCATCCTGCTGCAGCAAACGCAGCAGGCGGCGGTCCGTGCGGTTAAGGGCTGGCGTGTTGATTTCCATGGTGTGTCACCATCACTCTGGTTATATCCGTTTGTCTTGACTGTATATTACGGTTCTAGGTCAGTCAGATCGACCTTTTTAATCGCCTGAATAAGTGGTAATAACTGCTTGTACCGATTAAATAGAGAGAAAAAGTCATTTTTTTAGCTCTAGCATGGCGGATTATTGAACCTACCTCACTAAGGAGCGGTGTGATGATAATCGGCGTACCCAAAGAGATCAAAAACAATGAGTTTCGTATCGGCCTCACCCCCGGCGGGGTGCGCGAACTGGTGCACGACGGCCACCAGGTTCTGGTTCAACAAGACGGCGGCGCGGCGATAGGTTTTGATGATGCCCAGTATCTGGAGGCCGGCGCCGAAATCGTGGCGGATGCCGAGGCGATTTTTGCCCGCGCGGAAATGATTATCAAGGTCAAGGAGCCCCAGCCTGACGAGTGCCGCCTGTTGCGCCCCGGCCAGATTCTGTTCACTTACCTGCACCTGGCACCGGATCCTGAGCAGGCGCGCCTGTTGCTGGCGTCCGGGGCTACCTGCATTGCCTACGAAACCGTGACTTCCGCCGACCACGGCCTGCCGTTGCTGGCGCCGATGAGTGAAGTGGCGGGGCGCATGGCAATTCAGGCCGGCGCCCACAACCTGGAGAAAACCCAGGGGGGCAACGGCGTACTATTGGGCGGCGTGCCCGGGGTAGAGCCGGCCAAGGTGCTGGTGATTGGCGGCGGGGTAGTCGGCATCAATGCCGCGCGGATGGCCATGGGTATGGGTGCGGACGTGACCCTGCTGGACCGCTCGCTGGATCGCCTGAAAGCGCTGGACATGATATTCGGCGGCCGCCTGAAAACCGTCTATTCCACCAAGGAGGCCGTGGAGCGCTTTGCCCTGGAGGCGGACCTGGTAGTGGGTGCAGTACTGATTCCCGGCGCCGCGGCGCCAAAACTGATTACCCGCGAGCTGGTGAGCCGGATGAAGCCGGGCTCGGTGATGGTGGACGTGGCGATTGACCAGGGCGGCTGCTTTGAAACCAGCAGGGCCACCACGCACCAGGACCCGACCTATGTGGTGGACGGCGTTGTGCACTACTGTGTGGCCAACATGCCCGGCGGTGTGGCACGGACCTCAACCATGGCCCTGACCAATGCCACCCTGAGCTATGCCGCAAGGCTTGCCCGGCTGGGTGTGCGCGAGGCGCTGGCGGCCGATGTGCACCTGCGTAACGGCCTGAATGTGCACGCGGGTGTAGTGACCCATGCCGCCGTGGCCGAGGCGCTGGGTTACGAGTACGTGGAACCGATGGTTGCCCTGGCGGGCTAAGCGCGCCGCAGCTAGCCGCGCGCCTTCGCCTGCCGGCGGCGCGCATGCAGTACCGGCTCGGTGTACCCGTTGGGCTGCTCGCGGCCCAGCAGCACCAGGTCCCGGGCCGCCTGGAAGGCAATGCTGTTGGTAAAATCGGGCGCCATCCGCCGGTAGTCGGGGTCACCGGCGTTCTGTTTGTCCACGACCACCGCCATACGCTCCAGTGTTTCCTGTATCTGCTCTTCACTGCACACACCGTGGCGCAGCCAGTTGGCCATGTGCTGGCTGGATATGCGCAGGGTGGCACGGTCTTCCATCAGGCCGACGTCGTGTATATCCGGCACTTTGGAGCAGCCCACGCCGTGGTCTATCCAGCGCACCACGTAACCCAGGATGCCCTGGGCGTTATTGTCCAGTTCGCGCTGTATGTCCTCGCTGCTGAGCCCTTCTGCCCCTTTCAGGGGGATGGTGAGGATGTCGTCCAGCAATGCCCTGGACCGTGATTTCAGCTCCTGCTGGCGGCTTGCCACATTGGTCTCGTGGTAGTGGGTGGCGTGCAGGGTGGCGGCGGTGGGCGAGGGGACCCAGGCGGTGCTGGCCCCGGCGCGCGGGTGGCCACCCTTGGTGGCAAGCATGTCCGCCATCAGGTCGGGCATGGCCCACATACCCTTGCCGATCTGGGCGCGGCCCAGCAGGCCGCAGGCCAGGCCGATATCCACGTTCCAGTCCTCGTAGGCGTTGATCCAGGGCTCCTGTTTCATGGCGCCTTTGGGGGTCATGGCGCCCGCTTCCATGCTGGTGTGAATCTCGTCGCCGGTGCGGTCCAGGAAGCCGGTGTTGATGAACACGATGCGCTCTTTCGCGCGCTCGATGCAGGCCTTGAGGTTGACCGTGGTGCGGCGCTCCTCGTCCATGATGCCCAGCTTCAGGGTGTTGCGGTCCAGCCCCAGCACATCCTCAATGCGGTTGAACAAATCACAGGTGAAGGTGACCTCATCGGGGCCGTGCATTTTCGGCTTGACGATATAGACGTTGCCGCGACGGGAATTGCGCAGCGGGCCGGGGCCGCGGAGGTCGTGCAGGGCAATCATCGCGGTGAACAGGCCGTCCATGATGCCCTCGGGAATTTCATTGCCGTGACTGTCCAGGATGGCATCGTTGGTCATCAGGTGGCCGACGTTGCGGGTGAACATCAGGCTGCGCCCGGGCAGTACCAGCTCTTCGCCATCGACTCCGGTGAACACGCGGTCCGGGTTCAGGCGCCGGGTAATGGTATCACTGCCCTTCTGTACGGACTCCTGCAGGTCGCCGCGCATCAGGCCCAGCCAATTGCGATACACCACCACCTTGTCCTGGGCATCCACTGCGGCGATGGAGTCTTCACAGTCCTGGATGGTGGTCAGCGCCGCCTCCAGCACAAGGTCTTTTACACCCGCCAGGTCGGTGCTGCCGATGGGGCTTGTCCGGTCTATCTGGATGTCAATGTGCAGGCCGTTGTGGTGCAGGAGGATGTTGTGCGGCGCATTGGGCTCGCCGGCGTAACCGCGAAACTGGGCGGGTTCCAGCAGTGAGCTGATCTGGCCTTCCTGCAGTACCACCTGCAGTGTGCCATTAACCACGGTGTAGGCGGTGGCCTGGGTGTGATCACCGGTAGACAGCGGGCAATAGCGATTGAGGAAGTCCCGGGCCCAGGCGATCACCTTGTCACCGCGCACCGGGTTGTAGGCCCCGCCGCGTTCGGCCCCATCGTCCTCGGGAATCACATCGGTACCGTAAAGGGCATCATACAGGCTGCCCCAGCGCGCGTTGGCGGCATTCAGGGCGTAGCGGGCGTTCATTACCGGGACTACCAGCTGGGGGCCGGCGAGGGCAGCAATTTCCTCATCCACATTGCTGGTAGTGATGCTGAAATCTTCCGGTTCCGGTAACAGGTAGCCAAGGTCCTGGAGAAACGCCTTGTAAGCCGCGCGATCGTAATCCGGCCCCGGATTCGCCCGGTGCCAGGCATCAATCTGTGCCTGGATATCATCGCGTTGCAGTAACAGCGCATGGTTGCGCGGCGCAAAGTCATTGACGATCTCTTCCAGCCCCTGCCAGAACGCCTCGGCTGTGACCCCGGTACCGGGGGCAATATCCTGTTCCAGCAACTGGTGCAATTCCATGGCAACGCGCAGGCCGCCCTGTTCAATTCGCTCGGTCATATAGTGTCATCCTCTCCTGACTGGCAAGCATAGCAGGGCCTGCGCTCATTGCATGGAGGGCAGTCTACGGGCTGGACTGAAGATTTAGCTAATTTATCGTTTTTATCGCGGAGATTCCCGCGGTGAATAAGAAGTCAGGGCAGCGGCGGTTTACCGTCCAGTTCCCGCGCGGTATCGGCGATCAGTTTGCGCAGCCAGCGATTGGAGGGATTGTGCTGTAGCAGGGGGCTCCAGGCCATCTTCAGTTCCAGCGGTGGAATCGCAAAGGGCGGTTCCCGCAGTACGACCCGGGGGTTGTCGTGCTTGAGTAACGCGGCCCGGGTAGGCAGTGTTGCAATCAGGTCGTTCTGCTCCGCCAGGGTCATCGCCGCCTGGTAGTGGCGAGTAAACACCCTGATCTGGCGTTTTTTGCCGAGTTTGGCCAGGGCACCGTCCACCCAGCCCAGGCGCTGGACATCATCCGGGTCCACGCCGACCCCGATGCCCATGCCGGTCTTGCTGACCCAGATATGCTTGGCCTGCAGGTAGTTATCCAGGCTGAAGTCTTCCAGCACCGGGTTGTCCGGGCTCAGCAGGCAGGAGAAGCTGTCGTTCCACAGGTGGATCTGGTGAAAGGACTGTGGCATGGAATCAAACCGGTTGATCACCATATCCACCTTGCCGCGCTCGACATCGAGAAAGCTGACATCGGAGGGCGTCATGATGTCCAGGGTAAGCCCCGGGGCCTGTACCCGCAGCTTGCCCAGTACGGCGGGCAGCAGCGTGGATTCAGCGTAGTCGCTGGCCATGATCCGGAATACGCGGTGGGCATTCTCCGGTTCAAAGGCGGAGCGCTGTTGCACCGCGTACTCGATATTGCTGAGGACATCGCGTACCAGCGGCGCCAGTTCCAGCGCCCGCTCAGTGGGGGTCATGCCATCCGAGGTGCGCACCAGCAGTGGGTCGTCAAACAGGTCCCGCAGCCGCCGCAGGCCATTGCTCATGGCCGGCTGTGACAGGTTCAGCTGCTGTGCCGCCTGGGTGACGTTGCACTCTCGCAACAGTGCGTCCAGGTAGACCAGCAGATTGAGGTCGATTCGGTTGAGGTTCACAGGCAAGCCTTATTCATTGCATGAATGCCGGAAATGACGGCTATAGATTGGGTAAATTATACTGACCCCAGTAAGATTGCCAAGTAGGGTTCGCTATAATCCACCGACAGGTAATTTCCCACACGTCAATAAGGCTCAGTTCCATGGCAAGCTATCGCGCACCGATTGAAGACATGACCTTCCTGATCGACGAACTGCTGGATGTAAGCGGCACACTGGGGGAGTTGTCGGCCTTTACCGAACTTGGCCTGGGGCCGGAATTGACCACGGCCTTACTTGATGAAGGCGCCAAGCTTGCCGGCGATGTGCTGGCACCGCTACGCCGGGTTGGGGATGAACACCCCGTTACCTGTAAAGACGGTGCCATAACCCTGCCCCCCGGTTATGCCGATGCCCTGCAACAACTGGGGGCCGGTGGCTGGATGGGGATTTCCTCGGACCCGGAATACGGCGGCCAGGGTTTGCCCGAACTCTATGCCACCGCTGCCTGCGAGATGTGGAACAGTGCCAACCTGGCCTTTGGCCTGGCGCCCATGCTGAGTGCCGGTGCCGCCCTGGCTATTGCCGCCCACGGCAGCGAGCAGCAGAAACAGCTGTACCTGCCGAAAATGCACGCCGGCGAATGGGCCGGCACCATGAACCTTACCGAGTCGGGTGCGGGCTCCGACCTGGGTGTGATGCAGACCCGGGCCGTGCCGGAGGAAGATCACTACCGGATCCATGGCCAGAAAATCTACATCACCTGGGGTGATCACGACGCCACTGACAACATTATTCACCTGGTGCTGGCCAAACTGCCGGACGCCCCGGAAGGCAGCCGCGGGATCTCCCTGTTTCTGGTACCCAAATTCCTGGTGAATGCGGACGGCAGCCTCGGTGAGCGCAATGACGTGTACCCGGTGTCCACCGAGCACAAGCTCGGTATTCATGGCAGTCCCACCTGCGTGATGGCCTTTGGCGACAAAGAGGGCGCCATCGGTTATCTCATCGGTGAAGAGAACCGCGGCCTTGCCTGTATGTTTACCATGATGAATGAAGCCCGGCTCAAGGTGGGGGTGCAGGGCCTGGCGGCCGCCGAGGGTGCGTACCAGCAAGCGCTGGCCTATGCCCACGAGCGCGTGCAGGGCGGGGTGCCCATCGTCCAACATCCGGACGTGCGGCGCATGCTGCTGACCATGAAGTCTCTCAACGAGGCCATGCGCGCCTTTGTCTATACCGAGGCGGTGACCATGGACCTCGCGCACGTCGGTCCGGAAGCCGAGCGGCCGCGGCAGCAAATGCGCATTGACCTGATGATCCCGGTGATCAAGTGCTGGCTGACCGAGGTGGGCCAGGAATTGACCTCGCTCGGGGTGCAGGTGCACGGGGGCATGGGTTACGTTGAGGAGACCGGCGCCGCGCAGTATCTGCGCGATGTGCGCATCACCTCCATTTACGAAGGTACCAACGGTATCCAGGCGGCGGACCTGGTGGCGCGCAAGCTCGGTCGCGACCAGGGCGGGGCCATGCGCGATGCGCTCGCCGACGTGGCGCTGACCGTGGCGGCCCTGAGCAGTCATGAAGATGCTGCCCTGCAGGCCATCGGTCACAGCCTGGGGGATGCGCTGGCGGGCGTTGAGGAAACAACAGCGCAGGTACTGGAGACGTTGCAGGACAATCCCGAGGTGGCGCTGGGAGCGGCGTTCGATTACCTGATGCAGTGCGGCTACCTGTTTGGCGGCTGGCACCTGGCGCGCTCCGCGGAGCTGGCAACGGCGCGGCTGGCCGCCGGCGTGGATAATGACTTCTATCGCGCAAAGGTCGCCACCGCCGGCTTCTACGCCGAGCAGATTCTACCCCGCTGCGCGGGCCATGCCGGTGCGGTGGCGGGGGCAGCGGGCAGCCTCTCCAGCTACCCGGTAAACTGGCTGTAAACCCCGGACACAGGAGCTCGCACGATGACATTTGCCACACCGGACCTGATGGACGCAGCGCCCAACGCGGCGGTGATCGAGCTGCAGTTTCGCAACCTGGGCGCCCATCCGCGGTTCAGCGGTCGGGCAGTAACCATCAAGTGCCACGAGGATAACTCGCTGGTTAAGCAGTGTGTGGCGGAGCCCGGTGACGGCCGGGTTATTGTGGTCGACGGCGGCGGTTCGCTGCGACAGGCATTGCTCGGCGACATGCTGGCGGCGGAGGCTGCGGACAATGGTTGGGCGGGGCTGGTAATCAACGGCGCCATCCGCGACGTGGATGACATCGCCGTTACCGCCCTCGGGGTGCAGGCGCTGGGCGTCACCCCGCGCAAGACCGACAAGCGTGGCGAGGGCCAGCGGGATATCGTAGTGCACATTGGCGGTGCCCGAATTGCGCCCGGCGATTACATTTACGCTGATAACAACGGGGTGGTGGTCAGCGCCGAGCCGTTGCTGTAGTTGGGGCTTCAGTCCAGCAGGCGCATGGACAGATCAAGTGCCTTGCAGTCCTTGGTGAGTGCGCCAATCGAAATGTAATCTACCCCGGTGTCGGCTACCGCCCGCAACGTGTCGTGGGTGATATTGCCCGAGGCCTCGAGTTCGGTGGGCTGGTCCGCGACCAATGCCACGGCCTGGCGCATGTCGGCAAGGGAAAAATTATCCAGCATCACCCGGTCGCAGCCCGCGGCCAGCGCCTGCTGCAGCTCACCAAGGGTTTCCACCTCCACCTCCACCGGCTTGCCCGGCGCAGTGCTGCGCGCCTGGCTCACCGCCGCGGCAATTCCGCCACAGGCATTGATGTGGTTTTCCTTGATCAGGAAGGCGTCATACAGGCCGATGCGGTGATTGTGGCAACCGCCACAGCGCACCGCGTATTTCTGTGCCTTGCGCAGTCCGGGAATGGTTTTTCGGGTATCCAGCAGGCGTGCCCGGGTGCCCGCCACCAGGCTCGCGTAATGGCTGCAGCGCGTGGCCGTGCCTGACAGCAATTGCAGGAAATTGAGTGCGGTACGCTCCGCGGTGAGCAGGCTGCGGGCGGGTCCGCTGGCAGTAAACAGGGTGTCATTGGCGCCGATGTGCTCGCCGTCCGCGGCCGACCAGTCCAGGGTTACCCCCGGGTCCACCTGCCGGAACACCTCATCCACCCAGGCCCGCCCGCACAGTACGCCATCCTCCCGGGTGATAATGCGGGCGGTTGCGACAGCATCGGCGGGAATCAGCGCCGCCGTAATATCACCGCTGCCAATATCCTCCGCCAGAGCGGTGCGTACATTATCCTGTATATCCTGTTCAGTCAGCGCGGGCATGGGGTAGTGGCGTCCGTAGTCACGGGTGGTGGGGGCGGCATTGTAGCAGCGTTCAGCGGGCCCGGTTAAGCCCGAGGTGAAATATGGCACGGCTGCCGGCGGTCGATTATGATGGAGTCAATCCGGGGGTGGTGGCATGGGGTATACAATCAGTAAGGGATGGCTGCAGGGCGCGCGGCGGGTGCCTTCGCCGAATTTTGGCGCAAGGCCGTCCGGCGTGGGTCCGGAGCTGATTGTTATCCACAGTATTTCCCTGCCACCCGGTTGTTTTGGCGGGCCTGAAGTTGAGCAACTGTTTACCAACTGCCTGGATTGGGACGCAGACCCCTGGTTCGCGCAGATTCGCGGGCTGGAAGTCTCTGCCCATTTCCTGGTGCGCCGTTGCGGCGAACTGGTGCAGTTTGTCAGTGTGGATGATCGCGCCTGGCACGCCGGGGTCTCCCGGTGGCAGGGGCGCGATAACTGCAATGATTTCAGTATCGGCATTGAGCTGGAGGGTTGTGATGAATTCCCCTACAGTGATGCACAGTATGAATCCCTTGCCGCGCTGAGCCGCACCCTGCTGGGCTATTATCCCCTGCTCGGTCCGGAACGGGTAGCGGGCCACTGTGATATCGCCCCGGGACGCAAGACCGACCCGGGGCCCACTTTTGACTGGCCACGCTATCGCGCCGGCCTTGTCCTGCCAGGAGACACCGGATGATTTTTCTCGCCTTTATCATTGCCTTCACCGTGCGCCAGCTTTGGGGTTCCCAGGAGTGGTTGCACCGGGATGGCTGGTGGCTCGACTGGCAGCGCCGCGCCGCGGGCTTCGAGTTGGGTCCCTGGCTACAGCTGTTGCTGACGGTGGGACTGCCAGTGCTTTTGGCGGCACTGGTTCTCGATCTTTTACGCCCATTCCTGTTCGGCCTGCTGTGGATTATAGCGGCGGTCTTGCTGTTGCTGTATGCCTTTGGGCGCGGCGATTTCCATGCGCTGATGGCGCGTTATCGCGATTACTGTGAGCGTGGCAATGGCGAGGGTGCCTGGCTGTTTGCCCGGGAAGAGCTTGGCGTCGAGGTCGCGACCGACAATGATCCGGAGCGGCCCCTGTTTGACCTGCACCAGCAGGTGCAGGTGAGCCTGCTCTACGACGGCTTTCAACGCTGGTTTGCTGTGGTGTTCTTTTTCTTTCTGCTGGGGCCGGCGGCTGCGCTGGGCTATCGCTTGCTGCAACTCTATCGGGAGACCAATCGGGAGGGCCCCGTGCTCCGGCTGCTACTGGTGCTGGACTGGGTCCCGGCACGCCTGCTCGCAGCCACGTTTGTCCTGACGGGAGACTTTGTCCGCAGCCGCGACGCGCTGGTGGCGATGGTTGGCGATGCCAGCGTCGCTGCCGGCCAGCTGCTGCAGTCGGTAGGTGTTGCCGCGGCTGCGCCAGTGACGCGCGAATCGCCTTTGCTGCAGGCGGCCGAGGACGTCGATGCGCTGTCCGGCCTGCTGCGCCGCAGCGGTGTCGCCTGGGTGCTCGCCGCCGCACTGTTTGCGATTCTGGGTTGAGCGCAACACGGTAGGTAGCCATTGCACTGGTTGCCGCCGTTACGTCAAATGTGCCCGTAGTGCGCACCGGGGCGTGCATGCTGTTAGACTGGAGCTGATTCCACGGTAGCCACCAGCGCCCAGGTTTTGCCTATGTCGGAAAATACCCGTACGGATGCGACACTACCTTCGGTTTTTGTCAGGCTCTCAGCGAGTCGGGCACGCCGGGGGTTGGTGATCACCATTGCCTTTCATCCCGATACCACGCGTATCGGTGAAACCTGGACAGTTCCCGATACGGGCACCAGAAGGCTGGTGCTGGGCCGTGAGCAGCCGGCGTTTTCGCGAGCGGAAGCCGCTGTTGCCGAACCCTTGAACGATCCTCATATCAGTCGTCGCGCGCTGGCATTGAAGCGTCGCCCGGGTGGCCTGGTAGTGAGTCGCCTGGAGGACGCATGTCGCTGCCGGGTTGACGGAGACTGGCTGGCAGACACCGTCAACCTGGATGTGCACGAGCTTCGCCGTGGCGTTACCCTGCAACTGGCGCACAGTGTTGTGTTGTTGTTACGGGAACAGTTGCTGCCGGCACAACTCACCGGTCCGGAACCGGCTGCGGTGGCGGGCCTGTACGGCAGCAGTTTTTATATGCAGGCGTTGCGTGGCCAGATCGCCCGCGCCGCGGACAGTGATCTCGACGTGCTGGTCCGCGGTGAAACCGGCAGTGGCAAGGAGCTCGTTGCGCGGGCGGTGCATGCCGGCAGCAGCAGGGCCGGCGGCCCGCTGGTCGCGGTTAACATGGCGGCAATACCCGTAGGGGTTGCTCCGGCGCTGCTGTTCGGCAGTGTTCGCGGCGCCTTCACTGGAGCCGAGCGCAACAGCACAGGCTACTTCCAGCAGGCCGATGGCGGCAGCCTGTTTCTCGATGAAATAGGTGACACGCCCGACGAAGTCCAGCCCCAGTTACTGCGAGCGCTGCAGGAGCGCGAAGTGCAGCCGGTCGGCGGTAAGCTGCAGCGGGTGGATGTGCGCGTCATATCGGCTACCGACGCCGCTCTCGATGGTCCCGACAGCAATTTTCGCAGCGCCCTGCGTCACCGCCTGGGCAGCGCAGAGATTCACGTGGCGCCGCTGCGCGAACATCCGGAAGACATTGGTGAACTGTTCTGTCACCTCCTCGCCGTGGCCTGCGACAGCGCGGGTTGCGACTCATTATTGCCGGCGCCGCCCACCGATTCCCTGCTGGTAGCGCAGTGGGCGGAGTTGTTTCATTGCTGCCAGCGCTATGCCTGGCCCGGTAACATTCGCGAGCTGGCCAACTGTGCTCGCCAGGTCGTACTCGACAGCAACCGTGGTATTGCGCTGCCGGAATTCCTGCTGCAACAAATTGCCGGGGAAGTGGCCGAGCCCGCTGCGGGCCCGGAGAGCACCCCGGTTGAACTTGGTGACGACGCGCTCAGGGCGCTCCTGGAGCAAGAGCGCTACGAAGTGGCCGCGGCTGCCCGTCGCACCGGTATCAGTCGGCAGGCACTGTATCGCCGCCTTCCCGACCTGGGCCTTCGCCTGGCCGGGCAGGTGCCGGTTGCGGAATTGCAGCAGGCGCTGGCCGCCAGTGGCGGGGATCTTCGCAAAACGGCGATGGTCCTGCGGGTATCGCGGGTGGCCTTGCGCACGCGTCTGCGCAACGCCGGGCTGCCGGGCGCGCCGGCCGTGGGACTCCCCCGTGGCGATTGAGGATCGGGTCGGTCCCTATCGCATCCTGCGATTACTGCGCCGGGGTGGCCAGGGCAGCGTTTTCCTGGGTTATGACGATCGCCTGCAGCGTCGTATCGCGGTCAAGATTTACCCACTGCCCGCAGACCGGGCGCAACGCAAGCAGGTGCTGCGCGAGGCACAGCTGGTGGCCGCTATCGACAGCCCGCGTATCGTCAAGGTGCACGATGTCATCGTCGGTGACGAGCACCTGGCCATGGTGATGGAATATATACCCGGCTGTGACCTTGAGGAGTTGCTGGACCAGGGCGATTTATCCCTGGCGAGCATTGTCTCGATTGCCACTGAAATCACCGCCGCTATCGCGCTTGTTCGCCAGCAGCGCATCGTACACGGTGACCTGAAACCCAGTAATGTGCTGGTGGCCCCTGACGGGCATATCCGCCTCACTGACTTTGGTATTGCCGGTAACCAGGGAAACAGTCATCGCAGCGGCGGTAGTCCTTCCTGCGTGTCGCCCGAACAGTTGAAGGGTTTGCCACTGGACGTGCGCTCCGACCTGTTTGCACTGGGATGCCTGCTGTTTCGCATGCTGGCCGGATGGCACCCTTTCATGCGCAACGGCATCGTTGATAACCAGGCAATATCGAAGATCGCGGCACCACCGTTGCCGGCCACGCTGGCGGATGGAACGCCGTTGCCTGAAGACCTGGTAACGTTGGTTGCGCAGCTGCTGGCAAAAGATCCCGCCGAGCGGCCACACAATACCCACGAGGTACGCAGACGGCTTCACGACATTGCCGCGCAGGCTCCCCGGCGATTGCATTATCCTCTGGGTGATGAAGCCCGGGCCGCATTTCGCGAGGAGGCTGCCACCGAGCAGCCGCTGCAGATTCCGGCTGGATTGCGCAACCAGGGGCGCTCGCGAATGCCCTTGCGGGCCGGACAGTGGGCGTTGTTCGGGGTGGGGCGCGACTGGCGTCGCCGTCACTGGCTGGTCGGTGGTGGCGCAGTGCTGACCTGCCTGGGGCTGCTGCTGGTGGCACTGTGGCCGCGCGCCCATCGGGTGCATGTGCCCATGCCGCAGCTGGCGATCAGCGCGGCCAGCCCACTCCCGGCTGACCGGGTAGACCCCTGGCTATTGGAGCAGGTGCGGGATTTGTCGCTGCAGGTGGCCCCGACCCTGGTGTTCACGGGCGAAGCTCCCGGCTTTCGTTCGACAACCCTCGACAATAGCCTGGAGGCCCTGCGTCGGCCGCCACCACCGGAGCAGTTGCTGATTTCCCTGTCCTGCCAACAGGCGCTGTGCGTACTGGGGCTGGAGCGCAGGGCAGAAAACTGGCAGCGCTATCGCCAGGTATTGCTGGTGCCGGACGCACCCGCCGCGCATTGGCATGAGCTGATCGCCCTGGCGGTTAACGAGCTTTATGGCGGGGGTCATTAGCCGACTTACCGCGAGACTCCGGGTCCCTGTGCCTGGACGGTTGCAGAAAGTGCGCGGACGGCGTCAAGCATCGCCGCGTTGCGCGGGGCCGGCAGGCCCAGGCCATTGGCCACCCTGACCAGATAACCCGAAAGATAATCAATTTCAGTCTCCCGGCCCGCGGCCACGTCCTGCAGCATCGAAGACCGGTTATTGGCGGTACCGGTAATGACTGCGGCCACTTGTTCCCGCAGGTGCTCCACCGCAGCAACCTGCCCGGCGGCAGTGCCGATGGTCTCGATTTCAGCGCACAGCGCCCGTACTTCCAATGCCAGTGCCGGGTTCGTGGCCAGTTCGCCGTTGCGGCAATGATGGAGTGCGGTGAGGGGGTTGATGGCGCAGTTGATGGCGAGCTTGCGCCACAGCGCCTGCTCGATGTCCTGTGCCCAGCTGCAGTCGATGGCCAGGGCCTGCCAGTCGCTGAACCAGTCCGGCGCCACGGTTCGCCCCGGTTGGCCGATGAGGGTCTGGCCGCGGCCCGCGTGGCAGATACTGCGTGTCGCTTCCCGGAAAACGCCCTCGGTGGTGGTTGCGCTATAGTAATCAAGCGTGGGCCAGCGGCCGGCGAGTGTCTCCTGAAAGCCCAGCCCGTTGGCCAACAGTACTACGGTACTGTTACTGCTGAGGCGGTGACCGACACTCGCCACCGCCGGCACCACATCATAGGCTTTGGTGGTCACCAGCAAGTGCCGGATCGAGTCGGCTTCGTGGCAGGCTGACACAGGGAAGGTCCGGGTAGTGCACTGCCCGTCGCTACGTACCGTAATAACGGTCTCGCCCGTCTCCAGCGCAGGATCATCATCGCGCAGCAACAGCGTGCAGCGCGCGCCGGCCTGCTGTAACAGGCTTGCGAACAGGCAGCCGATCGCACCGGCGCCCAGTACGTGCCAATGGCGCGGCGCTGCCAATCAGTTGTGCCCGGGGATTGCAAAGCGACGCTGGCACACTAACATGGGGTTCCTTAACGTTTACCGGATCGGGGAAGTACACTATGCCATCTTTTGATGTTGTATCGGAAGTCGACCTTCACCAGTTGACCAATGCCGTTGACCAGGTCTCGCGGATCGTTGCCAATCGATTCGAC
This sequence comes from Kineobactrum sediminis, assembly GCF_002868715.1. GTDB lineage: Bacteria > Pseudomonadota > Gammaproteobacteria > Pseudomonadales > Halieaceae > Kineobactrum > Kineobactrum sediminis. Next base: position 125,032 of record NZ_PKLZ01000003.1, read on the forward strand.
TTTAAAGGAGTAGACGCAGGCTTTGAGCGCGAGGAGCGCACCATTACCCTGCACGCCGAGGCGGAATTCCAGCTGGACCAGATGCAGGACATGCTGCGCAGTGCGCTGATCAAGTGTGATATAGATCCTGGCGCAATGGAGGTGGGTGATCCCGTGGGTTCAGGCAAGCTGGTCCGCCAGGCGGTTACCCTGCGACACGGTCTGGACAGCGCCCAGTGCAAGACCATCGTCAAGACACTCAAGGACGCCAAACTCAAGGTGCAGGCGCAGATCCAGGGCGACCAGGTACGGGTTACCGGCAAGAAACGCGATGACCTGCAGGAGGCGATAGCGCTGCTGCGGGACAGCCCGGTTGATGTGCCGCTGCAGTTCAGTAATTTTCGTGACTGAAACAGGCCCTTACAGTGCCGACAGGCGGCTCGCCAGAGTGGCCTGTTTTTGCTCCCGATGGTGAACGGATAGGGTGTTCGGGTACAGCGTATACCAGAGTAACTCCAGGTATCGGTAGACGCAGTCATACACCGCCAGCGCCTCTATCTCGCTCGCCAGTGGCGGTCGCAGCAGGTAATGCTCGAGCAGGGTGGTGGCCGCGGGCGGATGCCACTCGTCCCCGGCGATAACCGCCGCCAGGTCAAACCAGGCCGACCCCATGGCTGCGTATTCCCAATCTACCGCCCACAGGCGACCATCGCTGTACAGGCGATTGGCCCGCAGCAGGTCGTTATGGCAGAGCACCGCCGGACCTGCCAGCGCTTCCGCCCGGGCTAACAGTCGACCCATCGCGGGCTCCAGCGGGGCCAACCGGGCCCAGCCGGGATTGTCGGCGGCCCGCAGGGCGTGCTCATAGCGTTTGCAGCGTTCGCCCGGATCCAGGCGCAGGTGAATGGCCGGCAGGCCGTGAATGGTGCGAAGCAGGCCCCCCAGGTCGGCCAGGCTTTCTGTCTCCCGGCTCTGCGACGGCAGGTGGTCACAGACCAATACACCGAGCTCGGGATTGCAGTAGCGTGGCCGGGGTGCGATGCCGGCGGCATGGGCGTGCTGGAGCACCCGCCATTCGGCCTGGCGGCTCAGGCCATTGGCGAGCGGGCTGGCGCCGTCCAGGCGCAGCACCAGTTTATGTTGGTCGGCGGCGACCAGAAAGCTGTGATTGCTTAGCCCCTGGCCCAGGGGCTCAAGCAATACGGGAGGTGCCCCCGGTTCTGGTTGCAGTTCCCACTGGCGCCATTGGCCCAGCGACTGTTCCAGCCTCAGGCGAATTGGGCGCGGTAGTGTTTTTGCCATTGCAGGTACCCGAAAATCACGATTACCAGATAGATCATGAACAGGCCCGCGGTCAACAGCAACCCGCGCTCCAGGTAAAGGTAGATGGCCGCCGAATCGATGACCAGCCAGTAAAGCCAGTTTTCGAGTATTTTGCGCGCCACCATCCAGGTGGTCAGAATGCTTCCCCAGGTGGTAAAGGAGTCCAGGTAGGGCAGGGCGGCCTCGGTATAGCGAGCCAGCAGCGCACCGCTGACCGCACTGATCACGAGCACCGCGCCAACCGCATACAGATGGCTGCGCATGCGCCAGGAACTGATGGCGAGCGTCTGCTCCGGCACCTCACCGGCCATGTCGTTGCCGGCGGGCCGGCCACCACCGCGCCACTGCTGCCAGCCGTAAACGGCCATCGCCAGGTAGTACAACTGCAGCACCGACTCCATCAGCAGGTTCACTTCCCAGAACACCCAGAGATAGATGGCGGTGCTGCCAAAGGCCGCATACCAGCACCACAGGCTCTGGCGCATCGCCAGCAGCAGGTAGGCGATACCCAGGATGACCGCGGCGGCCTCCCAGGTGGACAGCGCAATGACTCCCCCGGCTATGGCGTCGAGCAGGGCCTGCAATCAGAGAGCCTCATAACCGGGCAGGAACTTCACCACAAAGACACCTTTGCCGTGGGTTTCGTGGCTCCAGCGCATCATCTCCCCAATAGTCTTCAGCACCAGGTCATAGTCCCCCATCATCACTGTGCAGGTGGGAAATGTCTGGAACGTGACTGCGCCTTTTTCCTTGAGCTGCTCAAGAAAAGCCTTTATGACCGGCAGGTAGTCATCCTGCAGCGGATAGAGCGTAATTTCTGCACTCAGCATCATGATTGTCGGCTCCTAAAAGTTGTAGGTGGCACTGAGGCCATAGGTTCGTGGGTCCGCCAGCTGGATATAGGCGGTGTCATCCTCGTAAAACTCCCGGGGGTCGTTGGGGAAATAAAAGCCCCTCACCGCGTAATCACGGTCGGTGAGATTCCGTCCCCAGAGTTTCAGGTCGATATTATTGATGCGGTAATCAAGGCTCGCATGCAACAGTGTGTAAGCGGAGGATTGCCGGTCGTGGCTGTCGGAAAAGTAAAAGCTGTCGCGACCCTCCACATCAACGCGCACACCAAGATTCTCGGCAATGGACCACCGCGCGCCAACATTGTACTGGTAGTTGGGTGCGTGGGCCTGGTCCCGGCCACTTTTGTTCACCAGGGTCGAGCCCTCCAGGATCAGGAAATCCTCGATTCGCGTATCCAGGTAGCCGATGCCGGCAAAGAGCTCCAGGTCATCGTTGACGGCAACCGTGGTTTCCAGCTCCATGCCCTGGTTCCTGCCCGATGAACCATTGTCGATGTAACCTACAAAGAGTGGCCCATCGTTGTACCAGCCCCGCAGCTGAACGTCATCGCGCTCCATGTAAAACAGTGCCGCGCGTAATTCCCAGCGCCCGTCCAGGTAAGCCCCCTTGTAACCGATCTCCGCATTGCGCGCGACTTCGGTTTCAAAGGCCAGCCGCTCACTGAGAAAGGCAATGACGCTGTCATCAAAATTCTTTTCTTCGGCACGGCCCAGGGCTTCGCCGTTAACGCCGCCTGCCTTGAAGCCGCGGGAGACCAGGCCGTACAACACCGTGGATGCGTCGAGCTGGTACTCCAGGTTGATCTCCCCGCCCCACAGGGTTTCGTTCGGGCTTGATGCCACCGCGCGACTGTCTCTGTAACGGGCGCTGAAATCTTCTACCCTGCCGCCGATCGTGAGCGTCAGCTGATCGCTCAGGGGCGCGGCCAATTGTCCGTACAGTGCCAGGTGACGGGTATCATAGGCATTGGTGAAACGGCTTTCTTCGCCCCGGTCAAAGTTGAAGTAGTCGCGAACCAGGTCTTCGTTCTTGTTGTAGAAATACACACCCGCTGTCCAGTCCACGGTGTTGAACAGTTTTCCGTCGTCACTGGAAACCAAACGTATATCCAGTTCCTGCGCCTCGCGATCACGCTGGTAGTTATCGGTGCTGGAATACCACCAGTCAAACCCCCACAGCGCGCTGTCACAGGCCAGGCCGTCGCAAATTTCGGTATTGGTCCAGTCCTCGTCATACCCGTACTCCAGGTCCGAGTGTTCAATGGCCACGGTCGCCGCGAGTGAAAAGTGGTCATTGCCGGTCCAGGTGCCGGTAACGCCCAGCGCTACCGTTTCCTGGCGATCGCGCCCGGGTTCATCGGACAGTGTGCGACGATTGTTATCCAGGGAAAAGTGGTCGTAGCCGTTGTCGACATCAATGTAAAAGACGGTGCTGTCCACTGTCAGGTTGTCACTGGCTTGCCAGCGCAGCCTGCCCCGGGCCATTTTTTCGTCGCGCTCACCGGTATCGTCCCGGCCCAGGAAATCATTGCGAATAAAGCCATCACTTGCGTATTGCTGAAGGGCCAGTCGTCCCTGCAGGTTTTCCGCAAGGCCACCGCTTACGACAGCGCCGAGCTCGCGGCCATCGTAGTTACCAATTCCCGCCTTGAGCAATCCCTCGAACGCTTCAGTGGGGGCCGCCGACACGATATTTACCATGCCGGCCAGGCCGTAGGCGCCAAAGCGTGTGCCCTGGGGGCCGCGCAGCACTTCTACCTGCTCGACGTCGAACAGGGTGGCGGCATTGCCTATCCCGGAAAAATTAATGTTATCAATGGTCAGGCCCACTGAGGGATTGATCGGATCTACAAACTGGCTGCGCTCGCCGATACCACGGATCTGCAGATAACGACTGCGCGATGCACCGGCGGCAAAATTAACGTTGGGAGCGAGATTGAGCACCTCTTCAAGGTGCTGGGCAGCGCGATCCTTTATGGTCGTGGCATCCACCACTGTCAGACTGGCGGGATAAAGTGCCGCGGCGGTCTGGCGAAAATCCGCGGTCACTCGAATTTCTTCAAGTTCACTGCTCCACGCCAGCGGTGCGCACAGCAGCGGCGTCAGCGACAATGCCAGGTGTTTTTTACGGGAAATATTCATCATGAGTCTCCATGTTGATTGTTGCAGGGAGACCCGGTACGTGCGCTTGGAAGGCGATAGCAGGTGAGCACCTATCCCTACGCCGGTTCTAACCGGATCAGGTTCAAAGGGTTCACCGCATGCGGTATCTCAGGCCGAAGCCACCCCCAGGTAGGCAAAGATGAAGGCCAGTTGAACTGTATTTGCAAGGCGCTTCAGGTTTGCATCGCCAGTATAGGAGGCTTACACTAGGATGCCAACAATAATATTTGTCTGGCTTCCGGTTTAACCCGTTGACAGATTGAGAACCGCGCATGACTGACAAGTTTGTATACGAGGACCTCCCACGGGAAGAGATTGAGGGAGCGCCGCCCGCTGAGTGTATTGCAGATGTCAGGCAACAGCAGTTCTCCCAGTCGACCACGCTGAATGACTACCTGTTCACCCGGGCCCTGCAGTTGCAGCGCATGGTGATGGAAGCCCCCGATTTGCAGGCGTTGCTTGAGGTTTTGCTGGTGAGTGCCCCCCGGCACTTCGGTTTCCGGGTGACGGAACTGTGGCTGTACGATCCCGAACATGTGCTGGCGGGCCTGATCACCTCGGCGGATCGCTACGGTGAGTATCTCAATCTTTACCACGACATGTTCGACATGCAGGAATTGTATGATCTTGAGCCGGCGGTGAAATTGATCGACGCCACCGACTCGCGCATGTTTGATATCCTCAAGGGCGACCAGACGATCCAGCATGCGCTGTTGCTGCCGCTTACCGACGCCGGTCGGCTCATGGGCAGCTTCCACTGTGGCTTCTCGGATGCGCCGGTAACGGTTACCCCCAATTCCTCGGAAGTGGCCCTGGTTGAGCATGTGGCGGCATTACTGTCGGTGGCGTTCAAGAACGCGGTCAGCCGGCAGCAGATATCCCAGCTCACCATGCTTGATCCGCTTACCCAGATCAGCAATTTGCGCGGCTTCGAGAAGGACATCGCCCGGGAGATTGCCCGGGCGCGGCGTGCGGACCAATCGCTGACCACGCTGATGATAGAAATCGATGAGTTCGAAGAGCTCTACCAGCACTACGGTGAAATAGCCGGACGCTTTGTGCTGAAAAAAGTAACGGAGCGGGTGTCCTCCGGCCTGCGGGCAACGGATTACCTGGCGCGCCTGTCAGACTCCCGGCTTGCAGTACTACTGACGGGTACCGGGGAAGCTTCTGCCAGCGAGGTAGCCGAGCGCTTGCGCAAGGATATCGAGGAGTTTCTGGTTGACGATGGTCGCGGGGCGGTTTTGCAGGTCACGCTCAGTATCGGCCTGGTAACCTGGGAGCCGCACCAGTATCCTGCGGTGGATATGGCGCAACTGGCGAAGCAAATACAGACCGCCGGGTCTCGGGCGGTACAGATGTCAACCGCGGGAAATGGCAACCAGGTGAACGTATCCCGGCTTTCAACCCTAATGATCTGAATACGGAGTCACCAGGCAATTGAGTGGTATAGATGAATTGTTCAACAAGAACAGGGCCTGGGCCCACAGCGTAAAGACCTCCGATCCGGACTTTTTCCAGAAACTGGCAAATCAGCAAAGCCCCGAATACCTCTGGATTGGCTGCTCCGATAGCCGGGTGCCGGCCAACCAGATTGTGGGCCTGTTGCCCGGGGAAGTATTTGTACACCGTAATGTGGCCAATATGGTGGTGCATACGGATTTCAATTGCCTCACGGTACTCCAGTATGCAGTGGATGTACTCCAGGTCAAGCATGTACTGGTAGTCGGCCACTATAACTGCGGCGGCGTGCGCGCGGCCTACGAGAACCGCGATAATGGCCTGATCGATAACTGGCTGCGCAACGTCAAGGATGTGCAACATCGGCACCGTCGCCGGATCGCTGCCCTGGAAGACGACGACGCCAGGATCGATCTGCTGTGTGAACTGAATGTAATGAGCCAGGCATCGAATGTCTGCCATACCACCATCGTGCAGAATGCCTGGAGCCGCGGCCAGGAGTTGTCCGTGCATGGCTGGATCTACAGCCTCAAGGATGGCCTGATTACCGATCTGGAATGCACCGTCAGCAGTGCCCGGCAGATTTCAGATGTCTACCGAGTGTTGCCGGACCAGGAATAATAGCCCGAATGGGTGATCAAACACTGTCGTTGGCCGGGTACACTGTGACGATCGTTAATCCCCGCAGAGGTGCCACATGCCAGTCCAGCCAGTAACAATCAAGGGTAGTAAAATTCTTATAACGGGCCCCACCGGCCAGGTGGCAGGGCCGGTTATTGATGCCTGGGCGGACCAGGCGGAAATAGTCGCGCTGGCGCGCTTCAGTGACAATGCCCAACGCGAGCGGCTGGAAGCGGCCGGCGTGCAATGCCTGCAGGCGGATCTGGCGGATCCGGCATCGTTACAGGGGCTTGCCGATGACTTTGATTATGTCCTTAATTTCGCGGTAGTCAAAACCGACAGTTTTGACTATGACCTCGCGGCCAATGCCGAAGGCGTGGGCCGCCTGATGCTGCATTGCCGCAATGCCAGGGCTTTCCTGCACCTTTCATCCACTGCGGTCTATCAATATGCGGGTCACGAGCCGCGAAGCGAAGACTCCCCCCTGGGTGACAATCACCGCGCCATGTTCCCCACCTACAGTATCAGCAAGATCGCGGCTGAAACCGTGTGTCGCTTCACCGCGAAGCAGTTCGGCATTCCCGCTACCATTGCGCGCCTGAGCGTGCCCTACGGTGACAACGGCGGCTGGCCCTGGTATCACCTGTTGATGATGCAGGCGGGTGTGCCAATTGATATCCATCCCGAGCGGCCCAACAGCTACAATCTATTGCACGTTGACGATTACCTGGAAAAACTGCCTTTCTTGCTGGGCGCGGCGAGCGTCGATGCGACGACTGTCAATTACGGGGGTTCCGAAGCTGTGAGTATCGAGGCGTGGTGCGCCTGGTTACAGGAGCTCACCGGCTTTGAGCCGGTATTCCGCGAGTCCGAACAGGCCTTCGGTAGTCTGGCAATTGATACCACGCGGATGCATCAACTGATCGGCCCTACCCGGATACCCTGGCGCGAAGGTATTGTGCGTATGGTGACCGCCCTGGCACCGGAGTTGCTCAAGCCGGACCATGGGTGAGACACCCCAGGCCATCATCCCTGTTGTGACCACTAATCGAATTTATCCGGGAGGCGATCAATATGCCAACATCTGATCTGGACGCGCTGCGCAATGGCGAGCTCTGGCTCGACTTTTGTGAATCACTGAAAAGCGCCGGCGCCGAAATCCTGGCTCCCGGCACACCCGAAGACGACCTCAGCAGAGCCGAGGGTTTTCGCTATCTCACCCGTTTGCTGCGTTTGAGCCTGGAAAAAAACCTGGAGTTTGCCGATCCCCGATTCCCGCAGTTTTACTCCCTGTCCCATGAGACGGCCAAAATCGGTAACGATAACCCGGATAACTTTTACCAGAATTGTGCGGTCGATGGCCATCGCAGCTATCGTATTACCGGCAATGTGGGCGCGGTGGAATACCTCAGTATCGAGACCAAGGCCGGCTCCTTTGCCGGCCAGGGTGCCATGGCCCCCACCGGGCACGTGGCATTGGCGGATCTTGAACTCCAGCCCGGGGGCGACTTTGAGCTGCTGGTGAGCGCCACTCCCCAGCCGGGCAACTGGCTACCCATGGAGCCGGAATCCGATAATATCCTGGTGCGGCAGACCTTTCGCGACCGTCGCCGGGAACGCAAGGTGGAATTGCAGATTGAGTGTCTGGACCCGGTGGATGAGGCCGTCCTTGACCCGGAGCAGTTTGCCGCCCAGCTGGCGCGCGTGGTGCCCTTTGTTACCGGTACCGCGGGCCTGTTTCGGGAATGGATGAACGGCTTTGCCAAACACATCAACCAGTTGCCGCCCAACGACCAGCAGATGTGCCTGCGTGCGGGCGGCGACCCCTCCATTTATTATCACAACAGTTACTGGCAGCTGGCGCCGGACGAGGCGCTGATCATCGAATTCACGCCGCCGGAGCAGTGCCGTACCTGGAACTTCCAGCTTTCCAATTTCTGGATGGAGTCCCTGGACTACCGATTCCATCGCATCAGCGTTAACCGCAGTAGTGCGGTGCTGGAAGCCGATGGCCGCGTGCGTATCGTGGTATCCGCACACAACCCCGGCGATGCCTTTCCCAATTGGCTGACCACCGCCGGCCACCTCGGTGGCAGCATGCTGCTGCGTTACGTGGAGAGCACCGATTACCCGCCCGTGCACACGCAGGTGATACCTTTGCAATTGCTGATGGCTGAGGGGGTCCCGGCACATGACTGAACTGCAATTTGATGCCGATGTGCTGGTGGCCGCTGCCCGTGCCGTAGACGGGCTTGAAGATTTTGGCGACGACAGTTATCGGGAACCACTGGAGCGCCTGCTGTGGTCGCTCGAACACGAGGCCGACCTCAACGCCCTTGGCCGTCCGGCCATGCTTCAGCGCATGGTGGATATCCTCAGTACGCGCCTGCGGGTTCAGGAGTGGCTGAGACGCTATCCGGAGATTCGCGACGAAGTTATTGTAGCGCCGCTGGTGATCGTGGGCCTGCCGCGCACGGGTACCACGATGTTGCACCGCACCATCGCCGCAGATCAGCGGCTCTATGCGCCACTCTGGTACGAAGTGCGCTTTCCGTGCCCCGACCTGGATTGGGATTTCACCGCCGCCGGTGATCGCCGGATCCGGGAGGCCAAAGCCGAAGTGAAAATGATGATCGACAGTAATCCCGAATTACTGTCGGTACATCCGCTGGATGCAATGGAGCCGGATGAGGACATTATGCTGCTGGAGCAGTCGTTCTACAGCTTCAATATCCAGGCGCTCGCCAATGTGCCCACCTTTGATGCCTGGATAGAGGCCCAGGATCACACGGTAGGCTATGAATACCTGAAGTTACTGCTGCAGTTCCTGCAGTGGCAGAAAAAACGCAGCGGCCAACCCGGCGAGCGCTGGGCGCTGAAGGCGCCGCATCACCTCCACTATATGGATTTGGTCTTCAAGGTTTTCCCGGATGCGCGTATAGTGCAATCCCATCGCGACCCCGTTGATACCATTCCCTCGCTGGCGAGCATGATTGCCAACGTCTGGCAGGTGTACTCGGATTCGGCCGACCCGGTAGTGGTTGGCCAGCAGTGGGCGCGCAAGTTTGCCCGCGGTTTGCAACACACCCTGGATGTGCGTCGCGAACGCGGTGACGACGATTTCCTGGATTTGTGGTTCCGCGATACCGTCAGCCAGCCGCTGGCGGAGATAGCCAGGGTCTATGAGTTTCTGGGTATGGAGCTGACGCCCGACGCCAGCACCGAAATGGCTCGGTGGCAGGACGTCAATCGTCGCGAATTGCGCCCGCCCCACGCCTATACGCTGGACCAGTTCGGTTTGTCCGAGGAAGGTCTCAAGGCGCAGTTCCAGGCGTACCGAGAGGCCTTTATCGAGCCTTAGCGCAGTGGCCCGGAATGGCTTGGGTGGTTTGACGCCAGGGCATGATAAATTATTTTGTGAATGAGAGTGGAGTTATGGCAGAGCAGAAAGCAACCAACGTGCACTGGCACGAAGGTGACATCACCCGGGAACATCGGTCCCGGTTACTGGGTCATAAAGGGGCAACCCTGTGGTTCACGGGTTTGTCCGGCAGTGGCAAGAGCACGGTTGCGGTAGAGCTTGAAGGGCGGCTTAACGAGCTGGGCGTGCTGTCGTACCGGCTGGATGGCGATAATGTGCGCCTGGGGATCAATCGCAATCTGGGTTTCAGTGCCGAGGATCGTACCGAGAACATCCGTCGGATTGGTGAGATCGCCAAGCTTTTTGCCGATTCCGGAGTGATCGCGTTGAGCAGTTTCATCAGCCCCTATGCCGCCGACCGCAACCAGGTACGGGAGCTTCACGAAGCGGCTGGCATGGATTTTATCGAGGTCTTTGTCGATTGCTCCCTGGAAGCCGCGGAATCGCGCGACCCCAAGGGCCTGTACAAAAAAGCGCGCGCCGGCGAAATCAAGAATTTTACCGGCATTGATGATCCCTATGAGTCTCCCTGGAAGCCGGAGATTCACTTGCACTCGGATCAACAGAGCCTGACCGAAGAAGTGGACATGATTCTGGGCGAGTTGCGCGAACGCGGCATCATCAACGCCTGAGACTGAACTGGAACCGGAATACGAACGGAGAACACCATGATCAAACCCCACGGCTCCGCGGAGCTGCACCCCCTTTACGTGGCCGACGATGCCAGGCGCGAAGCGCTGCTGGCGGAAGCTGCAACGCTGCCTTCGCTGCTACTCAACTCTGCAGCGGCGGCGAACGCGGTCATGTTGGGTGCGGGCTATTTCAACCCCCTCGACGGTTTCATGAACCTGGCCGACATGCTCAGTGTGGCGGAAAAGCTGCAGACCGTTGATGGCCTGTTCTGGCCGGTACCGATCGTCAACCTGACTGAGGCTGAGGATATCGTCGCGGGCAGCCGCATCGCGTTGCGCGATCCCAATGTGGAAGGCGAGCCGGTGCTGGCAATAATGACCGTCGATGCCGTGGAAGTTGTAAACGACGAGCAGATGGATCGGGTCGCCGAAAAAGTCTTTCGTACCCTGGACCCGGCGCATCCCGGTGTCGCAACCTTCAGGGCCCTGGGTCGCAACCTGGTTTCCGGCCCGATAGAGGTGCTCGGCTTTTCCTACTTCAAGGAGGATTTCCCCGATACGTTCCGTACCGCGGTGGAGATTCGCGAAGAGATCGCCAGTCGTGGCTGGGAAAAAGTGGTGGCTTTCCAGACCCGGAATCCCATGCACCGCGCCCACGAGGAGCTGTGCCGGATGGCTATGGAGGATCTCGGTGCCGACGGTATCCTGATTCACATGCTGCTGGGCAAACTGAAGCCGGGCGATATTCCCGCGGACGTGCGCGATGCGTCAATCCGCAAGATGGTCGACGTGTATTTTCCGGCCAATACGGTGATGGTGACCGGTTACGGTTTTGACATGCTCTATGCAGGGCCCCGGGAGGCGGTACTGCATGCTGTATTCCGCCAGAACAGTGGCTGCAGTCACCTGATCGTGGGCCGCGATCATGCCGGTGTCGGTGATTATTACGGAGGTTTCGACGCCCAGACCGTGTTCGATGAAGAGGTACCCGAGGGCGCTCTGGAACTACAGATCTATCGCGCCGATCACACCGCTTACAGCAAGAAACTGGATCGGGTAGTGATGATGCGCGACGCCCCGGACCACAGCCCCGAAGACTTTGTACTGCTGTCGGGTACCAAGGTACGGGAGATGCTGGGCAATGGGATCGCGCCACCCGCTGAATTTTCCCGACCGGAAGTGGCGCGGATCCTGATGGATTACTACCAGAGCCTGTAGCGATAGATACGCCGGTGCAGGCCTGTAAGAGCCTCACCGGCGGAGCAGGTTACGTGGCGGGCCCCTCCTGCTCTACCGTGGCGGCCCGCAGGGATTCCAGGGTCTGGGGGCCGACCAGTGAGTTCACCAGCTCGCCCTGGGGGTTTATGATCAGCGTTGTCGGGAGAACGATGGGCCGCGGTACGCCCAGCAGCGCTGCCGGATCCTCCGCCAGGGTCTGGAAGCTGACGCCGAAAGTGGCTATCTGCGCCGCCAGGTCATCACCGGTGGCGCCATCATAATTAACCCCGAGCACTGTAATGTCGGCATGATTTTCATCAAGCGCATTGAGCTCCGGGATCTCCTTGATGCAGGGCTTGCACCACTGTGCCCAGTAATTGATAACGATCCATTGCCCGTGGAGGCTCTTGAACAGGGCAGCGTTATCCCGGGGTTCGGGCTCACAGCCGGCGAGGGCCAGGAGCAGGAGGAGAGCGGTAGCGACGCGAAGCGATTTCAAAGACGTTTTCATCAGGCCATTATGACACGATTTGAGGGCGGCGCCCCACAGATGCCTTTTGCTATAATGTGGGTTTTGCCGTTTGTAAGGATTCCGTCTTGAGTGAGTATGTGATTTACCACAACCCCCGCTGTTCCAAGTCAAGGGCCGCGCTGGCACTGGTGCGGGAGCACGGCATCGAGCCTGCTGTGATTCTCTATCTCGACAACCCGCCGACGGTTGCCGGGTTGAAACAGCTGTTGCGCAAGCTTGAACTGTCTGCTGCACAATTGATCCGGCGGGGAGAGGCCGCTTACCGGGAAGCAGGTCTGAGTACGGATAGTACTGAGACCGAACTGCTGGAGGCAATGGCTGCTGAGCCTAGGCTGATTGAGCGTCCTGTCCTTGTGCACGGCGACAGGGCCGTCCTGGGGCGGCCCCCGGAAAAGGTGCTGGAGTTGCTGCGCTGATGTCTGCCCCCTATATCCTGGTGCTTTATTACAGCCGTCATGGTGCCACTGCCGACATGGCGGGGCAGGTGGCCCGGGGAGTGGAAACCGTTGCGGGTATCAGTGCGCGATTGCGGACGGTGCCCGCCATCTCTCCCGTATGCGAACAAACCGAGGACGAAATCCCGGCGACCGGCCCTCTGTATTGCGAGCCTGAAGACCTGCGGGACTGTGCCGGCCTGGTGCTGGGCAGTCCTACTCGCTTTGGTAACATGGCGTCGCCTCTCAAGTATTGTCTCGACCAGACTGCCGGGCTCTGGCTCAGTGGCGCCATGATCGACAAGCCCGCCGCCGTTTTCACTTCCACCTCCAGTTTGCACGGCGGCCAGGAAAGCACCCTGCTCAGCATGATGCTGCCATTGCTGCATCACGGCATGGTACTGGTCGGCCTGCCTTACAGCGAGGCCGGCCTGATGACCAGCCGCTCCGGCGGCACCCCTTACGGCGCCTCGCACTGGGCCGGGCCGGACAACGCCCGTAAGCTGGATGACGAGGAGAGCGCCCTCTGTCGCGCCCTGGGCAAACGGGTCGCTCGGCTGGGCCTGGGGTTGGCAGCATGAGCCCCGTCACAGCGAGAAAGGGCCTGAGCCTGCAGGCGTGGCGACTGACCTGGGTGAGCTGGGGCCTGCTGCTGGCACAGCAAACCAGCAACCTCGTACTTACCCAGCCGCCGTGGATTATCTGGTTGGGGACGTTGCTGCCGCTACTGGCGTTTTTGCCGGGTATGCGCCGGGACAGCCTGCGCAGTTTTATCTGGCTGTGTTTTGTCACCCTGCTGTACTTTATTGCCCTGGTGGAGCGCGTGTTCGCGACCCCCGATCAGCTGCTGCCCTGGCTGGGTCTTGCCGCAGTGACCATACTGTTTCTTAGCGCCATGTTCTATGTGCGCTGGCGTGCACAGGAACTGCGTGCCGCCACTGCGGAAAACAACAAGGAGTTGTCCCATGAGTAAGCCTTCCCTGCTACGGCGCCTGTTTTCCGGTTTCTGGCGCGCTTTGACCTGGCTTCGCCTGGCGTTGTCGAACATTCTGTTCCTGGTATTGCTGGTGGTTATCTACCTGCTGTATTTCAGTGGTGAACAGAAACCCGTGCCCGAGCGGGCGGCGCTGCTACTGAATCTCAACGGCACCCTGGTAGACGAAAAATCGCCTGCACAACCCCTCCAGGCCCTGTTTGGCCAGGCGGCCCCCGGTTCCAGGGAGGTGCTATTGCGCGATGTCGTGGACGCGATCAACTATGCGCGCACGGACCCGGCCATTACCTCCCTGGTGATGGAACTGGATTTCATGGTGTCCTCTGGTATCAGCAAGCATCTCGAGATAGCCGAGGCGCTGGATGCCTTCAAGGCCAGTGGCAAGCCGGTGATGGCGATGGGCGATTATTTCAGCCAGGACCAGTACCTGCTGGCCAGCCAGTCCGATGAAGTAATTCTGCACCCGATGGGTGCGGTACCACTGGAAGGATTCGCCAGTTACCGTAATCACTTCCGTGAAGCGCTGGAAAAACTGTCGGTTTCAATGCACGTGTTCAAGGCGGGTGAACATAAATCCATGGCCGAGCCGTTCCTCAGGAACGACATGTCCGAGCAGGAGAAAGAGATAACCGAGCGCTGGCTGGAGGATTTGTGGGGTCGTTATACCGGCCTGGTGGAGGAGCGGCGGCAACTCCCTGCCGGTGCGGTGAATGCCTATATCAACAATTATGCCGAGCTACTGGCAGCGATTGACGGCGACAGCGCCGGGCTGGCCCTGGAGCAGGGTCTTGTCGACAGGCTGATGTCGCGTCGCGATGCCAATGAGTACCTGGCGGGTGTGGTCGGTGCCACGGACGACCAGGGTTTTTATGAGGCGGTGATGTTCGAGCGCTATGTTGCCCGCAAACGGCCGTCCTCTTTAACCCGGATGAGCGGCGAGCGGATTGCGGTGGTGACTGCAGTGGGCAACATCATGCCCGGTGAGCAACCGCCGGGAGTGATCGGTGCTGACACCCTGTCGCGCCTGCTGCGGCAGACGGCGGATGCTGAGGGCGTCAGGGCCATCGTATTGCGGGTGAACAGCGGTGGCGGCAGCGTGATGGCCTCCGAGCGTATTCGCCAGGCGGTGGCGGAGGTGCGCGAGCAGGGCATGCCCGTTGTGGTGTCGATGGGTTCGGTCGCCGCCTCCGGAGGCTATTATATTGCCGCAGAGGCGGATGAAATCTGGGCCACCCCGGCAACCCTCACCGGCAGTATCGGTGTGTTTGTGGCGTTTCCGACCTTCGAGCAATTGCTGGATCGTGTCGGCGTTCATACCGATGGGGTGGGCACTACCGAACTGGCGGGTTCACTCCGCCTGGACAGGCCGCTGAACCCGCAGCTGGCCAGGTCGCTAGAGAACACGGTGGAGTTCACCTATCGCAATTTCGTCGAGCTGGTTGCGGAAGGCCGTGGCATGAGTGTTGAGCAGGTTCGCGAGGTAGCCGAGGGCAGGGTCTGGAGTGCGGCGGATGCACAGCGGGTGGGCCTTGTCGACGAGCTGGGTTCTTTGCGGCAGGCAATCGCGGCAGCAGCGACGCTGGCGGGCCTGGAGGAGTACAAGGTGGATTATGTACACCAGCCCCTCTCGCCCCGGGATCTGCTGCTGCAGCAATTGTTATCCCGGGCGGGCATTGAGTCGCTGTTTCCAGTGAACAGCAACGTACAGCAGCTTATTCAACCCTTGTCCCGCGCCGCGCAGGCGCTGCTGGAGCTGAATGACCCGGGGTACCTGTACATGCGTTGCCTGTCCTGTAGCGCGGTGCCTTAGTCGGGCCAGGGCGGGCACGGCAAGCGCTGCTGCCGGTGCGGAAGCGGCGCTTGTTTAGTTGACTGCGGCAGCCGCCCGGCTGCCCCGGCGTTCAGCCCAGGCCCTCAGGTCCAGCAAGATCATGTAGAGGCTGGGCACCAGCAACAGGGTAATCACCGTTGCGAAGACGATACCAAAGGCCAACGATATCGCCATGGGGACAATCTCCTGTGCCTGGGCGCTGCGTTCCAGCAGCATCGGGGCCAGCCCGAAAAAAGTGGTCAACGATGTCAGCAGGATCGCTCGAAAACGGCGGGTACCGGCATCAATGACCGCCTGCAGCCCATCAACGCCACTCTTGATCGAGTTATTGATATGGTCGACGAGAATCAGGCTGTCATTGACCACCACCCCGCTCAGGGCAATAACGCCCATCAGCGACATCATGCTCAGGGGATAGCCGGTGATCCAGTGGCCGACAATGGCGCCAATGACACCAAATGGAATAACCCCCATGATAATAAACGGCTGCAGGTAAGAGCGGGTAGGTACGGCCAGCAGGGCGTAAATCCCGAATAATGCGAGGCCAAAGCCAATAGCCATGCTTTTGAGCAGCTTTGCTTCCTCATCAGCCAGGCCCGCCAGGCCATAGCTTAATCCCGGATATTTTTGCATCAGTGCCGGCATTACATTGTTTTCGATGTCACTGACTACCCGCGATGGCTCCACCAGGTCCTTGTTGACTTCAGCGGTGACTTCCGCCGCGCGCTGATAGTTGATGTGGGTAACCTTGAGCAGTCCCTGCTCCACGTTGATTTCAGCAACGGTGTCAAAGGGCACTTCATCGCCTTCGGGCGTGCGTATGTACATGGTGTTCAGGGTGTTGATGGTTTCACGGTCCGCCCGGGGATAGCGCACCATGACCTTGACCTCGTCTATGCCACGCTGTACCCGTTGCGCCTCGGCTCCATAAAAAGCGTGACGCACCTGGCTGGCGACAGCGAGGCGATCCAGGCCCAGGGCCTCTGCCTCTGGCAGGATATCGATATGGAATTCATCGGTAGTGTCGCTGGCGCCGTTGCGGATATCGAACACGCCATCGTACCTGTGCATGGCCGTTTCAAGATCATTGGCGGCTGCACGCAACAAGGTGAAATCGCTGTGTTGCAGGTCAAAGGCGATTGCCGGGCCGAAGCCGGGGCCGTCGGCGCTGCTGATCGACAATACTTCTGCGCCGTGAATAACGCCCACGGCCTCGCGCCAGCGGCGTTCGATTTCACGGGTGCTGATACTGCGCTGGTCTTCCTTGGTCAGTTCAATATCGACGCCACCGCTGATGCGGTCGCTGCCATAGGCGGAAATATGCTCCACCAGGCGGGCATCCTGGCCTGTGTCCTGCTGGTAATCACGTTCTACCTGCCTGAGTGCGGCCACAATACTGCTAATGGCTTCCTGGGTGCGCTCCTCGGGAGTACCTTCGGACATGCGCAATTCCGCATTAATGAATTCGCCCGGCACATCCGGACTGATCACGGTACGTACAACGCCGCCGGCCAACAGTCCGGTGCACAGGATTAACAGGCTCAGGAATCCCGCGAGAGTCGCGTAGCGATAGTGAACGCACTTCTGCATCAGCGGGCTGTAACGGTATTGAATGAAGTGCTTCAGCCGTTTGTTGACTCCCTCCTGGATCTTGTCTATCGATAGCAGCAGGCGACTCCTGGTGGGACTGCTGTGAGCCAGGTGCGCGGGCAGGATCCACTTCGATTCCACCAGTGAAAACACCAGGCAAAGGATGACTACCCAGCCGCAGGCCTCGGGAAAGGCAGCGAAAACGCCATCAATGAACAGTGTCGGCGCGAAGGCCACGATAGTGGTAAGAACCCCAAAGGTGGCTGGCGTGGCAACTTTTTGCACGCCGTCAATAACGCTATCGATACTGTGGCCGCGCCGTTCCTGTTCGGCGTAAGCGCTTTCGCCCATGATGATGGCATCATCCACCACGATACCCAGCACCAGAATAAAGCCGAAAATACTGATCATGTTGAGGCTGGCGTGAATGTAGGGCGTGTTGATCAGCGCCATGGCCCCCAGAAAGCAGACCGGAATGCCCAGCATCACCCAAAAGGCGAGTTTTATTTCAAGGAACAACGCCAGTACGATGAACACCAGCAATGCGCCCAGGGCGAGGTTTTTCAGCATCATTCCCAAGCGTCCCTCGAGGTAATACGTGATGTCGCCCCAGATTACCAGCTCGACCGCCGCCGGTAACTGCGGCTGTATATCATCCAGCCAGGCGCGGGTGGCGGCAGCAGTATCAATAATGTCCTGGCTGCCCATGGCAAAAACCTGGATACCCAGCGAATAGCGTCCGTTGAAGGAGGCAAAGCTGCGTGTTTCCTCGAATTCGTCTTTAACGGTGGCAATATCGCCCAGCAGCAGGCGGGTGCCATCGGGCCAGCTGCGCAGGACAATAGACTCAAAATCCTGTTGTATATAGGCCTGCCCGAGTGTGCGCAGCATGATATCGCCCTGTTCGGTGCGCACCGAACCGGCCGGCAGGTTGACTGAAGAACTGGCAATAATGTCGGCCACGCCGCCGAGGGTAAGATGGTATTCGCGTAGTCGTTCCTCCGATATTTCCACCGAGATTTCATAGTCTCGCGCCCCTGTTACCTCGGCGGCGGAGACTTCCGGCAGGGCCAATAGCTCGCGACGCATGTCGTCGGCGAGGGCTTTCATGCTGCGCTCGTCAAGTTCCCCCGAGAGCTGCAGTGTCAACGCTGGAAACAACAACTCGGGTTGGCTGATGATGGGTCTCTCGGCATCTTCCGGGAAGTGCTGGATAGCATCGATCCGGTTCTTGATGTCGTCCATCAATACCGTGATGTCGGTGCCATCAAGGGGCTGGATAAAAATCCTGGCATGGGATTCCATTGCATCGGATTCGACCCGCTTGATGCCGTCGACGTCGTTAATGGCCTCCTCAATCTTGAAAACGATACCTTGCTCGACTTCCTCCGGCGCGGCGCCCGGGTAGGACATATTGACCATGATGGCGTCGATATTGAGCACGGGAAACATCGCGCGCTGGATGGTAAATGCCGAACCCAGACCCACCACCAGGATAATGAGCATGAGCAGGTTTGCCGCTACCGGGTTATGGGCGAACCAGGCGATAATGCCCTTGTGCCGGTTCTGGTTCATCGCGGGTAACCCGACCTCTCGGCCTGTTCGGTTTGCGCTGTCGCGGGAGCGACAGTCAGAGTGGCTTCGGCTTCCTCTTCCAGCACGCCAGGTGCACTTTGGCCGCGTCTCAATTCGCGACTGCCGATGCGCGATTGCACGCTGACCTCAGAGCCCGTCAAGGCATTATCGAGGGTGGTGAGAATAACCAGGTCGCCTTCATCAAGCCCGGCAGAGATATAGACCAGGTCGCCGCCGGTACGTAGCGCGGTGATCTTGCGGTGACGTATCCGGTTGTTGTCGTCTATAACCGGCACCATGTCGCCGGCGCGAAGCACGTAACGGGGCAGGGCAACCAGGCCCGATATTGGCTTGCCGGTGATGTTTGCAGTGACAAACGTGCCTATTCTCAGCGGCTCTCGTCCGGGCGTCTGCACACCGTAGGGGTCCTCTACACGGGCCACCAGGAATAATACCCGGGAGCGCTCGTCGAACACGCCCTCGCTGCGCTGGAGTTGCCCTTGCCAGTGGTAAACCTCGCCCCCTACATCCGTATACAGGTCAACGGGAGCAGCGTGGTATTCGTCCGCGTCCCCGTTAAAGAGCGGCGGCAGCTCCAGGTAGGGGAGACGGGTCTGGGCTATGGGAAGGCGCACCTCTGCAAAATCCACGGCAAACAGGTCGGCAAGTGCACTGCCGGGCGCCACGTACTGGCCGAGTTCACTGTGCTTGGCACGAATCAGCGCAGCATAGGGCGCGCGTACAATGGTGCGGTCAAGGTTGTCCTGTGCGGTAATGACGTCGGCACTGGCCGCCTGAAGTTGCGCCTGGGCTTCCGCGAGCTGCGGTTTGCGCAGGTACAAATCGCGTGCCTCGTCGCTGCGCTGGCTGCCGGCGGGCAGCTTTTCCCACTCCCGACGGGCGACGTCTGCGCGCCCTTGCTCCTGCATTAACGTACTTTCAGCACTTTTGAGAGCGGCACGGGCGCGGGCGAGCCGGGTTTCATAATCACGCGGGTCTATGCGCAGCAGGATGTCACCCGCTTGCAGGAAACTGCCCACCGTGAAATCGGCAGCCACTTCAACAATACGGCCCTCCACCTCTGCCATCACGGATGTCTCCTGAAGCGGAGACACCGTGCCCTGGGCCTGCACCGGTATGCGAATGGTTTCCTTTTGTGCAACGACCACGTCAACCGTGACAGGGACGTAGACCGGCTCGGTAATGTCCGTTGGGGGCCTGTTGAAATAAAGAACCAGAGTGACAGCGATGGCGCTTGCCAGCAGGCCCGCGGCGATGGCTATTTGGCGTTTTACGGAAACCACAGATGAGTACCAGTCAGGGGATGGCGATTAAGCCACCCGGCGTGGTCAGTCTGCCGGGTGGAAAGTAAACAGATCAGGCGCGTGTTATATCACACGGCGCTTGCTGACTCTGTGAAATACTGCTGGTCTGCGGATTCAGTCTCAGTCTTTGGGGGGGATATGCACATCCACCTGCGGAAACGGGATAGTCAGTCCTGCCTCGTCGAACTTTATTTTCACCGCTTCTGTGGTATCCCACAATAGCGGCCAGTAATCAGCCGCATTAACCCAGGGCCTGACCAGGAAATTGACGCTGGAATCGGCGAGTTCACCCACGACTATGTTCGGTGGCGGATCAGCCAGGACGCGTTCGTCGGCAGCAATAATCTCTTCCAGCAAAAGTTTCGCCTTACGGATATCGTCACCATAGGAGACACCGAAAACCATGTCTACGCGACGGGTGGCACGTGCCGAGAAGTTGGTGATGTTATTGCCGATGATCGCGCTGTTGGGAATGATCACTTCCTTGTTGTCGGGTGTGGTCAGCGTGGTACTGAAAATGCCGATGCTTTCAATCGAACCCATGGCGCCGCCGGCTTCGACAAAATTGCCTTTGGTGAAGGGCCGAAACATGATCAGCAGTACACCCGCGGCCAGATTGGACAGCGAACCCTGCAGAGACAGGCCGATTGCCAGGCCGGCGGCGCCGAGCAGGGCGACCATGGAGGTGGTGTTGATCCCCAGCTGGCTGAGCGCCGCGATTATCACGAACAGCAACAGGACCCAGCGCAGGATGGCGGACAGGAACTTGACCAGTACCTCGTCGGTGTTGCGCGCGTGCATCAGCCTGACGATAAGGTTAATGATGGTGAAGACCACCAGGCGGCCGATATAGAAAATGGCCAGGGCCAGGACTATTCGGACTCCCCAGGGTATCAGGTAGGTTTCGGCAACGGTGTTCAGGTCCAGGTTCTCTGGCATGGTCTTGTTCCTTACTGTGATTTTACGGTGCAATATAACCAAACAGGGCGATATTTTCAGCTTTTACAGGCGCAGCTGTGGCTAAACCGTGGAATATTACCGCTCACTGCCGGTTGGTGAAGAACGTTGAACCACGGCGGCTGCCCCTGCCGAAGGTGGATGCTATAGTCCGCCTACTGTTTACCGGGAATGGATAGAAACTGACCATGGCAATTGAATTTTCAACACCCTCCGCGCTGCTGGGCAGCGAAGGCAAGGCGCTGGGGCACAGCGACTGGCTGCTGATTGACCAGGAGCGGATTAACCTGTTCGCTGACGCTACCGGTGATCACCAGTGGATACATGTGGATCCCGAGCGCGCCGCGCAGGGTCCCTTCGGACGGACCATCGCCCATGGCTACCTGACCCTGTCCCTGGCAAACCTCTTCTTGCCGGAACTGCTGGTAGTGCATGGCGTTTCGATGGGTGTTAATTACGGCTGTGACAAGGTTCGCTTTCCAGCGCCGGTACCCGTGGGTAGCCGGGTGCGGGGCGCAGGGGAAATTATCAGTGCCGAGGAGGTGAAAGGAGGCGTTCAGGTTGTGGTGCGGATAACGATTGAAGTGGAAAACAGTGATCGTCCGGGCTGTGTGATTGATACCATCAGCCGCTTTTATGCGTAGGGCCCTGCGATGATCGAACTCAGCGATAACCAGGTGCCGGTGCATCCCGCGGCGACGGTCGTGGTACTGCGTGACGCGGAAGCCGGTCCGGAAGTTCTCCTGCTGCAGCGCAACAAGGCGTTGAAGCATATGGGCGGTGAATGGGTGTTTCCCGGCGGCCGGGTGGATGCCGGTGACTACGCCGAGGACGGCGACGACTATACTGCCGCCTGTAATGCGGCCATCAGGGAGACCCGGGAGGAAGCGGGCCTGGCGCTGACCCCGGACCAACTCAGCTACCTGTCGCACTGGACCACGCCGCAAGGTGCGCGCAGGCGTTACGCTACCTGGTTTTTCCTGGCGGTACTGGACGATGCGCAGGAGGTCTGTGTGGATGGCGGCGAAATCTCCGCTCACCGCTGGCTAACCCCGCAGCAGGCGTTTACTGAAATTCGCGATACCGATAACGTTTTTCGCCTGATGCCGCCCACCTTTGTCAGTCTCGCGGACCTGGCGCCCCATGAGTGTATCGCGAGTGCACAGGAGGTCGTTCGGGCCCGGCAACCGTTGATGTTCGAGCCGCGCATGGTGCAGGTGGAGGGGGGCATCTGCTTTCTCTATGCCGGAGATGCCGGATACGAAGTGTGCTGTGAAACAGTGGATGGGCCGCGACATCGAACTTACATGATCGACTACCAGCTTGACTACATAAGGGATCCGGGGCTGTGAGCCGCTCCGGCATTGGGCGCAGGCAGCTGCTCGCTGGATTGGCAGGGGCCACCGCCGGTATCGCGCTGACCGGCAATGCGGCTCCTCTGGCGGCGCGCGAGGTAACTCGCTGGGATGAAACCACCGACGTACTGGTGGCAGGTTCCGGTTCGGCCGCCTGCAGTGCGGCGATTGAGGCCCGGCTGGCGGGTGCGGAGGTCCTGCTGATTGAATCACTGCCGCGCTTTGGGGGCTCGTCCGCCATGTCGGGTGGTGTCGTCTATGCCGGCGGCGGGACGTCACTGCAACGGGCAGCCGGTTTTGAGGACACTGCAGAGGATATGTACCGCTTTATTGCCGGGAATAGTGGTGGCCACCCGCAGCTGGACAAGATTCAGCGCTACTGTGAAGAAAGTGTCGAGCACTTTGATTGGCTGGTGGCCCAGGGTGTGCCCTATAACAACCGCTTTACCGATGTGAAGGAACTCACCCTGGGTGACGAGTCCCTGTATTTTTCCGGTAACGAGCTGGCCTGGCCTGCTCGCGAGCGATCCCGGCCGGCGCCTCGCGGCCATGTTCCCGGGCTGCCCGGCATGACTGGCGGCAGAAGCCTGATGGAGGCACTTCTGGCCCGGACCGGCAGCCTTGGTGTGACCCAGCGTGCCAGTACTTCCGCCCGCCGTCTCATAGTGGAAAGCGATGGTCGCGTGGCTGGCCTGCAGGTAGCCGCCGGGGACGCCTTGTACAACATTCGCGCCCGCCGTGGTGTGGTTTTGGCGTGCGGTGGCTTTATCCATAACCGGGATATGGTGCAGCGCCATGCACCGGCGCTATTCGATTGTTCAGCGCCCTGGGGCAACGCCGGGGATCTGGGTGAAGGTATTGCCATGGGTGTGGCCGTGGGTGCGGAAACCCTGCGCATGCACCAGGGTTTTGCCATTACCCCCATCTATCCACCGGAGTCGACCCTTGCCGGCATTGTGGTCAATGCCGCCGGCCAGCGATTTATCGGTGAAGACGCCTACTATGGCGTACTCGGGGATGCGATTGCCTATCATCAGCAGGGCAAGGCCTGGTTGATTACCGACGCCGCCAGCAATTTCGGCTTTCACCAGGACAACTTTGTGGCGGTCGCGGAGGCCGCGACCATTGGCGACCTTGCTGTACGCGCGGGCTTTCCACAGGGGGCGCTGCAGCACACCATCGCCTATTACAACCGCTTTGCCGCAGCCGGTCGGGACCCGTTGTTTCACAAGCAGTCAAAGTACCTGGCACCCCTTGCGCAGCCACCGTTCACCGCCTGGGACCTGTCGGTCAAGCGCGCTTTTTTCACCGCCCATACTTTTGGCGGGCTGCATACGGATACCGACAGCCGCGTGCTTGACAGCCGTGGTGAATGGATCCGCGGCCTCTATGCCGCCGGGCGTACCGTGGCCGGGTTGCCGGTGGCACCCTACATCGCCAGTGGCCTGTCGGTGGGCGATTGTACTTTCTTTGGTCGCCGCGCTGGCGTTGCCGCGGCAGGCAGCGGCGGGGTATCGGCATGATTCGGCGAGCACTGTTGTTACTGCTGCTTGCACCGGCGCTGCACGCCGAGGATGCACCCGTTACCATGCCGGAGGGTGACGCCGAGCGCGGCCGGTTGGTATTTGGCCAGTGTCGTACCTGCCATTACCCGGAGCGGGAAATGGGCCATAACAACGGGCCCAGCCTGCACCGTATCTTTGGTCGGGTAGCCGGCAAACAGGCGGGTTTTGATTACTATTCAGACACCTTCAGGGAAGCGAAATTCGTGTGGACGCCGCAACTGCTGTACCTGTGGTTGGAAGATCCGCTGGCGATGTTCCCCGGTACCACGATGATGAGTCGGGGTGTGCCGGACCCCCAGCAGCGCGCCGATCTTGTCGCCTATTTGAAGCGCGCCTCGGTGCGTGGTTCACAGGAGCCAATGCAATGACAATGAACCCCCGTTCCACGCTGTACATGCCGGCGATAAACCAGCGCGCGATGGACAAGGCCCGGAGCCTGCCCGCGGATGCCGTAGTGTTTGATCTCGAGGACGCCGTGGCCCCCGATGCCAAGGAGCTTGCCCGGGAACAGCTGCTGCGGCAGTTGGCGGCTGGCGGCTACGGCCCTCGCAAACTGGTGGTGCGCTGTAATGCCCTGTCGACCCCCTGGGGCGCAGACGACCTGCGGGCGTTGGCGGGTAGCGCAATCTCTACGCTGTGCCTGCCGAAGGTGGAGTCGGTTGGCCAGTTGCAGGCGGTTGGAAATCTGCTACGACAATGCGGGCGCGATGACATGGCCCTGTGGGCGATGATTGAAGCCCCCGCCGGGGTTGCCCGGGTGGAGTCGATAGCGACAAGTGACAATGTCACTGCGTTGCTGATGGGCACGACGGACCTGGCCGCGGAGCTGCGCCTGCCAGCGGATCCGACGCGATCGGGCCTGTACTATGCGCTGGGTCGCTGCGTGCTGGCAGCGCGACTGGCGGGTATCATGGCACTGGATGGTGTCTTCCTGGATATCACTGACACGGCCGGATTGCGTGCGGTGTGCGAGCAGGGTCGCGCCCTGGGCTTTGATGGCAAGACCCTGATTCATCCAGGCCAGATTGCGATTGCCAACGAGGTTTTCGGTCCCTCGGCGGCGGCAGTTGAGCATGCCCGATGCCTGCTTGAGGTGTGGGATGAGGCCATGGCGTCGGGCAAGGCGGTAGCGGTGCTCGACGGCAGGCTAATAGAGACCATGCATGTGGATGAGGCGCGCCGGGTGCTGGACACCGCGGCGCATATTGCCAGGCTGGACCAGGAGCCTTGAGTCCGACAGGCTCCTAGCGTTTGATAATCACCGAGCTGCCGTGGCCGAAAAGACCCTGGTTAGCGGTGATGCCCACCCTGGCACCCTCCACCTGACGGTCGCCGGACTGGCCCCGCAACTGCCAGGTCAGCTCACAAACCTGTGCCAGGGCCTGGGCCGGCACTGCCTCGCCAAAGCAGGCCAGGCCGCCCGAGACATTGACCGGGATGCGTCCGCCCAGGGCAGTATCACCCCGGCGCAGCCACTGTGCCGCTTCGCCCCTGGGGGTTAACTGCAGGTCTTCAATCCAGTCCAGTTCCAGCGCCGTTGACAGGTCATAGACCTCTGCCAGGTCCACATCTTCCGGGCCAATACCTGCTTCTTCATAGGCCTTAACCGGTAGCGAGGCACGGAAACTTTGGGCTTCAATGCCCGCCGCCGCTGCCGAATCGGTGGCTATGTCGGGCATTTCCACAACGGCGCTGGCAAAGCTGGGGGTCACGGTGGAAATGGCGGCGATGCGCGGGGCGTCGCCTTTACCGATCCTGCGCGCATAGTCGAGACTGCATACGATCAGTGCGGCGCCGCCGTCACTGGTGGCGCAGATATCCATTAACCGCAGGGGGTCCGCGACCATGGCCGATGCCGCAACGTCCTCTGCCGTAAAGCACTTGCGATAGCGGGCACGTGGATTCTTGCTGCCGACCAGGGAGTTCTTCACCTTGACCGCGGCAAAGTCATCCAGTGTGTCGCCATAGAGATCCATCCGGCGCCGCGCGTACAGGGCAAAGTAAGTGGGATTGGTGATTCCCAGGTAAAACCGTACCCAATCCGGATCCTCAGGGCGATAGCCACCCGCAGGTGCCAGGAAGCCCTTGGGCGTGGTGTCCGCGCCCACTACCAGGGCTACCTCGCAGTCGCCGGCCATGATCTTGTTGCGCGCCGCAGCCAGCGCCTGGGAGCCTGAAGCACAGGCAGCATAGGACGTATTGACTTCCGTGCCCTGCCAGCCAAGGGCCTGGGCGAAGGTGGCGCCGGCAACATAACCGGGGTAGCCGCAGCGCACGGTGGCACCACCTGATACAAAGCTGACCTCGCGCCAGGAAATGCCTGCGTCGGCGAGTGCCTCGCGCGCTGCGGCGACACCGTACTCAACAAAATTATGTCCCCATTTGCCCCAGGGGTGCATGCCTGCCCCGATAATAACGACTTCACGGCTCATTGGGCATTACCTCCGGTGATGGCTGCGGCCATTGGTCGCCACTTCCAGGTGACCTTGATGTCTTCTTCCGTCTCGTGCAGGGTTTCCAGCACCAGTTCCATGTCCATGCCTACCTTGAGGTCGCTCACATCAACACCGGTGATCACCTGGCCCAGGATTGTCATCTGTTCATGCTCAAGTTCCACCGCGGCAATGGTGTAGGGCACAAAGGGCTCCGCTGCCACAAAGGGCGCGGGCGGTTTGTAACAGGCATTGGTGTAGCTCCACAGGCGCCCGGTGCGGCTTAGCAGTGCCTCGCGAAACTCGGTACTGTCGCAATCGGGGTTCCGGCAATAGCGGTTTTGCGCAGGGAAGAAATAGGTCTCGCAGTGGCAGCACTGGCTGCCGATCAGCTGGGGCTGCTCGTCCATTGTGAACCACCCTTCGATCGCGGGCGCCAGGGGTTTGTTACTCATGAGTTAACTCCAGTGATAGGCGGGTGCAGGGTACTCCGGCAGATCCTCGGCAGGCAAGACAGATGCGGGCCCCGGCACTCGCGGTTCAGAAAATTGGTCCTCCCCGCCTTGCATCGCCGGGATAACACCGCTGGTGATCAACTTGAGTGACAATAGACGTCTTTTCCAGCGACAGGAAGTATGGCGATGAAAGTTTATGCGATGACAGGGGGAGCCACCGGTATCGGTGCTGCACTTCGGCAGCAATTGGCGGATGCGGGCCACCGGGTAATTTCAGTTGATATCCGGGAGGGCGACATCATCGCCGACCTGTCTACTGCTGCGGGTCGCGAGACTGCGTTGACGGGTGTACGCGAGCTGGCAGCCGATGGGCTTGATGGTTTTATTGCCTGCGCGGGCCTGCCCCCTGTGGCCCCCGTGCAGCTTATCGCCTCGGTTAACTATTTTGCCGCGGTAGAAATGGCTGCCGGCCTCAAGGACCTGGTGGGCATGCGCCGGGGCACGGTATTGCTGGTCGCCTCCAACTCGGCGCCGATGATCGAGAATGACCACCCGTTTGTGCAATCCTGTCTCGCCGCAGACGAGCAGGCCACGCTGGCGTCGCTGGCCGACCTGAACGGGCAGTCGGTTTATGCCGGTTCCAAGCGGGCACTGACGGTGTGGATGCGGCGCAACGTTGTCGCCTGGGCAAAAGCCGGTGTGCGGCTTAATGCCGTCGCCCCGGGCATCACCCTGACACCGCTCACGGCGCAGGTATTCGCCGATCCGGAGCTGGGCGATGTGATGCGCCAGTTTGGCGAGAGTGTGCCCTGGGGAGAGGCCGCCCAGCCGGGGCAGATCGCCAATGTAATGCGTTTCATGCTGAGCGAGGAGGCGGATTTTGTGTGTGGCTCGGTATTTTTCGTGGACGGCGGCTCCGATGCCATGCTGCGCAGCGACCAGTTCTGATCAGCGTCCCGTGCTGATCAGGAGCCGGGCTGCGCTTCCCGCTTTGTTTCCGCATTGTTGATAACGGCGGCCAGCTCACTGCCCAGTGACTGCAAGAGGTCGCTGTAGGCAGCGGCGGCGTCTGCCGGTTGCCAGTTGGCATCGGGCAGGGCCCGGGACAGGCGACTGATGCGGCGTTCGATATCACGGTTCGCTGCCGGCCGGCTAACGCGCCATTCAGCCACCAGCTCGGCGCGCTGGTTGTGGATATCCAGGGACAGCAACCACACCTGTACCGCATAGTCGGGGACATCGCTGCGCGCCCAGGGATGCGGGCGGATATTATGGCTGCCCAGCTCCGCGGACAGGTTGAGGCTGAGCACCCGCTGAATGCCCTCGGCCAGCGGTTCGGCCCAGCGATCGTAGTCGGCAAGTCGCAACTGATTGCTGCCGCGGGTGAAAACCATGCTGGTGCGGTTCAGGTATTCGGGAATGGTGATCGGGCCGATACCCAGGGCAGGTCCATCACCAGCCACCCCGTCGGCGACCCGGGCATTCAGCAGATAGTAGTTGTACGAAGGTGAAGAGGCACAGCCGGCCAGCAGCAAGGCACCCAGTAGTACTCCCAGCGACGTTAATCTAATGGTCATGGCTAGTTCCTGCTTTTTCCCCGGAGCAGCGACTCGGGTTGCTCCTCCAGGGTTTTTGCCAATAGTTGCAGGGCCTGTGCGGCCTGCGCCAGTTCTCGCAGAGCGGTGTTGAGTTCGTAGGTGGTGGCCGAGTCCGAAGAGACCAGGGCGTCGATCTCTGCCATGGCACCGGCAAACGCGTCGGTCGCGGCCTGCACAGTGGCCAGGCTCTGGGTGACGGTCGCGGTTATCCGGGGTAACTCATCGCCCATGTCGTTGACCAGCAGCTCGGTGCTGGATAGCACTTGCTCCAGGCGGGGCCCGACTGTTCCGACCGTGATCCGCACGTCCTCGCTCAGCAGCTCCAGGGAAGCCAGGCTGTCCGCAAGTTGCTGCGGTAGCTGCTGGAAATCATCCTGGTCGATAAAGGCACTGAGTCCCGCGGCAATAGTCTGTACGTCCGTGGCGATCCGGGCAATATCCAGGGACTCAATCTGCCGGGTCAGTTTTTCCAGCCCGGTAGGCGTGGTTGGAATCTGGGTGTAGGGACTGTCAATCCGGCTGAGATCGGCCGGGGCATCCGGATGAAAGTCCAGCGAGACATAGAGTAAACCGGTCAGCAGGCTCTGCATGTTCAGCTGCGCGCGCAGGCCCCGGTCGATCAGGTCATCTATGACACGGTCTGTGCCGCTGCTTTCGCGCTGGATGTTGGCACTGGAAATCTGTGCCTCGACCAGCATGATGATATTGGTCCCGTTGTTTTCAAGCATGAGGTTGATGGCGGTTACCTGCCCGATTTCCACCCCGCGCAGCGCTACCGGTGCGCCGACGGAGAGACCCTTTACCGAGCTGTCGAAGGCCATCACGACCTTGTCGCGGTCTCCGCCCAGGCCCGAGCCGAGCACGAACAGCACCGTAATCAGTGCTATCAGCAGGCCGCCAAGGACAAAGCCGCCGATGGCGACACTGTGTGTGTTGTCGTCACTCATTGGCAGGTTCCTCCTGGTGTTCAGTGCTGCGAGACAGGAATTGTCGCACAATCGGTTGCTCGCTGTGGTCTCGCAGCATCCTGGGATCACCATAGTCGAGCATGGTGTGGCTGTCGGCATCCAGGTAAACGGAATTGGTGGCGATTTCGAAAATGCTGGCGAGTTCGTGGCTGACCATTACCACCGTTGCGCCTATGGATTCCTTCAGTTGTGCGATAAGCTCATCCAGCAGGCGCGAACTGATCGGGTCAAGCCCGGCCGAAGGCTCGTCAAAAAACAGGATATCGGGATCCAGGGCGATCGCCCTGGCCAGTGCTGCGCGTTTTTCCATGCCACCGCTGATCTCCGCCGGGAAATAGCCCTCAAAGCCGCCAAGCCCGACCAGGGACAATTTGTAATCCACCACATCGCGAATTTCGGCTGCGGTATAATCCGTGTACAGCTGCAGCGGCAGGCTGATGTTCTGCGCCAGGGTCATGGCCCCGAACAGGCCGCCGGACTGATAGGTGATCCCCCAGCGGCGACGCATGACATCGCGTTCGGCATTGGTTGCCCGGGTGAAACTCTCGCCCCGATATAAAATTTCGCCCCTGGCGGGTTCGATCAGTCCCAGCATATGTTTGAGCAAAGTGCTCTTGCCACAACCGCTGCCGCCGATGATGACGAAAATATCACCACGTTTGATATCAAAGTTGAGGTCCCGTTGCACGACATTGGCACCAAAAGCCATGGTCAGGTCGCGCACCTCGATGTCAACCGCGGTATCGTCAGTCATCAAATATCCAGTTGCTGGCAGAGAATGTTAATTGCAGCATCCGCCACAATCAGGTAAATCAGGGATGTCACCACGGCCTGGGTCGCCGCCTGGCCCACCGCCGCAGAATCGCGGCCCGACTGGATTCCGGCCCGGCAGCCGGCAATGGCAATGAGTGCGCCGAACACCACACTTTTTGTCAGGCCGATCCCGATGTGGGTCAGGCTTACCGCATCGCTGGCATGGCCGGCATACTGGAGCATGGAGATGCCCATGCCGGCGGATACAAGCGCCCCGCCCAGGATGCCCAGGAGGTTGGCATAGATTGTGAGTAGCGGCATCATCACCAGCAGGGCCAGAATGCGCGGGGTCACCAGAAACTCAATGGGTGAGATGCCCATGGTGATGATCGCATCGATTTCTTCATTGGCCTGCATGGTGCCCAGTTGAGCGGCATAGGCAGCCCCCGTGCGGCCCGCTATCACCACGGCCGTCATCAGTACCCCCATCTCCCGCAGCACGCCGATGACCACCAGGTCCGCCACGTAAATTTCGGCCCCGAACTGTTGCAGCTGGGCTGCGCCGAGATAGGCCAGGATCATGCCCACGAGGAGGCTGGTCAGGCTGATGATAGCGAAGGCGTTGGGGCCGGTCTGGTAGCAAAAGTGCCAGAAATCGACGAAGCGGGTATTGGCCCTGCCACCAAGGAGTCGCCCCAGGGCAATACAGACAGCGCCAAAAAATGCAACGGATTGAACCACGTTGCGGCCTGTCTTTCGCAACAGGGCCAGGGGGTTTCCTATCTGCCACCAGTGCCGGGGGGGCTCACCCTGGCGCTGATGGCGGGGCACGGTAGTGGCAATGTGCAGCAGGCGTTGGGCGCTGTCGGGCAATGCGCTGGCATCGAACTTGATGTCCTGTTGGTCGCAACAGTTACGGCATTGCAGCAGGAAAGCCATGAGCCGTGAGTCCCACTCTCCGAGATTGTCGGTATCCAGGCTGAGCTGCGTCGCCCTGGTGTCGGTCAATTGCGGACGTAGCATTGCAAACCGCGGTAACGTCTGGCCCTGAACCCAGTCTCCGCTGAGTTCAAGAATCGCAGGCTCGCCGCTGTCCGCATCGTGCAGCTCGAAGCGAGGGGAGTCGACTTTCACGCAGTCTCGCCCCGGACCGGTTTAGTGATAGGGTAAGGGCTCAAGCACGGGCTCCATTGCGGCGACGGCTTTTTGGTAAATGGCGGTTACCGGGGTATCGCTGCCGGCCTCCTGGCGCCTGGATATCATGGTGACCGGGAACAGGTAATTGTCAGTCTTCTTGTAGCGCAGAGCGCGGCTTCGACCCGCCCGGTCCTGGTAAATCACCCAGTGCATGTCGAGCTCATCGGCCAGCACATCGCCCAGGATGACGCCCATTGCCTGCAGTTTTTCGGTCTGGGTGGGACGAACCAGGCGCTGGTCGAGCAGTCGCTGCAGCAATTCGAGATCGTGATCGCGCGCGCCGGTAAAGCCCTGGCCGAAGTGGCGACGGGCGAGATCTTCGACGCTCTCTCGCTGGGCCGCCATGTATTGCCGGTCAACCGGCGTCAGTTCGCTGATGCGGGGGGTATCCTGGGCCGCCAGGGGCATGGATAATGCAAGCATAAATAAGAGGCAACGGGACATAATCGTACGCAGTGGGTGTCGATTGGTCATGGTATACTCCTTCGGCGTCGAATTTGAAACAGGGCTGTGTGGCCCCGCGACGATTCATTTTACCGCAATCAGGTTGTTATCCGCTGCCCGGCATGGATAATTGCCCACTTCTTTCACGGGACCGATCATTATGGCCCGTATCCGGCAGATTTCTGGAGTTTGTTCATGATTACCGGCAGTATTGTCGCGCTCGTTACACCCATGCATGCCGATGGCAGTCTCGATTGGGAAGGTCTCGAGCGGCTTCTCGATATGCATATTATAGCCGGCACCAGCGCTATTGGTGCGGTTGGCACCACCGGGGAGAGCGCAACACTCAGCGTTCCCGAACACCTTGAGGTTATTCGCCACTGTGTCCGTTATGTTAACGGCCGCATTCCGGTTATCGCCGGCACCGGTGCCAACTCTACCCGGGAAGCGATTGAACTGACCACGGTTGCCGCAGATAACGGTGCCGATGCCTGCCTGCTGGTGACTCCCTACTATAACCGACCAAGCCAGCGCGGTTTGTACGAACATTTCAGGGCAATTTCCGCAGCCGTGTCGATTCCGCAGATACTTTACAATGTCCCCGGCCGTACCGCGGTTGATATGGATAACGATACCGTGGTGCGCCTGGCGACGCTTCCCAATATTATCGGTATCAAGGACGCCACCGGCGATCTGCCGCGGGTGGCGGACTTCAAGGCCCGCTGTCCGGACGATTTCGCGATTTACTCCGGTGACGATCCCACGGCAATGGAGCTGATACTGGCGGGTGGCCACGGCAATATTTCGGTGACTGCGAATATCGCACCGCGGCAGATCGCCGACTTGTGTCGCTTTGCGCTGGCGGGCGATCGCCAGCAGGCCGCCAGTATCAATGAACGCCTGTCGGGCCTGAACAGGGCCCTGTTCCTGGAAGCCAACCCGATTCCGGTGAAATGGGCGATGCAACAGCGCGGGTTAATTGAGTCGGGTATTCGTTTACCCTTGACGCCACTGGATGAGCGCTACCATGCGCAGGTCCTGGCAGCTTTGGAGGCAGCGGGAATTTAATGAAATATTACGGCATGATCATGACGCGTTCGGTTCTGGCGGTGGCACTGCTGTCGACTGCGAGCGCCTGCAGTTACCTGTTCGGGGATGAGGGCATGTTCCCCGATGAGACGGAGAACTACAAGAAAGCCCGGGAGTTGCCACCGGTAAAGGTGCCCGAGGGTAAGGACGCCAGTGCGCTGCAGGAGATCTACGTCATTCCTCCGGTGAGGGAGGACCTGGTGTTGGCCGGCGAATTTGAAGTGCCGCGACCCACACCGCTGGTGGCCGGGGCCGGTCAGGATGTGGTGCGTATTCAGTCGCTTGGCGATGAAAACTGGGCAGTGGTGGCAATAGCTCCCGGCCAGTTGTGGCCGCAGTTACGCAGCTTCCTGGCGGCGGCAGGGGTCGGCGTAGGTCGGGTCGATGCACAGCTGGGTATCATTGACAGTAACTGGCTGGAGCTTGAGGGGCAGCCGATGGCATCCCGGTTCCGTTTTCGGGTAGAGCAGGGGGTACAACGCGGCAGCAGTGAGCTGCACGTGCTGCAGATGGATCAGGCCGGTGACGTCAACACCTGGCCCGAGCAGTCCGATAATCTTGAGCAGGAAGCCGAGATGTTGCGCGCGGTAGCGCAGTTTATTGCCAACAGCAGCGATTCGGCACCGGTTTCCATGATAGCGGACCGGGCCATGAGCGCCGAGGGCAAAATTACCCTGGAGGAGTCCACACAGGGCTACGCCTATATTCGCCTGGGGCTGCCGTTTACCCGCGCCTGGGCGTCCCTGGCCAAGGCGCTGGAGGATTCCCTGTTCGAGATCACCGACCGCGACCGCAGCACCGGCGTATACTACGTACGCTTCCTGGGTAGCGACGAAGACAGTGAGCGCGGCTGGTTTTCCTCCCTGTTCGGCGGTGACGACGATAATCCCCTGGTGGGTCGTCGTTTTCTGGTCACCGTTGCCGCAGAGGATGAGCGCGCGGTGACTATTCGCCTGGCGCCTCCGGCCGATGCGGAACAACCACTCGCGAAACGTGACGAGCAATCTTTACTGGCACTGATCAAGGGTAATATCAACTAGGAGAGCGGACGCGATGCTGCGTTTTGCGTCCCTCGGTAGCGGCAGTAAAGGCAATGCCACCGTGGTGGCGGCGGGAGATACAGTTGTCCTTATTGACTGTGGCTTCTCGGTGCGGGAGACCGCTCGCCGGCTCGCTACCCTGGGGCTCGCGCCCGAGCAGTTGGATGCCATCCTGGTGACACACGAGCATTCGGACCACAGTGCCGGCGTGGCCCGTTTGGCGCGGCGCCACAATATTCCGGTGTACCTGACC
This sequence comes from Kineobactrum sediminis, assembly GCF_002868715.1. Taxonomy (GTDB): domain Bacteria; phylum Pseudomonadota; class Gammaproteobacteria; order Pseudomonadales; family Halieaceae; genus Kineobactrum; species Kineobactrum sediminis. The sequence continues at coordinate 159,091 of NZ_PKLZ01000003.1, forward strand.
CATGGCACCCTCGGCAGCGGCCGCCTGGATGGCTGTCCACAGGTACACTGTTTTAATTGCGCGGAGCAGTTCCGGATCGGTAGTCTGGACATTGAGGCTGTTGCCGTGCCCCATGATGCCCGGGAGCCCTGTCAGTACCGGCTCAGTTATCTGGGTCGCAGCCTGGGGGTTTTGACTGACCTGGGCAGCATTACAGAGCATGTAGTGGCACGTTTCAGGGGTGTTCAGGCGCTGGTGCTGGAATTCAATCACGATCTCGATATGTTGTGGCAGGGCGCCTACCCGGCAGCACTGAAAAAGCGCGTGGCGGGCGACTGGGGACATCTCAATAACGGCCAGGCCGTGGCTCTACTGCAACAGCTTGGGATCAAGTCCCTGCAGCATCTGGTTGTCGCGCACATCAGCGAGCAGAACAATTGCCCTCAGCAGGCTGCTGCAGAATTGGCGGCGGTGTATGGGCCGCTCGACAGCCGGGTAGTATTTGCCGCCCAGGACAGCGGCTTTGGCTGGCTGGCGCTGACCTGACTTACAGCCTTCGCCGTTACTGGCAGTGACGAGGCAGGGTCACTTTCTCCAGCTGTTGCAGCTGTTCAGGCGCCGGGCAGCGAAGCCCGGGATTACCCCGCAGGTTAAGCACCGCCAGCACCGGCAGATTATACAGGCGGGTCGCGTCTTCAATCCGGTTATTTTCCAGAATCAGGGTGCGCAGCTCCAGCATCACACCCAGCTCCTCAACCCCGCTGATGGCGTTATCTGACAAATCCACATGGCTTAAGCTCGAAAACCGGCCCAGGCCGGTGATGTCCCGTATTCCCGCGCCCTGGCATTCCAGGCGCTGCAGTTCGCCAACACTGCTGATCTTGCGATCATTGATGGCACGTTCAAGACAGCGACGCAGTCCCGGGTCATCGACAGTAAAGTCGTCCAGCAGTGGTCGCGGGCTGTAAACCACGCGCTCGTTGAAGCTCACATCGTACTGCTGGCACCCATTTATGGTAAGCAGTACCAGCAGGCTGGCGGCGAGACGAAAAACCATGGTTGCGACACTCCCTCGGTCAATTACCGGTTGGCAGCTCATGGCGTTGACCATGCGCAGCACTCTATAATGGTACCCGGTACTGCGGATAACAACGAGTAGTGAATGGTTTCTTCGGGAGAATTGGAAGGCATCGACGGTACGGTGGGAGTCAAGCCGGAGAGCACGATCAGTATTGTCCAGCGCGGTAACCTGAAGACGCTGGAGCGCGCGCTGCGCAAACAGTGGCGCCTGGGACAGAATATCGTGTTGTGCTGGAGTGCCGACGAACGCGGCGTACTGGTCATTTTTGTGCCGCATTACTTTCTGGGTAATTACTGCGCCCGGCTGGATGAAGGACCGGACAATGAGGCTTTCATTCGCGAGCTGATTTCGGGGCAGCGCCGCAAACGCCGCAAGGAACTCTTTGCCATTGCCGAGCGTCTCGATATCGCCCCCGGTTTCATCAAGCTCGACGCGCCACTGGTGGAAGAAGAGCCGGTTATCAGCGGCGTCGAACAATTGATCAAACGTTACGGGCTTAGCTATGTCAGCGACCGCGCAGTATTGCTGTTTGATATCGCGGAATTTGCCTTGTCCACCCCGTTTCAGCAGGCCAGCCAACTCAACAGCTTGTCGTATTCGCTGAATTCGGCATACAACAAACTGCTGACCAAGGGCATAGAGGTTAATTTTTCGAGAACCACGACCGGCGACGGTTATTATGTCTGGAATCGGGACCTGGGCCCGGAAGCCAATCGTAACCTGCTGTTTTTCATGCTTCTGGTGGTGGCTGACAATGCCGCCGCCCGGGCAGCCTCGCGAGGCAACACGGTGCCGGTTATTCGCACCGGCTATCATATCGGTAGTCACTACGAGCTGTACCAGGCCGAGGGAGTCAATCCGACAATCCACAGTTATATCGTTGGCGATGTCACCATAGAATTGTCGCGCATGCTGGACCTGGCCATGCCTGGCCAGATCCTCATCGGCCACTTCGAATGCTGTCTTCCCGCCGCTGTCGAGGGTGTGGCGGAGTTGCCGGGACGGGTGCTTGCTCCGGTCTTTATCAGCCATTGCCGACATACCCTGGCCGCGCTCAACGGGGTGCAACTGGCCGGCAAGTCGATCGGCCATATCAGCTGTCAGCTCACCGGCGCGAGGGACCCCGGCGACCGTCGCGCGGCGCGCCGTTTTATTATCATCGACAAACACGGTCTTTCACGGCATGCGTACAATCTGGAAACCGGTATTGAACTGGACGATACGACGCTCGCCCTCGGGCTTGATGCGGCTGCACTACCCGGGCCGGTAACAGCGGCTCCCCCGGGTGTTATTGAGCGAAGGCAGGCGGTAGCCAATGGCGGATATAACCTGTCCGGATACGCCGACCAGGCACTCAGGCAGGGTGAAGAGTTGGCGGTTATGCTCCAGCGGCGTCGTTACGTGGCATCCATCAGTGAAGACTGAATCTTTGCAGCGGTCCATGGATGTATCGGGCCCGGTTATTGCGGTTCAGCCGGTGTTGCCGGTGTTGCAGGCAAAAGCGGCTGAACTGGCGCAGCGCCTGGGCCTGCCATTGCTCAACGCAGGCCAGGTAGACCTTCCGGGTACGCTTGTCGGTTTGTTGCTGGTGGGTCCCGAGGGCCTCGCGCTGCGGGCACCGGGTAAGTCAGCACCCGGTGCCATTGCAGTGGATTTTGGCGCCGGGGCAATGCGTCACCGGCGGCGAGGTGGCCAGAACGAGTTGCTTGGCCGCGCAGTCGGTGTGGGCAAGAAACCCGCGCTGCAGGTGTTGGACGCCACCGCGGGCCTGGGGCGGGATGCGTTTGTGCTGGCCGATCTCGGCTGCCGGGTCACTCTGGTAGAACGGGAGCCGGTGGTTGCGGCACTACTGGAGTGCGGCCTGGCGCGTGCCAGCGCTGCGCAGGAACCCTGGTTGCGAGAGGTTGCGGCGAGAATGAGACTGCTGACCGGTGAGGCGTGCAGCCTGGCTGCCTCAAGCCTGGGGGAGCTGGATGTTATTTACCTGGATCCGATGTTTCCGCAACGGGACAAGAGTGCTGCGGTGAAAAAGGAAATGGCCCTGTTTCAGGCCCTGTTTGATAATGGAGATGCCACCGCTGAGCCCGCCGGACTGTTGGCGTGGGCGCTGCGCTGCCCGGTTGCACGGGTGGTGGTCAAGCGACCGCTGAAGGCCGCGCCACTGGCTGGCATTCCTCCGTCACACAGTATTCGCGGCAAGGCGGTACGTTACGATGTGCACGTGTTGCAGAGTTTGAAGGCAGCCTGAACGCAGCGTTTTACTTTTACTGGCGCCGGGCGGGTATCCGGAACAGGCGGCGGGTGATCAGCGACTGGAACAGCGGGTCCAGCCAGCGATAAAGTCGCCCGGAAAGGTACACCGGTTTGCCTTTTTCCACTGCCCGGATGCCCTCGCGAACCACAACCTCGGCGTCATACCAGATAAACCCCGGCGTGCCGTTTTTCATGTCCTGCAACCCCGCGGTACTGTGGAAGTCAGTATGGGTATAGCCTGGGCACAGGGCGCATACGTTAACACCGCTGCCATGCAGGGTCACCGCGAGATCTTCTGACAGCGCTATGAGATAGGCTTTGCTGGGGCCGTAATTACAGCCGCCCACCCGGGGGATGCGCCCGGCGACAGAGGCAATATTGATTACCCTGCCGAAGCCCCGCTCGCGCATGCCGGGAATGAACAGATGGCACAGTTCTGCCACCGCCAGCATCATCAGCTGGAAAAAAGCCTGTTGTTCCGCCCAGTCGCGGTCGGTGAGCAAATCGGGGCCGGCGATACCGGCATTGTTTACCAGGAAGTCGATGTTGATTCCCTGTTGCTGCACAGTGTCATAGAGTGCCTGCGGTGCAGCAGCGGTTGCCAGGTCGGCGGGTACGATCAGTACGTCGTTGGAATACGTATCCTGCAAGGACTTCGCCAGCGCCTGGAGTTTGTCCTCGCGGCGGGCTACCAGTACCAGGTTGTAGCCCATAGCTGCGAGCTGGCGCGCAAACTCCGCCCCCAGTCCTGCCGATGCGCCGGTTACCAGAGCGGTGCGCTTGCCTGTCATGCGGTGTCTCCTGGAAATTAGCCTTGGATACCGATGGTACGATATTACGCAGGCGATTGCCTGCGCGAATTGTGGAGAGGGGGTTGCTACAATGCGAGACCTGACCCCCGACGTGATTAAAGGATAAAGAGCATGGGTAAAAATGGAATGATTGCACTGGTGACAGGGGCTTCCTCGGGACTTGGCGCGGAGTACTGTCGCCAGCTTGCGGGCCGTTGCGAGACGATAATCGCCGTGGCCCGACGCGGCGACAGACTGCAGGCACTGGCTGAAGAGCTGGCGGGCCGGGTGAAGCTGGAGCCGGTGGTTGCCGACCTGGCTACCGTGGAAGGTGTCACCCGGACGGTGGAGGCGCTGCGGCAGAAAGGACCGGTGGATATCCTGGTAAACAACGCAGGGTTCTCTACCTTTGGCGATTTCGGTCGCAGTGAGCTGGAGCCGGAGTTGCAGATGATACGGCTGCACATCGATGCCACCCTGGAGCTTACCCGGGCTGCGGTACCCTTCATGCGCGAACGCGGGGGCGGCCATATTATCAACGTCGCGTCCATTGGCGCCTTTCTTACCATGAAGGACACATCGGTATACGGTGCCAGTAAAGCGTTTCTTCCCCAGTTTTCCCTGTCGCTGCAACACGAGGTGGCGGCTGACCATATTACCGTGCAGTGCCTGTGCCCGGGTTTAACCCGCACGGAAATACACGACACCCCTTATTTCAAGGGCTTCGACAAGACGCGGATGCCCGAGGAGCTGTGGATGGAGGCGGCGCCCGTGGTAGCGGCCAGCCTCGAGGCGCTGGATACCGGCAAGGTTATCGTGGTGCCGGGCGCGGTAAACCGACAGATGGCGCGAGACAGTCTGCAGCAGCTGTTGCAGTCACTGGCAGAGTAGGCGGGTGATAATGCCCTGGTAGAGTCCGGCAAGCCGGGGCAGGTCGGCAGTCCTTACGCACTCGTTGCGCTGGTGAATGGTGGCGTTTACGGGGCCCAGTTCCAGCACCTGGGCACCGGTGGGCGCTATGAACCGGCCATCCGAGGTGCCGCCTGCTGTAGAGAGTTCGGTTTCAAGCCCGGTGGCCTCGCGAATGCAATCAACGACTGCAGCGACCAGTTCACCACTGGCGGTCAGGAAAGGTTCACCGCTCAACTGCCAGTCAATACTGTAATCCAGTGCATGGGCGTCCAGCAGTGTTTCCGTGCGCCGCCGCAGGTCAGCCGCGGTGACCTCTGTGGAAAAACGGAAGTTGAATAACGCAGTCAGTTCGCCGGGGATGACATTGGTGGCACCGGTGCCGCTGTTGATATTGGATATTTGCAGCGAGGTGGCGGGGAAAAAATCATTACCCTGGTCCCAGCGCTGCAGGCTGAGGGCGTGCAGTGCAGGCAGTGCGCGATGGATGGGGTTATCGGCCAGCTGCGGATAGGCGATGTGTCCCTGCACACCCTTTACCGTGAGTACGGCCCCCAGCGAACCCCGTCGCCCGTTCTTGACCACATCGCCCAGCTCGGCGCTGCTCGAGGGTTCGCCTACCAGACACCAGTCAATCTGTTCGCCTTGTTGCCGCAGGTAATCCAGGACCTTGACGGTACCATTGACGGCCGGGCCTTCCTCATCGGCGGTGATCAGGAAACCGATGCGCCCCGGGTGTTCCGGATGGGCGGCGACAAAGTCCTCACAGGCAATAACCATTGCCGCCAGGCTGCCTTTCATGTCTGCCGCGCCGCGACCATAGAGCATGCCATCGCGCAGGGTAGGGCTGAACGGCGCCGAATCCCAGGCCTCTTCAGGCCCGGTGGGTACCACATCCGTGTGGCCGGCGAATACCAGCAGCGGGCCGGAATCACCGCGCACGGCCCAGAAATTGTCCACCTCGCCAAAACGCAGTGGAGTGCACTGAAACCCAATGGCGCGCAGGCGTTGCATCATCAGCACCTGGCAGCCGGCGTCATCGGGCGTTACCGAGGCCCGTTGTATCAGCTCACAGCACAGTTCCAGTGTTCGTTCCACGTCCGGGCTCCCGCTCAGTTATGTGCGTGTAATTCCGCATTCAGTTCGACGGCAGAACGGTTGGTGAGGCACTCCACCGCACCGGTACTGGAGTTGCGTCGAAACAGCAGGCCCGACTGGCCCGCCAGTTCCCGCGCCTTGACCGTTGCCACCGGCTGGCCATCGGCATCGTGCAGGGCCACCCGGGTGCCGGCGGTGACAAACAAACCCGCCTCCACCGTGCAGCGGTCACCCAGCGGTATGCCAATACCCGCGTTGGCGCCGATAAGGCATTCCTTGCCCACGGAAATAATGATGTTGCCGCCCCCCGACAGGGTACCCATGGTGGAACAGCCGCCGCCAAGGTCAGAGCCGCTGCCAACCATTACCCCGGCAGAGATGCGACCTTCGATCATCCCCGGGCCCTCGGTGCCGGCGTTAAAATTGACAAAGCCCTCGTGCATGATCGTGGTGCCCTCACCGAGATAGGCGCCCAGGCGCACCCGTGCGGTGTGTGCAATACGGACTCCACCGGGCACCACGTAGTTGGTCATTTTCGGAAACTTGTCCACGCAGCTCACTTCCAGGACGTCTCCCCGCAAGCGCGCTGCGAGCTGCCGCGCCGGTAGTTCGGCGATATCAATGGCGCCCTCGCTGGTCCACGCCACGTTGGGCAACGTGCTGAATAATCCCTGCAGGTCGGTGTGATGGGGTTTGACCAGGCGGTGTGATAGCAGGTGCAGTTTCAGGTAGGCTTCGGGGACTGTCGCTGGCGGAGTATCCGCGTGCAGCACCACGGCCACTACGGGCGCTTCGCTGGCTACCAGCTGTGCCGCCAACTGCGCCTGGGCAGTCTCGCCCGCTGCGGCCAGCGACTTCTCCAGCTCTGACAGTTGTTCCCGGGAGAGCGGGGTGTTGTTATCACTGGCTGTAATGGCGGCGACCAGTTCCGCCGGCGGCGCCAGTACCGGGTTGGCAAAAAAAACCTCCAGCCACTGGTGCTGGCTGTTGTGGGTACCGATACCAAGGCCGAAGGCAAATACGCTGTCTGTCATTGTTTACTCACAAAGTATGGCTGTTGAAAATGGTGGCGTAGTGGCTGCCGGAGAATCCGCAGTGGCGCTCACGCCCGGTATCCAGCAGAGGTCTCTTCACCAGTGTGGGCTGATCCAGGATCGCCGCCAGCGCGGTGTCCGTGTTCATGTTTTCGCGCTCTGCGGCCGGCAGGGCCTTCCAGCTGGTGCTGCGCTTGTTCACCACAGTCTCCCAGCCGAGCTCCGCGAGCCAGCCGCTCACGGTGTCTGCACTAATCCCGTCCTTGCGCAGGTCGTGAAACCGGTACTCAATACCATGCTGGTCCAGCCAGTTACGGGCCTTTTTCACGGTGTCACAGTTGCTGATTCCGTACAGGGTAATCACGACAGCCTCTTGGGTGGGTAGTGGCGGGCTGCAGAGGATAGCAAAACGGCCGCCGTGGATACAGGTGTACGATGCGTAAATGCCTTGTACGAGGCGCCTCTGTTGTCATGGCCCACTGTCCGGGACCGTCTCGGTTCAGGCTTTGCGGGTTTGTTTGGGGTTTTTGCGTTCGGGATAGCAGGTGCGGCAAATGTCACAGTGTCTGCCATCACAGCTGCGCGCACTGCAGAATTCACGGCCGTAGTAAATGATCTGCAAATGCAGACTGTTCCAGCTCTCCCTCGGGAACAGCCGTTTGAGATCGCGCTCGGTTTGCACCACATTCCTGCCGCTGGTCAGGCCCCAGCGCTGTGCCAGGCGATGGATGTGGGTGTCGACCGCGAAGGCGGGCACGCCGAAGGCCTGGGACAGGACGACACTGGCGGTCTTGTGGCCTACGCCGGGGAGGCGCTCGAGTGCGTCCATATCCGCCGGCACCCGGCCATTGTGTTCAGCAAGCAGGATTTCGCTGAGCTGCTTGATGGCGCGGGATTTTTTCGGTGACAGGCCACAGGGGCGGATGATCTCGCGGATCTGCTCAACGTCCAGTTCCGCCATCGCTGCCGGGGTCGAGGCGAGCCTGAACAGGGCCGGGGTCACCTGGTTAACCCGCTCGTCCGTGCACTGGGCGCTGAGCAGGACCGCGATCAACAGCGTGAACGGGTCCCGGTGCTGCAGGGGTATGGGTGGCTGGGGATAGAGTTCCCGCAGCCTTTTCAGGATAAAGGCCACTCGCTCCGGTTTGCTCAACACGGCGTTACAGTGCCTCCAGGCAGCGTGCAATACGTTGCGCCGCTTCAACGCAGTCCTCATGGGAGGCCACCAGGGCCATGCGCACCCTGTTTTCGCCAGGGTTACCGGTAGCGGTATTCCGCGCCAGGTATTGCCCCGGCACTACCGTCACATGCTCGCGCTGGTAAAGGCGGCGTGCGAACTCGGTATCGCTTATCGGTGTGCGCGGCCATAAATAAAATCCGCCATCCGGGCGAATTACGTCCAGTTTGTCGCCCAGAATCGCCAGTACGTCGTCAAATTTTTCCCGGTACAGCTGGCGGTTGGCCAGTACATGTGACTCATCAGCCCAGGCGGCGGCACTGGCATGCTGGTGATGCAGGGGCATGGCGCAGCCGTGATAGGTCCGGTACTTGAGGAAATCCGCCAGCACCCGGGCGTCGCCGGCCACAAAACCCGAGCGCAGGCCGGGCAGGTTGGAGCGTTTGGACAGGCTATGGAATACCACGCAACGGCGGTAGTCATCATTGCCCATGGCGGCACAGGCCTGGAGCAGGCCGGGTGGTGGTTGTGCCTCGTCGCCGTAGATTTCGGAATAGCACTCGTCGCTGGCAATGATAAAGTCATGGCGCTCGGCGAGATCAACCAGATGCTGTAATTGCGCCAGGGACATCACGGCACCGCTGGGGTTGCCGGGGGTGCAGATATAGAGCAGCTGGCAGCGTTGCCAGACAGCGTCGGGCACGCCGGCAAAGTCCGGCAGGAAGCCGCTTTCCGCCGTCGCGTTAATGAAACCGGCCTCCGCGCCGGCGAGTAACGCGGCGCCTTCATAAATCTGGTAGAACGGATTGGGGCTCAGTACCAGCGCCTGTGGGCTCGCGGTGACGGTAGCCTGGGCAAAGGCAAACAGCGCTTCCCGGGTACCGTTTACCGGCAACACCTGGGATTGGGGGTCCACCTGCAGCAAGCCGAAGCGCCGCTGTAACCATCCGGCTATCGTTTCCCGCAGGGTGTCTTCACCCCGGGTGGCGGGATAGTTGGCAAGCAGCGGCAGCCGGACGGCCACCGCATCCAGTACAAACTGGGGGGAAGCGTGACGCGGTTCACCGATGGACAGGGCAATGGCAGTGCGGTCCGCTGCCGGCGTCAGGTCGGCGAACAGGTTGCGCAGCTTTTCGAATGGGTAGGGTTGCAGGTGTTCGAGAAGGGCGTTCATGGTGCTTAATTTTCCTCTGCACGCTGGTCCAGCTGGCGACGTATTTCCTGCTGGATTGCAGCACATAAGTCCGGGTCGGTAATGGGCTGCTGCTCGGCGTTGGTAATGAAGAATACATCCTCTACCCGCTCGCCCAGGGTCTGGATCTTGGCCGCCTGCAATTCCACCCCAAAATCCACAAAAATCCTGCCCACGCGTGCCAGCAAGCCGGGCCGGTCGGGAGACGATATTTCCAGCACGCTGACCTGTTTGATGTCATCGATCGACATGCTGGTTTCCGTGGGTACCGGGAACGATTTCATCTGCCGGGGGGTAAGCCGGCGGGCACTGGATGGTGGCTCGCTATCGCTGGCCAGCGCCCTGGCAATATGCTCCCGGATGTAATTCAGGCGCGGGCTCTCGTCCGCGATCGGGCCGCCATCGGAGTTAAGCACGTAAAAGGTATCCAGGCTCATGCCGTCGCGCGCATTGTAGATGCGCGCATCGTGAACACTCAGGTCCAGTTGTTCCAGCTGCGCGCACACCCGGGAAAAAAGCTGGGCATGGCTGCGGGCATGAATAAAGATCTGGGTGGCATTGGCGACACTGGAGTCCCAGCTGTTGCGAACCAGTACCAGGGGTTCATCGCGCTTGTGATGGCCGGCGATGGCTTCCGTATGCCAGGCGATGTCCTCGGCCCGCTCGCGTAAAAAATAGTCCTCACCCTGTTCGCGCCACAAATCGTCGAGTTCCTCCACCGTAAAACCGCGGTACTCGAGGATGTCGATAGCGGCCTTGCGCGTTTCCTCAATCCATACCTGCTTGTCTACCGGGTTCTCCAGGCCCCGCCGCAGGGCTCTCCCGGTACCGGTGTAGAGCTGGCGCAACAGGCTGCTGCGCCAGGCGTTCCACAGGGTCGGGTTGGTGGCATTAATGTCTGCAACGGTGAGTGTAAAGAGGTAGTCCAGCCGATTCATGTCACCCACATGGTGGGCAAACTGCTGGATAATATCCGGGTCGGAAATGTCCTTGCGCTGGGAGACGGCTGACATGGTCAGGTGATTTTTTACCAGCCACACTACCAGGTTGGTATCGCGCTGGCTAAGGCCGTGATCACTGCAAAACCGCTCCGCATCGACCGCGCCCAGCTCCGAGTGGTCGCCACCCCGGCCCTTGCCGATATCGTGGTAGAGACCGGCTATGTAAAGCAGCTCTATCTTCGGCAAGCGCCGCGCCACCCGACTGGTGACCGGGAAACGTTCGTCGAACTCTGAATTCTGGAACCGGCGCATGTACTGGATAACTTCCAGGGTATGGGCGTCCACGGTGTAAGTGTGGAACAGGTCGTGCTGCATCTGGCCGACAATGCGACCGAACTCGGGCAGGTAATTGCCGAGGATACCGTAGCGGGTCATGCTCCTTAGCAGGCGTGTCATGCCGTAAGGTGAACGCAGAATCTGCAGAAACGTTTCCCGGTTGCGCGGGTCCGCGCGGAATTCGCTGTCGATGAGGTGCCGGTGCGCCCTGATCAGGCGGATAGTCGAGGTGCCGACGCCGATAATTTCCGGGTAACTGCCAGCGAGTACAAACACCTCCAGCAGGGCGTTGGGGTTGTTTTCAAACAGGTCGTCACGCAATGTTTCAATGTAGCCATTGCGCACCTGGAAGTGTTCGTTCAGTACCCTGACCTCGTCGAGGGTGTCGGCGCGCAGTATGGCCTGGTCAAAGTTCTGGATCAGCAATTCGTTGAGTTCGCTCAGCGCCAGCGCCCAGCGGTAATAGGTTTGCATGAATTGTTCAACGGCCAGCTTTTTGCCGTCGACGAATCCCCAGAGAGCGGCGAGTTCGCGCTGGTGATCGAACAGCAGGCGGTCTTCTTCCCGATGGGCGATCATGTGCAGGGCGTAGCGCACCCGCCACATGAAATCCCGACCCCGCAGTAGCATTTTGCGTTCCTCGGGGGTAAGGAATTCGCCGGTATCCATGGTTTCAAGCGAGTCCACGCCAAAATGTCGCTCTGCAATCCAGGCAATAATCTGCAGGTCGCGCAGACCGCCGGGCGAGCTTTTCACATTGGGTTCGAGGTTGTACTCGGTGTCGGCGTATTTGGCGTGCCGGGCGCGCTGCTCTTCCAGTTTGGCGCGGAAGAAGTCAGCACTGGGCCACATGTGGTCTGGCCCGGTCTGTTCGCGAACCTGTTCCATCAGGAATTCGGGACCACGGATTACCCGTGTTTCCATCAGGTTGGTCAGTACGGTGATATCCTTTTCGGCCTTTCCACGACATTCCGCGACGGTGCGTACACTGTGGCCGATATTGAGCCCAACATCCCAGAGCAGGGTCAGGAATTTTTCCAGTTGTGGGTGACAGTGTTCGCAGTTTTCTTCCAGCAACACCAGGATGTCGACATCGGAATGGGGGTGCAGCTCACCTCGGCCGTAGCCACCTACCGCCACCAGTGCCGCTGCATCCGCGGGCCAGTGTTGTGCATCCCAGAGGGCCCCGAGCAGATCATCAATGAAGTGCGCGCGCAAATGCAGCAATCGCGCCACTTCGCTGCCCTTGTGAAACTCCCCGTGAAGGTATTCCGTTACGGCGGCCAGCGCGGCCTTGGTCGTGGGAATAATGGCGCCCCGGGTGATCGCCTGGGCAAAGGTGTCCGGGTCAAACAGCGCCGAAGGCAGGTTTTCCCGATGATCTGTGGTTGCGGGCCGGTGCTCAGAAAGGTTCATTGCTACGCCGTGTGAACACCTCGCAGCCGTCAGCGGTAACGCCCAGCGTATGCTCCCACTGTGCCGACAAGCGGCCGTCCCGTGTGGTCACGGTCCAGCCGTCTTTCTGGTTCAGTTTAGTGTGGCGACGGCCGGCATTGATCATCGGTTCAATGGTGAAAGTCATGCCTTCCTCAAGCACCAGCCCGGTGCCTTTGCGGCCGTAGTGCAGCACCTGCGGGTCCTCGTGGAATACCTGGCCGATACCGTGGCCGCAATATTCGCGCACCACGGAGTAGTAGTTTTTCTCCGCATGCTGCTGGATCACGTGGCCGATATCGCCAAGCGTGGTACCCGGCCGCACCAGGTCGATCGCGAGGTAGAGGCATTCCTGGGTGACGGCGATCAGGCGTTTGGCGTGGCTGGCGACCTCGCCTACTTCCACCATAATGCTGGTATCCCCGTGATAGCCGTCCTTGATCACGGTGACATCGATATTGATGATGTCACCGGATTTCAGTTTCCGGGTATCGGAAGGTATGCCGTGACAGATCACATCATTTATAGAGGTGCAGATTGAGCGCGGGAAACCATGGTAATTCAGTGGCGCGGGTATGGCATGCTGGACACCGGTAATATAGTCATGACAGATGCGATCGAGCTCGCCGGTAGTGATACCGGGCTCAACCCGTGGCGCTATCATCTCAAGCACGTCCGCGGCGAGCTTCCCCGCGACTCGCATTTTCTCGAGTTCGTCCGCTGTTTTGATAGTGACTGCCATGCCTTACCTTCCGGTGTTGTTTGTGAAACCGGCCCGACGCTGGTGGTAGTCCACTGCCCGGAGCCATTCAATGCGCTATTCTAACCCATGCGGGCAGTACATGCCTGCAGGAATTGATAAGGGCGGCCCGGCCTGGGCGGCCCCACCTACGCGGCCCGACCTGGGCGGCCCCACCTTCCCACAGGTCAAAGTTTATGGTATAAAGCGCGCCTTCTTTTTGGTGGCGCCTCTGTCGAGGTGGATTCCGGGAGAAGATAACCTAACGACGCACACATATCGACACCTGCGCCAGGGTGCCGGCTTACGCTGGTTTGGTGCATGGGATATGTGGAGGATTAACCCATACAAAGGTATTTATCATGTCTCAAGTAAGCATGCGTGACCTGCTGCAGGCCGGCGCGCACTTTGGTCACCAGACCCGTTACTGGAACCCGAAGATGGATCGCTACATCTTTGGTGCCCGCAATAAAATACATATCATCAACCTCGAGCACACTGTCCCGGCTTTCAACGAAGCACTGGGTATGGTCAAGCACCTCGCTGCCAACAAGAACAAGATTCTCTTTGTAGGCACCAAGCGCGCTGCGGGCAAGATCATCAAGGAGCAGGCCGCACGCGCGGGTATGCCCTATGTCAGCCATCGCTGGCTGGGTGGAATGCTGACCAACTACAAGACGATCCGGGCCTCCATCAAGCGCCTGCGCGATCTTGAAGCCCAGATGACCGATGGTACCTTTGACCGGCTCACCAAGAAAGAGGCGCTGATGCGTACTCGCGATATGGAAAAGCTGGAGCGCAGCATTGGTGGTATCAAGGAGATGGGTGGTCTGCCCGACGCACTGTTCGTGATTGATGTCGACCATGAGCGGATTGCCATTACCGAAGCCAACAAGCTCGGCATCCCGGTTATCGGCGTGGTTGATACCAACAGTAACCCCGACGGCGTTGATTACGTCATTCCCGGTAATGACGATGCCATTCGTTGTATCAAGCTGTATGTCAGTGCCGTGGCGGACGCCTGCCTGGCGGGCAAGGCCGAATCGGGCGACATGAGCGCGGTCAAGAACGAGTTTGTCGAAGAGGCTGACGTTCCGGCATCGGCCCCGGTCGAGGCACCTGCGCCTGTTGGCGAGGCGCCGGTTCCCGCTCCGGCAACCGAGACCCCGGCAGCCGAGTAAGCACAACATCTCCATCCCGACCCGGTCATCGCCGGGTCGGGATCTGGTGAACTCCGTTCGGGGCTCATGTTCAAATATACAGCTGTCCCCCTGGGGCATAGCAGGAGAGATACCCATGTCTGCAGTATTGGTCAAGGAATTACGCGAGCGCACTGGTCTGGGCTTGCTGGAATGTAAGAAAGCACTGGCCGCCGCCGGTGGCGATGTTGAAAAAGCCATTGAAGAGCTGCGCAAGTCGAGTGGCATGAAAGCGGCGAAAAAAGCCGGCCGTACTGCGGCCGACGGCGTCGTCTCTACCCGTGTCGCCGAAGATGGCAGCTACGGTGTCATGGTGGAAGTGAACAGCGAAACCGATTTCGCGGCCCGGGATGAAGGTTTCCTCGGCTTTGTGCGCAAAGTGGTGGACGCGGCCTTCGAAAATCGCCAGACCGACGTGGCGGCCCTGATGGCCGGTGACCTGGAAGCCAGCCGCGAAGCGCTGGTTCAGAAGATTGGTGAAAATATCGGCGTTCGCCGGATCAGCCTGATTACCGCCGACGCCGGCGTGGTGGGCTCCTACGTCCACGGTACCAACCGGATTGCGGTACTGGTAGAGCTCAAGGGTGGCGACCAGGACCTCGCCCGGGACGTTGCCATGCATGTTGCGGCGATCAACCCGCAGGTGGTGTCTCCGGCCGAGATGCCCGAGGAGGCTATTGCCAAGGAAAAGGAAATCTATACGGTACAGGCCCAGGATTCCGGCAAGCCCGCGGAGATTGTCGAGAAGATGATCGCCGGCCGTATCAAGAAATTCCTCGCCGAGAACAGCCTTACCGAACAGGCCTTTGTGAAAGATCCCGATGTCACGGTTGGTAAGCTGGTGGCTGCGGCCGGCGCTGAAGTGCGCTCGTTTGCGCGCTTTGAAGTAGGTGAAGGTATAGAGAAGGAGCATGTGGATTTTGCCGCAGAGGTGGCGGCCCAGCTCAAGGGCTGAGGTTTGCCGGCAATAAATGACGGGGCTGCGGCCCCGTTTTTTATGCTCTGGTGCCGGGTGCCGGGCTTCCGACCGGGAGAATATGGCCCTCGAGACTAGGGTGCGCGCTCTTTGTCCTGTAATATACCGCGACTTCCGGAGAGAGCAACTATGTCAACAGCCCCAACTGACAAGAAATATAAACGTATTTTGCTGAAGCTCAGCGGCGAAGCCCTGACCGGCTCGGAAAATTTTGGGATCGACCCCAGGGTCCTGGACCAACTGGCACTTGAAATCGGCCAGCTGGTTGGTATCGGGGTCCAGGTGGGCCTGGTGGTCGGTGGTGGCAACCTGTTTCGTGGTGCGGCATTGCAGTCCGCGGGCCTCGACCGTGTGACCGGCGACCATATGGGAATGTTGGCCACGGTCATGAATGCCCTTGCATTGCGCGATGCGCTGGAACGTTCCAGTATTGCTACACAGGTTATGTCGTCGATCCCGATGAGTGGTGTGGTGGATCATTATGACCGGCGCAAGGCGATCCGTGCGTTGAGCAATGGCGATGTGGTAATTTTCAGCGCCGGTACCGGCAACCCGTTTTTTACCACTGATTCCGCCGCCTGTTTGCGCGGAATAGAAATTGACGCTGAACTGGTGCTCAAAGCCACCAAGGTTGATGGGGTTTATTCCGCAGACCCCCTGAAGGTGGCTGATGCGGTAAAGTACGAGCGTCTCAGTTATGACGAGGTGCTGGACAAGAAGCTGGAAGTGATGGACCTCACCGCGATCTGTCTGTGCCGCGACCACAAGATGCCGGTGCGTGTATTCAAGATGGAAGAGCGGGGTGCCTTGTTGAATATTGTGCGGGGCGGCCGGGACGGTACGCTGATCGAGTAACCCGATTTGCACGGTAAGGAGAGCGAACGTGATTGAAGACGTTAAAAGCGAAGCAAAGGAACGAATGGAAAAAAGCCTTGAGGCTTTAAGCCATCAGTTCAACAAGATCCGTACCGGGCGCGCTCACCCGAGTATCCTGGACGGTCTTAAAATAGAGTATTACGGCGCTGAAACGCCGCTCAACCAGGTGGCGAATGTCAATGTTGAGGATGCCCGTACCCTGGCCCTCACCGCCTGGGACCGCTCCATGATCCCGCAGATCGAGCGCGCCATCATGAAGTCCGACCTCGGCCTGAACCCGTCTACCTCGGGTGAAGTTATCCGCATTCCCATGCCGGCATTAACCGAGGAGACCCGTAAAGGCTTTATTCGCCAGGCACGCGCCGAGGCAGAAGCCGCGCGGGTGTCGGTGCGCAACGCGCGGCGGGATGCCATGACCATGCTCAAGGAACTGGTCAAGGAAAAAGACATCAGCGAGGATGACGAGCACCGCGGGCAGGAAGCGGTGCAAAAGCTGACCGATGGCTTCAGCGAAAAAATCGACAAGATGTTGGCGCAGAAAGAAGCCGACCTGATGGCCATTTAAGCTGTCTTCATCGATGCCTATTCGCGACCAGTCAAATTCCGCTGGCTCGGCACAGCCGGTGCCGCGCCATGTCGCAATTATCATGGACGGCAACAATCGCTGGGCCAAACGTCACGGGCTGCCTGGTCACGCCGGCCATAGAGCGGGTGTAGAGGCAATACGCGATGTGCTGCGGGCCTGCCGCCAGAGCCAGGTTGAAATACTGACCCTGTTCGCCTTCAGCAGCGAGAATTGGGGCCGGCCTACGCCGGAAGTCCGGGCACTGCTGGCGTTGCTGTCACGCTACCTGCGAAACGAGGTGCGCGAGTTGCATAAGGACGGCGTGCGGGTGCGCTTTATCGGTGAGCGGGGTCGCTTCAGCGAGCGCCTGCAACGCCTGATGGCCAATGCCGAGCACCTGACCCGGGAAAACGCCACTGCCACCGTAGTGATAGCCGTGGATTATGGCGGCCGCTGGGACATTGCCCGTGCTGCGCGACGGTTGGCGGAGCAGGTGGCGAGTGGCCAGCTGGAACCTGCTGACATCACTGAAGAGACCCTGGGTCGGGAAATCGAAATCGGTGATTTGCCGGCACCGGATCTCTGTATCCGCACCGGCGGAGACGCGCGGATCAGCAATTTCCTGCTTTGGCATCTCGCCTACAGCGAACTCTACTTCACCAACACCCTCTGGCCCGACTTTGGTGCCCTGGAGTTTGCCCGGGCGCTGGCGGATTATGCCCGGCGTGAACGCCGCTTCGGGCAGCGCGAGCCAGACGGACTTGTCATGGGTGGTAACAATGCTTAGACAGCGAGTGATTACTGCCCTGGCAATGGCCGGCCTGTTTCTCGGCGCGGTGTTGTTCCTGCCGCCTTTAATCCTGGCGCTGGTATTCGGGGCGCTGGTTTGCCTGGGCGGCTGGGAATGGGCTCGCCTGGCCGACTGGCAGTCCGTTTTTGCTCGTGCCCTGTTTTCGGTGATCCTGGCTGCCATCCTGCTGGCATTCTATGTATACACTAATTTGGGGGGCACGCCCGTTCAGGCTGAGGTGCAGCCCGTGCTCGGCCTGGCCTGCCTCTGGTGGTCCATTGCCCTGTTGTGGGTGAAAAGCTATCCGGCCAGTGCCGTGCTCTGGCGTGGTCGGGTCATGCGCAGCATGATGGGCCTGTTGATTCTCTCAACTGCGTGGCTGGCCGCCGTTTACCTGCTGACATTTTCTCAGGGGCGCCTGTTGCTGATAGCCATGGTGGTGGTGGTGACGGCAACGGACATCGGCGCCTATTTTACGGGCACCCGGTTCGGGCGCCACAAGCTGGTGGTGCGGGTAAGCCCGGCCAAGACCTGGGAGGGTTTCTGGGGCGGTATGACCTGTGCCGTGCTACTGGCCCTGATGTTATGGTGGGCAATTCCTGCGCAAATGGCGCATGTCAGCCTGGCAGCGGTAATCGCGGTGGTGTTGACCACGGCCCTGGCATCGGTAGTGGGCGATCTCACCGTGAGTATGATCAAACGCGAAAGCGGCGTTAAGGACAGCGGCGGGCTATTGCCTGGGCACGGGGGCCTGCTGGACAGGCTCGACAGCCTGTGTAGTGCAGCACCCGTATTTACACTCGGTTTGCTGTTGGCCGGATGGTAGCGATGGCCAATGTACAGAATGTGACCGTACTCGGAAGTACCGGCTCTATCGGGCTCAGTACACTCGATGTAATTGCCCGCCACCCGCAGCGGCTGCGCGCCTTTGCACTGGCTGCCAATCGCTCTGTGGTGGCGATGGCCGAACAGTGCCTGCATTTCAGGCCTCGCTACGCGGTGATGATGGATGCCGATGCTGCCACCGAACTGGGCGCTCTGCTGGGTTCCGACACGGATACGGAAGTGCTGTGCGGTGCAGAAGGGCTTGAGCGGGTTGCCGCTCACGCTGATGTTGACGCAGTTATGGCGGCCATCGTGGGTGCGGCGGGGCTGCCCTCGACACTTGCGGCGGCCAGGGCGGGCAAGCGTGTCCTGCTGGCGAACAAGGAATCGCTGGTCATGGCAGGGCACCTGCTGATGGCGGCGGCCCGGGACTCGGGCGCTCTGTTGCTGCCGATTGACAGTGAGCACAACGCAATATTCCAGTGTCTGCCGGTAGACGCACACGGTCGCGCAGGGCTTGTGGGGGTTAGCAAGGTATTGCTGACCGCATCCGGTGGCCCCTTTCGGCAATGGTCACAGGCGGACATGGTAGCGGTAACGCCTGACCAGGCCTGCGCCCATCCCAACTGGTCAATGGGCAGGAAGATTTCGGTGGATTCCGCCAGCCTCATGAACAAGGGGCTGGAGCTGATTGAAGCCTGCTGGCTGTTTGACCTGCGGCCCGAGCAGATCGACATTGTGGTGCACTCGCAAAGTATTGTGCATTCAATGGTGCAGTATGTGGATGGCTCGGTGCTCGCCCAACTGGGTAATCCCGACATGCGGACACCGATTGCCTATGGGCTGGGGTGGCCGCAACGGCTCGAGTCAGGCGTGGCCCCGCTGGACCTGGTGGCCCTGGCACAATTGAGCTTTGAAGCCCCGGATGAGCAGCGCTTTCCCTGTCTGCGGCTCGCCAGGGAGGCCACCGCTGCCGGCGGGACCGCCGCCGCGGTATGTAACGCAGCCAATGAGGTGGCGGTCGAGGCTTTTCTGGAGGGTGCCATCCGCTTTACCGATATTCCTCGCGTGATCGAGGCAACCCTGGAAAACGTACCCGTTGTTGAACCCCTCACGCTGGCCGTGGTCGAAGCTTCGGATAGCGCGGCGCGAAGCGCGGCATCAGCTTTCATCGCCCGCCATCTCACGCCCGGTTATGCCGCAATGGAGTCTTAATGGATTTGATCTACACCATAGCCATTACCCTGGCGACGCTGGGTGTCCTGGTTGCCATTCACGAATTCGGCCATTTCTGGGTTGCCCGCCGCTGTGGGGTCAAGGTACTGCGATTCTCCATTGGCTTTGGTAAATCAATTTACAGCTGGCATGATCGCCGGGGTACTGAGTATTCCATTGCCGCAATCCCTCTGGGCGGTTACGTCAAAATGCTCGACGAGCGCGAGGGCGAAGTGCCCACCGACGAGCTCGATCAGGCCTTCAATCGCAAGCCGGTACTGCAGCGTATTGCTGTTGTAGCAGCTGGGCCGCTCGCCAATTTCGCGCTGGCGATAGTCGCCTACTGGTTTCTGTTCATGGCCGGGGAAACCGGCTACGCGCCCATAATAGGGACAGTCGAGGAAGAGTCGGCAGCGGATGTCGCAGGGCTTGAGCGCGGCCAGGAAATCCTCGCGGTCGACGGGGAAGAGACCCCCACCTGGCAAGCGCTCAGTTTCAGTCTGCTCGATCGTATCGGCGATACCGGAACCATCCGTTTCACCGTCAAATATCCGGATTCGGATATCACCTACGACTCCGAGGTTGAAGTGCAGCGCTGGCTGTCGGAGCAGGAGGAGCCCGATCTTTTTGGCGGCCTGGGGATTTCGCTCTATACCCCGGAAGTGGCCCCCGTAATCAGTGAAGTTGTCGCGGACAGCCCCGCGGAGCGCGCGGGTCTGCAGCCAGGTGACGAAATTGTGGCTGCCGATGGTATCGAGATGTCACGGTGGATGGACTGGGTGGACTATGTCCGGGAGCGCCCGGAACAAGCCATTGAGGTCGAATTGCGCCGCGACGGGCAACTGGAAACCGCCGTCATCGTTCCCGAGGCTGTTACCGAGCCCGATGGCGAAGAGGTGGGCCGGGTGGGCATTGCGGTGGCAATGCCGGAGATGCCCGAGCACATGCTGCGTGAATTCAACCGCGGGCCGCTGGAATCCATGGGCGCCGCGGTGGCGCGTACGGGAGACCTGGTGGGTTTTACCTTGAGTTCCATAAAGAAAATGCTGCAGGGACTGATCTCGCCAAAAAACTTGAGTGGACCCATTACCATTGCTAAAGTGGCGTCCGCTTCCGCCAAGTCGGGCCTGGAATCCTACATCGGCTTTCTTGCCCTGCTCAGTGTCAGCCTCGGAGTGCTTAACCTGTTGCCTATTCCAGTACTCGATGGGGGGCACCTTTTGTACTACACAGTGGAACTGCTGACCGGGCGGCCTGTACCTGAAAAAATACAAGCGCTGGGTTTCCAGGTGGGGCTGTTATTGATTCTCGGGATCATGGCGCTGGCTCTATTTAATGACTTTGCACGCCTTTAATTCCGCGATCGTTGCGGATGACAAAAATACACAGACCTTGGGGTCGGGCCTTATCTTGTGGTTGGGAAAACTTTGATTAGACGTATTCAACTCTTGCTGGCGGTACTTCTGCTGGCGCTTACTCCCGCGGCCGTGGCCCAGGATGCTTCTTTTATTGTGTCTGATATTCGGGTCGAAGGCCTGCAGCGCATCTCGGCAGGGTCGGTGTTCGCTGCCATGCCGCTGGCGGTGGGCGACCTGGTCAATGCCCAGGCAATCCGCGCCGCCTCGCGCAGTCTCTTTGCCACGGGCAACTTTGACGACATCCGCATTGGCCGCGACGGCAATGTACTGGTGATTATTGTTGTCGAGCGACCGAGCATCAGCGAAATCAACATCCGCGGCAATAAGGCGATCGAGACGGAAGCGCTGCTCGAGGGCCTGTCCGGTGCCGGCCTTGCGGTTGGCCAGGTTTTCCAGCGCTCTACCCTGGAAGGCATGCAACTTGAACTGCAGCGCCAGTATGTGCAGCAGGGACGTTACGATGCCAACATCGAGACGGAAGTGCTGCCCGAGCCCCGCAACCGGGTGAATGTCAGTATTGATGTCGATGAAGGCACCGTTGCAACCATCGAACATATCAATATCGTCGGCAACGAAGTGTACAGCGACGAAGAACTCACCGACCTGTTCGAGCTTAAGACCGGTGGCTTGCTGTCGTTCATATCCAGTAACAACAAGTATTCCAGGGAGAAACTGACCGGTGACCTCGAGTCACTGAGTTCCTACTATCTTGACCGCGGCTATCTCGAATTCACTATCGACTCGACCCAGGTGTCCGTTTCACCTGACAAGCGTTCGGTCTATATAACCGCCAATGTCACCGAGGGTGAGAAATTCACCGTCAGCGGTGTTGAGCTGTCGGGCGACCTTGTGCTCCCCGAGTCCGATCTCAAACGGTACATCCTGGTGTCTGAAGAGCAGACTTTTTCACAACAGCTGGTTACCTCCACCGAGGAGTTCCTGACCCGGCGCCTGGGCAACGAAGGTTACAATTTCGCCAACGTGACGGGCATCCCCGAGGTCAACGATGATGATAATACCGTTGCGCTGAAGTTCTTTATCGATCCCGGCAAGCGCACGTATGTTCGCCGTATAACATTTGAGGGTAACCAGAAGACCGCAGATGAAGTGCTCCGGCGCGAAATGCGGCAGATGGAAGCCGCGCCGGCCTCGGCATCCGCCATTGAGCAGTCGCGGATACGCCTGGAGCGACTCGGCTATTTCAGTAAGGCAACGGTAGATACACCGGAGGTCCCGGGGTACGACGACCTGATCGATGTCGATTTCTCGGTGGAGGAACAATCCTCCGGCAGCATCGGCGCCAGCCTGGGCTTTGCCCAGGATGCCGGTCTGATTTTCGGTCTTAACCTGCAGCAGGATAACTTCCTGGGTACGGGCAAGCGCATCGGTTTGGGTTTCAATTCCTCACGGTACCAGGACGTTTATAACCTCAGTTATACCAATCCCTACTATACCGAGGATGGCGTTAGTCGTGGGTTCAGTGTCTTCTATCGCTCTACCGACCTGTCCGAAATCAACGTTGCCAGCTACACCACTGATACCATGGGCGCCTCCCTGAATTTCGGCTATCCGATCAAGGAGACCCAGCGCCTGGGCTTTAGTTTCGGTGTGTCCAATACCGACATCACCGCGGGCCGTTTTGCGGTCCAGGAAATTATCGCCAGTCCGCGCCTGATACCAGGTGTCGATACGTTTTACGAGAGCACCCGCCTGCCCGATGGGACCTTTGCCGCCCCTGAAGTCCCTCGTCCGCTGGAGCAGTTGCCACAAGGCGCACTGACAATGCCATCGGAACCAGGGTTTCTGGATCGCAATGGCAGTGAGTTTCTCAACTGGACGACTTCCATAAGCTGGAACCAGTCAACACTGAATCGTGGCATACTGGCAACCCGTGGTGCTTCCCAGTCGCTGGTATTTGAAGTCGCCGTACCGGGCTCGGATACGGAGTTTTACAAACTGGTTTACCAGGGTGAACGGTTTTTCCCCATAACCAATGAATGGATTTTCCGTCTGCGCACCAAAATCGGCTACGGTGACGGCTACGGCGACACCACCAACCTGCCATTTTTCGAACATTTCTTTTCCGGTGGCTTTGGTTCGGTTCGCGGTTTCGAGAGCAACACCCTGGGCCCGCGCAGCACCCCGGCTGACCTGTACACCATCAGCCAACCGGTAACGGAAATCGATGAAAACGGCGAGCCCATTGAAGTAGGTGGCAGCGACGGGCGCCTGGTGGGCTATGTGCTTAACCCGGAAACAGGCAAGCTGGAATTCGATACCGTGCGTAGCCGCTCGGATCCTTTTGGCGGTAACGCACTGTTTGAAGGTGGTGTCGAATTGCTGTTCCCATTGCCCTTCCTCAAGGATCGGAGCAAGTTACGCTCGGCATTCTTTGTGGATGTGGGTAACGTGTTCAATACCAAATGCAGCTCTAACCAGGTGAACTGTTTCGACATTGATGCGGATGAGCTGCGTTACTCTGTCGGTGTTGGTGTGACCTGGATTACCGGTTTCGGCCCGATGAGCTTCAGCCTCGCCAAGCCACTTAACGAATCCGACCAGGATGAACGGGAAGTATTCCAGTTTACCCTTGGCCGGAGTTTTTGATTTTTACCCTAACGTTGGAGAGTACTGTGTCTAAAGTATTGAAAATCGCCCTGGTAACTGCAGCCCTGGCATTCCCCGCCCTTGGGTGGGCGCAGGGTAAAATTGCGGTGGTCAATGTTGAACAGTCAATTCTGCAAACGGATTACGCGCAGAAGAAGCTGGCCGACGAACGCAATAACGAAGACTACAAGTCCGATAAGACCGAATTCGACCGCCTCAAGCAGGAGTTCGACCAGCTGGTGGCTAAATTCCAGAAGGATGCTGCGGTAATGAGCCAGGACCAGCAGCTGGAAGCGCGCAGGCGCCTGGCCAGCAAGCAGGCTGACCTGGAACACGTCGCCGGCAAGTTGCAGACAAGGGAACAGGAAGTGGGCCAGGCCCTGCTGGAGGAGATGTCTCCCCAGGTACAGCAGGTGCTGCAGGAATTGATTGCTACCGAGGGCATTGGCCTGTTGCTGCAGCGTGGTTCGGTTATTCACGCTGATGCGGGCTACAGCATCACCGCCAAGGTGACCGACAAGCTGAACCAGGCCTTCGCCAACTAGGGCGCCTGTGTACACCCTGGGAGAACTCGCGGTTGCCCTCGGGGCAGCCCTCTCCGGCGATCCTGACCATCGTGTCACCGGTCTCGCAACGCTGGCCAGCGCAGGAGACAGTGAGCTTTCTTTCCTGGCGAACAGCAAGTATCTGCCGCAGCTGCGGGAGACCGCCGCCGGTGCCGTTATCCTGCGCCCGGACCAGGCTGCCCAGTGTCCGGTAAACTGCCTGCTCTCCGATAACCCCTATCTGACCTTCGCCCGCGCCACCGCCCTGTTTGTAAAGGAACCTGCGCCGGTTGCGGGAGTACATGCATCGGCGGTGGTCGCTGCAACGGCGGGCATTGATGCCAGTGTCTCGATCGGGCCGCATGTGGTTATCGAAGACGGGGTGCGGGTAGGCGCAGGGGTGATTATCGGCGCCAATGTGTACCTGGGTGCCCACTGCGTTATTGGCGCAGGTTCACGCCTGTATCCGGGGGCGGTGCTTTACCATGGTGTTGAGCTGGGTGAGCACTGCATCATCCACAGCCAGGCGGTACTGGGCGCCGATGGATTCGGTTTCGCGGCGGATGCCGGCGGTTGGCAGAAAATCCACCAGTTGGGGGGTGTGCGGCTGGGTAATCGCGTTGAAGTGGGTGCCTGCACGACTATCGACAGGGGCGCACTGGAAGATACCGTGGTGGAAGACGGTGCGATCATTGATAACCTGGTGCAGATCGCCCACAACTGCCACATCGGCAAAAATACCGCGATAGCGGGTTGCACTGGCTTGGCCGGAAGCACGATTATAGGCGCCAATTGCACGCTCGCCGGCGGGGTGGGGGTTGTCGGCCACGTCGAGATTTGTGACGGCGTTCATGTTACCGGTATGACCATGGTGACCAAGTCGATCACCGAGCCCGGTTCGTACTCATCGGGCACGCCGATGTCTGCCACCCGTGACTGGAAACGCAGCGCGGTTCGTTTCACCCAACTGGACAGTATCCAGCGGCGCCTCGCGGACCTGGAAAAACGACAACAAAAGGGATCCACAGTGTGATCATGGATATCTCGGAAATACGTAACCATTTGCCCCATCGCTACCCTTTTTTGCTGGTAGACAGGGTGCTGGAATTGACGCTGGGTGAATCCATCGTTGCCTGCAAGAACCTGACCATCAATGAACCGTTCTTCAACGGCCACTTTCCCGAACAACCTGTTTTTCCCGGTGTGTTATTGCTGGAGGCCATGGCACAGGCCGCTGGTATCCTGGGCTTCAAGTCCATGAACAAGACGCCCGCGGACGGTTCCATGTATTACTTTGTCGGCGCCGATGACCTGCGTTTCAAACGGCCCTGTGTGCCGGGGGACCAGGTGATGCTGCGAGCGGAGATTCTCTCGGATCGTCGGGGAATCTGGAAATTCAAGGTCAGCTCCGACGTGGATGGCAAGTTGTGTGCCTCCGCCACCATTCTCTGCGCTGATCGCTAGCAATGATCCATAGCCAGGCCATTGTCGATCCGTCAGCGCGTCTCGCGGATGACGTTGAGGTAGGTCCCTGGACCCTGATCGGCCCGGATGTAGAAATAGGCGCGGGCTGCAAGATAGAGTCCCATGTAGTCATCAAGGGGCCTACCCGGATCGGTGCTGGTAACCATATCTACCAGTTCTCCACCGTGGGTGAGGCTACCCCGGATCTCAAATACCGTGACGAGCCCACTTTCCTGGTGATCGGGGATAACAATATCATCCGCGAGAACGTGACCATTCATCGCGGCACCGTGCAGGACCGTGCGGAAACCACCATCGGCGACAATAACCTGATCATGGCGTATGCCCACATAGGCCACGACTCGGTAATCGGCAACCACGCGATCCTGGTGAACAATACGGCCCTCGCCGGCCATGTGCTGGTGGGTGACTGGGCAATTCTCAGCGGTTACACACTGGTACATCAGTTTTGCAAGATTGGCGCTCATGCCTTTACCGGAATGGGTACCGCCATTGGCAAGGACGTGCCTGCCTACGTGACAGTCAGTGGCGCCCCGGCGGAAGCCAAGACCATCAATATAGAAGGCCTGCGCCGGCGTGGCTTTTCCAGCGAAGCCATCAGCCAGCTGCGCCGCGCGTTCAAGATCGTGTACCGTCAGGGCCTGACACTTGAACTGGCGATACAGCGTCTGGAGACGATGCTGAGCGATACTCCGGAAGTGCAGGTGCTGATCGATTCCATCCGCGCCTCGGAGCGCGGTATCGTTCGCTAGTGTCGGCCGGCAGCGGGCGCCTGAGGATCGGGATTCTCGCGGGTGAGGCATCCGGCGATATCCTGGGGTCGCGACTGCTGGCGGCCCTGCGCCTGCGCTATCCTGACCTGCAGGTAGAGGGCATTGGTGGTCCGTTGATGCAGGCCCGCGGTTGCCACAGCCTGTTCCCGATGGAGCGGTTGTCGGTGATGGGGTTTATCGAGCCACTCAAACGCCTGCCTGAACTGCTGCATATTCGCCGTTCCCTGTATCGGCATTTTCTGGCCAATCCTCCCGACCTGTTTATTGGTATCGATGCACCGGATTTTTGCCTGCGTCTGGAGTGGCAGCTCAGGCGTGCCGGTATTCCTGCCGCGCACGTCGTCAGTCCTACGGTATGGGCCTGGCGACAGGGCCGGATCGGCAAGATAAGGCGGGCGGTGAATCGCATGTTATGCCTGTTCCCGTTTGAAACCGCCATTTACCGCGAGCACAATATTCCCGCTGATTTCGTCGGCCATCCACTGGCGGATGAAATTCCACAACAGGTGGATCGCGCCGCTGCCCGCGCAGCTCTCGGGATAGCCGGGACCGGCAAAATCCTTGCACTTTTGCCGGGCAGCCGCAGTGGTGAAGTCAGCCTGCTGGGGCCGTTGTTTCTTGAAAGCGCGCGCCGCCTGGCGGCTACTGATCCGGACCTGTCATTTTTGCTGCCGGCGGCGGGTGCCGAGCGCCTGGCACAGCTGCGGGCCCTGTTGGTGGATTTCCCCGGGCTGCCTCTCATCCTGGTGGAAGGTCGCTCCCGGGAGGTAATGGCGGCGGCTGATGTGGTACTGCTGGCGTCTGGCACTGCCACTCTCGAATCACTGCTGTTGAAGCGACCCATGGTGGTCACCTACCGGATGGCAGCGCTGTCCTGGGCACTGGTGTCGCGATTGGTGAAAACCCCGTTCGCGGCCCTGCCCAATATTCTTGCCGGCCAGCCGCTGGTACCCGAGCTGATCCAGAATGCGGCAACACCGGAGGCGGTGGTGGCTGCCCTGCAGCCGCTGTTGCAGGACGAGGATGCCGCCAGGGCGCAGGTGCAGGCGTTTGATGCGATTCACCGATCGCTGGCGCTGGGCTTTGGCGAGCGTTGTGCGGATGCCGTGGAAGCGATCCTGGCCGAGCCTCCGGCGTGACAGCCTTGTTCACCATCAATTATGCGGGACACGATATTGCCGGTGTAGACGAAGTCGGCCGTGGGCCGTTGGCGGGCGATGTTGTGGCGGCCGCGGTCATACTCGATCCCTGTGCCCCCATTGACGGGCTGCGTGATTCCAAGAAATTGTCGGCTGCCCGCCGTGAGGTGCTGGCCCTGCAGATTCGCGAGCGGGCTCTGGCCTGGTCGGTAGCGCGCGCTACCGTGGAAGAGATTGACCAGCTCAATATACTGCAGGCATCGTTGCTGGCAATGCGGCGGGCGGTGCAGGCACTGCGGCCGCAGCCCGGCTATGTGCTGGTTGATGGTAATCGCCTGCCGCGCTGGAACTACCTTTCCGAGGCGGTGGTGGGTGGCGATGGCCGGGTGCCGGCCATCGCCGCGGCCTCGATACTGGCCAAAGTGCAGCGTGACAGTGAACTGGTGGCGTTTGACAGCGTATATCCCGGCTATGGTTTTGCCGCCCACAAGGGCTACCCGACTGTCGCGCATTTACTGGCCTTGCGCACCCTGGGAGTGACGCCGCTGCATCGTCGCAGCTTTGCGCCGGTCAAAAATCTGTTACCGGGAAGCCCGGCGGGTTAAACTGCCGCCATGACCGACTTCGTCCATCTCAGGCTGCATACCGAATACTCCCTCGTCGACGGCCTGGTGCGCGTCAAGCCCCTGGTCGAGCGCGTCGCCACCCTGGGTATGGCGGCTGTGGGGGTAACGGATGTCTGTAACTTCTATGCGCTGGTCAAGGTTTACAAGGCCGCGTTTGCCGCCGGCGTGAAGCCGATTTTCGGCGTCGACCTGCGTGTCATTGACGAAGACGACCCCGAGCGGGCCTATCCATTATGCCTGCTGGCGATGAGCCAGACCGGGTATCGCAACCTGACCGTACTCATCTCCCGGGCTTACACGGAGGGCCAGTACCTCGGCGTTGCCTATGTGCACAAGGCCTGGCTGGAAGAGTGCAGCGACGACCTGATCGCGCTGTCCTGTGGCACCGCCGGTGATGTTGGCCAGGCTCTGCTGGGAGAACGCCAGGTTCAGGCGCTGGAGCGCGCGCGTTACTGGCAGGCACTGTATCCCGGGCGTTTCTACCTGGAACTGCATCGCACCGGTCGCGAGGGCGATGAGTCGTACCTGCACGCAGCGGTAGCCCTGGCCGCGCAAATCCAGTGCCCGGTGGTGGCCACCAACGATGTGCGCTTCCTCGATGCCAGTGAATTCGAAGCCCATGAGGCGCGCGTTTGCATCCGCGAAGGGCGCACCCTGGACGATCCCCGGCGTGCCCGCGTTTATACCGAAGAGCAATACCTGCGCTCTCCGGAGGAGATGGCGGCGCTATTCGCGGATATTCCCGAGGCGTTGGCCAATAGTGTTGAAATTGCGCGCCGCTGTAACCTGGTTCTCGAACTGGGCAAGCCCTACCTGCCGGATTATCCGGTACCGGAAGGGCTGACCATGGACCAGTACTTTTACCAGCTTTCCCACGAAGGGCTCGACCGGCGCCTGGAGCGCCTGTTTGACGTCGGCGGCGCGGACTTTTCACAGCGACAACAGACCTATCGCGCGCGCCTTGATTTTGAACTCAACACCATTACCCAGATGGGGTTTCCCGGTTACTTCCTGATCGTGATGGACTTCATCCGCTGGGCCAAGCAGCACGATATCCCGGTGGGTCCCGGGCGCGGTTCCGGTGCGGGTTCACTGGTGGCTTATGCCCTGGAGATCACTGACCTCGACCCACTGCAGTACGATCTCCTGTTTGAGCGCTTCCTGAACCCGGAACGGGTATCCATGCCCGACTTTGACGTCGACTTCTGTATGGAGAAGCGCGACCGGGTTATTGATTACGTTGCCGAGACCTATGGCCGTGAGGCTGTGTCCCAGATCATTACCTTTGGCACCATGGCCGCAAAGGCGGTGGTGCGCGACGTGGCACGGGTGCAGGCCCGTCCCTACAGCCTGGGCGACAAGCTGTCCAAGATGATCCCCTTCGAGGTGGGCATGACCCTGGCCAAGGCCCTGGAGCAGGAGGAAACCCTGCGCCAGTTCCTCGACGATGACAGCCAGGCGCTCGAAATATGGGATATGGCGGTACAGCTTGAGGGTATTACCCGCAACGTGGGCAAGCACGCCGGGGGCGTGGTTATCGCACCCTCAAAGCTTACTGATTTTTCGCCGCTGTACTGTGATGAAACGGGTTCCGGACTGGTAACCCAGTATGACAAGGGCGATGTTGAAGACGCCGGCCTGGTCAAGTTCGACTTCCTCGGCCTGCGCACCCTCACCATCATCGACTGGGCGGTGCGCATGATCAACCAGCTGCGCGCGAGCCACGATGAGACCCCGCTGGACATCTCGGAGATTCCGCTGGTTGACCAGCGCAGCTTTGCTTTGTTGCAAGCGGCGGAAACCACCGCGGTCTTCCAGCTGGAATCCCGGGGCATGAAAGACCTGATCAAGCGCCTGCGGCCGGATTCTTTTGAAGATATCATCGCCCTGGTGGCCCTGTTCCGGCCCGGTCCCCTGCAGTCGGGGATGGTTGATAACTTCATCAATCGCAAGCATGGCCGGGAAGCGATTTCCTATCCCGATCCGCAGTACCAGCATCCACTGCTGCAACCGATTCTCGAGCCCACCTACGGTATCATTCTGTACCAGGAACAGGTGATGCAGATCGCCCAGGAACTGGCGGGCTACAGCCTCGGCGAGGCAGACCTGTTGCGTCGGGCCATGGGCAAGAAAAAGCCCGAGGAAATGGCCAAGCAGCGCGCGATCTTCGAGCAGGGGGCGCGGGATAAAGGGATCGATGGGGAGCTGGCGATCCGTATCTTTGACCTGGTGGAAAAATTTGCCGGTTATGGTTTCAATAAGTCCCACTCCGCGGCCTACGCGCTGGTGTCTTACCAGACGGCATGGCTGAAAACCCATTACCCGGCCCAGTTCATGGCCGCGGTGATGAGTTCTGAACTGCAGAACACCGACAAGATCGTGGTCTTCGTGGAAGAGTGCCGGGCCATGCAGCTGGCACTGAGGTTGCCCGATGTGAACGAAGGCCAGTACATGTTCACGGTCAATGCGGACAACGATATTATTTACGGCCTGGGTGCCATCAAGGGGCTCGGTGAGGGGCCGGTGGAGAATCTTCTGTGCGCGCGTGAGGAGGGTGGCGCCTTCCGCGATCTGTTCGATTTCTGTGCCCGCACCGATCCGCGCAAGGTCAATCGCCGGGCCATCGAGGCACTGATCCGGGCCGGTGCTTTTGATCGCCTGGGCACCTCGCGCTGGGTGCTGATGGCGGCGCTGGAGGATGCCCTGAAAACCGCGGAACAGAGCGCCAATAATCGCGACTGTGGTATTGCCGACCTGTTTGGCGAAGTCACCCCTGGCCCTGCGGATCCCGGTGCCGATCCGTATGCGGCGTTCCAGGGTGCCCGCCCCTGGACCGGTAAGGAGCGTCTTGGGGGTGAAAGAGACACTCTTGGGCTGTATGTTACCGGCCACCCCATCGATGAGTATGAGCAGGAAGTGCGCAAGTTTGCGCCTACCCGAATTGCTGACCTGCGCGCCGACAAGCAGGGTGGCCAGGTAGTGGCGGGGCTGATTGTGGCCGCGCGCACCATGAAAACCAAGCGCGGCGATACCATGGCCATTCTGCAACTGGACGATCGCAGTGCGCGAATTGAGGTAACGGTGTACGCCGAGACCTATAACGAAAAACGTGACCAGCTCACCAAGGACCAGATCGTTATTATTGACGGCAGCGTGGCCCACGACGACTATTCCGGTGGCCTGTCGATGCGGGCCAAGGGCGTGCGCAGCCTGCTTGAGGCCAGGGAATCTTTTGCCACCGAGCTTACCATCGAAGTTTGCCAGGACATGCTTGATGAACGCTTTGCCGAACGTCTGGCGAGGACACTGACGGTTGCAAGCGGTGGCAGCTGTCCGGTATCGCTATGGTACCGACAGCCCCGTAACCGGGCCAGGGTCAAGCTTGGCGAGAACTGGTCGGTGGTACCCAGCGACGAGTTATTGCAAGAGTTGCGCGATGCCCTGGGTGCCGATAGCGTGATGCTTTGCTATAACTAGATCGCCTGGCTGCAGGCACCGCCAACCACATTCCGCTTCCGGTTCGAACTGCTGCACCGATCCCCGTCGCTGCCCGCTCTGCCATTGCGCCACGGTGCCCTCGCACCCAGAATGGCAGTAACGGGGCCAGGAACATCCTTCGCCCGGGATCGCCAGATAAACATAAGACGCGAGGATCAAACAGCATGTTACTCAAAGACAAAGTAGTGATTGTGTCCGGTATCGGGCCGGGGCTTGGCCAGGAGTTATCGACTCTGGCGGCGAGCGAAGGTGCTGCCGGCGTGGTGCTGGCGGCGCGAACTGCGGCCAAGCTGGATACTGCCGAGCAGGAAATACAGGCACTGGGTCTGGGAACCCGGGTTCTCAAGGTCGTTACCGACATTGCCGACCGCGATCAGTGTCTGGCCCTGGCAGCGCGCACCATGGCTGAATTCGGGCGTATTGATGTGCTCTTCAACAGTGCTTACGACCCCGGCAGTTTCGAACCCATCGCGGAGGCGGACCTGGACGGCTGGCGACGCAGTATGGAGGTTAACTTTTTTGGCACCATGCAGCTTACCCAGGCCTGTGTACCGGGGATGCGCGCGGCGGGTGGCGGCGCCATTGTCATGATAGCCACCATGGTGGAACACAAGCCGCTGGCCACCCAGGGGGGCTACGGCGCAACCAAGTCGGCCTTGCGCTCGGCCACCAAGCATCTGGCACTGGAGCTGGGCGCGGATAATATCCGGGTCAACAGCTGCCATATGGGTTGGATGTGGGGTCCTGCAGTTGAGGGCTACTTCGCCTGGCAGGCGCAGGCGAGTGGAAAATCCCAGGCGGAGCTGGTGGCGGAAGTCACCCGGAATATTCCCCTGGGCCATATTCCCGACGATGGTGACTGTGCCAGGGCAGCGGTTTTTCTCGCTTCCGATTATGCCCGCGTTGTAACCGGCGCGGCACTGGATGTAAATGGCGGCGAGTACATGCCGGTTTAACAGTAAAGGTTGGAACGTAATATGTTTTATGGTTGGTTTCTGGTAGGTGTGGCATTTGTGGTGATGATGGTCAGCAGTGGTGCCATCATGTATTCCTACAGCGTGGTTGCGGTGCCCCTGGGCGAGGCTTTTGAATCCAGCCGAATGGCAATGATGCTGGGTATTACTGCGATGACCCTCGCCGGCGGTGTGCTGTCGCCGTTTCTTGGAGGCATGATCGATCGCGGTTCCCTGCGCCTGATGATGTTGCTGGGTGCCGTGGGGCTGGCTTTGGGTTATGTACTGCTGTCCCTGACGACCGCCAGCTGGCAGGTGCCGATTGTTTACGCACTCTTCATGGCGTTGGGCATGAATCTGCTGGGCCCACTAACGGCATCCACATTACTGGCGCGCTGGTTCACCCGCAAGCGGGGCCTGGTGTTGGGAATTGCCGCCGTGGGCACCTCGGTGGGGGGGTTCCTGTTGCCGCCGCTGATACAGTGGCTGATTGACAGTTTTGCCTGGCGCGACGCCCTGCGCATCCTGGGCATCGGCAGCCTGTTGGTGACTCTGCCTGCCGTGTGGCTGGTGGTCAATCGCCCTGAAGACAAGGGCCTTAGCCCCGATGGCGATAGCCCGCCGCCCGATGTGGGGACCCCGCCCCCGCAAATATCTACTGCAGCCCTCTTGCGGGAGCGTAATTTCTGGCTGGTGGCACTGGTGATGAGCCTGTTGTTCGGCGTGTATACGGCGCTACTCAGTAATCTGGTGCCGTTTGCCCTGGATACCGGTGCCGATGCGGAGGGCGCGGCATTGCTGATCTCGGTACTGGCGCTGGCCGGTATCGCCGGCAAGCTGGGCTTTGGTGCGATCGCGGACCGGGTTGATCTGCGCGTGGGTCTGGGTAGTGCCATTCTCTTGATCATTTTCGGCCTGGCAGCCTACCTGTTGGGCGATAGTTACACTGTCCTGTTGTTGGGCAGTGGTGCCCTGGGGCTTGCCGCGGGGGGTATGCTGCCGGTGTGGGGCGCGTTGCTGGCGGTATTGTTCGGTGCGCCAAGTTATGGTCGGGTAATGGGTCTGATGGGACCGGTCATCATGCCGTTAACGCTTATGGGCCCTCCCCTGGCGGGTATGGTGCACGATGCCACCGGTAGTTATAGCGGTGCTTTCGCAGGCTTTATTGTCGTGCTGCTGGTGGGCTTGTCACTGTTGCCCTTCATTCGCATGCGAACTTACGGACAGCCTGTGTTCTGAAACAGGGAATTTTTCTACCCGGTTACTTGCGTATCCTTTGTTTGGTGTTATAGTCACGTATAACACTATATCAATAGGAGCGCGGAGCCATGTCTTATCCCGCCGGCCCCCCTGACCAGAATTCCGTAATTGCCCGTTTTACCCGCCATCCGCTGGCGGCCAACCTGATGATGATCCTGTTGCTGCTGGCGGGTCTCTGGGGGATTCGTCAGCTGACGGTGCAACTGAATCCGACCCAGCCCGCGACCTCCGTCGAGATTGCCCTTGCCTGGCCGGGAGCTGCCGCAGAGGACGTAGAGCGCCTGCTCACCGAACCGGTGGAGCATCAACTGCGCAGCTTACAGAATCTACGCGGTATGACCTCGACTACCCGCGATGGCAATGCGGTGATCCGTTTGCGTTATGACAATAAAGCGGACATGGGCCAGGCACTGGACCGGGTCAAGCAACAGGTGGACCAGGCGCGGGATTTGCCGCCCGGTATGGAACCTCCGGTTATCCGGGTTGCCACGTTCCAGGAGACCGTCGCGGCCATTTTGCTGGTGGGTGAGGGCTCCCTGGAAGAGCTGGTGCCCTTGGCTCGTGATATTCAGCGCGAACTGCTGTCCCGCGGTGCGGACCATGTTGAATTCTCCGGCATCCCCCGGGAAGAAATCGCTATCCAGATCGATAGCCATACCCTGTTCCAGTTGGGTGTGCCCCTGCATGAAATTGCCCGCAAGGTACTGGATAACAGTCGCGATACCGCGGCCGGTTCAGTGGGGAGTGGCCATCTGCAGCGGCAGCTACGCAGTCTCGAGCAGCGTCGCAGCAGCCGCGAATTTGCCGGGTTGCCACTGACCCTGGGCGAGCCGGAAAGTCTCCATTACCTGGGTGACATCGCCCTGATCGAGCGACGGCAGCAGGATGACCAGCGGCTGCTGTATCACAATGGCGAAGCCGCCATCATGATCAGGCTGCGCCGTGCCGAGGGCTCTGATGTCATGGCGGAGGCGCGGATCCTGCACGCCTGGTACGAAGAAAATGCCGACGTGCTGGCGGCTCGTGGTATTACCGCATCCCTCTGGCTGGAGGCCTGGCGGTTTGCCCGGGAAACCCTGATGCTGGTGGTCAATAACGGCCTGACCGGGATGTTGCTGGTGATCGCCAGCCTGTTTCTGTTTCTCAATTTCAGGGTGGCTGGCTGGGTGACGCTGGGAATTCCAGTGTCCTTTTTGGGCGCATTATTTTTATTCTGGTGGTTGGGGGGTTCCATCAATTTCATCAGCCTGATTGGGGCGGTCATGGCTCTGGGTATTGTTGTGGACGATGCCATTGTGGTGGGTGAGCATGCCCTGTCGCGCTTTGAGGCGGGTGCCAGCCCGCAACAGGCTGCGTCGGAGGGGGCGCAACGCATGTTTCTCCCGGTGCTGGCTTCGTCACTGACGACCATGGCAGCCTTCTTACCCTTGATTGTGCTGGACCAGCCCGCTATTCGGGAGATACCCCTGTTGATGGCCTGTGTGATCCTGGCCTCCCTGGTGGAGTGTTTCCTGGTAATGCCCGGCCATCTGCGGCACAGTTTCGAACGCCAGTCACTGCGCCAACCGGGGCGCTTTCGCAGCGCCTTTGATCGCGGTTTTCAGCGATTGGTGGAGAGGTACTTTGTGCCATTTCTTGGGCTGGCGTTGAATCACCGCCGGTCTGTACTGGCGGGCGCTGTGGGTGTCTTCCTGATTGCCGTGTCATTACTGGTGACCGGACGCATCAAGCTGGAGCTGGATGTCCAGGTAAACTTCGAGTTCGCCGAAGCGCACATACAGTTTGCGCCACAGGCGACTGAGGCGGACAAACAGGCATTCCTGCGGGCAGCCGAGGCAGCACTGGCGGCCACCAATGCAGAGTTTGGGGGCAATGTCATTGTCACCCATATACGTCATCGTAACTGGGCAACCCTTGAGCAAATGGCGCGTACCGGCAGCCAGTATGCAACCATCCAGGTGGAACTGGTGTCACCGGATCAACGTACGGTCAGTCTTGCCGATTTTTCCGCTGCCTGGCAAGGGCGCGTCGCGCCTGACCCCGCTGTGGAAGTATTTACTCTCGCCGACGGTGAAAATGGTTCTCCCGACCTGCAGCTCTATCTCAGTGGCGGGGATATCCACAGTCTCAAGGCGGCAGCCGATGAGCTTGCTGCGGCTGTTAGTACCTATCCGGGGGTCAGCAATGTCTTTGATGATCTGCCGCTGGGACGCGAACAGTGGTTGTTCAACCTCAGCACAGCGGGCCGCGCCGCAGGGCTCACCAGCGCTGAGCTGGGCCGCCAGCTTGAGGTTGCCTTCAGTGGCCAGCGGATACAGTTATTTACCGATAGCGGCGCGGAGCTGGAAGTGCGGGTATCCCTGCCCGAGGCCGAGCGGCATCAGCCTGCGAGCCTGGCGCGGCTGCCGATCACTACGCCATCGGGCGCGGTGCTACCGCTGGCCAGCGTAGCGGAGGTCAGCGCCCAGCGAGGCATCGAGCGTATCAACCACCGTAATGGCCAGCGTGTGATCAATGTCTTCGGGCATGTGGACAAACGTGTCAATACGCCGATGGCGATCATTGCCGATCTGGAGCGAGAGCTCATTCCCGCCCTGACCGCTCGTTATGGCGTTCGCTATGGTCTGGGCGAAGGCTCTGCAGAACAGGCAAAGGTGCTCGCCGACATGATGCTGGGTGCGCTGATTGGGCTATTGCTGATCTACCTGATCCTGGCCTGGATGTTTGCCTCCTGGACCTGGCCACTGGCGGTCATGGTGGCGATTCCCCTGGGGCTTACCGGCGCCCTTATCGGGTTGCAGGTCATGGGTATGAATCTTGGCGCGCTGGCTATCATGGGCCTGTTCACCCTGACCGGTGTCATCATTAACGACTCCAT
Source organism: Kineobactrum sediminis (assembly GCF_002868715.1). Taxonomy (GTDB): domain Bacteria; phylum Pseudomonadota; class Gammaproteobacteria; order Pseudomonadales; family Halieaceae; genus Kineobactrum; species Kineobactrum sediminis. The sequence continues at coordinate 195,683 of NZ_PKLZ01000003.1, forward strand.
TATCCTGATCACCACCTGGCGTGAACATCGCATGGCGGGAATGGCAACCAGGGACGCGTTGTTGCAGGCCTGCCGATCGCGTCTGCGTCCGGTGCTGTTGACCTCACTGACAACGACTGTCGGGCTGATACCGATGATGCTCGAAAGTTCGCCCATGGGGGAAGCGATGGCGCCCCTGGCGGTCGTCATCTGCTTTGGGCTGCTCTACGGCACCACTTTGATCCTGCTCACGATACCGGTGCTGTTATCACTGCTTGATCGTGAATCCCAACCGGCAGGCAGGGTATTTGCGAGCGGCCAACTGGCGATTGCCGGTCATTGAATTATCTGAGGAGAATGGTAATGAATAGTCTCAAAGTCTGCATCGACAGATTACGCCGTTACTGGACACGTAAAAACCGGGTTTTCCTCGTCGTTGTGGCGGTGGCAGCGCTGGGAACCACCAGCTTGCTGGCTACCGCGCCACGCCACGATCCCAGGGCGGTTGAGGAAAAAATCTGGCCGGTAACCATGGTGGCTACCGAGTCCGGATTGTTACAGGCGCAACTGGACTTGTTCGGGCGAGTGGAAACGCCGCGGCACGCGGAACTGGGCGCAGGTATCGATGCCGAGGTACTGCAGGTACATATTGCCGAAGGAGAGCGTGTGACGGCCGGCCAGTTGCTGGTGTCACTGGACGCCGCAGATGTGAAAGTGCAGCTGCGCCGCCAGCAGGCGGTGGTTGCTGAACAGGAAGCGGCGGTAGCATCCCTGGCGCGGGACTTTGCCGCCGAGCGCACGGTGCTGGCTCACCTGCAGGAGTTGCGGCAGCTTGGCGCCGTGCGTCTGCAGCGATTTCAATCCCTGCACGCGCGGCAACTGGTGGCAACGGAACAACGTGACAGTCTACAGCAGGACATGGCGCGTCTGAATATCGAGCTGGCGCAGCAGCAGGCACTGGTGGACAAACACCCCCAGCGTCGCGCCAGTGCCGAAGCCGCTTTGGAGCGAGCCCGGGCAGACCTTGACCAGCAGCGGTTACAATGGGCGCGCAGTGAGGTCCGGGCCCCATTTGATGGTCGTATAAGCAGCCTGCAAACCAGCGGCGGCGAACGGGTTCAGCGTGGCCACGCCCTGCTGAGCCTGTTCGACAGTAGTGCACTCCAGGTGCGTGTCGCCTTGCCTGCAGGAGCGGCGGATAGTCTGCAGGCGGCGCTTGCACGCCAAGAGCCGGTTAACGCCATGCTCACCGGCCATGGAATCCCCGCGCAATTATTGCAGCTCGCGAGCGCCGTGGAACGTGGTGCCAGCGGTACCGAGGCCCTGTTTCAGTTGGCGCCCGGGGTTGGCGCGGCACTGGACCTGGGCAGGGTAGTGGACATTCGCATTACGCTACCGGGCAGCGAAGCGATGGTGGCGCTGCCGCCGCAGAGCCTCTATGAAAACCGGCGTATATTCCTGGTAAAAGACGATCGCCTGCAGGCCCTTGCGGTAGAACCGGCGGGACGGCGACAAAATGCCCATGGTGAGATGGAAGTGCTGGTGAAGGCCAGCGCGCTGCCGGAAGATGCCCACGTGCTCGCCAGCGACCTGCCGCAGGCGGCGTCAGGGCTGCGTGTGAAAGCGGTTCTTCTGGATCCAGACGGTGAGCCGCAGGTTGCGGGCTGACGGTTTGTATCTGCTAAAATAGGCAGCCATGGATGTCGCTCGTGTGAGCGGCCGACTGTTACCCCCGCTAAAGGAAAGATCATGTCGAAAGATGATGCAATCGAAGCCGCCGTGCTGCGCCGCCGGTTGGCTCACCTGGACAGCCGCAAGGACGTGCAGAATATAGAGCTGATGAACCTGGCGGGTTTTTGCCGCAACTGCCTCGCCAAATGGACTGTGGAGGCAGCCGGGGAAGAGGGTGTTGAGCTGTCTTACGAGGCGGCCCGGGAGCGGATTTACGGCATGCCCTACAGTGAATGGAAAGCGCGTTATCAGACCTCGTTGCCAACAGCGGGCGGCGAGGATGCCGGTTTGCCCGGATAAAACCGGCGCAGCAGTGCTTTACAGTCCTCTCCCGCCAGATACAGCGCCGGTACCATCAGCAGGGTAACGAACAGGGCAAATAATACGCCGAACGCCAGGGACAGCACCGCGGGTTTGAGGAACTGGGCGTCTGTAGAGCGCTCTGCCATGATGGGTATAAGGCCGACAAAGGTGGTGACCGTAGTCAGCAGGATAGGGCGAAAACGGGCGACCCCGGCCTCGATTACGGCGTCCACCGTGCTCAGCCCGCGCTCGCGCAGTCGCCCGATATAATCCACCAGTACCAGGTTGTCATTCACCACGACGCCCGCCGCGGCACCAATGCCAAAGTAGGAAAACAGCGCCATGGGTGTGCCAAATAACAGGTGGCCGAATACCGCGCCCATGAAGCCGAAGGGAATTGCGGTCATGATCAGCAGCGGCAGGGCATAGGATCGGAAGGCCACGGCGATCAGGGCATACATCATGAACAGCGCAATGGCATAAAGGGCGACAATTTTGCTGAAGAACTCCTGCTCTGTTTCCTGCTGCCCACCGCGCAGGATTTCAAGATCGGGATAGCGTTCCTGTAGTCCCGGCAGGAACGCCTCGCGCAGGTCACTGTTGATATCACTCACCAGTTCCGGGGCCGCTTCTGCAGAGATCTCTACCATGCGTCCACCATCGCGGCGCTGAATGCGCTCGGCGGCGGTGTTGACTTCAATATCCACCACCGAGAGCAGGGGGACTGCCCTGCCATCGGCTGTGCGTACCCGGAAATGATCCAGGCTGGCCAGGTTTTCGCGCACTGCGGCGGGATAGCGAGCCATTACCCTGACGTCACCATACTCGCGTGGCAAGCGCTGTACCTCTTCACCATAATACGCCTGGCGGACCTGGCGCGAGACTTCGGCCAGGGTGATCCCCAGTTTTTCAGCGCCGGGTCGCAACTGCAGGTGCATCTCCTGGGTGCCGCCGCGCAGGCTGTCGCGAATGTAATAAGTGCCACTGTAGGTGCGCAGTTGTTGTTGCAGTTCCGAACTGGCAGCCTGCAACAGGTCAAGATCCCGGTGCCGCAACAGGTACGTCATTGCCGGGCCCTGGTTGTTCAGGGTGTAATTGACCTCGATTTCCTCGGCATCGGGGATGTCACCCACCAGGGCCCGGAAGCGCTCCGCGGCCTCCTTGGCGGACAGGCTGCGTTGTTCCGGCGGTGACAGGCGCACGATGGCAACGACACTGTCGCGACGCGAGCGTGTGTACCAGCCTTCAATGAGTTTGCCACTGCTATTGTTGGTAAGCGCCTCTTGCTCTACATCCCGGATGAGCTGGCGCTCGGCTTCCTGCAGTTGTTCCAGTACCGCCAGGGCGCGTGAGTAGGGCGCACCGCTGGGCATTACCACGTTGATGTAGATCTGCTCGTCCTGCACTTCGGGGAAAAAGGTGAATTTCACCCAGCCCGCGGTAAACACCCCCAGGCTGATGATGAATGCAGTAGCAAACAGGCTGCTGGTCAGGTATCGGTGACGTGTGGCCCACAGCAGCAGGCGGCGGTAGTGGGTATTGGCGAAGTGTACGATGCTCTCTTCAATACGCTTTTGGCGCAGGCGCCAGCCGCCGAGGTGCTGCCGGTGTTCCAGGTGCCGCAGGTGGGACGGCAGGATGAAAAACGTCTCAATCAGGGAAATGGTCAGCGCTACGGTGATCACAATGGAAAATTGCCTGGTCATTTCACCGCCCTCAATATCGAGGAAGAACCAGGGCGCAAAGGCGATCATGGTCGTGAGCACGGCAAATACCACCGGCCGTGCCACCGCCTGGGCGCCCTTGACCGCGGCATCAACGCTGTCACCACCCAGTTGGGCATGATGGTGAATGCTTTCACCGACCACGATGGCGTCATCAACAACAATGCCGAGCACCAGCAGGAAGGCAAACGTAGACATGATGTTGAGCGAGACGTCATTCGCCGGCAGCAGGGAAAACGTACCGAGGAAGGCGACGGCGATACCTCCGGTAACCCACAGGGCGACCTTGGGCCGCAGCGACAGGATAAGCACCAGGAACACCAGTAACAGTCCCATGACGGCCGAGTTACCGATAGTGGACATACGGCTTTTGTAAATGTCCGCGGTATCAAACCAGAGGGTGAGCTCCACGCCCTGGGGCAGGCCCGGCCGGGCTTCTTCCATCCAGGCCTTGACCGCATCGCTGGCCTGTACCACCTGCATGTTGTCGGTGGACAGGATCTGGATCAGCACCGCGGGTTCGCCATTCATGGTGGCGAGGATATCGTTCTCCTCATAGCCATCGTCAATTCGCGCCACGTCGCCGATACGGACGATGGCGCCCTCGCTGGTCTGGCGCAGTACGATGTTGGCAAATTCAGCGCTGTTGTCCGCGAGGTTGCGCGCACGCAGGCGCACATCGCCGGTGGCGGTGCGTACCTGGCCGGAAGACAGGTTGATTGAACTCGCGCGAATGGCCGCGGCCACCTCGTCAAAGCTCAAGTCATAGCGACGCATGGATTCTTCAGAGAGCTCCACGGTTACTTCCTCGCGGCGCACCCCGAACAAGTCAACGGTGGAAACATAAGGCAGCGCCGCCACTTCGTTGCGCAGTCCTTCAGCCAGCCGGGTGAGCTCCCGTTCCCCCACCTCGCCGTGCACGGCGATACGGATCATCTCTTCGCGGAACTGGAACCGGGCAACCTTGGGCGGCTCGCTATCGCGAGGCAACGCGGTGATCCCGTCCACCCGGTTTTTGACGTCGTTCAGGAATTCGTTGATATCCACATCGGGATAGGTGGCAACGTTCAAGCTGGCCTGGCCTTCCGCTGCCGTCGCGGAGACGCGCTTGACGTTATCGAGGTCCTTCAGGGACTCCTCGATACGGATGATGATTTGCTCCTCGACTTCCTGGGGTGCGGCCCCTGGCCAGGTAACCTCAATCTGCACCTGCTTCAGCTTGAATTGCGGGAACGCCTCGCGCTCCATGGCAACAAAACCCAGGAAACCTGCGAGCAGGATGCCAATCATCAGCAGATTGGCTGCTACCGGGTTGTGCGCCCACCAACTGATCAGACGTTCCATCGCTGTTGCTCCGCGCTATGGCGCCGTTGGGGCGGCGGCGACTTCGGCGCCTGGCTGGGGTATGGCAAGCAGTGCCATACCCGGTATGGCATTGCGGATGGCGGAAACGATCACCTGCTCGCCCTGCTGCAGCCCACTGGCGATGACCACGCGTTCACTGTTGCGGTGCAGCACGGTGACCATGCGCGAGTCGAGCCGACCTTTATCATTCACCACATGAACCCGGTCGCCGGCGCGCAGGGCCGCCGGTGGAATGACCAGGGCGCGCTCGAGTTTGCGGGCCGGAATTACCGCTTCCACGAACAGGCCGGCGGCCATCGGCATGCCGTTTACGGAGGCGCCCTTACCGTAGGGATCATTGACCTCCGCCATGGCATAGAGCATTCGCGAGTCCGGATCAACAGCGGCATCAAGGCGCAGCAGATGGCCGTGCCACTGTTGTTCCCGGCCGGCCACGACAGCGCTGAAGGCAACGGGTAAAGCCTCCCCCTGCGCGGCGATAAAGCCTATTGGAAGGTCCAGGGATGCCAGCTGCGAATCCGACAGGGGCAGGCGTATTTCTACCCGGTCGGTAGCGAAAGCCCTGCCCAGGATACTGCCGGGACTGACATACTGGCCGATGTTGGTACGGGTGCTCAGCAGTCGCCCATCAAAAGGCAGAGTGATACGCGTGCGTGCCACGTTGACCCGAGCCTGTTCGAGTCGCGATTGCGCTGCCTGCAGCCTGGCTTTGGCTTCTGCCACCTGGGGTTTTTTCAGGGCCAGGTCGGAGGCTCCCGGATCATTGCGCAATTGCTTGCGGGCAACATCGGCATCCGCCAGTGCCTGTTGCACCCCAACCTCGGTCCCGGCGACCTGTGCCCTGGCCTCGCTTAGTGCAAGTCGATAGTCGGTGTCTTCAATGATAAGCAGGGCTTCGTCAAGATCAACACGACCGCCCTCGGTGAACTCGGGGGATACCCAGGTCACACGCCCGCCAACCTGCGCCACCAGATCCAGCTCCGTTGCCGCACGTACTTCGCCCTGGGTGACAACCTCCAGCGCCAGCGACTGCTCCTGCACTGTGGCGGTATAGACGCTTATCGGGCGCGTGTTACCTTCCCTTTGCTCCGGCTTCGGCGCGGTGGCATGCAGCAGCATATAGGCGGCTGCCCCCGCAACCAGAGTCAGTACGGGTGCCAGTAGTTGTTTTTTTGTTATTGCCATTCTCTGCCTTTGGTGCCGCGAGCGGATTAATCCGTAACTCTTCCATCCGGTACGCCTGCGCAGGAATCGTCGGGTTGAAGAGGTGGTACCCAGTGGTTAAACGTTGGATAAGGCCAGACACTCAATGACGATGTGACTTATTTACAGTATTGAATGACAATAGCCGAATCTTTGGCGCACTGGTGAGGAATTGTGATGGATTTGGCGACAAACAGTCTGGGTGTTGGTCGTAGGCCTGCTCTGCTGTTGGTGGACATGATCCGGGGTTTTACCGACCCCGCCTGCCCATTGGGAAGCGAATGTGAATCAGTAGTGGCTGCCAACATCGCCCTGCTGGCGGTGTTTCACGAGCGCCGGTTACCGGTATTTTTTACCACCGTGGTCTACCACAGTCCCGACCAGGCCAGGGTGTTCCGCCAGCGCGTGCCGGCCCTGAACGTGCTCACCCCGGAGTCGGATTGGGTGCGGCTTGACCCCCGCCTGCAGTGCCTGCCCGGGGACGTAGTGGTCGAAAAACAATGGGCCAGCGCATTTCATGGCACGGACCTCGATTATCAGCTACGCGCCAGCGGTGTCGATTCCCTGGTTGTCACCGGTCTCACCACCAGTGGTTGCGTGCGGGCCACGGTAATTGATGGCCTGCAATATGAGTACCCGGTTGTGGTAGCAAGGGAGGCCGTGGGCGACCGTAATCTGGATGCCCATGCCGCCAATCTACACGACATGAACGCCAAATACGCCGACGTTGTTTCGTTGGAGGCGGTGCTGGAATTGTTGGGTTAAAGGCTTTATTGGCGCCACCGGATCTTACCTGTCGGCTTGCCTTAATCTCCGCCACAGCGTCGTGGCACTGATCCCGAGGTGTTTCGCGGCCCGCGCCCGGTTGCCATCGAAGCGTTGCAGGGCAGTCATAATCATCTCCATCTCAGCTTCCCGTAGGGGTGTCTGCGCTGCGGCTGTTTTACCTGCGCTTTGCCGGGAAGGGGCCGTACTTTGATTTACATCTGCGTAGAGCTCGGGTGCGATATGCGGTAGCCAATCGTGCAGGCTTGCGGCGGTATCATGGCCAATGAGGTGAGTGACAATCCGCTCGGTGACATTCTCCAGCTCCCGCACATTGCCCGGCCAGCTATACGCTTGCAGCGTTGCGCCCAGATGTTCCAGGATGGCATCTACCGGTATGTCGATACCGTAGTCCCTGGCCTGGGTGAGCAGCAGCCAGTCGGCTATGGGCAGGATGTCCTGCCGGCGCTGGTGCAGGGGCGGGATTTGCAGGTTCAGCACATTCAGGCGGTAGTAAAGGTCCTGCCTGAAGCGGCCATCGGCCACCAGTTGTGCGAGGTCGCGATTGGAGGCGCAAACAAACTTTACATTCAGCGGGATTTCCTTATTGGTGCCCAGCGGTCTCAGCTTGCGCTCCTGGATAATGCGCAGGATTTTTGCCTGCTGCGTCAGTGGCAATTCACTGATTTCGTCGAGAAAGAATACGCCGTTGTGGGCCGCCTGCAGCAGTCCGGTGCGGCCACCCTTGCGTGAGGCGGTAAACGCGCCGTCGGCATAGCCGAACAATTCGCTTTCAAACAATTCTTCGGGGATCGCGCCGCAATTGATGGCGATGAACTCACCATTGCGGAAGTTGCTGCGCTGGTGTATCTCCCGTGCCACCAGCTCCTTGCCGGTACCCGATTCCCCGGTAATGAGCACCGTGCCTCTGGTCCGGGCATAGGCGCTCACCAGCTGGTCAATCTTCGCCATGGTTTCCGAACGGTACTGTAATTTACCATTATCCGATGCCACGCCAGCGGCAGCAGCACGGTCGCGCTCGACCGGTTCCTCCGAATCGCCGCCTGTACGCAGCGTGTAAACATAGCCTTGTTCCGGCTGTTCGGGAGAACACAGGAAACGTTTTGCCAGGCAGGGTTGTTGGTTAATGATGACGCTTGCTCGCTGGTTTTCCCGCTCAATATCCTGCAAGGCCAGGTGCAGCTGGCTCGCTGCCTGGCTGATCTTGTGGGTATCGTTCATTCCCAGTGATTCGAGTTGGCTGCGGTCATAGGCCAGCAGTTCCCCCGAAGGATCTGTGATCAGGGTTGCAACACTGTTATTTGCCAGCGCAGCCTGTTTCGCGCGGCGGGTAAGCTTGCGTGTCTGTGCTGTAATGCCGACAGCAATCGCGTCCTGGATCAGTGTGCGGCAGGATTCGCTGGAGTACAGCAGCAAACTCTTGACGTTTTCCTGCTCGGCCAGTGAGCAGACGTAGCTGGAGCCAATGATCAGCGGATAGCCTTTTTTTACCGCCAGATAAACCATCGCCCGCGCTTCATCCGCGGTTTCATAGCGGGCGTGATCAATGTCGGCGCTGAACAACGGTGTTAGCGCCTCCAGTATGTCGGAGTGGTCGCCATTGCTGATCATCATGATGCGATTTTCCAGCGCGGAGGCAGTACCAAGTGCCTTGATGATATCGCGATCGCTAACCGGGAGGCTGAGCACGGGCAGGTCAATACGCTGTTTCAGGTATTCACTGTTGGAGCCCGCGCTGACCACCACATCGGCGTGCTGGTATTGCAGGATACTGTTGATGGTTACATCTTTCTCGAATACAAAATCGAGGATTTCAATCCGGGCGCTACTGGCGAATTCCGGGCTGACCACGCTAATCAGCTGGCTCAGTTTGCGAAAGCCCACCACCAGAATGGTGGGGCGGTAATCCCGTGCCAGTTGCCAGTCCACATAGCCTCCCTGTATCCAGTCTGCGCTGGTGGAAGCTGCTGCGTTCGCCTCCATTGCTGTTTCAAAATGAAAAAATCATTATGAAACAAAACTGGCTAAAGATGAAATATAAAAAAATGGTGTGCTGCCGGGTAATTGCTGCCCTGTCGAGCCCTGATTACCTAACCTGCTGAAAAACAGAGTGATATCTTTATCTGCGAGGCGGCTGTTATGGCTTTCCTGATTTGGCACGATAAATGCTGTTGACAACATGAGAGGCAATCTCTTCGCTGGGGATAACAAATGACGATGGGGATATCGACAATGAATACCAGAAAAAGATGGGTGGCACTCGGGGTCGCCGCTACAGTGGCCTGTGGCGCGACACCACTGGCATATGCTCAAGGCGGTTTTACTCTGGAAGAGGTGGTGGTTACTGCCCGTAAACGTGCGGAGAGCCTGCAGGAAGTGCCGATTGCGATCACTGCCATTGACGAGCAGACGTTGCAGCGTGCGGGCGTCGAACGCCCCGGTGATTATATCGGCCTGATTCCAAACGTAACGATTGTGGATACCGCCAACGTGGGCGATACCCAGGTCAGTATTCGCGGCATCGTATCCACCCGTGATGCCGAGTCCACTTTTGCTTATGTGGTGGATGGTATTCTCAGCACTAATCCCAACAGCTTCAACGAAGAGCTGTTTGATGTTCAGCAGGTTGAAGTCCTGAAGGGGCCTCAGGGTGCACTGTACGGGCGCAATGCTGTGGCGGGTGCCATTCTGGTGACCACCAAGGCACCGACCAACGAATTTGAAGGGAAGGTTACGGCGGGTGCCGGCAACCAGGACCTGCGCAAGGTCAGTGGCACGATCAGCGGTCCGATCATCGATGATACTTTACTCGGTCGTTTGTCTTTCAGTACGCGCCAGGACGATGGTTCCTATTCAAACACCTTCTCTGGACGTGATGGTGTGGTCGACTTTATCGAAGACGACAGTTTTCGTGCCCGGGCAATCTGGGATGTCAGCCCTGACCTCACCCTGGATTTTCGAGCGGGTTACTCCGAAGTAAAAGCCGGTGCCATCAACTTTAATGCGGTATTTGCTATTCCGCAGTTCGAGGCCGTGTTTGGCAGCCCCGCGTTTTTTGCGGATGTAAACCAGATGGACGCCAACTTTGTCTTCAACGTGCCTGGTGAAAACCAGCAGGAGACCAGGGACTTTGCAATCAAGCTGGACTGGGACCTGGGGTTCGCCGACCTGGTGGCGAGTGTCGCCTACAATGACCTGGAAGAGTATCTGTTGTCGGATGGCACCAGTGCGACCTTTTATGGTTATGAATTAACGCCCGCTTGCCAGAGTGACCGGGCAACCCTCAACAGCTTTACCCGACCGGATTTGTTCGGTGAATTTTTCCAGCCCTTCGGTGTCTTGCCGCCGGGTGCGGGCAACGATTTTGTGGGTGTCTATGGTCCTTACACCCCCACTTCCTGCGATGGCTATCAGTACCAGGAGCGTAATCAGGAGGATGTCAGTTTTGATGCCCGCCTGGTATCCAATAACGACGGCCCCATCAACTGGATTGCCGGTGTCTATTTTGCCGAAATAGAGCGCGAGGTGGTCATCGCCTACGGTGCCGATCAGGGGCAGGGTTTCCTGCGCCAGCCCTATGTTGACCCCACCGGTCCAAACCCCACCGACCTGTTGTTCTGGGATGAGTTTGATACCAGCGTACAGTCGGTGTACGGCCAACTTGAGTTTGACCTGAGCGAAACCATGGAGGTTGCGCTGGCGGTGCGCTACGACCACGAAAACCGCAAGGTCATGAACCAGGTGCCCAATGTGAGTGGCTCCGGTCTTAATATCAACCTGCCGGGTAAAATAAACCCGGCCCTGGAAAATAACCCTGATGGCGTGCCCGACCGGGAGACGTCATTCAGCCAGTGGCAGCCCAAGCTGACCTGGAGTTGGCGTCCTGTTGACGATGTCACCGTCTTTGCCAGCTATGGTGTCGGCTTCCGCAGTGGTGGCTTTAACTCCGTGGGTACGGATGATCTTTTGTCTTTTTGGTTTAACAGCGGATTCGGTGGCCCCGGTGAAGCGGTGGATGCGGACCTCAAGGTGCGCGATGAATACAACAAGGAAGTATCGGAAGCCTTCGAGTTGGGATTCAAGACCGAGTGGCTGGATCGTCGCTTGCGAGTGAATGCCTCATTGTTCCGTACCGATGTCGAGGACAACCAGTTCTTCGAGTTTTTTGCCGGGCCTTTTGGTTTGCTGCGCGCGGTGACTACCATCGAAGATATCTATATCCAGGGTTTTGAGGCCGATTTCAGCTTCGTGGCGACTGAAACCCTTACCGTCTATGGCGGCCTCGGTTTGCTTGACTCCCAGATCGAGGAAAACCGGAACCGGCCTGCATCAGTAGGAAATGATGTGCCGCAGGCGCCGGACAGGACAGCCAACCTGGGTGCCGAGCTGGTCTATCCGCTGGCTTCGGGCATCGACCTGATGGCGCGCGTAGACTGGCAGTATACCGGCGAGATGTGGTTCCACACGCTTCAGGGTGAGCAGACGCCGACGATATGGAATGCCTTCTTCGGTCCTGGTTTCAACCAGGATTTCTCGCGCGCCAGCCGGGACGCTTACGACACCGTAAACCTGCGCGTTGGCCTGGAGGGTGAAAGCTGGACGGTTACCGCATGGGGACGAAACCTGACTGATGAGAAGTATCTGCAGGAAATCATTCCGGCGGCCGAGTTCGGCGGTACCTTCAATCATCCGTCCGCACTGCGCACCTATGGTGTGGACTTCAGCTACCGCTTCTGATCGCCGGTGGTAACTGAACTGAAGCACGCAACCCGTTGAGGGTACCAGGAGCCGGCTTTAGGGTCGGCTTTTTCTTGGCTCTCAGCCAAGCAGGCATAATAAAGGAGTTGTTCATTGAAGAAGGCACTCGCGGGGATACGTATCCTCGACCTGACCCACATGTTATCCGGACCCTATGGTGGCATGATCCTGGCGGACCTGGGTGCGGAGACCATCAAGATCGAGCCCTTGCAAGGGGAGGGTACCCGCAAGCTTCTGGCAAGCGACCCCAAAAATTCCCTGGGCGGAATGGGTGCCTACTTCATTACCCTCAATCGTAATAAGAAGAGTGTGGCCATTGATCTCAAGAGTGAGGCCGGACTGGCCCTGTTCTATGAGTTGGTGACAAAGGCGGACATCGTGCTCAGCAACTTTGGTGCCGGTGTGCCGGAGCGCCTGAAGATCGATTTCGAGACACTCAGTGCGATCAACCCGCGTATCATCACCTGCACCATTTCCGGGTTTGGCTCCGACGGGCCCAACTACCAGCGCCCGGCCTTCGATCAGGTGGCCCAGGCCACCGGTGGCGGCATGTCCATCACCGGGACCGATCCAGCGCATCCGGTGCGCGCAGGCATTCCCATCGGCGACCTGGGCGGTGGCATGTTCGGGGTCATGGGCCTGCTCGCGGCGCTGTACGAGCGGGAGCGTAGCGGCAGTGGGCAACACGTGGATATCTCCATGCTCGACTGCCAGATCTCCATGCTCAATTACATGGCGACCATGCACTTCCTGTCGGGGGAGGATCCGTACCCGATCGGTAACTCTCATTTTGTGCACGTACCCTACGACACGTTTACCTGCTCTGATGGGTTTATCGTGATTGCAGTGATAACCGACAATTTCTGGCAGAATCTGAAGACCCTGGTGCAGATTCCCGAGTTCAATAACGCCGATTATGACGGCCAGCCGGGACGTTTCGCCGACAGGGAGTTCATCAACGGGAAGCTGAACGAAGTATTGGTCGCCAATACATGCAGTTACTGGATTGCCGAGCTTGAGGCGAGGCGCATTCCCTGCGCCCCGGTGAACAAGTTCAGCCAGGCGCTCTCGGATCCGCAGGTTCTGCATCGCAAAATGGTGGTCGACTTGCAGCATCCCGATGGCAGCAGCACCCGCGGTCCGGGCAACCCGATCAAGCTGTCGCGTACCGGTGCCGAGGAATTTGCGCCTGCGCCACTGCTGGGGCAGCATACCAGCGAGGTACTTTCGGGGCTGCTGGGTCTGACCCGGGAACAGATTGAAGCCATGAAGGCGGACGGAGTGATAGCTTGATGCGCGAACAGGTGATCATCAACGACGTCGGCCCGCGGGATGGTCTGCAGAACCAGGGTCAAGTGTTATCCGTCACCGAGCGTCTGCAGCTGATAAAGGCGATCCGCGCCTCGGGGCTGGACCACATTGAGGTCGGCAGCTTCGTGTCGCCGAAAGCGGTCCCGGCGATGGCGGGTACCGGTTCGGTCTTTGCGGGCCTGGCACAGGTAGGTGCCGGCCATTACAGCACCCTGATCCCCAATATGCGCGGTTACGAACTGGCTCGCGATGCCGGGGTCAAGACCGTGGTAATGGTGCTCTATGGCAGTGAGGGCATGGCGCGCAAGAATGTGAATATGAGTCGGGAACAGGCCGACGAGGTAACCGAAGCCATTCTGCTGCAGGCACAAGGGGATGGTATCGCGGTGATCGCGACCATCGGCGTCGCCTTTGGTTGCCCTTTTGACGGCCCCGTGGACCCTGGCCTGGTGGCCGATGTGGCCGGGAAGTTTCTGGGTCTTGGGGCGAACCGGTTTGTGCTTGCCGACACTATCGCCGCTGCCAACCCGCTACAGGTACGCGAACTCACCCAGCGATTGGTGACGGAGCATGGCGCGTCGCGCCTGGGTTGTCATTTTCATGATACCCGCGCCATGGGGCTGGCCAATGTGTTTGCGGCAATCGAGTCGGGAATCCGTTACTTTGATGCCTCCATCGCAGGCCTCGGTGGTTGCCCGTTTGCAACCGGCGCGGGCGGCAACGTGGCGACCGAGGATGTGGTGATGATGCTGGAACAGATGGGCTTTATCACCGGTATTAACCTGGATGCCCTGATGGTGGCGTCCGATCTGGCACAGCAGCTTACCGGTACCGCACCCGGCGGGCGCTCCAAGGCCTGGCTTAAACCGTGGCTGGCCAGGCAAAGCGCGGCTTGCGCGGACTGATGACACACAGCTTACTGGAAATGAGGAAACACCGATGAGTTACCGTCTTGGCGTGGATGTGGGTGGCACGTTCACCGACCTGCTGTTGATTAATGAGGAAACCGGGGCAACCCATACTGCCAAAGTGCCGTCCACGCCCGAGGATTCCTCCATCGGTGTGCTCAATGGTATTGCCCGTATCTGCGACGAAAGTGGTATAGATCCCACTGCGATCAACCGGGTCATGCACGGCACCACTGTGGCCACCAACGCCGTACTCACCGGGCGCGGAGCCGTGGTCGGCCTCGTCACGACGGCGGGCTACGAGGACACGTTGCAGGTCGCACGCTCCTATTGTCCCGGTGGCCTGGGTGGCTGGGTCAGTTTCATCAAGAATCCACTGCTTGCGCCACTGGAATTGACCATCGGTGCTCACGAACGGCTGGCCTCGGATGGTAATGTGATCAGGGCGCTGGACGTGGATCGCCTGCGCGAGGACCTGCAGGCGTTGCACGCCCGCGGCGGTATCCAGGCCCTGACCATCTGTTTTATCAACGCCTACATCAACGGCGAACACGAGCGGCAGGCCAGGGACATTGCGGCGCAGATCTTCAGCGATATCCCTATTTCGATTTCCAGCGATGTCGTACCGGAAATGCAGGAATATGAACGCACCGAAACGACGGTGGTGAACTCTTATGTGCGCCCGGAGGTAGCCACCTATGTGCGCAACCTGCAGGCGGCCCTGGAAGAGCGCATGGGCGGCAATACCCAGCTTGCCATTCTCCGCTCCGACGGAGGCCTGGCCTCGGCCCGTGCGGCGGAAGAGTCCCCTGTCAATCTGCTGATGTCCGGCCCCGCCGGCGGTGTGGCTGGTGCCATCTATTTTTGTAGCCGCGCCGGCTTCGATAATATCCTCACCTTCGATATGGGCGGCACGTCCACAGACGTCGCCCTGATCCAGAATTCCAGGGCCCGGGTACGCCGTGAGACCATTGTCGGCGATGTACGGGTGCGTGCGCCGTCGGTTGACGTGCGTACCGTGGGTGCCGGTGGCGGTTCCATCGCCTTCGTGCCCGAGCTGACCGGGGCCCTTCGTGTAGGCCCGGAGTCAGCCGGTGCCGTGCCCGGCCCCGCCTGCTACATGAAAGGGGGCCTTGAGCCTACCGTTTGTGACGCCAATGTGGTGTTGGGTTACCTGCCCGCGGATGTGCAGTTGGGTGGCAAGATGCAGATCAATCACGACGCCTCCGAGGCCGCCGTGCAAAAAGTGGCGGACGCCATGGGCATTCCCCTGATGGAGGCGGCCGAGGGGATTGTGCGCATCGTCAACGAATCCATGTTCGGCGCCCTGCGCCTGGTATCGGTTGAGCAGGGTTATGATCCCCGTGATTTCGCGCTGGTAGGCTTTGGTGGTGCGGGGCCGCTGCACGCCAATGCCCTGGGTATTCTCACCAACGCCTGGCCGGTGATTGTTCCTCCCGGCCCGGGGGTGTTGTGCGCCTATGGTGATGCCACCACCCAGGTGCAGGACGAGGCAGCACGTACCTACCTGATGATGGCAGGTGACCTGACCAACGAAAAACTGCTGGCGGACCTGAAGGAGCTGCAGGCACGCGCGGGTGAGTCACTGGTGGCGGATGGCATTCCCGCCAATACCCACGAGGTCACCTTCCAGGCGGATTTGCGCTATGCCGGCCAGGCCTTCCAGATTACCGTAGACTTTACAGAGGCCGAGTTGCGCGAACGTGGCGTGGCTCTGCTTACCGACGCTTTTGACGCCGAACATGAGCAGCTGTTCACCTTCAAGCTCGGCGACGGCCACGAAGTACTGATGATCCGGGCAGTAGCCAAGGCCCGCACCGCGGCCATAGCCGAGTTGCAGGTGGGTGCGGCCGGTAATAGCCTGGAAGACTGCAAGATTCACGAAAGCCGTTTTTACGCAGGCGGGAGCTGGCACGACAACACGCTTTATGACCGCAGCAAGTTGCACGAGGGCCTGGTGGTTCCCGGCCCTGCGATCATCAATGAGATGGACTCCACGACAGTGATCCTGCCGGGCTACGAGGCCCGGGTGGATGCTGTCGGCAACCTGTTGATCACACCGGCCGCCTGAGGGGATTAGCCATGACAGCACGAATTATCCAGACCAATAACAACGCCCTGGCCACTGTCGAAGTAGACGGTGTCACCGTGGATATTATCGAAAATGCCTTGCGCAATGCCCGCGAGGAAATGGACGCGGTACTGTTCCGCACAGCCATGTCGCCGGGTATCCGCGAGCAGGGCGACTGTTTCCCGATGATCGCCAATCGCGACGGCAAAATGGTGGTGGGCCAGTTCGGCTCCTTTATCGGTCCTTTCCTGGAAGCCTACGATGCGGATATCGAGGAGGGCGATATCATCCTCACCAATGATCCTTACATGTGCAATGCCGCTGTTTCACACTTACCTGACTGGGTGGTGCTGGTACCGGTATTCAAGGAGGGTCGACATATCGCCTGGTCCGCCATGTTCGGCCACATGTCCGACAACGGCGGTATGGTGCCGGGATCCATCCCTATTGAAGCCACCTCCATTTTTCAGGAAGGCATCCGCATTCCGCCGATCAAGCTCTACAAGAAGGGCGTGCTGCAGGAAGATATTCTGGAACTGATCCTGCACAACGTGCGTACGCCGCAATGGAATCGTTTTGACCTCAATGCCCTGGTGGCGGCCTGTAACACCGCCGCCCGGCGCTGTGTGGAGCTGGCGCAACGTTTTAGTGACGATGTGTTGTTTTCCACCATGGATGTCATGTTGCAACGCAACTACGATGCCATGAAACATATCATCGAGATGTTCATTCCGGAGCAGCCCCGCGAGTTCGAGGACTACCTCTGTGATGACGGCATGGGCATGGGGCCGTACCGAATCAAGTGCCGTATGTGGCGCGAGGGATCAAAGGCAATCTTCGACTTTGATGGCACTGATCCGCAGGCCCAGAGCTCGGTGAACTTCTTCCTCAATGAAGACATGTTCAAGATGTTCTTCGGCTCTTTCACCATAAACGTGGTAGACCCGCAGATTGTGTTCAATGACGGCTTCTACGATCTGGTGGACGTGCGTATT
This sequence comes from Kineobactrum sediminis, assembly GCF_002868715.1. GTDB lineage: Bacteria > Pseudomonadota > Gammaproteobacteria > Pseudomonadales > Halieaceae > Kineobactrum > Kineobactrum sediminis. Next base: position 212,838 of record NZ_PKLZ01000003.1, read on the forward strand.
CCCGCGGGCACACTGCTCAAGCCAAAGTTCCCTGCGGCGCTCTCTGGCCGTACCCACGCCCTCGGGCGGATCTTTGATCTGCTGGGTGCCTTGCTGGGTATGGGGGCACCGGAGCAGATGCTCAATGCGGCGGGGTTTTCCGATTCCCCGCACCTGTTTTTCTCGGGTTACAAGGACGATGGCGAATGGTTCCAGCTGTTCCAGATCGGTTTTGGCGGTATCCCCGGGCGCCCGGTGGGCGATGGTCCGGACGGCCACTCCCTGTGGCCGGGCTTTACCAATGTTCCCAACGAATTCATCGAGAGCTATTTTCCCCTGCGCATCGAGCAGTATGCCACCATTCCCGACTCCGGTGGTGCCGGGTTGCATCGTGGTGGCAATGGCCTGAGTGTGGCCTACCGCTTCCTTTGTGATGGCGACGTGGGTATTCACGACGAGCGCTGGCTCACCTATCCCTGGGGTGTGCTGGGCGGCGAGACCGGAATGCGTTCCACCAAGCGGCTGGTGCGCGCGGACGGTTCCGAACAATGGCTGCCAGCCAAGGCCGAAGGTGTCAAGGTGAAGGCGGGCGATCTGCTGTACTTCAATACCTGGGGCGGTGGTGGTTGGGGCGACCCCTACCAGCGCGACCCGGAGCTGGTGCGCCAGGATGTGCAGCGGCGGCTGGTTACAGCACAGGGCGCGCAACGTTACGGCGTGGTAATTGCGGCCGACGGCAGTGTTGACAGTGCTGCCAGCCGGGCCCTGCGCAGTGAGCGTATTGCCGCACGTGGCGATGATATTCCACTGTTCAACCGCGGTGGCACTATTGAGGAGTTGCGGGCCCGCTGCGAGCAGGAAACACACCTGCCTGCACCCACGCCGCCAACCTTTTCCGCCGCCCGCTAGCGGGCTGGAAGCATGAGCCTGCTGGAGTCCACCGAATGGGCTTCAGCGGTAGTCCGGAAATCGCGATATAATCGCTGTTTTACGTGGATACCCTGCCCATGCTGTCACTACCTTTATCGCGGTTTTTTCCTGCGTTCCTGTGTGTTCTTGCCAGCTTTTCGTGGCAATCCGCCGGCGCTGCCGAAGCGGCCGGGCAGGTGTTCCATAACGCGCGAATCTATACCCTGAACGCCGCGCAACCCTGGGCCGACACTCTCGCCATTGCCGATGATGCCATCGTTTATGTTGGCGATTATGCCGGCGCCGCGGCGTATATCGATGCCGACACGCGGCAGACCGACCTCGGCGGCAAAATGATGTTGCCCGGTTTTATCGACACCCACATGCACGTGGGCGATACCATCCCCTATATTTTTGCTGCGGCGCTGGGGCCGGGAATGAGCCCGGACGAAGCGATCGCCACCATTGCCAGGCATGCGACTGCCTATCCCGAGCAGAATCCCGTGATCGGCAGTGGTTTCCTGGGCGCGGCTTTTGGCGAGCTCGGGCCCACTGCGGCGGACCTTGACCGGGCGGTGCCGGACCGTCCGGCCATTATGTTCGACGAAGGTTTTCACTCCGCCTGGATCAACAGCAGGGCGATGGCTTTGGTGGGCCTGGACGCCGACACAGCAGACCCCGTGCCCGGGGTGCATTATTACAAGCGCTACCCGGACGGTACCCCCACTGGCTGGTTGATCGAGGGTGCGGCATTCAACTGGGTCAGTGAAAAGCTTGAAGTGACCACCGCGGACAGCCTGGAGGCGGGGGCATCCGAATTCCTTGGTACCCTGTCCGCGATGGGCATCACCGCGGCCTTTGACGCCGGCATGATCGATGGCGGTGAGAAGACCCTCGCGCTGTTTGAGCGCCTGGTGGCCGAGCAGCGCCTGCCGCTGCGTGTGGTGGGTTCCCTTTACGTGAACACAGTGCAGAAACTGGCGACTGCAGCGGTCGACTTGGCTGATTTGAATGCCCGCTTCAACTCGGAGTTTTTTGATGTGCGCACGCTCAAGGTGTCGCTGGATGGCACCGTGGAAGCGCAGACGGCCTTCATGCTCGAACCCTACCTCAAGCCGGCGGGCCACCTGGCGCAACCGCTGGTGCCGCCACAGGAGGCCACTGCCGCCGTAGTGCGCGCGGCCGCGGATAATATCGATGTGCATTTGCATACCCTGGGTGACGGCGCCGTGCGCCTGGGCCTGGACATGGTGGAGCAGGCGCGTCGCAGTCACCCCGACACGCACTCCCGCTTTACCCTGTGCCATGTGCAGATCGTTAACCCTGCGGATGTGCCGCGCTTTGGCGAGCTTGGGGTTATCGCCCAGTCCACGCCCAGCTGGTATGTGTACGATGATATTGCCCTGGAGTTTCTCGGTGAGGAGCGTCTGCAGCAGCATTACCCGCTGCGCTCGATTGCCGCGGGCGGCGCCCGCATTACCCTGGGTAGCGATTACCCCGCCAGCTGGATAGGGCTGGATGGGCTGAACCCGCTGTTCAATATTGAAATGGCGCTTACCCGGCGCCCTCCCGGTGACCCGGATTTCATTCCCCAGCCCCGGGCAAGTGAAGTCATATCATTGTCACAGGCGATCCGCGGCTACACGCTGGACGCGGCCTACCAGTTGCACCTGGAGGACGATATTGGTTCCCTTGAAGTGGGCAAACAAGCCGATCTGGTCGTGCTCAGCGATAACCTGTTCGAGCTTGATCCCTACGCCATTCACCGGGCCCGTGTTGTGCTCACCATGGTCAATGGCCGCGTGGTTTATACGGCGGCAGAGTAGCTGTTTGCCTGCGCGACGTCCTGCGGCAACACAAACCAGCGCAGGGCTTCCAGGGCGGGTGGCAGCGCGAGGTCATACGTCTGCATGGCACCCCGGTCTTGCCTCAGTAACTCACGTTCTGCCAATGCCAGCTGCTGCGCCAGTGACGGGCAGGTACCCGTATCGGGTTCGGTGCCGGGGGCTTCCTGCCAGCGCAATGCCGCCAGTGGATCCGGGCGGTTGCGATGTTCGCCCTGGTGGCGCCACACGCCGTGCCCGGCGCTGTACTGGTAATAGGGCAGCAGTCGCCAACCGTGCTCGGCAACCAGCTCCAGCGCCCGCAGCAGATACTCAAATTCCGCTTCGCCAATGAAATAATTGAAATTGAGCCGCACCCAGCCCGGGCGCATCAGGCTGGCACCGGCAGTGATGGCCGCTTCCAGTCGTTTGCTATAGGCCAGGTCCAGCCCGAGCAGGCTGTGGGCATAGGGCCCGGCACAGGAGCAACCGCCGCGGGCCTGGATCCCGAACAGGTCATTCAGCAGTGACACCACGAAGCCGTAGTGCAGGTCGTGCTCGCCGTGGCGGAAGCGCAGGGAAAAAATCGGTAGTCTTGCCGCATCCAGACTGCCGAGAACTTCAATGCCAGGGCAGGCCCGCAGGCGTTGCATGGCGCGCTCCGCCATGGCGCCCTCCCGTGCCTGGATCACATCGGTACCCACTTCCTGTTGCAGTGAGAACACCAGGCCCGCGCGGATTGACTCCACGATTGCCGGGGTGCCACCCTCTTCGCGGCGCTCGATATCGGTGCTATAGACGTGGTCTTCCGGGGTAACGTAGATCACGGTACCGCCACCGACCATGGCCGGCACATGATTGCAAAACAGCGCGCTCTTGGCCACCAGGATACCCGGCGTGCCGGGGCCGCCGACAAATTTATGCGGTGACAGGAATATGGCATCCAGCGGTTGCTCGCCGTTCATGTCTATGCCGACATAGGGTCCCGCCGCGGCGTAATCCCAACAGACGAGGGCCCCATGGCGCTTGAGTAGCGCGCTTACGGCACTGATATCACTTTTTATCCCGGTGACATTGGACGCCGCCGAGAAACTGCCGATTAAGCGGCTGCGGTGCTGGTGCTTTTGCAGTGCCGCGGCCAGTGCCTGCAGGCAAATACCGCCTGCCTGGTCCAGGGGGATGACTTCAAGTTCTGCAATGCTTTCGCGCCAGGGCAATTCGTTGGAGTGATGTTCGTAAGGCCCAATGAATACGACCGGTCGCTCCTCATCGGGTAGCATGGCTGACAGCCGACAGCGGTCGTCCAGTTCCGCCGGCAGGCGCAGGTTCAGTACGTCGATCAGTTTGTTGATTGCCGCCGTCGCCCCCGCGCCACAAAAGATGACCTTATCCGCCGCAGTGCCGTTCACGGCCTTGCGCACCATTTCCCGGGCAGACTCACGCAACGCCGTGGTATGGGCGCCGGTATAAGAGGTGTCGGTATGAGTGTTGGCGTAATAGGGCAGCACCTGGTCGCGAATATAATCTTCGATAAAATCCAGGCTGCGGCCGGAGGCTGTGTAATCGGCATAGACCAGCGGTTTGCGACCAAAGGGTGTGGTGAACGGCTGGTGTTGGCCGATAACGCCCTGGCGAATCTTGTCAATTAACGTATTCATGGGCTGGAGTTCCACCGTCAGTCTGGTTTGTAAGGATCCAGAGCATAACGGCTGTGGGGTGGAACATTGTGCCCTTTTGTGCCTTTTTAAAGATTCTTTACGAAAATATGTTTCAATATAAAGGCATATCTTGGAATATTGTTCCATCAATTATGGGGATGGTGTAAACCAACATGGATTCCATGGACAAAAAGCTGCTGCGCCTGGTCCAGGTGGATGCGTCTCTGTCGGTAGGTGAGCTTGCAGACCGGGTGGGGGTATCCAAGTCTGCCTGCTGGCGGCGGATCCAGAAACTGGAGCAGGCAGGTATCATTCGCCGGCGTGTGACCCTGCTGGACGCGGCTCGCGTGGGCTTGGGGCTTACCGTGTTTATCACCCTGCGCACCAACCAGCATAATGAAGCCTGGGCGCAACGATTTCGAGAGCTTGTACAGGGTATGGCGGGAGTACTGGAAGTGTATCGGCTGGGAGGGCAGCTGGACTATCTGGTGAAGGCGGTAGTGGTGGATATGGCGGACTATGATCGCCTTTACCAGCAGCTGATAAGCGCTGACCTCTCGGATGTGTCCGCCAGTTTTGTGATGGAGGAAATCAAGGCGACCACGGTATTGCCATTAACGTAGGGATATCGGCCGGTACCGCACCACTATGGGTACGGTACCGGAAGGGGCTCAGGCGAAGTTCTTGTTGACGAACTCCCAGTTTACCAGGGCCCAGAATGCGTCCATGTATTTCGGGCGCGCGTTGCGGTAGTCGATGTAGTAGGCGTGCTCCCAGACATCCACTGTCAACAGCGGTGTTACAGTGCTGTCGGTCAGCGGATTTTCAGCATTGCTGGTATTGACAATGGTTACCGTGCCGTCATTGGTTTTGACCAGCCAGGTCCAGCCGGAGCCGAAGTTTGAGACTGCGGAGTCCGTGAATGCCTGCTTGAAGTCAGCGAAGCTGCCAAAGGCATCGTCGATGGCCGCAGCCACATCACCGGTGGGCTCGCCACCACCGTCCGGGCTCATGCAGTGCCAGTAAAACGTATGATTCCAGACCTGGGCGGCATTGTTGAAAACCCCACCGTCAGAGGTGCGGATGATATCTTCCAGTGATTTGCCTTCGAACTCGGTACCGGGTATCAAGCCATTGAGCTTTTCTACGTAGGTGTTGTGGTGCTTGCCGTAATGGTAGTCCAGAGTCTCCTCGGAAATATGCGGCGCCAGGGCATCCCGGGCGTAGGGTAGGGGGGGCAGTTCAAAAGCCATAGTATGTACCTCCAGTTGTACAACAAGATGTTTGGGTGGCCAGCGGCCAGAGCGTATATCGATGTTGTCACCGCTCCCACGAATGCGGGTTGCGGTGCTGTTATTGGTTTTTGTCTAACGCAGAACCAGTATTATAGCTACCTGAGCCAGCCCCGGCCAGTCCACACCAGTCGAGGTGACGGCCTGGAAGGAAATCGGGCGCAGTTGCGGAGATTGTGCGCATGGACCTTAATAGACTAAGGTTGTAGCTGTCTTTCCGAAACGGGGCGCCATTAACGGGCCGCCCAGGCATGAGGTGGCGTTATTATGTTGCTGGCTATTATTCTATTCCTGGTTCTCGTGGGCGCGGTGCTGTTATATCGCCCTGGCCTGCTGCCCGGCTCATTGGCCGTAGCGATCGGCACCGTACTCCTGACCTTTTACCACGGTGGCATGTGGATATTGCTGGTGCCCACGCTGTTGGTGATCGGCCTGCTCAATGTGGGCCAGTGGCGACGGCGTTACCTGGTGGAGCCGGTCTATGCCGCACTGCGCAAGGCGATGCCGCCGATGAGTGTCACCGAGCGCGAGGCGCTTGAGGCCGGCACCACCTGGTGGGAAAAGGATTTATTCAGTGGCCGACCGGACTGGGATCGCTTTGCTGCGATCAATCCACCGGTACTGACTGAAAAGGAACAGTCTTTCCTCGATAATGAAGTCAACACGCTGTGTGCAATGATTGACGAATGGGATGAGCACCAGCGCCAGGACCTTGCACCCGAGGTGTGGGACTACCTTCGCCAGGAAGGTTTCTTCGGCCTGATTATCCCCGAGGAATTCGGCGGGCGCGATTTCAGCGCGTATGCCCAGAGCCGGATCATGAGCAAGATTGCCAGCCGCTCAATCGCCGCGGCCGTAACGGCCATGGTGCCCAACTCGTTGGGCCCCGGCGAACTGTTGATAAAATATGGCACCCAGGCGCAAAAGGAGCACTGGCTCCCCAACCTGGCCAACGGCTCGGAACTGCCTTGCTTTGGGCTCACCGGCCCGGAAGTGGGTTCCGATGCCGGTGCCATTCCGGATATCGGGGTAGTCTGCAAGGATGATTTTGAAGGTGAGCAGGTCCTGGGTTTACGGCTCAACTTTCACAAGCGCTGGATTACGCTGGCCCCGGTGGCCACTGTGGTTGGCCTTGCATTCAAGTTGCGCGACCCTGATGGTCTGCTGGGCGATCCGGAAAAAACGGATTACGGCATTACCTGCGCCCTGTTACCAGCGACTCACCCGGGTGTGGAGATCGGTCGACGCCATAACCCCGGGGCGCCATTCATGAACGGGCCCGTTATGGGCACCGATGTGTTTATCCCCCTGGACTGGATCATTGGCGGACCCGAGATGGCCGGTAAGGGCTGGCGCATGCTCATTGAATGTCTCGGTGCCGGACGCGGGATTTCCCTGCCGGCCCTGGCTACAGCCAGCTCCCAGATGTGTTACCTGACGGTGGGAGCCTACGCGCGTATTCGGCGTCAGTTCAATATGGAAGTGGGCAAATTTGAAGGGGTGCAGGAAGTCACGGCCGATATTGCGGCCGGCGCCTACACCCTGGAGGCGATGCGCCAGTTTGTAACCCGGGGACTGCAGGACGGTACGCCGTCGGTGATGACCTCGATGGCCAAGTACCATGCCACCGAGCGCATGCGCAGGCTGGTGAACCACGCCATGGATGTTACCGGCGGGCGCGGCATCCAGTTGGGACCGCGCAATTTTTTGGCAGCCGGCTATCGTGCACTGCCGGTGGCGATTACCGTGGAGGGCGCGAATATTCTCACCCGCTCGCTGATGATCTTCGGCCAGGGCGCGATACGCTGTCACCCCTACCTGTTCGATGAAATGGAAACCCTGTCTACCGAGAACCGCGCCAGCGGAGTCGCCGCTTTTGAACCCTTGCTGTTGCAGCACGCCGGACATGTCGCCAGTAACCTGGTACGGGTGCTGCTGTGCGGATTCACCGGAGCGCGGTTTACCGCCGTTCCGGCAGATGCCGATCAGTTCAGCCGGCGCTGGTACCAGCGGATCAACCATCTCAGTGCGGCTCTGGCCACCGCGGGTGATACGGCGCTCGGCGTGCTGGCGGGCGATCTCAAGCGGCGGGAATTGCTCTCTGCCCGGCTTGGCGATGTGCACAGCCAGTTGTTCATCGCCTGCAGCATCCTCAAGTACCGCGGCACCCAGCCGCGCAGCCCGTCTGCCGATGCCCACGCCGGTTTTGCTCTCCAGCAGTGCCTGTATGCGGCGCAGCAGGCCCTGCTGGTCTTCTGTGACAATTTCAGGCCGCGGTGGCTGGGCGTGAGTCTGCGGATTGCCTGCCTGCCCCTGGGGCGCGCGTTTCCGACGCCGAATGATGCCAGTATTACCGCGCTGGGGGCTGAGATCATGGAGCCCAACCCGGTGCGCAAAGCAATGGCCGCCCACGTCTATGTCAGCGATAATCCAGAGGATTCGGTGGGTCGTGTGGAAACCACCTATCAAATGCTGCTGACCGTCGACAAGGCATTTCAGGCCTTCCAGCGCGCCTGGAGTAAAGGCGAGCTGAATGCGGATAGCCTTGATGATGCGCTGGCTGAGGCGGTTGCCCTGAAGGTGATCAGCGAGGAGGAGGTAGAACCGCTGCGAGCTTACGATGCCCGCCGTCGCGACTGTGTACTGACAGATCATTTCGAAACCCTGCTATAACCGCCGGCTTGTCGAAATGACGTGAATGACGGCCTGCCGGCCTGCTTGAGGAGCACGTTTGACCGCACACAAGAAAACCCGCATCACGCTCGGTGGCGCTTCCGGCTACTGGGGTGATGCGGCCATGGCAACCACCCGGTTGCTATCCGTTGAGAACCTTGATTACCTGGTGTACGACTACCTTGCCGAGGTAACCCTGTCGATCATGGCGCGAGCGAGAGCGGCGGACCCGAGCCAGGGTTACGCGACCGATTTTGTCAGCGCGGCAATGAAACCCAACCTGGCACGAATTGCGACGCAGGGCGTGCGCGTTATCACCAATGCGGGCGGTGTTAACCCCCGGGCCTGTGCGGGGGCATTGCGGCAACTTATCCTCGAACAGGGCCTGGATTTGCGGGTGGCGGTGGTGCTTGGAGATGACCTCATGGACCGGGTGCCGGGGTATGCCGAAGGTACTGCAGAAAGTACCGACACTATTCGTGAAATGTTTACCGGAGAGTCGTTTCCCCCGGCGGATAAAGTAGCCAGCGCCAACGCTTATCTCGGCGCGTTTCCCATTGCCGAGGCGCTGAATCGGGGTGCTGATATTGTCATTACCGGGCGCTGCGTGGACAGCGCGGTCACCCTTGGCGCCTGTATTCACGCCTTTGGCTGGCAGCCGGACGATCTGGACCTGTTGGCTCGGGGCAGTCTGGCGGGCCACATCCTGGAGTGTGGGACCCAGGCAACAGGCGGCAATTTCACCGATTGGGAAAGTGTGGTCGACACGCTTGCGGATGCCGGCTATCCGCTGGCCGTCATGGAGGCCTCCGGTGAATTTGAAGTTGGCAAGCCCGACGGCAGCGGTGGCGCGGTCACGGTGGGCACAGTCGCGGAGCAGATGCTCTATGAGATAGGTGACCCGCAGGCGTATATCCTGCCTGATGTGGTGTGCGATTTTTCTGCGGTAACCCTTGAACAAATCGCTCCGGATCGGGTGCGGGTGTGTGGTGCGCGAGGCGCCGGAGTACCCCCATCGTGCAAGGTCAGCGTTACCTGGATGGATGGTTTTCGTGCGGGCCATATCTGGACCATGGTGGGCCGCGATGCGGCGCGCAAGAGCCAATACTTTGCCGATGGGGTTTTTGCCCGTACCCGCACGACGTTGGCTGGCGCGGGCTTGCCTGACCTTACCGAGACCAGTGTGGAGATCAATGGGGCTGAAACGCATTTTGGTGCTGCGGCAACGCGGGCCAATAGCCGCGAAGTAGACCTGAAAATTGCGGTTAAACATCCGGACGCGAAGGGCGTGGCGCTGTTTCTCAAGGAAATGACCGGCATGGCCCTGGCGGCACCCCGGGCCTGTGCAGTTTCGCCGGCGCTCGCGCCAAACCGTCGCCGGTGGTGCGCCTGTTTTCCTTTTTACTGCCCAAGCCAGCGTTAACAATTGTGGTGGATGTAGAGGGCAAGGAAGTCACACTGGCGCCGCTTCCGGCCATCGTATCACCGCAGCCGCAGCTACCGACTCCCCTGCCGCCAGAGCCGGAGGTCGATAGTGGCGGGCTGGTGTCGGTGCCACTGGAAACCCTGGCCTTTGGCCGCAGTGGCGACAAGGGTGACAAGGTGAATATCGGGATTATCGCCCGTCGGCCCGAGTACCTGCCCTGGATTGCGGCAGCCCTGACCCGGGAGAGGGTGGAGACATTCTTCAGCCATTTTCTCCGGCCCGGGCAAGCGCAGCCGGTGCAGCGTTTTTACCTGCCGGGCACCCATGCGCTCAATTTCCTGCTGCATGACATACTGGCCGGCGGCGGTGTGGCCAGCCTGCGCACCGACCCCCAGGGCAAGTGTTATGCACAATTGCTACTCACCGAACTGATCACGCTGCCACAGGATCTGCTTTAGAAACAGGCGGCACTCGGCCGCCTCATAACATTTGAGCGCAAAGAGACAAACAATGACCGATGCCTTACTGCCCTTTGAATCTACCGCTATGCCGGGTAGTGACCGCTACGTCGCGAACCAGCAGCAACAGCAGCAACTGATAGACCGGATGCGGGCCGCGCTGGCACGCACCGCGGCTCTGTCTGATGCCTCCAGGCCCCGCTTCGAGAAACGCGGCCAGCTGCTGCCAAGGGAGCGATTGGCACGTTTGCTGGACCCCGGCAGCCCGTTCCTGGAAATTGGCAATATGGCCGGTTTCCTGGTTGATACCGGTGATCCGGACAAATCCGTGCCCGGAGCCGCCTATATCTGCGGCATCGGTTATATCAGCGGTACCCGCTGCATGGTGACGGTGGATGATTCCGGTATCAACGCCGGCGCCATGACCACTACCTCCACCACCAAGGCCTCCCGGGTGATGGATATCGCCCTGCAGCAGAAACTGCCCTTTGTACACCTGGTGGAAAGTGCCGGCGCCAACCTGCTCGAATACCAGGTGGAGATGTGGATGGCGGGTGGCGGCGTATTTGCGCGCCTTGCCCGGCTCAGTGCCGCGGGCATTCCAACCGTCGTGGTATTGCACGGTGCCTCGGCAGCGGGGGGCGCTTACATGCCCAGCCTGAGTGATTACGTGATCGGTGTGAAGGGTAATGGCAAAGCTTATCTGGCCGGCCCCGCCCTGCTGAAGGCCGCCACCGGCGAGGTTGCCGCAGATGAACCCCTGGGTGGCGCCAACATGCACGCGACTGTCTCCGGCCTGGTGGAATATCTGGCGGAGGATGATGCCCACGGTCTGTCGATCTGTCGCCAGGTGGTGGCACGCCTGGACTGGAACCGCCACTGCCCCCGGCCCCCCGCGCGCGGCTTTGCCGAACCCCTGTACAGCCCGGAGGAGTTGCCGGGAATTGTGCCGGTGGACTATCGCCAGTCCTACGACGCCCGAGAAGTGGTGGCGCGGATCGTGGATGGTTCCGCGTTCCTGCAGTTCAAGCCGGACTATGGTCCCGCCACCCTGTGCCTGCAGGCCGATATCTATGGGATGCCGGTGGCAATTATCGCCAACAACGGGCCCATCGATCCCAACGGCGCCACCAAGGTCGCCCAGTTCATCCAGCTCTGCGACCAGTCCGACGTGCCCCTGCTGTTCCTGCAGAATATCACCGGCTACATGGTGGGTACCCAGTACGAGCAGGCCGGCATGATCAAACATGGCAGCAAAATGATCCAGGCAGTTACCAATGTTCGGGTGCCGCGCATCACCCTGATGATCGGCGCCAGTTTTGGCGCCGGTAACTACGGTATGTGCGGGCAGGGTTATGATCCCGATTTCCTGTTCAGTTGGCCCAATACCCAGATCGGGGTGATGGGTGGCGAACAGGCGGCGCGCACCATGACCGAGGTTTTCCGCGCCGGTGCCGCCCGCAAGGGGATTGCAGTGGACGAGGCGGAGATCGCGGCCCGGGAAGCGAAAGTGATCGCCCATTACGATGCCCAGTCCAGCGCGTTTTACACCTCGGGGCGCATGCTAGACGATGGCCTGATTGACCCCCGGGACTCCCGCAAGGTAGTGGGAATGGCACTGCAAACCTGCTGGGAGGCGCGTCGGCGCACCCTGCACAGCAATACCTTCGGCGTGGGGCGAATGTAAATGCGGAGTAGACGATGATGACCTTGCCGGCGGTACACGACCTGGTTCTCGACGAGGAAACCGATACCCTGACCATCTGGTTCAACCGGCCTGAAACCCGCAATGCGTTGTCCGCGCGGATGGCGGAGGAGCTCGCCCGGGTGCTGGAAGCTTTGCCTGCACAGCGCCAGTACCGCTTTGTGGTGTTGCGTGGCAAGGGCGGCAGTTTTTGTTCCGGTGGCGATCTCACGATGTTCCGCACGGTATTCCAGGATGGCGCCAGTCGCGACAGCATCGTTCAGGCCAATGCCGATTTTGGGCGCCTGCTACGCGCGGTGCGGGCACTGCCGCAATTGTTTGTGGTGGCCATTGAAGGTGTCGCGATGGCTGGCGGGCTCGGCTTGTCCTGTATTGCCGATGTCGTTATTACCACCGCGGATGCTCGCTATGCGCTCAGCGAGGTTGCCCTGGGTATTCCGCCGGCACAGATCACCCCGGTGGTGATCGAGCGCATTGGTGCCTCCCAGGCCCGGCGTCTGTTGCTCACGGCGCAGCGCTTTGACGGCACCGAAGCCTGGCGGCTGGGCTTTGCCCATGAGTTGGTGGCGGACGGCGTCGCCCTCAATGCGGCGCTGGCCAGGCTGTTGACGGAAGCCCGTAGGGGTGCGCCCGGCGCGATCGCCCTGACCAAGCAGATTATCAGTGCCAGCGCGACCCTGGCGCCGGATGCCATGGTGGCTTTTGCCGCCGAGCGGTTTGCCGATGCCATGCTTGGCGACGAAGCCCGGGAGGGTATGGCTGCCTTTGCTGAAAAACGCAGGCCGCACTGGCAGCCGCTACAGGAGAACAGAAATGGCACAGTTTGATAGTGTACTGATTGCCAACCGCGGTGAGATAGCGGTGCGGGTAATACGTTCCGCGCAGCAGCAGGGTTATCGCACCATAGCCGTCTACTCGGCGGCCGACGCGAACGCGCCGCATGTGCAAATGGCGGACGAAGCGGTATTGATCGGCCCCGCACCGCCGAAGGAATCCTACCTGGACCCGCAGCGTATTTTACAGGCGGCCGCGCAAACCGGCGCCCGGGCGATTCATCCCGGTTACGGTTTTCTGTCGGAGAATGCGGACTTTGCCCGGGCCTGTGAAAATGCGGGAATCGTGTTTATCGGTCCCTCCGCGGATGCTATTGGCCTGATGGGTAATAAGGGCGCCGCCAAGCGCCTGATGCTCGCGGCGGGAGTTCCCTGCATTCCCGGCTACCAGGAAGAAGACCAGTCCGATAGCGCGTTGGTGAAGGCTGCACAGCAGATTGGTGCACCGCTGATGGTGAAGGCGGCAGCGGGCGGTGGTGGCCGTGGTATGCGTCTGGTGCACGATCTTGCCGACCTGCCAGCGGCCCTGGCCGCGGCCCGTTCCGAGGCCGAGAACGCCTTTGGCAGTGGTGAACTGATTCTTGAAAAAGCGTTGCTGCAGCCGCGGCACGTTGAAATCCAGGTGTTGAGCGATCATCACGGTAATCATATTCACCTGGGCGAACGGGACTGCTCAATACAGCGCCGCCACCAGAAAGTGGTGGAGGAATCTCCCTGTCCGGTGATGACTCCCGAGCTGCGCGAGGCCATGGGCGAGGCGGCGGTCAATGCAGCCCGCAGCATTGATTATCGTGGTGCCGGTACCGTGGAATTCCTGCTTGATGCCGACCGGCAGTTTTACTTCCTTGAAATGAATACCCGCCTGCAGGTAGAGCACCCGGTAACGGAAATGGTCACCGGGCTGGACCTGGTGGCGCTGCAACTGCAGGTGGCCCAGGGTTACCCTCTGCCGTTGTCCCAGGCCGATGTTGTACTGTCCGGGCATGCGATTGAAGTGCGCCTGTACGCGGAAGACGTCGTTAACGGGTTCCTCCCTGCTACCGGTACCGTATATCGCTGGCGCAAACCCGCGGGGGAGGGCATCCGGGTGGACCACGGCCTTGCCGAAGGGCAGGAGGTGTCGCCTTTTTACGATCCCATGGTAGCCAAGATTATTGCCTGGGGGGAGGATCGCGCGACTGCCTGCCGGCGCCTGCAGCGGGCGCTGCAAACCACGGTATTGTTCGGTCCGGCAAACAATCGCCAGTTCCTGCTGGACGTGGTGCAGAGTCCGCAGTTTGAGGCGGGCCTTGCCACCACCGCATTTATTGCCGAGCAATTTCCCGATGGCGTGCAGCCGGCCGCTTCAACGCGGGTGCACTACTGCACTGCGGCAGTGCTCCAGTATCGCCAGGCCGTCGCGGCTTCCGAGCGAATGCAAACCAGTCCCGCTACATATTTGCGCGGGTGGTCCGGCATTCGTGCCATCCACGCGCACTACCGTTACCCGACAGTTTCCGATGAGGTCCTTGATATTGCCGTCCGGCAAACAGGCGCTGGCCGCTATGAGTGTGTGCTGGATGACAGCCACCACGTCCTGGCCTGGCTTGGGGAAGACAGCCCGGGGCTGGCGACGGTGACAGCCGACGGTGTTGCACAGCCGCTGAATTACGCCTTTACCGGTCGTGGTTGTGTCAGCCTGCAGCTCGGTGCGTACGCAGGCGTTTTCACCAACCTGCTTGCCTTTACCCGTGGCGACGAGATTGCCATGGCCAGCTCGGGCGTCGTAAAAGCACCGATGCATGGCACCGTTCTACAGATTGCCGTAGCTGTGGGCGAGAGCGTCAGCGTGGGACAGGAGCTGCTGGTGATGGAGGCGATGAAGATGGAGCATCGCCTGCTGGCCGAGGTCACTGGCGTGGTCAGTGGGCTTCACGCCGAGACGGGTCGGCAGGTATCAGCGGGGATGGTGCTTATCGAGATCGCAGAAGACGTTACGCGATAGTCCCGCTAATAATGCTGTCATGACTGGTTGTCGGTGTTGTCTATCGCGAAGTTGCTTTCGCTTTGTGCCGGAACCCGTGCAGGGCCCAGCAAAATCGCAAAGCGGCGCGCTTGGGGGTTGGCCTCCAGTGCCAGTTTTACGATCATTGTCAGGGGGCCGGAAAGCAGCATGCCGACGGGGCCCAGCACCCAGCCCCAGAATACCAGGGAAAGAAACACGACCAGGGTCGAAAGCCCCAGTCCCTTGCCCATCATACGGGGCTCCACCACATTTCCCACTAACACGTTTACCGTAACAAACCCCCCGGTCACCAGTAGTACGCCAGTGAAGTCGAGCGCCACCGTGGCCAGGAGTATGGCAGGTACCGCCGCAATGATACTGCCGATGTTGGGCACGTAGTTCAGGAGGAATGCCAGCACCCCCCAAAGCATTGCGAAATCCAGTCCGACCAGCCACAGCCAGAGTGCCAGGATGATACCGGTTGCCAGGCTCACCAGCGTCTTGATACGCAGGTATTCCTGCAGGCGCTGGGAAAATTCCTGAAATGAATTGAGTACTTCTTTGCGCTCCCCCAGTGCAATACGCAGTTTTTGGGGGAATTCAGACGATTCCAGCAGAATGAAAATGACCGTCAACAGAATCAGGAAGATATTGGTCAGCGCGGTACCGATGCCGCCGCCGATCTGACGCACGAAAGACAGTGCCGCCGAGGGTTTGACCACATCCTCCAGTGCTGTGCGGCCGGCTTCAATACCATGGTTTCCCAGCCAGGCTGCCAGGGTTGTCACCATTGCCTGAATCTTGTCCTGGTAGGCGGGTAATTCGGCATAAAATTCGTCGAACGCGGCGCCGATAATAGCCGCCAGGGGTAACCAGATCAGCAGCAGGCCCAGCGATAGCAATACCATGGCAACGGCCAGCGGTACGCGTCGCCGCGTGAGCCAGTTCAATGGTGGGATCAGAATGCTGGCCAGCACCGCCGCCAGCAAGAACGGCACCACCACTGGCGCTGCCAGTTTGATACCGCCAATAATGATAACCAGTGCGGCGGCACCGAGTAGTGGGCTTATCGGGTTGTATGGCGATCGGGGTGGTTCAGTCATGGCCTGGGTCCATATTCATAGGGTCCATCATGTGGTCTCGCAGGGCATTTCCGTCGCCCGGCGGACAAAGTCCGGCTCAGGGCTATACTACAGTACAATCAGGAAACTTGCCCTTGGCGCTTGACGGTATAAGCTTATGGCCGGGTCGCAAAAAGGAGTGTGGTTATGAAGTTGACCATCAATGGTAAAACGGTGGAACTGGATGCCGAACCCGATATGCCGCTGTTATGGGCCCTGCGTGACATGCTGGGTTTGCGCGGCACCAAATATGCGTGTGGCATGGGGGTGTGTGGCAGCTGCACGGTACACCTTGACGGAGAGGCCGTGCGCAGCTGCCAGCTCACCCTGGAAGGGGCAGCCGAGGGCGAAATCACTACCATTGAGGGCCTGTCTGAAGACGGCTCCCACCCGCTGCAAGTGGCCTGGCGTGAACATAATGTTCCCCAGTGCGGTTACTGCCAGCCCGGCCAGATCATGTCCGCCAGCGCTCTGCTGGCCGCTAATGCAGCGCCGTCGGATACCGAAATAAACAACATGATGGCGGGCAACCTGTGCCGCTGTGGAACGTACCCGCGTATTCGTGCCGCCATAAAAAGTACCTTCGCGAATGCTGCCGCGGCCCCGGAGGATGAGCAATGAATATTGTCAGCAAGCTGTCCCGTCGCCGGTTTCTGCAATTGACGGGTATTTCCGCGAGTGGTTTGGTCCTGGGTGGCATACTGCCCGCCGGCGGCAGCCTGGCGGGCATACTGGATCGACCTGCGGGTAAAGAACTGAATATTTTTGTGTCCGTCACCCCCGACGGTACGGTGGAAATCATTGCCCATCGCTCGGAGATGGGAACCGGTATTCGCACCGGCCTGCCCCAGGTGGTGGCCGATGAAATGGAGGCCGACTGGCACCGGGTGAAGGTGATCCAGGCACTGGCCAATACCGAGTACGGTAGCCAGAATACCGATGGCTCACGCTCGGTACGCGATTTCTACACGGTGATGCGACAGATGGGCGCGGTGGCAAAACACATGCTGGAACAGGCTGCCGCCGACACCTGGGATGTGGAAATCAGCGAGTGTGTCGCCCGGAATCATGCGGTGCATCATCTCAACAGCAATCGACACCTGGGCTTTGGCGAGCTGGCACAGCGGGCGGCCCGGCTCGAGACGCCCGAACCGGAAAGCGCGGTACTGAAATCAGCGGATGATTTTCGCTATATCGGCAGCAGCATACCCATTGTGGACCTGGAAGACATTACCCTGGGCAAAGCCGTCTATGGTACCGACGTGCACCTGCCCGATATGCTCTACGCCAGTATTGAACGCAGCCCCTGGTTGCAGGGCAAGATCGCCTCTTACGACGCGGCCGAGGCAAAGAAGGTCAAGGGTGTACTGGATGTGGTGGAGCTGAAAGCCGAACCCGGCCCCCCCGGCTTCAATCCCATTGAAGGCGTGGCGGTGATTGCCACCAATACCTTCAGCGCCCAGCGCGGGCGTGAAAAACTCAGCATCAACTGGAGCGAGAGTGCTCACAGTGAACATAACTCCAGCGACTATCTGGATGAACTGGCCGGGCGGGTGAAAGGCGGCCCGGGTAAAGTGCGGCGGGAACGGGGTGAGGTCGATGCCGCGTTGGCCGAGGCCGAGACCGTGGTGGAGGCGAGCTACCGTACCCCTTATCTGGCCCATGCTTCCATGGAGCCACCGGTGGCAACGGCGAGAGTAGAGGGTGACCGCTGCGAGGTCTGGGCGCCCACCCAGGGCCCGCAGGCGACCCAGCGCGAAGTAGCCAGGGCACTCAAGCTCGAAATAGAAAACGTGACTGTTCATGTGACATTGCTCGGTGGTGCTTTCGGTCGCAAATCCAAGCCCGATTTTTCTATTGAAGCAGCCCGGCTGGCGGCGCATGTGGGCAAGCCGGTACAGGTGCTCTGGACACGTGAGGACGATATACGCCACGATTATTTCCATGCCTGCAGTGCCCAGTATTACAAGGCGGGCCTGGACCACGAGGGTACGGTAACCGCCTGGCTCGCCCGCGAGGCCGCACCTCCCATTCCCGCAACCTTTGATCCCGGCGTAACGATGATGAGCAGCGGTGGGTTGTCCCAGGGCTTTGCCAACGTGCCCTTTGTCACCCCCAACCTGCGTATGGAGAGTCATGAGGCGCCCGCTCATGTGCGTATCGGCTGGCTGCGTTCGGTATACAACATTCCCTATGCCTTTGGTGTTGGCAGTTTCGTTGATGAGCTGGCGCATGCGGCGGGTAAGGATCCCGCAGAGTTCTGGCTCGAACTGATCGGCAGGGACCGTTTGCTGGACTTCAGTGATGAAGGGTTTGACTACAGTAACTACGGCCGCTCTCTCGCCGACTTTCCCTACGACACCGCGCGAACCAAGGGTGTGTTGAGAAAACTGGTGGACAGTATTCCCTGGGGTGAAATACTACCCTCTGGCCAGGGTTGGGGGCTTTCAGTCGCCCACAGTTTTTTAAGCGATGTGGCGGTAGCCAGCAAGGTTGAAGTCAAGGACGGCCGGCTCAAAGTGCTTGAGTTACACGGTGTCATTGATGCGGGTCGGGTGGTTAACCCCGATCGGGTACATGCCCAGATGGAAGGCGGCATGATCTTTGGCATGAGTCTGGCACTGAATGGGGAAATCACCTTCGCGGAGGGGAAGACCGGTCAATTCAATTTCCACAATTATCCCATAGCCCGCATGGACCAGACCCCGGCCATCATCCGCAGTCATATTACCCCCAGCACGGCCGCACCATCGGGCGTTGGCGAACCGCCTACGCCACCGGTTGCGCCCAGTATTGCCAATGCGGTATTTGCGGCGACGGGGAAGCGTATTCGCGAGTTGCCACTGGGCAAGCACTTTGATGTGTAAAGTGGCAGCGCGCCCTTTGCCCCAAACCTGTACCATGTCCTCACCCTGATCAGCGTATCCTGCCCGGCGGCAAGGCCGACGGGTAGGGGACCGGCTGTGCACAGGTTTAACATGATAATGGCATGGGGAATGGGTGACAGATGAACGTATTAAAGATTGGCCTGGTGCCGCAGATAGTCGCGGGCGTGGTTCTTGGAGCGATGCTGGGCCTGCTGTTGCCTGCCGTGGCACAGCCCCTTGGGGTATTGGGAGCACTGTTTGTCGGTATGCTCAAGGCGGTGGCACCACTGCTGGTGCTGGTGCTGGTGATGTCGGCCATTGCCAACCGGCACGACAGTGGCAGCGATGGCCGCAAGGCGGTCATTACCCTGGGGCTGTATTTCGTGGGTACAGTGGGCGCTGCACTGGTGGCTCTGCTCATGAGCCAGGTATTTCCGCAGACCATTGTGCTGACAGCAGCGGTAGAAGGCAGCCCACCGCTGGCGGTCAGCGCAGTGCTTGAGGATGTACTGTTCAAGTTAATCGATAACCCGGTGAATGCGCTGCTTACCGGTAACTTTCTCGGTTGCCTTACCTGGGCGATATTGCTGGGGCTGAGTTTTCGTAAAGCGAGCGAGAGCTTCAGGCAGAATCTGGAAACCCTGGCTGTTGGCGTGACTGACATCGTAGGTTACGTGATACGGTTGGCGCCGGTGGGGATTTTTGGCCTGGTGTGCGCCACGGTGGCCAACACTGGTATTGGCGCGCTGGCCGGCTACGCGAGCCTGGCGACCCTGCTGGTGGCCTGCATGTTGATCATGGCACTGTTGGTCAACCCGCTGATCGTATTTGTGGTGATGCAGCGCAATCCTTATCCGGTGGTTCTCAAGTGTCTTGAGGAGTCCGGTATCACCGCGTTTTTTACCCGCAGCTCCGCTGCGAATATCCCGGTAAACCTGAACCTGGCAAAGAAAATCGGCATTAGTGAAGAACTCTACACAGTAACAATACCCATCGGCGCCACGGTAAATATGGCGGGCGCTGCAATTACTATTACCGTACTCACACTGGCCGCGGTTAATACCCTGGGCATTGAAGTATCGTTTGCTACCGCTCTGTTGCTGTGCGTGATTGCTGCGCTGTCCGCCTGCGGAGCCAGTGGTGTGCCATCCGGCAGCCTGCTGCTGGTGCCGCTGGCATGCTCGCTGTTTGGTATACCGCTGGATGTCGCCATGCAGGTAGTGGCAGTGGGCTTTGTGATCAGTGTGATCCAGGACTCGGTGGAGACCGCGCTAAACTCCAGTACGGACGTGGTGTATACCTACGCGGTTGACCAGCTCGCGGTGGCCGAAAAACCGGCGAGAGTGTTGGTTCGGGAATAACTTCGGGCCCAAAAAAAGGGGCAGTAAACTGCCCCTCCAGATGAATCTCCACACCGGGTGAACCGGGTTCAGAAGTTTTTGCGCAGGGTAATGCCCCAGGTGGCAGGTTCGTTGAAATACGCGACCAGGCGCCCATCCTGGGCAACGCCATCGGCGATAGTGTTGGTGTAATCCTCGTCCAGCACATTGCGGCCCCAGATCGTGAGCTCCGCATCCATGTTTTCAAAAATCAGTCCCGCACGCAGGTTCAGGATCTCATAGGCGTCTGCGAGTTTGGCGGGGTCGTTGTTAACATCAGTCATCCGCTCACCGGTGTAAATGTATTCGCCAAACAGGTAGCCGCTGATGTCGGAGCTGAGGGCGAAGTGCTTGCGGGCAGAGGTGACCACTACGTTTTCCGGATTGCCCGACAACAGTCCGCCGCTACGATCACAGGAGCCGTCACCGTTGGCCTGTGGGTCGGGCTGGTTGGTGTGCCAGGGTGTGCTGATCCAGCAGTCGCCGGCTTCGAAATCCGCGTACTCGCCGTCGTTGTAGGCATAGGCCAGGGTCAGGGTGAGGCCCTCGGCGGGTTGCCAGGTGACGTCGACCTCGCCACCCCGTGTTTCGGCCACCCCGGCATTTTGCAGCGCAAAGCCGGTGCCCTGGAAGGACACCGTCTGCAGGTCGTCGGTATCGGTGGCGTGCAGCGCCAGGTTGACCCGCAGGGCCTGTTCCGGGAACTCCGCCTTCAGGCCCAGTTCAAAGGAGTCCGAGGTTTCGGCATCAAAGGCCACCGGCAGGATCGTATCGATCCGGTCGGTGTTGATGCCACCCGCCTTGTAGCCGGTGCCATAGGATCCATAGACCATGACATCGTCATTAAGGAACCAGCTGAGTTTGACGGTGCCGGTAATCCGGTCGTCATCAATGGTTTCGTCAACATCGGCGCGCGGTGCCAGCGGCGGGAACAGCCAGAAGCCCCAGCCCGGGGTGCCAATAGCCCCCGGCACAGCGGAGGCATCCTCTGTGAAGACATTGGTCATGTCCTTGTCTTCCTGGGTCCAGCGCAGGCCGGCCGTCAATACCAGCGCGTCGCTCAGGTTGTAGTCAAACTGGCCGTACAGGGCATAGGTGCTGTGATCCTGGGCCGCGACGTTACGCGATCCGGTACCCGCAGGGAAGGCTGAAACCGCCAGGACAGGAGGCAGGCCCACAAGTACACCGGTATCGGCGCCGACAATGGTATCGACGGTGGAATCCAGTTCCTGTTCAAAATAATACACGCCGGCAACCCAGGCGAGCCGGTCGCTTTCATTGCTCAGCCTGAGCTCCTGGGAGAACTGTTCCTGGCTCGCGTAATTGGTGCGGATCAATGCGTCGATGTTGTGAAAGTCGGCGTCGATCTTGTCGAAGGAGTCAAAGGTGCGGTAGGCGCTGATGCTGGTGACCAAAAAGGCTTCTGCCTGCCAGTCGAGCTGCACCGAGATGCCGCGGTCCTCGTTGCTGGATTCCGGCAGGAAGCTGGCACCCACGATGCCGTCAAAAAACCGGTCCTGGTCGATAACGGTGCCCCCCAGATCCAGTACCCTCTGGTCAGAGCCGCGTTTTTCATTCGCATCGGCAGGCAGCCCCTGGGCCACCAGGTTGTTCTTGTAGCTACCCGCCGCGCAGCAGGTTTCGTCCACTTCCGAATGGTCCACAATCACGTGTACGGAGAGATCATCGGTGGGCGTGTAGAGGGCCTGGAGGCGCACGCCCCAGCGATCCCGGTCATCCACCAGGTCTTCGCCAATGTCGATGACATCGATATAACCGTCGCGCTCCTGGTAAAAACCGGTAGCCCGGAAGGCCAGCTCGTTATCAATGGCGCTGAAGGATTTGGCGCCCTGCAGGGAGAGCAGGTTCAGGTCACCGCCGCTTGCCTCCAGGAACCCGGTACCCTCGTGGTCAGGTTTGACGCTGTTCATGGACACGGCGCCGGAGGGCGTGTTGCGGCCGAACAGGGTGCCCTGGGGACCCCTTAGAACCTCAATGGAGGCGATATCCACCAGATTGTTGATCATGGAGCTCTGTCGCGCCCGGTAAACACCGTCCACGTACAGGCCCACCGAAGACTCCAGGCCGAAGTTCTGGCCGCTGGTGAATACACCGCGGATACTGAAGCTGGAAGTGGTCGAGGTCTGGGTTTTGCCAACAATCAGGGCGGGGTCGTTATTGGCCAGTTCGAACATGTCGCGAACGCCGGTTTTCTGCAGCATCTCGTTGCTGAAAGCGGTCACCGCGATAGGTACATCCTGGAGACTTTGTTCCCGCTTTTGTGCGGTAACAATGATCTCCTCAAGCATCTGTGCAGCGGCGTTCAAACTGCCGCCGGCAAGTGCCATGCAGACCAGTGAAGCCGCAAATTTTTTATGAAACGGAGCGTTACCCATGATGAAATCCCCTGCTTATTTTTTGAGTGGTGAAATTTAACATTCCAGGTGCCTGATGCGCTCCTGTTTAATGCGCCCCAGGACGTGAAAAATTAGCATTGATAATGTCGAATGTTTCTGGTTCTCCGGAATATTCCAAAAGCACTCAAGTCCCGGCGATAATGGCATCCAGGTCAACGTCGGTGCCGGCCAGCGTGTGGACGATGCACCTGAGCTGGTCCAGTGAGACCTTGCCACCCTTGGTGGCCAGCTGGCGGGCGATGTCGTCAATGCCGGCCTTACCTGCCGTGGCTTTTCCCAGGGCGGCATCAAGCCGCTGCATGACAATAGCGGCGCGGGCCGTTACCGGGCCGGAGGAGCGGCTGACGAAGAGGGTTTCTGCTTCACGCGCCCAGCCTTTTTTCCAGGCCAGTGCCTCGCGGTAGCGGTGGTCGCTGACGGCGCCGCTGCGCCAGAGAATATTGGAGGCGTAGTATTCCGCCAGCCCCTCCACAATCCAGTCCGCATTTTTGCCGCCGCTGATGCCGGAGGCCACGTGTATCAGCTCGTGGATCAGGCTGCTGGTACGGTTGCCACTGATCAGTGGACGCTCGGCATGCATGAACAGCGAGCGGGTACCGGACAGCCCGCCACGCCACATCGGGTCACCCGCAGTGACTACTAACAGTCGCTCCGGAAAATCGGGGAATATGGATTTCACCTCGGGCAGGGTCCAGGCCAGGAAGGCGAGGGTATCCTGCAGGCGATTACCCGGGCCGGCGGGTGCGGCGACGCGGACACTAACCCCGGCAATGCTGTCCTGGCGGCTGCTGATATCGCCCAGAATCAGCCAGCCCTTTGGCCTGGGCAGGCGCCTGCCGGGATCAATGATCCGGTAGTGATGCGCAGCGCCGGCAATATCCGGGTAAGGAGCGGCGGAGGACCAGGTTTGCGGCAGGGTGAATTCCAGGCTTGCTACTGCCTCCAGGTCGGCGGCGACCGTGGTGGCGATCGGCGGTATCAGTTTGTCGCTGCGCAGGATCGCCCAGTCCCCGGTGATCAGGGAATCGTAACGGCCGCTGGCCTTCTGTTCGTTGATGACGAACTGGTAGTGCAGACTGGCATTGGGGCCTTCGGGGCTCCATATGGCCTTGTCGCCCTCCAGGGTCAGTCCGGTTTCGCTATGGGGCCCAAGATGCCGCTCCGGATCCAGTTGCAGGACCAGCTTGCTTGGCAGGCGCTCTCCCCGCAGGCGTACTTCAACGTTGGCCATGCCCGTGTCGGGCTCTACCGTGGCCAGGTAGCGCAACTGATACTCGTCCGCACGCAGCGGAGCGGGCAGCAGTGAGAGTAACAGCACAAGTATCGCCGGCAGGGGTGTTCGCATGGGGTGAATCCGTGTGATCATGAACAGGACCTCAGGATACCAGTGTTGATGCTATCCTGAGTATAAGAACTCATAATGGGGGTAGATCATGAGCGAACAAACCACATTTGATATTCAGCAGGTGATCGCGCAGGCGAAGGCGGTCATAACGGATCCGCGGGGCTATTTCCAGACCATGCCCAAAACCGGTGGCTATGCCAATCCGGTGATTTTTGTGGCGGTAATGGGAGCGTTAACAGGGCTGATCACCGCTGTATTGTCGTTCTTCGGCTCCGCCGCGGGTATGCTCGCTGCGGGCCTGGGTGCACTTATATTGATGCCCATTTTTGCGGTAATCGGTTCCTTTATCGGTGCGGCCATCCTGTTCGTGATCTGGAAACTGATGGGGTCCGGTGAGAACTACGAAACCGCCTACCGCTGCCAGTCCTCCGCCACTGCCATTTATCCTGTGGTTGCCCTGGTGGCCATCATTCCCTACGTCGGCAATATCATCATGATCAGCTGGGGCGCATTCCTGATGATCGAAGCCAGTGTGTGGGTGCACGGACGCAAGCGCAGTGTCGCGCAGATTGTGTTTGGTATCCTGGCCGTACTGCTGATTCTGTCGAATGTCGCGAGTGAACGTGCTGCCCGGCAGATGGAGGCTCGCATGGATCAGGCCGGGCGTCAGTTCGACGGCATTGAAGACATGTCACCTGAGGAAGCGGGGCGGAAAATGGGCGAGTTTTTCAAGGGGCTGGAAGAGGCCAACAAGGAAAGCGATACCGGGAAGGAATAGCCCGCTCGGTGGTCAGCGGAGGCTGTCCAGCCGCGCGCACAGGTCCTGGGCACCCTCCAGGATTCGTGCAGTGGGACGTTGCATGTGGTCCGGGTTGATTGCCACCAGGCCGTTGCCAATGACCGCACCGAGGGTTGGATAACGGTGCCAGTCACCCAGCCATGCCGGGGCCGCGGCACTCATGCCGCCGGCGACGATAACGTCCGGGTTGCGAGCCAGCACTGATTCCAGGTTGATTCTCGGTGCCAGGGTAGGCGCATCGGCGAAGATATTGCTACCGCCACAGAGACCGATTACCTGGCTGATCAGATGCTCACCGTTGACCGTTTGCAATGGTTCGTGCCAGATCTGGTAAAACACGGAGAGTGGTCGTTTGTCCTGGAAGCGGGCGGCGAGTCTGCCGAACTCACGCTCCAGGCGTCGCGCTTCCGGTTCACTCCGGGCGGTAGTCCCCGCCAGTATTCCCAGCTTGCGGATACTGGCGGGAATGTCCGCCAGCTGTCGCAACTCGCTGACAAAAACCGGAATCCCCAGCCGCTCCAGTTTTTGCAGTGCACCGGCACCGTTGCCGGAGCCCCACATGAGGATCAGGTCCGGCTGTGCGGCGATTATCTGCTCCAGGCTGAAGGCATTGTAGGAACCGACCAGAGGCAGGCCGCGGGCGGCCTCGGGAAAGTTGCTGTAGCTCACCACGCCGACCAGGCGGTTGCCGGCCCCGGCGCTGAACAGGTTTTCCACAATATGCGGCGCCAGCGCCACAATACGCCGGGCGGGCGCCTCCAGTTGTACGCTGCGCCCGAGAAAGTCCCTGACCACTACCGGCTCGGCAAGCGCAGCGCTTGCAGGCCATAGTTGCAGTAACAGCAGCACCCATACTCTTATAGTCACAGTCCGATCACCAGGGGACGACCGCCATGGGGATGTTCCTGTACCAGCACTTCGGCGTGGAACAATTCACGAAACAGGGTGGGTGTCAGTACCTCCGCGGGTGATCCGGTTGTCACCTGGCGGCCGTGGTCCAGCACTACCAAACGTCGGGCAACAGCCGCCGCCAGGTTAACATCGTGCACCACCAGCAACACGGCGCAGCCCCGCCCGGCGATGGCCGCTATGGCCGCAGCCACCTGCTGCTGATGGGCCAGGTCCAGGGCCGCCGTGGGTTCGTCCAGTAACAGCAGCTGCCCGCCGTGGCTGTGCTGCTCCCAGATCTGGGCAAACACCCGGGCGAGCTGCACCCGCTGGCGCTCGCCGCCTGATAGCTGGGTATAAAGCCGATCGCGCAGGGTCACGGTGTCAGTGGCGGCCAACGCCTGCAGGGCAATCTCGCGATCTACCCTGGCGCCGGTGGCGTGGGGGGTACGTCCCAGCAAAACCACTTCCTCAACGGTATAGGGAAAGTTTAGCAGTGACAGCTGGGGCAGAAAGGCAAGGCGCGTGGCCAGCTGCGCTCGCGACCAGTCCGCAAGAGGCTGCCCGTCGAAGTTGATACTGCCCTGGCTGAGTGCGAAGTCACCGGCAATCAGTCGCAGCAGGCTGGATTTGCCGGCGCCATTGGGACCGATCAACGCGGTTATTTCGCCTGCGTCCAGTGCCAGGCTAATATCCTGCAGCACCGGCACGCCCCAGGGCATGGCACTGGCCGCGTCCACCCTCAGCAGCGTCATGTCTGCATTCCGTAGTGGTGTCGCTGGCGCAGCAGGGAGACAAAAAACGGCACCCCGATCAGGGCCGTTATGATGCCCACCGGTAACTCTGTGGGAGCCAGCACGACCCGCGACAGGGTATCGGCCACCACCAGCAGAATGGCTCCCGCCAGGGCGGAAGCGGGCAGCAGATAGCGGTGATCGGGGCCTATCGTCAAGCGTATCAGGTGAGGTATTACCAGGCCGACGAAGGCGATGGTGCCGACCAGCGCCACCGAAGTTCCCACTCCCACCGCGACCCAGCCGATCAGGGCCAGTTTGGTGCGGTCGACATCGATGCCCAGGTAGCGGGCCTCGGACTCACCCAGTAACAGTGTGTTGAGCGCGGCTGCGTAGCGGGGCAGGGCAACCAGGACCGCGCCGCTGACGGTAACGGCCAGCCACAGTCTCGGCATGCTTGCACTATCCAGGCCGCCCATCTTCCACAGGCTGATGCGGCGCAGGTGTTCATTGTCCGCGAAAAACTCGAGCAGGCTGCCGACGGCGCCGGCCAGGGCGGTGATGGCGATCCCCGCCAAAAGCATGGTCGCTACCGAGGTGCCGTTACCGGAATTGGCGAGCCGATAGACCACCAGCACGGCCAGCATGCCGCCTGCAAACGCGCCGATGGAGATCAGGGTGAGGCCGGTAAATCCCTGCAGCAGGCCACCGCCCATAACGATGATCAGCGAGGCCCCAAGAGAAGCGCCGGCGGTAACGCCTATCAGCGAAGGGTCTGCGAGTGGGTTGCGAAACAGGCCCTGCATGGCCGCACCACTCATGGCCAGGGTGGCCCCCATGATCGCGGCCAGCAAAACCCGCGGCAGACGGATTTGCTGCACGATCATGATTGCCTGATTTTCACCGTCACCCCATAGCGCCTGCAAGACCTGAATCGGACCCAGGCTGACAGCACCACTGCCCAGGCCGACCAGAACCACAATCGGTAACAGGGCGGCCAGCAGCCGGATCAGCCGGCCCGCGCGCTGCCGGCGCTTGGATACGCTAGTAATCAACGCCGCGGCGCGCCTTGATGCCCGCGTTATAGGCGTGCTTGATATCACGTACTTCGGACACCGTATCCATGATCTCCTGCAGGGCCGTACCGCCGCCACGGCCGGTAACGACCACGCTCTGCTCTTCCGGCCGCCCTGCCAACGCCGCCAGAACAGCGTCCTCCGGCAGGTAGTCAAAGGCCAGCATGTAGGTTAGTTCGTCGAGAACGACCAGGTGATAGGTGGGGTCAGCCAGCATCGCACTGGCCCGTTCCCAGGTTCGCTGTGCCGCGGCAATATCGCCGCTGCGATCCTGGGTATCCCAGGTAAAACCGGTGCCCATCTGGTAGAACTCTACCTGCGGGCACTGTTCCCGGAGATAGATCTCTTCCCCGGACAGTTGCTCGCCCTTGATGAACTGGATAACGCCCACCTTGTAGCCGTAACCCAGTGCCCGCATCACCATACCGAAGGCGGAACTGGACTTGCCCTTGCCATTACCGGTGAGAAGGATGGCGACGCCGCGCTCAATATCTGCTGCATTAATACTCGCGTCCACACTGGCCTTTTGTTTTTCCATCGCCTTTTTGTGGCGGCTGTTTTTGCGATCGTCAGTATTGTCGGTCATGGCTGGTTTCGCTCCTAAAATGCATAGCGCAAACCGGCATAGGCGGCGCGGGCACTGGTCTGGTAAGTGGGGATTTCTTCATAATTGCTGTTGAGCAGGTTTTCAACGCGGCCGTATAACTCCAGTTCAGGCAGCAACGCGTAGCGGATATTCATATCGACGACCTCGTAGTTGTCCACCGGACTGCCATCCGGGGAGCGTGCGTCCCGGGACATGCGGGCGTTGAGCCCCAGTGACAGCTGGCCGCTGCTATGCTGCCACTGCAAGCCGATATTGGCCAGGTGGCGCGGCCGGTATACGCGGTAAGTGCCGGCTGCGGTGTCGGTGTCATTGTAGGTGTAGTTACCCTGCAGGCTGAGTTGTCGCGGCAGGGGTAGCTGCGCTATCAGTTCCACGCCCGAAGAGTCGCTGTCCCCGTCGCCCTGCAGGTAGCCCGAGAAGGCCTGCAGGTCAAAGAAGATCTCGTTTTCCACGCTTTGTGCAAAGTACACGGCTTCCAGCTGCAGCCCGTTACTGCCGTAAAACGCCACACCCAGGTCGTAGCCCTCACTGCGCTCTTCCCGCAGATTGGTGTCGGCGGCGGGCGCGCTGGCAAAAAAGCTGTTGTTATAGGCAATTTCATACAGGCTCGGGGCGCGGAAGCCGGTGCCCCAGCTGCCGCGGAACTTCAGCTCATCGGCACCCATGGGCACAATCCAGGCACCGCTCACACGCCAGGTGTTATGGCGTCCGAAGTCATCGTTATCATCGTGGCGGGCACCGGCGGTGAAATACAGCTGCTCGCCCACGCTACCCTGGTATTCCAGGTAGTACCCCTTCTGGTCGCGTTCGGTATCGAAGCTGCCATCGTCCAGTGTTGCCCGCTCAAGGTCTGCGCCGTAAACCAGTTGCAGGCTGTCACTCGGCGCGAAACTGCCGATATAACTCAAGCGCGACAGTTCACCCTCGGTACCGAAGCCCGGGCGGCCCTCGGTAAACAGCTGGCGCTCGGTCTCACTTCTACTGAAGGCCAGCTCCTGTTGCAGTTGCTCGCCCTGCCAGCTCATGGCGCCGCGCCAGGCCTGCTGCTGGTAATTGTCACTGCAGAGATTGCTGGGGGCAAAGGTATCGCTTGTGAAGCAGCCGTCGTACTGACTGTTGCCCTCGGCATCACGGGCAACCAGTTCCAGCCGTAATTGTTCATTAATGTTCCAGCCCGCACGACCGTGCACGGTGGTATTGTCGTAGCCGTCTTTATCGGCGGGGTTGGTATCCGTGGTGCGGGCGTTATAGCCGTCGGTGCTGAAATCGGTGAGTGCCAGACTGCCGTCGACCTGATCATTACCCGCGGCAATGTTGGCGCTGAGCTGGCGGCTACCATAGCGGCCCGCTTCGGCGCTGATGTCACCCTGTACTCCGGCTTGTGGTGCCCGGGTACTGATATTGACCACGCCGCCGGCGTCGGCACCGTACATCATGCCCTGGGGGCCGCGCAGGATTTCCACCCGTTGCACCCCGGCACTGAGCAGTTGTTCGAAGCGGGGGCCGTGTTGCGGCGCGGTGGTATCGGACACGTCAATACCATCGATCAGCAGCAGGGTGCGGTAGCCTTCTTCCCCGCGAATGCGCAGGGAGGACACCTTGCCGCTGCCACCGGTATTGGTGACTGCGACGCCGGGCTGCGTGCGCAGTACGTCCTGCAGGGAGTTAAAGCCCAGGGCGCGGATATCGGCAAGTTCCACTACCGAGATCGAGGTGCCGACCTCTCGCAGCGGCATGGGTATCCGCGACGAACTGATAACGATTTCTTCCAGGGGTGTGGGCGTTTGGCTACCGGCATAGGCTGGCAGCGTGGTAAGCAGCGCCAGGGCGCCGAGTGCGATTGGTGTTGTTTTCATGTGGTACCTCAATGGCCAAAAAGGGTGGCGATTGAGGGAGGGGTCCAGGGAACGCAATGCAGGATAGGCATCAGGCAACCTTCAATGAAGCCCTCCGCTCCATCGTTGCTCGTGCCAGGCAGGTATCGGGCTCACAGCGAGAGCTGTTGACCGTTGCGGGGGCAGCGGTGGCATCGGCACGGGGCCTCACCACACTTCCCATTTAACCTGCCCAGCCGTGTCGAGTGACACCGGCGGCAGGCACCTGGTACGCGGCGCACTGTAGTGGCTTGTCATGATGGTGTCAATTGTCCCGCTTTTGTCAAAGCGTCGCTGTCGGCTTACGAACCCGCGTCTATGGCGTAGAATAGGGGTATGGCAAAGATCGACAGGAATTCCACAATGACAGTAACAAACGAGCAGCGCGAACGCGTAGCTGCCCTGCTGGGACGTGACCCGCGGGGCCTGGAAGCTATCCCGGTGCTGGACGATGCCGGGGAACCCCGGGTTATCCGGGTATGTTCCCAGGTGGACGGCAAACCTTTTCCAACGTTGTTCTGGCTGGTGGACCCGGTACTCAACTACCGCATTGACCAGGAAGAAGCTCGCGGTTTGATCAAGGTGTTCCAGGGCCGGGTAAACGCGCAGCCCACTCTGCAGGTAGCAATGTGCAACGATCACGAGGCCCACATCAGCCTGCGCGACAGCTACATCTCCAGTGCTTTGCGCAACAGCCTGGAGGCGGCCGGTTTTGCTTCGGTGCTGGCCGGGCGCGGCATCGGTGGCATTGCCGATTTCAGTCGCATCCGCTGCCTGCATACCTGGTATGCCGCACACCTGGTGGTGCCCAACACCATCGGCCGGATGCTGGACGAGTACTGGAGCGCCGCCGCCGCCGCAACAGATGATGGCCGGTTGCCTGTCCATGCAGATTCCTGAACAGCAGATTCTGGGCCAGGCCCGCAGCTGGCTGGCGGCGGGCGATGTCCCGGTGTGGCTGTGTACTATTGTCGCGGCACACGGGTCTTCGCCGCGTCCTCCCGGCTCAATGCTGGCGTGCAACGGCCGCGGCACCCAGGTGGGTTCATTGTCGGGCGGCTGCATAGAGGAAGATTTGCTTGCCCGGCTGCAGCACAATGCGCCTGCCACAGCCGTTGCGGAAATTATTGAATATGGGGTCAGTGCCGAGCAAAACGAGCGCCTCGGGCTGCCCTGTGGTGGCCGCCTGCAGGTATTGGTACAGCCACTGCAGCCCGAGCGCGACCTACCCTGGCTGGAGGCCGCGGTCTCTGCCATTGGTGAGCGTCGCTGCCTGCGCCGGGTGGTTGCCGTGGATGGGGGGGGCACCCGGTATGATGATGAAACACACTATAGTCCACTGGTTTTCACCGGCGCTGAACTGGCCCAGAGTTTCGGTCCGCGCATGCGCCTGCTCCTGGTCGGTGCCGGCCAGCTAAGCCAGTCGCTTGCTGAACTGGCCCTGGCGATGGATTACGAAGTTCTGGTGACCGACCCCCGACAGGCGCTTCGCGAACAGTGGCAGGGTCCGCAGCTGCCGCTTATTGCCGGTATGCCCGACGATGCAGTGCGCGCACATGCCAGTGACCGGCACAGTATTGTGATCACGCTCACTCACGATCCGCGAATTGACGATATGGCATTGATGGAGGCATTAACCACCCAGGCCTGGTATGTCGGCGCCCTCGGGTCCGCCCGGACCACGGCGAAGCGGCTCGAACGCCTGCGCCAGCTTGGCCTGAGTGAAACCGAAATCGCTGCTTTGCACGCCCCGGTAGGGCTCGATATTGGCAGCAAGACGCCACTGGAGATCGCCGTGTCGATCATGGCGCAACTGGTGCAGTTGCGGCGGGAGCGCGGCCGCTCGTGACAGTGGGTGTACTGCTGCTGGCGGCGGGCCGTAGTGCGCGCTATGGCAGCGACAAACGGCTGGCGCGCCTGCCAGCCGGCGAGACCCTGTTGGCCACTGTGGTGGCCAATGTGCAGCGCAGCGGCCTGCCTCTGCGGGTATGCCTGCGTCCCGATGATGGGGCGGCGCGGCAACTGCTGGAGGCGCAGGCGGTGTCTGTGCTTCCCTGTCCCGATTCGGTGCTCGGTATGGGCCATACCATCGCCGATGCCATACCGCTGTTACCGGCTTGCTGGCGCGGGGTACTGATCGCCCTGGCGGACATGCCGGCTATCCAGCCGGAAACCTTTTGCCAGGTTGCCACCGAACTGGTGGAGGGCGCGATAGTGGTGCCTGTCTGGCGGGGGCGGGCGGGGCATCCCGTGGCCTTCAGCAGGGCCTGGTTCGGCGCCCTGGCGAATCTGTCCGGCGACCGGGGTGCGCGGGCGCTGATACAGGCGAACCCGGGGAAGTGTCGCGAAATCGCTGTTACAGACCCGGGTATTTTGCTGGACATCGACCGGCCCTCTGATCTGGTGCTATATTAGGCGACCTTTGTAAGCCGACCCCAGAGAATGTAAAGAGAGTGTAATGAGCAGCACCAACACCGATGATTTACGTATCCAGCGCACTATCGAGCTGGTTGCGCCCGAGCAGTTGATCAGCGACATCGCAGTGAGCGACAGCGCCGCCGGCACCGTAGCCACGGCGCGTCACGGCATTCACCGCATCCTTGCGGGCGAAGACGACCGCCTGGTCGCCGTGGTGGGCCCCTGTTCCATCCACGATCCCGCGGCGGCACGGGATTATGCCCGGCAGTTGAAGACCCTCGCCGATAGTATTGCCGACGATATCCTGGTGGTGATGCGAGTCTATTTTGAAAAGCCCCGCACCACCGTTGGCTGGAAAGGATTGATTAACGACCCGGATCTCAACAACACATTCCAGATCAACAAGGGCCTGCACCTTGCCCGGAAGCTGCTCTCCGACCTGGCTGATATGGGGCTGCCCGCGGGCACTGAATACCTGGATTTGATCAGCCCCCAGTATTACGCCGACCTCATTTCCTGGGGTGCCATTGGTGCCCGCACTACGGAGAGCCAGACTCATCGGGAATTGTCCTCCGGCCTGTCCTGCCCGGTGGGGTTCAAGAACGCGACCGACGGTGATATCCAGGTCGCCATCGATGCCATCAAGTCGGCCTCCCAGCCCCACCATTTCCTGTCGGTGACCAAGCAGGGACACTCCGCGATCTTCCAGACCCGCGGCAATGAGGACTGCCATATTATCCTGCGCGGTGGCAAACATCCCAACTACGATATGTTCTCGGTGGATGACGCCAGCGCCATGCTGGTCAAGGCCGGGCTGCCGGCGCGGATCATGATAGATGCGAGCCACGCCAACAGTCGCAAGATTCCGGCCCGGCAAATTGATGTGCTTCGGGACATCGCCACCCAGGTGGGTCGCGGCAGTCGCAGTATTTGTGGTGTCATGGTGGAGAGTAACCTGGTGGCGGGACGGCAGGATGTGGTAGCCGGACAGTCATTGACTTACGGCCAGAGTATCACCGATCCCTGCATCGGCTGGGATGATACCGTGGAGATGCTGGGCGAGCTCGCGGCGGCGGTGCGCGTCCGGCGCCAGGCCCAGGCCTGACACCGGGGTGGCGCAACTGAGCCCGGAGCGGGCCCACCAGTACTGGCGCCGCAACCTGTGGCTGATGGCGAAGCTGCTGGTGGTCTGGTTCGTGGTCAGTTTTGGTTGCGGTATCCTGTTGGTGGACGAACTCAACCAGTTTCGCATCGGGGGCTATAAGCTGGGGTTCTGGTTTGCCCAGCAGGGATCAATCTATACCTTTGTGGTGATCGTTTTTTACTACACTCGTAAAATGGCGGCGCTGGACCGTGAGTTCGGGATAGAAGAAGACTGATGCCGCTGCAAACGCTCACCTATCTTGTGGTCGGTGCCACGTTTGCACTTTACATCGCGATCGCCCTATGGTCCCGGGCCGGTTCCACCCGCGAATTTTATGTAGCCGGCGCGGGTATTCACCCCATCGCCAACGGCATGGCGACGGCGGCGGACTGGATGTCGGCGGCCTCGTTTATTTCCATGGCCGGCATGATTGCCTTCATGGGCTATGGCGGCTCCGTATTCCTGATGGGCTGGACCGGTGGTTTTGTTATCCTGGCGATGCTGCTGGCGCCCTACCTGCGCAAGTACGGCAAATTCACCGTGCCGGAATTTATCGGCGACCGGTTCTATTCCAAAGGTGCCCGCGCGGTGGCGGTGTTGTGCCTGATCATCTGCTCGGTGACCTACGTGATCGGCCAGATGAAGGGAATAGGGGTGGCGTTCTCCCGCTTCCTGGAAGTGGATTACAGTACCGGTTTGCTGGTGGGCATGTGCATCGTGTTTTTCTACGCGGTACTGGGTGGCATGAAGGGGATTACCTATACCCAGATCGCCCAGTATTGCGTGTTGATATTTGCCTATACCATTCCCGCGATTTTCATTAGCCTGAACCTGACCAATAATCCCATACCGCAACTGGGCCTGGGCAGTACCCTGGCGGGTTCCGACACCCTGCTGCTCGACAAGCTGGACCAGATCGTCACCGACCTGGGTTTTCGCGAGTACACCACCGATGTCCGCCTCAGTACCCTCAACATGTTCGCCTTTACCCTGTCCCTGATGCTCGGCACCGCCGGGCTGCCCCATGTGATCATCCGCTTCTTTACCGTGCCCAGGGTGCGCGATGCCCGCTCCTCCGCAGGGTGGGCGCTGCTGTTCATCGCCATTCTCTACACCACGGCCCCTGCGGTGGCGGGTATGGCGCGGCTCAATTTCATGCAGACCATCGAGCCTGTCCCCGGCGAACCTATGGCGTATGAACAGCGGCCGCAGTGGTTTAAAAACTGGGAGGTTACCGGGTTACTGGGTTTTGAAGACCATAACGAGGACGGCCTGGTGCAGTACGGTGCCGACCCCGCCACCAATGAAATGGTCACCATCGACAATGACATCATGGTACTGGCCAACCCGGAAATCGCCGGGCTGCCAAACTGGGTAATCGCACTGGTCGCCGCCGGGGGACTCGCCGCCGCGCTGTCTACCGCAGCGGGCCTGCTGCTGGCCATTGCCTCGGCGATCTCCCACGATATTCTCAAGGGCATGATTGCCCCGGCTATCAGCGAGAAACAGGAGTTGCTGGCCAGCCGCCTGGCCATGGCGGCGGCAATTGCCGGTGCCGGTTATCTTGGTTTCAATCCGCCCGGGTTTGCCGCCGGTACCGTGGCGCTGGCCTTCGGGCTGGCTGCCTCGTCAATTTTCCCGGCACTGATGATGGGTATTTTTTCAACCCGGGTCACCCGCGAGGGCGCCATCGCCGGCATGCTTGCGGGTATCAGTGTCACCCTGTGCTATGTCTTCCAGCACCAGGGTGTCATGTTCGTCTCCTCCACCAGCTTTCTGGGTGACATGCCCGCCAACTGGTTCTTTGGCATTGAGCCCAACGCGTTCGGCGTAGTGGGTGCAGTGGTGAACTTCACCGTTGCCTTTGCCGTGTCCCGTATCACTGCGCCACCGCCCGCCCAGGTGCGCGACCTGGTGGAAAGCATCCGCGTGCCTACGGGGGCACCGGCGGCGGGCACTCACTAGGGCACCAAGGGAGAGTATTGTTTCTTATACCAATCCCGGCTAGCCACTTCGGAAGGGTGTGCCCGGGGCACAATGATTCGTACAGTAGTGCCAACGCCAGCGGGACTGTCAACGGACGCGGGCACTTATAATAAAGGAATCAATGTGCTGGAAATAGAAAGTCTGCGGCAGCAGGCGATAGCGGAAACAGGCCTGGACGATTTTGGTGCCCCTGCGTTCTACGAAGCCCTTGAACGCTTGCTCGATGCCCTGCATACCGAGGCGCGACTCAATGACTTCGGCCGGATGCGGGCGGAGATGACCATCGTTGCCGGCCTGGGTAAGCGTCTGCAAATTGAGCACTATCTGGGGGAGCATCCGCAGGTGGCGGACGAAGTGATCCGGCGGCCGGTATTCATTGTGGGCTTGCCGCGCACGGGCACCACGGCCCTGCATCATTTGCTGAACCAGGACCCGCTCAACCGGACCCTGCGCTTGTGGGAGGCCCAGAACCCGGTGCCACCGCCGATGTCTGCTACTTATTACACGGATCCTCGTATCGCGGCCCAGGCTGAAAGTGTTGCACTGACCGAAACCTTCCTGCCGGGTTTCAAGCGTACCCACCTGATTGATGCCGAGGAGCCGGACGAATGCTATATGTTGCTCAATCGCAATTTCATGTCGGTGGAATACCCGGCTATGTTCCACATTCCTTCCTACGCCAACTGGCTGTACGCCAACCTGTGTCGGTCGGACAGTTACGAATATCATCGCCGCCAGTTACAGCTGTTGCAGTCACAGCACCCGGGTAACTGGGTACTGAAAGCACCCTTCCACCAGCTTGGCCTGCGCGAAATCCTGCGGGTCTACCCGGACGCCATCATCCTGCAGACCCATCGCGCGCCCATGGCGTTTGTGGCCTCCGGCTGCAGTTTCAATGAGCTGTTGCGGCGCAGCAGTAGTGACATTATTGACCGTGCTGAAATCGGTCGTGACTGGATGACCATGCTCGACGCCTATACCCGAACATTCGAGGCCGATCGCGCGGCACTTGAGCCCGCGCATCCCGGCCAATTCATCGATCTTACCCACGATGACCTGCTGAGCGATCCCTGGCCCGTTATTGAACAGATTTACAGCCTGCGCGGCCTGGTCCTCACCGACAGTACGCGCGCGGCCATGCGGCAGTGGCTGGCCGCGCACCCGCGTGCACAGCACGGACAGCATCAGTACCGGCTCGAGGATTACAGTATCGACCGCGGCGAGGTCGAGACCCTGTTTGGTGATTATGCCCGGCGCTACGGCCTGGCAATGGACGAGGAGATTACACAGTGAACGATAATGTGAAAGCGGCGGAAGCTCGTGTCCTGGACGGCAGTGTCTGGGCGGATTTTTGCGACGCGCTGAAAGAGGCCGGCCAGCTGCTGGATGCGGAACAGGCACCGCAGGATGTATTCAGTCGCACCGAGGGCTATCGTTACCTGTCCCGGATGCTGCGTGCCGGGCTGGAGAGTTTTCTGGAGTCGGGTGACCCACTGTTTCCAGAGCTGCGCTGCCCGGCCCATGAAACCATCAAGCTCGGCGCCGACAACCCCGACAACCACTACCAGAGCGCCAGTATCGACCCCAATCACGATTACCGGATCACCGGTACCCGGGGCACGGTCGACTATCTCGGTTTTGGGACGGTGATCAACCGCTACAGTAGCGGTGGCGGGATGAAAAC
The DNA here is from genome assembly GCF_002868715.1 of Kineobactrum sediminis. Lineage (GTDB taxonomy): Bacteria > Pseudomonadota > Gammaproteobacteria > Pseudomonadales > Halieaceae > Kineobactrum > Kineobactrum sediminis. Next base: position 249,917 of record NZ_PKLZ01000003.1, read on the forward strand.
CGACGGCTGGCTCGACTCCCGGGATATGGACATCAATCCGGATGGCACCCTCGAAATCATTGTCAGCCAAAACCGGCAGCCCGGTAACTGGCTGCCCATGGGACCCGAGACCAATTCGCTGAACGTGCGCCAGACCTTCCAGGACCGACGTAGTGAAACCCGTGCTGAAATCCGCATTGAGCGCATCGGCGCCGAACACGAGAGACCGGCGCCGCTCAGTGCTGAAAAGCTGGACCGTGGTCTCCTGGGGGCCGTGCAGTTCATGCGCAATACCACCGGCCTGTTTGAAGGCTGGGCCGAGAGCTTCCTGCCCACCGTGAACCAGGTCGCACCCGCGGACCAGGCCTATTGCCAGGCAATCGGCGGTGACCCCAACATCTACTATTTCCACAGCAGCTGGGAGCTGGCAGAGGACGAGGCGTTGCTGATCCACGCGCCCGAGGTGCCCGACTGCCAGACCTGGAATTTTGTGCTGCAGAACTGGTGGATGGAGTCCCTGGACTATCGTTACCACACCATTCATTACAACAAACACAGTGCCCATTACGAGCCCGATGGCAGCGTGGTGATCGTGGTCTCACACCAGCAACCGCCCCAGGCCAACTGGGTGGAAACCGCGGGCCACCGCCGTGGCACCCTGTGCTGGCGCTGGATAGGGGCGAGCGAGCACCCGCCGGTCAATGCCAGAGTGGTGAAATTCAGCGAGCTGGCTCTGGCCTGAGGGCAGGCGGAGAGTCCTGCGCGATGGGCAGTGCCGTTGTCAGCTTGATTTCACGCAGGGCGATATTGGATTTGATCTGGGAAATCTGTGGCAGGGTGAACAGGAAGCCCTCCACAAAGGCGTCAAAGCTCTCAATATTGGTGGTGACGACCCTGAGGATAAAATCCGCCTCGCCGGTGGTCACAAAGCACTCCATGACCTCGGATCTTTGCATGACCGCGGCTTCGAACTCGGCGGTGCTCTCGCGTACATGGCGCGCCAGGGTGATGTGGATAAAGGCACACAGGTTCAGGTTGACCCGGGCCCTGTTCAGTATCGCCGTATAACCCTCGATAACGCCGCTGTCCTCCAGGGCTTTCATGCGCCGCCAACAGGCGGCAGGTGAAATGTCGGCGATTTCCGCCAGCCGCTGATTGCTGACCCGGCCCTGCTGCTGCAGCGTCTGCAGTATCCTGATATCCGTGCGATCCATAATTTTTTTGATCCGGAATGTTGAAGAATCTTTCTTTTTTAAGAGATATATGTATAGGTTCTTCGAATTATACCGGTTATCTCCTAAATAATCGAAAGCACATTCCAGCCTGAAGGGATTACAGTAGCAGTGTCACCTTCATTTGGATTCCACCATGAGCCAGTCCCCGATTACGCCCGCACTCGATATCTATGAGCTTGAGGACCGCTATCTGCGCAGCACGGGCCGGGTATTCCTGACCGGCACCCAGGCCCTGGTGCGGCTACCGATGTTGCAGCGTGAGCTGGATCGTCGGCAGAAGCTGAATACCGCCGGTTTTATTTCCGGTTACCGCGGTTCTCCCCTGGGGGCGTACGATCTCGAATTGTGGCGAGCCGACCGGTTCCTGCGGGAACACGATATCGAGTTCCTGCCGGCGGTGAATGAAGACCTGGCGGCGACCGCCATCCTGGGCACCCAGCAGGTAGAGACCGACTCTGCGCGTGAGGTCGATGGTGTGTTTTCGATCTGGTATGGCAAGGGGCCCGGGGTGGATCGCTCCGGAGACGCGCTCAAGCATGGCAATGCCTATGGCAGCTCTCCCCATGGCGGGGTCCTGGTCATTGCCGGTGACGACCACGGCTGCGTGTCATCCAGCATGTCGCACCAGTCGGACGTCGCCTTCATGGCGTATTTTATGCCTACTCTCAACCCGGCAACGGTCGCGGAATACATCGAGTATGGGCTTTACGGTTTTGCCCTGTCGCGCTATTCGGGTACCTGGGTGGGCTTCAAGGCCATATCGGAAACCGTGGAAAGCGCGGCATCGGTAGATCTCGCCTGTGTGCGTGAGTTCAGGACGCCGGAAGACTACGTGGCGCCAGAGTACGGCTTGCATTATCGCTGGCCGGATCTGCCGGGGCCACAGGTGGAAGGGCGGATGGTTGCCAAGCTGGAAGCGGTACGGGCTTTCGCCCGGGCCAATCCCATCGACCGCGCAATCTACAATCTCCCCGACGCCAAATTCGGCATCATTACCACCGGCAAGGGTCACCTGGACCTGATGGAGGCGTTGCGGCTGCTGGGTATCGATGAGCAGCGCGCCCGGGCGCTGGGTATTGATATTTATAAAATCGGGATGGTGTGGCCGCTGGAAACACAAGGTGCCCGCGCGTTCCTGCGGGGCAAGCAGGAAGTGCTGGTGGTGGAGGAAAAGCGCGGCATTATTGAAAGTGGGCTAAAGGAGGCGCTGTACGACTACCAGAGTGACAAGCCCAGCCGGATGGTGGGCAAGTACGACGAGGAGGGCCGTCCGCTGGTCCCCTGGACAGGAGAGCTGAGTCCCGCCCTGCTGGCACCGATTGTCGCCGCACGCATAAGCCATGAGTATCCGGAGGTACGTTTTGACCGGGAACTGGCGGCACTGCAAGCCCGCCAGGTGACCGTGGTGGCGCCCACCGACGTCAAGCGCACTCCTTATTTTTGCGCGGGCTGTCCCCACAATACCTCAACCCGGGTGCCGGAAGGCAGCAAGGCACTGGCCGGTATCGGGTGCCATTTCATGGCCTCCTGGATGGACCGCAATACCGAATCCCTTATCCAGATGGGCGGCGAGGGCGTTAATTGGGTAGGTAAATCCCGGTTTATCGGCAACGGACATGTTTTCCAGAACCTGGGGGAAGGCACCTATTTTCACTCGGGCTATATGGCGATCCGCCAGGCTGTGGCGGCCGCGACCAACATTACCTATAAAATCCTGTTTAACGATGCGGTGGCCATGACCGGCGGCCAGCCCGTTGACGGGGTAATCACCGTTCCCGGCATAGCCAGCCAGGTGCGTGCCGAAGGGGTGCAGACCATTGCAGTGGTGAGCGACGAACCCGAGAAATACACCAATAAAACGTTATTTCCCCCGCAGACGCAGTTTTACCATCGGGACCTGCTGGATACGGTACAACGGGAACTGCGAGAGATTCCCGGGGTGACGGTACTGATTTATGACCAGACCTGTGCGGCGGAAAAAAGACGCCTGCGCAAGAAGGGCGCCTATCCCGACCCCGACCGGCGCATGTTCATCAACCAGGCCGTGTGCGAAGGCTGCGGCGACTGCTCAGTCCAGTCAAACTGTCTTTCCATCTATCCGGTCGACACACCGCTGGGGCGCAAACGCAAAATCGACCAGTCCTCGTGCAACAAGGATTATTCCTGTGTAAAAGGATTTTGTCCCAGCTTTGTCTCCGTCTCCGGCGGCCGTTTGAGAAAACCCGCGGTGGATACTGCGGGCCAGGACTTTGAACGACGGGTTGCCGAACTGCCCCTGCCACCGACAGCGGACCTGGCGGATAACTTCAACCTGCTGGTCGGCGGCATCGGGGGCACCGGCGTGGTAACGGTGGGTGCGCTGATCACCATGGCGGCCCATCTTGAGGGCAAGGGTGCGAGTGTCCTGGATTTTACCGGTTTTGCCCAGAAGGGCGGCGCGGTTATCAGTCACATCCGCATCGGTAGCAGCCCCGCCAGCCTGAACCAGGTGCGGATTGCCGATGGTCATGCCGACGCGCTGGTGGCCTGTGACATCGTGGTCGGCACCGACGCCAGGTCGCTGGCCGTGTTGGCGAAGGACCGCACCCGGGTGCTGGTGAATCACAGTGAAGTGCCCAGCGGCCAGTTTGTTCGCGACCGCAATTCGACGATCAGGATGGGTGAGCGTATCGAGGCACTTGCCGGCGCCGTCGGCAAGGACAATCTGCACACTGTGGCCGCCAATGAGCTGATGGAACGCATTCTCGGCAACACCGTGTATGCGAATGTGTTCCTGCTGGGGCATGCCTGGCAACAGGGCCTGGTGCCGGTCTCCAGGGCCGCGCTGGAGCGGGCACTCGAACTCAACGGCGTTAATGTCACCGAAAACCTGCAGGCCTTCGGCTGGGGCAGAATTGCCGCGCAAGATCCTGATTATGTCTCCCGCATGGCGGGGCTTGTGGATGTGATCAGGTTGCCGGAGTCACTGGATGAGATCGTGGCCTACCGCGCCGGTCTGCTGGTGGAATACCAGAACAAGGCGTATGCCGGGGACTACGAGGCTCGTATTGCCCAGGTACGGGCTCGCGAGCGTGAAGTAACGCCGGGCCGAAGCGGCCTTAGTGAAGCGATTGCCCGCAACCTCTACAAGCTGCTCGCCTACAAGGATGAGTATGAAGTGGCGCGCCTGTACACCGACGGCAGCTTTCGCAAACAGCTCGCGGAGACTTTTGAGGGCGACTACACACTCAAATTCCACCTTGCGCCGCCAATCTTCAACCGCGGTGTGGATGAGCAGGGGCGCCCGCGTAAACGTACGTTTGGTCCCTGGATGCTGCCTGTTTTTGCGCTGCTGGCCAGGTGCAGGGGCGTGCGCGGGAGCTGGCTGGATCCCTTCAGTCGCCTGCCTGACCGGCGCCAGGAGCGAGCCCTGATCACCGATTACCAGGCGCTGGTGGAGGATCTGCTGGCGGGCCTCACCGCGGAAAATTACGCTATTGCCCTGGAATGCGCGAATCTTCCCGACCAGATTCGCGGCTATGGGCCGGTAAAAGCGGAATCGATTACTGCGTACCAGCAACTGCGGACAAACCTGTTGCGGCGCTTCCATAACCCGGATGATAGCGTCCAGCTCCATCCTGCCATTGAGTCCGCGGCCGGCTGAACGGCAGCCGCGGCCTGTTATTGGCGCCGATCAGCCGCCCAGCAGTCGCTGGCGGGCGGCGGCGTATTCCCGCTGCAGGCGCGCCACCAGCTCCGCCGCCGGCAGGATGTCCTTGACGGCGCCGATACCCTGGCCGCAGCCCCAGATGTCTTTCCAGGCCTTGGCATCGGAACCACCGCCGGAACCAAAGTTCATCGCCGTCGGGTCACTGACCGGCAGGTTGTCCGGGTCCAGCCCGGCGGCCTCAATGGAGGGCCGCAGGTAATTGCCATGGATGCCGGTAAACAGGTTGCTGTAAACAATATCCGATGCGCCGTTGTCCACGATTGCCTGCTTGTAGGCCTGCTCGGCGTTGGCTTCGAGAGTGGCGATGAAGGCAGAGCCCACGTAGCCCAGGTCCGCGCCCATGGCCTGTGCTGCGAGAATGGCGTCACCGGTGGCGATGGAGCCGGAGAGCAATAACGGGCCGTCGAACCACTCGCGAATTTCCTGGACCAGGGCAAACGGTGAAATTGGCCCGGCGTGGCCACCCGCACCGGAAGCCACGGCGATCAGGCCATCCGCGCCTTTCTCAATGGCCTTGCGGGCAAAGCGGTTGTTGATAATGTCGTGCAGCACGATGCCGCCATAGGAATGCACCGCCTCATTGACGAACTCCTTGGCGCCCAGCGAGGTGATTACGATCGGGACCTTGTACTTCACGCACATTTCCAGATCATGCTGCAGGCGATCGTTGGAGCCGTGCACAATCTGGTTTACCGCGAAGGGAGCGGACAGTTGATCCGGGTTGGCGGCATCCCAGGCGGCAAGCTCGGTGGTGATCTTGTCCAGCCACTGGTCCAGCGCTTCAGCGGGACGTGCATTCAGGGAAGGGAACGAGCCGACGATGCCGGCCTTGCACTGGGCAATCACCAGATCCGGGTTGGAAATAATGAACATCGGCGCGGCAACGGCGGGCAGGCGCAGGCGGTCTTTCAAAATAGCGGGTAGGGCCATGGGGCTTAACTCCAAAGGGATGGTGGTCGAATTTATGCAATTTATTGCATATTTATTTTTTATGCAACCTTTTGCATAAAAAGAGAGCGCGGAGTAAGCTGGACATAACTACGACCCGGAGATACGACATCCGCTATGGCACTGTCTCACGCGATAATGACGGCCTTGCTGGAGGACACCATGTCCGGCTACGAGCTGGCCAAGGCCTTCGATGTTTCGCTGGGCCTGTTCTGGCGCGCCAGCCATCAGCAGATTTACCAGGAATTGCACAAGCTGGCGGCCAAGGGGTGGTTACAGCAGGAAACGGTGCCCCAGGCCGGGAAACCGAACAAGATAGTCTATGCCCTGACCCCGGTCGGGCACGTCGCCCTGGAGGCCTGGGTGCTGGGTGGCAGCCGGGTGCAGGAGGGCAAGGACGACCTGTTCGTCAAGCTGTATAACCTCGCTGAGCACAACGCTTCGCACCTGGCCGCGGAGATTGAACAGCGTCGGGAGCAGATGATGCAGCGGCTGTACCTGTACGAGAAAATACGGCGCCGCCACTACGCGGACCCGGCGACCTTGCCGGTGCGACGCAAGGGTGTCTACCTGGCACTGCTGGCGGGCATTCGCCAGGGCGAGCATACCCTCAGCTGGTGCGATGAAGCGCTGGCGTTGCTGGCGACCGTGGACCAGCGTCCTTAGGGGCGAAGGGGAGCAGGCTGCCGCGCTAACGGCCGCACTCGCGCCCGGCCCTGGCGAAGGCCTCGATCGCGAAATCGACGTCGTCGTCGCTCAGTGCGGCGGACATCTGGGTCCTGATCCTGGCTTTGCCCTTGGGCACCACCGGGAATGAGAACGCCACCACATACACACCCTGCGCCAGCATCGCCTCGGCAAAGCGGGCGGCGATTGCGGCATCGTGCAGCATCACCGGCACAATCGGGTGTTCCCCCGGTAGCAGTTCAAAGCCCGATGCCTCCAGGCCTGCCCGGAAACGTGCGGTATTGTGGGCAAGTCGGGTGCGCAGCTCTGGCGCCGACGTCACCAGCTCCACCGCCTTGATCGCTCCCGCCACCACCGGAGGCGCCACGGTATTGGAAAACAGGTAGGGCCGCGAGCGCTGGCGCAGCAGGTCGACAACCTCCTGGCGCGCCGCGGTATAGCCGCCGCTGGCGCCGCCGAGGGCTTTCCCCAACGTGCCGGTGATAATGTCCACCCGGTCCATGCAGCCGCGCAGTTCGTGGGTGCCGCGCCCGCCTGCACCGAGGAAGCCGGTGGCGTGGCAGTCATCAAAGTGCACCAGGGCCTGGTAGCGCTCGGCGAGGTCGCAGATCTCGTCCAGGCGCGCTATGTAGCCGTCCATGGAGAATACCCCGTCAGTGGTGATCAGCTTGAAGCGCGCGCCGGCAGCGTCGGCCGCCTTGAGCTGCACCTCCAGGTCCGCCATGTCGTTGTTGTTGTAGCGAAAGCGCTTGGCCTTGCTCAGCCTGATGCCGTCGATAATGCTGGCGTGATTGAGCGCATCGGAAATGACCGCGTCCTGTTCCCCGAGCAGGGTTTCAAAGAGGCCGCCGTTGGCGTCGAAGCAGGACGGGTAAAGGATGGTATCCTCGGTGCCCAGGAACGCGGACAGGCGCTCCTCGAGCTGCTTGTGCAAAGTCTGGGTGCCACAGATGAAACGCACCGAGGCCATGCCATAACCGTAGTCCGCGAGGCCTTGTGCGGCGGCGGCATTGACTTCCGGGTGCTGCGCCAGGCCCAGGTAATTGTTAGCGCAGAGGTTCAGTACTTCGCGCCCCTTAACGCCTACATGGGCGCCCTGGGGCGTGGTGATCAGGCGCTCGTGCTTGTACAGCCCGGCGCTCCGGATATCGTCCAGTTCCTGGGCCAGGTGTTCCTGAAAACGGTCATACATGGTCTTACTCCTCCCAGTTCAGGACAACTTTGCTGGCTTCCCCGGCATTCATGACATCAAAGCCCTGCTGGAAGTCCCGGAAATTCATGCGGTGGGTGATCACCGGTGAGATATCCAGCCCGGACTCAATCATCACTGACATCTTGTACCAGGTCTCGTACATTTCGCGGCCGTAGATACCCTTCAGGGTCAGCATGTTGAAGATCACGGTGTTCCAGTCGATGGCGGTGTTTTCGCTGGGAATGCCGAGCATTGCGACCTTGCCGCCGTGGCACATGCTGGCCAGCAGGTCCCGGAAGGCCTGGGGATTACCGGACATTTCCAGGCCCACATCGAAGCCCTCGTGCATGCCCAGGGACTGCTGCACCTCGGCCAGGGTTTCCCGGGTGACATTAACCGTGCGGGTGGCACCCAGCGTTGCCGCCAGTGCCAGGCGCTGGTCAATGACATCGGTGATTACCACATGGCGCGCACCGGCGTGCCGGCACACAGCCGCGGCCATGGCACCGATGGGGCCCGCGCCGGTGATTAGCACGTCCTCGCCGAGCAGGTCAAATTGCAGGGCGGTATGTACGGCATTGCCGAAAGGGTCGAATAGCGCGGCGACATCAAGGTCTATCCCCGGTGAATGCTCCCAGACGTTGGACATGGGCAGCGCCACATACTCGGCAAAGGCACCGGACCGGTCTACGCCTATGCCGCTGGTTCTGGCGCAGAGATGGCGGCGCCCCGCCATGCAGTTTCGGCAACGGCCGCAGACCACATGGCCTTCGCCGGAGACAATCTGGCCCGGCCGAAAGTCCACCACATTGGCGCCGACGTCGACGATTTCACCCACGAACTCGTGGCCCACCACCATGGGTACCGGGATTGTTTTCTGTGCCCAGGCATCCCAATTGTAGATGTGCATGTCGGTGCCGCAGATGGCGGTACGCAGCACCTTGATCAGGACGTCGTTGATACCGGTTTTGGGCTCGGGTACGTCTTCCAGCCAGAGTCCTTTGCTCGCTTCTTTCTTGACCAGTGCTTTCATCGGAGTCTCACTATTGTGGAAAAGTTCCGGTATGATAGAATCCCTTTATCCCATATACAAGAACTTTATCTACTATGACGGACGATCCGAGTGCCAGGCCCGCCCCCGATCCCGCCGGCAGAGTCCTGTCCGAACGGGTTACCGCATTACGCCAGAGTAGCAGTTTCACCCTGGAACAGCTGGCGGCGGCATCCGGGGTCAGTCGCTCCATGCTGAGCCAGATTGAACGGGGCCAGGCGAACCCGACCCTGGCGGTAACCTTCCGCATTGCCAAAGCCTTTGGTCTTACTATAGGCGAACTGGTGGATGACCCCGCCGCCAGTGGCCTGATTGAAGTCGTGCGCGGGGATGACCCGACGTCCTTGTTCAGGGCGGACCCTGAGTGCCAGATTCGTACCTTGTCCCCGTTGCACATGGAAAAAAATGTGGAATTCTACGAGCTGAAAATCCAGCCCGGTGCCAGCCTGGACAGTGCGCCACACTTTAATGGCACCCGGGAGTTGTTTACGGTGACTGCCGGGCAGGCCGCGATTGTGACCGGAGCCGCCGAATGTACGCTGGCGGCGGGAGACTCCGCGCACTACCGCGCCGATGTCGAGCACAGTATTCGCGCTACCGGCGAGGTGGCATTACAGGGCTACCTGGTGGTGACCTATAAATGAATTCAGGCAAAAAGCGCGTAAGATAGGGCGTTCGATCATTACCTGGATAGTGCCATGAACCGGTATTCAGCGTTTTCGCTGCTGAAAAACGCCTTCTCGGACCATCGCCACTGGCCACGGGCCTGGCGCAGCCCCGAGCTCAAGCCCCACTACGATGTGGTGATCATCGGCGGCGGCGGCCACGGCCTGGCCACCGCCTGGTACCTGGCGAAGGAGCACGGCATCAGCAATATCGCGGTGCTGGAGAAGGGCTGGCTGGGGGGCGGCAACACTGGCCGCAACACCGCGGTCAGCCGTTCCAATTATTTTTACCCGGAGAGTACCCGTTTCTACGAGCACTCCCTCAAGCGCTACGAAACCCTGGGTCGCGACCTGAACTTCAACATCATGCTGAGCCAGATTGGCATCATCAACCTGGCCTGCAGCCGCCACGAAATGGAGATTTTCAGGCGCTGGGCCACGGCCATCCAACTGCAGGGCGTGGATTCCGAAGTGCTCAGCCGCGAACAGATCGCGGAGATGGTACCGTTGTTGAATATGAGCGCGGGCGCCCGCTACCCGGTTCACGGTGGCTTCATTCAGCGCCGCGGTGGTATTTCCCGGCACGATGCGGTGGCCTGGGGCTATGCTCGCGCGGCGGACAGCCTGGGCGTGGATCTCATTCAAAACTGTGAAGTCACCGGCATCGACGTGAATGACGGCCGTATACGCGGCGTGCGGACCAACCGTGGCACCGTTCGCACGGACAAGGTGGGGATGGCCGTGGCGGGCCACAGCACGGTGGTGGCGGCGATGGCGGGGGTGAAACTGCCCATCGTCAGCCAGACCCTGCAGGCCATGGTCAGTGAGCCGGTGAAACCCTGCCTGGACCATGTGGTGATGTCGCCCATGGTGCACTGCTATATTTCCCAGTCGGATCGCGGCGAGATTGTTATTGGCGGCGGCGCGGATACCCATCCGTCCTACGGACAGCGTGGCAGCCTGCCGGCGACGGAAGCGGTGCTCAACGCGGCGGTTGAACTCTATCCCATGTTGAGCAGGATGAAGCTGATGCGGCAGTGGGGCGGCATCGTTGATATTGCCCCGGACGCGAGCCCCATTGTGTCAAAAACCCCGGTTAGCGGTTTTTATATCAGCACCGGTTGGGGTACGGGGGGTTACAAGGCCATTCCCGCGGGCGGTGAAACCTTCGCCCACACCATTGCCCACGACGCGCCGCACCCGCTGGTGGAGCCCTTTTCCCTGGATCGTTTCGCCCGTGGCCGCCTGATTGACGAGGGTGCGGCAGCGGGCGTGGCCCACTGAGGTGGAATTGACATGATGCGCATCGAATGCCCCTGGTGTGGCAGCCGTACCGAAGACGAATTCACCTGTGGGGGCCAGTCCCATATTGCCCGGCCGGATCCCGCCCGGGCAAGCGATGGCGAGTGGGCGGCGTACCTGTACCAGCGCGACAATCCGAAGGGGCTGCACTACGAGCGCTGGCACCACGGTTTCGGTTGTGGGCAGTGGTTCAATGTCGCCCGGCATACCGTGAGCCACGCTATTCTCGCGGTATACACAATGAGCGAGCCGAAGCCGGAATTGCCTGATGTGCCTGGAGATAAGGCATGAAGCCGGGACAGCAGCGCCTGCCGCATACCCAGGTGGACACCCGGGAGCGCCTGGCCTTTCAGTTTGATGGCAAGACCTGCCACGGCTACCACGGCGATACCCTTGCCTCGGCCCTGCTGGCCAACGGGGTAACCATCATCGGGCGCAGCTTCAAGTTGCACCGTCCCCGGGGCGTCTTTGCCGCCGGCAAGGAAGAGACCGGTGCCCTGGTGCAGCTGGAAGAGGGCGCATTTACCGAGCCCAACGTGCGGGCGACCCTGGTGCCGCTGTACCAGGGGTTGAATGCCCGGGGCCAGAACGCCTGGCCCTCGGTTCGGTTCGACATTTATGCAGTGCTGGGACTGTTCAAGAAAGTGTTGCCGGCATCGTTTTATTACAAGACCTTCATGTGGCCGAACTGGCAGATGTGGGAACCTCTGGTGCGGCGGGTGGCTGGCCTGGGCAGCGCCCCTTCGGCGCCGGACCCGGATACCTACCTGCAACAGACTGTGCATGCGGAGGTGGTTGTGGTCGGTGGCGGCCGTTCGGGTTTGCAGGCGGCGCTCGCAGCGGCGGCTGATCCGGACTGCCGGGTGCTGCTACTCGATGAACAGGAGGTGCCGGGAGGCGCCCTGCTGGCGAGCCCGGAACCGGCGGAGCGCACCTGGCTGACAAGGACCCTGGCACAGATTGCGCGATACCCGAACATTACCCTGATGCCCCGCACTACCGCCAATGGTTATCACGACCACAACATGCTGACGGCACTGCAGCGCGTGACCAGCCACCTGGGTCCACAGGCAGGTTCCTCACAGCCCCGGGAGGTCTTCTGGCGCATTGTGGCCGGGCGCGTTGTGCTGGCCACCGGCGCCCTGGAGCGGCCACTTGTGTTTCCCCACAATGACCGCCCCGGTATCATGCTGGCCGGTGCGGTGCGCGAATATACCCACCGCTATGGCCTGGTCCTGGGCGAACGCATGGTATTTTTCACCAATAACGATTCAGCCTGGCACGGGGCGCTGGAGATGGCAGCCTGCGGCGTGCCGGTCGCGGCGGTGGTGGATATCCGCCGCGAAGTGGCGCCCGCGCTGTTGCAGCGCGCAGCGGAGGCGGGTATTCGCTGCCTGGCGGGATACACCGTGGTGCATACCCGCGGCCGTCGTGGCATGCGCCAGGTGCTGGTGCAACAGCTGTCCGCGGACGGGAACGACGTCCAGGGGCCGCGGGAGACCCTGGCCTGTGACCTACTGGCCATGTCCGGGGGCTGGACGCCGACGGTTCACCTGTTCTCCCAGTCGGGGGGCAAGCTGGATTGGCGCGAGTCCGACAGCTGTTTTGTGCCTGGCGACCCGGCACAGGCGGTGACAGTGGTCGGTCGCGCCAACGGCGACTTCAGCCAGCCCCTGAATACCAGGGCCCAGTGGCTCACACCGGGACTGTCTCCCGAGTACCAGTGGGTGGATTTCCAGTACGACGTTACCGCATCGGATATCCAGCTGGCAGCCCGGGAAAACTATGTCTCGGTGGAGCACGTCAAGCGCTACACCACCAACGGCATGTCCATCGACCAGGGCAAGACCAGTAACGTTAACGGCCTCGGTATCCTGGCGCAGGCGACGCAGCGCAGCATTCCCGAGGTGGGCACCACCCGCTTCCGGCCGCCGTATCATCCCACCACCCTCGGTGCCTATGCCGGTGTTGAACTGGGTGCCCTTTACAAGCCGTTCCAGCAGCTGCCGGCCCATGCCTGCCATGTGGCACTGGGCGCACACCTTGCCGACATGGGTGGCTGGCAGCGGCCCGAGTATTATCCGCGCGCCGCAGAATGTGAAGCAGACACGATTGCCCGCGAAGTGCGTGGGGTGCGCGAGGCTGTGGGATTACTCGATTACTCGCCCCTGGGCAAGCTGGAAGTGCGCGGCCCGGATGCCCGCGAATTCCTCAACCGCCTGTACATCAACAACATCATCACCCTCAGGGTGGGCGCCGCGCGCTACGGGCTGATGCTGAACGAGAAAGGTATTGTGGTGGACGATGGCGTGGTGGTGTGCCTGGCGGAGGATCACTTCCTCCTGCACACCACCAGTGGTGGCGCCAGTGTGGTGCACGCGACACTGGAGGAATGGCTGCAGTGTGAGTGGATGGCACTGCGGGTGCTGGTAACCAACGTCACTACCCAGTGGGCAACCCTGATGCTGAGTGGCCCCCATGCGCGCGCCGTGCTGGGGCAGCTGCCGGGGGATATCGACCTTAGTCGCGAGGCCTTTGCACACATGCAGTTCCGCGCAGGCACCCTGTGCGGAGTGCCGGCGCGTATCCTGCGCGCCAGTTTTACCGGCGAACTGTCCTTCGAGCTCAGCGTGCCCGCGGGTTATGGGCGATCCCTGTGGGAGGCATTGATGACGGCGGGCGCATCGTTCGGTATCACCCCTTTCGGTATCGAGTCGCTGATGGTGCTGCGTACCGAAAAGGGCTATCTGCATGTGGGCTCGGATACGGACGGCAACACCATGCCCCAGGACCTGGGCTGGGCCGGCGCGATGGCGAAAAAGACCGGGGATTTTATCGGCCGTCGCTCGCTGGCGCTGGATGTGGGGCTGGATCCGGACCGGCTGCAGTTCACGGGTATTGAATTGCTCGACACCACTCTCGATACCACTCTCGATACCACTCTCGACACGACGGCAACCATTGTCAACGGAGCCCATGTCCTGGCCGAAGACGGCAGGGGTTCAGCGGGCTATGTCACCTCCGCGTGTTTCAGCCCGACCCTGGGCCGCACCGTGGCGCTGGGGATTGTGGCCGCGGCGCAGAGGCGGCAGGGCGAGACCGTAGCGGTGTACTACGAAGGCAAGGCCCAGCCGGCGCGGCTGGTGGCGCCCTGTTCATATGACCCGGGTGGAGAGCGCCTGCAGTTGGCGCCCGAGGTATCCGGGTTGGCGCCCGTCGCGCTGCCGCCAGGAAACCTGGCCGCGCAACTGCCGATGGCGACCATTCCGGGCGTTGACAAGGTTGGGTTCCGGTTAAGCGAATATACGGAGTGTGACTTGATCCGTCTGCAGGTATTCCATCGCGACCCTGAACAGGTCCCCGCCCTGGTTGCCGCACTGGGTATGGAGCTGCCCGGCCCGGGCGAGGTGCACTGGCGGGGTGATCAACGCTGGCTATGGTCCGCTCCCGGGGAATGGATGCTGACGGTACCCACCGGCTTGGGCAAGTCGATGTTGTACGCCCTGCGCGAGGCGACGGCTGAACTCTGCACTGTTGCGACCCTGATAACCGATGGCCGGGTGATATTGGCCCTGGAGGGCGCCCGGGTACGGGATATACTCGCCCGCGGCACGACAGTTGATCTGCATCCACAGCAGTTTTGCCCCGGCAGTTGCACAGTCACCCGGTTTGCGGGTATACCGGTGATGCTGTTCAAGCCGACCGAAGCGGATGATTTCCTGCTCTTTGCCTGCCGTTCGCTGGCGATTTACCTGGGTGAATGGTTTCAGGCCGCGAGCCGCGATTGCTGATCCGGTGTCGAGGCGTTCGCGCGACTGGCCGGGCCCTGCAAAAAAACTCCATGTGGTATTTGAACTGTCGGCACCCCGGCAGTTTTATGTCTGGCCGGGCCGCGGGAAAGACGGTACAAAAATCGCCGCCGGCTGCTCCAGCAGCTGTTTCAGTGCCTGTATGAGTTGCGCCCCGTCGTAGCCGTCGACAACGCGGTGATCGAAGGAGGCCGACAGGTTCATCATGCTGCGCACCTCGATATTGCCCTGGCGTACCATCGGTCGCTGCTGCAATTTGTTGATGCCGAGGATCGTGGTTTCCGGGGCGTTGATGACCGGGGTCGTGGCAATCCCACCGATTGCCCCCAGACTGGTGATGGTGATAGTGGAGCCCTGCAGGTCCGCGGCCGCGCTCCGTTGCTCACGGGCCGCCGCTGTCTGGCGGGCCAGTTCTCCCGCCGCCTGCCACAGGTCCAGTGCCTCCACGTGGCGTACCACCGGTACCAGCAGCCCGTTTTTTGTCATGGTGGCAATTCCCATGTGAATTGCCTCGTGTTCGGTCAGCACTTCGGTCTCGGAATTGAACTGCGCATTGCACTGCGGAAAATCCGGCAGCACCCGCGCCAGCGCGAGCATGATTAAAGGCAGCAGGGTCAGTTTCGGTTGCTCGCCGGTGCGGCTGTTGTTGAGCTGCGAGCGCAGCTCCTCCAGCTGGGTGAGGTCGATTTCCTCGATATAGGAGTAGTGCGGAATAGTCCGCTTGGCCGCTGCCATTTTGCGCGCGATGATTCGGCGCAGGCCGGTGATCGGCGTCTCCCTGCTGCCGCTACGCGGGTGTCGCTGGTCCGTGGCGGTCAGCCGTCCCATGGCCTCGAGAAAGGCTTCCAGGTCGCGGTTGTCAATTCTGCCTTCGCGGCCACTGCCGGGTACCAGGCTGAGGTCGATACCCTGTTCCCGCGCCCGCTGCCGCACCGAGGGTGAAGTCAGCACGGTGCGATGAGGCAGGGCGGGGGTCATTGTGTCCATTCGCGGAGGGCCGCTGGCAGGCTGCGCCGAAGCTACATTGTCGTCCGTATCCGTATCCGTGTCCGTGCCGGTCTCCGTCTCCGCAACGTGTTGATCGCGACCACCGCGCTCATCGCCCCTGTCTGGTGCAGCTGTCTCAGCCGATGCCGGCGGCGACGCTGGCGCCGGCTCCGCAGCGGGCTGGCCCGCGGGCGCATTGCCCTTGCCCTCCACTTCGAAACGGATCAGTTCCCGGCCTACTGGCAGTACCTCGCCGGCCGCGCAGGCCAGCGCGGTCACCACGCCGTCTACCGGGGCGGTCACTTCGACCACCGCCTTGTCGGTCATCACATCCGCGACCGGCTGGTCTTCGCGGACCGTGTCACCGACCGCGACATGCCATTTGCTGATCTCCGATTCGACGATGCCTTCGCCGAGGTCCGGGAGCTTGAAACTGAATGTACCCATAATCGGTCGCGATGGCCTCAGTGGTATGCCAGGGTGCGCTGCAGGGCATCGACAATGCGCCGCTGGCTGGGGAAGTACTCCCATTCGAAGGCGTGCGGGTAGGGGGTATCCCATCCGGTGACCCTTTCGATGGGGGCGCGCAGGTGCCAGAAGCAGGTTTCCTGGACTTCCGCGACCAACTCCGCGCCGTAGCCGCTGGTACGGGTCGCCTCGTGGATGACCACGCAGCGGCCGGTTTTCCGTACCGACGCCGCCACCGCCTCGATGTCCAGGGGCAGCAGGCTGCGCAGGTCCAGCAGTTCCGCATCAATGCCGCTGGCGCGGATGGCTTCCGCGGCCACGTGTACCATGGTGCCATAGGCCAGTACAGTGACCTGGCGCCCAGCGCGGATGGTCGCTGCCTTGCCCAGCGGAATGCGGTAGTGACCGATGGGCACTTGCCCCAGCGGGTGGTCGCTCCAGCTCCCGCTGCCGCCGCCATTGTTGTCGTGGCCGTGGAAAGGGCCGTTATAGATTCTCTTGGGTTCGAAAAACATCACCGGGTCGTCATCCTCAATGGCGCTGATCAGCAACCCCTTGGCATCATAGGGATTGGAGGGAATAACGGTTTTCAGGCCGCAGACGTGGGTGAAGATCCCCTCGGGGCTCTGGGAGTGGGTCTGGCCACCGCGGATGCCGCCGCCACAGGGCGCGCGGATGGTCACCGGGGCGAAGAATTCGCCGCCACTGCGGTGGCGCAGCCGCGCCAGTTCGCTGATGATCTGGTCGATCGCCGGGTAGATATAGTCGGCAAACTGCATTTCCACTACCGGGCGCAGGCCATTCACGCCCATGCCGATGGCGGCGGCGACGATACCGCCTTCGGCGATCGGGGTATCCAGCGCACGGTGTGCGCCATACTTCTCATACAGACCCTCGGTACATCGAAATACACCGCCGAAAAAGCCCACGTCCTCGCCCATCACCAGTACGGCCGGATCGGCCGCCATCGTGCAGTGTAGCGCCGAGTTAATGGCCTGGACCATACTCATGCTCGCCTGTTCGCCGTCGGGCTGCTCCGTTTCCGGAACTTTGCTGGCACTGCGGCTCATTCTTTTTCCTCCAGTTGCTGGCGCTGGCGCAGCAGGTGAGCGGGCAGGTGCTGGAACACATCGTCGAACATCGTTGCCACCGGCCAGTGCGGACCGTCCTCCAGGGAGCCGTATGACAGGGCCTGCTTCCAGTCGCGGCTGATCGCTTCCTTCAGCTCGGTTTCCAGTGCCTGCTGCTGTGGTTCGCTCCAGAGGTCGCGCCCAATCAGGTGCTGCTTGAGTCGCGCTACCGGGTCTCCCAGGGGCCAGGCCTCGCTCTCGTTGTGGGCCCGGTAGGCGTCAGGGTTGTCGCTGGTGGAGTGACCGGCAACCCGGTAGGTCACCAGCTCGATCACGGTGGGCCCGAACCCGCGTCGCGCGCGCCGGGCCGCCCAGTCGGTGACCGCATGGACCGCCAGGAAGTCATTGCCGTCCACCCGGATGCCGGGAATGTTGTAGCCCAGCGCCCGGGCGGCGAAGGTGGTGCCGCCGGCGGCGAAGGATTGCGGGGTCGAGATCGCCCACTGGTTGTTGACGATATTGAGGATGACCGGTGCCCGGTAGGTCGCGGCGAACAGCATGGCGTTGTGCACATCGGCTTCCGCGGTGCTGCCGTCCCCGACCCAGGTGGCGGCAATATGCTCCTCGCCCTTGTAGGCGGAGGCCATGGCCCAGCCCACGGCCTGGCTGAACTGGGTCGCCAGGTTGCCGGAGATGCTGAAGAAATTGCCGTCCTTCCAGGTATAGAACACCGGCATTTGCCGCCCCTTGCAGTTGTCCCGGGCGTTGGAGATGCAATGACACATCATGTCGACCACGTCGCGCCCGCGAACAAACAGCAGGCCCTGCTGGCGATAGGCGGGAAACAGCATGTCGCCGCTGTCCAGGGCCATGCCCTGGGCGACTGCCACGGCCTCTTCGCCGGTGGATTTGATGTAGAAGGAGAGCTGGCCCTGGCGCTGCATCCGGAACATGCGCTCGTCGTAGGCGCGCACGTGCACCATGTGCCGCAGGCCCTGCAGCAAGTGCTCGTCCGACAGCTCGGGCAGCCAGGGGCCGCCGGCCGTGCCCTCGTCATCCAGCACCCGGACCAGGCCGTGGGCCAGGGGCTCTGCCTCCCTGGTTTCACAATCGGGCGCGGGCCGGAACATGGCATCGTCGCTCACCAGGTTCAGTGCTCTGAAATCGGGTTTTTCACCGGGGCGTGAAGAGCCGGTCGGCACATGCAACTTGCTCACCCAGGTGCCGGTAGCGTCTGCGTGGCCGCGTGCCTCGACGGGCTTGTTGCCGCCAGTTTTGGGCATGGTGTATTCCTCCGCCGCTGACTTCCGCGCTCCCGGCGGGACGATAGCGCCTCCGGATAGTAAAAATATAGCCCAACGGGCGGGAATTAACTATGCGTTCACGACGATCGATGCCGGGTATAGCGATGGCGCCACCCGTCTCCCTTGGGCATAATGGCTGCCTGATTTCGGAACACAGGCAGCGCGTCAGCAGATGTATCACCAGTATTTCGGCCTCACCGAAGCACCTTTCTCCATCGCGGTAAATCCGCGCTACCTGTTTATGAGCCCCCGGCACCGGGACGCGCTGGCACATCTGCTCTATGGCGTTGGTGCCGGCGGCGGTTTCATCCTGCTGACCGGGGAGGTGGGAACCGGCAAGACCACCATCAATCGCTGCCTGCTGGAGCAGATGCCGGCGGATACCGATATCGCCATTATTCTCAACCCTGCGCTCGATGCACTGGAGTTGCTGGCCACCGTGTGCGACGAACTGGGGATCGACTACGATAACCAGCAGCCAACGCTGAAAACCCTTACCGACAGACTCCACCGTTTCCTGCTGCAGAACCATGCCGACGGCCGCAAGACGGTGTTGATGATTGACGAGGCGCAACACCTGGATGTTGATGTACTCGAGCAGATTCGTCTGCTGACCAACCTTGAAACCAATAGCGAAAAGTTACTGCAGATTATTCTCATCGGCCAACCCGAGCTTGCCCGGCTGCTGCAACGCCCCGAGCTGCGCCAGCTCAACCAGCGCATTACGGCGCGTTATAACCTCACTCCCCTGACCGCGCCGGAAACTGCCGCTTATATTCGCCATCGCCTGCAGGTGGCGGGTCTGGCGCCGGGCCGGGTGTTATTTCCGCCCGAGGTGGTGCGTGGCATTCATCGCATAACCCGTGGCATACCGCGGCTGATCAATGTCCTGTGCGACCGTATCCTGCTCGGTACTTACGGACGCAACCGCGAGCGCGCAGACAAGGGGATGCTCGCGATAGCGGCGGCCGAGGTCATGGGCGGGGAGGACTCGCGGCATAACAGCTCGCGTCGTACTTTTTGGCTGGGTGCCGGTGCTGTGGTGCTGGTGGCGCTGCCGCTATCGGTGTGGTGGTTATGGCCCCTGGCGACTGTGCCTGCGGAGTCGATAGCGTCCACACCGTCGCCAGCAGTTGTCGACGCTGTGCCGGTTGCCGTAGCTGCCCCCGTCACCCTCGCACCAGCCTCACCGGTTCCAGACCCGGTTGTATCTGCACCGGCGGCAACAGCCAGTGACTGGCAGCTGGCTCCCCAGGCAGCCCTGGAGCAACTCTGGCAGCTTCAGGCCGAAGGTCCGGCACCCGCCCTGGAACAGCTGTGCGATGAGGCCATCCGCTTCCCCCTGAGCTGCCTGCGTGGTAGCGCCGAGACCTGGCAGGAACTGCTGGCGCTGCAGCGTCCGCTAATCCTGGATCTGGTAACACCGGCCCGGTTCGCCGCCGCGGCGTTGTTCCTGGGCGAGGATGAAGGTCGTGCCCTGTTGTGGTCCGGGAATGCGTTGCGCCGGGTACCCTTTACCGAGGTGGCGGCGCTCTGGCGCGGCGGTTACCGCCTGCTCTGGCGACCCCCCGCGGCATTCAGCGGCCCCATCGGCCGTGCCGAGTCCAGCCCTGCGGTCGCCGACGTGGCAGCACTGTTTGCGCGCTTCGACGGGCAGCCGCAGCCGCTTGCCGACAACGGTTATACCGCGGCCCTGGCCGACAGGGTGCGCTTGTTCCAGCGCGAGCAGCAGTTGCTGGCCGATGGCGTGGTGGGGGAGCAGACACTGTTGCGCCTCAACCTGCTGGCGGGCCGCGATCTGTCCGCCCGGGCGGCGCTGGACTTATTGAAGTCGATTACGACAGCGACAGGGGAGCCCACGCCGTAATGGCAACGACAGATCCGAAAGTGCCAGGCAATGGAGTATGGGCATGTCGCTGATTCTTGAAGCATTGAACCGTGCCCGACAGGATCAGCACAATATGGTGCCGGTACCGGGTGTGGACAGCGAACATTACTATCCCGCCGCGGCAGAGAATCCCTGGCGGCGTCGCGCTTTGCCCGGTGCTCTCGCCATTGCTGTGCTGGTGATCGGGGTGTTGCTGGGCCGTGAATTGGGCCGCGATGGGGGTCAAGCGCCCACTCCGGCCACGGCGTTGTCCGCTGTAGTTACGGAGGCTCCGACACCTCCACCTGTGGTTTCGCCGGATACCGCAACAACGGCACCGGTAACCGGAGTTATCCCTGAGTCGCAGAAGCCGGGAGAAGTAGCTATGGACCCGGAGGCAGCTACCGGGCTTTCTGCTTCCCCGGTAGCCGCGCCTCCCGCCCAGCCGCCACTGCCCGCAGCGGAAGCCAGTGCGGAGGTGGCGGCCCTGTACCAGCAGCCCGCGGCAACAGATGTGAGCTCCGGGCCGATCACAGCCCAGGCTGCTGCCCCTGCCGAGGAGGGGGCTGTGGATATCGCCAGGCTGCTGACGGCGGCGGAGCAGGCACTGGAAGATGTGCGCCTGGCCGAACACTCGGCACCCTTTCTGGCCGACCTTTCGCAGCAGGGCAAGGACGCGGTGCCCACCCTCATGTACCTGCAGCACGACTATCGCGCCGCTGGCGGCTCGACCGTGACCATCAACGGCCAGCAGGCGCACGCAGGGGAGTCGGTCGGCCGCGGGGTGACGGTAGAGGAGATCCTGCCCGATTCCGTGGTGCTGACCCATGCCGGCCAGCAATTTCGCCTGCGGGCCCTGAACAGTTGGGTGAATCTGTAATGCAGCGTGAGCCCGGGCAGCGGATACTGGGCTCATGACATTTATCGGCGCCTTCGCTGTGCTTTTTTTGTGCGGTATCCTTATTCTGGTTGCCCTTCGCCTGGGCGACCAGCGTGCCGACGGGGCAGAGTGGCGGCGTCTCGCAGCACTCCAGCCGGAGACCCCGCAGCGTCACTCCGACCAGTTGATTGTGGGCCTGCCGGAGCCTGCACGCCGTTACTTCAGCTTCATGATCGAGCCCGGCACCCCGCTTCTGCGAGTCGCCGAAATAGAAATGAGCGGCTGGTTCAGCCTCGGGACCAGGGATAGCCCGTCTTATCAACTGATGGTCGCACGGCAGATTCTCGCCGCCCCCGATGGTTTCGTCTGGGCGATGCGTACGCGCGGCGGGATGGCGGTTTCGGGGTCGGATTCTGGAATGTGGACGCGGTTTCGTATCTTCGGGCTCATCCCCGTGGTGCGGGTGGGCGCAGCGCCCGATCATACCCGATCGGCCTTCGGTCGCTGCGTTGCCGAAGCGGTGGCCTGGACCCCCGCGGCCCTGCTACCCGGCCCTTTGGCTATCTGGGAGGCCGTGAACGATGACACCGCACGAGTGACGGTCCGCCACGGCGACCTGAGCCAGGCGGTGGATGTGACTGTCGATCGCGACGGTAGGCCGGTCGCGGTATCGTTCCAGCGCTGGAGCAACGCCAACCCCGACAAGGTGTATCGCTTGCAACCCTTTGGCGCCTTGCTGTCGGATTTCCGCGAGGTCCGGGGCTATCGACTGCCATTCCGGGTCGAGGCGGGCAACCTGTTCGGGACCGACGACTATTTCCCTTTCTTCCTAGCCGATGTCAGGACGATCCGGTTCCCCTGGGCGGCGCCAGGGCCGGGATGATCTTCGCCGGCACGACCTCGGTCACCGCGCCTTCGCGCGTGAACATCGTGTCACGATTCCACCACACGACGATAATCGCCACGACGACCAGGATGGCCGTGTCCCAGGGCTGCGCGTCGGGCCAGAGGGGGTTGATCAGTTGCCAGTGAAACAGCATTGGCCACAGCAGGCTGCCTCGCGCCCGGTTGAAAATCGGGGTGACCAGCACCGCCAGGGTCACGTTTCCGACAAAGAAGGGGAGGAAGTGCCAGTCAGCATAGACGGTGCTCGACAGGAAGAACGCTGGCAGGTGCCACACGCCCCATGTCGCACCAATCAGCAACCCTGCCCAGACCGGCGCCATGTGCCGCTGCAACAGGGGTTGTGCCACGCCGCGCCAACCAAATTCCTCGATCGGGCCCAGCAACAGCATCATCAACAGGAGTGCGATGACCGGGGTTGTGCCCTCGGGCGGCAGCGGCGCCAACACGGGGCCAGCCTCGATCAACGAGCCCGCAACAAAGACCAGCGGCAGGCCGATGAGGATTAAGGCCACCCAGCCCGCCGGGCACCGCCACAGGAACAGCCGCGACAGAAGCCCGCGGATGCCCGCGGTGCCGGAATGCAGGAACACAACCACAAAGGCGGCGATCGCGGGAGACCATGTCGCAAGGAAGAAGAACGGGTGCGATCCGCTGATCTCCCCGAAAATGGTGGCGGCCATCTCGGGGAAGAGAATATAGAACCCTATCAGGCCCCAGGTAATCAAAAAGGTGATGCCGATAAAGGCCGCGAGCGCCGATGACGGTATTTTGGTCGAAGACGTCAAACGCGTTTCAGTCGGCATGCGAAAAGCTCCCGGGGCCGGAAAAACCGAGACTATAGTCGCAAACGCGCGGCGGGACCTCGCTGACATGCGTCAACGCAGCCCGTGCTTCGGAGGCGTGCGGGTGGCCAGGTTCGCTGCTGGCGTGTTCCTGTGTGGGGGTTGTGTCGCGTCGACAAGGATTTACTTATACTGTGCATACGATAAAAGCCGATCCAGGGTTGTTAGGAGGCACAAAAAATGCGGACTGACGTTATCGGCAAGGCCACAAGGTATCGATTTCTCCAATGATGGACTGGACTCACCACCACGCGACAATCAACGGCATTCGCATGCACTACGTGGAACAGGGCCAGGGGATGCCGGTTGTGCTCTGCCACGGTTTCCCGCACCTGTGGTTCAGTTGGCACCGACAGATCAGTGCGCTGGCCGCGGCCGGCTATCGGGTGATCGCGCCCGATATGCGCGGCATGGGCCAGACCGAGGCACCGACTGCCGTGGAGGCTTATGATATAGACCATATCACCGCGGACCTGCTGGGCCTGCTCGACCATATCGGTGAGTCCCGGGCCGTGTTTGCGGGCCTGGACTTTGGTGCCTTCGCGATTTATGACCTCGCCCTGCGCCACCCGCAGCGGGTAATCGCCGTAATAGGCCTGGAAAACCCCGCTGCGCCGCATAATCCCGACGAGCCTCCGCTGCGCGAATACCGGCGCATGGGGGAGGAGCATTTCCTGCACATCGAATATTTCCGCGAGCCACCGCGAGCAGACGTGGAGCTGGCAGCGCAACCGCGCCGCTTTCTGCACAAGGTATTTCACACCCTCAGCGGCGCCTGCAATTACTTTGACATGTTCCGCCACCCACCGGGTACTTCTTATATCGATGCCATGGAAGAGCCTCCAGCGCTGCCCTGGCCCTGGCTGTCGGAGCTGGAACTGGAGTTCTTTGTGTCCGAGTACAGCCGCAGCGGTTTCACCGGTGGCCTGAACTGGTACCGGTCATTTGATCTCAAATGGGCCCAGCGCAAGCCTTTTGAAGGCGTGCAGAGTGCGGTGCCGGCCTATTTCCTGGGCAGCGAGCACGATGTTGACCTGGAGGGGTTTCACGGCGAGGATCCGATCGGGCAGATGCGGGGGATTTTCCCGGACCTGCGCCAGGTGCGAATGATTCCGGGCGCCGGGCATATGGTGCAACTGGAGGCTTCTGCCGAGGTGAACGAGATCCTGCTTGGGTACCTGGCCGACATCAGCCAGCGGGACCGGTCGGTTGGCAGTGACCAGGCTTTCGACTAGCAGATTTCCAGCTCCAGCCCCTGTTTGGCCAGGGTCATCTGCTCATGCTGCAATTCCCGGGCGGTAAGCGGGTGTTGCTCCAGCCAGCCGGTCGGGAACTCCAGGCGCAAAGCGCTGTGTTCCGGTTTTACGGTAAATTCCGGCAGTTCTTCCAGCTGTTCCACATACTTGAATACCAGCGCCAGGCGGATAATGGTAATCAGGCGCAGCAGGCGTGGACGGTCGCTATCGACTACGGCGGCCCACAGGGGGGAGTCCAGTTTGCCGCGCTGGGTCGCGGCCAGTAACGCCAGCTGCTCCTGTTCTTCCTGGGAAAAGCCCGGCAAATCTGCATTCAGCAGCAGGTAGGCAGAGTGGCGGTGATAATGCTTGTGGGAAATCGCCATCCCGGTTTCATGGGTGAGAGCAGCGCGCTGCAGCAAATCCCGATCGGTCTTGCGCAGGTTCCAGCCGCTTGCGGCGGCGTCGAACAGTGTACAGGCACGTCGCGCCATGAGATCGGCCATGGTGGTGTCCACGGAATAGCGCTGCAGCAGCGCATTGACGGTACGTTCGCGCACGTCCTCGTGTCCCAGGCGTCCCATCAGGTCATAAATCACACCCTCCCGGAGCGCGCCCGGTGAAGTGCGCATCACTTTGACCCCCAGGACGTCAAACAGGGCGCTGGCGATGGCAACCCCGGCGACAATGACATTGCGGCGCTGGCTGCCGAGGCCCTCCAGCTTGATGTCATCGAAGCGATCAAACCCGAGCAGCCGCGTTTCCAGCTGCCTGAGCCCCTCGCGGCTGATACCACCGTCACCCCAGCCCTCTTTGCCGATGATGGCCTCGATGGCTTGCAGCGTACCGGAGGCCCCCACGCATTCCGCCCAGTGGCCGGAGTGAAAATGGTAGCGAATCCGGGACACTTCCAGGCATGCAAGGTCATAGGCCTGCCGGTAGCTATTCCTGTTGATGATGCCCTCGGGGAAGCAGGTGTCCGAATAGGACACGCAACCCATCTGCAGGCTTTCCAGCCGCTGGGGCTCAAAGCGCTGGCCGACAATGAATTCGGTACTGCCACCGCCGATGTCGATGACCAGTCTCGACTGGGCGTCATCCGCCAGGGTGTGGGCAACGCCCAGGTAGACCAGCCTGGCCTCTTCCCGGCCATAGATGACCTCGACCGGTGCGCCGAGAATCTGTTGTGCCGCTACGGTGAATTCGCGCCGGTTGTCGGCGACCCGCAGTGCATTGGTGCCCACCACCCGGATTCGTCCCGGATCAATGCTGGCGAGCGCCTGGGCGAACCGGGTCAGGCATTCCAGCCCACGTTCAATGGCGGCGCTCGAGAGTCGACTGTCGACAAGGCCAGCCCCGAGTTGTACTTTTTCGGCAAGCACCTTGATCGGGCGCATCTCCCCGTGCTCGGTGCGGGCAACAATCAGGTGAAAAGAGTTACTGCCGAGGTCAACCGCGGCCAGCAAACAGCCATCCGGGAGCGGTTGATGAGACTGAATAGGCAAAATGGTGTCCGTCTGGTGATGTGAGCGCATGCCTAATGGTAAACGATACGCCCGGCGGGCGCACGATCGTGGTTCAGGCGTGCAGCAGGGAGGCCACTGTGAGCAGCACCAGCAGGCCAATGGCGGCGCTGGCGAGTAAAATCCGGAGGGTGATTCGTGACAGTTCAGCCAGGGGTTCACCGCCGGCATGAACGCGCGCCAGCACCGGCCACTCAATGGCGCCGGCGAAAGCCAGGCCGCCGAAGGTCGCCGCGAGGAGTGCTATTCGCCCCGGAGCGTCGGCAGGAATGACAGCGAGTAACAGCATGATTGCGATGATCGAACCCAGCGTTCCGGCGTAGCTCATGGCAAGAAACTGGGCCCGGCTGTTGGCCTTGAAATCCCAGTCGAATGCGAACAGGCGAATTTTCCGGACCCGGTGGTAGCGGCCGCGAACGACGCGCGCTCCGATGAAATGAAACCACTCGTGGATGAGGGTGCTCACGGCCAGGCCAACGAATGCGCCGGTAATCACACTCAGCAGTGCCGCCACGGCGAGGCCGGTGAGGATATACCAGCTATCTGCTGCCGCAAACAGGCTCAGCAGGAGGATGGCAGCGCCGGTGTGCGCCAGTGCAACGATGCCGGTGTGAAAGCCTGCCGGACTCGCTTTTGAATCGATTGCATGGTCCATGGTGTTCTCGCGTGGTAGTAATTATTATCAATCTACGCAAAAAAAGTCCGGATGGATGCCGTGGTCCGGCGGTGTGCTGTCTATTTCTTGGCGGCACCTGAGGGGCGTGCAGAGTAGCCGCCCTGTTGGCCACTGATACCCGACTTGATATTCTGGATTTCACCGCCCGACTGCAAAAATGCCTGGGTCTGCTCCTCAATGGACATGGAGGTTTCAACGGCTGCCGGCTGCTTTTTCTTGGCAGGCGCGCGCTGGGGCTTGGGCGGAGTGCGTTGGGGTTCTGCGGGGGCGCGTTGGGCTTCTGCGGTCATGCTGAGGTCTCGTGCATCAAGGTGGCCATTAAGTATACCTCAAGTGGAGGCACTTTGTCCGATTTGCCTGCACCTGCTGCCTTTCAGGTCGTGGTGATGATCCGGGGCGTGCGCGATGGCATACGGGTAAGCAGTTCGTAGCCACTGGTACCGGTTGTGCATGCGACCTCCGTTACCGGCAGGCCTTCGCCCCATAATATGGCCGGCGCGCCAATCGCAACCGGCGGCAGGTCGGTAATATCGACGGTGATCATATCCATCGATACCCTTCCTACCAGGGGTGCTCGACGGCCATCTATCAAAACCGGCGTGCCGCTGCTGGCTGTACGCGGGTAACCGTCACCATAGCCTATGGTAACGGTCGCTACACGCGAGGGTCGCTGGGCCTGCCATGAGCCGCCATAACCAACGCGCTCGCCGACCCCTACGCTGCGTACGGAGATTACCGCGGAGCTCAGTGTCATTACCGGCTGCAGGCCCGCGGCCTGCGGTTGCGGTTCGGCAAATGGCGAGTTGCCCCAGAGCATGTAACCGGGCCTGATCCAGTCGTAGTGGGATTGTGGCCACGCCAGCACCGCCGGTGAGTTGGCGGCGCTGCGCAGTCCCTCAAATCCGCTGCAGGTGGACTCAAACAGTGCCAGTTGCCGGGCGGTCTGTGGGTTGTCCAGTTCATCTGCCGAGGCAAAGTGAGTGGAGAGTACCGGTGGCGCCCGGAGTTTGCCCGAGGCCAGCAGGCGTTGGTGGAAATCCTGGAACTGCTCCGGTAATACTCCCAGGCGGTGCATGCCCGTATCGATCTTCAGCCAGCAGTCCAGGGGTGCGGGCAAGCGGGTTTCTTCCAGCCAGCGCAGCTGGGTGTCATTGTCGATGGTGACCCAGAGGCCATGCTGCGCCGCTGTTATCAGCTCGTGGGCTTCAAAAACACCTTCCATTAACAGTATCGGGCAGGTCACGCCGGCAGCGCGCAGTTCCAGCGCCTCCTCGCTGCAGGCCACGGCCAGGGCGTCGACCAGGGGTTCCAGGGTTTGCGCCATGGCAATACTGCCGTGGCCGTAGGCATTGGCCTTGACCACCGCCATCAGCCGGGTATCGGGTGCCAGGCTCCTGGCAATACTCACATTATGGCGCAGGGCCCCAAGGTTCAGGCCGGCCTTGGCGGGACGTGCCATCAGTAGTTGAACCGGTGCTTCGCAAACAGGGTTTCGGCGGCAAGCCAGACATTACCTACTGTGCCATCGCCTACCGGTTCCCCGTCAATTTCCACAACCGGCGCCACTTCTTTACTGGAGCTGGTGAGCCATACTTCATCCGCGTTGCGTAGTTCGTTCATGGTGACAACCCGCTCTTCAACAACCAGGTCACTGTGGCGACGCAGTATGTCCAGCAACATCAGGCGCGTTATACCGGGCAGTTTCTGGTGGTCCAGTTCGGGTGTGGCAATAATGCCCTTACTCACTACAAAGACATTACAGGCGGCGGCCTCGGTCAGTTCCCCAGCCTGGTTGTACAGCAGGGTCTCGTCGTGACCCCGGCTGTGGCCGGTCTGGTAATGCATGACATTGCCCAGTAGCGCGGTGGACTTGATGTTGCAGCGCCGCCAGCGCAGGTCTTCCTCGGTGGACACCCGAAAGCGGGTCGCGGCGGCTTTGTCGGGGACCGGCGCCGGGGCGATCTCGAAGGCAAATCCGTACAGGGTCGGGGCTACGTTCTCGGTGTAGGCGTGATTGCGACGGCTGTCGGCACCGCGACTGACATGGAAGTAAATGCCCAGGTTGCCGCCACCATTGCGCGCGATCAGCTGCTCCGCGATAGCACGCCAGTGCGCTTCATCGACTCGCAGCTTGATACCGATGGCATCCAGCCCGTCCTGCATGCGCTGCATGTGAGGACCGAATCCTACCAGTTTGCCGTCGTAGGAAGGCACCACCTCATAGATGCCGTCACCGAACAGGAAACCGCGATCCATCGGTGAAATCCGGGCCTCACTCATCGGCATGTAATCACCGTTCAAAAATACTGTGCTCATAGCCTGGTCCTGTAGCGCGCTCTTTTCGCGCCTGAAAAATTGTTCGTTTAAGGGTTATGGAAGCCAGTCAGCCGGCGTAACTGGTGGATGACGGCGTCACCCTCAGTGGCTGCCATGCCATCTTCAGTTAATGTGTTTTTTCGCGTGACACCGTCAACGCTGCCCCTGGCAGAAAGATAGCGCAAGGTGTCCAGCGGCGAGAATTCACCGAGCAGGTCACGCTCCGCCCACAACCCGAGGAATGCAAGCAGGCCATAGGCACCCCAATTGGAGACATCGGCTACCAGCAGTTCGTCACACGAGGTGACCGCAGCGCGAATATCCAGACTGGCGATAGCGCTGTCAATCTTGCCCATGCCGATTTCGTTGCCGCCGTCTCCAATGGCAATGGTCGGGCAGGTGGCCCGGGTCAGGAAGGGATCGAAGATCCCGCAAAGCCGACTGATGTCTTCGCCGCGCATATTGTAATAATGGCCATCTGCGGTAACGCCCGGGCGCTCAATGGATATCACCGCAAGTGGCTGGTTCGCGGCCAGCCATTCGCCGGCCTCCCACTCTGCCTGCTCCGGGTTGTTGCAGGCGAGTTTGAGGATTTTGTAGTCCTGTGCCAGGGCATCTGCCAGGGGCGCCGCGCAGGCCATGACGGGTTTTGCGCCCAGGGCCGCAAGCCCCTTGTACAAGGCAATGGCGCCAACAGGCCCATCGGTCTCGAAGGTGTCGTCTACAGGGAAGCCGGTGCCAATGAGTACCGGTCCGTTCAGGTCCCGCAGTGCTCGCGCCGCACGCAGGTAATAGCCGGGCGCGAGCGCCTCCCTGGCAATCGCCATATTGCGCGGGTTGCGCGCTACCAGTACGGCTTCGATGGCTTCGCTCAGAGTCTGTTCATTCATTGCCGGGATTTCCTGGCCAGTGGCTGAAGGGGCAGGCGCTGCAGGCGCGCCTGTGCCAGGTGCAGGGCGTTATGCGCGCGGTGCGGGGTGATCGCCGTGAAGTTCACAACCCCACCGGGCTGCAGCTGGGCGAGTCGGGCAGCGTCCAGCGACAGGGCCGCGCCGATCTTGGGATAGCCGCCGATAGTCTGGCGATCGTTGAGCAGCACTATCGGCTGGCCATCGGCGGGAATCTGGATGGCGCCAAAACAAATGCCTTCGGACAGGATGCCATTGATATCGCATTCTATGGCAGGGCCTTCCAGCCGGTAACCCATGCGGTCACAGCGTTGCGATACGCTATAGGCATGACTGAAAAACCGGCGCTGCTGAAGGCGACTGAAATGCGACTGCTGGTAGCCGGGTATGACGCCTACGGTTACCCGGTTGTGGTAGCGTGGTTGATAATCCGGGTGCAGGTGCAATTCCCGGCGCAGGGAGGTTGCATCACAGGGCAATACGTCACCAGGTGCCAGCTTGTTGCCGTTGATCCCCCCGATTTTTTCCCTGACCACGGTCGCGGCACTCCCGAATTGCGGTGTAATAACAAAACCGTCCGCTACGCCAAGATAGCTGCGACAACCTTCTGCGGCGTAGCCCAGGCTGATTTGGTCGCCGGCGAGTACGGAATGTACTGTCCACAGTGGCTTTTCCCGGCCGTTGATCGCCAGCGGCATGCTGGCGCCGGTGACGCAGATGAAGGTATCCACCCGCGCCTCCAGCTCCAGGCCGCCGAAGCTGGTTTCAATCGCGGTGCAATCGGGTCTGTTACCCAGCAGCTGCTGGCAAATATCGAACGCTTCGGGGTCCAGCGGACCGCCGTTGGTGAGACCTATGGCGTGTTGCCCGAAGCGACCGCGGTCCTGGATCAGGCTCAGCAGCCCGGGTTGGCGCACGACCAGGCTCATGGGAGTTCCCCTCCCAATGCCAGGAAACGCTCGCGGCTGATGGCTTCAAAGCGTACCCGGTCCCCGACGGCCACGGGCATGGTGGGATTGGCCTGCGGATCAAACAGGCGTTGTGGGCAGTTGCCGACCAGGTTCCAGCCTCCCGGGGATTCGGCCGGATAGACGGCGGTCTGGCGGTCGGCAATCGCGACGGAACCGCGCGGCACTTTTTGGCGGGGTGTGGCCAGGCGCGGCGCCGCAATACGGGGATCCACATGACCCAGGTAGGCAAAACCGGGTGCAAAACCAATGGCATAGACCCGGTATTCGGTGTCGCTGTGCAGGGCGATCACCTCTGCGACGGACAACCCGGACTGCTCGGCCAGTCGTTCCAGATCGGCACCGGTTTCCGGGCTGTAATAGACGGGGAGAATAACCTCCCGCCCCCCTGGTGTGCTGACGCCGCGCTCGGCTGCCTCCAGGACGCCATGCAGGCGTTTGATCACGCTCATGTGGTCGGTACGCAACGGATCATAAATCACCAGCAACGAGGCATAAGAGGGGACCAGGTCGACGAGGTCAGCCCCCAGCGCTACGCGAACCGCTGTCGCGGTGGCCTGTACCCGTGAGGCAAGCTCGGGAGTGCTGTCCTCGCCAAGGTACAGCATGACGGCGCTTTCTCCAGCATAACTTACTCCGGGATAACTCGGGTGCATGCGTAACTCAGGTCTCGTTAATCAGGGCGCGTATTGCTTCGATAGCGCGCACGCTCTCAAGGTTGTCACCGTGCACGCAGAGGGTGTCGACCGGCAGTACCAGGCGGTGGCCACCGATAGTGGTAATACTGCTGTCACTGCACAGCTGCCCGACTTGGGCCAGCATGCGTACGCGGTCGTGCACGGCACCTGCTTTACTGCGGGCAAGCAGGCTACCGTCGTCATCGTAACAGCGATCGGCGAAGGCTTCGAACATGACGGCCAGGCCCAGCGCCGCGGCCTGCTCGCGATGGGTTGCCGCCGCCGGGGTGGCCTGTAGCATCAGGGTCAGCGGCCGATGATATCCGGCCACCGCATGCATTAATTGCTCGCGCAGGTGCTCGCTGGCCATCATGTCGTTATAGAGGGCGCCGTGGGGCTTCACGTATGTCAGCTCAAGGCCGTGGCAGCGCGCCATACCGTCAAGAGCCGCAATCTGGTAGCGCAGGGTGCTGGCAAGTTCCTCATCACTGAGATTCATTGAGCGACGACCAAAGCCGACCAGGTCCGGATAGGCGGGATGGGCGCCAATACTCACCCCGTGGCGTGCCGCCAGAGCCAGGGTTTTGTCGATGGTCACCGGTTCACCGGCATGGAAACCGCAGGCGATGTTGGCCTGGTCAATATGCGGCATGACCTCGGCGTCCATGCCCATGATCCAGTTGCCATAGCTCTCGCCGAGATCACAGTTGAGTAACATGGTACGTCCCGTCATTCAGAGTACCGCCAGTTTGCTATTGCGCAAATCGGTAACCAGCATGCAGCCGGGGCTGTGAGTGATTGCCAGCGGCAGTCCGGCCTGCTCCAGTGCTACCTGGGGAGTCACTCCACAGGCCCAGAACACGGGGAGTTCACCTTCGGCGATACTGACCCGGTCACCGTAATCAGGTTGCTCGATGTCGGTAATCCCAATCTGCGCGGGGTCACCCAAATGCACAGGCGCGCCGTGCACCGAGGGGAAACGGGTACAGATCTGGACGGCGCGTATTGCATCCGCGGCACGGAAGGGACGCATACTGACGACCATCTTGCCCGCGAACGGACCCGCACTCTGGCAGTCGATAGTGGTTCGGTACATGGGGACATTGACACCTTCGGTAATATTGCGAACTTCCAGCCCGTCTGCCAACAGCGCTTCTTCGAAGGAAAACGAGCAGCCCAGGGCAAATGTGACCAGGTCATCCTGCCATAGTTCACGGATATCGCTGCGTTCCTCTTCGAGTTCGCCGTAACGGAACACGCGGTAGCGTGGCAGGTCAGTACGCATGTCGATATCCCCCAAAGGTGGTAGCGTGGTTGCTCCCGGGGTGGCAGAGCAGGCAATCAGGGGGCACGGTTTGGGGTTGGCCTGGCAAAAGCGCATAAAGTCCGCTGCCTGGGCCGATGGCAGGATGACGATATTACACTGCACAAAGCCCGCTGCCAGTCCCGAGGTATTGCCGGGGTGCTCGCCCTTGCGGATACGCTGGCGCAGTTCGGCGGGTGTGAGTGGTGTGGTCATGATTAACCTCGGCTAACGGCTGGATGCAGGCAAGGATCCGGGCGTATAGTGCTGGAGCTACGGCGCCCGAACCCTGATAATGGTTTTTTCAATCGCCTATCATAGTTGATTAACCTTATGCTCGACCAGTTGCTCCGGGTTCTTACCCCCACTGTGGTGGTGGAAGACGTTTTTGTCGCAAATAACATGCACCCGAAAGCACCTCGGGTATACGGAGGGCAGGTGCTCGCGCAAGCCTTGCGCGCCGCATCGGAAACCGTTGCCAGTGACCGGGAAGTGCATTCCCAGCATGCCTATTTCCTGCGCCCCGGTGACCCGGCGGAACCCATTCGGCTGGAAGTGGAAAGGGCGCTTGATGGCGGTAGCCTGAGTTCCCGGCGGGTGGTCGCCCTGCAGCGTGGCAAGCCCATCCTGGTGTGTTCGGTATCATTTCAGCGCCCGGGTCGGGGCGAACAGTATCAGCAGGATATGCCCGTGGTGCCGGCTCCCGAAACGCTGCCCGACGAACGCGAGCGCGCCCTGGCCAACGACGAAATGGATGAGGATTTCATGATTGCCACCGGGGGCGATCTGGACGTGCGCCTGGTCAATCCGGTGGACTGGCGTAACCCCGTGACGCGCCCTGCGCATCTTGAAGCGTGGATAAAAACCAGCGGCCCGGTAGCAGACCACCAGGGGCTGCATCCTGCGCTGCTGGCTTACATGTCCGACACACTGCTGGTCGATGTCTGCCTGCTGGCCAATGGCGTGAGCTACCTGCAGCCGGAGCTGCAGGTAGCCAGCCTGGACCACGCACTGTGGTTCCATAGCCCGGTTCGCGCTGACGAGTGGTTACTTCATACTGTCGAAGCCGAACACGTTGGTGGTGGCAGGGGGCTGGCGCGTGGTCGCTTTTATACTCGCGATGGTGTGCTGGTGGCCTCGGTGGCCCAGCAGGCGCTCATGCGCTATCGTTAGCGCCGCATCGTTATTCCGCGGATACATTGCCTCCTCATCGGCGTGACCTTATGATGGGGATTGATAATTATACTCTGCCCAGGGATCTACCATGCCGCATCCAGCAATTACCGCCGAAACCTATCCGCACAAGCCCGCCATTATCATGGGTGGCTCCGGTGAAGTGGTCACCTACTCAGAACTCGACACGCGCAGTAACCAGGCGGCGCAGCTGTTTCGCTCCCTGGGGCTGCAGCGCGGCGACCATATCGCCATGATGATGCAGAACTGTCGCCAGTTTCTCGAAATCTGCTGGGGCGCACAGCGCGCCGGGCTGATCTTCACGCCAATAAGCACACATCTCAAGCGCGATGAAACCAACTATATCCTGCAAAATTGCGGTGCGAAGCTGTTTATCGCCTCCCATGAGCTGGCGGCGACAGCCGGTGAGGTCATGGCATCCGGGGCAGCGGCGGTAAACCACTTCTACATGGTCGACGGGCTCGCCGACGGGTTCGAGTCCTGGGACGACAGCGCTGCGCTGCAGCCGGAGGAGCGTATTGCCGACGAAGCCAACGGCGTGCCGATGCTGTATTCCTCCGGTACTACCGGCAAGCCCAAGGGCGTTTTCCTGCCGCCTTCCAGTGACGACGTGAATACACCGCATCCGTTGGCAAACAGCCTGGGTGCAGTGTTCGGGTTCAGCCCGGAAACGGTGTACCTGTCGCCGGCCCCGCTTTACCATGCCGCGCCGCTGCACTACAACATGATGACCCTGTACCAGGGCGGCACCACTGTGGTGATGGAGAAGTTCGATCCGGAAGCCGCGTTACAATTGATCGAAGAGCATCGCGCCACCCACAGCCAGTGGGTGCCGATCATGTTTGTGCGGATGTTGAAATTACCGCAGGAGGTGCGCGAAAAATACGATATCAGCAGCATGCAGTTTGCCATCCACGCGGCGGCACCGTGCCCGATAGAGATCAAGGAGAAAATGATTGCGTGGTGGGGTGAGGTGATCGTCGAATACTACGCGGCCAGCGAAGGCATCGGCATCACCATCATCGATTCCGCCAACTGGCTGACCCACAAAGGCTCAGTGGGGCCGGCCCTGTCGGGACAGGTTCACATTGTGGATGACGACGGCAACGAGTTGCCTCCCGGCGAGATCGGTACTGTCTATTTCAGTGGCGACCAGACCCAGTTCAAATACCACAATGAGCCGGGTAAAACCGCCGAGGCGTTCAATGAGCGCGGCTGGGCAACGACGGGTGATGTAGGGTACGTCGACCAGGACGGTTTTCTGTACCTTACGGATCGCAAGAACTTCATGATTATCAGCGGGGGGGTGAATATCTACCCGCAGGAAATCGAGAACCTGCTTATTACCCACGAAAAAGTGGCTGATGTGGCAGTATTCGGGATTCCCAATGAGGACTTCGGGGAGGAAGTGAAAGCCGTTATCCAGCCGATGAACTGGGTAGACGCCACCGATGAAGTCGCCATTGAAATCATGGAATGGCTGCGGGAACGGATTTCCCATATCAAGCTGCCGCGCTCAATGGACTTTCATCCGCAGCTGCCGCGTATGGACAACGGCAAGCTCTACAAACGCCATCTCGCGGATGCCTACAAGGGCGCCACTCGCTCCGGCGAGGAGGCGGTTGCCCACCCGGAACAGGAGTCGCCGGCGCCGAAGGACGACAGCGCGACCTGAGAAGGTCGGCGGGGCAATACGGGATCGTTCAGGCGACGTGTTCAGCCGGGCGCAATTGCCACTGGCTCCGGCTGGCGGCGCCAGGGCAGGTAATATACCGGTAATACGAACAGTGTGAACAGGGTGCCCACCAGCATGCCGGCTGTGATCATCAGGCCGATACTGAATCGGCTGTTGGCCCCCGCACCGGTGGCGATCACCAGCGGCAACACGCCAAGTACCGTGGCAAAGGTTGTCATCAGGATGGGGCGCAGGCGCAGCGCCGCCGCTTCCAGCACCGCATCGCGATGGTTGTGGCCCTGCCGCCGCAGCTGGTTGGCGAACTCCACAATGAGAATACCGTGCTTGCTGATCAGGCCAATCAGGGTCAGCAGACCGATCTGGGTATAAATGTTCAGGGTGGCAAAGCCCAGCGCAATGGGTACCACCGCGCCAAAAATGGACAGCGGCACACCCACCAGCACGACCAGCGGGTCGCGAAAGCTGTTGAACTGGGCCGAGAGCACCAGGAAGATCAGAATCAGGGCCAGGGTGAACAGTAGCGGGAATGAAGCAGTTTCCTGGATGAAGCGACGGGCGGTGCCGGTGTAACCGGCACGGAAGCCAGTGGGTGCAATCTCCTGCAGCGTGTCGCGCAACATTGCCAGGCCGTCTCCCAGGGCGTTGGGCGGCAGCATCATCCCCTGAATGGTGGTGCTGTTAAGCTGCTGGTACTGGCTGAGTTCGTTTGGCTGTACCTCGGACTCGAGCGTAATCACGGCCGACATGGGTACCAGTTTGCCGCTGTTGCTGCGCAGGTAGTATTTGCCCAGCTCCTCACGGGTGAGGCGAAAATCCGCGGCTGCCTGTGGAATGACCTTGTAACTGCGGCCCTCCATGGTAAAGCGATTAATCTCGGCCTCACCCAGCATGACTGACAGGGTCTGTCCGATATCCTGCATGGAAATGCCCAGTCGCGACGCCAGCGGACGGTTGATATTGACTGCAATCTCCGGCCGGTCGAGACTCAGGGATTGATTGACGAAAATGAACAGGCCGGATTCACGCGCTGCCTGCAGCAGTTCCTCGCCCACCCGGTACACTTCGTCGTAGTCTGCTGTTGAGGCGACCACAAAGCTTACCGGCAGGCCGGCATCGGCCCCCGGTAGCGAGGGACTGCCGAAGGAAAAAGCCTCAACGCCCGATACGCTGCCCAGTTGTTGCTGGAATTCGGCCTGTACTTCCTGTTGGGTGCGCTCCCGCTCGCTCCAGGGTTGCAGGGTCAGGCCGCCAAAATTGAAGCTTGTTGAGGCCACCTGCCAGGAGTGGCTGACTTCCGGAATCTCCTGCCAGATTTCGACAATCTCATCCAGGAAGCGGTTGATGTATTCCAGGTTGGCGTACTGCGGGGTGTCGGCCACCACATAAATCATGCCCACATCTTCTTCCGGCGCCAGTTCCGCCCGGGCCAGGCTGAACAAGATCGGCAGGCTTGCGATCAGCGCCATGCTGAACATGATCACCGCGCCGCGATTATCCAGGCAGCCCGCCAGCAGGCGCTGGTAACCCTGGATAAAACGCTGGAAGTGGTGGTCCAGCCAGTTGGCAAAACGGCCCTGGTGCTGTTGATCCTTGAGCACTCGCGAACACATCATCGGGCTCAGGGTAAGGGCGACCACGCCCGATACCAGCACCGCCCCCGCCAGGGTCAGGGCAAACTCGCTGAACAGGGCGCCGGTGAGTCCGCCCACGAATGCAATAGGCGCGTAGACGGCGGCCAGTGTCAGGGTCATTGCCACCACTGGCCAGGCGACTTCGCGGGCGCCTTGCAGAGCGGCGTCGGTAGGTGTGGCGCCATGCTCAATGTGACGATGTACATTCTCCACCACGACAATGGCGTCGTCGACCACCAGGCCGATGGCGATCACCATGGCCAGTAAAGTCAGCAGGTTGAGTGAGTAACCGAGGCTGAAAATCAAAAATACCACCCCGATCAATGATAGGGGAATCGCCACCAGCGGTATCAGTACGACCCGCAGCGAGCCGAGGAACAAATAGATAACCAGAATCACGATCAGGCCCGCTTCCAGCAGGGTACTGCGCACCTCGCCCAGGGCGGCATCGATCGCCACTGTGCCATCCCAGTCCAGTAGCATTTCCAGGTCGGCGGGCAGGTCGGCGCGGATACCGGGTAATGCCTTATGTACAGCCTGGCTGACCTGCAAGGGGTTGGCATCCGGGGCGGCGGTGATGGAAATGAAGGTCGCTTCCTGCCCGCTGGAAAATGACTTGAACTGGGTGTTTTCCTCGGAAAGCGCAATAGCGGCGACGTCACCCAATTGCACCCTGTTATCCACCTCCTGGCGGACGGTCAGGGCGGCAAACGCCTCTGGCGTTTGCATGTCGGTGCGCGCATCTACCGTAGCGCGTACCAGTGCACCCTCTGTGCTGCCGGCTGCAGAGATGTAATTGTCGCGGCTGATGGCGGCATGAATGTCGCTGGCGGTTACCTGGTGGGCAGCCATCCGTACCGGGTCCAGCCAGATGCGCATGGCCGGGAACTTACTGCCAAGGATTTCGGCTTTACCCACGCCCTCCA
Organism: Kineobactrum sediminis; assembly: GCF_002868715.1. Classification (GTDB taxonomy): domain Bacteria; phylum Pseudomonadota; class Gammaproteobacteria; order Pseudomonadales; family Halieaceae; genus Kineobactrum; species Kineobactrum sediminis. Next base: position 287,871 of record NZ_PKLZ01000003.1, read on the forward strand.
GGGTGGCGAGTTCGGGCTGTACACTGCGGGCAAGGTAATCGGAGACCTCGGAGATGGACATCTGCGCGCTCTGGAACGCAAGGTAGATCAGGGCGTCGCCGCCACTTGCGGTGGTGACCACCGGGTCGTTGATGTCTCGTGGCAGGTCTGATCGCGTTTCGCTGACCTTGGCGATGACCTCGGATAACACCGCACTGCTGTCCTCTCCCAGGCGCACATGGACACTGATCTCCGAGTAGCCGGGGTTGCTGTTTGACGACAGGTATTCAATACCTCGCGCCCCGGCGATGCTGATTTGCAACGGTGTTGTCACGAAGCCCTGTACCGTGCGGGCGCTGGCGCCGGGATAGGTCGTTGCCACCGTGATCACGCTGCGCTCGAGTTCCGGAAATTCGCGCACAGGGGTACGATTGGCGGCGGCGAGGCCCAGCAACAGAATCAGCGCACTGACCACCAGTGCCAGCACCGGGCGGCGAATGAAAATATCGGTGAAACGCATCTTCAGGATCTCGCTAGCAGAGGCTGCACTAGAGCGGCGCCTGCTCGTCAATCTGTACCACGACACCGCGGAACAGTTTGTTCTGGCCGGCAATTACAACCTGCTCGCCTGCGGCGAGCCCGTCGACAACCGCGATCCTGCCATCCTGTGCAGTACCCGTGCGCACCAGTCGGGGGGTAGCCTGCAGAACGCCTTCAGCGGGTTCAATAACGTAGACAGTGCTGCCCACCGTGGTGTGGGTGATAGCGGTTTCCGGTACAGTGACCTGCTCCAGTGTCCGCCCGAGGTCAATGTTGATGCTGGCAAACATGCCGGGCAGCAAACCGGCAGCGGGTTCAATGTTTGCACGCAGCAACAGGCTCCTGGTGCTTTCGTCCACCTCGCTGTCAACTGACTGCAGACGGGCCCTGAACACCCGGTCGCCAAATCCGGGTACCTGTACGCCCAGTTCGAGTCCGGGGCGCAGTAGCGGTGCGTAGCGCGCCGGCACTGAAAAATCCACTTCCAGTGCGCCCAGATCCTGCAGGCCTGCAATTCGGGAGCCCGCAGTGACGTAGTCACCCACTTTTGCATGGATGATCCCAACAGTGCCATCAAAGGGCGCGCGCAATGCCTTATAGGCCAGCAGCGCCTCGGTTTCGGCCAGTTCCGCCAGCGCCACGTCCAGGTTTGCCCGGGAACGGTCATACTGGCTCTGGGGGACGGATTTTTGTTCGAGCAGTTTGGCGTCGCGCTCGAATAGCAGTCGCGCCAGTTCTACCGCCGCCTGCTGTCGTTCGCGGGCGGCAAGTTCGGCCCTGTTATTAAGCTGTACGAGTAACTGGCCGGTGCTCACCCTGTCGCCCGACTGTACCTTGACATCGGTAATCTCGCCGCTTTCTTCCGTGCTCAGCTCGACGCCGTACTTCGCCCGGATGGTGCCCGTTGCCGCCAGGGTTTCCGGCCATCGCGCGGTATCGGCGACGGCCGCTGCTATAATGACCGGAGCCGCGGTAAAATCCTGGCTGGCAAGGCCCGATATCCGTTGGTACAAATATCCGGCTATCGCGCCAAAAATTGCAATCAGTAACAGCGTGGCGGTGACATAAGCGCGCAAGGAAAGTCTCTTCTTTTTTCCGGAGGGCACCAACGATGTGCATCCCGATGATTATCAGCCACCCCATTCTAGGGCCTTTGCCGGCTGCTTGCACGCGGTCATCGAGGCTGTGCCGGTGCAACCCGTGTTTGCATCATGGTCGCTTATGGTCTAGCAAAATGACCCTGTGCCCGGCGGGGGCTTTACAGTATGCTGAAGCCCTGATTCGTTGAAATGAGGTCAATTAGTGAGAACGCCCCGTAAACTGCGCGCGCTGGAGCGCCAGATGGATAACGCCACCAGTTATGCTGAATGGCGCGAGGCCGCTATCGAGCACGACGAGCTAACCGGCCAGCGGCGCTGGCGGGAAGTTGACCAGAGCCGGCAATATGATTACGGCCAGATCCGGCTGCGCCTGGACAGGCTGCGCAGCCTGCGCGCGCGACACGACAACCAGGGGCTGCTTTTTACACTCAATGAAGGTATTCACGGCAACATGGGAGGCATGGGCCGCAGCTCTCTTTACCATACCGCCAAATTCGGCACCAAACACCTTATCGAACAGTATATTGATGAAATTGACGATTCACTGCGCTATATCGCGGAGCTGAAGAGCGAGGATATCAGCCCGCAGGAAAAACTGGATTTCTTTTACCGCGCAAACATCTGCTTCGGGCGCTCGGCGTTGATGCTCAGTGGCGGAGGGGTGCTGGGTTTCTATCACCTCGGGGTGGTGAAAACCCTCATGGAGCAGGGGCTTTTACCCCGGGTCATTTCCGGTTCCAGTGCCGGTTCGCTGGTGGCCGGCGTCGTCGGCACCCATGATGACCTTGAGCTCAGGCATTTCTTTGAGCCCGGTAATGTACATTTTGAGGCGGAGCGCGAGGCCAACGTCCTGTCGAGGATGTTTTTTGGCCGCAATCCGCAAATTGACGTCAGTGATCTCGAGAACATCATTTCCCGGCTGATACCGGAAATGACCTTCCAGGAGGCCTATGAGAAAACCGGTCGCCAGATCAGTATTACCGTGGCTCCCGCGGAAACGCATCAGCGCTCTCGCCTGTTGAATGCCATAACCTCGCCCAATGTCTTTGTGCGCTCCGCTGTCATGGCGTCCTGTGCGGTACCCGGCGTATTTCCCCCGGTCATGCTGATGGCGAAAAACGTACACGGAGAGCCACAACCCTACCTGCCTACGCGAAAGTGGGTGGATGGCTCGATTGCCGACGACTTGCCCGCCAAGCGCCTGTCCCGGCTTTACAGCACCAATCACTATATTGTCAGTATGGTGAATCCCATTGCCACGCCCTTTTTACGGGGTAACCGCAAAAGGAGTGGAGTGTCGGCCGCCCTGGGCGTTCTCGGTGTCGGTATAGGTCGCGAGGTACTGAATTTTTATCGTGGCGTGGCGCAGAGGAAAGGCGATAACTGGCCCCGGTTCAACCTGCTGATGAACGGTATCCACTCGCTGCTGGACCAGGAATACAGCGGCGACATTAACATCATGCCCAGTTTTCGCTGGTACAACCCGGCCAAAATCCTCTCGCACCTCTCCGAACAGGAGTTGATAGCGTTGATGGAAGGCGGCGCGCACTCCTGCTACCCCAACGTTGAAGCCATCCGGATTTGCACCAAAATCAGCAGAACCATGGAAGAGATTCTGCATCGCTTTGAATACGGTGACCTGCGCCCCAAAGAATCGGAATACCATAAACCCAGGGCTTCCCGACGGCGTCCGCCACCGACCGGAAAGGACCGCAAGTCGCTGACCCAGCGCGCGGCGAGTGATGATGCGGTGACCAGGTCCGGGACTCGCACCAAAGCCCGGCGCAAGACCCCGGCCGCTAAAAAGCGGCCCGGTGCCGGCAAATCGGATGACAGTTCCGGCGGTGATGAGAGCCAGGCTGCCTGAAAAGGAACGGCCGGTCCGGTGCACTCCGGACCGGCATACAGTAGCCGCTCAGGCAACAGGGGTAGGTGGCAGGTCCGGTTTGGCGTAGGCCATGCGGCGTAGTCGCCGGGTATCGTGGTAGCTGTCGAGCCCACTCAGGGCGACGCTGCCCGCAGCACTGATATCCACCGAGCCGTCGTCACCGACACAGTGATCCGGCACGTCAACCAGTACAATTTCACCTATCAGGAAATGTGTGTCGTTGATCTCCAGCTGTTGGTGTTCACGCAGGCGCAGCCCCATGCGAATGCTTGCCTGTTTTACGAAGGGCGCCGCAAAACCCTCGACCCAGTGTTCTTCAAGACCGGTGGCAGCGAATTCGGATTGCTCGCGGGGGTAGCGCGCCGCGGTCTGGTGTGCCGCTTCAACAAACTGGTTGCCGACGTGGTTGATGGTATAACAACCGGTGTCGAGTATGTTGTCCAGGGTATGGCGCGCTGTGGGGTTGGGGCGAATGATCAGGGCGAGCAGGGGGGGGTGCGAACCCAGGTGTACCACCGAGCTCATGATGGCGAGATTGCTGTGGCCAGTGTGGTCGGCGGTGCCGACAAGGTTGGCCGGCTTGAAGCCGCTGAGGGAATTTACCAGGGCTGCGCGATAGCGGGACTCAAGACCGTCGAGGTCAGTGGATTGCAAGTGCATAGTGTTTCCGGTCCGGAATCAGGGATAAAGACGACGGTAGCGTCGCTGTGCCCAGAGGTTGTAGAAGAAATCAGCGCAGGGCCTGATCAGTGGCCACCGCAGCCAGGCCCACAGTGGCCCCAGGCGGGTGTGCTGCCAGGCCGCGACATTGGCGTCGATGCCAGTCAGCAGGCGGCCGTCAGCGGTGCGCAGATGCAGAGTGCGCAGCAGTGTTTCACGGTCGGGCAGGGTGTCGGAAGCCGGCAGTTGGTGAATGTCGCGCAGTTCCAGCCCGCCATCGCAAAGAGTCCCGAGTTTGTCCATTTCCTTGCTGCACAGGGGGCATTGGCCGTCATAATAGAGCGTGTCGGGCATGGCAACAGTCTGCTGTGTTTTTAACATACGGGAAGATACGCAGACCCTGGTGTGGTGGATGTGTCGCGGAGTATATTTGCTCGCGAAAGCCGGGCGAGCATCGGCGCTCGCCCGGTGAGGGTGGATCCTAGCGACCTTTCCAGTTGGGAGCGCGCTTCTGGGCGAAAGCGGTAGCGCCTTCAATGGCGTCTTCGCTGACGAATACGGCGTTCACCAGCTCCTGCTGTTTCTGCCACATCTCCTCCCGTGACCAGTCGGCAGATTCCAGAATCACCTGTTTGCTCGTGGCGACCGCCAGCGGTCCGTTGGCGGCGATTGCGGCAGCCAGTTTAAGGGCTTCCTCAAGCGCGGTTCCCTGGGGCACCACTCGATTGATCAGGCCCATGGCCTGCGCCTGTCCGGCGTCGATAAAATCACCGGTAAGCGCCATTTCCATCGCCAGGCGGGGAGGGATCTGGCGTGGCAACTTGACCAGGCCACCCGCTGCTGCGGCAAGGCCTCGCTTGACCTCCGGGATGCCGAATTTGGCGTTGTCTGCGGCAACGATGAGGTCGCAGGAAATCGCCAGCTCCAGACCCCCGGCCAGTGCATAGCCCTCTATTGCCGCAATCAGTGGCTTGCGCGGGGGGCGCTCGGTGAGACCGCCGAAACCACGGCCTTCAATATGGGGCACCTCTCCGGATACAAAGGCTTTTAAATCCATTCCGGAACAAAAGGTGCCTCCGGCGCCGGTAAGAATGGCGACGCGCAGGTCATCATTGCTGTCCAGCTCGTCCATTGCGGCGGCAACCCCTTCCGCCAGCGCACGGTTGGCGGCATTTTTTGCCTGGGGGCGGTTAAGGGTAACCACCATGATGCCATCCTTGATTTCTACCAGTACCGGTTCGTCGCTCATAGTATTGCTCCTGTGTATTTATTTGATGAGTTGTACGGCGAGGTGCGCGAGCGGACCGACCAGGTCGCCGCGGGCATCTGCCTCGGCGCTGGACGCGGTGCCGATCTGGGACCTTTTCTTGATGCCCTGGACGATAGCGGCGAGACGGAACAGGGAAAAGACCAGATAAAAATCCCAGTTCTCGATACCATCGCGGCCGGTGCGTTCGCAGTAGCGGTTAATGTATTCTTCATCGGTAGGGATGCCGAGGGCCTTGCGGTCAACGCCCGCCAGACCCTTCATGCTGCTGTCCCGTGGCAACATCCAGGCCATGCACTGGTTGGCGAGGTCCGCCAGCGGATGCCCCAGGGTTGAAAGCTCCCAGTCAAGCAGGGCGATTACCCTGGGTTCGGTGGGATGGAACATCATGTTGTCCAGCCTGTAGTCACCGTGCACCAGACTGACGGTGCCATCATCCTGGGGCATGTTTGCGGGCAACCAGCGCAGCAGGGTTTCCATGTCTGACATGACTTCTGTTTCAGAGGCCCGATACTGCTTGGTCCAGCGACCCAGCTGGCGCTCAAAATAATTGCCAGGCTTGCCGTAGTCAGCGAGTCCTACTGCTTCCACGTTAACATTGTGCAACGCCGCCATGGTCTGGTTCATGGCGTCATAAATGGCGCTGCGCTCGGCATTGTCAGCCGCCTCGGGAAGTACCGGGTCCCAGAGGATGCGTCCTTCCTTATATTCCATGATGAAAAACATGGAGCCGATCACGCTTTCATCTTCACACAGGGCGTAGGTACGGGGTACCGGGACATCGGTATCGCGGAGCGCGGTCATTACACGGAACTCGCGGTCTACTGCGTGTGCAGACTGCAGCAGCTCACCCGGCGGCTTGCGCCGCAATACATAGGACGTATCACCCGCCGTCAGCTTGAAGGTCGGGTTGGACTGGCCGCCCGGAAACTTCTCCGCGGTCAGGTCACCGTGAAATCCGGGAACATGCTCAGCCATATAGGCAGTCAGACGCTCGATATCAACTTGCTGTGCGCTCATGAAGATCCTTGCTTATAGTAGTAATCGTTTCAGTCAGCATCGCAGTGTGTGGCCCGGCTTACGACCGGACAATGACACACCGCGACAAAAAAATTGACCCAGGGCTACAGATACCCGTCACCGTTGAGCAGACTCCCGGCGCAGGGTATGCTGCCTGTGTCAAAAATCACAAGTCTAACAGAGGTAGCGCCGTGTACGAAGAATTGAAGAAGTCATGGACTCAGCTTACAGCCGCGGGGCAGCCCTTTGAGGTGGTGACCATCGAGGTCGATGGCGTGCCGATCCGCAGTTATGCCAACGTGCCGCCGTCGCTGCGGGAGATCTGGCTGAGTACGGCTGCTCATGGCGACAAGGAGTACCTGATTTACGACAGTGAGCGCTGCAGCTATAGCGAGGCCCATGCCTATACCGCCAGTATCGCGCACTGGCTGCATGGCCAGGGTATCGGTCCTGGAGACCGGGTCGCCATTGCCATGCGCAATTACCCCGAATGGATGCTCGCCTATTGGGCAATAACCTCGATGGGTGCCGTTGTGGTCGGTATGAACGCCTGGTGGGTGGCCCACGAAATGCAGTTTGCCCTGGAGGACTCGGCGCCGAAACTGATGATCTGTGATCGCGAGCGCATGCAACGCTTTGCCGAAATTCGCGATGGTTTTCCCGAGCTCAAGGTCGTAGCCGTGCGCTTGCATGACGAGGCGCCGGACTGGGCGACGGATTGGGTCGACGTGATCAACGCCGAATCGCGGCTCCCGCAGGTGAAAGTGGACCCCAATGACGACGCCTGTATTTTCTACACATCAGGCACTACCGGGCGCCCCAAGGGTGCACGCCTGACGCACCGTGGCTGCGTCGCCAATATCTTCAATATTGCGTTTATCAACACGGTGCAGCCGATGGCGGTTGCCATGGCTCGCGGCGCCACACCGCCGGCGGCCGGCACTGCCCCGGCCCCCAACTCCCTGCTGGCCACGCCGCTGTTCCATGTGACCGCCAATAATTGTGTGGCCCAGGCCACGACGATAGCCGGCGGCAAGCTGGTGCATATGTACAAGTGGGATGCGGCGGAAGCACTGGAACTGATAGAAAAAGAGCGCGTGACCACATTCAACGGGGTGCCCATGATGGCGCGTGAGTTATTAATGCATCCTGATTTTGCGCGGCGTGACACCTCGTCCCTTACCGTACTCGGTGGCGGCGGCGCTGCCCTGCAGCCGGACCTGGTAGAAAAAATACAGCAGCGCTCAAAGGCGGCGCGGCCTAATACCGGTTACGGCATGACCGAAACCAGTGGCATTATTGCTGCCGTCTCGGCTGATTTTTTTGTCGATAAACCCGCCAGTGTTGGCCCGGCAATGCCAACCCTGGAAGCCAAGTGCGTGGGACCCCAGGGTGAGGACCTGGGCCCGGGCGAGATTGGTGAACTCTGGGTCCGGGGCGCGCCGGTAATCAAGGGGTACCTGAACCGGCCCGATGCCACTGCGGACTCGATTACCGATGGCTGGCTGCACACCGGTGATATCGCCTACATCGATGACGAAGATTTTATCTTCCTGGTTGATCGGGCCAAGGACATGGTGTTGCGCGGCGGCGAAAACGTGTACTGCGCGGAAGTGGAAAATGCCCTGTTTGCACACGAGGATGTGCTGGAGTGTGTGGTCTTTGCGGTCGCTGACGAACGCCTGGGTGAAGAAGTCGGGGCGGCCGTATACCGCCACCCCGACAGCAGCCTGGATGCCACTCACCTGCGCGCGCACTGTGCGGGGCTGCTGGCCCCCTACAAGGTGCCCCGGTATATATGGTTTCTCTCCGAACCCCTGCCACGCAACGCCAATGGCAAGTTTCTCAAACGCGAGCTGCGCGAATCACTGCAGGTGGCGGACGCGCACTGATCAGCTTTCCACAAAGGCCCGTTCAATCACGTAGTGGGCGGCCTTGCCGTGGCGCGATTCGTTGAAACCGCGTTCGTTGAGCAGCCGGGTCATATCCTTGAGCATGGCCGGGCTGCCACAGATCATGAACCGGTCCCGCTGCGGGTCTATCGGCGCCAGCCCCAGGTCTGCAGGCATGGTGCCATTGGCCAAAAGGTCGGTGAGACGTCCATTATGAATAAACGGCTCGCGGGTAACGGTGGGGTAGTAAAACAGCTTGTTGCTGATGTCGTCGCCCAGGTATTCGTGGGCGGGCAAATCCTGGGTAATCGCATCCCGGTAGGCCAGCTCGCTGGCATGACGGCAGCCGTGGGCCAGTACTACCCGGTCGAAGCGCTCGTAGATCTCGGGATCCTTGATGATACTCATGAACGGCGCCAGCCCGGTACCGGTGGCGAGCAGATACAGCGTGCCACCCGGAAGCAGGTTGTCCATTACCAGGGTGCCGGTCGACTTGCTGTTGACCAGTAACTCATCACCGACGCGAATATTCTGCAGATGTGATGTCAGTGGGCCGTCTGCCACCTTGATACTGAAAAACTCCAGTTTGTCTTCGTAGTTGGCACTGGCCATGCTGTAGGCACGGAGCAGGGGTTTGCCCTCCCGCTCAAGCCCGATCATGGTGAAGTGGCCGTTCTCAAAGCGGAATCCCGGGTTGCGGGTGGTCTTGAAGCTGAACAACCGGTCCGTCCAGTGGTGTATATCGGTCACTTGTTCACGCAGCAGCGTGGCCATAGTCTCACTCCTTGCAGTAGAGCTTAAAGGTTGATGACAGGTTAAGGGTTGGTCATATATTGGTAAAATGGTTTTTTCAGATATACAATATCCATTTAGCCGATATAGAGATCTTTCGCATGCGCTACAGTCTGCGCCAGCTAGAAGTGTTTGTCGCCACGGCCCAGGATGAGAATATCAGCAGGGCCGCCGCCGGTCTGGCGATGTCCCAGTCTGCGGCTTCGGGTGCATTGCGGGAACTGGAAGAGCAGTTCGGGGTGCAGTTGTTTGACCGGTTGGGCAAACGACTGCGACTTAGCGAACTGGGCCGCCAGGTGCGTCCCCAGGCGGAAAACCTGCTGGCCCAGGCCCGGGCGTTTGAGCAATCCCTCTCGGGTGACGAGGTCAGCGGCCGGGTTCAGGTCGGTGCCACCCTGACCATCGGTAATTACCTTGCGGTACCGCTGATTGCCCTGTTTCGGGCTCGCTATCCCCAGGCGGATATTGCACTCAATGTGGCCAATACCAAAACCATCGCCGAGCAAGTGGCCGGCTTTGAACTTGATATTGGGTTAGTGGAGGGCGAATTCAACCATCCCGATCTCGAGAGCCGGCCCTGGCGGGACGATGAGCTAACGGTGTTCGCGGCTCCCGGGCATCCCCTGGCTAGCAAGGCCGCCTTGTCCGACCGGGACTTGCAAAGCCTGGGCTGGATCATGCGAGAGCCGGGATCGGGTACCCGGCAGACTTTCGAGCGCGCGATGCACGGGCTCTTGCCGGATCTGCGGATTGTGCTTGAACTGCAGCATACCGAGGCGATCAAGCGTGCGGTTGAAGCAGGTTTGGGAGTGGGGTGCCTGTCACGAATAAGCCTGGTGGAGGCTTTTGCCCGGGGCTCCCTGGTGCCGCTGCAGGTGCCGGCGCGCGATTTCACGCGCCAGCTGAATATCGTGACGCATCGGAAAAAATTCCATAATGCGGCACTGCGCTGCTGGCTGCAGCTGTGTCTTGAGCAGGGCTCGGGTACACTGCCCACCAGGTGACCAGAGGAGTAAGTCAGCGGTGCCGGATCACGTGGTTCCCATCAACAAAGCACAGCAGTTGCAGGTAGAGCAGTTCACTCTCGAATGTATCGCCAGGGCGCAGGAGTTACTGGCGATGCAGCTGGCGCCGATTCCGGTCATGTTCGACCTCAAGGGCAGGACGGCCGGCATGTTCAGGGCCCAGGGACGGCACTGCCGGATCCGTTACAATCCGTGGATTTTCGCCAAATACTTTGAGCACAACCTGGCACATACGGTACCTCATGAGGTAGCCCACTATGCGGTCTATTGCCATTGGGGACGGGGCAGGGTGCGGCCTCATGGCGTCGAATGGCGCTGGTTGATGGAGCAGTTCGGGGTGCCCGCCGAGGTCACCTTCAATCTTGACTTGAGCGGTGTGCCCCAGCGCCGACAGCGACGCCACCGTTACCGCTGTGCCTGCAGGGATCACGCTGTATCCAGCGTACGCCACAATCGCATGGAGCGCGGCGAGGCCAGCTATCGATGCCGGTATTGTGACTCCCCCCTGTTGCCGGCATCAGACATCGATTGACAGTTCAACACCGCTGAAAGTGTGAGATTCGGTTTCCGGATCCACCTGCTCCAGTACCACACGGCCAGGCTCTATTTCGCCCTCATCAAGGAGGAAGCGCTTGCTGGCGGCGGCACGTGCGGCGGCCAGGTCCCGCAACTGCTGTATCGGCACTTCCTGCCGATCCCGCAATAACCTCGCCTGTTGCAGGATGGAAGGCGCTGTTTCCTCATTTGCAGCCAGGCCCAGGGCGAGATAACGGTCGCTGATGGCGGCTTCCCAGGCGGCACTACGCTGGGCGATATCGCTTTCTTCAAGGCCGTCCGCAAGCAGGGATTTTCGAAACAACTGTTGTTGCAGCTGAGCGCGATCGGTGACCGGATCAAACCGGCCCTCGATGACCAGCGCAATGCCGGGCCGTTGTTGCATGGCGGTGGCCAGTGATGACAACTCTTCCTCACCGTGGTCGTCCAGCGTGGCGCTGCCCGCGGCAAAATCGATGGTTTGCAGGTCTTCACTGCTACCCACCAGGTTGGCCAGCAACCTGAAGGGAGCGGTAACCGCACTGCCGATCAGGTTGACGAAGGCGCGGGTAATAACGCTGGCCAGGCTGAATTGGGGGTTATCAATATCACCACTGACCGGTACCGCCACGTCGATCACGCCATTGCTGTCGGTCAGCAGGGCAATAGCCAGTTTCAGGGGTAGGTCTACGGCCTTGTCGCTGGCGACCCGCTCACCCAGCCTGAGCTGCTCAATCAGCAGTTCGTTATCCCCTTGCAGTCTGCCATTCTCAAGACGATACCGCAGCTGCGCGTTGAGGGTGCCGCGGGCAATGGTGTAACCCGCATAAGTGCTGGAATAGGGCGTTAAGCGCGACAGGTCCAGCCCGCGGAAGTCCAGGCCCAGGTCCAGCATCGGTGGGTCACTGAGCAGGCTTGCGGTGCCGGAGAGATCGACCGGGGCATAACCATCGACTGAACCCTTGATATCAATCTGCATGGGTCGCGACGGATCTGAGCCCACATCGGTTATGGTGCCATCAAGGTCCCCGATCACCGTGCGGAATGGAATCGGTAGTGACTCATCCTGGAAGTCGAGCTGGCTTTTGGCAATAAACACTTGAGGTAAAGAAAAGCGCCATTGCGCGGAGTCCGTTTCTTCGGGGGCTGTCGTTGTAGTCTCGCTTGTGGCGTTGGCGTCGGTATCCTCTTCCAGCAATTGCTGTACATTGATAGTGCCGTCGGCCTGGATGTGCAGGCGTCCTTCGTAGCCGGTCAGGTGCAGTTCGGCCAGGGTGATATCGCGCTTGCCAAGATCGACGTCGAGGCCCCGCCAGTCCAGGTTCTGCCAGCGGGTCAGCGCCTCTTCGGCGCCGTGCAATACCATGGAAAACTTACTGACCCCGCCCTCGCCGGTCAGGGTTTGTGGCTGGAATTCCTTGAGGGTGAGTCGTCCGCTGGTCTGCGCCTCGCCACTGCCGATTTCGGCGCGTAAAACGTCGGGTAATGTGGGTTCAAACCACTCTACGGAGAGTGCCTGCAGATCAAAATCAAGGTGGCCGGTTCCGGAACCCACATTGATTTCCCCGCTACTGTCGAGGGTGCTGGTGTCATTGATGGTCAGCGACAGACTGAATGGGCTCGGCCCGTTCGCCGGCCAGCTGAGGTCATTCAGGCTGGCACTGAGTGGCTGGACGGTGAGCACGGGAGGGTCGGTGAACCCGGTTCGCCAGTTGATTTCACTATCCCCCAGGGCAGCCTGGTCAAGGTGAAATTGCCAGGATGGTCCTGCACTATCTTCTTCGGTATTTGCGGATACCAGGGGCGCATCCGCAGACACTGCAAACAGGTCGATCAGGCTGACTCGATCACCATCACTCCAGCCCCGCAGGTCCAGCCCCTCGGCGGCTACATCTTCCACGGTCACCGACTGTTGGGTGCCGTCCAGCGTAATGCCCTTTACTCGCAGCGCCTTCATGCCGACGCCGGTGTCAGGGAGGTCGGCAGTATCCCGGGGATTAATGTCGACATCCACGATTTCCAGGCTACCCCCGCTGAGAGCGTAATGCAGATTGTCGCGCCAGCTGACCTCATAGTCGGTATCAAGATTCAGTGATCCGCTGGTTACTTCAAAAGCGAGCCAGGGTTCGGCAAAGCGCCAGAATGGACGCAGGCGAATATTGTCCAGGCGCAGGGCCCCGGCACTGTGGCCCGCTATTATTGAAAGATCGCCCTCCCATTCCAGGCGGCCGCCGCTTTCGGTGGAGGCCTGCAGATAGTAGGGTTGCCCTTCTTCGATAACCGTCGATAGATTGGTAACCGCGAGGCTGAGCGAATCCAGGTGCGTGCGGTAACCCTGGGGATGTTGTTGGTCAGTGATATCAATGCGGCGTGCCGACAGGTCCAGCTCTGCGATAGTGAGCTGAAACGGTTGCTCGGTTGCGGGTTCCTGGCGGGTGTCCGCCTCGTCCGTATCCGCGATCAGGTCACTGATATTGAGGGTGCCGTCACTGTTGCGTTGCAGATGTAAATAGAGGTTGTCGAGCGCCACGACATCAAATACCAGCCCCGGCTTTATCAGGCTGGCGAGCGACAGGTTGATTTCCGCACGATCAAATTCCAGGAATGGCTCGCCGCCGGGTTCTGCCAGTGCAGCCTGCCGCACCTCAAGACCCAGAGTGAAGGGATTGAAAAGAATGAGCTCGGTACTCAGTTCCCGGTTAAGGTAATCCCTGGCCAGCGAGGGAGCCAGAAAATTCAGCGCTGGCAGGAGCACCAGGATGCTCAGGGCAAGATAAGTAACATAGGCGATCGCCGCAGCCTTGATAGTCTGGCGCACGTTGTTCCTCCTTGTGATACCGGTCCGAAATCGGGCAGGTTACGTGTATATAGCTTATGCCTGTAGCCGGCAGTTGGCCAATTACGCCTACAGACCTTTGCGGTACGTGTAAGGAGTGACCCCGGTCCAACCCTTGAATGCCCGGATAAAGGCGCTGGATTCGGAAAAGCCTGAACGATGGGCTATCTCTTCAATGGACAGGCCCTGTTTACCCAGGAAGTGCAGCGCCGTGTCGCGGCGCAGCTGGTTTTTGATGTCCTTGAAAGTGGTACCCTCGGCTGAGAGGCGACGACGCAGGGTCTGGGGGTGTAACTCCAGGGTTTTGGCTACCGCCCCGAGTTCCGGCATTTCGTGAAGATGGTGCCGAATCAGGTCCCGTACCTGTGCGGTCCAGCTATTGTGGGCAAAATCCTGGGTGAGCATCATCAGCGCCGGGTGCCGCAAAAAGTGACGCAGGCTTTGTTCCGTCTGGGTAATCTGTTTTTCCATCAGCGCGCTGGAAAAGACCAGTTCACAGTGTTCGGCCTCAAAATGTACCGGATTGGCGAGAAACATGTGCCGGTAATCATCGGCTTTCGCCGCGGCCGAATAACTGAGGTTGACGGCCTGTATGGGCAGATGCTCCTGCACCAGCCAGCTGCCGAAGCGATGTGCATTAAACAACATCAGCTCGGCGGCATAAGGCTGCACATCGGCCAGGTCATGGCTCTGCAGGCGCAGGCTGACCAGGTCACAGGCTTCGTGCAGACAGGGGGAGGGCGACGCGTCAAACAATTGAAAAAAACGACAGTAGCGGTTGATTGCCTGGCCCAGGGTGGCGCTGCCGATGACTGCGTGGCACATCATTGACCAGGTGCCTATGGGCAGGCGTCGACTGGTGTAGCCCAGGGCTTCATCGTTCATGGCGAGCATGGTGCTGGCCTGGAGGTCGGCAAAACGCTCGATCGAGATGCGGGCGCCTTCTTCCAGAATCAGTCGCGGGGAAATCCGGTTTTTGCGCAGCAGGGCCATTGGGTCGAGTCCGATCGCCACCGCATTGCGCAGCACAGCCCGGGCAAAGTAAACGGATATGGAGAGCTCACGCACCGTCGTCTGGCACCGGAGCGCCGGACCGCGGTTCGCCGGACCGCGGAGCGTCGGATCGCCGGGCCGCTGCGATGCCGTTACTCATGTGTAACGGCTTGTGGTCAACCGCGGCCACATGGTTGGCCCCGCCGCGCCTGGCGAGCTTGAGTGCCCGCTCGGTATCCCGATACAGGTTTTCCAGCTCGCTGTCGCCTTCGCGGCTGGCGACGCCCAGGCTGACAGTTATCGCCACGGTCTCCTGGTCTATGATCATCGGTTGTTCTTCGAGGCGCCTGCGAATTCGCTCCGCCAGCGTGCGCGCGGGCGGCAGGTTGGTGTTTGGCAGTACCATCAGGAATGTTGTATTGCCATAGCGGGATACCACATCGCTGCTGCGACACTCCTGCTCCAGGCAATGGGCGATTTTCTGCAGCAGCTTGTCGCCGGTGGCGCGACCATACTGGTGATCGAGTTGCCTGAGGTCATTGACGTCAAGCAGGATTGCCGCAATGGGGTGGCCGTGGCGACTGGCGTTGGCCAGGGTGACATGGAGGGCGCTTTCCAGCCCCCGTTGATTCAATACACGCGTGAGAGGGTCCAGCGTGTTCAACCGGGTGAGTTGCTGCTGGCGGTCAATCACCAGGCTGGTAAGGAAGCCGATAATGACCATGGCATGTGCGGTGCCGTGCAGGCTGTAGACATTGCTTTGCAAGGATGGCAGGAGTTCGCCTACCTGCAGCGCGTAAGCCGTGCCGGGTATGGTCAGTAGCACGACCAGTCCGGCAGTCGCGACGATACCGTCTCCGGGATTATGGTTGCGCCAGCCGTGCCAGGCGCTCACCAGGCCGGCAAGCGTCCAGAACAGGCCAGTAATAGCGAGATATAGCTGAAAAGAAGGTACGGCGGCCAGGATAATGACAGCGATGCAGGCAGCTGCACAGAGGCCACCAATGGCGTAGTGGCCCACGCTGATGCCCGCGCGCTGGCCCACCGCGAGCAACAGGGCGTAGCTGCTGATCATTGCAGCGATAGCGGGTACGTCCATGCTGATGGCAATGGTGCCGGTACCGCCGACGGCAAAGGCGATCCAGGCCAGTAGTGCGAGCATGAAGTAGACGGTGAAAAAGCCCAGGCCGGCGGGAGGCTGGACGCTGTTACTGAGCGCGTAGACCACAAACAGGGGGCCGGCCGTGAGTACCAGCACCAGTCCGAAGTGGGCATAGATAATGTGATCGGCAAACATGCTGTCCATTGCTGGGTCGGGCCTCGACGGAAAAACGCTGTTAGTTTAAGTCAATTTATTTGTCGGCACAGGTCATTGTTGGGAAATTTTGCCCTGAGCATACTGTGTCGTCACAATTTTCTCCTTATTCGAGGCAACACGCATGCTGCAACGCGACTTCACTGACGAGCAACAAATGTTCCGGGACGCCTACCGCAAGTTCCTCTCCGCCGAGATTGTGCCACATATGGAAAGCTGGCGAGACGCAGGGATTGTTGATCGTGCCGCTTTTGCGAAAGCGGGAGAAAAGGGCTTCCTCATGGTCTGGCCCGAGGAAAAATACGGTGGCATGGGTGACCCCGATTTCCGTTTTGAGCAAATCATTATCGAAGAGGCCGCCTATGCCCGGGTCGGGGACTGGTACAGTACCCTGCACAGTCGCCTGGTAGGGCCTTACTTTACACGTTTCGGCAATGAAGAGCAGTGCCAGCGCTTCATGCCGGCTTGCGTGCGCGGCGACAGTATCCTGGCCATCGCCATGACCGAACCCGATGCCGGTAGCGATCTGGCCGGTATGCGCAGTACCGCCGTTGACGCAGGCGATCACTGGGTACTTAATGGATCCAAGACCTATATTTCCAACGGTATCAACGCCGACGTGGTTATTGTCGCCGCCAAGACGGATCCCGAGAATAATCCCCATCACATGACCCTCTTTATTGTGGAGCGGGGCATGGAGGGCTTCGAGCGCGGTCGCAACCTGAAGAAGATGGGCCTGAAGGCTCAGGACACGGCAGAATTGTTCTTTAACGACGTCAAAATCCCCAAGGCCAATGTTTTGGGGGAGCCGGGCAAGGGTTTCATCTATTTGATGGAAGGGCTGGCGGAGGAGCGCCTGATTGGCGCGGCGGGCTATCTCTCCGCGGCACAGCTGTCCTGGGACCTCACCGCGGAATTCGTTCGTGAGCGCAAGGCCTTTGGCAAACCGCTGGCGGCCTTCCAGAACACCCAGTTCAAACTGGCTGAAATGCGCACCCAGCTGGATATCGCGCAGATTTATGTCGACCAGTGCGTACAGGCGTTCAATAATGGGGCCCTGACGGCAATAGATGCTGCGAAGGCGAAACTGGTGACGAGCGAGCTGCAGATCGCTGCTGCGGACCTCGGCGTACAGCTGCACGGTGGTGCCGGTTATATGGATGAATATCCCATCAGCCGGCAGTGTACGGACGCAAAGATCGCGACCATTTACGCGGGAAGCTCGGAAGTCATGAAGATTATCGTCAGCCGTGACTGCCTGTCGGATAATTACAAGCCATTCAATACACGCAATTTTTAATCGCCAACGTCAATTTTCAACAAGGAGAAAAGTTATGGAACTCGCAGGAAAAGTCGCAATTGTCACGGGTGGTGCCTCAGGGCTGGGTCGCGCAACAGTCGAAGCCTACGTTGCCAAGGGCGTCAAGGTCGCTATTTTTGATCTCAATGAAGCGAATGCCAATGAGGTGATTGCGGCGCTTGGGGCCGAGAATGTTGCTTTCTGGAGCGTTAACGTGGCTGAAGAGGATTCGGTCAGGGAAGCTGTCGCCGCTGTGGTAGAGAAGTTCGGCGCCCTTCACATCTGCAACAATTATGCCGGTATCGGCAGCGCCACCAAGACGCTGGGCAAGAAAGGCGTGTTCCCCATGGATCAGTTCATGCCGGTGATCAATGTTAACCTCATCGGCACCTTCAACGTGTCTCGCTATGCCGCTGAACAAATGGCAAAGAATGAACCCATCAACGACGACGGTGGCCGCGGCGTTATCATCAATACCGCCTCCATCGCCGCCATGGAAGGCCAGGTCGGGCAGTTGGCCTACAGCGCCAGCAAAGGCGCCATCGTCGGTATGACCCTGCCAATGGCGCGCGATCTGGCCAGCTATGGCATTCGCGTCAACACGATTGTACCGGGCCTGATCCATACGCCGTTGTTTGAACTGTTGCCAGAGGAAGCCTACAAGTCGCTGGAGAACAGCGTCTGCTACCCGCGCCGCCTGGGCAAGCCCGCAGAGATCGCGCACTTGTCAGTCTTTATTGCCGAGAACGACTATCTCAATGCCGAATGCGTCCGTCTCGATGGCGCGATTCGCATGCAACCACGATAGGGGAGCAGAAAATGGGTCCTTTGAACGGCTTTACCGTCATCGAACTTGCGGGTATTGGTCCCGCCCCGATGGGCGGTATGATTCTCGCCGATATGGGTGCCGAGGTGATTCGTATCGAGCGCGCCACGGCGGCCGATCCCCGGCAGATGCGCGATGTCAGCGCCCGGGGCAAAAAGTCGGTGGTGCTCAATCTCAAGCAGCCCCAGGGCGTGGAAACACTGCTGCGCATGATTGAAAACGCGGATGTACTGATCGATCCCTACCGTCCCGGTGTATGCGAAAAACTGGGAATAGGGCCCGATATCTGTCTCGATCGCAATCCGCGCCTGGTTTTCGCGCGCATGACCGGTTGGGGTCAGGAGGGGCCTTTGGCACAGGCCGCGGGACACGATATCAACTATATCTCGCTCACCGGGGCACTGTATGCCACCGGTCGTCGTGGCGAGAAACCGGTACCGCCACTGAATCTGGTGGGGGATATGGGCGGCGGCGGCATGCTGCTGGTGAATGGGGTACTTGCTGCGCTACTCGAGGCCGCCAACTCCGGTAAGGGCCAGGTCGTGGATGCGGCGATGGTGGATGGCGCGGCGCAACTGATGTGGATGTTTCACGGCTTCCACGCCATTGGTGCCTGGGATGCAAGCCAGCGCGAAGCCAACATGCTGGACGGGGCCGCCCACTTCTACGATACCTACGAGTGCGCCGACGGCGAGTACATCTCGATCGGCTCGATCGAGCCACAGTTTTACGCCCTGCTGATGGAGCTGGCGGAACTGCCGGAAGCCGAGTTTGGCAACCAGCATGACCAGTCACGCTGGCCCGAACTGACCGAGAAGCTGGCGACGATATTCAAACGCAAAACCCAGGCCCAGTGGTGTGAGTTGATGGAGGGTACCGATGTCTGCTTCGCACCTGTACTATCGTTTGTCGATGCACCGGCGCATCCGGCCAATGTCGCGCGCAATACCTACATTGACGTTGATGGCCTGACCCAGCCCGCGCCTGCTCCCCGGTTCAGTCGTACGCCGTCACAGGTTGCACACGGTGCCCACACTCTGGGAGAAGACACCGAGGCCACCCTGGCGGCCATGGGTTTTGCCGAGAGCGAAATTCGCCAGCTGCGAGAATCCGGTAGCTTCGGTTAAATCCATCAGGAGTCTTCTCATAAGGAAAACAGACAATGGCGAGTTATGAAACAGTAACGGTAGAGCATCACGGCAGTGTTGCCCTGGTCAGCTTCAACCGTCCGGACAGCCTGAATGCATTCAGTGCGGCTTTAAGGCGCGATATCCTGCAGGCAGTGCGAGACGTTAACGCTGACGACAACGTGCGTGTCGCCGTGCTGACCGGATCAGGCCGTGCCTTTTCCGCCGGCGCGGACCTGGCCGAGGTGGCAGGGGACGATTTCGATGTAGAGCGCCAGCTCAATAACGAGTACAAGCCGGCGCTAATGGCCATTACCGATGCACCCAAGCCCTGGATCAGTGCAGTCAACGGCGCCGCCGCGGGAGTTGGCAGTTCTTTTGCCATGGTCTGTGACCTGACGGTGATGGCCGATAATGCCTTTATATATCAAGCATTTGCGGCCATCAGTCTGATTCCGGATGGCGGGGCTACCTGGCACCTGGCGAGAACCCTGGGTCGCAAACGTGCCTACGAGCTGATTGTCGGTGGCGAAAAGCTCGCCGCGGCGCGCTGCCAGGAACTGGGCCTGTGCAACCGTGTTGTGCCGGCGGAATCGCTGCTGGCGGAAACCCTGCAATGGGCGCAGGAACTGGCCGGCAAGGCGCCCCTGTCGCTGCGCTACACCAAACAGGCGCTCAATTTCGCCATGGAACACGAGGTTGCCGAAACCATTTCCCGGGAGGCCGCGCTGCAGAAGCTCTGTATCGACAGTGAAGATGCAAAGGAAGGTGTCGCGGCATTCATGGCGAAGCGGCCTCCGGTCTGGCAGGGTAAATAATCAGGAGTTCGGGTTTATGAGTGATGCAGAACTGATCGTCGAGCGCAATGGCCCGGTAGCTACGCTTACCCTCAATCGCCCGCAGGCAATGAATGCATTGTCGCCTTCGCTGCTGAAGACACTGTGCCAGGCGCTGGGGGAGTTGCAGGAAGATGAAGATATTCGGGCACTGGTGCTGACCGGTAACGGCAGGGCATTCTGCGCCGGTCTCGACCTCAAGGCCCTGGGCGATCACCCTGAGGGCCTTGCGGCGTTTGCCATTCATGGTGAAAACGATGTGTACGCCGCCATGGAACGTTTTGATCGCCCGATTATCGTGGGGGTCAATGGTGTCGCTGCCACCGGCGGATTCGAGTTGGCGCTGATGGGGGATATCCTCATCGCGGCTACAGGTGCCCGCTTTGCCGACACCCATTGCCGGGTAGGTCTTGCGCCCGGTTGGGGGTTATCACAGAAACTGGCGCGTATTATTGGCCCGAGTCGAGCGCGGGAGGCGCACTTCAGCGGCAATTTCATTTCCGCCGAACAGGCCGATGCCTGGGGACTGGTCAGTCGTGTGGTGGCACCTGAAGCTTTGTCCGACAGCTGCCAACAGCTGGCCGAAGATATCGCCAGTTGCGTACCGTGGACGGTGAAGGCCTACAAGGCGCTGGTTAATGAAGGCCTTGAGATGACCATGGGTGCAGGTCTGGCCATGGAGAAGCAGGTCATGACCTATGCCAATCGCCAGGTCTCCGGGGCTGACATCGCTGCGCAGCGCAGCTCCGTGCAAGAGCGTGGACAGCAACAAAAGCAGCGGGACTGATGTACTCCGTCGCCCGTAGCTGCTGTATTCGGGAGCCGCGATGTGACTGATGAACTGCGACCGGAATTGCAGGCGCTGCAACAGCGCCTGCAGCGCACCCTTGACGAGGGCCGCGATGCAGCCCGGGTGCGGCGTCACCAGGCGGGGTATCGCAGTGCGCGCGAGAACCTGGCAGACCTGGTGGATACGGGTACTTTCCAGGAATATGGCCAGCTGGCGGTCGCCGCCCAGCGCAATCGGCGCGATTACCAGGAGTTGCAAACCAGCACTGCCGCGGACGGCATTATAACGGGCACTGCCACCATCAACGCCGGCTCAGTGGGGGTTGGCGCTGCCCGCGTGGCGGTGATCATTAATGATTACGCTGTGCTGGCGGGTACCCAGGGATTTTTCCATCACCGCAAGCTGGACCGTTTGTGCGCGCTTGCGGAGTCCAGCCAGCTACCGATCATCATGTATACCGAGGGCGGCGGTGGTCGCCCCGGTGATACCGACGTGCTCACCCACATTGCCGGGCTGCATGTGGAGTCCTTCAGCCGTTGGGCTGCGCTCTCCGGGAAAGTGCCGCGCATAGCTGTCAATAATGGCTACTGTTTTGCCGGTAACGCCGCGTTGTTTGGCTGTGCCGATATTACCATTGCCACCCGGACATCCTGGATCGGTATGGCGGGACCGGCGATGATAGAGGGGGGTGGTCTTGGCAAGGTCGATGCCAGGGAAATCGGCCCGATAGATGTGCAACTCAAGAACGGGGTAGTGGATATCGTGGCTGAAGATGAAGCCCACGCCACGGCCCTGGCAAAACAGGCGTTAAGCTATTTTCAGGGCCCGGTGCAGGACTGGGCCTGCACCGACCAGGCGCCATTGCGTGACCTGGTGCCGCTGGACCGGCGCTGGGCGTATCCGGTACGCAAGGTGATCGAAACGATTGCCGATACCGGCTCTTTCCTGGAGCTGCGGCGGGTTTACGGGCGCAGCATCATCACCGGCTTTATTCGTCTCGAGGGACAGCCGGTTGCCCTCATCGCCAACGATTGTCAGCAACTGGGTGGCGCGGTGGATGCCGAATCCTCGGAAAAGGCAGCCCGCTTTCTGCAACTCGTTAATGCCTTTGGCCTGCCTGTGCTATCTCTTACGGACACCCCCGGTTTTATGGTGGGCCCCGCCAGTGAACGCGATGCAGCCGTACGGCGTATGTCCTCTTTGTTTATTACCGGCGCCGCCATGCGAGTGCCCATGGTCGCCATTTTCCTGCGCAAGGGCTACGGTCTGGGCGCCATGGCGATGACCGGTGGTAGCTTTGCCGCGCCGGTCTATGCGGCCGCCTGGCCTACCGGCGAGTTCGGTGCCATGGGGCTGGAGGGTGCGGTGCGACTTGGTTATCGTAAGGAACTGGAGGCGGTGGCCGATCCGGGAGAGCGCGAGGCATTGTTCGAGCGTCTGGTGGCTGATCTGTATGAAGCCGGTAAAGCGACTGAGGCGGCCTCTTATCTGGAAATCGATGCGGTGATCGACCCCATTGATACCCGGCTCGAAATAGTGCGCGCGCTGCGTGCAGCGGCTGTTGGCGGCAAATAATAATCACAAGAGGAAACGAGATGAAATTGTCGCCCGTATTTGGCCTGTCTTTCGCCGCTATCCTGCTATGCCCACTACCCCTTGCCGCAGAGAACAAGCAGCTGCTCTGGGGTGATACCCATCTGCATACAACATACTCCTCGGACGCGTTTGCCAACAATAACCTGCTGGCGGAACCCGATACGGCCTACCGTTATGCCATTGGCGAGCCGGTTATTCACCCTTACCATCGTGCCCGGGTGCAGATAGAGACACCACTCGATTTTCTGGTGGTGTCCGATCACGCCGAGTATCTGGGGCTGATTCGTCATCTTTACTATAACGGCGCAGGTGACGCCGAGTTAGGTCTTGTCGACGGCCTCAAGGTCCGTTTCGTGAGCTGGCTGTTACAGCGCCGTATTGCCCAGGGGAGGGCCCGGGAGCTTTTTATCTCGGTGCTGCCGGAACCTGGTGAACCGCGCGAGGCTGTTAACGAAATACTGGGTTCCAGCTGGTTGGCACCGATGCCCGAGGTGGAAATCGATATCTGGAACCGTATCACCGAAGCCGCTGATCGCTACAACCGTCCCGGGGAATTTACCGCAATGATCGGCTGGGAGTGGAGTTCGATTCCCGGTGGCGGCAATTTGCACCGGGTCGTGGTTACCGACACAAACGCCGCAACGGCGCAGCAGTTTCAGCCCTTTGGGCTTGATGACAGCCCCTACCCGGAAGATTTGTGGCGCTGGCTGGAAGATACCTCCAGCGCGCTTGATGCCGACTTTGTTGCGATACCTCACAACTCCAACATTTCCAAGGGGGCGATGTTCGATACGCTGACCCTGCGGGGTGAGCCCTTCAGTGAGGAGTACCTGCAGTTGCGGCGGCAGTGGGAGCCGATTGCGGAGATTACCCAGATCAAGGGCGATTCGGAGACTCATCCGGATCTGTCCCCCAACGATCCTTTCGCGGATTTTGAAACCTACCCCTTTTACATACAGCGCGAAGCGGGTACCTACCGCGCTCGTGCCGGAGACTACTTGCGCCCGGCGTTGCTGCGGGGTCTGGAAATGGCAAAGGAATTGGGAACCAATCCTTTCGAGCTCGGGTTTATAGGTTCCACCGATTCTCATACGTCACTGTCGTCCGCGGAGGAGGGTAACTTTCACGGCAAGCTGGCAACTGACTCGATTCCGGAGAACAAGACGAATCGCTGGGCAGAGAATGCGGGCCCCAGCGGTTGGGCGATGTCCGCGTCGGGACTGGCGGCAGTGTGGGCACAGGAAAACACCCGCGAAGCAATTCTGGCCGCCTTTCGGCGACGAGAAGTTTACGCGACGACCGGTCCCCGTATCGGCGTACAGTTTTTTGCCGGCTGGGGTTACGCGACGGAAGATCTGCAATCGGGCGACCTCTACCAGCGTGCGACCCAATCCGGCGTACCGATGGGGGGTAATCTGCGCGCAGTTGAAGGGCAGGGCCCACTGACAATCATTGTCCAGGCGACTCGCGATCCCGCCGGGGCAAACCTTGACCGAATCCAGATCGTCAAGGGCTGGCTGGACAGTGCCGGTAAGGCACAGGAAAAAGTCTATGACGTGGCCTGGTCCGATGGGCGTGAGCCGGGTGCTGATGGCAGCCTGCCCCCGGTCGGTAATACGGTTAACCTCGCCACTGGCACCTGGAGCGATGATATCGGTGCAGCGCAACTGCTGGTTGCCTGGCAGGACCCGGACTTTGATCCTGCCCAGCCCGCATTCTACTACTCCCGTGTGTTGCAGGTACCCACGCCGCGCCACTCCCTGCTCGACGCACGGGCACTTGGCCTGGAGTCTGCCCCGGGTTTCCCCGACACCATCCAGGAACGCGCCTACACATCACCGGTATGGTACCAACCCGTGGGGTCAGGTCTCGCTTTGTAACATTTGGGGGGCTTAAAGGCTGGGGTCAGGTCTCGCATTGTAGCATTTGTCCATCAGGGCAAATGCTACAATGCGAGACCTGACCCCAGCTCCCACCTCTGTACGACCAAATGCTACAAAGCGAGACCTGACCCCGGTTCGTCTTTTAATCAAAAATAGTGAGGAGGTTGATAATGAAAAATCTGTTTGACGTCACAGGCAAGGTGGCGGTTGTCACCGGCGGCTCCCGTGGTATCGGTGCAATGATCGCCAGGGGCTTTGTTGCCAATGGTGTGAAAACCTACATCACGGCGCGTCGTGAAGATGAGTTGACTGCAACTGCCGCCGAACTTTCAAAAGAGGGGGAATGCATCGCTATTACCGCCGATCTGTCCACTTTGGAAGGCGTTACGCGTTTTGCCGATGAGATACGCGCGCGGGAGCCAGAACTGCATATCCTGGTGAACAATGCGGGCGCGAGCTGGGGAGCCAGCATTGACGAATTTCCCGAAAATGGCTGGGACAAGGTAATGGACTTGAACGTAAAGTCGATATTTTTCCTGACACAGCAGCTGCTGCCCGCGCTGCGTGCCGGCAGTAGCGAGGAGGATCCGGCGCGGGTGATCAATATCGGCTCGGTGAACGGGATCACCAATTCCCATATGCAAAATTACAGTTACAGCGCCAGTAAGGCCGCGGTTCATCAGCTCACCCGGCACCTGGGTGCGGAACTTGCTCGAGAGCAGGTTAACGTTAATGCGATTGCACCTGGATTTTTTCCCAGCAAGATGACCTCTCACATGATGGAGCATGAGGCTGAAACGGCGGCTACCTTTCCTATCAAGCGAATCGGGAGTCCTGAAGACGCTGCCGGCACGGCTCTCTACCTGAGCTCAAGGGCTTCGGCATGGATGACGGGTCAAGTGCTGGTGCTGGACGGCGGCATGGTCGCCGATTCATAGGGAAGACTCCCAAGGGATAGGGTCAGGTCTCGCTTTGTAGCACCGAGTGCTACAAAGCGAGACCTGACCCCAGCACTTTCATGACCCCGACCGTTATCAGGTGGTCAGGATCAGGCGCAGGGCTTGCAGTTGGAGGCTTGCGTGGCGGATGTGGGTAGCGCATTCCTCTATTCGGTAGCCAAGATGGTCGATTTCTTCCTGGCGGATAGAGGGGTTTACCTCACGCAGGGACTCCAGGCGTTCGAGTTCCGCGCCGAGGTCATTACGCATACGTGTTTCGGCTGTGGTCAGAATAGGTGCCAGACGCGCTTCTGCGAGCTTGCCAGCAAGGCTCATCTTGTTCTCTACGTCAAGGTGAACCTGCCTGATGATAGCCAGCGCCGTGCTTTTGTTTACCTTTTCCACAAGGCCGTTAAGGCGCGTATGTGGTACCAGGTCCGCCAGGTCCTTGCCGCGTGCATCAACCAGCAGGCGCACGGGTGTCAAGGGCAGGAACCGCTCCAGCTGCAGGCCCCTGGGGGCCACACAATTCACTGTAAAGATGCTTTCCAGCAGCATGGTGCCCGGCGCAATCCCCTTGAGCTTGATGGTGGCAATAGCCGCATTGCCAAGCTCGGTTGAATGCAACATGTCCATGGCATCCACCATCATGGGATGTTCCCAGGTCATGAAGGCAATGTCTTCCCTTGCGAGGGCTTTGTCGCGCGAGAATGTGACAGTGACGCCTTCCTCCGGCAGATGGGGAAAATGAGCGGTAAGCATGTGCTCAGTGGGTCGCAGGATCAGTGCCTGTTCCGAGTGATGTTCATGCTCGACGCCATACGCATCGCACAGGGTTTCCAGGTAGCCCTGTAGCGTTTCGCTATCTTCATTCTCCTGGATTTCGGCAATAACCTGAGCCGCCACTTCCGGTTTGCAGGAATTACGTTCCAGCAGCCGGTCGCGACCCTCGCGCAGTTCGCGCCGGGTGGCCAGGGTGAATTCCGTGGTCTCCGCAAGGAGTGTGGCGAAGTTGTCATCGCGTTGCTCCAGTTGCGGCAACAGGCGATCCTGGAAGGCCTCAAAAATCATGGTGCCGGCGGAACAGCTCTCGTGGAACAGGTCCAGGCCATGGTCATACCAGTCCAGCAGTGTTTCCTGCGCGCTGTTCTCAAGGAAGGGGACGTGAATATGCACATCGCCGGTCTGTCCTATCCGGTCCAGGCGGCCGATGCGCTGTTCCAGCAGGTCCGGATTCAATGGCAGGTCGAACAGGATCAGGTGATGGGCGAACTGGAAATTTCGCCCTTCACTACCAATCTCCGAACATACCAGGGTCTGGGCACCGTTGACCTCGTCGGCGAAATAGGCCGCTGCACGGTCGCGCTCGATGATCGACAGCCCCTCGTAGAACGCCGCCGAGCGAATGCCCGCACGCAAGTGCAGATAGTGTTCCAGGGCGACTGCGGTCATTGCCCTGGCGCATATGACCAGCACTTTTTCGGGCCGCAGGCGCTTCAGGGTCTGCTCAAGCCATTCGACCCGGGGATCAAAGGCCAGCCAGCTGTCATCGTGATAGGGCGACTCCGGATGCAGCGCCGATTCGAGATCAATCCTGGCATGCAGATAGGCGTCGGGGCTGGGTAGCGGATAGCGATGCAGGATGCGCTCGGGGAATCCACTGATTGCCGCCCGGGTATTGCGAAACATGACCCGGCCGGTACCGTGACGATCCAGGATCTGGTCGATCAAGGTGGTCGCGGGCGCCGTCGGATCGAGTCCGGGCGGCAGGTCATCGGGTACGGTGCCGGCCTCAATCTGTTCGGCCATTTCACTCCAGCGCCGGTATTGCCGCTCTTCTTGCTGAAACTGCTCCAGCGAGTGGAATCGCTCCGGATCCAGCAGTTGCAAACGCGCAAAGTGGCTGTCCAGGCCCACCTGTTCCGGGGTGGCGGTCAGCAGCAGTAAACCCGCGCTCTGGCGGCCCAGTGCCGCCACGAACCGGTAGTCCTCCCCCGGAGCGTCGGGTGACCAATGCAGGTGGTGCGCCTCGTCGACGACCACCAGGTCCCAGTCAGCCATCAATGCCTGCAGTTGCCTGTCCGGGTTGTCCCGGAACAGGTCGAGGCTGCACAAGACCAGCTGTTCGCTGTCAAACGGGCTGTCCGCACTCAACTCGAGCGCCATCTCTCCGTCGTCAAGCGGGTCATGTTCCGACATGGCCTGCAGGCGTTCTTCATCAAACAGGGAGAAGTGCAGATTGAAACGGCGCAGCATCTCTACCAGCCACTGGTGAAGCAGGGTTTGCGGAACCAGGATAAGTACCCGTGCAGCGCGTCCGGTCAACAGTTGCTGATGCACAATCATGCCGGCCTCAATGGTCTTGCCGAGACCGACCTCGTCCGCCAGCAGAACCCTCGGTGCATGGCGTTGCCCCACCTCGTTGGCGATATATACCTGGTGTGGCAGGAGACTGGTGCGGGAACCCATCAGGCCACGGGCAGGCGAGTGTTGCAGGCGATCCAGGTGCGCGAGGGTGGCAACCCTCAGGGCAAAGTCGTCATTTTTATCGAAGTGACCATTCAACAGGCGCTGTTGGGGGGTGGTGATCTGGACGAAGGCATCCAGTTCCAGCTCGGAAACCGTGATGGCCTGGTCGTGATGATCAATACCACTGTAAAGCAGTAGCCCGCCCTTTTCCTGAACGTCAGTGACCACCAGCTCTACACTGTTAATCGTAGAGATATGGTCGCCCTCCTTGAACCTGAGGCGGGTGAGTGGTGCGTTATCCAATGCATAGGTGCGTTCCTCGCCAACAGCGGGAAAGCTGACCGTGACCCGGCGCGGCTCAATCTCGACAATCACCCCGAGTCCGAGCTGGGAATCTGCATGGCTGACCCAGCGTTGACCGACAATATAATCCATAATATTCCATTGAGGTGTCAGGATGCGGCCCGGCCGCATAAAATGGCGCATGGTACCACTGAACAGGGATTATTTTAGGGGGTTGAAGTAAAAATTACGGGAACGCGGCCCACAGCTTCAGGGGAAGAACAGGTCCAGGCTATTGGCCCTGACCGCTACGAGCAGTTCTTCCACCGGTATCTGTTTTACTGCCGCGACCTGCTCGGCGACAAAGGGCAGATAGAAAGGGGCGTTGGGCCTGCCCCTGTACGGTACCGGGGTCAGGTAGGGTGAGTCGGTTTCCAGCAGGATGCGCCCTAGTGGTGTGGCGGCCACCACGGCCCGGACATTGTCCGCGCGATTGAAAGTAGTGATGCCATTGAATCCAAGCATAAACCCCTCGGCCAAACAGTACTCCGCCAGCTCAATACTTGAGGTGAAGCTGTGGATGACCCCTTTTCGAGCCAGATGGGGCGCGAACTCCCCCAGTATGGCGCGGGTATCATCATCGGCCTCACGGGTATGGATGACCACCGGCA
The DNA here is from genome assembly GCF_002868715.1 of Kineobactrum sediminis. Taxonomy (GTDB): domain Bacteria; phylum Pseudomonadota; class Gammaproteobacteria; order Pseudomonadales; family Halieaceae; genus Kineobactrum; species Kineobactrum sediminis. The sequence continues at coordinate 316,430 of NZ_PKLZ01000003.1, forward strand.
GGTCCAGTTCGACCGCCACAGCGAGTTGTCGGGCAAACACCTGTCGCTGAACCGCGCGGTCCGCATGGTCATAAAAATAATCTAGGCCGATTTCACCCACCGCAACTATGCGCGGGTCCCGGGCATGCTCGCGGATCTTCGCTTCCGCAGCGGCGTCAAAGCTTTCGGCTTCGTGGGGATGTATCCCCTGTGTACCCCAGACATCCGGTGCTACTCTGGTCAGCGCAAGCACCCGATCCAGATTGTCGGCGGAGACCGCAATCGTGATGATGCGATCAATACCCACTTCTCGCGAGCGCTGCAGGGTTTGCTGCAGATGCTCCTGGTCAAGGTAGTCAAGGTGGCAGTGAGTCTCGATCAGGGGTGTTTCAAAATGGGGAATATCGCGGCGCTTGCTTTTACTCATGATGGACCGTCAGGTTGGTGAGTGGGACGGGTGCTAATGGTAGCAGGTTCCCGGCCGGTATCGAGTGCCGGATCGCCGACGGCGATGTTGCCAATCGTCTCTGTAATTTGCTGCCAGAGCCAGTTGTGCAGGGCGGAATGGCTGGTCCGTCGATGCGCTATCAGCATGTACTTGATCTGGTGATCGGTGCCGGCGGGGGTGGGCAGCGCCGTGATGCCCCCGGTAGCACTGGCATTCTGCAGGATGTAGGCGGGGCCCGGTAAAAAATAATCGGTGTTGCGAAGCACCTCCAGTGCGGTCATCAGGTGAGAGGTCTCGAGTGATCCCTGGCGGGGATCGCGCACTCGCACAAAGGCGTCGGAGGTTCTGATCAGCTCTACATGTTCAAGATTGGGCACATACACGCGAATCATGGGGTATAAAGCCAGGCGCTCCCAGGTGATTTCCCCCTCGGTTAGCGGATGTTCGGTTCGCACCAGGATCGCAGGCGCTGCGCTGCCCAGTAAATGCGTACGAAAGTCATCAGAATAATGCGCCTGGGCGATATGGATCGCGAAATCGAGATTTCCGGTCGCCAGCTGTTCCAGCTGGTTTTCAACCCGTGTAATAGTCCGTATTGACAATCTCGGTGCCTGCTCATGCAAGCGCTGGATGAGACTGGGTAATAGCGCCACGCCGACGTATTCGGACAAAGCCAGCGTGACTTCGCCGGAATAGGTGTAAGGATCAAACAGGGAGCCCGATACCAGCCGTGTTATATCCCCAAGGACCGTGCCCAACTCAATACCCAGCTCCAGCGCCCGGGGTGTTGGTTGCATGCCGCCATGGCTTCGGGTGAAGAGGGGGTCCCCAAAGAGCTCACGCAAGCGTCCCAGGGTCTTGCTCATTGCCGGCTGGGTAATGTGCAGGCGCTCTGCTGCGCGGGATACACTGCGTTCCTGCAACAGGGCGTGCAGGGCCACCAGCAGGTTGAGGTCAATTTTTTGCAGGTTCAGTGAATCCATAGCGGGTAATATAAACTGAATTCATGTGCAACATAAAGAAAATACATTGGATGTATAGTATGACCGGGATTAGTATTGCACCATTGACATGAGATTCCCCGGCCTTCAGTGGCTGGAATTCCCATTCAGGTCCATTTAGATTGTTTTTAAACCCGCCGCCTGGCGGGTTTTTTTTGCGTGCGATTAACAGGTCGCTGCCTGTCAGGGCTTCTCCGGCAAGTTGCTCGCAGATGGGTACCGGGAACCCGGTAAAGAAGTACAATGGCAAGCTGTGTGGACGCTTGGCGCCATCGGACAGTGAGACTGATAAACGCAACCGGTAGTCCGGCCGGGGAGATCTGACATGGTATCGATTGAGCATTGCTCGCCTGCCCGGTGGCTTCTGCTTGCGCTCATGGCCCTGGCGGCCCCTGCGGTGATTGCGAACCAGGCTGCCAGCTATGGCAGCAATTTTGTGCGCCTGGATAAGCAGTGGCCGGACGAAGCCCCTCCGGTGGTGCCAATAGCGTCGCTACCAGCGGATACGGGCGGGCACCGGGTTCGGCGGCAGCAGGTCGAACAGCTGGAACTGGACCAGGGCCCTTACGCAGCGACACTGGCAGAGCCATTGATGGAGCTGGCGCGGTGGTACTTCGCCAGTGGCGATCCCGACGCGGCCGGGAGTCTGTACCGGCAAGCCCTGCATGTATTGCGTATTAACGAGGGCCTTGAGAGTGAGCGCCAGCTGCCTCTGCTGGAGGGACTGCTGGCGGTGCAGAGGAGCCTTGGCGACTGGCATGGGCTGGATGAGCGCTATGAATATTACTACCGTTTCGCCCGGGTCAACGACCCTGAAGGCGTGGAAGTTGCGCTGGAGTATTTTCGCTGGCAGCGTGAAGCGCTGCGCCGCCAACTCGACAGCACGCCCCATCGGCGCCTGCTGCAGTTGTACGAGGAGAATCAGTCTTACCTGGAACACCCGGGAAAGTCTTTGTCGCCGGCGCTTCACTGGCGTTTGCTGGATAGCCAGTTGCGCAACCTGTATCTGCTCCAGGCGCAGGTCAAGCCCCAGCCCAAGCCGGTCATTCGCGCCAGGCCCTCTCCCTTCTTTAATGACCAGCCGCAGGATATGGATGTCTACCAGCAGCGCCTGATGAATCTTCAGCGCAATGCGGTGGGACTTGGCAGCGCCATGCTGGAAGGGTTCCTGACCTCCGGCCAGGCGCAGGAAGCCGCTCTGCGCGGACAGGTGTTACTGGCGCTGGCTGATTGGCATCACTGGAACGGGTCGCGGCCTGTGGCGGGTGCCGGCTACGCCGATGTCGTGGCGCATTTGCAGCGCAGCGGACAGGCCGACAAGCTACAACAGTGGTTTGGCCAGCCGGTTGAACTTCCCGATAACGGGGTATTCTGGCGCGACGCCGGTAACGGCGGAATCGCGATAACCGCCCGCTTCGAAGTGAGTGAAGAGGGGCGGGTTCGCGATGTCTCCACTGTGGCGGAAGATGAGCAATACCAGGGTTTTGCGATACGGTTGTACCGGCGCCTGCTGGCGACGCGCTTTCGCCCACAATTTGCAGCGGGCGAGGCTGTGCAGGTGGCAAACCTGGAGCGTCGCTACCGCTATCTTGATCCCGCAGCCCTCAGGCGTTTTCGATCACCATGAGTGCGCCCCTGGCCTCGACACTGCCGCGACATTGCCAGGGAATGACCTCAGCATAGTGACGCTCCACACAGCCCCGGGCCATTTCCAGAAAGGTAGGGCGCTCCGGGTCCGCGATAATAATATGCTTGACCCCCGCGCGAACGGCCCTGTTCACCAGGTTGCTGACCGGTTTGACCAGTTCATCCCAGAAGCAGACATCCGCCGCAATCAGCATGTCGTAGCTGGACAGTTCGCGGGTGGTCAGTTGTTCAAAGCGTTTTACCAGGTGCCGGGTGTGCACGCCGTTGAGTGCGGCTACGGCATCCAGGTAAGGGAATACCTCCGGGTCGGCGTCCATCGAGGTGACCTCGGCACCCAGCTTGGCGGCACACCAGATACCTGCAATACCCCAGCCACAGCCTGCGTCCAGCACCCGTGCGTGATGCTGTGGTGTGTGCTTGCCCAGGTAGTCCAGCAGCAGGCAACTCGATTTCCACAACTTATTGCCGTGAATGGAAGGATGTTGACCCTGGCGCCGCACCTTACGGATTGCCGGGTGAGACGCCGTTGGCATGACCATGCTCCGAAAGCGGCGCTCGGTAACAACCGGTTTCCTCCCCGAGGCACTCACGTCAGGACGCCTTTTCCAGAATTTCCACGTCTTCTGCCTGCGGGCCCTTGTCACTGGCCGCGGTAAAAAAGGCTACCCGATCACCTTCGCGCAAGCTGCGCCGGCCCTCGCCCTGTATCGCCCGGAAATGAACGAATATTTCCTTGCCACTGTCGGTCGTAATGAAACCAAAACCCTTGGATGTGTTGAACCACTTGACGGTGCCCTGCTCGCGACCACCCTTGCTGCTTGCCACGGCTTTGCGCACGCCGGTGGCGGTCGGTACGCCCCTCGGTAATAGCGACACGGCAATTGCAGTTGCCACGGTCGCCAGGGCGAAGCAGACGAGCAGGATAAGGCCGGGGAGTGTGCCGTCCTGGAGAACTGTGGCGAGGGTGGCGGCCAGGCCGGCGATGATCAGGCTGATGACAAGTTTGCCGATGTACTGCATTGGTAGTGTTTCCTCTTCATTCAGGGACAGCGCTGAATTGCTGCCCGGCGTATTAGGCGCTGTCTGGTGATCGCGCAAATTGACAGCGTACTCACCCGGCGACCGCGATAATGTCACGAGCCGGGCGGGATGACTGTCATGGATGCTATCGGCTGCGCACAGGCGCAACCGATCAGCGTTTTTCTACATCTTCAGCCTGCAGGCCCTTGGGTCCATCCACGAGGTTGAATGCAACCTCCTGGCCTTCATTCAATGTGCGATAACCCTCACCCTGAATGGAGCGGAAGTGGACAAAGACATCGTCACTACTCTCTTCCCGGCTTATAAAGCCAAAGCCCTTCGCGTTATTGAACCACTTGACCGTACCTGTTACCCGTTCACTCATATTCACGTCCTCGGTTTTGTTTCTTATTATCCACCAGGCTGGTTCAGAGCCTGGCCATCTGCTCTGCCTGGCTGCGCAGTTTAGCCAGGGCATGTTGCTGTGCCTCTAACTTTTCCCGCTCTTTGGCGACCACTTCTTTTGGCGCCCTGTCGACAAACGCGCTGTTTCCCAGCTTGGCTTCCAGCCGTGCCCGGTCTTTCTCGAGTTTGTCGATTTCCTTACCCAAACGACTCAGTTCGCTGTCTTTGTCAATCAGGCCTGCCATGGGTACCAGCAGTTCCAGGTCACCGACCAGGGCGGTGGCGGCAACCGGTGCGGTTTCATCCTCTGCCAGCCAATCGACTGTATCGAGTTTGGCCAGCTTTTTCAGGAATGATTCATTATCCCGCAGGCGCGCAGCATCAACCTCACTACCGTGCCGGCACAGCAGTGTCAGGTTACGACCCGGTGGAATGTTCATTTCGCCGCGGATATTGCGCACACCAATGATCACTTTTTTGAGCCATTCTATATCCGCGTTTGCAGCACTGTCTATGGCCGCACGGTCGCAATGGGGGTAGGGCTGCAACATGATGGTCGGGCCTTCGGCACCGGCCAGGGGGGCAACCCGCTGCCATATTTCTTCGGTGATGAAGGGCATCAGCGGGTGCAGCAATCGCAGCCATGTTTCGAGTACCCGGATCAGTGTGCGCCGGGTACCGCGCTTGAGGTCTTCGCTGGCCTGTTCATCCCAGAGCACCGGTTTTGACAGTTCCAGGTACCAGTCGCAATACTCGTTCCAGATGAATTCATAGAGCGCCTGTGAGGCCAGGTCCAGGCGGAACTGGGCGACGGCACGCTCAACTTCCTCCGCAGTCTGTTGCAGGCGCGATACAATCCAGCGATCCGCCAGGCTCAGGGTGACAGGAAGGGACAGGTCCGTGCCACAATCCTGGTCTTCGCAGTTCATTAACACGTAGCGCGCCGCGTTCCAGATTTTATTGCAGAAATTCCGATAACCCTCGATACGACCGAGATCAAACTTGATGTCGCGACCGGTTGAAGCCAGGGAATAGAAAGTGTAGCGCAGTGCATCGGTGCCGTAAGCCTCAATCCCGTCGGGAAAATCACGTCGGGTAGCGGCCCGGATTTTGTCCGCCAGTTTGGGCTGCATCAGACCCGAAGTGCGTTTTTGAATCAGGCTATCGAGATCAATGCCGTCGATAAGATCAATCGGGTCCAGTACGTTGCCTTTGGATTTAGACATTTTCTGGCCTTCGGCATCCCGCACCAGGCCGTGCACATAGACCTTGTGGAACGGAACCTCATGCATGAAATGCAGGCTCATCATGATCATTCTGGCGACCCAGAAGAAGATGATATCGAAGCCGGTGACCAGCACCGAGCTGGGGTGAAAGCGCTTGAGGTCCTCGGTCTGTTCGGGCCAGCCCTGGGTTGAAAAGGTCCACAGTGCGGAGGAAAACCAGGTGTCCAGTACATCCTCATCCTGGTGCAGGGCAACACCGGCATCCAGCCCGTGTTCGCTGCGCACTGCGGCCTCGTCACTACCCACGTAGATGTTCCCCGCGTCATCGTACCAGGCAGGGATGCGATGCCCCCACCAGAGCTGGCGGCTGATGCACCAGTCCTGGATATCACGCATCCAGGCAAAGTAGGTGTTTTCCCACTGTTTGGGGACAAATTCGATGGCGCCGCTCTCTACCGCGGCCATCGCCGGCCCGGCCATTTTTTTTGCATCGACATACCATTGCTCGGTAAGCCAGGGCTCGATCACCGCCCCCGAGCGATCCCCGCGGGGAATCTTCAGGGTATGGTCTTCCACTTTCTCCAGCAGTCCCAGCTGCTCCATGTCCGCGACAATCTGTGCGCGCGCCACAAACCGGTCGAGGCCCACATAAGCCGCTGGTGCATTTTCGTTGATGGCGGCGTTGTGGTCGAGAATGTTGATAACGGGCAGGCTGTGCCGTTTGCCCATCTCGTAATCGTTGAAATCGTGACCGGGCGTGATCTTGACGCAGCCGGTACCAAAGTCCTGTTCAACATAATCGTCGGCGATGATGGGAATTTCGCGATCACTCAGTGGCAGGCGGATGAGCTGGCCAATGAGGTGACGATAACGCTCGTCTTCCGGATGTACCGCCACGGCGGTATCCCCGAGCATGGTTTCCGGGCGAGTGGTCGCTACGGTGAGGTGACCGTCGCCACTCGCCAGCGGATAGCGGAAATGCCAGAGATGACCCTGTTCTTCCTCAGCGAGTACTTCCAGGTCTGATACCGCAGTGTGAAACACGGGATCCCAGTTGACCAGTCGCTGGCCACGGTAGATCAGGTCTTCCCGGTAAAGCCGGATAAAGACTTCCTGCACGGCCCGGCTCAGGCCTTCGTCCATGGTGAAGCGTTCCCGTGACCAGTCCAGCGAGGCTCCCAGGCGGCGCAGCTGCCGGGTAATGGTACCGCCAGATTCGCGTTTCCACTCCCAGATCTTGTCGATGAACGCGTCCCGGCCCAGCTCGTGGCGGTTGGTGCCCTGCGCTTCCAGCTGGCGCTCCACCACCATCTGGGTGGCAATACCCGCGTGGTCCGTGCCCACCTGCCACAGGGTGTTGTCGCCACACATGCGGTGATAGCGGATCAGCGCATCCATGATGCTTTCCTGAAAGCCGTGGCCCATATGCAGGCTGCCGGTGACATTCGGGGGTGGAATCATGATGCTGTAGTTGCGCTCGCCACCCTGGGGCTTGAAGTAGCCCTGCTCTTCCCAGTGCTGGTACCAGCGGGTTTCAATATTGGCGGGTTGGAAGGTCTTATCCATGAATTCGGCTGTCCGGCTGTAAAAAGGTCGCGATTATACGTTGGCGAGGTCGTGCTTTTCCAATTCATAGCCCCGTGCCTGGTAGAAACGCCAGGATTCGCGGAGCGCCTGCAGGCTTTTCGGGTCCTGGGTGACCACTTCAGCCACCCGATGAAAGCGGCTGAAAAACCCCGGGATGCTGAGTTGCAGGTTGATCAGCAGGTCATCGTGGCCAGTGGGCTCCTGGCCCCAGCCGATGGCAATGCGGTCAGCGCCCGGCTCACCATGGAGGCCGTGGGGCAGGAAGCTGGTAGCGCGAAATTCCCATAACAGCGCGTCGAGTTCTTTTGCCTGGGCGATATCGCAGGCATTGATGAAAATGCGGTGGCCACGCTGGAAGGCCTTGTCGGCCAGGCGCGCAGCGACGTGCAGGCGGCGGCTTTGCTCCGTCGCCTGCACCACATAAAAGCCGACCCGGGTCATCTCAGGCCCCGGATCTGTCCTGCAGGTAGCGGGTGAGCATGGCTACCGGGCGACCGGTTGCGCCCTTGGGGCTGCTGTTCCAGGCGGCGCCGGCAACGTCCAGGTGCGCCCAGGGGTAATCCTTGGCAAATTCCGACAGGAAGCAGGCCGCGGTAACACTGCCGGCTTCCGGGCCACCGATATTGGCAAGATCGGCAAAGTTGCTCTTGAGCTGCTTGCTGTAATCATCCCACAGCGGCATGCGCCACCCTCGGTCATGGGTATTGGTACCGGCGGTCAGCAGTTGTTCGGCCAGGTCTTCGTTGTTCGCATAAACCGCGCAGGCATGTGAGCCCAGGGCGACCACGCAGGCGCCGGTCAGGGTGGCGATGTCAATGACCGCGGCGGGTTTCAGGCGGTTGGCGTAGGTTAGCGCATCGCACAGCACCAGGCGGCCCTCGGCATCGGTGTTGAGCACTTCAATGGTCTTGCCCGCCATGCTGGTGACCACATCGCCGGGCTTGGTGGCTCCCCCGCTGGGCATGTTTTCCGCCGCGGCAATAATACCGGTAATATTAATCGGCAGCGCCATCTCCACGACCGCCTGCATGGTGCCAAACACGCTCGCGGCACCACACATGTCGTACTTCATTTCATCCATCTTGGCACCGGGCTTGATCGAGATGCCGCCACTGTCAAAGGTAATACCTTTACCAACCAGCACCTGCGGTGCGGCGTTGGCCTTGCCGCCCTTGTATTCAATCACGATCAGTTTGGCCGGTTCGTCACTGCCCGCTGAAACGGAGAGCAGTGCCCCCATCCCGAGTTCCCGCATCTGCTTTTCTTCCACCACCTGGGTGGTGACCCTGGCATTACCGCGAGCCAGCTTGCGAGCTTCTTTGGCCAGGTAGGTGGGGGTGCAGATATTGCCCGGCAGGTTGCCCAGTTCACGGGCCAGATTCATCCCGCGGCCAACAGCGGCCCCGGTATCCAGTGCGGTTTGCGCGGCGCGAACCGCCAGGGCTGAACCGGGATTGACTACAAGTTTGCCCAGCACCATCGGGTCCTTTGGCTTGGAGACGGTAGCCACGTAGCGATAACTGTGGCCGACGAGGCCGCGAGCCAGGGTTTCGAGTAGCCAGGGCAGTTCAACGCCCTCTGCCTGCAGTTCGGCGGCGTGCAGCAGAGCCTCTTTGGCATTGCAGTCCGAGAGTGCCTTATTGAGTCCCTCCAGCGTTTCGCGTGCCGCGGCCTGGTCAAACTTGGCGCTCTCCCCGCAGCCAAGCAACAAGATCCGAGCCGCGCCCGCGGTGCCGGGCAGCATCAGGGTTTGCCCCGCTTTGCCTTTGAAGTCACCCAGTGCCAGGGCTTTACCGAGAGCGCCTGCGCTGGCTTTATCCAGGGCCATGGCGGCTTCCGAGAGCTGGCCCGCAAATACAGGGGCTATGGCGCACTGACTTTTGGCCCTGGCGATATCAGCGGTTTGCTTTGCGGTGAAGGTCAATGAGGTCATGGTATGTCCTTATATGTTTTGGCGTGGGCTGGGAAACTGCACTAGTGTATGATGCTCAGCGTCGAAACTGAACACCAAGCGCCGTTAATTGGGCCATCATGAAAATCCTAGGTTATCTTACACGCGATATTCTGCTACACACAGTAGCCGTCAGCTTCACGCTGCTGGTGATTATTTTCAGTGGCCGCTTTGTGAAATACCTGGCGGAGGCGGCGGTGGGCAATATTGCCGCCGATATCCTGTTGCCGGTGATGTTGTTCCGTTTGCCGGGTTTTCTCGAATTGATCCTGCCGCTGGGGCTGTTTCTGGGCATCCTCATGGCCTACGGGCGCCTCTATGTAGAAAGCGAGATGGTGGTGTTGTCCGCGTGCGGTGTAAGCCCCAGCCGGCTCGCTGCCTATACCCTGGTGCCTGCGCTGGTCATCATGGCGCTGGTCGCGTTGCTGAGCCTGCTGATTGCTCCCCTGGGTGCGGCGCAGTCCTCGGCGCTGCTGGATGATCCGGCCAAATCCCAGGGCCTGCAAAACCTGGCGGCAGGCCGCTTCCAGACCCGTAGCGGCAGCAACCTGGTCAGCTACGCCCAAACCATTGCCCCGGAAACCGGCATCATGCAATCGGTTTTCCTGTCCCAGCGGGCCAGATCCTCTGATGGCAGACCGGAGCTGATGGTGACCTTCGCGGCCGAGGGTGAGATCGTTATCAATCCGGATACGGGTGCGCGCTATCTGGAATTGCGCGACGGTTACCGCTACCAGGGTCTTCCGGGGCGGCCTGACTACCAGGTAGCCTATTTCGAAACCTTCGGCGAACTGATCCCCGAGCCCGAGGGCGGCATCCGCTCTGCCGCGCGTGTTGATGGCAAGCCCACGGTGGAATTGCTGGCCTCATCAGCGATTGCCGACGTGGCTGCCCTGCATTGGCGCTTGTCACTGCCTGTTACGGTGCCGATAGTAGCCATCATCGCGCTCTGCCTGAGTCGCACTGATCATCGCCGCGGTCGTTACATAAAGATGGCGCCCGCGTTTGCCCTGTACCTGCTGTACCTGGTTTTGCTGGCCAATGCCCGCTCAGTCATGGAGGAAAGTGGCGGCAGCCCCTTCGTCCTGTGGCGTGTGCACTTACTGTTTCTGGCCCTGGCCCTGAGCCTGCTTTACGGCAGCGGGGTTTGGCGCAAGCTCCGCTTCAGGCTTGCCAACAGGAGTCGCCATGCAGCGGCTTGATCTCTACATAGGCCGGACTGTGATCACCGCCATTTTTATGGTGTTACTGGTGATCGTAGGCCTCGATGCCGTATCTGCCTTTATTGATGAAGCGGAGGACGTCAGTGCCAGCTATACCTTTACCGAGGTAGGGATTTACGTGCTGTTGACACTCCCCGGTCGATTCTATGAATTCATGCCTTATGCTGCACTGGTAGGCTGTCTGGCAGGTTTGGGGCAACTTGCCAGTGCCAGTGAATTGATTGTCATGCGCGGCGCCGGGGTCTCGATAGGGCGGCTGGTCTTTATGGTAATGAAGTCGGCGCTGGTGGTGGCTTTAATCGGTGTTTTGCTGGGTGAATATGTTGCGCCCAAAGCCGAGCAGCTGGCCCAGAGCCGCCGTGCCATGGCTTTGAACCCCGGCGAAGGGGTTGCCGGGCGCTACGGTATCTGGAACCGTGAGGGCGATTCATTTCTGCACTTCAATGCGCTCAAGAGCGACGACGTAGTCTTTGGCGTCACCGTATTGCAGTTCGATGATCGCCGCCGCATGCAGTCCGCGCTGCGGGCGCGCAGCGCGACCTATGAAGGTGATCACTGGATGCTGGAGCAGGCCGTGAAAACCGATTTTGGCAGCTGGGAAACGGCACAGACACGCCATAAGACCCTGCGCTGGGATACCGGTATCACCCCTGAACTGCTGGCAATGGAAGTGGTATCACCCGATCGGCTGACTGTTATCGATCTTTACCGTTACAGTCGCTATCTACAGCAGCAGGGCCTCGACGCCGATGATTTCGAGCTTGCCCTGTGGCGCAAGTTGTTGCAGCCACTGGCGATCGCCGGACTGGTACTGGTGGCGATAGCGTTTATTTTCGGGCCCTTGCGTGACGGCACCATGGGTCTGCGGATATTTACCGGTGTCCTGGTGGGTATTGTTTTTCAGATCAGCCAGGATCTGCTGGGGCCGGCCAGCATGGTTTTCGGTTTCTCACCACTTTATGCCGCATTGATTCCCATCCTGGTGTGTATCGCTGCGGGTATGCTATTGCTGTCCCGTCCGCGCTAGGAGCCTGCAACACCCGCCGGATTATGATTTTTCCCGCTTTGGCAGCAATATCAACTCGGTACCGCTGAGGTGGTCGTGCCAGTATTTCCTGCGACGATCGATCAGGCTCCACCAGTAGCCCATCCCCAGGCAAGCCGCAGACAGCAGGGCAGCAATACAGCGCAATACACATCTGCCGCGGCTGGGAACATTGCCGGCATTGTCAACCAGCTTGATACGCCAGGCCTGCATCCCCAGGGTCTGGCCACTCTTTGACCAGAAAGCGGTGAAGAACAGTGTGGTGCAGGCGAAGGCGATTGCCTGTACCAGCTGCGGGTGCATTTGATAGTAGTCACCGCTATTGGCGGCACCGGTAACGTCCATTTCGATCACTGTCGCCACGGCCACTGTGACGCCGATCAGCGGGATGACCAGCAGGGTGTCATACAGCATTGCCATCAGTCGGCGAGGAAGGGCGGGGGCGGGTATCTGGCTGGAAGAGGTCATGGGCAGCGATGTTAGCACCATGCCAGCGGCGGTGGGAGCATTACCGAAATGTAAATTGTCGGTCCTCGCGGTGAGTGCTACATTGCAGCCCCGGTCGGATAGGGAGTCGCACCGTGAAAATATTACTGGTCGAGGACGATCGCGCGGTCGGGGAGTTTATTGTCAGTGAACTGGCCGACGCGGGCCATGAGTGCACCCATATCAGCGATGGCGAAAATGGTCTCAGTGCTGCGCGCAGTAACGATTTTGACGCGTTGGTAGTGGATCGCATGCTGCCGCGGCTGGACGGCCTTGAATTGATTCGCAGCTTGCGCGCCGGTGGCCAGCTTACGCCGGTGCTGGTGCTCAGCGCCCTCGGCGATGTCGATGACCGGGTACAGGGACTGCACTGCGGCGCGGACGACTACCTTGTGAAGCCATTTGCGATGGCGGAATTACTGGCGCGCCTGGAAATACTGTATCGCCGGGCTGGTCAACGCCTGGTCGATGTACCCACCCGATTGTGCGTTGAGGACCTGGAGATGGACTTGCTGAGCCAGGAGGTGCGACGCGCTGGCGAACTGCTGGGTTTGCAGCCGAGAGAGTACCGATTGCTCGAATACCTGATGCGCAATGCAGGTCAGGTGGTAACCCGAGCCATGTTGCTGGAGCACGTCTGGGGCTATCACTTTGACCCACAAACCAACGTGATCGATGTTCACGTGTCACGCCTGCGCCAGAAAATAGACCGGGGTTTCACCCGGCCATTATTGCTGACAGTGCGGGGCGCCGGCTATCGCCTTGGCGGTGATTGATCAGTGCGTTTGGCAGATGTACTCAAAAGCCTCACCTTTCGCTACATCGCGAAGTATGTCACGACGCTGAGCGCCGCCGTGTTCCTGTTGCTCGCGATACTTTACTCCTATTTCAGCTACGGTTATTTCACCGAGCTGAGGGAGGCCATTGTCGATGAGCTCGATTCCCTGCAGCTGGTGTATCGCGGCCAGGGTCTGGGCGGTCTTGAGCAGTACCTGAATGATCAGCACAACCTGCCGACAATGGGGCGCTACAGCTACCTTATTGTTGACCAGCAAGACCGTAAGATTGCCGGTGACCTGGCGCAACTGCCGCGTTATCGGGAGTTTTCCGATGGCTGGGTAGGGTTCCAGATGGCCCTGCTGAACTGGGGCGAACCCGTGGATGTGGACTTCCTGGCACGCCAGGAGCCACTGGGCGACGGCTATGTCGCCATCGTGGCGCGGAATTACGCGGATGCTGTTGCGGGCATGGGCCTGGTATTCAACACACTGTTCCGAGCCATGATCGCGACTCTTTTACTGGGTATTGCGGGTGGTTTTTTCAGTGCCGCGACTGCCCTGAAGCGCTTTGAGAAACTCAATATTGAGCTCGCCGATATTGTCCGCCACAACAGCAGGCAGAGGCTGTCGGTGGAAGACAAGAAAGGCTACCCGAGAGAAATGGCGCAAGCGATGAACCAGATGCTTGACCAGATTGCGTCACTGATGCAGGGCGTCAAACGGGTATCCGATAACATTGCCCACGACCTGCGGACCCCATTGACCCGGATTCGCAATCACCTCAGCCAGTTGCGCGCGAGGCTCGACCCGGCGGGCCAGGATGATATTGATCGGGTGATCGAGGAATGCGATGGCCTGTTATCCTCTTTCAATGCGCTGTTGCGCATATCTGCGCTTGAATCCGGGGGTAGCACGACGTTCAATAGCGGGCTGTTTTTGCCGGGCCTGCTCGCCGATGTTGTGGAATTGTACGAGCCGGTTGCCAGCGACAAGGGTGTTACGTTGCGACTGCGGGTCGGTAACGACACTGCGCAGTGTGCGGGCGATAGTGACCTGCTGTTCCAGATGTGTGCCAATCTGCTCGATAACGCCATTAAATATACGCCTGCGAACGGGCACATAGATGTCACCCTGGCCACCCGGGAACCTGCAGCTGTCGAAATTACCGTGGCGGATACGGGTCCCGGTATTGATGCCGGGGAGCGCGAGAGCGTATTCCGGCGATTTTATCGTGTGGAATCAAGTCGTGGGGAGCAACCGGGCCATGGCCTGGGGCTCAGCCTGGTGCAGGCGATTGTGCATTATCACCATGGCGCCATTACCCTTGCGGATAATGAGCCCGGGTTGCGGGTCGTGGTGCAATTGCCCGGGGTTATTCCTCCAGCCTGAGCCCGGAGGTATCCGGTGGTGGTGGAGTCTGCTGTGCTCGATAACGTTGCTCAAGGACATCCACCCCCGCTGGAGCCAGTTCCAGCCCTGACAGGTCCAGTGCCGGCGCTTGCGGACGGGGCGAGGCGCAATCACTGAAATCAGTACCTTCCGCCGCTAACTCGATGTCGTCGCCGCCGGTGACCGGGAGTGAGGTCTCGTTATCTTGTGGCGCCCGGGAATCACCGGGAATATCCAGAGTGAGGTGGCTTGTATCCGGTGGCGATACCGTGACGGTGCTTGCTTCGGCGAGTCGCGCCCCGGCCTCGGCCAGCTCCAGGGGAGGAATGGAAACGGTGGTGGCAACAGGGCCTGCGCGTTCATCAGGGCGCAGTACCTCACTGCCTGCCGGTTCCAGGGCAAGCCCACCAGCGGTGTTTTGACTCTCCGCGGCGCCGGCTGCAGGGTTCACCGCCGGAGCGTCTATGGTATCGCTTTGCCTTATGACCGGTTGCGCGCCAGCCCTTTCCAGGGCCTGTTTATATTGCAGTGCAGTGCTCTTGTCACAGTTGCGTTTGAGAACCTGTGGCTTGCCGCTGAACAGCTTGTCCAGTGTGGCCTCGTCTGCCTTGAATACCTGGGCGAGCCGGGCTCGAACTGTCGCCGGCTCATGACCGGCAAGCAATTGACCTGCAAATACGATGTCATAGCGCGGGTCCATAACGAATACCTTCTGCGCAGTATGGGACACCAGTATAGGCCCAGCTGCCGGCTTAACCAAGGGCATCTCCCCCGCGGTTGTCTGTTAACATGAAAGTTCTTTTCTTATCAGGGACAGGCTTTGAATTTATGGCGCGACACCTGCCTACCCGATTTGCCCGAACTTTTGTCCGCATGGTCGAAGAGCGGGGCTATGATCCCGCCGCCGTGCTGGTGGCAGCGGGAATAGACTTTGACCCCATGGATGAAACCGCGAGTGGCTATCGCAATGAAATCAGTGCGATGGAGTACTCCCGAATCTACCAGCAGGTATTACGACTGCTTCAGGATGCCACCTTTGGTGTTACTCGCAGCGACCTGGCTGCACCGGGTGCATTCCGGATGATGTGTTATTGCATCATCTCCTGCCGGAACCTGGGGCAGGCAATCGAGCGTGCGGCGGAGTTCTACCGCACGTTCTTTGACGAGCAGAGCCAGCTTTTCACCCAGTTTGGTGATGACTATGCCAGTATCGGCTACTGCCGCAATGATGCGACGGCCGGTTTGCCCGTGGCGGCAGGTGATGTTTATGGATTGTCGCTCTGGCACCGGTTCTTCGGCTGGCTTTGCGGTCGTCCGCTGACCTTGGAACGGGTTGATTTCAGGGGCGGCGAACCCGACCAGATCGACAAATACAGTGAACTGTTTCAATGTCCCCTGCACTTTGACCAACCGCGGGATCTTTTATTCTTTGACAAAGGCTGTCTGGAGTGGCCGCTGGTGCATACCGAGCACTCTCTCGATGAATTTTTACGCACAGCCCCATACCAGTTGCTGATCATGGATGCCCGCACCGGTAACGACAATGTATCGGCCCAGGTGCGGGCCATGCTCGGCCACGATTTCCAGCAGGGCGTGCCGGGCTTTGATGCCATCAGCCAGGCGCTTAATGTATCGGCGCCCACTTTGCGCCGCCGGCTCAGGCGCGAGGGTACGACCTATCAGCTACTCAAGGACCAGGCGCGTTGCCAAGCGGCATGCCTTGCGCTCGATCGCCCTGAACTGTCGATCCAGGACATTGCCCTGCAATCGGGTTTCACCGATCCCAGCGCGTTTCACCGTGCCTTTCGCAAGTGGACAGGACAAACACCGGGCCAGTACCGGGCTGATCGCAAGGGGAGTGGAAATGGCCTCGGCAGTTCCGCAAACGGGCGTGCTCGGGTATAATATGGCGCCCTGTTTCCGGAGGCCTTATGTCCGTACGGCAAATTATCCAGGCCCGCCTCGAGGCTGACCTGGCACCACTTCACCTTGAAGTGGCCAACGAAAGCGACCAGCACAGTGTGCCGCCAGATTCTGAAACGCATTTCCGCGTGGTCGTAGTCAGCGATGCATTTGCAGGCCAGCGCAAGGTGGCTCGTCACCAGCGCGTTTATGGCGTGCTGGAGGCTCAGCTGAAGGGGCCGGTACATGCACTGGCCCTGCATACCTTTACTCCCGATGAGTGGCAGGCGCGGCAGCAGTCTGCGCCTGCCTCGCCCGACTGTCTCGGTGGCAGTAAAGCCGACCCCGGAGTCTGAACGTTATGGCACAGTCTGTAGTCGCGGCCCTGTACCGTTTTGTCACGCTGGAAAACTATCGGGAACTGCGCGAACCCCTCCTGGATGCCTGCCTTGCGGCGGGGGTAAAGGGTACCTTGCTGCTGGCGGCTGAAGGCATCAACGGCACCATCGCGGGCTCCCGTGAAGGTGTTGATGCGGTGTTGGCGTGGTTGCGTAGCGACGCCCGCCTGGCGGCACTGGAACATAAGGAGTCCCTGGATGAAGGGCTGCCGTTCTACCGGATGAAAGTGAAGCTCAAGCGGGAAATTGTCACCATGGGAGTGGAGGGTGTTGACCCCAATCGGGTCGTTGGTACCTATGTGTCGCCCCGGGACTGGAATGCTCTGGTTAATGACCCCGATGTTGTCCTGATAGATACCCGCAACGACTACGAGTGCGGGATTGGTACGTTTCGTGGTGCACGGGACCCGGAGACGACCAGCTTTCGCCAGTTTCCAGGCTATGTCCGGGAACACCTGGACCCGGCCCGGCACAAGAAGATCGCCATGTTCTGCACCGGCGGTATTCGCTGTGAAAAGGCCTCGGCATTCATGCTCAACGAGGGCTTTGCCGAGGTTTATCACTTGCAGGGTGGTATTCTCAAATATCTGGAGGAGGTGCCGGAGGCCGAAAGTACCTGGGAAGGAGAGTGCTTTGTCTTTGATAACCGTGTTGCCGTTAACCATCGCCTCGAAAAGGGTAGCTATGATCAGTGCCACGGTTGCCGGCACCCGATTACGGAAGACGACAAGGCCTCGGAAAAATATGAGCGGGGCGTATGTTGCCCGCTGTGCTATGACCGGTTGACCACTGACCAGAAATCACGCTTCGCCGAACGTCAGAAGCAGATCGAGCTTGCCGCGAGTCGCGGTGAGCAGCATGTGGGGGCGGCTCCACCCGGGCGCCAGCTGGCGTCGGTGGCTGCGGATCAGGAAGAACGTTACTGAAGCACCGTTTCGTGCAGCCGGTGCCTGAATATCGAGATCGGCACAAAGCGGCTGAGTTCCGCGCCGTCACCTTCTGAAATGACGCCGCTCAGCAAGGGCTCATCTCCAGAAAACTGAACCACCGCGCCTCCCGAGGCTCCCTTGAAGGCCCTGCAATCGCTGTCGCGGTGGCCACTGTTTTTGCCGCTATCATTCCGGGTAATGTGGCATGCAGGATCATAACTCAGGCTGTTACCGCCGGCGCCAATCCCCGTATCGCGAGAGTATCCCGCCATCACCAGTGGTAGCCCCGGATCTGCCTGTCGAGGATGTAGTGACAAAGGCTGTATCCGGCTGCCGGGTACGGCTTGGCGCAATCGCAAGATTGCCCAGTCTGCCTGCATACTGCCGCCGTCGGTTACCGGCACTGCTTCAATTCGCAGCGGTTGGCTGGCTTCCGGCAGCAGGGTGAATACGATCTTGTGAGTCAGGTCGCGGTAAAATTCCAGGCAGTGCCACGCGGTAATGATGGTATTGGCGCTGGTGGTGGACGTGGTCGCCACCAGGGTGGCGCTGCAGCGCTCCGTATAATGCCGGCGGTGCCCGGATTCGTACTTTACCCCGGGAACCCGCAGCTGGCCTATTGCCTGCAGCCAGTGGGGTGAGCTGCTGTCATAGCGTATACGGTTATCGTTGCCAGCCTGCACATTACCACTCGCCCCGCAGGCCACGAGCATCGGCAACAGGCAAAGGCGTAGGTAAAACAGCGCGTTCAGTGGATTTTCTCCTTCATGGATCAATATGTTGGTCACACCGGGTGCGGCAGGTCTTGGCCGACCCTGACTCGACCTTTAGCATGTTCGGGGATAGCGGCTGAAGTAGCAAGCGGGAGCAGGATATGGGACAGGGCAGGCAGTGTGTCGCGGTAGTGACAGGCGCGAGTCGTGGAGCGGGTAAGGGTATTGCGATAGCCCTGGGGAGTACCGGCGCGACCGTGTACATCACGGGCCGCAGCTGGAATGAGAATGACGCCGGTTTGCCGGGTTCGCTGCAGGCGACCGCCGAGGCAATTACAGCGGCGGGCGGTACCGCGATGCCGGTGTGTTGTGATCACTCTGATGACAGCCAGGTAGAAGCACTTTTTGCGCAAGTGAAAGAGCAGCAGGGCAGGCTGGACATTCTCGTCAATAACGCCACTGCCCTGCACGATGCGCTTACTGTAACCGGGCCTTTCTGGGAAAAACCCCTGGACCTGACCACAATCTGGGATGTCGGCATGCGTTCCCATTATGTGGCCAGCTGGTACGCGGCGCCGCTGTTGCAAGCCAACGGCGAAGGCCTGGTAGTGAATACCTCATCCTTTGGCGGCAGAATCTACATGCACGGGCCTGCCTACGGTGCGGGTAAAGCGGCGGTGGATAAAATGGCTCACGATATGGCGGTCGATTTTCGACCCGAGAACGTCACCGTGATCTCCCTGTGGATGGGACTGTTACTGACCGAACGTTCGCGCCGGGTGTTCGATGCCGAACCGGAAAAATACGCAGACCTGGTGGCGGGGGCCGAACATCCTGAGTTCAGTGGCCGGGTAATAGCCGCATTGTGGGCTGATCCCGGGCGTATGGAGTACAGCGGCAAGGTCTGCATCGGTGCCGAGCTTGGTGCAGCCTATGGAGTACTGGATATTAATGGCCGGCAACCGGCGTCGCATCGCGATTTTTTTGGTCCACCCACGACCTTTGGTGATGCGATTATTGACTGAGCGTTGCCGTACCCCAAATGAAGGATGTATTGCGGCCTGTCCGGGCTTTTAATGGAAGCTGTAGTTGTTCGCCAAATCACAGATGGGAGTTCACCATGACAATGCAACAGGCGGTTATGTCCAACAACACCGAGGGTAATGCCTACAGCCTCGGGTCACCGCGTGCGGAAGCGCTTCTGGCCGCAGCGCGCGCCATGGCGCCGGCGCTGCGCGAGCGCGCTGCCGAGTGCAGGGCACAGAGCCGCGTACCCGACGAAACCATTGCCGATTTCAAAGAGGCGGGTTTCTTCAAAATCCTGCAGCCCGAACAATGGGGTGGGTACGCCATGGATCCGCAGGTATTTTATTCAGTGGGCCTGGAGATCGCCCGCCACTGCATGTCCAGTGCCTGGGTTTTGGGCGTTGTCGCGGTTCACAACTGGCAGCTGGCGGTGTTTGATGATCGTGCGGCTCAGGATGTCTGGGGTGAAGATCCCGGTGTACTGATCTCGTCATCCTATGCCCCCGTGGGCAAGGTAACGCCGGTTGATGGCGGTTATCGCCTCAGTGGGCGCTGGAGTTTTTCATCCGGTAGCGCGCACTGCCAGTGGGCATTTCTGGGCGCGGTCGTTCCCGTCGAGGGCGCGCCTTTTGATATGGCGAATTACCGGACTTTCCTGGTGCCGGCAAGCGCTTATGAGATTGTTGATAACTGGGATGTTGTCGGCCTTCAGGGGACCGGCAGCCACGATATCGTAGTCGATGATGTTTTTGTGCCCGAGCATCGTACGCACCGCTCGATCGATGGTTATTATTGCGACAATCCGGGCAATGCCGTGAATGCCGCGCCCCTGTATCGCTTGCCGTTCATGCAGGTTTTTGTGCGGGCCGTCTGTACCGCCAGCCTGGGTGCACTGGAGGGAGAGCTGGATGATTTCATCGAAGTGGCGAAAACACGCAAGGCCGGCCCGGTGGCAATGAGTGCCGACCCGGCGGCCCGTGCAGTGGCGGCGACAGTAAAAGCGTCCATAGAAGAAATGAAACTGACCATGGTACGGAATTTTGATGCCATGATGGCCTGTACCCGGGCCGGCCAGCCGATCCCGATTGAGGACCGGGTGCGTTATCGTTACGATTCCTCGGTGGTAGCCGACCGCTGCCTGGAATTGTCCGGCGCAATGCTCAAGGCATCCGGTAGCGGCGGTATTCGGCTGGGTAGCGAACTGCTTTCCCGGCACCTGGACATCCTGGCCAGCCAGGCGCATGTGGCCAATCACTCCAGGCCATTTGCGGATAACATGGGGGGCATACTGTTCGGCGACGAGAATCGCGACTTCGCCATCTGATCATCGGCGCTTTCATACCATCGGAAACAGTGAGGAAAATTATGGGAACCAGGGGTTTATTGCCGGAAGGCCGCTACGCGAACTGCGCCAACGGGTATCGTATTCATTATCTTGATGAAGGCGAGGGGGACGTGGTGGTATTCCTCCATGGCTCTGGCCCCGGCGCCAGCGGTTACAGCAATTTCAAAGGTAATTACCCTGCCATGGCCGCAGCCGGCTACCGCTGCATTGTTCCCGATCATATCGGTTACGGGTTTTCCGATAAGCCGGATGACGTGGAACATCCGCTGTCGTTTTTTGTCGAATGCATCAAGCAGACCCTTGATGAGATCGGTGTTGCCCGTTGCAGCATCGTGGGTAACTCCCTGGGTGGCGCAATCGCCCTGGGCCTGGCACTGGATTACCCCGAGCTGATAGACAAACTCATCCTCATGGCGCCCGGCGGGCTTAGTGAACTGCACGAATACCAGCAGATGCCCGGAATGCAGAAAATGTTCCAGGTCTTTGGATCCGGCGAACCTGTCACCCACGAGGTGATGAAAGACCTGTTTGCCACCGGCCTGATGTATGACCCGGTTCATGCAACCGATGACCTCGTGCGCGAGCGCATGCAGGTCATGGAGCTCATGAATGGCCATGTCATGGCCACTATGAAGGTGCCCGTGCTGACTGACCGGTTGCCCGAGCTGGACTGCCCGGTGCTGGGTTTCTGGGGTATCAACGAGCGCATGATGCCGGAGAGCGGGATCATGGCGCTGGCGAAAAACACCCATCAGCTGCGCCTGATCCTGGTCTCCGAGTGCGGTCACTGGGTTATGGTAGAGCACCGGGATATGTTCAACCGCAACTGCCTGGATTTCTTGCACAATGGATAAACAGCAGATAGCCGCATTCGGGGAAGAGCTTTACCGTGCACTGCGCGAGTGCCGCACACTGGCACCGCTCACCGAACGCGCCCCCGGAATCACCATTGATGATGCCTACCATATCAGCCTGCATATGCTGGAGCAGCGGCTTGAGCACGACGGCGAGCGCATCGTGGGGAAAAAAATAGGGGTAACCAGTGCGCCGGTACAGGAAATGCTGGGCGTATTCCAGCCCGACTTCGGGTTCCTGACCAATGCCATGCTGGTTGCCGACGGTGCCGACATACCGATAGCCGGCCAGCTGATACAACCCCGGGCCGAAGGTGAAATCGCCTTTCGCCTGAAGCACGACCTGCAGGGGCCGGGTGTTACCGAAGAGGATGTACTCAACGCCACCGACGCCATCATCCCCTGTTTTGAAATCGTCGATTCACGTATCCGCAACTGGGAAATAAAGATTCAGGACACCGTGGCCGACAACGCCTCCTGCGGCGTCTACGTACTGGGCCAGAACGCCGTAGACCCGCGAGACTTTGACCTGCCCGAGCTGAAAATGCGAATCTGGAAGAATGGCGAACTGCACTCGGAAGGATATGGGCGCGCCGTACAGGGCAACCCGTTAACCGCCGTGGCCTGGCTGGCGAATACACTCGGCGAACTCGGCATACCCTTCAAGGCCGGTGAAATTATCCTCTCCGGCTCCCTGGCGCCCCTGATACCGGTCGTCGCCGGAGACGAAATGCGCCTCGAACTCGAAGGCATCGGAGACTGCAGCTGCCGCTTCGTATAACCGCGCCCCGGCCGGTTTGCCCGAAGGAGGCGCTGGTAGCGGGTGGCCCCTGCGGGACCGTCGGTGACAAGGATGTCACCGTCGAGCCCACATGGATGTGCTCGCAGCGTGTCCCGGCCGGTTCGCCCAAAGGAGGCGCTGGCAACGGGTGGCCTGTGCGGGACCGTCGGTGACAAGGATGTCACCGACGAGTCCACATGGATGTGCTTGCAGCGTGTCCCGCACAGGCCACCCGTTGCCAGCGCCGGCTAAAGTACATATATAGAAAACTGAAAAATCCCCACACACACGCACACACGGAACCAACACTATGAGCAACAGGATAAAGGCCGCCATCATAGGCCCCGGAAACATCGGCACCGACCTGCTGATCAAGGCCCTGCGCAGCGAATCTATCGAGCCCGTCTGGATGGTCGGCGTAGACCCCGACTCACCGGGCCTTGCAAGGGCCAGAGAACTCGGCCTCAAAACAACCTGCGAAGGCGTGGATGGTCTCATCCCACACATGAAAGAAGATGGCGTACAGATCTGCTTCGACGCCACCTCCGCCTACGTGCACGCCGAGAACAGCCGCAAAGTCAATGCGGAAGGTTGCGTCATGATAGACCTGACCCCGGCTGCCATCGGCCCATTCTGCGTGCCCACCGTTAACCTGGCGGAAGCCGTGGCGGCCAGGGCCATGAACGTCAACATGGTGACCTGCGGCGGGCAGGCCACCATACCCATGGTCGCCGCCGTAAGCCGGGTGCAGAAAGTCAGCTACGGTGAAATTGTCGCTACCGTCAGCAGCAAATCGGCCGGCCCGGGTACCCGCAAGAATATCGACGAGTTTACCCGCACCACCACCCGCGGCATCGAGCAGGTTGGTGGTGCCGAGAAAGGCAAGGCAATAATCGTCATCAACCCCGCCGAACCACCGCTGATCATGCGCGATACCATCCATTGCCTTACCGTGGATGAACCCGACCAGGAAGCCATCACTCGCTCGGTACATGAGATGATTGCCGAAGTGCAGAAATACGTGCCTGGTTACCTGCTCAAAAACGGTCCCGTATTCGATGGTAAACGCGTGAGTATCTATATGGAAGTCGCCGGCCTGGGAGACTTCCTGCCCCGGTACGCCGGCAATCTGGACATCATGACAGCGGCAGGGCTGCGCACGGCAGAAATGTACGCCGAAGAAATACGTGCCGGTCGCTTTACACCAATTGCGGCGTGATAACGAACCGTACAGCAAGAATCCGAAGGAGAAACAACCCATGAACCTGCAAGGCAAAAAGATCACAGTGCACGACATGTGCCTGCGCGACGGCATGCACCCCAAGCAGCACCAGATCACCGTGGATGAAATGGTCACCGTGGCGCGCGCCATGGACGAGGCCGGGATCCCCATGATCGAAGTGACCCACGGCGACGGTCTCGGTGGTGCATCGGTCAATTATGGCTTTCCTGCAGCCAGTGACCAGGAATATTTGAGCGCCGTCTGCAAGGCGGTAAAAAATACCAAAGTGTCGGCGCTGTTGTTGCCGGGTATCGGCACGGTCGATCACCTGAAAATGGCGGTCGATTGCGGTATTGCCAGTATCCGTGTTGCGACCCACTGCACCGAAGCCGATGTCTCGGAACAGCACATCAACATGGCTACCGGTATCTCCGGGCTGGATACGGTGGGCTTCCTGATGATGGCGCACATGATTTCGCCGGAAGAGTTGCTGGCGCAGCTGAAATTGATGGAATCATACGGCGCCAACTGCGTCTATATCACCGATTCAGCGGGTTACATGCTGCCTGATGACGTCTCGGCGCGGGTCGCGCTGGCGCGGGCCGAGCTGCGCCCGGAGACGGAACTCGGTTTTCATGGCCATCATAACCTGGGTATGGGGATTGCCAATTCGCTGGCAGCAGTGGAGGCCGGCGCCAACCGTATCGATGGCTCTCTCGCGGGACTGGGCGCTGGTGCCGGTAATACGCCGCTGGAAGTATTCCTGGCAGTGTGCGACCGCATGGGCGTGGCAACCGGGGTGGATCTGTTCAAAGCAATGGATATTGCGGAGGACCTGATTGTACCGATGATGGACCATATGGTGCGGGTGGATCGCGATTCCCTGACCCTGGGTTGGGCCGGTGTCTACTCGAGTTTTTTACTGTTCGCGAAACGCAGCGCGGCAAAATACGGGCTGTCGTCCCGGGATATCCTGGTAGAGCTGGGTCGCCGCCGCACCGTGGGTGGGCAGGAAGACATGATTGAGGACCTGGCGCTGGATATGGCCCGGGAACGGGATGCCGCGAAAGCCTGAGCAGGGCGCCTTTGACCCGGCCAAGTGAGGGCCGGCGGTGCTAGGAGCCTGTCGGACTTAAGGCTGTTCTACTGCGGAAAAGCCTTAAGTCCGACAGGCTCCTAGGTGCCGTCAGGCTGGTATTTGTCCTCGGTATCATACTGGGTGGTGTAGCGGTCCAGCAGACCCAGATCCAGTACCGGAGAAGCGTCAATATGTTCCGCGTCCATCATTTTTGCAATGCGCTGGAGTGAGGACGTGATCATACTTTGTTCCCACTCCTGGAGGTCTGCAAACTGGCGGGTAAATTGCTCCTGCAGGGGGATTGGCGCGCTTTTCAGGATTTCGACCGCGTCCGGCGTGAGGTGGGCATGTACCTTGCGCTTGTCCTCAACAGAGCGTTTGCGATAAACCAGGTTGCGCCGCTCAAGCCGATCGAGGATAGACGTTACCGTTGCCTGGCTGAGGCTGATGTCGGTGGCAAGTTCGCCAATGGTGACCTGGCCACGATTGCGTATCGTCTGTAACAACAGGATCTGTGGCGATGTCAGGCCCGTGGTTTTAGCCAGATGTTTCGAGTGCAGGTCGGTCGCACGGATCACGCGCCGCAAGGCGACCAGAACTTCATCAATCCTACCCAAAAGCATCCCCTCGTTTGCTGCTATTACTGCGTTTGTTGCCAATTTGGCCATGTGCTCAGTTTAACTCCCAAATACTCGGTTGCGATACCCGGCAAACCTGTGGCTGCCCCAGTTGATGGCCATGGCGCTTGATCGCGTCAGTTACAGCCATGTACTAACCTTTAGTTTTCGATGCACAAAAAATAGCACATTATTGCCAATAAGTACCCAATATACTCTAAGAACTGGAAAAATCGGTTTATATGTTCCCTCTGAGCGGTTATAATGTTTCGTGAACTAAAGAAATGAGGTGAAACTATTTTGAATACCCAGCTGGAACTGCGTATGCCCGTCGACACCGATGGTATGGCAGTGCACCAACTGATTGCCCAATGTCCTCCCCTGGACACGAATTCCGCCTACTGCAACCTTTTGCAATGTGCGCATTTCGGAATGACCTCGGTTGTTGCCGAGCGCGGCGAGGATCTGGTCGGCTTTATATCCGGCTACCGAATTCCTTCCCGGCCCCAGACACTCTTCATCTGGCA
The DNA here is from genome assembly GCF_002868715.1 of Kineobactrum sediminis. GTDB lineage: Bacteria > Pseudomonadota > Gammaproteobacteria > Pseudomonadales > Halieaceae > Kineobactrum > Kineobactrum sediminis. Next base: position 342,008 of record NZ_PKLZ01000003.1, read on the forward strand.
GGTTGCCGTTAGTGCCAAGGGACGCGGCCAGGGTCTGGCGGGTCGCATGCTGGATCATATCCTGGACCGGGATGGGAATACCGACATCAGCCACATGGAAACCACGGTTACAGAAGATAACGAGGCTTCATGGGCGTTATTTGAGAGCCTGGCTAAAAAGCGTAATGCCACGCTCAAGCGCACGGTCATGTTTGACCGGGAGCGCCACTTTCACGGCTCCCACGCTACTGAAATGCTTGCACTGATCGGGCCCTTGCAACGCCCGGCCCTGCAAACACCGCAGCCTGGCGCTGCACAGTAGTCACCCGAGCCACATCCGCTAGAATTTTTAACGAGGAACCAGATATGAATATCTTTGATGAAATTGAATCAGAAGTTCAAAGCTACGCTCGCTCTTTCCCCCGGTTGTTTAACCGTGCGAAGGGTGAATTTCTTTATGACGAGGAGGGTAATGAGTACCTCGATTTTCTCGCTGGCGCCGGCACCCTCAATTACGGCCACAATAATGATCTGTTCAAGAAAGAGCTTCTGGCCTACATAGAAGCTGACGGAATCAGTCATGGCCTCGACCTGCACACTCGCGCCAAGGAGTATTTTCTCGATACGTTGAATGAGAAAATCCTCAAGCCTCGCGGTCTCGAGTACGTTGTGCAGTTCACCGGCCCTACCGGAACCAACGCTGTCGAGGCCGCACTCAAGCTGGCCCGTAACGTCACCGGACGTGAAAATGTTGTGTCCTTTACCAATGGCTTCCACGGTGTAAGCCTGGGTGCCCTGGCAACAACGGGTAATTCCCACCACCGTGGTGCTTCGGGTGTCAGCCTCAGCGGCAGCAGCCGGATGCCCTATGATGGCTACCTGGGCGATGGCATTGATACCACCGCTTATTTTGACAAGGTGTTGTCTGATTCCAGCAGTGGTATCGATGCGCCGGCCGCTGTGATCGTGGAAACGGTTCAGGGAGAGGGCGGTATCAACGCGGCCAGCTTTGAATGGTTGCGTAACCTGGAGGCCGTATGTCGCAAGCACGACGTGCTGTTGATCGTGGACGATATCCAGTCCGGCTGTGGTCGTACCGGCACCTTCTTCAGCTTTGAGGAAGCCGGCATCAAGCCCGATATCGTTACCATGTCCAAGTCCCTCAGCGGTTACGGCCTGCCTTTCGCCGTAGTGCTGATTCGCCCTGAGCTGGATCAGTGGAAGCCCGGTGAGCACAACGGCACCTTCCGCGGCAACAACATGGCATTTGTCACTGCCGCGGCGGCAATTGACAACTACTGGTCCAACGACGAGTTTGCGAAGCAGGTACAGGCGAAAGGGCGTTATATTTCATCGCGGCTGGAAGCCATCACCAGCAAATACGGTGACGGCAGTTTCTCTCCCCGTGGGCGAGGCATGATGCAGGGTATTTACTGTGTCAACGGCACTCTCGCGGGCAAGATAACCCGCAAGGCTTTCGCCAAGAGCCTGATGATCGAGACCAGCGGTGCAGACAACCAGGTAGTTAAATTCCTGTGCCCGCTGACAATTTCGGAAGAAAACCTGAAGCGCGGTATCGACATTGTCGAGCAGGCAATCGCAGAGGTGTGTGCCGAGCAGGGTGATATCCCCTCAGAAGTCGACTTCTTCGAAGACGACTACAACATTCCCGCGGAAGAGCGTTTTAGCAAGGCGGGCTGATATCGGTCAATGGGCGGCCCCGACCGGGCTGCCCTGTTATCACATTGAACCGGTTAGGTCCCGAGGTAGCCCATGAATGAACATAGAGTAGAAAAGATCGGCGGCACGTCGATGAGTAACTATGCCGCGGTGCGCAACAGCATTGTCCTTGGCCAGAAAAATGGCGACACTGCTTATCAGCGCGTTTTTGTAGTATCCGCTTATGGCGGCATCACCAATCAGCTGCTGGAGCATAAAAAGAACGGCAAACCGGGTGTTTATGGCCTGTTCGCCAATAGTTTCAAAGAGCGCGGCTGGGCCAAGGCACTGGAAGGGGTGCGTGGCGAAATGTACTCAATAAATGCCAACCTGTTTACTGATAAGGAGGCGCTACAGGAAGCCAACGACTTTATTGGTGAGCGTCTTGATAATGCACGCAAATGCCTGGATGACCTGCATAGCTTGTGCGGCCATGGTCATTTCTCCGTGGAAGACCATCTGGAGACAGTGCGGGAAATGCTGTCCAGTGTGGGTGAAGCCCATAGCGCATGGAACATGTCCCGACTGCTGCAACGCGACGGCATCAACGCCACATTTGTCGACCTGACTGGCTGGCAGGCATTTACGCAGGTCACGCTGGATGAATGCATCAAGCAGGCATTCGCCGACGTTGATCTCGCGACGGAATTGCCGATCGTTACCGGTTACGCTCACTGTACCGAAGGTCTGATCAACAACTTTGACCGCGGTTACAGTGAAATGACCTTTAGCCGGATCGCGGTTCTCACTGGCGCCAGGGAAGCTGTCATCCATAAGGAGTTTCACTTGAGCAGCGCCGACCCACGATTGGTGGGCGAGGCCAACGCAGTCCCAATAGGCCGTACCAATTATGACGTGGCCGATCAGTTGGCTAACCTGGGTATGGAGGCGATTCACCCGAAAGCGGCCAAGGGCCTGCGCCAGAATGGTATTCCCCTGAGGGTCAGGAACACCTTTGAGCCGGAGCATACGGGGACATTGATCACTGGCGATTATGTCAGCGATACCGCCTGTGTTGAAATCATTGCCGGTTGCCGCGGTGTCTACGCGCTTGAGGTTTTCGACCAGGACATGGCGGGCAGCGTCGGTCGGTACGATACCGAAATCCTGCGTAATATCGCGCGCTTCAAGGCGCACGTCGTGGCCAAGGATATCAACGCCAATACCGTCACGCACTACCTGGATACCAACCTGAAAACGGTGAAGAGAATCAGGGAAGCATTACACGAGTTGTTTCCCGAAGCGGAAATCAGGAACCGGAAAGTGGCCATCGTATCTGCCATTGGCAGCGACATGCATGTGCCCGGTATTCTCGCCCGGACCGTGGGCGCACTGTCCAAGCACGACATCAGTGTGCTGGCGATTCACCAATCCATGCGACAGGTTGATATGCAGTTTATTGTCAACGATGATGATTATGAACTGGCTATCAGGAGCCTCCATGAATCGTTGGTGGAACCCCATGATCATGGTCGCGCCATATGCCTCGCCTCCTGAGATACTATCGCCCGGTCCCCGGATTCAGCCACATGGGATGTTTTGAAAGCCTGTAATAGAACATCTCGTGTGGCTCCACATTCACTGATTGATATCAATGTTTGTCTTCCCTGACTTCTCTACCATGCGCGCTGGGTGAATTTTCCGCCCACGTCCATAGTGAGGGTAGAAAGATGAAACGTGTGATGAGCCTGGCCATGGCTACCATGCTTGCCGGTATCGGTATCAATGCACAGGCCTATGAAGCGGGCGACTGGATTCTTCGTTTTGGTGCAACCACCGTGACGCCGAATGAAGACAGTGACCGAATAGGCTTACCTACCTCGCCTCAAACAGTATTGAGAGGCGTCTCAATCGATGACGATACGCAGTTCGGCATCATTCCTGTTTATATGTTTTCCGATAACGTGGGTATTGAATTGCTCGCAGCTTCCCCATTCGAACACGATGTTACCGTGAAAGGCGCGGGCATCAAGGCAGGTTCGGTCACGCATTTGCCGCCAACGCTCAGCATGCAGTGGTATCCTCGTGGTGGCCTGTCCGGCTGGCAGCCCTATCTGGGTTTCGGCGTCAACTATACCGTCATTTACGATGAGGAAGTGGATCCCGAGTTGGCCGGTGCACTGGGTTCACTACTGGGGGCCACTGAAGCCGAGCTGTCGCTGGACAATTCTTTCGGCCTTGCTGCCCAGGCAGGCATGGATTTCCCAATCACGGAAAAGTGGGCGGTCAATCTGGCGGTCTGGTACCTTGATATTGATTCGACTGCCAAAATCAGAACCGATGTTGGCGACGTGAAATTTGACGTGTCTATAGACCCCTGGGTTTATAACGTGGGCATCGCCTACAAGTTCTAGCTGTTGCCGCAGGCAGGTTAGTGGTGATTGTGCCGTGCATCATCAACCTGCTGCTGTTGCTGATGACCACTACCGCCATGATTGGTGTGATTGGCATGAGCCACGGCCATATAAATGGTCCAGAATCCAGAGGCCATCAACAGCACTCCCAGCAGCAGTTTAAGTCCCCTGCGCCGTAACAGGCCCTGTACCGCACCCGCACCAAAGCTGGTTGCCAGCATGGCGGGCAAGGTCCCAAGGCCGAAAAAAAGCATCATCAACGCCGATAGTCGGGCATCCTGTGCGGTCGCCGCCCAGGCGAGGCTACTGTAGATGAGGCCACAGGGCATCAACCCCCAACACAGGCCCAGGCCCGCTGCCTGATACCAGTGGCGTGGTGGCAGCAGGACACTGGACCACCGTTGTACCGGTCGCCATACAATAGCGCCGCCTCGCTCCAGCCACTGTAACCCCCGCCACCAGTCGGCGATATACAGCCCCATGGCAATCAGTAAGGCCCCTGCCAGATAACGCAGGCTGATGGTCCAGGCAGCAATATCGATGCTGGACGCAGCAAAGCCTAAAGCAGCCCCCAGTGCGGTATAGCTGGCGATACGCCCACCGTGATAAGCCAGTGTGATACCTTTGCCGCTGTTGCCACCCAGTTGCAGCGCTGCTGCGATGCCGCCGCACATGCCCACACAGTGACCGGCGCCCGCCAGCCCGAGAACGAATGCGCTACCGAGTTCAGTGATCATTTTTTTCTGTTTCTGTTTCTGTTTCTGTTTCTGTTTCTGGCATCTGCGTCGATTCCCGTTCCGGCTTATCTTCCGGCGCAAGTATGCGCCAGGCTTCCTTGTCCAGATCGTCATACTGGCCACTATCAATGGCCCAGAGCAGCAATCGAATGACAATAACGCAGAAGATAAGAGCGATTGGGATCAGGATATACAGGCTTGCCACAGGATTGGCGCCTCAGGTTGGGGATTTATGCAGGCGTAACGAATTCATCACCACGATCAGAGAGCTCAGCGACATGCCGATAGCGGCCATCCAGGGTGGGACAAAGCCCATGGCAGCCAGCGGTATGCCAGTGAGATTATAACCCAGTGCCCAGGCGAAATTCTGCAGGATGATGCTTTTGCATTGTCGCGCCTTTTTCAGGCTGTGGGTAACGGCGAGCAGATTTTCGTTGTCGATAACAAAATCCGCCTGGGCACGGGTCAGGTCGGTAGCACTGGCAACGGCAAAGGATGCATTTGCCAGGCTCAACAACGGGGCATCATTGAGCCCGTCGCCAACCGCTACCACGCTATGGCCCTGTTGTTGCCATGCCCGAACCCGTTCCATCTTCTGTTTCGGGGACAGACCGGTGCCGATGTGGTCAAAGCCCAGTTCGCTGGCGAGCAGGTGGCCGGCGACCGAGCTGTCGCCGCTGAGCAGGGCCAGTGTCATGCCCGCCTCGCGCGCCTCACGAATAGTCTGTGCAGCCTCAGGGCGCAATCGGTCGGACAGCCCGAACCAGGCCAGGGGCTGCCCGGGTTTACACAGGGCTACCCAGTATAGCTGTGAGTCTGGCGGCGGGGGCAGGTCCGGCGCGAACTGCCGGCAGTATTGTTCACTGCCCATGCGGTACTGCTCGCCCTGCCAGCTGGCTTCTATGCCTGCGCCGGCGGTGTAAACCGGGTTCAGTACTTCGGTCGGGGCTTCGATATTGGCAAAGGCGTGTGCGATCGGATGATTTGAGTGTTGCTGTAGCGCCGCGGCGAGTGTGGTCGCGCTGGCGGCCTGGTACCCGCGGTATGGAACTGTCTGCTGGAGCTGTAGCTGGCCCTCGGTGAGAGTGCCGGTTTTATCAAAAACCAGTAATCGTGACCGAGCCAGGGCTTCGAGTGCATTTTCACCGTGGACGATGACTCCCGCTTCACGCAGGGCACTGGCGGCGGCTGTCAATGCGGCGGGGGTTGCCAGTGCCAGTGCACAGGGGCAGCTTATCACCAGTACCGAGAGACATACCCACAGCACCTGGTCTGGCGCAATCTGGCTCCAGATCACGGCGGTAATCGCGGTGATCAGCAGTATGCCAGCCACAAACCAGGCGGACAGGCGATCGGCCATGCGGGCTATGGACGGTTTCGAGCGCTGCGCCCGTTCCACGCTGTGCTGCAGGGCCGCCAGGCGGGTGTTTTCGTAGAGGTTATCGGCAACGATGTCCAGTGAACCCTCAAGGTTGATAGTGCCGGCAAATACGGCATCCCCGGGGCTCACCGGGCGCGGTACGTATTCGCCGTTAAAGGTATCCTCACGCACAGCGCTGGTACCAACCCTGACCCGGCCATCAACGGCAATCGTCTCACCGACCCGGATACGGAGGGTGTCGCCGGCTTGTAATAACCGGCGTGAAATCCGCTGCCAGCGCTTATCCCGCAGTACGGTTACGGCCAGTGGCAGGCTGCTTTCGGCATCGTAACAGGCCAGGGCATGACGGCGGCGGATACGTTTTTCAAAGAAGCGCCCCAGCAACAGGAAGAACGTGAACATTACGACGGAATCAAAGTAGACCTCGCCGCCGCCTGTTGCCGTTGCCCAGACACTGGCGATAAAGGCCAGCCCAATGGCCAGTGCCACCGGCAAATCCATTACCAGGGACCCGCGACGCAGGTGACGCCACGCGCTACTGAAAAAGGTTCGTGCCGAATAGGCGACGACAAAGCCGGCAACCAGCAAGCTGACAATCCGCAGCAAGGTCTGGTGTTCGGTGGCAATACCCTGTAAGTCTCCCGCATGCAGGGCAATACCGAACATGCCTACCTGCATCATGCCGATTCCCGCAACCGCAACCCGGCGCAGGTCACCGCGGTAATCCTGCTCTATCTGTTCGCGCTGGGCGCTCGCCTGGAAGGGGCGGGCGCTATAGCCCAGCGATTCGACCAGGGCAAAGATACGGCTGGGTGAGATCAGTGCGCTATCAAAGTGCAGCCCCAGGCGCTGTTGCTGGAGGTTTACCTGGGCATCAAGCACGCCGGGCTCACGCAACAGGGTATGTTCTATCAGCCAGGTGCATGCGGCGCAGGTAATCCCACCCAGCAACAACCGGGCATGCTCGGTGCCGGCTTCTCCCGGGGAACAGAATTGCGCCCGCAACGTTGGATCGTCGTAGAGTCGATAGTGGTCGAGATCGTATTCCTGGTCAGGGGCGGGCTTTTGATTGAAGGCCGTGCGCTGTCGATAGAAGCTGGCCATACCGCTCTCGGCGATAAGGGTGGCAACCGCGCGACAGCCCGGGCAGCACATGGGCTGGGCAATATCCTCAATGACGGCGCTGAAGGGGTTGCCGGAGGGTACCGGTTCACCGCAATGAAAGCAGGCCTGTGCTCCGGTCACAGCGGTCACCGATGCCTGTTCAGGACTGCGCCGGTTGCGCGAAGTCGGTGTTGTCAATGACTCCGTCGAGGCGCCAGGCCGAATTATCACCAGCGCTCAGGGTCCAGTGCCAGCGCGTGGCCACGGGAGCGTCCAGCGCGCCGCTGTAGATCCCGGGCCCAACCCGATACAGCAGGGTACGGAAATCCCGATCTGCCTCCATGGGGTGGGAAAGGCGCATTTCCAGCGACGCATCGGTAACGGGGCCGGAAATAAACACGACAACTTCCCCGGTGTTGATGGCCAGTTGCACACCCAGGCCCAGCTGTTCGGCCAGTTGACGTTTTTCCAGCTGTCGGTTGATTGCCAGGCCTTCCTTGTAGTACTCGTCGATGACCATATCGTCGGCACTGCTGACGGCCAGGTAAAGCATGTTGAAACTGGCGATTACCACGCTGCCGGGCAGCGCAATGAGGAACCATGGCCAGAACTGGCGATACCAGGGTTTGGTGTCCATATCCGATAAGTGGTTCATTATAACGGCCTCATGAAACGTGATTCGGAACGTGCCTGCAGGTCTGGCTGATCGGTTGCCTGCGCCCTGAACACGATTTCCGCACTGGGCGTCGTCAGCTGCTCCGGGGCGGCCCGAACGCGCAGGTTAATATTGCGAATCTCGCCACCGAACAGGGTGTGCAGGGTATCACCGATGATGACCGCACCTTCGATACCGCTCACGTTGATTTCAAACTCGTGCATGGCATTGTCCATGTTGACCAGACTCAGGGTGTATATGTTCTCAATCTGGCCCTGAGCGGTGGTGATATACAATTCATTGCGATCGCGAATGACAGTGAGTTCAAGCGGTACACGGGTGAGAATCCGGTAACTGAACAGGCCTACCATCAATGAAAGCACAATGACGTAGCCGATAATTCGTGGACGCAGCCAGTGTGTCTTGCCGCCCTCCAGTTCCCGTTCGCTGGTGTATCTTATCAGGCCTTTCGGATAAGACATTTTATCCATGACCGAGTTGCAGGCGTCAATGCAGAGCGCACAACCGATACACTCGTATTGCAGTCCCTCGCGGATATCAATGCCGGTAGGACAGACCTGAACGCAGAGTTTGCAGTCTATGCAATCACCCAGGCCCAGCGCCTTATAATCGGCATTGCGCTTGCGCGGACCACGTGGCTCACCTCGTTTGGCGTCGTAGGAAACAATCAGGGTATCCTTATCGAACATCACCGACTGGAAGCGGGCATAGGGGCACATGTAGGTACAGACCTGCTCTCTCAGCCAGCCCGCGTTGATGTAGGTGGCGAGCGTAAAGAAGAGTGTCCATAACATGGCCCATTGCCCTGCCGAGAAGCGCAGCAGGTCCGGCAATAATTCGCGAATGGGGTAGAAATAGCCAACGAACGTGGCGCCTGTGGCGAAAGCAACAAATAGCCAGGAGCCATGCTTTGCAATTTTGCGCACCACTTTTTCCACTGACCAGGGCGCCTTGTCCAACCGCATACGTTGATTGCGGCTGCCTTCGGCGCGTTGCTCCAGCCACATGAAAATACTGGTCCAGACAGTCTGCGGGCAGGTATAACCGCACCACAGGCGCCCGGCGACGACCGTGACAGCGAACAGCGCGAAGGCAGCTATGATCAGTAAAAAGGCCAGCAGGGGGAAATCCTGCGGCCACAGGATCAGGTCGAAAATATAAAATTTGCGTTCCGGAAGGTCAAACCAGACAGCCTGGCGACCGTCCCACATCATCCAGGGCAACCCGAAATAGGCGATCAGTAGAGGCCAGCCTGTAAACAGGCGAATTTTCTGGAAGAAACCCTCAATCTTGCGGGTGTAGATCTTTTCCCTGCGCTGGTACAGGTCCAGTTCCCCGACTTCGGCCGGTGCAACCTCCTGAACATCAATAAGGTCCTGGTCCTTCATACACGAGTACCACTGCAGTGTCGGGACGGGTCCCGGAGAAAGGGCCGACCTCCCGCAACGGAGGCCGGCTGATTAACTAGTTACTGAGACTGTAGACATAAGCGGACAGAATATGGATCTTGTCCTCGGTAAGGCTGTCTTTGAAGGCAGGCATGACGCCGTTGCGGCCCGCGCGGAGCGTATGGCTTATCTGCTCACGGCTCCCTCCATAAAGCCAGATGCCGTTGGTCAGGTTTGGCGCGCCAAAGATTTCCTGCCCTTTGGCGTCCTGGCCGTGGCAGGCAGAGCAATAGGTGGCGTAATGCTTGGCGCCCGCAGCGGTCTTGCCCGGGTCGGTTTCGCGACCATTGAGTGACAGGACATACTCTGTGGCCTCAGCAATACCCTTGCTCCCCAGGACCGATTCCCAGCCCGGCATGACCGCGCGCCGGCCATTTACCAGAGTCTCTTTGATGGCGTCGGGGGTGCTGCCCCACTGCCACTGATCGTCGGTCAGGTTCGGGAACCCGTAGCGACCCTTGGCATCGGCGCCATGGCACTGGGCACAGTTGTTGCCAAACAGGCGCATGCCCATTTTACGTACCGCCGGATCCTGGGCAATTTCTGCAACGGGCATTGCCAGATAGCGGCTGCGCATCTCGCCGTAGCGTTCTTCCGCTGCTTCCACCTCGGCTTCGTACTGCCCTTGCTGGGTCCAGCCAATCAGCCCCGGGTAATTGCCCATGCCGGGATACACAACCAGGTAAGCGATAGCCCAGACGATTGTGATAACGAACATGTAAAACCACCACGCCGGCAGGGGGTTATCATATTCCTCTATGCCGTCGTAGACATGCCCGGTGGTGCGCTCGGTGGTACTGTCATCAGTCTTGCGATTGGCAAACAGTACCCAGGTCGTTCCCACGATCATGATGGTGGTGAGGATAATAATCCAGTAGCTCCAGAAACTAGCCATTCGGTAAATCCTCCTGCTTGCTGCGTTTCTCTGATTGTTCTGGTTTTTCCGGCGATTCTTCTGACACTGGTTTTTCAGGCTCTTCATCTGCAAACGGCAGATGCGCGGCCTCCTCAAAGCTTTTCTTGCGCTTGCTGCTGTAAACCCAGATGCACAACCCGACAAATGAAACAAAAATCAGGATCGTGCTCAGGCCTCTGAGATCATTGATATCCATAGCATCAGCGCCTCGTCTGCAGCAGGGTGCCGAGTTGCTGGAGATAAGCCACCAGGGCATCTATTTCCTTGCGGCCATCAACGGCTTCCGCGGCGCCGGCAATATCCTCATCGGTATAGGGCACCCCGACCTTGCGCAGGGCCGCCATTTTTCTCCCGGTGGTTTCCCCATTGATTTCATCATCGAATAACCAGGGGTAGGCGGGCATATTGGATTCCGGCACAACATCACGCGGATTGTAAAGGTGGGCGCGGTGCCAGTCATCGCTGTAGCGCTGCCCAACCCGCGCCAGGTCCGGGCCCGTGCGTTTGGAACCCCAGAGGAACGGGTGGTTGTATACCGACTCTCCCGCCACGGAGTAATGCCCATAGCGCTCTGTTTCGGCCCTGAGGGGGCGCACCATTTGCGAATGACAGCCAACGCACCCTTCTCGTATGTAAATGTCCCGACCCTCAAGCTCCAGCGCGGGCAGTGGCTTCAGCCCGGCAACAGGCTCGCTTACCTGCTTGCCCATAATCAGCGGAACCAGTTCCACCAGGGTGCCAAAACTGATGGCGACAATGACGAACACGATCATGATGCCGATATTCGTCTCTATGACCTTATGTTTCATGCCTGGCCTCCCTGAGCCGCGCCGGCAGCCAATGGTTCTTCCGCGCTATCCCATGCACGGTCCTTGCGCACCGTCATATAGACGTTGTAGGCCATTATCAGCATGCCACCGAGGAAGATCGCACCGCCCGCCAGTCTTACCAGGTAGCCCGGGTAGCTCGCGGCAACCGATTCGACGAAGGTATAGGTGAGGGTGCCGTCTTCGTTATAGGCTCGCCACATCAAGCCCTGCAGAATGCCGTTAACCCACATGGACGTGATGTACAGCACCGTGCCGATAGTCGACATCCAGAAATGGACATTAATGAGATCCACGCTGTACATGCGGGACCTGCCGTACAAAACCGGGATCAGGTGATACAGGGTGCCGATACTGATCATGGCGACCCAGCCCAGCGCGCCGGAGTGCACATGCCCGATCGTCCAGTCGGTGTAATGTGACAGGGCATTGACTGTCTTGATCGACATCATGGGCCCTTCGAAGGTAGACATGCCATAGAATGACAGACTTACCACCATGAACCGGAGTATGGGGTCGGTACGCAATTTGTGCCAGGCACCGGAGAGCGTCATGATGCCGTTGATCATGCCGCCCCAGGAAGGCGCCAGCAGAATAATCGACATCACCATGCCCAGGCTTTGAGCCCAGTCGGGCAGGGCGGTGTAGTGCAGGTGGTGGGGGCCGGCCCAGATATAGACAGCCACCAGTGCCCAGAAATGAACGATACTCAGGCGATAGGAATAGATTGGCCGCTCCGCCTGTTTGGGCACAAAGTAATACATCATGCCGAGGAAACCCGCAGTGAGGAAAAAACCGACTGCGTTGTGACCGTACCACCATTGCACCATTGCATCGACGGTTCCCGCATAGGCCGAATAGGACTTGGTCATGGTAACCGGGATGGATGCGCTATTAATCAGGTGCAGTATTGCCACCGTGATAATGAAGGCGCCGAAGAACCAGTTCGCCACATAAATGTGCTCCACCTTGCGCTTCATGATGGTACCGAAAAAGAGTATGGCGTAGCTCACCCAGACAACCGTAATCAGTATGTCGATGGGCCACTCCAGTTCGGCGTATTCCTTGGTCGAGGTCAGGCCCAGGGGCAGTGTGATAGCGGCCGCCACGATTACCAGCTGCCAGCCCCAGAACATGAAGGCCGCGAGCTTGTCCGAGATCAGGCGAACCTGGCTGGTGCGTTGCACCACGTACAGGGACGAGGCGAACAGTGCACTGCCACCAAAGGCAAAGATCACCGCATTGGTGTGTAGAGGCCGGAGGCGACCATAACTGGTCCAGGGAAGGTCGAAGTTGAGGGCGGGGAACGCCAGCTGTGCGGCGATCCACACACCGACCAGCATGCCCACAATTCCCCAGACCACCGTCATGATGGCAAATTGACGCACAACCTTGTAATTATAGGTTGGGTGCTCCAGAGCAGCGTTGAGTTCACTCATTGTTAAGGTCCACTTTCATAAAGACGAAAATCGAGGGCATTGGGTTATCAGACATCGGTAAATGCGGGGCCCGCGCCCATGTCCCAGATGATAACGGTGGCTACCAGCAGGGAGACCAGAATCACCAGGCTGACGGCCATGACCGCGGTAGAAAACAGGAAACCACGTTCTTCCGGTATGCGCATCATGATGGGAATGCCGAGGTAAAGCAGGTAGACCGACCAGCTTGCGGCGGTGACGGCCACCAGCAGATCTACCCAGAGCAGCGGGTAGAAGCCCACAAGGCCAAAGATGAACATGGGGGTAACCGCCAGGCCGGCAATGACAATGCCCTTGGCGAGGGTGGTCTCGGCGCCATAAGTGCCCGCCATCCAGTGAATGAAAAAACCGATCGCGACGATACAGCTGACCATGGCGAAGTAGAACAGAATACACAGCTGCAGGGCGCTGTCGGTGGTTAGCCGGATGGGGTTGTCGCCGTTGACTGTCCAGCCGATATGCGAAGTACCGTAATACCATGCGACCGCTGGCAGTAAAGCGAGAATGAAGGGATACAGGACCAGCATATTGAGCGAACCCCGGGGCAATTCTGCAATTCTGCCCCACTGGGCGCGAGGCCTGACCAGCAGTCCTATGGTATGTTGGATCATGTTGGTGTTCTCCCCAGAGTGTGTTGTGCCCGGCGCATGGGCATTCTAGTGACCTGTGTGGCCAGAACCATGATACAGATCAAGAGACTGCAGTGCCTGGCGGATCAGGTTGTGCTTTAGTTAGACAGATTGGCACCGTGATGCAGTGCTTCATAGTCCATAATCTCGATTTCCTTGTTATCGACCCGCAGGGTCCCCGCTTTTTGCATGCGGCTGAAGACCCTGCTGATGGTTTCCACTGTCAGCCCGAGGTAGTTGCCGATGTCTACCCGGGACATGGGCAAGCGGAAGTGGGTCGCGCTGAGGTGCCGCCGGGCATTACGTCGGGAGATGCTGAGCAACAGGGTGGCCACGCGCTCGTCCGCCGAGTTCTTGCTGAGCAGGGTGATCAGCAGCTGGTCTTCGGTAATCTCCCGACTCATCAACTGGAACAGGTGGCGCTGCAGGTTGGGCATGGTGGAACTGAGTTTTTCCAGTGCATTGAAGGGGATCGCGCAGATTGCGGCGGTTTCGAGGGCCCGGGCGGATGAGGCATGGCGGTCCTCACTGATGCCATCCATGCCCAGTATCTCGCCGGGAAAGTAGAACCCCGTTACCTGTTCCCGACCGTCGTTGGTGGTCCGGAAAGCCTTGATAGCCCCCGAGCGTACGGCGTAAATTGACTGAAAAGGCGTATTTTCCCGATACAGCAGTTCATTTTTCTGCATGGGTTTGGTGTGCTGGACAATCTTTTCGAGCTGCTCCAGGTCTTTGGCGTTCAGCGCCAGTGGAATACAGATCCTGTTCAGGCGGCAGGTATCGCAGGTGACTTTGTAGTCGTGGTCACACGATCTGAAAATGGTGTCTTCACTGACCTTCGCAAGGTGCATTGACATGTTATCCCCCAGGACGCAAGCGCCCCACAAGTATAGAGTAATTTATTGATCTGCGGCACTACCCATATGGGCCTGTTCAGCCCAGGGACGCCACGCTTTTCAGAACCAGTCTCACCAGTTCTGCCTGCCGGGACACCCCGGTTTTGGCAAAAATTGATTTCAATTGGGCCCGCGCGGTGTGCGGAGAGATGTTTTGTGCCTCGGACACCTCTGCGAGGCGCAGCCCGCGGGATAACAGGACCGCAAGGTTGGCTTCCGCCGGTGTCAGGTCAAATAACTCGCCCAGAGTGCCCTGGGAGGCCGGTTCGCTCAGTTCCGGGTCGGAAATGAAGACGGCGACACAGGGGCTGGTCTGGCCTTCGCTCCACTCGGATACCGGCACCGGCCGCAGCACCAGGCCCAGCTGCGAGCGGCCCCCCGAGCGGGGCACGCGCAGGGCCTTGACCACCGAGGTTTCGCCGCGATGCTGGGCCTCAACGATAGTGGCCAGTGAGTTTTGCAATTCACGGTTACGATCTCGGCCCTCGATCAGCAGGTGCTGGCCGCGCACAGTCAGGCCATCAGCGTCTTCCAGCAATGCCCGGGCAATGGTGTTGGTGCTGAGGACATGCCCCTGTTCGTCCAGGATAATGGTTGCTACCGCCAGTTGCTCGACCGCACCCGCATAGAGGTTTCGCTCCGAAGCGGTGCGACCTATCGTGGCATGGATCTGGATGGCGAGGCGTATATGGGGCGCGATCCGTGCCAGTAATGCGCGCTCATCCGGCGTGAACGGGGGCTCCTCCCGACGCCGGCTGAAGCGCAGCCGGGCAAGCATGCCCCCGGGTTCCACCGTGTCCAGGCCCAGGATGCGGAACAGTCCCGCCGGGCGCAGATAGTGTTCATAGTATTCGGAGGCTACCAGCGCCTCATCGTCGAGAATGTCTGCCAGTGCCACGACCTTGTCGACCGGCAGGTTAACGAACGGGTCCAGGGCAAAGAATTGCTCCCGGTAGGCGGTAACTTCCCAGTCCGCCGCATCCGACAGCGGCCCCGCCGGTGTAGTGCTTGCAGGGTCACCGGTTGGCCGCACACTGTTGAGAATAACGCCGCGATCATTCTTTGCTGGTGGCCGCAATACCAGGGAAACCACATGGGAGTCCATGATCTCCCGCAACAGCGGTAGGGCAGTCGACCAGGGTTGAGTTTCCAGCGGCCCTCGGTAAATGGCAGCAATCAGCGCGTCATAGTCGACCGGCGTTGTTGCCAGGTTGGTGAGGCCGGGTATGCTGCGGTTATTCATGTTTCAAGGCTCGCCAGTTCCAGCGTCACATCCGCTAGAGGCCGGGGGTGGCCAACGCCCCATCCCTGCAGGTAGTCCACCCCGATTTCCCGGAGTTGCAGCACGATGGCCTCGCTCTCCACCGATTCGGCGATGGTCTCCTGGCCGAGGAAGTGAGCGAGATCGTTGATGGAGCGGGCCATCGCATAATCATTGCGGTTGTGATGGATATTGGTGATGAAACTGCCATCAATCTTGACGTAGTCCACGGGCAGTTCACGCAGGCATTGATGGCTGGCAACGCCTTTACCGAAGTCATCAATGGAAAACTTGCAGCCGATATTGCGAAATGCGCGGACAAAATCGGCGGCTTTGACCAGGTTTGAAATGGTGCCGGCTTCGGTGATCTCAAAGCAAAGCCGGTTGGTGCCAACCCCGAACTCGGAGATCTGTTCAAACAGGTAATCGAGGAAAGCATCGTCGGTGACACTGCTTCCCGACAGGTTGATGGCAAGTCTGGGGACGACTTTCTGTGCGTCCATCAGTGAACTGACCCAGCGAAAAGCTTCTTTTATCACCCAGCGATCAACCAGCGTCATGGATCCATGGCGTTCTGCCGTGCTGATGAATTTTTGCGGCGAGCGGAGGTTGCCATTGCCGTCTTTCATCGCCAGCAGCAGCTCGTAGTGGCCAGTGGTAGACAGGCCTCCCCCTATTGCGGTCTTGATAATGGGCTGGGCCCGCAAGGTGAAGTGTTTGCTCTCGAGTGTTTCCTCAAGTGCGCGCCGGGAGCGTTGCCGTTGTTTTTTGTGCTGCTTCACCTCCGCCCCGGATTGTTGCCAGGCCACTATGCGATCCCTGCCCAGTTGCTTGGCTTCAAGCATGGCAGAGCGGGCGTTGGCCATAATGTCGTCTACGCCGGGGCTGAAGTCAAAAATGGAGGCAACGCCAATGGACACCGTGAAGGTGACATTTTCCCCACCTATATTAACGCTGCTGGCAGCGATATCGGTACGGATCCTGTTGGCTATCTGCTCCGCCTGGTGGATTTCCCTGTCGACCAGCAGCACGGCGAATTCATCGGCGGCCAGGCGTGCGGAAGAAATCTTTTTGCTGTGCAGTTGTGCCAGCAGTCGCGAGAATTCCAGTAATACCTCGTCGCCGCTGATCCTGTCGTAGACTTTATTAACCAGGCTGAATTTGTCGATATCAAGTACCAGTACCGCGTGCTGGGAGCCGTGATGCCGGGCATGCTGCAATGTCTTCTCAACCTGCTCCAGAAACGCATCGCGATTGATCAGGCGGGTAAGAGTGTCGTGATTGCGGGTGAAACTGAGGCCCCGTTGAACCTGTTCAAGGGTGTCATAGAGGCTCTGGTCCACTACTGACAGCGTATCCATGGGGGCGGGCGGCTGGGCGCCGTGGCTCAGCTGGCGGGCAAGTTGTACACGGTTGAGTTCCACTGCTTTACGGCCGTGTTCATCGACGAACAGATAGCGATTCCCATCGTCACTGATCCAGGCCAGCTGCATTCGCTTGCGTTGGTCCCCGGAGTCCTGCCAGGTCAGCCAGCTGCCGGTTTGCAGCTCTTCCACACGCCGGACCCAGCGCCGCAGTCGCCGGGTTCGGTTGATACGGTCGCGCAGCGCAACAGGCGCCTCGCGGATAACAATAGCGTCTTCGTCCACCGCGCCGGCTGTGACTTTTGTGTCACTCCCGGCTCGCTGTAGTTGTTCTTCATTCTGGCGGGTCCTGAGTACCTGTTCCAGATTGCGTGTATGGATGCTGGCCTGTTGTCGTAAAAGTTGTTCCACACTGACCAGTGCGCTTTCAAAAACGCTGTTGTCCCGGCCGTAACTCCGGCAGAGATTGTCAACGATACGTGCAATATCCGCTGCCATTGGCGGAGCGTTGGCATGTGCCGAGCTTGCGAGTAGTGCCAGTTTGTCGATAAACCTGCGAGCAGGATGTTCCTGGTTGAGGAAAAAGCAGGGTTCGAGTAGCGCGAGCCTCGCCAGGGGTAGCTGTAGAGTGGCCACAACAGGCTTCAGGGTAGGGCTCATGGTAGACTGCGCATGCAGTGTGGCGAACACGTTATCTACCATGGCAAGCTGGCTGCGGCTTTCCTGGCTGAGGCTGTGGATGCCGCCCGCATCCTGGCGGCAATGGTTGAGCAGGTAATCCGCAGTGGATCCGGCCTGGCGGATGCCGTGCAGGGTGGCGGCACTGTCGGGCAGCGCATCAAGCGCATCGAACACGGCTTGTGCATCCTTCGCCGGCGCGCTGGCAGCACTTGACTGTAATTGCTGTGGCATGCGCCAACCGGTGGCGCCCCCGGACAGACCGGGTCTTTCCGCCAGCAGTTCGACGGTAGTGGGCGGTCTGTTGCTGGAACCGTTCCGTGACATGTCTTCTCGGGGCGCTGGCCGGTTAGGTGCATCGCCGGAGTGGCGAGGCGCAAGCAGTATACCGGGATGAACGGCAGGCACAAAACATGTGTTGCCGTCCATCAAACTGGCGGCTGTTACTGCTTCGACTGTCTCGATTCGGCAGGCAGGCTGAACGCCATTATGGCGTCGCCCGCTTCCGACCAGCCATGGCCCCCTGCCGCCAGCACGACAAACTGCCGGCCTCCCGGCTGTACCCGATAACTCAGTGGCGTCGCGTTGCCGGTGTAAGGGAGTCGATATTCCCATAAAAGTGAGCCATTTGTACTGTCGAAGGCCCGGAATCGTGAGTCGGTGGTGGCGCCGATAAAAATCAGCCCGGAAGCCGTGCTCAGCGGGCCGCCGGCATTTGGGGTGCCCGCGTCAAACCAGAATGGCCAGGGTGCCTGGCCACGCGTATTACCGAGGCTGCGTGTCCACAGGGTATTCCCGGTCTTCAGGTCAACCGCAGTAAGACTGCCCCAGGGGCGAGGATTACAGGGTGCCCCGAGCGGAGACATCAGGGGGAATCGGCGCACGCCATAGGGGCTTCCCTCCATCCGATAGTGTTCCAGTGGGTAGCCCGGTGCCGGGTTCAGCTCGTCATACTCATCCCTGGGTAGCAGTTGTACTACCTGGGCCAGGTGCATCTGGTTGGCGACCAGGATGCCGCGCCCGGCATCTATGCTGATGCCGCCCCAGTTAATGCCGCCGGTTGAGGCTGGATAGACGACAGTGCCCTCCAGGCTGGGCGGCGTGAACATCCCTTCGGATCGGTATTTGGCCAGGGTTCGCTGGCAGGCCAGGCGATCCAGCCCGATAAACCCGTCCATGTCCCCGGGGCCCAGTTGTGCCGGTTGGTGCAGTGGCTGTGGATGGGTGGGAAACGGCTGGGTGGGCGACAATTGTTCACCGGCTACGCCACCCTGCGGAACCGGTCGTTCTTCCACCGGATACAAAGGCTCCCCCGTCGCGCGATCCAGCAGGAACACATGGCCCATTTTTGTTGCCTGCGCCAGTCCCGGGCGTCCTTCGCCCACACCGGGCAGAGTGAACAGGGTGGGCTGTGAGGCCACATCGTAGTCCCATATATCGTTGTGTACGGTCTGGAAGTGCCACTGGAGCTTGCCGGTGGCGGCATCGAGAGCCACCACCGAGGAGCCGTACTCGTCAATGCCGTCGCGGTCACCTCCGTAGAGATCCGGGGCGGGGTTGCCGGTGGGTACATAAATCAGGCCCAGTTCCGGGTCACCGGAGATCGGTGCCCATACATTGGGTGTGCCCAGGTGGTAGCGAGCATTGCCCAGGCTGTCGCGGTGCCGTTCGCGGTAGGCATCGGATACCGGTTCCCAGGCCCATGCCAGGGCGCCGCTGCGCACATCAAAAGCCCGCACGACTCCGGAGGGCACATTTTTGCTTTCGTTGTCGGGTACCAGGGCCCCGATAACGGCATTGCCACCCTGGATCCAGGGCGGGGACGTGGGGTAGTACACCCAGGGTTCGCCGCCCCCGACCTGCTCTTTCAGGGAAACCCTGCCGGCATCGCCGAAATCGTCGCAAAGAGCGCCAGTGGTGGCGTCCAGGGCAATCAGTTCGGCATCACGAGTGCCGTAAATAATGCGTTGGCCACAGACGCCGGCGGCTTCCGCCGCGTCTTGCGCCTGCCACAGGGCAACCCCGCGGCAGACCGCGGGATAAACACCGCTGCGCCTGTTCTGAATCTCCGGGTCAAACTGCCAGCGCTCGTTGCCGGTCTCGGCATCCAGCGCGAACACGCGGCCAAAGGGCGTGCAATAGTAAAGCGTGTCCCCCGATACCAGCGGCGTCACCTGCAGTGAAGTTAACCCCCAATCGCCGCTGCCGTCGCTGAAATCGCCGGAGTTGTGCGTCCAGGCCAGCTCCAGGCCCGCGACATTGCCGGGGTGTATCTCCGTAAGCGGCGTATATTGGGCAGCATCGGGGCCGCCATAGTTGGGCCAGTGAGCGGCTTCCAGCGGGGTGCTGCCGGCCTGTAATGACGGCGAACTGTCCGGGGTGGAGTCACTGGCGGCATGACAGGCCGAGGCCAGCGCCAGAATTGTCGGCAATAGCACGCCGCGGCAATAGCGTACCGTTTTCACAGACCGCCGTCCTGGCTGTTTGCCGCGTCGAGAAAGGCGGGTTTTTCGCCGCCACCGTGCACGGCGATGCTGCTACCACTAATATAGGAAGCCATCGGTGAGGCGAGGAATAAACAGGCATCGCCAATATCCCCGGGTACTGCCATTCTCCCCAGTGGTATCGTGTCGCCAACGGCGGCAATGCCCCTGGCATCACCGTAGTGGAGGTGCGCCTGTTCAGTTTCCACCAGGCCGGCGATGATCGCATTAACCCGTACCTTGGGACCCCATTCCACCGCGAGCGACGCCCCGAGATTTACCAGTCCTGCCTTGGCGGCGCCGTAAGCGGCGGTGCCGGGTGAGGGGCGCAATGTACTGACACTGGCGATGTTGATAATACTGCCACCTTGAGCCTGGCCTTGCATGACCCGATTGGCCAGCTGGGCACCGTGCAGCGCGGCGGTGAGGTTGAGGGCAATAATGGCTTCCGAAAATCGCGGTGACGCAGTGGCCGCGTCTGCCCGGGGTGCTCCCCCTGCATTATTGACCAGCACGTCCAGGCTGCCATGGCGCTCCACAATCCGGGCAACGCAGTCTTCAATCTGTGCATAATCGCGCACGTCACAGGGCAGGAACCAGGCCTGTGACGTGCCCACCGCAGGCAATACTTCCGGCGCCTTGCGTCCGCAGATAACGACATTTGCACCCGCCGCCAGAAAGCGTTCACTGATGCCGCGGCCGACACCTTTGCCGCCGCCGGTAACGAAGACTGTTTTACCGCTAAAATCCAGCGGGTTGTCCATATAGTTCTACTCCTGTGAAGATGCTGGCCAGGTTGCTTGTGATAGCGTTTTGATTTGCCTAAGATGCGCTGGCGTTATTCATCCTAACCGCTTCCCGTAGTCTCGGGAATGTTGCGGTGGGCAGAGTTTATCCATAGCGTGCAGAGGGATGGCTGTGGTCAGGTTTACTGAACCGTAGCGAGGTGGCTGTACGGTAATCATTCAAGGACACGATGTAATGACAAATGAAGCACTGCCAACGTTGGCAATTCTGGGTGGCACCGGCGATCTGGGTACCGGCCTGGCGCGGCGTTGGGCACAGGCGGGTTACCGGGTGATTATCGGTTCCCGAACCCTGGACAAGGCAGAAGCAGCGGTTGCCGACCTGCGCTCGGTAATGGCACAGCGCGGCGTGGCCGACATCAGCGTCGAGGCCATGGATAATCAGGGCGCGGCCGCCGTAGCAGATATTGTCACCCTGACGGTACCCTTCAGCCATCAGGTCAGCACCCTCGAGGCGGTGGCCCCGGCTCTGCAAGGCAAAATCCTGATTGATGTTACCGTGCCGCTGGTGCCGCCCCGGGTGGCTCGCGTACAGCTGCCAGAGGGCGGCAGTGCCGGCCAGATTGCCCAGGAACTGCTGGGCGATGAGGTTGCGGTGGTGTCCGCATTCCAGAACGTGGCGGCGGCACATCTGCAGGAAGGCGGTGGCGTCGATTGCGATGTGCTGGTCTGTGGCAACAAGAAGGAGGCCCGTGCGGAAGTCATCAAACTGGTCGAGGCAGCGGGCCTGCGCGGTTTCCACGCCGGCATGATCAACAACGCCGCCGCCGCCGAAGCACTGACATCGGTGCTGATCACCATTAACAAGCAGTACAATTGCCATGCCGGTATAAGAATCACTGGCCTGGACAGCCATGGATGAGTGTTCGCCTTGAACTCATTGCCCTGGCCGGCTTTCCGCAGGTTGCCCCGGGCGATGACCTCGCGGCCCTGATCGCCGGGAACCTGGCCGAGAACGAGTTGACCCTGCAGGCGGGCGACGTGCTGGTGCTGGCACAGAAAATCGTCTCCAAGGCCGAGGGTCGCTATCGTCGGCTGGCTGATGTTGAGCCGGGCCCGCGAGCACTGGAGCTGGCGCTCCAGGCCGACAAGGACCCGCGCCTGGTCGAGTTGATCCTGAGTGAATCACGAGAGGTGTTGCGGGTACGCCCCGGGGTGATCATTGTTGAACACCGCCAGGGTTATGTACACGCCAATGCCGGTATTGACCGGTCCAATATCCCCGATACCGCAGAGGACCCCCAGGTGCTGTTGTTACCCGAGGACTGTGATGCCTCGGCGGCGACATTGCGCGCTGCCCTCGCCGGGCTGTGCGGCGGTATTGACGTCCAGGTTATTATCAATGACAGCGCCGGGCGCGCCTGGCGCAACGGCACCGTGGGAATGGCCCTGGGTACGGCAGGGCTGGAGCCTCTGTTCAACCAGGTGGGGGAATACGATCTGTTTGGCAATCTGTTGCAAGTGACGGAAGCGGCGGTGGCCGATGAGCTGGCGGCCGCTGCGTCCCTGGTCATGGGCCAGGCCGCCGAGGGCCTGCCCGTGGTGCTGGTGCGTGGCGCCCGGTTGCGCCGAGCCAATGACGGCTCCCGCAGCTTGCTGCGGCCCCGGACCATGGACATGTTCAGGTGAGTGCCGCCGCAGCGCCGGTGCTTGCTCTGTCCGGTGGTGTTGGCGGCGCCAAGCTATGTCTTGGGCTCGCGGATGTGCTCGGGCCTGATCTCCTGCATATTGCCAGTAACACCGCGGACGACTTTGAACACCTGGGGCTCACGGTCTGCCCCGACATTGATACCGTGCTTTATACCCTGGCGGGGCTTAGTAATGCGGAGCAGGGCTGGGGCCTTGCCGGAGAGAGCTGGCGAGTGCTGGGAGCACTGGCTGGGCTGGGTGTTGATACCTGGTTCAAGCTGGGTGATCGCGATCTCGCCACACACCTGTGGCGAACCGGGCAGCTGGCGGCGGGCGCCAGCCTGAGCGCAGTCACCCGTGACCTGGTGGAGCGTCTTGGCGTTCCCGCACACCTGTATCCGATGAGTGACGATCCGGTGCGCACCATTGTGCACAGTGACGAGGGCGATCTGCCGTTCCAGGAGTATTTTGTTCGACGCCAGTGCCAGCCCGCGGTAACCGGTTTCAGTTTTGCGGGCCTCCAGGAGGCGCGTTTACAGCCGGATCTCGCGGCACTGTGCCGACAACCTGCACTTGCCGGCGTAATTATTTGTCCTTCCAATCCCTTTGTGAGCATTGACCCGATCCTGCAGCTGGACAGTTTCTGGAAAATCCTGCGAGATAGGGCCGTGCCGGTGGTCGTGGTGGCCCCGATCGTCGACGGTCGGGCAATCAAGGGCCCTGCGGCCAAGATGATGGCGGAACTGTCGATGCCGGTTACCGCCCTCGGCGTTGCCGAGTACTACGCCCGGCACTATCCGGGCCTGGTCGGCACCTATGTGATCGATCACAGTGACGCAAACCTGGTGACGGCTATCAGTCGCCTGGGCATGGAGGTAGAGTTGGCGGCGACAATAATGCGCGAACGCGAAGACAAGCAGGCGCTGGCCAGCTTCTGCCTGGAACTGTTACGCCAATGACTACCGTGTCCGGGATTCAGGTCCTGTTACCGATCAAGCCCCCCGGTACCGCCAAGTCGCGGCTCGCGGGTGTACTTGATGCCTCGCAACGCAGTGGCCTGGCCACGGCGATGGCGCAGGATGTGATTGCACAGCTCGTATTGCATCCCCTGGTCACGAGGATAAACCTGTTGTCTGACCACCCGGGGGCAGCGACTCTCGCCCGGGTACCAAAAGTGCGCCTGGTGTCGGAAAATCTGCTCTTGCAGCGCGATGACGGGCTGGCGGCCAATCCATCTGCTGCGGTGCCAGAGGCGTCAGACCGAGCGCGGCCCGACCGATCGCGGCCCGACCGATCGCGGCCCGACCGATCGCGGCCGGACCACAATTTAAACGCATTGCTTGCCGCCGCCTGCCGGCAGTTGGTGCAAGAGCACCCGGTTGACGATAGTCTGATCCTGGTATTGCATGCAGATCTGCCGCTGCTGACGGCAGCAGATATTGATGCAGCTGTTGACTGCTACCGCGAGCAGCAGGGTATGGTAGTGGCGACGGATTCCGCCGGTACCGGTACCAATCTGTTGCTGTTTTCGCCGGGGCTCGAACCTCGCTTCTGCTTTGGCCCGGGCAGTCGGGAAGCGCACGTGCGCTGGGCCCAAAAACGCAACCTTCCGGTACAGGTGCTATGCCGGCCCGGGCTCGCGCTCGACATTGATACCTCCGATGATCTCGACTGTCTGCTGCAGATGGCGCCGGCTTCGGTAGGGGAATACACGCGACACTGGTTGACGGCCGCCGGGTTTGTGCAGCAACCGCGCACCAACACATTCACTCTCCGCAATGCGAGATGACACCATGACAACGGATTGGCACAAGCTGCGATACAAGCTGCTCGAGGGTACGCTACCCGACGACGAGCAGGCCCTGGCTCTGGCGACTTTCACCGACACCCGCGCACTGGCGGAGCTTGCGGCCGAACTGCGTGATCGCGGCCACCGCAATGTGGTCACCTATTCGCGCAAGGTATTTATTCCGCTGACTCACCTGTGTCGCGACGTCTGTCATTATTGCACTTTCGCGCGCACGCCGAAAAAAATAACCAGTCCCTATCTGTCGATAGAAGAAGTGCTCACCCTGTGCCGGGAAGGCGCTGCCATGGGCTGCCAGGAAGCCCTGTTTACCCTGGGTGAAAAGCCCGAGTTGCGCTACCGTGCCGCCAGGGACGCACTGGCTGAAATGGGTTTTGCCAGCACCCTGGACTATGTTGCCGAGGTGGCACGCCGGGTTCTTGCTGAAACCGGATTATTGCCGCACATCAATGCAGGTTGCATGACCGCAGAAGAAATCGCTCTACTGCGCCAGAGCAGCGCCTCCATGGGCATCATGCTTGAGTCTGCCTCAACCCGTTTGGGTGAGAAGGGGATGCCGCATTACGGCTCACCGGATAAGGAGCCGGCGTTGCGGCTGCGTACTATCGAGCTGGCCGGCGAGGCCCGGGTGCCATTCACCTCGGGTATCCTGATCGGTATCGGCGAAACCCGCCGGGAGCGTATCGAATCCCTGTTGGCGCTGCGGGCACTGCACCACCGGTACGGCCACCTGCAGGAAGTCATTGTGCAGAACTTCCGGGCTAAACCCGGTACCAGGATGGCCGCCGCCCCAGAGCCGGATCTGGAAGAGCTGTTGTGGACAATCGCGGTTGCCCGGTTATTGTTTGGTCCCTCAATGAATATTCAGGCGCCACCCAATCTCAGTCCCGGCGTGCTCCCGCAGTTACTGGCAGCGGGCATTAACGACTGGGGCGGGGTGTCCCCGCTGACCCCTGATTATGTCAACCCCGAGGCACCGTGGCCGCACCTGGAGCAGCTGGCTCGCGAGACCGGGGCTGCGGGCAAGTTCCTTGATCAGCGCCTGACAATCTATCCCCGCTACGCGCAGCAGCCTGAAACCTGGCTTCACCCCGCGTTGCATACGGCGGTGCTGCGGCAACACGACGCCAGTGGTTTTGCGCGTCGTGACAGCTGGGCGCCGGGAGAGGATGCGCCGGTGCCGGAACTGGAAACCCGTTTGTTGCAGCGCCCGGAACCATTGCCGGTAGCCGCCGAATTGCAGGCTATTGTCCAGCGTTGTGAGGCTGGAGCGACGCTGCGCGAAGAGGATGTGGCGCGGCTGTTTGAGTGCCGGGGGGATGAATTTTCATTCCTGGTGCAGGCAGCGAACCGCTTGCGGGCAGAGCGCTGCGGGGACACGGTCAGCTATGTGGTCAACCGCAATATCAATTATACCAACGTCTGTTACTTCAAGTGCCAGTTCTGTGCATTTTCCAAGGGCAAGTTGAGCGAGGCGCTACGCGGACGCCCCTACGACATCAGCGCCACCGAAATCGCCAGGCGTTGTCGCGAGGCCTGGCAGCGCGGTGCCACGGAGGTCTGTATGCAGGGTGGTATTCATCCGGACTACACCGGCCAGACCTACCTGGACATACTGGCCACGGTGCGTACCGCGGTACCCGACATGCATATTCATGCCTTCTCGCCACTGGAGGTCTGGCAGGGCGCCGCCACGGCCGGCATTTCCCTGGAGGAATTTCTCCGGCAATTGTGGGCAGCGGGGCTGAATACACTGCCGGGCACCGCGGCGGAGATCCTGCACGATGACGTCCGCGCTGTTTTGTGTCCCGACAAACTCAACAGCGCCGAGTGGCTGCAGGTCATGGAAGCGGCACACGCGGTAGGATTCCGTACCACCGCGACCATTATGTACGGCCATATCGAACAGCCCCAGCACTGGGCGCGACACTTGCTCGAGATTCGCAATCTTCAGGCGCGTACCGGTGGTTTCACCGAATTCGTACCGTTACCTTTCGTGCATATGGAAGCGCCGATGTACCAGCGCGGCAAAGCGCGCTCCGGGCCCACCTTTCGCGAAGCGGTGTTGATGCACGCGGTGGCGCGCCTGGTGCTGCACGACCACATTCACAATATCCAGGCCTCCTGGGTGAAAATGGGGGCGGCGGGAGTGGCGGCATGTCTGCAGGCCGGTGTAAATGACCTCGGCGGCACCCTGATGAACGAAAGCATTACCCGGGCTGCCGGCTCTGCCCATGGCCAGGAGTGGTCGCCTGCGCTAATGGAAGCGCAGATTCGCGGCGGGGGCCGGCTGCCAAGAATGCGCACCACGCTGTATGCCGATGCTCGCAAGGAACGCCGGGAGGCGGCCTTCGCGGCCCCGGAGTTACTGGCGGTTGAAAACGCCGATGCGGGACGTTTGCAGCGCGACAAGCGACTGTTGTTGCCGATCGATGGCCGGCTCCGGGCGCCATCAACAGTTCAGGAACAGGTCTTTTTGATGGCCGCCAGTAACTGACTGGTGGCCGGCGCAGCATCCACTCTCGAAGCTTCGTGGCAGGCCCGTCTGCAGGCTGAGTTTGATCAGCCCTACATGCTGGCATTGAGACAGTTTTTGCAGGAAGAGTCTGCGGCAGGTGCGCCCATCTACCCACCGTGCGATTCGGTGTTCAATGCCTTTGCGCACACCCCGCTGCCGCAGGTGAAGGTGGTTATTCTCGGCCAGGATCCCTACCACGGATACGGCCAGGCCCATGGCCTTGCTTTTTCAGTGCTCCCGGGTACCCCCATACCCCCATCGCTGCAGAATATTTTCAAAGAGCTGCAGCGCGACCTCGGGGTTGGGCCTCC
This sequence comes from Kineobactrum sediminis, assembly GCF_002868715.1. Taxonomy (GTDB): domain Bacteria; phylum Pseudomonadota; class Gammaproteobacteria; order Pseudomonadales; family Halieaceae; genus Kineobactrum; species Kineobactrum sediminis. The sequence continues at coordinate 369,009 of NZ_PKLZ01000003.1, forward strand.
CGGACACGGCTGCCTGCAAGCCTGGGCCGACCGCGGGGTATTATTGCTTAACAGTGTGCTGACAGTGCGGGGTGGGGCGGCGGCATCACACCGCGGCAAGGGCTGGGAACAGTTTACCGACCGGGTGATTGACGCCATTAATTGCGAGCGCGAGGGCGTGGTTTTCATGCTGTGGGGTGGCTACGCCCAGCGCAAGGGGGGGCGCATTGATGCGAACCGTCATGTGGTTCTCTGTGCGCCGCACCCATCACCGTTGAGTGCCCATCGCGGGTTTATCGGCTGCGGCCATTTCGGTGCCGCCAATGACTATCTTGCATCCCGCGGACAGGCTCCGATCGACTGGCGCCTGCCACCCGCTAGTTGAGTTCCACCGGGTATGGCAAGTCTTCCTGTTGCAGTACAGTTGCCGCATCCGGCGCCAGTTGCAGGCCCTCATCGATTGCTCTACGCGTACAGCTTACCAGCGCCAGCCTGTCGTCATCGACGGTAATGCCGGCGTTGACGATATTGCCCACCGGCTGGTCGCGGCCCCGGTTATAGACGGGAGAACCTGCGACCGGTATCTCACCCTCCGGGAGCCGGGCCAGTATCATGCGACGTTTGGCCTTGCCCTTGTAATGCATGCGCGCAATTACTTCCTGCCCCGGGTAGCAACCCTTGCGGAAATTGATGTGGCCGGTGAGGTCGTAGTTCAGCTGTTCCGGTAGAAACTCGCCGATGGTTGCAGCTTCGATGCGCGCCAGCCCACATCGCACCTGTTCGGCCTCCCAGGCACTGGCGGGCGTGGCGATCAGCCCCGGCTCCAGCTGTTCGGCCGACCGCGGTTCCCTTAGCAGGTATTCAAACTGTTGCCCCGTGGCATCTGTCTGTATCAGCACTGTGTTTTCTTGCCTGGCACAGCCAAGGCTTGTGCCAGGCACCGTATCCAACAGTCCCGTCAGGGCATCACGGGCACCGTCGCCCCAGCAGCCCACTACCTGCCAGCCGTCTTGCTCCCGCTGCAAGCTGACTTTGGAGAACATCGCAAAACGCGATAGCGCACTAATGGCATGGTCGATAATACTGTTACGCATGCGCAGCGCCACATGGTCGGCTGCAATCTGTATCGCAAGAAAATCACAAAAGACCCTGCCCTGGGGCGTACAGAAGGTGCCGTAGACAGCTTGTCCCTCGGTCACCAGGCGCAGGTCGGCGCTGGCCTGGCTGTGCAGAAAACGGATGGTATCGGGTCCGCTTATGTGGAGCAGGCCCTCTGCGGGCAGTAGTGCAAATCTGGCTGACACGAACAGTCTCCTTCGCCGGCGGGTATTGGCAATAACGCCATCTTTCGCCCATGGTACGAGCGCAGGCGTTATAATAGCTGTTTTTGATGTGCCAGCGCTGCCCTGGAGGCTACATGATACAGAACGAGGAAATTAATCGCATGCGCTGGGCCAGTCGGCGCGGCATGCTGGAACTGGATCTGGTCCTGGAACCCTTTGTGAACCGGCAGTATGCCAACCTGGATGCAGTGGACCGGGAGCGCTACAAACAGCTGATGACCTGCGAAGACCAGGATCTGTTCAGCTGGTTCATGAGCCGGAACCGGCCCGAGGACAGGGAGCTGGCCACCATTGTCGAGCAGATACTCCGCTTCACCCACGCTGATCGTAACGGCGAGAAACAGTAACAGGGGTCTCGGTCTCTGGTTGGGTTTGTGCGCGCTGGCGTTGTGGGCGCCGTGGCAGCTGGTGGAACGAGGCTACGGTGTTCTCGCGCTGGTATTGCTGCTGCCGGTAGCCGCGTTGTTGTGGCACTGTCGCAGTCGCACCCGACTGCAGGGGCTGGTCTGGCATCGCGGGCAGTGGCGATTGTGGAATCCGGCAACCGACTGGCTATGCCGGGTGCAGTTGCTGCCCGGGAGTGTCCTGCTGCCATGGCTGGTTTGCGTCAGGGTACGTGAAGAGAGTGGCGGGCGCCGCCATACCCTGTGGTTCTGGCCCGGCTGCAGTAGCCCGGCATCGCTGCGGGCCCTGCGCCGTCGCCTAGTCCTGGAGGGCTGAGGTTTCAGGGGTCAGTATGGTATCCACGGCGTCGGGCAGCAGGTCCGGGTAATCCAGCGTAAAGTGCAAACCACGGCTTTCCTTGCGCGCCTTCGCGCAGCGAATCATCAGTTCCGCCACCATGGCCAGGTTACGCAATTCCAGCAAGTCGTTGCTGACTTTGTAGTTGCTGTAATACTCGGCAATTTCGCTTTGCAGCAACTGCACCCGATGTTCTGCTCGCGCCAGTCGCTTGTCGGTGCGGACAATGCCGACATAGTCCCACATGAAACGGCGCAGCTCGTCCCAGTTGTGGGATATCACCACATCTTCGTCCGAGTTGGTGACCTGGCTTTCATCCCAGGCGGGCGCGGGGCCAGGCCGTGGCCGCTCGCCGATGGTGGCGGCGATGTGTTCGGCAGCTGACGCCGCATAGACAATACACTCCAGCAGGGAGTTGCTGGCCATACGATTGGCGCCATGTAAGCCGGTACAGGAGGTCTCACCGACGGCGTACAGGCCGTTGAGATCGGTGTGGCTTGCGGTATCAACCACGACACCGCCGCAGGTATAGTGGGCTGCAGGTACCACCGGGATGGGTTCAACGGAAATATCGATGCCCAGTTCCAGGCAGCGAGCGCTAATGGTGGGGAAGTGTTCCTGCAGGAACGCCCGCGGCTTGTGTGATATGTCCAGGAATACGCAATCGATGCCGAGGCGTTTCATTTCATGATCAATAGCCCTGGCCACTACATCCCTTGGCGCCAGTTCGCCGCGCGGGTCAAAGCGATGCATGAACTGGCTACCATCCGGCAGCAGCAGGCGGCCGCCCTCGCCACGAATGGCCTCGGTTATCAGAAACGACTTGGCCTTGGGGTGATACAGGCAGGTGGGGTGAAACTGGTTGAACTCAAGGTTTGCGACCCTGCATCCGGCCCGCCACGCAATAGCCACGCCGTCACCGCTGGCGCCGTCGGGATTGCTGGTGTAAAGGTAGGCTTTGCTGGCACCACCGGTCGCCAGTACCACGGCGGGAGCCTGAAACAGGTCGACACGATCGGTTTGGCGGTCCAGAATATAGGCACCCTCGCAGCCGCCGTTGCTGGTGATGACATCGACGGCCACCCGATAGGGAAATATTTCAATGTTCGGGGCCTGCAGGACACGCTCGGTCAGAACCTCGGAAATGGCCCTGCCGGTGCGATCTGCCGCATGGATAATCCGGCGGTGACTGTGGCCACCTTCCATGGCCAGGTGGAAGTCCCGGGATTCATCCGGTAGCAGGTCAAAATCAACGCCCTGTGCCACCAGCCACTCCACGCAACTGCGGCTGTTACTCACGGTGAATCGTACAGCCTCTTCATTACAGAGGCCGGCACCCGCGGTCAGGGTGTCATCGACGTGGGAGTCAATGGTGTCCCCGGAGTCGAGAACGGCGGCCATGCCGCCCTGGGCCCAGTACGTGGAGCCCTCGTTGAGGTTCCCTTTTGACAGCAGGGCAATGCGCAGGTGGCCTGGCAGGCGCAGGGCGAGGGTCAGGCCGGCGGCGCCGCTGCCGATAATAAGGACATCATGTTGGAATCGGTGACTGGACATGGGGCGGGTGCTTGCTGCCTCTGGGAGTGAAATATATTATGTGTCTCAACAAGTTACGTAGCGTACATTAGTCCAGACCACTGCCCGGTGAGTATAAACGAGGTAGTACCAGATAAGGAATCAGGGGATTGCGGAACTTTTGTAACACAGACGGCTCTCATCAACTGCACTCAGGCAGCGGCCGCCGGCACGAACCGGCAATGCGCGCCGTTGCTTGCAACACAGGGGTTGTGGTGGCTGTCGTATCGTTAACCAGGGAAGGAAACAGGATATGACCGTTGCACCAACGGACCAACAGCTTGTTGCCAGGGTGCAGAAAGGTGATTCACGTGCCTTTGATATGCTGGTCCTGAAATACCAGCACAGGATCTTCAGTTTGATCAGCCGCTACGTTAATGACCAGGATGAAGTGCAGGATGTCGCCCAGGAAGCGTTTATCAAGGCCTACAGGGCCTTGCCACGGTTTCGCGGCGAGAGCGCTTTTTACACCTGGCTGTATCGTATAGCCATCAACACCGCCAAGAATTATCTGGTGGCAAGATCCCGGCGCCCCCCCGGCTCCGATGTGGAGGTGGGTGACGCCGAATATTTTGAGGGTGGTAGTGCCCTGCGGGAAATTGAAACCCCGGAGACCGCCCTGTTTGGCGCGGAGCTCAAGGCTGTTATCGATCGCGCAATCAGGGAATTGCCGGATGATTTGCGAACCGCGGTAACTTTACGCGAATTTGATGGTCTGAGTTATGAGGATATAGCCGGCGTGATGGATTGCCCGGTAGGTACGGTGCGCTCGCGCATTTTCCGCGCTCGCGAAGCCATTGATAAACAGGTTCGTGAACAGGTCGATGGCGCAGCGTGAATGACAGGACAGTATGGAAACAACAATGATGCAGGATCACGTCAAAACCCAGCCTGGTAGCGTGCGCCGGCACAGAGGATGCAGACAATGACCGAAAGATTGCGGGAATCCCTTTCAGCCTTGATGGACGACGAAGCGAATGAGCTGGAGCTGGAGCGTGTGCTGAGTCAGATCGGCGAGGATGATGAGCTGCGCTCGACCTGGGTGCGCTACAATGCGGCGCGAGCCGCGGTCACGGCGCAGCCGGTGGTTAACCTGAACCTGGACATTTCGCGTCGGGTCAGCGCTGCAATCGCCGCCGAGGCCGCCGCAGCTTCTTCGGGAACCAGTGCGTGGCAGCGCTTGCTGCGTCCTGTTGGCAGTTTTGCGGTCGCGGCCTCGGTAACGGCTACGGTAGTGTTCGGCGGCCAGCAGTTGTTTCAGGCCGGTGGCGGTGATCCTGATTTCGCCAGTCCGTTGCCCGCAGCCGGTGTGTCGCCGGTGGGCTTTGTCAACAGCGTAGGTGCCATGCCGGTACGCGCCAGCTATGGCACCCAGCCTATCCCCCAGTTACAGCCCGCAGCACGAACGGCCTACAAGGAACTGGCGCGCCAGCGCATGGAGCAATACATGCAGGAACACGCGGGGCAGGCTGCGCTGAACTCGCCCCAGGGCCTGGTTCCCTATGCGCGCGTCCCCCATATCGAAGAGTAAATACCCCGTGTTGACAACGGCAAAAGCACTCATCTGCGGTGGCCTGGTCAAGGCCTCGCTGTTGTTGAGCCTGATACTGGTTCCGTTGCTGGCACCGCTCGGTGTCGCGGCGACCTGTACTGATGCCGATCGTGAGGCCCTGGCCTGGCTGGCAAAAATGTCCCGCAGTCATCACCAGCAGGCCTACCATGGCGTAATCACTCTGCAGCGAGGCGACGACATGCAGGTCATGCAGGTCGTACATTCGGTGGCGGATGGACACATTTCCGAGCGTCTGACCAGGCTCACGGGCCAGGGTGCACAGGTGATTCGTGCCGGACACCCACTGGATTGCCGGCATCCCGGCCAGCACATACTCGAACATAATAAAGAGCTCGCCAGCGCATCCTGTGAACTCGCACGTTACTACCGCTTCCAGATGGTAAGGGGTGAACGCATTGCTGGCCGTCAGGCGGTAAAAATGCATGTCCAGCCCCGAGATCTCTATCGTTACGGCCATGTGCTGGAGCTTGATAGAGAGACCGGTTTGCTGTTGCGCAACAGTACTATCGGTGCTGGCGACAAGCTGCTGGAGAGATTCCAGTTTGCTGATATTGCTTACGGCGAGTCCCCGGTGACCGGAATTGATATCGATATTGTTCACCCGGCACAGCATCCGCGTGCCACGGTGGATAAAACTGCCGGTCCGGAAACCGGGCCCGCATGGTCTGTCAAATGGCTGCCCGGAGGTTTCCAGGCGACAGACGAGGCGACGGGACAAGACCAGCGTCGCACCTATACCGATGGCCTCGCCGTATTCTCGGTGTTCCTGGAAACGCTGCCGCGTCCCATACAGCCCGGAGAGGGTGTGGTACGCGAAGGCAGTACAATCTCCTATACTCGTGGTATGCGTCTGGCGAAGTGGCCAGTACTGGTAACGGTTATCGGCGAGGTGCCATTGAATACGGCGCGCATGGTCGCCGACTCGATTCGAGCGGTACCTTGAATGCTGACTGAAACAGGGCGAGTCGTCGCTATCGAAGAAGACAGCGTGTGGGTAGAGACCATTCGCAAGTCCACCTGTGGTAATTGCGCCGCCCAGCAGGGTTGCGGCCATGGCCTGCTCAATCGAATCCGCGATGGCCAGCGTGGGCTGGTGCGGGTACTGCCGGGAGAGTTCGCCCCGAACGCCTGCCGGGTACATGACGAGGTGAGCATCAGTATCCCCGAAGAAGTAATCCTGCGAGGTTCTGCTATTGTCTATATGGTGCCCCTGGCAGCAATGCTGGCGGGGGCTGCACTTGGCAGCTCCGTATTGCCCTGGCCCGAGGATACGGCAGCGCTTGCCGGCGCGGTGTTCGGGTTTTTGGCCGGCGTAATCACGGTGCGCTGGCACTCGCGGCAGCATCGCCTTGATGCCCGGCTTCAGCCCACTCTTGTGGCTGTCCGGAGGGTTGCGCCGGAGGGCTCTGTTGAGCTCCAGCTGCGCTGATACCGGATTATTTTGCGGTTAATCTGACACACACTAGGGATGGACAACATGACTGTACACGCGCGTCTTTCGATTATGCTGTTATTGTGCCTGAGTCTCGCGGTGCCGGCCCTGGCGGCGCAGGCCCTGCCGGATTTTCGAGATATCGTGAAGTCCGGTTCACCCGCCGTGGTTAAGATCTTTGCCGAGCACCGGGTTGGAAGTGGTTCGCGGCAAATGCCTGACTTACAGGATATTCCCGAACACCTGCGGCGTTTTTTCGAATTCCGGGGTGCTCCTCCCGAGCAGCGACAGCGCATGGCCATGGGCTCGGGCTTTATTATCTCCGATGACGGTTATATCGTGACCAATAACCACGTTGTTGAAGGTGCTGAAAGCGTTCTGGTGCGGATGATAGACCGCCGGGAATTCGATGCCGAAGTGATCGGTACGGATCCGCGCTCGGACCTCGCCCTGTTGCGTATTGGTGCCAGGAATTTACCGGCTCTGGCGCTGGAGGCTGACGATGACCTGGAGGTGGGTTCCTGGGTGGTGGCAATAGGTTCGCCATTTGGGCTCGATTACTCGGTTACCGCCGGTATTGTCAGCGCCATGGGTCGCAGTCTTCCTACCGAGGAGGGGGAAAACTATGTACCGTTTATCCAGACGGATGTGGCAATCAACCCGGGTAACTCCGGTGGGCCGCTGTTCGATCTGGACGGCGACGTGGTTGGGGTCAATTCGCAGATCTTCACTCGCAGCGGCGGGTCCATAGGCCTGTCCTTTGCGATTCCGTCCTCGGTGGTGCGTAATGTTGTTGCCCAGCTCAAGGAGCATGGCCGGGTAACCCGCGGCTGGCTGGGTGTTACCATCCAGGATGTGGATAAAACCCTGGCCGAGTCCTTCGGGTTGTCCCGACCCAGGGGTGCGCTCATCAACCAGCTCTCCGAGGGCGGTCCGGCAGCCAAATCCGGGTTAAAGCCAGGTGATGTCATCCTGCGCTTTGCCGGCGAGGATATTGATACCTCTGCCGAGCTACCTCATGTCGTCGGGTTGATTACGCCCGACACCACGGTTCCGGTGGAAATCATGCGCGATCGTAAGCGCAAGACACTGAAGGTGACAGTGGGGGGGCTGGATGCCGAAGACAGCTACGCGCTCAGTAACGAGATCGATACCGCCAACGGTGGCGGTCGCCTGGGCCTGGTGATTGAAAATGCGCCAGAGGATGCTCTGCAGCGCTTTGGCCTTAGCGGGGGCGTTCTGGTGAGGCGGGTGATTTCAGGCTCGGTCGCTGCAGATGCAGGGATTCTGCCGGGGGACATCATTACCCTGCTGGGCTCCACCGCGATCAAGGATATTAGCGCGTTCCAGCGAGCAGTGACCAAACTCTCTCCCGGTGATTCGGTGCCGTTGCGACTTGTCCGGCGGGGCACGCCGATGTTCATCGGCCTCAAATTGGGAGAGTGAACCGCTACCCGGGGAGGCCTGTTTAAGGCTGTCCCGGGGTTCGTGCTCCCGGCATGGCAGCGGGCGGGGCATTGGGGTACAATCGCGCGTCTTTGGCGACCCTGTATCAAGCCAGCCATCCCCCAGTGACCCAACCGAGCCTAATTGAGTGAGTGATCTCAGCCACATCCGTAATTTTTCCATCATCGCGCACATCGACCACGGAAAATCGACCCTTGCCGACCGTTTCATCCAGCATTGTGGCGGCCTCTCCGCCCGTGAGATGAATGCCCAGGTGCTCGATTCCATGGATATCGAGCGGGAGCGGGGCATTACCATCAAGGCCCAGAGCGTTACCCTTGACTACAAGGCCCTGGACGGCAAGGTTTACCAGCTGAATTTTATTGATACCCCCGGGCATGTGGATTTTTCCTATGAAGTATCCCGTTCCCTCTCCGCCTGCGAAGGGGCTCTGCTGGTAGTGGATGCCGGGCAGGGTGTTGAGGCGCAGTCGGTCGCCAATTGTTATACGGCTATCGAGCAGGGTATCGAAGTGCTGCCGGTACTGAACAAGATGGATTTACCCCAGGCGGACCCGGACAAGGTACGGCTCGAAATTGAGGAAATCATCGGTATCGACGCTACCGAGGCTTGTCTGGTGAGCGCCAAGTCGGGTATCGGTGTGGAAGATGTACTCGAGTACCTGGTCGCCAGGGTACCGCCGCCGGAGGGTGACCGCGACGCTCCGTTGCAGGCGCTGATTATTGATTCCTGGTTTGACAATTACCTGGGTGTGGTGTCCCTGGTGCGCGTCAAACAGGGCGTGCTGCGTAAACGCGACAAGATTATCGCCAAATCCACCGGTCGAGCGCACCAGGTTGACGCGGTGGGGATTTTTACCCCGAAACGTCTTGAAACAGCCGAGCTGGCTGCCGGTGAAGTGGGTTTTGTGGTGGCCGGAATCAAGGATATTCACGGCGCCCCCGTCGGCGATACCCTGGTCAGCGCAAAGCACCCGGAGGTGGCGTCACTGCCGGGCTTCAAGAAGGTCAAACCACAGGTTTATGCCGGTATCTTTACCATTTCCTCCGATGATTACGAGGATTTCCGCGACGCCCTGTCCAAGCTGACCCTCAATGACGCTTCGTTGTTTTACGAGCCGGAGACCTCCGATGCCCTCGGTTTCGGGTTCCGCTGTGGTTTCCTGGGCATGCTCCACATGGAGATTATCCAGGAGCGCCTCGAACGCGAATACGACCTCGACCTGATCACCACGGCACCCACGGTAATTTACGAAGTGCTGAAAAAGAACGGCGAGGTAGTACAGGTTGATAACCCTTCATCGTTGCCTGACCCGGGCGAAATTGATGAAATGCGCGAGCCGATTGCGCGCTGTAATATTCTCGTGCCCCAGGAGTACCTGGGCAATGTGATTACACTGTGCGTGGAAAAGCGCGGGGTGCAAAAGGATCTGCTCTTTCTCGGCAACCAGGTATCGGTGATCTACGATATCCCCCTGGCCGAGGTGGTGCTGGATTTCTTTGACCGGTTGAAGTCAGTCAGCCGCGGCTACGCGTCGCTGGATTACGCGTTTGACCGTTTCCAGGCGGCGAGCCTGTCGCGACTGGATGTGATGATAAATGGGGAACGCGTCGATGCCCTGGCGATCATTGTGCATCACGACCAGGTCCAGTATAGAGGCCGCGCACTGACCGAAAAAATGAAGGAGCTTATTCCCCGGCAGATGTTCGATGTGGCGATACAGGCCGCGGTGGGCGGCAAGGTCGTGGCCCGGCAAACCGTCAAGGCGTTACGCAAGAACGTGACGGCAAAATGCTACGGTGGCGATGTCAGCCGCAAGCGCAAGCTGCTCGATAAGCAAAAAGCGGGTAAAAAACGCATGAAACAGGTAGGTAATGTGGAAATCCCACAGTCGGCCTTCCTCGCTGTACTTAAAGTGGATGGCTAAGCTGATATGACAATCGATTTCCCGTTGATCCTGGTAATACTGGTGTTTGGCAGCGGCCTTGTCTGGCTGCTTGATGTGCTTCTGTTGGCGCCACGCAGGCGCGCCAGGGTAGCCGCATTACAGGCGGAGTACCCGCAGTGGGCACAGGAAGGTAGTAAAGATGCGGCCAGTTACGATGCCCGGGTGCGCAGCTCTGCCGCCGAGCCGGCGCTGGTGGAGTACTCGCGGTCATTTTTTCCCGTGCTGTTTGTTGTCTTTGTTTTGCGCTCCTTCCTGGTAGAGCCTTTCCAGATACCATCATCCTCCATGGTGCCAACACTGGAAGTCGGGGACTACATCCTGGTCAACAAATTTACCTATGGGTTAAGGCTGCCCGTAATCCGTACCAAGGTCGTCGATATTAACGAGCCCGAGCGTGGCGACGTCATGGTGTTTTTCCCGCCACACATGAATGACACCTACTATATCAAGCGCGTGATAGGATTGCCGGGGGACAAGGTGAGTTATCGCGACAAACGCTTGTATGTGAACGATGAGCCGGTGCCAACGCAACCATTGGACGTGGTCGCCGAGGAAGGTGCGCGCTTCCAGGTTGCGCGGGAAACTTTGGATGGGGAGCACCACCGGGTGCAGGTTGACCAGCTCCGGCCCGGGCGCGACTTCACTGTCAGGGTAAAGCCCGGTCATTACTTCATGATGGGGGATAACCGCGATAACAGCAGCGATAGTCGAGTCTGGGGCCAGGTCCCGGAAAAGGATATAGTAGGCAAGGCGTTTGCCATCTGGATGCATTGGGATTCCCTCCTGAGTATCCCCAGCTTCAGCCGGGTTGGCGCCATAAAATAAATGTACAATGACTTGTGAGGGGTAGCGTATGAAGATGAGGCAGCGTCAAACCGGTATGTCGCTCCCCGGCATGCTGGCGATCGGCATCATGGTCGGTTTCTTTGTCATGTGCGGTATTCGCATGGCGCCGAGCTATTTCGAATACCTTACGGTCAGGGATATTGTCACCAAAGTGGCAACAGAGTTTGAGCCGACCACCGATACCATCGCCGATATTCGTCGCCGAATTGCCAGCACGTTCAATACCAACCAGATATACGGCCTGAAACCCGGTGACGTGGAGATTTTTCGTAAAGAAGGCAGAACCTACATCAATGCCAACTACGAAGCGCGTATTCCGGTGATGGGGCGCATTGATGCGGTGATACGATTTGACGATCTGGAAATGGAAGCCGGTCGCGCGCCCGCGCCCTGATGCGACATGGATAAGCTTCGTCGCTTGCAGGCCGCGCTGGGCTATGAATTCAATGACCCGGCCCTGCTGACGCTCGCCTTGAGCCATCGCAGTGTGGCTGGTCGCAATAACGAGCGACTGGAGTTTCTTGGCGATTCCATTGTAAACCACATCATCGCAGAAGCACTTTACAGTCAGTTTCCAAAGGCTCGCGAAGGTGAACTGAGTCGCATGCGTGCCTCGCTGGTCAAGGGCGATACGCTGGCCGAGATCGGCCGCGAACTGGAGCTCGGTGGGTTTGTTATCCTCGGCCTGGGCGAGCGTAAAAGCGGCGGCCATCGTCGCAGTTCAATCCTCGCGGACACGGTCGAGGCGATTGCCGGGGCCATTTTGCTGGATAGTGACGTCGAGCAATGTCGGCGCTGTGTATTGCGCTGGTTTGAGGGCCGGCTGGAAAGTCTCGGCAAGGGCGCCGGAGGCAAAGACCCCAAAACCCTGTTGCAGGAATTCCTCCAGGGGCGTGGCCACCCTTTGCCGGAATATGAACTGCTGACCGTGGCCGGCGACGGCCATGAACAGATATTTCACATCGCCTGCCACCTGGCGCGCCCGGCACTGGTTGTTGAAGGGGCCGGCAGCAGTCGCCGCAGGGCAGAGCAGGCAGCCGCTGCGGCGGCACTGGAAGGACTTGTTACTCATGGTTGACACACCCACCCCCATCCCTACCCGTTGCGGTTATGTGGCAATAGTCGGTCGACCCAACGTGGGTAAATCGACGCTGCTTAACCACCTTCTGGGGCAGAAAATCAGCATTACTTCGCGCAAGCCCCAGACTACCCGGCATCAGGTACTGGGCATAAAAACCGAGGCCGATTACCAGATTGTCTTTGTCGATACCCCGGGCCTGCACAGGGCTGAACCGAGGGCAATCAATCGCTACATGAACCGTGCCGCCAGCAGCGCGATTCGCGACGTTGACGTCATCGTCATGGTGGTGGATCGCACCGCCTGGACTGATGAGGACGAAATGGTGTTGCAACAGGTTAGCCGCGCGGGTGTTCCCACCCTGTTGGTGGTGAACAAGGTAGATCTGCTGGATGATAAAAAAGTACTGCTGCCACAGTTGCAGCAGCTGGCGGAGAAGGCGCCTTTTGCCACCATCATTCCGTTGTCCGCACTGCGACGCCACAATCTTGATGCACTGGAGGAGGAAATTCTCAAGCACCTGCCCGAGGCGGTCTATTTCTTCCCCGAAGACCAGATTACCGATCGCAGCCAGCGCTTTCTGGCGGCCGAGATTGTGCGCGAAAAAATCATGCGCCAGCTCGGGGAGGAAATCCCGTACGCGGTGACGGTAGAGATTGAGGAATTCAAGCTCGAGGAAGGTATCCTCAACATCTCCGCGCTGATTCTGGTGGAGCGGCAGGGCCAGAAGCGTATCCTGATTGGTGATGCCGGCAGCCGACTGAGGTCCATCGGCACAGATGCCCGCCAGGATATGGAACAATTATTCGAGAACAAGGTCATGCTCAGGCTGTGGGTCAAGGTCAAATCCGGTTGGTCCGATGACGAGCGAGCACTGCGTAGTCTCGGTTATGATGATCGCTGAACGGCAACTGTCATGCGCATTAACCTGCAGCCCGCCTATATACTGCACAGCCGCCCCTGGCGCGACAGCAGCCTGCTGCTGGAGCTCTTTACTGCCGAGCACGGCCGCCTGAGCCTGGTCGGCAAGGGCGCACGACGACGCAGTCGCGGGGGCAGTAATGCTTCGCTGCTGCAGGCCTTTTCACCTCTTCTGGTCAGTTTTTCAGGTCGCTCTGAAATGAAGCAGTTAACCGCAGTGGAAGCCGCGGCACCACCCCTGGCACTGGCGGGTGAATGCCTGTTCAGTGGGCTGTACCTGAATGAACTGCTGGTGCGCCTGCTGCACCGTCACGATCCGCATCCCGGCCTGTTTGCCTGTTATGGCGAGACACTAGAGTCACTTGCAAGGGCAACTGATGTCAGTGCCAGCCTGCGGCGTTTTGAGTTTACCCTGCTGGAAGTTCTCGGCTACCACTTTGACCCGGCAATAGATGGCCACGCTGGAACCCCGGTGCTGGCGGACGGTTGGTATCAATACCAGGCGGAGTATGGACTGGTGAAGTGCCAGCGGCAGCACGCCGGGCCGGCCCCTGTTTTCAGTGGTGCCGACCTGCTGGCAATCGCCGCAGGCGAATACCGTGGCGCACAGGCCACCGCGGCGAAACGCCTGCTGCGAGAGGCGCTTGCCAGTCATCTCGGGGACCGCCCCCTGCACAGCCGGGAGCTGTTTCGTCAATTCCGCGGCAGTGGTCGACCCGCATGATCGCCCTGGGCACGGACATTCTCGAAGTGGCGCGTATTGAAGCTGTACTGGAGCGTCTGGGTGACAGGTTTGTGCGGCGCATCCTTACCCTTGCCGAACGCGGGGAATACCAGGCAAGTGGTCAGCCGTGGCGGCTCCTGGCGAAACGGTTTGCCGCCAAGGAAGCAGTGGCAAAAGCGCTGGGTACCGGTATAGGCAATGGCGTTAGCTGGCAGGATATCGAAATACGCCACGATGCAATGGGTGGGCCACTCGTTCATCTCAGTGGAGGCGCGTTGCGGATTGCGCAAAGCCGCGGTGGCAGCGCTGTGTTGCTGAGTCTGGCCGATGAGCAGGCCTATGTAGTAGCGTTCGCTGCACTGCACTGACACGTGCCGGCAAGCGCCCGCAAATTGTCAAACGACTACCCCGCGAAAGGGGCCATGGTGATCTATGTCTGAATATCCAACCATTGAAGCTTGTGTCGGTAACACGCCACTGGTGCGCCTGCAGCGCATACCGGGTGAAACATCCAATACGATACTCGGCAAACTGGAGGGGAACAATCCCGCCGGTTCGGTAAAAGATCGTCCGGCCCTCAGTATGATTGTCGAGGCTGAACGCCGCGGTGAGATCCAGCCGGGCGATACATTGATAGAGGCTACCAGTGGCAATACCGGTATCGCCCTGGCCATGGCGGCCGCGATTCGTGGTTATCGGCTGATACTGATCATGCCGGCCCACATGAGTTCGGAACGCAAACAGGCCATGTCAGCGTACGGTGCGGAGCTGGTGGAAGTTACCCAGGCCGAGGGAATGGAGGGTGCGCGGGATCTGGCATTGCAGATGCAGGCGGAAGGTGAAGGGCGGGTGCTGGATCAGTTTGGTAACCCTGATAACCCGCTGGCGCACTACCGGGGCACCGGTCCCGAAATCTGGCGACAGACCGCGGGTACCGTCACTCATTTTATTGCGTCCATGGGTACTACCGGCACCATTATGGGGTGCTCCAGCTATCTCAAACAGCAGAATCCGGAAATCCGGATCATTGGTTTGCAACCGGTGGAGGGGTCAAGTATCCCCGGCATCAGGCGCTGGCCCAAAGCTTATATGCCCGGTATTTTCGACGATGCCAGGGTCGACCGGATAATGGATATTTCCCAGCAGGAATCCGAACACTACATGCGACGCATGGCCAGGGAAGAAGGCATTTTCTGTGGCGTTTCCTCTGGTGGCGCCGTGGCGGCCGCACTGCGCCTGTCGGCAGAGGTGAGCGATGCGGTTATCGTGGCGATCATCTGTGATCGCGGCGATCGTTATCTGTCTACCGGTGTTTTTGCCACGCCCTGAACGGAGTGTCGTCATGGTTCAAGTAAGGGAACAATCCCATCTGTCGGAGACGGGTGAAATCAATCTTGATCTCTGGCTATCGCAGTTGCCGGTGACCCATGGCGACGAAGAACACGCCCAATTGCTGGCAGCCTGCGAGCTGGCTCGCGAAGCCAGTGGGCGGATAGGCCTCGATCTTCCCGACTGGGCCCATGAATCCAATTGCTTTGCCACCGGCCTGGATATCGCCCAGATACTTGCAGAGCTTCATGTTGACGCGGAGTGTTTGATCGCGGGTATTCTCTATCGCGCGGTGCGGGAAGAGCGCATTACGCTCAATGCCGCGGGCGACCGTTTCGGTCCGGCTGTGCGCACGCTCATCAGTGGCGTCTTGCGCATGGCCGCAATCAGTGACCTCAGGACCCAGGCTGATTCCCCCGTGCTGGGGCAGGCTCACGGCCAGAAAGACAATATTCGCAAGATGCTGGTGGCGTTGGTTGACGATGTCGGGGTTGCGCTGATCAAATTGGCCGAACGTACTTGTGCAATACGTGCGGTAAAGAATGACGAGGAGCGCCGCTGGCCCATTGCCAGGGAGGTTTTTGATGTATATGCGCCGCTGGCTCACCGTCTGGGTATAGGTCACCTGAAATGGGAGCTGGAAGATCTTTCGTTCCGTTACATTTACAGCGACGCTTATCGCAAAATTGCCCGCCTGCTCGATGGCAAGCGCATGGAGCGGGATCGTTTTATTGCGCGGGTCACCGAGGAGCTGACCCGGGAGCTCAAGCAGGCGGGTTTACAATTCGAGATCAGTGGTCGGGCCAAACACATTTATAGTATCTGGCGCAAAATGCAGCGCAAGGGAATTGGTTTTTCGCAGGTCTACGATATTCGTGCGGTTCGCATCCTGGTTCCCGAGATGAAGGACTGCTATGCCACCCTGGGCCTGGTGCACGGACTCTGGCGCAATATCCCCAACGAGTTCGATGACTACATCGCCAATCCCAAGGAAAACGGCTATCGCTCACTGCACACGGCAGTGATCGGGCCGGAAGGGAAAATCCTCGAAGTCCAGATACGTACCGACCAGATGGATGACGAAGCCGAACTGGGCGTTTGCGCGCACTGGCGCTACAAAGGCTCCGATGCTGCCGGCAAGATGGCCAGCAGTTATGAAGAGAAAATTGCCTGGTTACGGCAGGTGCTGGACTGGCATGAGGAAACCGGCGATACCGGCGATGTGGCTGAACAGTTCAGTTTCGGGCTGGCGCAGGACCGGGTTTACGTGTTTACGCCCCAGGGCGACGTTGTCAATCTCGCCCAGGGTGCAACCCCCCTGGATTTTGCCTACCACGTGCATACCGAGGTCGGGCATCATTGCCGCGGCGCCAGGGTCAATGGCGTTATTGTGCCACTGACCTACACCCTGAAAACAGGTGAACGCGTTGATATCCTCACCAGCAAGCAGGGCGTACCAAAGCGTGACTGGTTGCAGTCAGGACTGGGTTACCTGAAGACCTCGAGGGCAAGGGCCAAGGTACAGCAATGGTTCAAGGCCCAGGCCCGGGATGAAAATATTGATGCCGGGCGCCACCTGCTCGAGCGGGAGTTCAGGCGTTTGGCCCTCACCAGCGTGGATTACCGACGTATTGCCACCAGGGTGGGGGTGCTCACGGTAGAGGACATGTATGCAGCCGTGGGAGCGGGCGACCTGTCCTCGGCAACGGTGCTGAATGCGGCCCAGAGCTTACTGGACCGGCGTCCCGAGCCGCAGCTGCAGGTGGTTAAACCGGGTAGCGGATCCGCCTCCCGGGGGCAGGTTAAAGTACAGGGCGTCGGTAATTTGCTCACGCATATGGCAGGTTGCTGCAAACCGCTCCCCGGCGATGATATTGTCGGCTTTATTACCCAGGGCCGGGGTGTCAGTATTCATCGCGGTGATTGTGCGCGGATATTGAAACTCCAGGACACTACCCCCGAGCGAATGATCGAAGTAGAGTGGGGTGAGTCGCCGCGGGAGAACTACGAAGTGGACGTCGCCATTGAGGCCTATGATCGGCAGGGGCTGTTGCGGGATATCACCGCACTGTTCGCCACCGCGCGGATTAATGTTCTTTCCATCAACACACAGACAAACAAGAAAAAGCATACTGCAACCATGCGACTGACCGTGGAGGTTCCCGATCTTGGCGCCCTGTCAAAATTACTGGAGCGTATAGATCGGCTGAGCAATGTTGCTTCCGTCCAGCGCGTGACAGTTTAGGAGAGACCCGTGACCACTGATTTTTATACCATCACTGATTTATTGCGGGTCATGGAACGCTTGCGCGACCCCGTGAGCGGTTGTCCATGGGATATCAAGCAGGATTTTCTCAGCATCGTACCGTCTACGCTGGAAGAGTGTTATGAACTGGCTGAGGCGATTGAGCAAGGCGACTATCCGCACGTTGCCGAGGAGTTGGGAGATGTTCTTTTCCAGGTCATCTTTTATTCCCGGCTCGGGGAAGAGCAGAATCTTTTTTCCTTCGAGTCAGTTGTTCATACCCTGGTAGACAAGCTCCTGCGCCGACATCCTCACGTATTTGCGGAAGGCAGCATTGAAGGTGTCGTTGGGGAATCAATTGATGTCGATGAGGTAAAGCGCTCCTGGGAGTCGATCAAACAGCAGGAGCGTGCGGGTCGTGCCCAGGGCGGCGCTCTGGATGACGTTCCCGTTGCCATGCCGGCACTGCCAAGGGCACAAAAACTTCAAAAACGCGCCGCGTTGAAGGGCTTTGACTGGGACAACCCGCAATCCGTTCTCGCCAAACTGGAAGAGGAGTGTGCAGAGTTGCGCGCCGCCATGGACGATGATTGCAAGGCGGGTATTGCGGATGAAATGGGGGATGTGTTGTTTACCTGCGTAAATCTCTCCCGTCATCTCGGTCTTGATGCAGAAACAGTACTGCGCAGATCCTCGCACAAATTCGAACGGCGTTTCCGTTACATGGAAATGGGAGCCGACGAGGCTTTTATGGGCGGGAGCGGTAGCAGGGATAGCGCCGTTGACCTTGCCAGGTTGACGGCTCTGGAGCTCGATCAGCTCTGGAATGAGGCAAAACAACGCAGTTGAGCGGTATTTCCGGGGTTTTTTGCCAGGGGTTGTGCAAATTATCGGCCATGTGTATGGTTACTGCCCTCCGCAAGCCTGTAAATTGAATGTTCACGAGTGGGCGCGCTGCCACGGCGCCGGCAAACCAGATATTGAGGATCTACCCGAATGCGATTGATACTTTTGGGCGCGCCCGGCGCCGGCAAAGGCACCCAGGCCAAGTTCATCACCGAGAGGCTTGATATCCCACAAATTTCAACAGGGGATATGCTACGTGCGGCAGTGAAGGCGCAATCAGAACTCGGCCTCGCCGCGAAAGAGGTGATGGATTCGGGCGGGCTTGTCTCCGATGACATTATCATTGGCCTGGTAAAGGAGCGGATCAAGCAGCCCGATTGCGAGAATGGCTTTTTATTCGATGGTTTTCCCAGAACGATCCCCCAGGCACAGGCAATGATTGATGTTGGTGTTCACATTGATCACGTGATTGAAATAGTCGTCGATGACGAGGAAATTGTAAGTCGGCTGAGTGGCCGATGGGTTCATCCGGCCTCGGGACGGGTTTATCACATGAAACATAATCCTCCACAGAATGATTGTGTTGATGATGAAACCGGCGAACCATTGGTGCAGCGCGATGATGACCGTGAAGAGACCGTACGCAAACGGTTACAGGTTTATCATCAGCAAACCCGTCCTCTCGTTGAGTTCTATCGGTCCATGACCGGTAGTGATGCTCCCCGTAGCCATCGCATAGAAGGTGTCGGTAGCGTGGATGATATTCGCCGTAAAGTGTTTGCCGCGCTTGGCGTCTGAGTCCTTTATTTCAAGTAGTTTGCGGATGTTCTCGATATTTTCCGGAGTTGTGCCTCGCCGTTAAAGTCGTTTCCGATCACTGTTTTACAGGCCGTAAAAACCTTCATCCTTGTAACAGTTGTCAAAACTGTGTTGTAAGGCTGCGGGTTTGTTGTTATTTTTGGCACATTGTTATTCAAAATAATCTCTGGAGATCGTAGATATGGCAACTGCCAAGGGCAAAGCGAAGGTAAAAACTGCGGCAAAAAAGACGCCGGCAAAAAAAACGGCACGCAGGCCTGTCGCTGGCAAGTCAGTAGCTGAAACATCGGCGAGCTCAAAAGCAGAGCAGAGAGCGCGCGATAACGTGGCCAAGTTGCAGGCACGGGTCCAGCAGGAACAAAACGCACTTGCGGAAGCGCGGGCGAAGGTTAAGGCCGCAAGAGCGAAAGCTGACATTCGCGGAAAAAAAGCGGCATCGAATGCAGTTTCGCGTATCAATGCCAAAGTGGAAGTTTCACGCGGCAAGTTGAAGGAGGCGCGCGAACAGCTCAAGAATATGGTGGCCGAATCCCGGCTGGCATCCAAGCGCCTTGCAGCGCAGCAACGTGTGCTGCAGAAAAAAGCCGAACTGGCGGCGAAAGCCGAAGTGGATAAGGCCAGGGCACTTGCTCGGCATGCGAAGAAATGGTCCGGGCAACGTGCCAAGGCAGATGCAGCCAAAATCTCCCTGCTTGAAAAGAAAGTAATGGCGCAGGTTAAAGCGGCTGAAAAAAAGGCCGGGATCGCAGCGAAAAAAGCAGACAGCAAACTCAAGAGTCGCCGTAAGGCGGCTGCTTCGGCAAAGGCCGCGACCAGCGGCACCACTGCTGGAAAAACGATTGATCTTCCGCCAAAGGTAAAGGCGGCGCCTAAAAAGACAAAGACGAAAGCGGCTTCCAAAGCCAAAGCGGCTCCAAAGGGTAAAGCCGCTTCCAAAGCCAAAGCCACTCCCAAGTCCAAAGCTGCGCCCAAGGCGAAAGCTACTCCCAAAGCTAAAGCTGCACCTAAAGCTAAAGCTGCACCCAAAGCTAAAGCTGCACCCAAAGCTAAAGCTGCCCCCAAAGCTAAAGCTGCACCCAAAGCTAAAGCTGCACCCAAGGCCAAAGCTGCTGCTCCCAGCCCGAAAACCGAGCCGGAGAGTACTGCCACTGAATCCTGATCGGGGGCCAGGCAATCACAGCCCGCAATGGTTATACATTGCGGGTTTTTTTTTGGCTCAGCAATCAGGCTGTAGAGTGTTCAGGTTGCTGAAGGCGTCTGTCATATCGCTGAAGTCCACCGCTGCTGCTTGCAACGTTGCGTACCAGCCGCGCACGGAGCGGTGTCCCGAAACGAGGTAGTCCTCAAGGGAATGCAAACATTCGCTTTTCAGTAAAGCGTGCAGGTAATGGCGGTTGATCTGATCTTCGGCATAGCACACGGCAAGTGCGTTATCGGCACCCAGTGTTTCCATCAGTCGCGTGCCAAGCGTTGCCGGGACCAGTGGCGTATCGCAGGGAACAACAAGCAGGTAATCTCCCGGGGGTATCGCAGGTAGCGCGCGCAGTCCCGCGAGTGGTCCTACCGGTGGCCCGGGTTGGTCACTGATGACATGGTCGGCAAAGCTGCGATAAGTGCATTGGTTGCGGTTACAGCTAATGTAAAGCGTGTTCACCTGGGGTCGCAGGCTTTGTGCCACCCACTGTACCAGTGGTTTTCCACGCCATTCCAGCAGGCCCTTGTCACGACCACCAACACGACTGCCTGCTCCGCCGGCGAGTATCAGCCCATGAATATTGCCGGTCGTGGTCATGTCGATTCCGTAAATTTATCCAGTCGCGGTTCTTGGGGACGCCAAGCTGTGGGATAATCCCGCAGCGTTTGCACACCGGCACCCTCGTATGGCCTGGCCGGCAACAGTTCCACTTTCTCTGGTATCCGCCCCGATGACAAGTATTCTCGCAATCGACACCTCAACGGAAGCCTGTTCTGTTGCGCTGTACCGCGATGGCGAAGTCAGCGCATGTTATGAAGTGGTGCCGCGACGTCATAACCAACACTTACTGGCCATGCTGCAAAACCTGCTGCCGCGTGGCTCCCTGGCAAGTAGTGGTGTCGAGGCTGTCGCCTACGGCAGTGGTCCCGGTTCCTTTACTGGCTTGCGGATTGCCGCCAGTGCGGTACAGGGCCTGTGTTTTGCGGCAGCACTGCCGGCATTACCGATATCGACACTCGCCTGCCAGACATACACTGCACAACGCCTGGGGCTGGTGTACGAAGGCGATCTGGTACTGAGTACGCTTGACGCGCATATTGGCGAGCTCTACTGGGCGCTGTACGAAGTGGGGCGGGAAAGATTGCAAGAGCTCACGGTGGCTGCCGCTGCCCGGCCGGCGGATCTGGTATTGCCGGGTACCCGCAAGATGGTGGCCATCGGTTCCGGGTTGCGCTATCTCGATGCATTCAGCGTTGCCGTGCAGTCCCGGTTTGCCGCGCAGCATGGCGAGCTGCTGCCCGCGGCGAGAGACCTGCTGCCGCCCGCTTTGATGGCGTTGCGGGAAGGCAAGGTGCAGGCCGCGGAAGATGTCTGCCCGGTGTATGTTCGCGATGAAATCAGCTGGAAGAAACTGTCCGAGCAGGGGCCGCAACGATGATCGACACAACCCAGGCCCTTATACTCGCGGTACTGCAGGGACTGACGGAATTTCTACCGATCTCCAGTTCCGCGCACCTGGTCATTCCGTCGCTGTTGCTGGGCTGGGCAGACCAGGGCCTGGCCTTCGATGTGGCGGTTCACGTGGGCACGCTACTGGCAGTGGTGTTCTACTACCGACGTGATCTGTGGAAGATGACGGTGGGGTGCATCAATGCAGTAAATGGCGGCAGGATGAACGAGGATGCCCGGCTGGTATGGTATCTGGCAGTGGCTACAGTGCCGGTTTGCGTGGTGGGTTTTCTGGCCGATGACCTGATTGAAATGCATGCGCGTACCCTGCCATTGATTGCCACAACCACACTTGTGTTCGGGCTTCTGCTGGGATTGGCTGACCGGCGTGCGCGAGCAGGGAGTGCGCCGCGGTCACTGTCCCTGGCTGGTGCCGTGTTGATTGGCCTGGCCCAGGCCCTGGCGCCACTGCCGGGTGTCTCCCGCTCCGGCATCACCATTACCGCCGGGCTGCTGCTGGGACTGGACAGGGCTAACGCCGCACGCTTTGCATTCTTGTTGTCGATTCCGGTGATAGCGGGCGCCGGACTGTTGAAGGTTCTGCAACTGGCCGCTACTGGTGAGCCGGTAGACTGGCAGTTATTGGGCGGATCGGCACTGGTGTCTGCGGTAACCGCCTACGCCTGTATCAGCCTGTTTTTGCGTTTGCTGGAACGGGTTGGCCTGATGCCCTTTGTTTACTATCGTATCGCGCTCGCAGCGATACTGTACGGTTTATGGCTGGCCTGATGTCGCCGGCAACACATTGACGGAATCTGGAGTTTTTATGCGCTCGCAAGAGTTTAATCGTGATCTGCTGGCATTTCTTGCCGTCGCCACCACACCCTTTCATGCCGTGGCCGCCATGGTGGCTCGGCTGGAGGAGGCGGGATTTATCGGTTTGCCCGCGGACGGTGATTGGCAATTGCAGCCGGGGCAGCGTTATTACCTGACCCGTAATGGCAGTTCCCTGGTGGCCTTTGTCGCCGGTACTGAGGGCGAACCCGCTGCAGGAATGCGTATGGTGGGTGCCCACACCGACAGCCCCTGCCTGATGGTCAAGCCCTCGCCGGAGAAACAGCGGTCCGGGTATTTTCAATTGGGGGTTGAGGTGTATGGCGGTGCCCTGCTCAATCCGTGGTTCGATCGCGATCTCTCGCTGGCGGGGCGGGTAAGTTTTGCCGGCCCCGATGGCCGGTTACAAACAGCCCTGGTCGATTTTCGCAAGCCGCTGGCAATTGTTCCCAGTCTGGCGATTCACCTGGATCGCGAGGCAAACCAGAATCGTAAAATAAATCCACAGACAGATATTCTGCCGATCCTGGCACTGCAGGCGGGGCCTGAAATACCTGATTTTCGCGAGCTTCTGCGCCAGCGTCTGCTGGTGGAACACCCGCAGTCCACGGTACAGAAGGTGCTCGACTATGAGCTGGCATTCTACGATACCCAGGCGGCGGCGATGGTGGGTCTGCGGGAAGAATTTATCGCGTCCGCACGGCTGGATAACCTTCTCAGCTGCTTTACCGGTCTCCAGGCCCTGTTGCAGGCCGACGGTAAGCAAAGCTGTTTGCTGGTGTGCAATGATCACGAAGAGGTGGGTAGTCTCTCAACGTCGGGCGCACAGGGGCCGTTGCTACTGTCGACCCTGCGCCGCATTGCCGGTGACGAGAGTGGGCTGCTCAGCCTGGTCCAGCGTTCGATGATGATTTCCGCTGACAACGCCCACGGCATCCATCCAAATTATGCCGACCGCCACGATGATAACCACGGCCCCATACTGAATGCCGGTCCTGTCATCAAGATCAATGCCAACCAGCGCTACGCGACCAATGCTGAAACAGCTGGGCTGTACCGCTTGCTGGCGGCCGAGGAAGAGGTGCCGGTACAGACATTTGTCGTGCGTACCGATATGGCCTGTGGCAGTACCATCGGGCCGATTACCGCTGGCGGCACCGGTATTCGCACGCTTGATATCGGCGTGCCAACCTTTGCCATGCACTCCATTCGGGAACTGGCAGGCAGCGAGGACGCCTGTAATCTGGGCAGGGTGCTACGCCGGTTTTACAATTACCCCGGCTCGCTGACTCCCGCCTGATTTTCAATTAATAGCCACTCACAGGCAGACCCGCTAGAATTGCGGGCCGGCTACACAAACCAGGACAATCATGAACAAGCAGCGTGTTCTCACCGGCATCACCACTACCGGTACCCCCCATCTTGGCAACTATGTCGGTGCAATTCGCCCGGCTATCGAGGCCTCCCGCGCCGACGACACGGAATCATTCCTGTTTCTGGCGGACTACCACGCCCTGATCAAGTGCCAGGATCCGGCGATGGTTCGCCAATCCAGCAAGGAAATTGCCGCCACCTGGCTTGCCCTGGGCCTGGATACGGAGCGGGCAGTGTTTTATCGCCAGTCGGATGTTCCCGAGATTACCGAGCTTACCTGGATTCTGTGCTGCAACGCCGCCAAGGGCCTGATGAACCGTGCGCACGCCTATAAGGCCGCGGTGCAGGCCAACGAAGAGGCGGGCGAGGATCCCGATTTTGGTGTCACCATGGGATTGTTCAGTTATCCGGTACTCATGGCGGCGGATATCCTGCTGTTTGGCGCGCACCAGGTGCCGGTTGGCAGGGACCAGGTTCAGCACGTGGAAATGGCACGCGACATTGCCCAGCGCTTCAACCATAATTTTGCCGAACTGTTCACCCTGCCGTCTGCTGTGGTGGACGATAATGTCGCATTATTGCAGGGCCTTGACGGGCGCAAGATGAGCAAGAGCTACAACAACACGATCCCGTTATTCCTCCCTGAAAAACAGCTGCGCAAGAGTATCAACAAGATCAAGACCAATCTGCTGGAACCGGGTGAGCCTAAAAACCCTGACGATTCCACCGTATTCCAGATATGGGCCGCCTTTGCCAGTGCCGGTGAAACTGCGCGTATGCGTCGCGAATTTGAAGCCGGCATTGCCTGGGGCGAGGCCAAGAAGCAGTTGTTCGAACTGATCAATGATGAACTGTCGGCGCCGCGGGAGCGTTACCTGCAGTTGCTGGATGACCCGAGCCACATAGAGCAGGTGCTGCAGCGCGGTGCCGAGCGAGCCCGCAGCTACAGCATGCCGTTACTGAAACAGGTGCGTGAAGCTGTGGGCATAGCCCGTATGGACTAGCCCGTATGGACTAGCCCTGGCCCCATTGGTAACGCAGTTCAACGAATACGCTGCGTGGCTGGCCAACGAAGTAGCGGTATTCGCCAAAGCCGAAATCGGCGCGCTCGGCATAGTCTTCATCAAGTACGTTGGTCACCCGCAAGGTGGCGGCGAGCTGTTGTGTCAGCGCGCCGCTGACGCGCAGGTTGAGCAGGGAGTGGCCTTCGTATTCAAAGCGATTTTCCGGCTCCAGGTAATACTCGTCCATGTAGACCCACTCCAGTTCCGCTACCGTGGCATCGCCAAAGCGTTCGGCAAACTCCCAGCCCAGGCGAGCACTACCGAACATCCGGGGTGCGGTGTCCATATCGTTGCCTTCTATCGAATCGCTGACGCCACGGGGCAGGGCATCGTTGTCATAGCGATGGCGGGCAGCGGTCACATCCATGCGCGCGTACCACTGCCCGGCAGAGCGATAATCGATACTGGCCTCAAGCCCGTAGTGCTCTGTTTTGGCGCCGCTGACATTGCGGCGGTCGGCGTCCTGGAAAATGACCTCGTCCTTGTTCATGTAATAAGCGCTGAGGGTATAGTCCAGGCCCCAGTCGGTGTTGCCACGCAAGCCAGCTTCAAGGTTGTCGATCACCTCGGAATCCAGATTGGCCACGGACTGGCCGGACTGCAACCGGTACAGCTCGCTGGTATCGGGCGCCCGGAAGCCGTTGGCGGCGCGCACGTAAGCGTAGTGTCCGGGGGCCAGTAATCTGCTGGCGCCGATGTTGAGGGACCAGTCAGTAAAACTGTCAGTGCGATCAGCGACCCTGAAAAAACGACAGGCACTGGCGCTTGGAGCGCAGGCCGGGCCATCACTGGCACGATTATTATAGTCGTAGCGCGTGTGCTCCAGGCGCAGGCCACCATCCAGTGTCCAGCGCTCTCCCAGGTCAAGCCGCAGTTGGCTATAAAGTGCCCCTACCGTCGCCTCCACTTCATAATCATAATGCACACCTGCAGGCTGGTTCGGGCTGAAAGGCTCGCTCTGGACTTCCCTGAGCCAGCCATCAGTGTACTCAAGGTCGGCTCCCGTCACCCAGCTCAGGCTGTCACCGTCGCTGTGAATCGCCGCGCGCAGCCCCAGGGATTCGTGGCCATTGGTCTCCACCGGTTGCCATGGGAAAAAGTGTTGCAGGAATTCCATCCGGTTGCGACGCAGGTAAGGGGTGAGGGTGAGGCGCTTGCCAGCGCCCAGCTCGCGACTGGCCTCGCTGTAGGCGCGTACTGACCAGGCGTCCCGGTAGGCCTCGGGATTGGGGTTGCTGCGCTTGAGCTCATCATCTGCGTAGGCCTTGAATCCCTGGATAAACCCGGCTGTCTCCTGTTCCAGGTTGCTGGCATCCAGGACACTTTGCAGGCTCCAGATATCACCAGTGTAATCGTGACGCAAGGTCAGTTTCTGCTGGTCGTAACCGGAATCATCCTGGTAGCCGCCGTCGCTGCTGGCATTGGCGCGCAGGCTGATACCGTGAGCGCCTTCGCTGTCACTGTAGCGGTACTTGCCCCGGTAATAGTCATCAGGGCCGGCTTCCAGCGCCAGCTGATGGCCGGCTCCGGCGACGGGTGCCGCCGTGAGAACATTGATGACACCGTGCATGGCATTGGAGCCATAGGTTGCACCGGCTGGTCCCTTGATCACCTCAAGGCGTCCCGCTTGCTCGATGTTGGCATCAAACAGTTGGTTGACGTTGCAAAAACCCGGCGCACGCAGGCTGATCCCATCCAGTGCCATGAAAAACGAGCCGCAGCCGCCGGCGCCGGTCAATACCGGTGAACGCAGCGCGGTAAGGCTTTCCTGCCCGTTGCCGCGACTGATCCAGGCACCGGGTACCCGCTGCATTATTTCGTTGGGGTGGGTATGCCCGGTTAACGCCAGGGTATCTTCGCCGACCGCGGACCATGCCAGGGGGAGGCGGGCTGCATCTTCACTGGTCCGCTTGGCGCTGACCAGCACTTGTTCCAGTTCGGCGGTTACCGTATGGGCGCTGCCCAGTGCCAGCAGGAGGCCTGTGGCAAGTGTGATGTTGTGCTTCATAAAATTATCCGGCGGCAATGACATTGGGGTTGGTTTTTGTGGCGCTGGGCTGGTCCCGGTTGCGAACCGCATCGGCGATACGCTGCAGTGGTATCCTCAGCATCTCGCGCAATTCCTCATCGGCATCGCCGGCGGCCAGTGCCTGCTCCATGCACCATAACCACTGGTCCCGTTCCTCGGGGCCGATGTGGAAAGGCGCATGGGCTTCGGTCAGGCAGACACTGCCGTATTTCTCGGCGTAGCGGGGCGGGCCGCCCATCCAGCCGGTCAGGTATTCAGCGAGTTTTTCAGTAACCGGGCCCAGGTCCGCCGCATGCATGGCGCGTAATTCCCGGACTTCCGCCCGGGTATCCATGATCCGGTAGAAATCTTCACACAGGCGCTGGATGCCGCTTTCGCCGAGGATTTGAAAAGGTGTGTTGGGTGTCGTCATAGTCTGTACGTTCTTTGCTGGAAACCTGGTAGAAGTATACCTGTCCGGGGCCCCGTTTTCCTGCCGGGGCGGGTGATTATCTAAACCTGTAAACCACGTGGCGTTGCTGTTGGTGACCTTTTTTCATAGTAAATCCGTCATCGATATGCCTACGCCCAGGCGATTGCCATGCTGGTTATAATCAATAAGGCTTTCACCATAACCGTTGAAATACTGTACATAACCCTTGAAGCGCCGGTTGATCGGGAAGCTCCACTCCAGCTCAACTGCCCCCCGATTGTCGCGTTGCAGGTTATTGCGCAGCTTGACCGCGAACTCGTGTTCGCGCCACTTCCAGATACCCTTGATGTCACCGTAACCGTAGTAATCATCAATGTCGGGGTTGTCGTCATCGTTGCTGCTTTCGGGAATACGATACCAGCTGCGCACGATAAGACTCATGCGCTCGCGTTCCAGTACGGCGGCGGCTACTATCCGGTTCCAGCTGCGGGACAGGTCGCCGCCCTGGCCGTTGGACTGATGGTTGAGGCTCAGGCTGACAACCGTATTGGTAAAGCCCCGAAAGCGCCAGTCATTGTCGAAAGCCAGCGTCAGTTCCGGCTGATAATTTGTTTCCCGAAATGGCGATGATGACTTATAAACCTGCCACCAGTTTTCCTGGGTATAGGCAACCCACAGGTTGCTGCCGGCCCCGAGTATGTCCTCCTTGAGCAGGGTTTTAAGGCTGATCTGGAATTTAGTCTCAACTCTGCGCGCGCTGCTGCTGTTTGGTTGCTTCAGGTCCCACGCATCCTGGTTGATGCCGGTAGCGTATGTCAGGGGGAGCAGGTAGTTGCGTTCGTGGGGGGTGATGACCCAGGCGTTGCCGGTGATCGCGGCTTCCTCTGCCAGGCGTTTGCCGAACAGCAATTCATCTATCTCCGGAGCAATGGTAATTGCGGAGTCGATGGCAGGGCCCGCTTTTTCTTCGGCCCGTACCACGTTTTCCGCCACGGCATCGAAACAGGCGAGACGCGCGCCATCGTCAGTTATGCCGGTACACTCCAGGAGACTGTTTGCGGTGGCACCGGGCGCGGCGACCAGTAGCGTGCACCACAGCAGGGCAAGGGTGAGTATTCTGGCGATCATCCGGGAATATCCGTTCCGTTGGGGGGCAGTCGTATGAGTGACGGCGGCATTGCCGCTATACAGTGTAGCCGGTCAGGCACCGTATTGCAGATGCCTGGCGCTGCCCATTCTGTTAGAATTTGTGGCGTTGGGCCGATGCGTTTTTTCGCGGCTGCATAATAACGTTTGTGCGCCGATAATACAGGGATCTTGAATGAATTTTGCAAGCAGAGTGCTGGCGGCCAATAACGATCTGCCGATCCGCACTGGTGCTCCGGTGCACTCCGGCAAGGTGCGCTCGGTTTACTGGCTTGATAGCGCCGACAGTGCCCGCCTGATTGCCGAGCGAGGCTACGCCGTGGCCGCGGATGCGCCCCTGGCCGTTATGGTCATCAGTGACCGCATCTCTGCGTTTGAATGTATCTGGCACGGCGAGGGCGGTATGCACGGTGTGCCGGGTAAGGGTGCGGCCCTGAACGCCATCTCCAACCACTGGTTTCGGTTGTTTCGGGAGCAGGGACTGGCCGATAGCCATATCCTGGAAATTCCGCACCCGTTGGTCTGGATCGTGCAAAAAGCCCGTCCGATAATGATTGAGGCCATTGCCCGGCAATATATCACTGGTTCCATGTGGCGCGCTTACGCCAGGGGTGAACGGGAATTTTGTGGCATCCGTATCCCGGACGGCCTCAGCCGGGACCAGAAACTGCCCGAACTGATAATAACGCCTTCCACCAAAGGTATCCTGGAGGGCATCCCGGGGGTGCCCGCCCAGGATGATGTGAATATCACCCGTAACGACCTGCTGGCCCATTACAAAGCGTTCAACTTTCGCGCACCGGAAGACGTGAATCGTTACGAGACGCTGCTGCGTGAGGGCTTTGAAGTGATCAGCCGCGAGCTGGCCGGAGTTGACCAGATATTTGTGGATACCAAATTCGAATTCGGTTACGTGACCGATGTCGCGGGCGATGAGCAGCTGATCTATATGGACGAAGTGGGCACACCAGACTCTTCGCGAATCTGGGATGGTGCCGCCTATCGCGAGGGGCAGGTGGTGGAAAACTCGAAAGAAGGTTTTCGCCAGTTGCTGTTGAATCACTTCCCCGACCCCGATATTTTGCTGAATAAGGATCGCATGGTCGAGCGCCTGGCCCTGGCCCGCAATACGGTACTGCCGGCGTCAGTGTTGATGGCAGTAGCGGATACCTATGTCGGCCTGGCGGAGAAAATTATCGGCCAGCCGCTGCATCTCCCCGAAGACCCGCGCCAGGAAATTATTGACATACTCGATACCGGTTTCGGGTTGATCAGCTGATGTTTTCCCTGCCTGCGTGCTGAACGATCCGGTTTTTTACCTGGTCAGCATTCCGGCGGTGATGCTCTACGGTATTGCCAAGGGTGGCTTTGGTGGGGCTATCGCAATGATGTCGGTGCCGCTGATGTCTCTGGTGATGTCACCGACCCAGGCCGCGGCCATTCTGCTGCCTATCCTCGTAGTGATGGACGGGTTTGCGATAAAAACCTACTGGGGTGTGTTTGACCGCCGGGCGCTGGTGTTGCTGCTGCCGGGCGCGCTGGTTGGCATCGCGCTTGGCTACCTGACCGCTGGCGCGGTCAATGAAAGCTATATGCGAATCCTGATCGGGGCTATGGCATTGTTATTCGGGCTGCAGCGGCTATTGGGTTCCAGTGCGGGTGCGGGCACTGAGCATCGCCTCCTGCCGGCGGGGTTCTTTGGTACCCTGGCCGGTTTTACCAGTTTCAGTATCCACGCGGGTGGCCCGCCGTTCACCCTGTATTTACTGCCCAAGGGGTTGCCCCCGCTGCTGTTCGCGGGCACCGCGGTGGTTTTTTTTGCGGTAGTGAACGTGGTGAAACTGGTGCCATATTATGCCCTGGGCCAGTTTAATACTACCAACCTGCTTTACTCCCTGGTCCTGGTGCCACTTGCCCCGGTGGGCGTAAAGCTGGGCCACTACCTGGTCAAGCGCTCTAACCCCGAAATCTATTACGGCGTCATCAGCTTTTTCCTCGTGATACTGGGCTTGCGCCTGCTGTGGAACGGAGTCAGCACATTATTGGGTTGAGCCGCGGCTGCGGCAATGCGGGGTTTTTTGATGATACCCGAACGGGTATCATGCAGGAGAACGCCGACACAGGTAGAACAATAATGAAAACACGTATTGTACGTAGTGGTTTGCTGTTTGCGGGCCTGATACTGGCCGCTGCAGTGCAGGCCGCAGAACGTCCCAATATTTTGGTAATCTGGGGTGATGACATCGGTATCTGGAACCTTAGCCGGTACAGCCTCGGGCAGATGGGTTACCAGACCCCGAACATCGACCGTATCGCCAATGAAGGCATGCTTTTCACGGATTATTACGGAGAGCAGAGCTGTACGGCAGGGCGTTCGGCCTTTATTACCGGGCAGCACCCCATTCGTACCGGCCTTACCAAGGTTGGCGTACCCGGCGCCGAAACTGGCCTGCAGCCCGAAGATCCGACGTTGGCCGAGTTGTTGAAGCCACACGGCTACATGAGCGGCCAGTTTGGCAAGAATCACCTGGGTGACCGCGATGAATTCCTGCCGACCAACCATGGCTTTGACGAGTTCTTTGGCAATCTTTATCACCTGAATGCGGAAGAAGTGCCGGAGGACGTGGATTACCCAAAAAACCCGCAATTTCACCAGCGCTTCGGTCCCCGTGGTGTGATCTACAGCCGCGCTGATGGCGGTATAGAGGACAGCGGCCCGCTCACCCGTAAACGCATGGAAACCATCGACGAGGAATTCCTGTCGGCATCACTGGATTTTATCGACCGGGCCCACGCGCAGGACAAGCCGTTTTTTGTCTGGTTCAACAGCACGCGAATGCATTATTACACCCACGTTAAAGATGAGAACCTCGGCATCAGTGGCCAGGGCTTTTATAACGATGGCATGGTAGAGCACGATGGCCATGTGGGCACCCTGCTGGCGAAACTGGACCAGCTGGGCATCGCGGACAACACCATTGTTTTTTACTCAACCGATAATGGCCCGCATTTCAATCAATGGCCCGATGCGGCAATCACTCCTTATCGCGGGGAGAAGAACACCAACTGGGAAGGCGGCTACAGGGTGCCTGCGATGGTGCGCTGGCCCGGTAAAATCAGTGCGGGCAGCATCAGCAACACCATCATGTCGCACCTGGACTGGGTGCCTACGCTGATGTCCGCAGTGGGTGAGGACGCCATCAAAGAGGAACTGAAAGAAGGCAAGCGTGTCGGCGACAAGACCTTCAGGGTCCACCTCGACGGCTACAATTTCCTGCCTTACCTGACGGGTCAATCGGATGCCGGCCCGCGGCGGGAATTCTTTTACTTCAGTGATGATGGCCTGCTCACGGGCACCCGGGTCGGCGACTGGAAACTGGTGTATGCCGAGCAGCGCTCCAAACGGTTCGATGTCTGGCGGGACCCGTTTGTCCAGCTCAGGATTCCCAAGGTATTCAACCTGCGGCGCGATCCTTTTGAGCGCGCCGACACCGACTCCAACAGTTATAATGTCTGGTGGGACCGGAAGATCGGTTGGGCAGGCATGCTGGGGGCAGCGGCGGTTACACAGTTTGTCGAGTCGCTGCACCAGTTTCCGCCCCGCCAGCGGCCGGCGTCGTTTACCATAGACCAGATCATGGACACCATTCAGGAACAGTAAGCAAGGAACAGTAGCGTTGAAAACAATCACTGTAACGCCCAGGCTATCGGTAGCCGGGCAAATCGATGTGGCCGATGTGGCCGATATTGCCGCCGCCGGTTTTCGCATTCTGGTGAACAATCGCCCGGATGGTGAAGCGGCGGGCCAGCCGGCCTCGTCGGCCATTGCCGCCGCCGCCCGTGAGTCTGGGCTGGAATATATAGAATACCCCGTGGGACCAACAGACTTTCCCGGGCCGGATCCGGTTCACTATGGTGAAATGCTCGATAATGCGAGTGGCCCGGTGCTGGCGTTTTGCCGTTCCGGTACCCGCTCCATCAGTCTTTGGGTCGCCACCCGGCCCCGCGAGGAATTACCTGAGGCCCTGGAACGGGCGCGATCCCTGGGATTTGATCTGTCGGGCCTTGGCCGCAGCCTGATGGCGCGAGATCTTTGACCATACCATTGTGGGACTTGCCCACCCGGAGTTTTCACTGGTCCCTGGTATTGCTGGTGCCGTTGGCGTGGTGGACAGCTGAAGAGGGCCAGATGGAGCGCCACGAGTGGATTGGCTACACGGTTATCCTGCTGGTGGTGTTCCGTATCCTGTGGGGCTTTGTGGGCAGTCGGCATTCGCGCTTCAGGGACTTCCTGCGCGGCCCCCGCAACACCCTGGCGTACCTGCGTGGCGACACGGCGCCATTTCCGGGTCACAACCCCCTTGGGGGGTTGTCCATTCTCGCGTTACTGGCATTACTCTTATTGCAGGCCGGCAGTGGGCTCTTCAACAGTGATGACGTGTTGTTCAACGGTCCGCTGTATCACCTGGTCGATAGTTCATTCCGCGATACGATGGGCGTGGTGCACGAATGGGCTTTTAACGGTTTGCTGGGCCTTATCGCGATACACCTGGCCGCCGTCGCCTGGTATCAATGGGGGCGGCGCAAAAAGTATGTGCAGGCAATGATCAGGGGGCATGCCGAGGGGAGAGAGGGCATGTCACCCCCGGTACCGCGGTGGCGGGCAGTGATGCTGGTTGCTGCGCTGGCCTTGCTGCTGTGGGGACTGCTTAGCCTGGTGCCGCCGCCTCCACGCATGTGGTAGGGAAATGCCCGGGCATTAAACCGGGCGGGCACCGCTGTCGTAAAACCCGGCGCGACGCCCCAGAGGAGCGATCAATACAGGTAATCTTTCGACTTGTATTCATCGTGGCAGGCTTTGCAGGTCTTGCCAACGGCGCCTACCTGTTGTGCTATTGCGTCTTTCTCGCCACTCATTACCGCGGCGGTAAGATCGTCAGCGGCGGCCTTCAGGTCGCCGAATTTTTCCCGGAAATCTTCCTTGTTTTCCCATATGGCCGGCTCGGCGCGGGTGGTGCCGCGTTCCGATCCCTCGGGAAATCCGCGCATGATGTTCAGCGATGTCACTGCCTGGAAATCGCTGGCAAACCCTTCCAGCTGTTCCTGGTTCCAGGGCATTTCGCCCTTGACCATGGCTCCCATGGGGCCGAAGTTGGAGGCCAGCAAAGCAAAGTAGGACTGGCGATAGGACTGGTGAAATTCCTTGTCATCCAGGTGCGAAAGCGCCAGTGGGGACAAGGCCAGTGCGGCGGCTGAAACGAGGGCGAGGGCGTGCTTGCGAGTGGGCATGGTGGATGAACTCCTGCAGCGTATTGTTGGCCATTTTTGTGAAGGCTGGATCCTCAGTCATGCTAACGGGTGCGTAGCTGTTTTGGCAAGTAATGCCCGGCTTGAGGCGTTATCAAGCGGGCTGCAGGCTACAGTTGCCAATCAGGCGCCCGCTGGTTAGCCTAGAGGCTCACCCAGCCAACCGGAACCGCCCATGCGCCTGTCCTGCCGAAATCCCGTCCGCAACCTGTTGTTGTGCCTTGCAATTATCGCCTTCCCCGCACGTGCCGAGGATCTCAGTGCCCTGGTTACGGCCGATTATGAGCGTCACCTCGGTGACCTGTTTCTTCACTTCCACCAGAATCCTGAACTGTCGGGCATGGAGCACGCCACTGCTGCCCGCTTGGCGCAAGAATTGCGCAGCGCGGGTTTCGAGGTTAGCGAAGGCGTGGGGGGTACCGGTATCGTCGCGCTGATGGAAAATGGTCCCGGGCCGCTGGTGATGATGCGCGCCGATATGGACGGCCTGCCGGTGGAAGAAAAATCCGGCCTGCCTTATGCCTCCCGGGCAAAACAGGTGGATGAGTCGGGCCAGGAGGTCTTCGTGATGCATGCCTGTGGTCACGATGTCCATATTACCAGCCTGGTGGGTACGGCGCGGCTGATGGCTGCCCAGCGCGACCAGTGGTCCGGCACCCTGATGCTGATTGGCCAGCCGGCAGAGGAGCGCATTGTCGGCGCGCGAACCATGATGGAAGACAATATATGGGAGCGTTTCGGGCAGCCGGATTATGCCCTGGCCTTTCATGTGGCGGCGCAGTTGCCTGCCGGTCGCCTTGGGGTAACGGAGGACTCACCTTATTCGGGCGCTGATACCGTGGACATTATTGTGCACGGTATTGGCGCTCACGGTGCCAGCCCGCACCAGGGCGTAGACCCTGTGGTGCTGGGTAGCCAGATTGTGCTGGCGCTACAGACAGTGGTGTCCCGCGAGTTGCCGCCCCGGGATGCCGGTGTGATCACGGTGGGCGCGTTCAATGCCGGCAGCAAACACAACATTATCTCCGATCGCGCGCACCTGCAGCTTACCGTGCGCAACGACGACCTGGAAACCAGGAACCTGTTGCTGGCGGGTATCAAGCGTATCGCCGAGAACATGGGCCGGGTGGCCGGCCTGCCGGAGGACAAATTGCCGGAGGTGATTGTCGCCGAACGCGAGTCGGTACCGCCGACCATCAATGATGCGCCCCTGACCCGGCAACTGCGTGAAACCTGGGGTGCCCACTTTGGCGAGCAGGTCTTCCAGGATGGCAAGCGCAAGGGGATGGGCGCGGAGGACTTTGGCTTCTTTACCACCGACCCCTACATTCCCAGCACCTATTTCGCGGTTGGCGGCACCCCGCCCGAGCATTTCGCCCGCGAGGCCGCTGGTGGCGAGCCCGTGCCGTCGCACCATTCACCCCTTTTCAAGATAACGCCTGAGCCGGCGATTACCCTGGGTGTTGAGGCGACCGTGGTTGCATTGAAGAGCCTGTTGCAGGCACCCGGCACGCAATAAAGCCTCACTCGCCTGATCCGCAGGGGGAACCGACCAATTTTTTGAACCTGCTGCGGGTAACGCAGCGTGGCTCTGCGGAAAACGTCCCTGGCTACGCTACCATGTGTGCTTGATGTAATGAGGTGATACATGAGCACGCAGCAGTGGGATTACAGTTACGACGTCGTCGTGGTCGGTTCGGGCAATGGCGGTCTTACGGCAGCGTTGTGCAGTTATGAAATGGGTGCCCGGGATGTACTGGTGGTGGAAAAATCGGATCTCTACGGGGGTACCAGTTCAATCTCCGGTGGCGGTGTCTGGATTCCCGGCAACCGCTACGCCCGCGCAGCGGGTGCCGAGGACTCCGTCGAAAAAGCCCGGACCTATTTGCGGCAGCTGATCACCGAAGAGGAAGTCCCGGACTATCAATTGGACGCCTTTCTTGAAAACGGCCCGAAAATGGTGGACTTCCTTCACCAGCGAACCCGGGTGCGCTATGTCACGCTCGAGCACTATCCGGACTACTACACCAACCTTGAGGGGGCTATGGAAGGCCACCGTTCAATGGAACCCGAAACCTTTGCCGCCAGCGAGCTGGGCAGCGAGTGGCAACGCCTGCGTCGAACCCACCCGATGATGCACCTGGGTGGCAGAATTGGTTTTACCCAGGTTGAGGCGGCCCTGCTGATCGGCCAACAGCCCGGCTGGTGGAAAACGGCGGTCAAGCTGGTAGCCGATTACCTGCTGGATATTCCCTGGCGGTTGCGGGACAAGTACCACCGTCGCCTGGCAACCGGTTGTGCCGGTGTCGCTCGCCTGCGTGCCTCCATGCAGGACCGCGACATACCCCTGTGGCTGAATACGCCAATGAAGCGAATAATCGACGAAGAGGGCGTGGTGCTGGGTATTGAAGTGGTGCGCAATGGCGAGACCCTGCGTATCCAGGCCCGTAAGGGCGTTGTATTGGCGGCTGGTGGCTTCGAGCATAACCAGGCCATGCGTGAGCAGTACCTGCCCAGGCCCACTGACCACCGCTGGAGTGCCGGTACCCTGGACAACACCGGCGATGCGATTCTGGAAGGCCAGCGTCTGGGCGCGAAAATGCACCTGATGGATGGTGCCTGGTGGTGTAATACCATTTCAGTGCCGGGAGAGGAGATTCCGCGCCTGAGTATCATGGAAAAGTCCTACCCGGGTTCAATTGTGGTAAACCCGGCGGGAGAGCGCTTTGGCAACGAGTCGCAAAACTACATGGCGTTCCAGCTGGAAACCTTTGAGAAGCACACAGAGGAAAATCCCTGCATCCCCAGCTGGCAGATATTTGATGCCAATTTTCGCGCCAATTATTTTGTCGGCCCACTTTATACCAGCGCATTTCGCCCGGACTGGGCGATCCCCGCGCGCTATGAGCAGGAAGGTTTTTTTGCCAAAGCCGACACTATTACCGAACTGGCGAGTAAAATAGATGTTGACCCCCAGGGCCTGGCCACATCCGTCGCCAAAATGAATGAATACGCCGTTACCGGGACCGATCTGGATTTTCACCGTGGCGACTCTGCTTACGATCGCTACTACGGTGATCCGCGGGTGAGTCCCAACCCCTGCCTGGCGCCCATCGATAAACCGCCTTATTACGCCATGCGCGTAGACCCGGGTGACTTCGGTACCCAGGGCGGCATGGTGTGCAACGCCGACGCCCAGGTGCTGCGTGAAGACGGCTCGGTGATCCAGGGCCTGTATGCCATTGGCAACTGCAGTGCCCCCACCTTGCCCTGTTATCCGGGTCCCGGCTCAACGCTCGGCCCCGCGATGACCTTCGCCTACCAGGCCGCCAAGGCGATCACCGGCTACCGGGAACCCGACGCGCCCTAGGTGGTGGTCGGCTGGCCCGGGCACAATTTCAGGCGGGACTGCCGTGGCTGGCCACCAGGGTCTCCAGTAGCGTCTCCACTACCCGGCTCGGCGGTGGCGACTGGCGTACAATGGCACTGAACTGGCAGACATACTGGAAAATGTCCGGCCGCAATGGTTGCAGGCGCTGCTCGCCGACAAAACCGGCGGCGTAATGCTGGGGCAGGTAGCCTATATAACGACCCGACAGAATCAGGTGAGCTACGGCTTCCTGGTCCCAGGCGGTGGCGTCGCGTTGCTGGCCGCGCTGGCGGGTAATTTCCATATTCGGCGAGTGATAGCCGATGCCGACATACTTGCAGGCCTGGATGTCGCTGCTGGCGGGTTGCCCCGGGGCGCTGCCAAACAGGGCGTGCCCCGCGGCACAGTACAAATACATCTGCTCGTCGAACAGTCGGTAATAACGGAGGCTGCTCGAGGGGCGATGGTCCGGGATAACCCCCAGGTGGAAACGCCCCTCCATTACCCCGCGCTCAATGGCGTTGATGGGTTCCACGTGCATCTGCAGGTGCACCCCGGGCGCAACGTGGTCAAATGCCGCCAGGGCGCGGTCGATATGGCAGGCCGGATTGGAGGCGGTCTTGTCGAAGATGGCGATGGCCAGTGAGCCGGTAAGGCGCTGGTTGATATCATTTACTTCGTGCTGGAAGTCCTCCATGGCCGCCATGACTTTTTGCGTGCTGCCGTACAGCTGGGCGCCCTCGCCGGTGAGCGCAAAGCCACCGCGACCGCGACGACAGAGGGTAAAGCCCAGGCGCGTCTCCAGATCCTTGATATGGCGGGAGATAGTAGAGCGATTGATATTCAGCTCCAGTTCGGCGGCGGCAAAACCACCACAGGCGACAACCGCTCGAAAAACCCGCAACAGTCGCAGGTCATTGTCAGTAACGTTACCCAGCAGGGCTTTGCGCGACATGGATCACCTCCTTAATGTTTCATGATAGTGAATGTTAGTGGTGATAGATAATGATTTATGCACTTAAAGACCGGGTCTAGAATGCTCGCCACACACACTGGAAACAACTGCGATGACCACTATGCCTGCCAGCCGGAAATTGACCCGGGAACAGCTCGAGGCCCACTGGATGCCTTATACCGGCAACCGGCAGTTCAAGCGCGACCCGCGGATGATCGTGGCCGCCGACGGTGTTCATTTCATTGATGACAACGGGCGCCGGGTTCTCGATGGCCTGTCCGGGCTGTGGTGCTGTGGCGCCGGCCATAACCGACCGGAAATCGCGGATGCGGTGCATCGCCAGTTACAGACCCTGGACTATGCGCCGGCCTTCCAGTATGGGCATCCGCTGTCCTTTGAGCTGGCCAACCGGATCAAGGCCCTGACCCCGGAGGGACTGGATTATGTATTCTTCACCAATTCCGGCTCCGAGTGCGCGGATACCGCCCTGAAAATGGCACGGGCCTACTGGCGGTTGAAGGGGCAGCCCGGCAAGACCCGGCTGATCGGACGCGCCAAGGGGTACCACGGTGTTAATTTCGGGGGCATTTCGGTCGGTGGTATCGGTGCCAACCGGAAGCTGTTCGGGCAAGGGGTAGACGCCGACCATCTGGCCCATACCCTGTTGCCACAGAATGTATTTGCCCGGGGCATGCCGCACCAGGGCTGGCAGCTTGCGGATGAGTTGCTGGAGATGATCGCGCTGCACGATGCCAGCAATATTGCCGCGGTTATTGTCGAGCCCATGGCGGGTTCTGCAGGTGTCATTCCACCGCCGGCGGGTTACCTGCAGCGCCTGCGTGATATCTGTACGACCAACAACATCCTGTTGATCTTTGATGAGGTGATCACGGCCTTCGGTCGCTGCGGTGCCATGACCGGCGCCGATGCGTTTGGGGTGGTTCCCGATATCATGAATGTGGCCAAGCAATTGACCAATGGTGCGGTGCCGATGGGGGCCGTGGTTGCGAGGGCGGATATTTATCAGACGTTTATGGATCAGGGAGGGCCGGACTACATGCTGGAGTTCCCCCACGGGTATACCTATTCCGCGCATCCGGTCGCCTGTGCCGCGGGCATTGCCGCCCTGGATATCCTGGAGCAGGAGCAATTGCCGGCGCGGGTCGCGTCCCTGGCACCGTATTTTGAGGATGCCCTTCATCAGTTACGCGGTTTTCCCCATGTAGTGGATATTCGCAACTTCGGTTTTGCCGGTGCCCTGCAGCTGGAGCCTTTTACCGGCGAACCCGCACGCCGGCCCTATGAGGTGGCGATGCGCATGTGGGAGAAAGGCTTCTATGTTCGCTACGGCGGCGACACCATCCAGCTGGGGCTGCCTTTCGTGATCGAAAAGAGCGAAATCGACAGCCTGCTCACCGCACTGGGAGAATCTCTGCAAGAGCTGGCCTAACCGGGTGCAGGAACTGGCATAATAGGGGCCTCTGATTCAAGGCTCCTGAATGTTGTCGGCATCCGCTTTTCCAGACCTGTTCCTCACCGCACTCTCGGTCAGCGTACCCACGTTTGGCTGGGTGGTGCTGGGTATGGTTTTGCGCCGCGCGGGCGTATTGTCGCCAGGGTTCATTGACGCGGTATCGCGTATTGCCTTTAACGTCGGTTTACCACTGATGCTGTTCATCAGCGCCGCCGGTATCGACTTCTCGGGCCTGGGCGGGGCCACTTATCTGCTGGCCGGTGCCATAGCCACAGTAATAACCCTGGCGGCGAGCTGGGCTTACGGCCGCTGGCGTAATTTCCCGCGGCCCGCACTGGGTGTGTTTGTCCAGGCCGCCTTCCGCTCCAATCTTGCCATTATCGGCTTTGCCTTGTGCCACGCGGCCTACGGTGAGCAGGGCCTGATGCTGGCAGCGCTGCCGGTAGCGCTGATGACAGCGTTGTACAATGTGCTGGCGGTGTGGGTATTGCAGGTAACCCATGGCGGTAGCCGGTCGTTGCTGGGTATAGTGCGGGGCATTATCGTGAACCCGTTGCTTATCGGTATTTTTGCCGGGGTCTGTGTGGCCGTATCAGGTCTGCCACTGCCTGCGGTATCAGCCGATATCGGTTGGGGGTTGTCGCAATTTTTCCTGCCCGTGATGCTGGCCTGTATCGGCGGGGCGATGCGCCTCAATATTGTGTACACGGCGGGGGCTGTTACCTGGGAGGCTACTGCCTGGCGTTTGTGCGTTGCACCAGTGCTGGGAATGCTGGTCGCGGTCGCCATGGGCATTGACGGCGCGCAACTGGGAGTACTGTTTTTATTGTTAAGCTCGCCGGTCGCGGCTGCGAGCTTCGTGATGGTGGTCGCAGCACGGGGAGACGGTACCCTGGCGGCCAACATCATTGTACTCACTACGCTCTTATCCATCGTGACCGTGACCCTGGGTTTTGCCGCACTGGTGCTGGCAGGGCTGGCCGCGGTGCCGGTGTGACACAGGCAATCCGCAAGACAACGACAGTTTTGGCAAGGAGGTATTGGCGGTGACAACAGGCGCAAGACCACTGGACGGTGTGCGGGTTATCGAGTTGGGACAATTGCTGGCAGGACCTTTCACCGCAACCATTCTGGGCTATTTCGGCGCGGAAGTGATCAAGGTTGAGCCACCGGGCGGTGACCCTGTCCGGGGCTGGCGCATAATCCGCGATGGCACGTCACTATGGTACCGGAGCCTGGGTCGCAATAAAAAGAGCGTTACCCTCGACCTGAAAAGCGAGCGCGGCCGGGAACTGGTGCTGCAACTGCTGGATACGGCCGATGTGCTGGTGGAGAACTTTCGCCCCGGGGCGATGGAGGCCTGGGGCCTGGGTCCGGAGGTGGTGAAAGCCCGCAATCCCGGGTTGGTATACGCACGAATTTCCGGTTACGGCCAGACCGGCCCCTATGCGAACAAGCCCGGCTACGCTTCGGTGACCGAGGGCTTTGGCGGCTTCCGCTATATCAATGGTGAGCCCGGCCACGCCCCGGTGCGTCCGAATATCAGCCTCGGGGATACGGTGGCGGGACTGCACGCAGCGCTGGGTATCGCGCTGGCGCTGCTGCAGCGCGACAAGGCCGGCGGGGAGGGGCAAGTGGTGGATGTCGCGTTGTACGAGTCCATATTCAACCTGATGGAGGGGATTGTGCCGGAATATGATGGTGCCGGTATCATCCGGGAACCCTCCGGCACCACCGTGACCGGTATTGTGCCCACCAATACCTACCACTGTGACGATGGCAAGTACGTGGTGATTGGCGGCAATGGCGATTCCATCTTCAAGCGGCTGATGACGGCCGCCGGGCGCTCGGACATGGCGGCCGACCCGGCGCTGGCGGACAATGCCGGCCGGGTGCAGCACGAACATGAAATAGACAAGGCGCTGACCCTCTGGTGTGGCCGGCATTCCTCCGTCCATATCATCAGCGTTCTGGAGGAGGCGGGAGTGCCGGTTGGGCCGATTTACAGTGTGGCGGATATGCTGCAGGATCCACAATACCAGGCCAGGGGCATGTTCGAGCAGGTGGAAATTGACGGCAAGCCACTGAAGATACCGGCGATTATGCCGCGCCTGGAATCAACGCCCGGGCGCACCGACTGGCCGGGCTCCAGCCTTGGCAGCCACAATCAGGAGATCCTGCAGGGGCTGCTAGGGCTCGGGGATGATGACCTGCAGGCGCTGGCGGCCGACGGCGTGATTTGCCCCGGCCAGGCGTAGCCTGTTAGTTGTCCCGAGCCTCGCCGGGACTGCGAAAGACCAAAGTGCCATCGTCCAGCGGTGCGCCGGGCAGGGTTTGTTTATCCACGCCATAGTCCTGGGAATTCAGCCACGGTTGCCGGTCGCCCTGCTTCGGCAGCAGGTGCATTACCCGCTCCAGGTAGCCGGGGCTGAAGCTTTCTATCCACGGCCGCGCCGGCATGTTTTGATCCCCGGCACGCAATTGTGGTGTGACCTGTTCGGCACCGATGCTGTCCATATGGTTCAGCAGCCGGCAGGCGAAACGGGCGATCAGGTCCGAGCGCAGGGTCCAGGACGCATTGATGTAACCGAAGGTGTTCACCAGGTTGGGTACCCCGGAATACATCATTCCGCGCCAGGTCCAGGTCTGGTCAAAATTCACCGGCTCGCCATCGACTTCAAAGCGGCTGCCGCCCAGTAATGAGACATCCAGCCCGGTGGCGGTCACGATAATATCGGCTTCCAGCTCGGCCCCGGATTGCAGCCGGATGCCACTGGGAGTAAAGGCGGCTATATGATCGGTTACTACCTGTGCCTTGCCCGATCTCAGCGCCTGGTATAAATCACCGTTGGGCACCAGGCAAAGGCGCTGGTCCCAGGGGTCGTACGCCGGGGTGAAGTGGCGATCAACGTCAAAATCCGGGCCCAGCTCCTTGCGCAGCATGCTCAGCAGGCGTCGCTTGACCCGCTCCGGATGCCGCCGTGTCTGGCGATAGAACCATTGCTGGAGGCGGGTGTTTTTCCAGCGCGTGAGCGAATAGGCCACTCGTGCCGGCAACACCCTGCGCAGGGCATTGGCAAGCCGATCCCGATCGGGCCGCGAAATGACCCAGGTAGGCGAGCGCTGTAGCATGGTCACTTGCGCGGCACTCGCTGCCAGTGCCGGCACCAGGGTCATCGCGGTGGCACCCGACCCGATAACAACCACCTTCTTG
Organism: Kineobactrum sediminis; assembly: GCF_002868715.1. Taxonomy (GTDB): domain Bacteria; phylum Pseudomonadota; class Gammaproteobacteria; order Pseudomonadales; family Halieaceae; genus Kineobactrum; species Kineobactrum sediminis. Next base: position 411,695 of record NZ_PKLZ01000003.1, read on the forward strand.
CCGGCGTAATCGAGGTCCTGCGGCCAGTGCTGTGGATGCACAACCGGCCCCTGAAACAGGGCCTGGTCGGGGAATACCGGTTCGTTACCATGCTCGTAATTGTAATAACCGGTACACATCAGCAGGAGCTGGCAGTCGAATTCTGTCGATGCCCGCGTGCCCTGCGGTTGTTTGTCCTTGGCTACCTCGACATCCAGTGTCCAGCGTGCCTCGGTCGAAGAGAATCGGGCGGCCTGTAACCGGTGCCCGTAACGGATGTTCTGTTCAATACCATGTTCGCGGGCAGTATCACGGATGTAGTTGAGAATGGATTCCCCATCGGCAATTGCCTTCGCGTCCTGCCAGGGCTTGAAATCGTAACCCAGTGTATGCATGTCACTGTCCGAGCGAATACCCGGATAGCGAAACAGGTCCCAGGTACCGCCCATGGCATCGCGGCTTTCCAGCAGTGCAATGCTTTTACCGGGGCAGAGCTCGCGCAGGTGCACGGCTGCGCCTATCCCGGTGAGGCCCGCGCCCACAATGATGACGTCGAAATACTGTTGCATATTCAAGGGTTACCTTGTTGCGATGGCTCAGGCGCGACCGAGTATGGAACGTGCCACCAGTTCGCGCATGATCTCCGAAGATCCTCCATAGATGCGCTGGACCCTGGCATCCGTGTAGAAGCGTGAGATGGGATATTCCACGGTATAGCCGTAGCCGCCGAACAGCTGCAGGCATTCATCCACCGTGGCGCACTGCATTTCACAGGAGGCCAGCTTGAGCATGGCGGCCTTGTCCGCGGTGAGCTCGCCGCGGCTGTACTCATCGGCACACTGTTCATACAGCGCACGGTTGAGTGCTATCTCGGTGCGCACGTCGGCCAGTTTGAAGCGGGTGTTCTGGAAGCTGGCAATCGCCTGGCCGAAGGCTTTGCGCTCGAGCACATAGGCAACCGTGATATCCAGTGCGCCCTCGGTGGCGGCCACGGCCTGGGCGGCAATGCCCAGACGCTCTCGCGGCAGCTCTTCCATCATGATCATGAAGCCCTTGTTTTCCTGGCCCAGCAGCGCGTTGGCCGGCAGCCGCATGTCCTGGAAAAACAGCAGTGCCGTATCCGACGCATGCTGGCCGATTTTCTCGATTTTCTTGCCGCGCTCAAAGCCGGGCAGGGAGGTATCCACGAGGAACAATGACGTGCCCTTGGCGCCCTTGCCCGGGTCGGTAATGGCGGCAACGATGACCAGGTCGGCATGCATGCCGTTGGTGATGAAGATCTTGGAACCGTTCAGTACCCACTCGTCGCCGTCGCGGGTCGCGTTGGTGCGAATGCCCTGGACATCGGAGCCGGCGCCGGGCTCCGTCATGGCGAGTGCACCGACGGCATCACCGGTCACCATCCTGGGCAGCCACTGTTGCTTTTGCTCGTCGGTACCGTGACGGGACAGGTAGGGGGCCACGATGTTGGAGTGAATGCCAAAACCCGATGCGAAACCGCCAAAGCCCATGCGCGAGAGTTCCTCAATCAGCATCAGGGTCACCTGGGGCGAGGTGCCCGCACCGCCATAGGTTTCATCCACGTCGGCGCAGAGCAGGCCCGCGCTGCCGAGCGTGCGCCACAATTCGCGGGGCACCATATGGTCCTCTTCCCACTGCTCATAATGGGGCGAGATTTCCTGTTCGAAAGCGCGCCGTGCCATGTCCCGAAACAGGGTCAGTTCTTCGTTATCCATCAGGTAAACTCCATAATAGGTGGCGGCGGCCGCGGCCGACGATTGGTGCAGGTGAGTGGGCAGGGCACAATGATAACCCTTAGGGGTGGTGGTTCACCACACAGGCGGTGCTACACTTACGCCTTTCGATCAACCGGAACTGGAGAACAATAATGCGTGATTATCAGCAATTCTATATCAATGGCGAGTGGGTTGACCCGCTGGTGCCGAATACGCTTGATGTGATCAACCCCGCTACCGAGCAGGTGTGTGCACAGATTTCCCTCGGCTCGGAAGGCGATGTTGATCGCGCAGTCACTGCAGCCCGCGCCGCGTTTGAGACCTACGGCCGCAGTACCCGCGAGGAACGCATTCAGTTACTGGAGTCCTGCGTTGAGACCTACCAGAAGTATTACAACGATATAGCGGATGCTGTTCGCGAAGAGATGGGAGCACCGAAGTCCCTGGCGATGTCGGCGCAGGCGCACGCGGGCCTGGGCCATCTGAAAGAGGCACTGCGGGTGCTGCGGGAATTCCCGTTTGAGGAAAACCTGGGCGAACACCGGGTGTTCAAGGAGCCGATCGGTGTCTGTGGCCTGATCACGCCGTGGAACTGGCCGCTCAACCAGATCGGCTGCAAAGTGGCCCCGGCCCTGGCGGTTGGCTGCACCATGATTCTCAAGCCCAGTGAGGTTGCACCGCTGTCGGGTTACCTGTTCGCCAAAGTGATGCATGAGGCGGGCGTCCCCGCGGGCGTCTTCAACCTGATCAACGGTGATGGTCCCGGGGTCGGTACTGCCCTGTCCAGTCATCCCGGTATCGATATGGTGTCATTTACCGGTTCTACGCGGGCGGGGTCGCTGGTGGCACAAAATGCGGCTCCCACAGTCAAGCGCGTCACCCAGGAACTGGGTGGCAAGTCGCCCAATATCATCCTCGATGACGCCGACCTGGAGAAGGCCGTGACCCAGGGCGTGCTGCACATGTACAACAATACCGGGCAGTCCTGTAATGCGCCCTCGCGTATGCTGGTACCGGCCGCGCGCCTGGCAGAAGCTGAGCAGATTGCTGCGAAGGTCACCGCGTCAGTGGTGATAGGGGATCCTGCCGACGAGGCCACGACCATGGGACCGGTGGTCTCCGCTGTCCAGTTCGACAAGATCCAGGGCCTGATTCAACAGGGTATTGACGAGGGTGCCAAGCTGGTGGTCGGTGGCCCGGGTCGTCCCGAGGGGCTTGAACACGGCTACTTTGTGCGTCCCACGATATTCTCGGAAGTAAATAACCAGATGACCATTGCCCGCGAGGAGATTTTTGGCCCGGTGCTGGTCATGATTCCCTACGATACCGAGGAGGAGGCCATTCGTATCGCCAATGACACCCCCTATGGCCTGGCCGGTTATGTACAGAGTGGCGATATTGAGCACGCCCGTCGGGTGGCTTCGCGTATCCGTGCCGGCAACGTCCATATCAACGGCGCCAGCGGTGGTTATAACGTGCCCTTTGGTGGTTTCAAACAGTCCGGTAATGGCCGCGAATGGGGGCCGCACGGGTTTACCGACTTCCTCGAAATCAAGGCAGTAGAGGGCTTTGGCACCTGACATGGGTGCCTTTATTCTCGCCATCGATCAGGGCACGACCGGTACCACGGTCGCCCTGATGGATGATCGCGGGGAACTTCGCGCCAGTGTGACCACCGAGTTCCCCCAGTATTATCCGCAGCCCGGCTGGGTAGAGCACGATGTCGGCGAAATCTGGCAGACCGTGCTCAGGGGTATCCGGGCGATTTTGCGCAAAAAGCTGTGCAGGCCCGCGGACATCGCTGCAATCGGCATTACCAACCAGCGCGAAACGGCACTATTGTGGGATCGCAAAAACGGCGAAGCCCTCAACCGCGCTGTCGTCTGGCAGTGCCGGCGTACCACGGGATTTTGCGAAACACTGAAGGCGGCGGGTCACGAAAAAATGATCAGGCGCAAAACCGGCCTGGTGCTGGACCCCTATTTTTCCGCCGCCAAATTCCGCTGGTTACTGCAGAACACACCGCGTATCAAAGCCAGGCTCGCCGCCGGGAGGGTTGCTGCAGGTACCATCGACAGTTACCTGATCTGGCAGCTCAGTGGCGGCGCGGCCCATGTGACGGACATCTCCAATGCCTCCCGTACCTCGCTGATGAACCTGAGTCGCTGCAGCTGGGACCGTGAACTGATGGCACTGTTCGAGATTCCCGAGGGTATTCTTCCCGATATCGTACCCTCGAGTGCCATTCTGGCGCACACCACCGGTATCCCGGGTCTGCCGGACGGTATCCCCATTGCCGGAGTGGCGGGAGACCAGCAGGCGGCCCTGTTCGGCCAGGCCTGTTTCAGTACCGGAGATGCCAAGTGCACGTTTGGTACCGGGTCTTTTATCCTGATGAATACCGGTTCCGAGTTATTACAGTCCCGTTCTGGCCTGCTGACTACGGCGGCGTGGCAATTGGGCGAGAAGGGCAAGCCGGTGTATGCGCTGGAGGGTGGCGCCTTTGTCTGTGGTGCTGCGGTGCAATGGCTGCGGGATGGCCTGCAGATCATTAAAACCGCAGCCGATGTTGAGGCGCTGGCGGCATCGGTAGCCGATAGCGGTGGTGTCGAATTCGTACCGGCGCTGACCGGGCTGGGGGCACCGCACTGGGCGCCGGATGCGCGTGGAACCCTTAGCGGCCTTACCCGGGGAACTGGCCGTGGCCATATCGCCCGCGCCACCCTGGAGGCCATGGCCCTGCAGAATGCCGACATCCTGTTCGCGATGGAGAGCGACCTGGACAAACGTATGCGGCCATTGCGCGTTGACGGTGGGGCCGCGGCCAACGACCTGCTGATGCAGATCCAGGCGAATGTGCTGGGCCGCAAATTGATTCGTCCCCGGGTGATAGAAACGACGGTCGCCGGGGCCTGTTACCTGGCGGGGCTGGGCGTGGGACTGTGGCAGAAACAGTCCGATATCCGCGCTATCTGGCAGGCCAGCCAGGAGTTTACCGTGGCAATGTCACCGGCGGCGCGAAGACAGCGGCAGGCTTCCTGGCAGGCCGCGCTCGCCCGCACCCTGTTGTGAGCCGCGAAGTGACGACGCATGGCTGATATCCTTCCCTTTCGTAAACCGTCGCTCAAGGAGCGGCACAAGGGCAACACCCTGTGCCGGCACGGGCATCACAAGTGGCTGGTCGACAAGGCCCGGCAGTTTGATGTCAAACAGGGGCGACTGGTGACCTGTTACCGCTGTAGCCGCTGTGGCAAGGAGCGGGTCAGCGCCGACTGAAACGGGCCATCAGCGGGCGTGCCATCAGCGGGGCTGCCGTCAGCCGGATTGGGTGCCCAGGTCTCCGAGATGACGCTTTAACTCGTCGATAAACAGTTGCGCCCGCACAGTTTGCGACTGCTCCAGTTCACTGACCAGGTAAACCCCTTCGTCGACCGCAATCACCTGGTCCAGGAGCCGCACCAGGGTTCCCCGGCGCAGGTCTGCGGCCACCTCCAGCCGATCAGCGAGAGCGATGCCAAGGCCCTGCCGCGCCGCCTCAATTGACTGGAAACCGTAATCAAAATGGATGTTGCCTACGCCCCTGGACTGCTCAATACCGTGGGTGGCAAACCATTCCTCCCAGTGTTGATAGCGCTCGTGCAGCAGGGTGTGGGCCAGCAGGTCTTCCGGTTCTTGTATCGGGTGCTCGCTGGATACCAGGGCGGGAGCACAGATCGGAAAGTAATATTCCTGGTAAAGCTTGGCGACCTGCTTGCCGCGGACATCGGGTATACCCAGGCAAAGCGCCAGGTCAAAGCGGGAGGGCAGGGTGCGCTGGTGTGGTTCGATGGTGATGAAACGCAGCTCCACTTCCGGATAACGCTGGCAGTAGGCCTTGATAACAGCCGGCAACCAGTTGGTGGAGATGGTGGGGGTGGTGGCGATCACCAGTTCGCCGGCCAGGGCATCCGGGTCAAGATGGACCACGCCTTCCGCCAGCACATCGAGTGCGGCCTGGGTGGCGATAAAAAAGCGCCGCCCCGCCGTGGTCAGCTGCATGCCGTTGTGGGCGCGATCGAACAGACTGCAGCCCAAGGCCTCCTCCAGCAACCGTACCTGGCGACTGAGGGCGGCATGGGTAAGACTCAGCTCTTCCGCGGCACGGCGAACATGGCTGTGGCGGCCCACGGCTTCAAAAGCGCGCAGGCTGTTCAGGGGGAAACGTCGATCCAGTGACATGCTTGGTAACTTTATCTAACCAGGACATGCAAATTTAATTGCTTGTGGAAACAGAAGCAACCCGTAAAAATACGCGCATGAAGCGGCCTGATGCTGCGCCCGGCTGGCAAGGCTGGTTCGGAAACCTGACGACGAGGTGAACTCCCATGACCCATATGCTCTATCCAACAACCAATCTTACCGCTACCGAGCAGCTGGTGATCACCCACGGTGAGGGCGTTTACGTTTACGATAACCAGGGCCGCCAGTACCTCGAGGGAATGAGCGGACTCTGGTGCACTGCCCTGGGTTACGGTAACGAGGAAGTTGTGGAAACCGCGGCCCGGCAAATGCGTACTTTGTCGTACTCGCACCTGTTCGGGGGCAAGACTCACCCTGCGGCCATGGAGCTGGCCGACAAATTGTCAGCCATGGTGCCGATGGCGGACGCCAGGGTTTTCCTGGGCAATTCGGGCTCTGATGCCAACGACACCCAGGTCAAGTTGCTGCGTTACTACTTCAACGCCATCGGCAAGCCTGAAAAATACAAGATCATTTCCCGTGAACGCGCCTATCACGGGGTTACGGTGGCGGCGGCATCGCTGACTGGCCTGGCGCCCAACCATACCCACTTCAGTCTGCCGTTTGATGCCCTGGGTGTACTGCGCACCGGCGCGCCCCACTTTTACCGCGATGGCCTGCCCGGCGAAACCGAAGAACAATTCGCCAATCGGCGTGCGGATGAACTCGAGGCGCTGATTCTTGCCGAGGGCCCTGAAACCATCGCCGCCTTTATTGCCGAGCCCATCAGCGGTGCCGGCGGGGTCATCGTGCCTCCGGCAGGCTATTTCGAGAAGGTCCAGGCGCTGTTGCGCAAGTACGATATCCTGATGTGGGACGATGAGGTCATTTGCGGCTTTGGCCGCACCGGCGCCGATTTTGGCGCCACCAGCCTGGGCATCCAGCCGCAGCTGATGTCCCTGGCCAAGGCGTTGTCCTCGGCGTATATGCCAGTGAGCGCCGCGCTCATTACCGGTGACATGTACGATGTGATGGTGGAGCCCAGCGCCCAGGTCGGTATCTTTGGCCACGGCTATACCTATGGTGGTCACCCCGTGGCCTGCGCGGTGGCTTCCAAGGTGCTGGAAATTTACCAGCGCGAGCAACTTTTCGAGCGAGCCCGGGTGATGGGCCTGTATATGCAGCAGAAACTGCAGGCTTTTGCCGACCATCCCCTGGTGGGGGAAGTACGCGGCATGGGTATGATCGCGGCACTGGAACTGGTCGCCAACAAGCAGACCCGGCAGGCCTTCAATGGTAATGCCGTAGGCGCTTACTGCCAGCTGCGCTGCCAGGAGCACGGACTGATTGTGCGGGCCATGGGGGGCAATAGCGTGGCGCTGTGTCCGCCGCTGGTGATCAGCGAGGCCCAGGTGGATGAACTGGTAGAAAAGCTGGGTCGTGCCCTGGATGAGACCCTGGCCCATGTCATCCGCGAAGAGCTGTTGGCAGCCTGAGCAGACACAGTTCTGCGCCATGGGCGCCATGGGCGCCCTGGCGCTTAACGCGTTATAGTAAACCCACATCCACGATAAGGAAGCCGACGAATGAGCCTTAACCTGACCGACCCGAGCCTGCTGCAGACGAAGGCCTATATTGATGGCAGCTGGGTGGACGCCGACGATGGCAGTACCTTTGCGATTACCAATCCCGCCACCGGTGCAGTGATAGCCGAGGTTGCCAAAACCGGCGCCGCGGAAACCCGCCGTGCGATTGAGGCGGCGCAGCGTGCGATGGATAAATGGAAAATACTGCCAGCCAAGCAGCGCGCCCAGATCCTGCGTAAATGGTTCGACCTGATGATGGCCAACCAGGAAGACCTGGCGATTATCATGACGGCCGAGCAGGGTAAGGTGTTGGCTGAATCTCGAACCGAGATCGCCTACGGCGCGTCTTTTGTCGAGTGGTTTGGCGAGCAGGCCAAGCGCATCGACGGCGATGTTATTCCCGGGCCCTCCGCAGACCGGCGGATTGTCTGTATCAAGCAACCGGTGGGAGTCGTGGCGGCCATCACGCCCTGGAACTTCCCCAATGCCATGATCGCCCGCAAGGCGGCACCGGCGCTGGCAGCCGGTTGCAGTATTGTCATCAAACCGGCGTCGGAGACACCGCTGTCGGCCTTTGCCATGGCGTTACTGGCCGAGCGCGCGGGTGTGCCGGCCGGGGTGCTCAACGTTGTGGCTGGTAGCTCTTCCGCAATCGGTGGTGAACTCACGGGAAACCCCATTGTGCGCAAACTGACCTTCACGGGTTCCACGCCAGTCGGCAAGATGCTGGAAGCCCAGTGCGCCGAGACCATGAAGAAAACCTCAATGGAGCTGGGTGGTAACGCGCCTTTTATTGTCTTCGATGATGCCGACCTGGATGCGGCCGTGGCAGGTGCGATGGTGTCCAAGTACCGTAACGCCGGCCAGACCTGCGTCTGTTCCAATCGTATGCTGGTGCAGGACAGCGTGTACGACGCCTTTGTCGAGAAGCTGGTAAAGGCCACCGCCGAGCTGGTGGTGGGTGACGGTTTCACCGCGGGTAATACCATCGGGCCGCTGGTTAACGCCGGTGCGGTAGAGGATGTTGACGCGCTGGTGCAGGCCTCGATCAGTGCCGGCGCCGAGGTCGCGTTCGGTGGCGGTCGCCACAGTCTTGGTGGCTGCTTCTACCAGCCCACGATTCTTACCGGGGTGACCTCGGAGATGGCGGTTTTCCGTAACGAGATTTTCGGGCCGGTGGCACCGGTGGTGCGCTTTCACACCGAGGAAGAGGCCATTGCCATGGCCAACGATACCGAGTTCGGGTTGGCATCCTACATGTACACCCGCGATATCGGGCGCGTCTGGCGGGTATCAGAGGCACTGGAGTACGGCATCGTCGGCATCAACGAAGGCCTCATTTCCAATGAAATGGCGCCTTTTGGCGGGGTCAAGGAATCGGGTTCCGGTCGCGAGGGCTCCAAGTACGGCATTGATGACTACGTCGAGATCAAGTACCTGTTGATGGGTGGCCTGGATCGCTAACAGTCTGTCGTACTTGCGCCTGACGGGCGTGGTTTAAAGGCATGCTTTTGGCGGGTTGTTGCCCCCCGGGGTTGGGCTCGGCTAAAAGCGCTGGTATTAGCAGACCCCGTATCAAATTCTTCCTGCCGCCCAGCAAAATAAATTGACCATTTTTTCCGCTGGATATGCCAACAACCGAATTTGCTGGCTATTCCTTTTTGATCGGAGTATTAGTGGAGTCGTAAATTCATTGAAAATAAAAAGTGGCTGTTTCTCCTGGGGAGGTTCGGCCGTTACCTTTTGTGTTTACCTGCTACTGCGTGCCGGAGTTGAACATGCGATCTGCTGCCGTTTGGTTGATAGGTTTGACTTTCATCTTGACGGGTTGCCTCGGCGATTCTAGCGGGACAGATTTAGATAATATGCCGCCAAGCGCGCCCATTGCGGCGCCAAGTGCACCCATCGTCGCCTGTGACTCGACGTTATCGGTTAACCGCGGAATCGCCTTTGACCCCCTTGTCATCCGTGAATTACCGGATCCATTCTGGCAGCAGGTGAATGACACCGAACAACCCCTGTTTGCCGAAGCGCTCCTGGTCAGTGGCGATTCACGCTCGCTGCTGACGACTCTCCCCCTCTTGATTGAAGACGATGAATTTGATGGGCCGGGGTTGCGGATGCAGCTCCCCCTGAATCCGGCAAGCATTTACGACGAGTTTGAGTACCAGCTGGTGTTGGTCGCTGGCGACCAGCGCTGCAGTGCGGGCACCGTGTCTGTCACCGGCCTCACACCTAGCATTGAACCCGACGCCACCTTGGCCGCGCTGGAACTTGTGCTGGAGAATCTACTGATCGAGTATGGCGTATCTTTCGGATTGACCAGCTGGGGGCAGCTGGAAACTGCAGTGAAGGAATTTGGCACGAATCCGGAGCCACAGGTTCGACTCGCTTCGATATTGATGGCGGTGGAAGCGCAGCAGGGCCTGCAACGGCAGCTGGAAGATCTCACTGCCGAAGAGCGGGAGACCGTCGCCGCGATTATCGAACAGCTGGATCTCATCGGAATCCTCCAGCTGCGGGCCGAGACGGTGGTTACGGGCCTGTCCATGTTCATTCCCCGTGATGATGGCGGACACAAGCTTGTGAGGCAGCCGATGCAAGTCCCGTGGGATGGCGATCGGTTGACGCCCCTTAATGGCGGGGTTTGCACTCTGCTGCCGGGTGATAAAGTGGACATCACTTCAGCCGCGGATCTGGACAAATACATGCGTGCCCAAGCTGACGCCAGTAACAGCGGGGATTCCGACTGGCGTCCGGTTCTCTCGGTACTCACCCCCCTGATACGCGGTGGCTCAGGCAATGTGGCCGGCATTGTCTTGTTGGTGGAAAACCTGGTGACCGGGTTTGACACCTACCAGTTGCCCAATCGGTTTACCAGCATGTCATTTGACGTTAATCCCGGGCAAAGAATCCTCGAAGACGATAATACGTCGAACAAGAACTGGCAGACCGCTGTCGTGGGAGCAAGCAGTGATGAGTGGAATCTGGATAAAAATATCATTGACGCTATTGGAACCGGGATAAGCGCTTCCCGATGGGTGGGCAGCCTGGACGAGGAGGCCCTTAGTCCGCTTCTCCAGACAGCCTCCAACTATCTCGATTTCACTATCCTTGAAACGTTGAAGAGTCAGGTCGGCGATGAGGGTTGTTTTATTGTGGCTGCCAACTCCTGGAGTGGGATTGACATTACCGGTGAGCAATATACAAAGCCGGAAGTCTTCGGTGAGAGCATCAGACTGGAAGAAGATGTACTCTTTGGGCCGACTGGACAGGTCACGCAAAAGATAAAAATTATTCTGCTCGATAAAGGCATAAGCGAACTAAGAGTCAGTATTCGGAATGCAGGTGGCCAGTTCGGTGGCAAAACCACGGCGAGGCTGCAGCTGGTTGAGGTTGCGCCGATTCGATTGACTTTTACTCCCCTCATCTATCGCGCCGAGACCCAGGGAGATGTTGTAGTTATGACTCTCAGTGTCACTGATTCTCAGCAGGCCGCTACCAGAGTTCCAGACATCGCGTTCCTCTCCGACGGTGCAAGCCTGCTATTTCCACCTGAAGTGTTATCAACCGGAGAGAACTCGGCGGTATACCAGCTTGAGGTGCTCACGCCAGTGGCAACGCAGAGCTATCCGGTGATCGTGGAAGCGTCCAGAGTGTCGCCGCTACCCCCGGCAGAAAAACGCATAGACCGTGGTGAGATCATTCTCGAAGAAACCATCACGCTGTTGCCTTCCCAGGCCTGCATCATCCTCGGTGAAACCCTTGATTTGACCGCCGAACTGGATGGCTTCAATCCTGGCACCAATGTCGAATGGAGTGTGGAGAGTCCCGCGCAACTCGGTAATTTCCAGATGTCAGGCGACGTAAGGGCAGCCCAGTTCTCCTCTGGCCAAACCGGTGCCTTCCTGGTTCAGGTCACGGCATCGAGCGTGGTCAAGCCTGGCACCGAGATCATCGACACGGCTTTGATCAGTGTTGGCAACTGTGAAAAGGTTCATGTCTGGGGTGTGCACCAGGCGAGAGCATCCGCCGGGGCGGGCACCAGTGAAGAGTCCTACGACAGCGTTGAGCTTGAGCGGTTGGAGCAAGCGCCTTTCCCCCCGGCACAGCACAACCTGTTCTGGTCGAGCCGTACCGAGCAGTTGGTGGAAACGCTCACGGGGACAGGTGAGAAAAACGGTCAACCCGCCACTGCAAGTATTTTCACCGAAGCCACGCTATCGGCGGATGCGGATGGAGTTGTGACTGTCCGGCATCGCGTGCCCGACATCGGCAGTGAGTGCATCGCCCCTGGCGCGGAAAGTGTTGATCAGACCATAAGCTGCACGGATGCCTACTCTTATCTGGGAGGCGTGGCAGTGTTCTATCTTGATATCGATGCGCCGAAGACATATCAATTGGATATTGCCGGCAGTTGTGACCTGACCGGCGAGGCGGTGGGCGGCATGGCACTGACCGCCTATGCGCTGCGGTTGCCGGCAGGTTCAACCACCGAACTGGAGCACACGTTGCCAAACGGGCCTTATAACGTCGCCTACGATGAGGTATCTGAAGAGGATCTGGCCGCGACAGAAAATTTCCTGAACCCGTTCCTGCTCCAAACCGCCACGACTGCCGGTAATATTTGCGGCAGCGGCGCTGGGGGTGTGTGGAGTGAAACAGTGCAATTCAGCTTTGACGGCCCCGTTGTGCCGGGCACCACTGATCTCATCACGGTGACAGTCGGTGTGGGATCCACCGTGTTGATGGACCTTTCCAGCGTGAATCTGACGGATTCGTTCTTCCTCACGGATGTGCCGAATATCAGCGGTGGCATTGGTTTTGTACCCAATCCCTTGTCCTTTCCTGTGTCACTTGAAGCACAGGGAACAGGGAAATTTATTGGCTCAATGGATACCCAGATGAGGATCGAACTGAACCAGGTTGACTAACGCACGCACTTGAGTAGGGCATCGATGACTACGTCGAGATCAAGTACCTGTTGATGGGTGGCCTGGATCGCTAACAGTCTGTCGTACTTGCGCCTGACCGTTTTTCCGCGCCCGGGGACCTCATTCGACGGTCTCCGGCGCCACGTAGCGCTGGTACAGGTGTTCGATGGCGGCTTCCTCCCCCAGGATGGTGATATGATCGCCGGGCTCTATGACGGTCTCTCCGCGAGGCTCCAGTAGCTCGCCGCTGCGGCGCACTCCGGCCAGGAAGGCTCCCGGGGGCAGATCGATCTCGGCCGCTCGAGTCCCCGCCAGCGATTCAGTGAGCTCGTCCTCGCCCACGAACAGTTCCAGAAACCGGGCATCGCGCAACAGAATCTCCCGCAGCCTGGTATGATCCTTCACGCTCCGCCAGCTCGATATGAAACCGGGGTCCTCCGGCCGGGCGGCCAGTTCGGCGAGCACCCGCAGATGGTGCCCGCCATGTTGCTCCGGGCTGATGAGAAAGAACAGGCCGTACAGTTCGTCGCCGATCGACGAATCATCCAGTCCCCTATCCGCCGCGTAGGCCAGGTCCAGCCCCTGCGGGCACCGCACCAGCACCAGCTCTGAGTGTTCCGTGCCCGCTACCCGCAGATGCAGCAGCAGCACCTCCCCGACGACGACAGCATCGCCGGCCAGGCTGGCGGCGAAACGGTCAGCGAGTTCGTCTGCGGCGAGAGCAGTGCGGGCGGCCAGGTTGGCGGCTGCCTTGTTTATGGCTCCCCGGAGACCGTCTTCCCGGTCCACTTCGATAACCGCCGCCCGGTGCAATATCTCGTCATAGGGATCGTCGTCTCGCAGTCCCTTTTCTTTGATGATTTCCCAGAACTCTGCCCGCAGTCCGGGATGCCGGTAGCGCCCCAGGCGGGCGAAGATGTAGTGCGATGCTCCGGAGCGTTCGACCCTCGGCCGGGCGTAGCGCAGGTACCACAGCAGGCCCAGCACGATTACCGCGAGGGAGAAGCTGATGGACATCCAGCCCATCTCGACGATCAGAAGCCCGCTGATCAGCATCCCCAGTACCGGCAGCCAGGGGTAGAGTGGCACGCGGAAACTGGGGTCGTAACTCTCGAGGCGACTTTCACGCATGACGATGACGGCCAGATTGAGGAGGCCGAATACCAACAGGTTGAAGGTGCTTCCCAGCTTTGCCACGTCCGCCAGCGGCAGCGCCACAATAAACACCACCATGGTCACGCCGGTGACGCCTATGCCCACAGTGGGCGTATGGAAGCGGCCAAGTCTGCCCAGGGCGACTGGCACCAGGTGGTCCCGCGCCATGGCCAGGGGATAGCGGCTGGCTGCAAGAATACCAGCATTGCCGGTGGAGATAAAAGCGAACAGAGCGGCAATCCCCACCAGGGTAACCCCGGCCCCTCCCGGTAGCCAATCGAACAGCTCCGCGGCGGCGTCGGCCACGGGCGCGTAGCCGGAACTGAGATCCTCCTGGCCCAACAGGCTGATCATTACGAACACGCCCAGCACGTATGCCAGCGTCGTGGTAATCAGCGCCATAAACACGCCCAGGGGCAGGTCCCGTTCCGGTTTCCGGACCTCTTCGCTGACACTGGCGACCTTGGTCAGGCCGGCATAGGACACAAACACCACGCCCACGGCGACGAAGAGTCCGTGAATGCCGTTGTCGGTGTGCAGGAATGGCAGGTGTCGGTCGGCCATTTCCTCACTGCCCATGGCGCTCACCTGCCACAGTCCCTCGCCGATGAAGAGTGCGAGGACGCACAGAAGTCCTGCTACCAGCAGCTTTTGCAGGCGCGTGGATTCCTTGGCGCCGACGATGTTTACCAGCACAAAGACGCCGGTAAGTGCCACGGCCAGAAGTTTCATGAACCATAGGGTGGAGGTAGTGCCGGGCTCGATAAAACCGCCGGTGCCAGGCATCACTGCCAGATAGGCGCCAATACCGACCAGGGCGAACGCGGACTTGAGCACCAGCGACAACCAGGTTCCCAGGCCGGCAATGGTGCCCACTGCCGGACCGAGGCTCCGGTCGATGAAGTAGTATGCTCCCCCGGCGCGCGGCAGGGCGGTGGCCAGCTCCAGCATGGCAAAAGCGGCCGGCACCATCAGCAGGCCCGCGATCAGGTAGGCCAGGGTGGCCGCCGATCCGGTGGAGGTGACCACAATGGCCGGCAACAGGAAAAAGCCGGAGCTGAACATGGCGCCGGTGGCGATGGCATAGACATCCCATAATCCGAGGGTTTTCCTGAGCTTTTTTTTCTTTTCCATGCGCTGCTATGGTTCCTCCTCGCAGCTCAAGCCATGAGCTTGTAAACGCCGGGTGATCGCTCGTCGGTCTGTTAAAGCATAGAACAAAACGGACTTGCCGCGGCGAGGTCAGCCGCTGCCCCGGCGCGGGCGTCCCAGCCCGTGCTTGCGCACCAGGCCGCGTATCTGGTGATAACTGAGCTTGAGCGCCTCGGCGGCCTGGCGCTGGTTGCCATTGTGCGCGCGCAGCGCCGCCTCCAGCAGCTCGCGCTCGACGGTGTGCATGTGCCGGGCAAAGTCAGTTGTCGTGCTGGTTGCTGCAATTGCGGGTTCTGGGTCAGTGGCCTCGATGGCCACACGTGTTTCCTGCCGTGGTGTGATGGGGGTGTCCGCATAGGGAGAGACGAAAGGGTCAATCACCACCTCGGCAACAGCGCGGCCTGGGTCTGCCCAGCGATGCAGTGATCGTTCCACAGCATTTTTCAGCTCGCGCACATTGCCCGGCCAATCGTGGGCCACCAGCTCCGCCATGGCGCTGTCACTGAATCCCGGAAACAATTCCCAGCCCAGTTCGGCGCACATCTGCAGCCCGAAGTGTGTGGCCAGTTCGGGAATGTCCTCGGGTCGCTGGTGCAGGGCAGGCAGATGCACCACATCAAAACTGAGTCGATCCAGCAGATCGGCGCGAAAAGTCCCGGTCGCGGCCTGGGCGCGCAGGTCGCTGTTGGTGGCGGCCACGACCCGCACATCCACCTGCAGGGTCTGTTGGCCACCCAGGCGTTCAAATTCGCCGTGTTCCACCAGCCGCAACAGCTTCTCCTGCAACCGCGGTGACATGGTGCCCAGTTCGTCGAGGAACAGGGTGCCGCCGTCGGCACGTTCGAATCGCCCCTGGCGCACCCGTGTGGCGCCGGTAAAGGCCCCCGGCTCATGGCCAAACAGCTCTGATTCCAGCAGCGAGTCAGCGAGCGCGGCGCAATTCACTTTAAGCAGCGGTGCCTCCCAGCGCGGAGACAGGTAGTGCAGGCGCTCCGCGGCGAGTTCCTTGCCGGTCCCCCGGGCACCGAGGATCAATACCGGGCGGTTGATGCCGGCAAGCCGCGAGACCTGGTCCAGGGCCTGGGCCAGTGCCACGGAGCTGCCAATAACGCGTTCGGGTGTTTTCATGAGGTAAATAATACCTCTTATAGGGTAAATAAAACCATTATTCAGGGTAAATTTAGCCTAATATGGAATCGCGAAACTGGTGTGACACCGTTCTTCAGGATATTTTTCCAATAAAAACAGGCGCTTGGGAAATATGGCATGGGATGTGTATTGATAAACCCGGTTGGCCGCCAAGCGGCTGTTAGAGATAACGGGGCATAATGCCCCGACAGGAGAGGGAACCATGGGTATTTTTTCGCGCATGACCGATATCATCAATTCCAACCTCAATGCGCTGCTGGACCAGGCAGAGGATCCCCGCAAAATGATTCGGCTGATCATTCAGGAAATGGAGGATACCTTGGTGGAGGTGCGTAGCTCCTCCGCCCGGGTACTGGCGGATCGCAAGGCGGTAGCCCGGCGGCTGGAACAGGCAAAGGCCGAGGTAGAGAGCTGGGAGCAAAAGGCGACACTGGCGATCAGCAAGGGACGGGAAGACCTGGCCCGGGCGGCGCTCCAGGAAAAGCACGTGCTTGAGGACGAGGTGGCGCTGGTGGCCGCCGAACTGGCCGCCACCGACGAACATATCACGCAGCTCAGCCATGAAATCGGCCAGTTACAGCAAAAACTCAGCGATGCCCGGTCGCGGCAGCAGGCCATGGTCATGCGCACCCAGACCGTGGAGTCACGGATCAAGGTGAAGCGACAAATGCAGCGCGAGGAGCTGGAGACGACATTCCAGCGCTTTGAGCAATTCGAGCGGCGTATGGACAACCTGGAAAGCCAGCTGGGCGCAATGGACATGGGACGCGATGTGCCGCCGGACCTGGCGGCGGAAATCGACGCACTGCAGAATGACGAGCGCATTAGCGGGGAGCTGGACCGGCTCAGGCAAGAGCTGCAGCGCAGGCAGGCATCGCGGGACTAATTATGGCCTGGCCTGCGGCAACGTGGCAGCATGTCACTCACGCGCAGGGCCGCCCCAAGGATATAAATCATGCAATTCTGGCAATTCATGTTCGTTCCCACAGTCCTGTTTCTGGTGGTCGTTGCGCCGGTCTGGATTGTCATGCATTACCGCAGCGTCAATCGGTCTTCCCGGGGGCTTAGCCAGGACGACCGGAAAACGATTGAACATATGCTGGTAACCGTGGACAAACTCAGCGACCGCATCGGCGTACTCGAGGATATCCTCGACGTGGATCACCCGAACTGGCGACAACAAACCGACCGCCGCGAGCGGAGCAAGGAGTAGATCATGTCTGTACACAATGATCGTTACAAAGAGCCGCGAGGCGATTTCAGTCGCAGCACCGGCGGCCTGACGGGTGGTTTTTGCACCCGTAGGGCCGCGGGCTGGGGCATGAACCTGTATCGCAATACCCGCGATGGCAAAATAGCCGGCGTCTGCGCCGGTCTCGCCAATCACCTGGATATCGCCCCCTGGGTGATGCGTTTACTGTGGTTCGTGGCTGTACTATTTACAGGAACCCTGGCCCTGTGGGCCTATGTCGGCATGTGGATCGCGTTGGCGCCACGTCCGGACCGCTATCGCAATAGCGGGAGAGACCGATCACCGCATGGCCCGGACCCGGGCCCCGACGTGGAAATGGAATACGACGAGTACCACCACGATTACCGGCCGCGCAAGGTGTTTCGCTACAGTGAGCCCGGCAGTGTGCGCCTGCGTCGAGCCAGTGAGCGCCTGGACGCCGCGGTGCGTCGGGTAGAAGATATGGAAACCTATGTTACCTCGCGGCAGTACGAGCTCAATAAAGAAATATCCGGTTTATAAATGCAGGTGGCAGGGGGTTCCCTCACCGGGAACATTTAAGCTATGCTCAAAATATGATGTTTTTTATGCAAGCTACTATTTTGGGCGCCCTTGTCACCGGGGCCGCCGGGTTTAGCCCGCTGACACCGGAGGAGGTGGGTCCATGACTGCGATCCAGGCGATCGACACTGGCTACACCGACCATGCCGACTATAGCGGTAGCATGACGCCCGAGCCATTTATCCCGCCACCACATGCCCTGCTGGCACTGACTGAAGCCCACCGGGCGATAGTGGAGATGTTGTCCCTGCGGCTCAGTAGCAAGGCGCTGGACAAGGCGCCGCGCGGCGATGGCCACCCGGTGATGATCTTACCCGGGTTTTTGGGTGCCGATGGCTACAATACGCGGTTTCGTCGCTACCTGACCAAACTCGGCTATGCCGTGCATGGTTGGGGCCTGGGGCGTAATCTCGGCCCCCGGGAAGGAGTACTTGAAGGCCTGCAGGAGCGCATCTGCTCGCTGTCGGATCGTTACGGTGGCCCCGTTTCCCTGGTCGGCCACAGCCTGGGCGGTATATTTGCCCGGGAGCTGGCGCGGGAATTTCCGGACCGGGTGCGCCAGGTCATTTCCCTGGGCAGCCCCTTTGGCGAGGGGCGCTTGACGGCCTCCTATCCCTCCCGCCTGTTCATGGCACTTAACCCGATTGATGAATTGCCGGTAGAGGAGCGCAACCTCCACGTGGTGCCACCAGTACCCACTACCGCCATTTACTCCCGGGGTGACGGCGTTGTTAACTGGCAAACCACCCTGCAGCGCGACGGCCATGAATTCAGTGAGAGCATTGAGGTGCGCGGCAGCCATTGCGGCATGACCCTGAACCCCACCGTGTGGTTTCTGGTGGCGGATCGCCTGGCACAGGAGCACGGCAGCTGGCAGCCGTTCCAGCGGCGCAGCTGGGCGGGCCTGCTGTATCCCGCCACTCAGGCCTGAGAGCGGGCTATTGCCTGAGCGTGAAACGCTATGTGGGTGCCAATGAAACTGGCGATAAAAAAGTAGCTGTGATCATAGCCCGGCTGGTAGCGGATATCCGCCCTGAAGCCGCTGTCACTGCAGGCTTGTTCCAGCAAAGATGTCTGTAGCTGTTGCGCCAGGAAATTGTCGGCCTCGCCCTGGTCAACCAGTAGCGGCAACTGTGTAGCCCCGGCACTGATCAGTTCGCAGCTGTCGTACTGTTTCCAGGTGTCCCTGTCTGGTCCCAGATAATGACTCAGTGCCTTTTCTCCCCAGGGGCAGCGGGCGGGTGCCACAATGGGCGCAAAAGCGGAGACCGAGGCATAGCGCCCGGGATTGCGCAGCGCCATTACCATGGCGCCATGGCCACCCATGGAGTGGCCAAAGATACTGCAGCGCTCCGCCTGTACGGGGAATTCAGCGGCAATCAGTGCCGGCAGCTCGGTCGCGAGGTAATCATACATCCGGTAATGGCTGCTCCAGGGAGCCTCGGTCGCATTGACGTAAAAGCCCGCGCCCAGGCCGAAATCCCATGCGCCCTCCGGATCGTCCGGGACATTATCGCCCCGGGGGCTGGTATCGGGACTGACAATGGCCACCCCGTGTTCCGCCGCATAGCGCTGGGCACCGGCCTTGTGCACAAAATTTTCGTCCGTGCAGGTCAGGCCCGACAGCCAGTACAGTACCGGCACCGGCCCGGCCTGTGCCTGTGGTGGCAGGTAGATCGAGCAGTGCATGTCGCAGCCCAGGGTTTCAGCGGCGTGGCGAAAGCGCAGCTGGCGACCGTCGAAGCAGCGGTTTTCAGAAACAACAGTCAGTGTCACAGGCAGCCTCTCAGTAAATCACGACGGAGCGGATGCTTTCGCCCGCGTGCATCAGGTCGAACCCCTTGTTGATATCCGCAAGGGGCATGGTGTGTGTCACCAGGTCATCGATATTGATCTTGCCATCCATGTACCAGTCGACAATGGTGGGGACATCCGTGCGGCCGCGCGCGCCGCCAAAGGCCACCCCGTGCCAGGAGCGTCCGGTAACCAGCTGGAAAGGGCGGGTTGAAATTTCCTGGCCGGCGCCCGCAACCCCGATAATGTAGCACTCGCCCCAGCCCTTGTGGCAGCACTCGAGTGCCTGCCGCATGACCTTGACGTTGCCGATACATTCAAAGCTGTAGTCAGCTCCACCCCGGGTGAGGTCGGTAACGGCCTCGACCACGTTGCTGACCTCGTTGGGGTTGATGAAGTGGGTCATGCCAAATTTTCGGCCCAGGGATTCGCGCTTGGGGTTCAGGTCAATGCCGATGATTTTGCTGGCACCCACCAGGCGTGCGCCCTGAATGACATTGAGGCCGATGCCACCCAGTCCGAATACCACCACGGTGCTGCCGGGCTCGACTTTTGCACTGTAGACCACGGCGCCAACACCGGTGGTGACGCCACAACCGATATAGCAGATCTTGTCGAAAGGGGCGTCCTCGCGGACCTTGGCCAGGGCGATTTCCGGCAGTACGGAGAAGTTGGCAAAGGTGGAGCAGCCCATGTAATGCAGTAGCGGCTTGCCGTCCAGGGAGAAGCGGCTACTGCCGTCCGGCATGACGCCCTTGCCCTGGGTTTCGCGAATCGCCTGGCACAGATTGGTCTTCGGGTGCAGGCAGAAATTGCATTCGCGGCACTCGGGTGTGTACAGGGGAATCACATGATCACCAGGACGCAGCGATTTCACGTCGGCGCCCACTTCGCGCACGATGCCGGCCCCTTCATGCCCCAGGATAGTGGGGAACGCACCTTCGGGATCGTCGCCGGACAGGGTGAAGGCATCCGTATGGCAGATACCGGTGGCCATCATTTCCACCAGCACTTCCCCTGACCGAGGGCCCTCCAGATCTACATCGACCACTTCCAGCGGTTGGCCGGCGCCAAAGGCAACAGCAGCACGGGTTTTCATCGGCGTTCCTTGTTCCTGTATGTGGATCGCCATGGTACGGCGCTGCTTTTGGCAGGACAAGCGCAAGGATTTAATTTAGTCTGGCGCCTGCATAAACAAAGCGGGGGCAAGGTTCAGAGCATGCAGGATCGTCTGGAAATATTTGGGGGTAGTGGTGAACCGTTATTGTTTGCCCATGCCAACGGTTACCCACCCGGCAGCTACCGCCGTTTGCTGGACCGCCTGGCAGCCCAGTACGCAGTAACCGGCTATCGGCATCGCCCCCTCTGGTCGCGGCAACCGGCGCCCGTGCGGGCCGATTGGAATCAGTTCGCCAATGACCTCATTCATACCCTGGAACGCAGTGCCAGCCCGCCGGTGTGGATGATGGGACATTCCCTGGGTGGGGTGGTGGCGATGCTGGCGGCGATCAGGCGGCCGGAACTGTTTCGCGGGGTAATCCTGCTGGACCCGGTGTTTGTGAAAACGCGCCTTGCGCTGGGATTGAATATGACGCCCCGCAGTCGCCTGCAGAAAATACCGATGATACGTCGGGCTCTGAACCGGCCCGACCGCTTTACGGATGTCCAGTCCGCCTTCGATTTCCACCGGGGCAAGCGCGCTTTCAGCGGCTTTGATGACGAGGTGCTGTGGGATTACATTCGGTCCGGCATCCGCCAGGGCGAACACGGTGAGTGGGAACTGGCGTACCCGGCCGGTTGGGAGGCAGCGGTTTATTCGTCATTGCCACTGGTGTGGCCGCGCCTGTTGCGACTGCGCGTGCCTACCCTGGGGATACGTGGCGAAACCTCCGACATTCTGTCGGCTGCCGGCCTGCAACGCTGGCAGCGGCTGCAACCCAAAGCGGAACTGCACACACTGCCGGGTGGACACTTGTTCCCCCTTGAATACCCGGACCTGACGGCGGAACGGGTGCTTGATTTTCTGGCGCGGCAGCCGCGCTGATGTTGCACCGCATCTGGCTGGGCTTTTTCCTGTTGGCCTTTGTCAGTGCACTGTATCAGTGGCTGTTTGGCGGTGATGCGGAAGTATTCCAGCGCATGGTAGCAGCGCTGTTTGATATGGCGGGGTTGTCGGTGCAGCTGGCAATAGGCCTGATCGGCCTGATGGCACTGTGGCTGGGCGTCGTTGCTGTAGGTGAGGCCTCGGGGCTGGTGGCCAAACTGGCGCGCGCGCTGTCGCCCCTGTTTACCCGGCTGATGCCCGAGGTGCCGCCTGGCCATCCGGCCATTTCCTCGATGACATTAAACCTGTCGGCCAATGTCCTGGGCCTTGATAATGCCGCCACCCCCCTGGGGATCAAGGCGATGAAGGACCTGCAGAGCCTCAACCCCACGCCCGCCACAGCCACCAATGCACAGATTCTGTTTCTGGTACTCAATACCTCATCGGTGACCCTGTTCC
The DNA here is from genome assembly GCF_002868715.1 of Kineobactrum sediminis. Lineage (GTDB taxonomy): Bacteria > Pseudomonadota > Gammaproteobacteria > Pseudomonadales > Halieaceae > Kineobactrum > Kineobactrum sediminis. Next base: position 433,693 of record NZ_PKLZ01000003.1, read on the forward strand.
CGGTAACGGTACTGTTGTACCGCGCGCAGCTGGGGGCGCCCGATCCGGCTTCGGTTTTCATTCCCATCCTCATCGCCACCGGGTGTTCCACCCTGGCCGGCTTGCTGGTTACCGCCTGGGTGCAACGTATCAGCCTGCGCGATACCATCGTTTTGGGCTATCTCGGCGCGGCCTTTGCCGTGTTGCTGGCACTGGTGGGCTGGTTTTCCACGCTTACCGCGACAGAACTGCAGCGGCAGTCGAGTTTGCTCAGCAACCTGCTGATTATCAGTTTGATAATCCTCTTCCTGGTGGTTGCGCATCGGCGCTCGGTGAACGTCTATGAAACCTTTATCGAAGGCGCCAGGCAGGGCTTTGAGACGGCGATAGCGATTATTCCCTACCTGCTGGCGATGCTGGTGGCGATCGGCGTGTTCCGCGCCAGCGGGGCACTCGAGTTGGTGTTGGACGCCCTGCGCGGAGGCGTTGGCCTGCTGGGCCTTGATACCCGCTGGGTTGAGGCAATGCCCACCGCAATAATGAAGCCGTTGTCCGGCTCGGGCGCCCGGGCGATGATGATTGATACCATGAACACCTATGGCGTTGATTCCTTTCAGGGACGGCTGGCAGCCACCATGCAGGGTTCCACGGAAACAACCTTCTACACCCTGGCGGTCTATTTTGGCGCGGTGGGTATTCGCCATGCCCGCCACGCCCTGGGTTGTGGCCTGGTAGCCGACGCTGTGGGCATTATCGCGGCCATTGTGGTCGCCTACTGGTTTTATACCTGAGTATGAGACTGTCATAAAAGCTTCATACGGAGTTGGCAACAAAGGGCGTGTATACGCGGTACCCGCACGATAAACTGCTCAAGATAGCAGTAAATACGAACTCGTTATTCCACAGCAAGAGAGCAAGATGCCTACTTCCCTGACCAAACGCCTGGCTGACCTGGATGAAAGCCTGTTTATTCCCAGGGAACTGAGCTGGTTGTCGTTCAATTCCCGGGTGTTGCAGGAAGCCGCGGATATTACCGTTCCGGTGATCGAACGATTGCGCTACCTGGGTATTTTTTCCAATAACATGGACGAGTTTTTCCGGGTGCGGGTGGCGGAAGTTCGTCGCCTGATTACCGTATCGGAGGGGCCCTCCAAACAACAGGCCAAGGATCTTCTGGCGGCAATTCTGAAACGGGTGGGGGAACTGCAAAAGCAGTTCGAAATAACCTATAACGCGGTACTCAAGGATCTGCAGGCACGGCACATCTACATGATCAACGAGCGTCAGCTTGACGACCGGCAGGCGGCTTTTGTGCAGGCTTATTTCACCGAGACGGTGCTGCCCGAGCTGGAACCCATTCTGCTGCGTGACGCGCAACCCATTCCGGTGCTCAATGACGAATCCATTTACCTCGCCGTGGATATCCGCTCCGGCGATAACTACAACTATGCCGTGGTGGAAGTGCCCACTGACCGTCTTGAGCGCTTTGTGCAGATACCCCAGCGCAAGGGCAAGTCCGGCAAGGTATTCATTGCCCTCGATAATGTCATGCGGGCCGGCCTGCAGCAGACATTCCGTGGGGTTTTCCCGATTGATGAAGCGGCTGCCTATTGCTTCAAGTTTTCCCGGGACGCAGAACTGGAAATAGACCCCGGTATCACCGAGAGCCTGATCAACAAGATGGAGAGTAGCCTGAAACAAAGACGCAAGGCGGAAGCCGTGCGTTTTGTCTACGACATGGCCATGCCGAAGCGGCTGCTCGATTACCTGTGTACACGATTCAACTTTGGCAAGTACGACAGCCTGATAGGCGGTGGTCGCTACCACAATTCCAAGGATTTCATATCCTTTCCCAATGTCGGCCCCCGGTACCTGGAGTTCCGGCCTTTGCCGCCCATTCGCCTGCCCCGGCTGGACGATCCCGGTAGCCTGTTTGATAACATCCGGGAAAAGGACGTGTTCCTGTACTATCCCTACCACACCTTTGACTACATTATTGACCTGTTGAAAACAGCCGCCCTGGACCCGAAGGTCACGGCGATCAAGATCTGCCTGTATCGAGTGGCGAAGATTTCCAGGGTTATCGATGCCCTGGTGAATGCGGTGCACAACGGCAAACGTGTGCTGGCGGTGGTGGAGCTGGCGGCGCGTTTTGACGAGGCGGCGAATATCAGCTGGGCGCAGCGCCTCACCGAAAACGGCATTAACGTGATCTTTGGTATTCCCGGGTTGAAAGTGCACAGCAAGCTATTGCTGATCGAACGCCGCGAAGACGGTAAAAAGCGCTTTTACAGCCATGTGGGTACCGGTAACTTCAACGAGAAAACGGCCCGTCTGTACACGGACTTCACCCTGCTGACCTACGACCAGAGCATCGGCCGCGACATTTATGACGTGTTTGATTTTCTGCAGTTTACCTACAAGCGACCACGCTATCGCTCCCTGCTGGTGTCCCCGCACAGTACCCGGCCCGGATTACTGCATCTGATAGAACATGAAATCGCCAATGCGCGTGCGGGCTATCGCGCGGAAATGACCCTGAAGTGCAACAACCTGGTCGACAGGCAACTGGTGATGAAGCTGTATGAAGCCTCCGAGGCCGGGGTCATGGTAAAGCTCATCATCCGCGGTATGTGTTCCCTGTTACCGGGTGTTAAGGGCATCTCGGAGAACATCGAGGCGATCAGCATTGTTGATCGCTATCTTGAACACCCCCGGGTCTATGCATTCCATAATCGTGGCAACCCTCGCTACCTGATGGGCTCGGCCGACCTGATGACCCGCAACCTGGATTACCGGGTAGAGGTTTTATGCCCCATTAATGACGAAGCGGCCAAGAAAACCCTGCAGGATATTCTTGATCAACAGTGGTATGACAATGTGAAGGCGCGCATTATTGACCAGCACCAGTTGAATGAATTTGTACCACGTAGCAACAAGGCAGCTATTGTCCGCTCCCAGGAATCGATTCACCGCTACCTGAGTACCGGCAAGCTGCCTCGCTACCCCAGATCCCCGCTGGCGGCCAAGAAACCACAGCGTCGCCGCAAGCGGCGGTAATCGGAGGGGCGCGCCCTCTGGTAATAAAGACGGTCCTGCAGGCCCCAGGCTTTTTTGGTAGACTCCCGGCCCTTTTTCATCCCGAAGAGCCCACCATGGCCATTGCTTCGCGTTATCCCCTGCTGTTTATGTTTGCCGCTTTGCTGACCCTGTCCTCATCGCCGTATGCCGATGAGCACGGTGCGCAACCGGAAGCCGCCGCTACTCCTGATATCCCGGAGCCATTGCATGTCGAACATGCCGGCTCCGTGCGCATAGACGGTAAAACCATAGACTACACCGCCACGGCGGGCACGCTGGTCATGAAAGACGATGACGGCAAGCCGATCGCCCACTATGGTTATACCGCCTATACCCGCGACGGGGCCGACAAGGGCGAGCGCCCGATCATGTTCGCCTATAACGGGGGCCCGGGCTCCGCGTCCATGTGGTTGCATATGGGTATCCTGGGGCCGCAACGTACTGTCATTGAGGACATCGCCTTCAATACCAGCGGGCCGTTTCGCTACCAGAACAATGAGTACAGTATTCTCGACAAGGCCGACCTGGTGATGATTGACCCGGTTGGTACCGGCTTTTCCCGCGCTGTGGGGGAGGGCAAGAGTGAGGACTTCTGGGGTGTTGATAACGATATCAGGACTGTTTCAGATTTCATCGCCCGCTATGTCACAGTGAACGCTCGCTGGACATCGCCCAAGTACCTGCTTGGCGAAAGTTATGGTGGTATTCGCAGCGGCGGCGTCTCCTACGACCTGCTCAGCCGTCACAGCATTGCGCTTGAAGGCGTGATTCTGGTATCACCTTATATGGATTACGTTGCTGGCAATGCGGGCACGGCAAACGACCTGCCCTACGTTAATTACCTCACCACTTACGCGTCCACCGCGTGGTATCACGAGGTGAGTGAGTACCGGCCCGACAGTCTGGAGACTTTCCTGGAAGAAGCTGAAACCTTTGCCCTGGAAGTCTACGCGCCGTTATTGCTGAAAGGGCATCGCGCCAGCGCCGCAGAGCGCAAAACTGTGCTCGAGGGTCTGCAGCGCTTCACCGGCATCAGCGCCGATTACTGGGACCGCGCCAACCTGCGTATCGACGAATCCCGCTTCGCCAAGGAATTACTGCGCGAGCAGCGCAAAACGGTAGGGCGTATCGACTCGCGTTTTGTGGGCGATGCGCTCAACCATATCGGTGAGCGTTTTAGCTACGATCCCTTTTTCCCCTCGGTGGGGCCGGCGTTTGTCGCAACCTTCAACGACTATTACCGGGAAGTGCTGGGCGTTGAAACCGACATGAACTATGTAACCTCTGCCGGACTCTGGCGGGACTGGGGACAGGAGCACGAGCACCCCGGGCCGATCGGCAACCAGCCGGTGGGGAATCTGGCGGTCGACCTGGCCTACGCCATGACCCAGAACCCCAACATGCGCCTGCTGGTACAACAGGGCTACTACGACCTGGCGACACCGGTAGGTGCAACGCGCTATTTTCTCGATCATATGGAGCTGCCGGAAAGACTGCGTGGAAACATCACCGAGGCCTATTACGAAGCGGGCCATATGATGTACCTGCACAAGCCATCCCTGGGCAAGTTCAAGCGCGATCTGGCGGATTTTATCCGCTAGTCGTCTGCGGGCGGGTCGTCGGCGCTAAAGATCGTGCATGCGGTTGCTTTGTTGCGCCAGCAGCATGGTTTCATGTACCTCCATGTCAAGCAGTTCCTTTAGCAGCTCCTCGGCTTCGGGGATATCCGCTTTGGCAACGAGAAAACGGTAGAGCTCGATCAGCTGGTTATGCATGCTGAAAACACTTTTACAGATATCCTCAAAGCTCTGGTTGGAATACAGCGGGCAGTAGGTGATGCCGGTGTCGAAGGGGGAGCTGGCGATATAGTTGAAAATCCAGGTGTCCAGCAGCTTGGGGTCCGCCTGTTCCTCAAAGCGGGCTACCATTTTTTCCAGCTCGGTTTCATGGTCAGCCAGGTAAGTCTGCAGCCACTTCGCCCTTTGGTCCGGTTGTTTATCCGACGTGGTGGAGAGGCTGTGGGCGAGATGCTGGTGCAACTGGCGCGACCAGTCAATCAGGTGCTGGAAGGTTTCTATTTTCATAGGGTCCTCTTTTGGGCGGTCTGGCAGGGTGGTTTTCCCCCTGACTCGAGTTTATACACGCGATTCCAGCCCCATGGTACTGCATGAGGCATTTTCCCGGGCGCTAATGATGCTTGCTTGAGCGAGGTCAAGCAAGTCATGGCGGCTGTGGTGGCTTCTGCTCAGGCTGTGGAGGGATTATCGCAGCGCTCTACCCGAATGGTATGAACGCTCTGGTTAACGGGTAGCCCGAACTGGTTGAAAATGGCGACATCCGCCGCGTCCCGTCCGTAGCCAACAACGATATAGCCGTCCTCACGCTTGCTCTGGGTTGCATCAAAGGTGTACCAGCGGTCACCGACATAGGCCTCAAACCAGGCGTGCATATCCATGGGTTGCAGGTTGTAGAGGTAGCCAACGACCATACGCGCCGGGATACTCAGGCTGCGACAGAGGGCGATGCCCAGGTGCGACAGATCGCGACATACCCCCGACTGGCGCTGGTTGACCTCCACCGCCGATTCCGGGTACTCGCTGCTGCCGGGCAGATAGCGGATGGTGTTACGCAGCCAGTCTTCAATGGCGGCAACCTGGTCATAGCCCAGCAGGTGCCCTGCGGTGATTTCGCTGGCCATGGTGAAAAACCGGTCCGATTCGCAGTAACGGCTGGGCAGCAGGAAGCTCAGCACCTGGTCCGGCAGGTTCTGCACCGGGACAAACGGTGCCCCGGGGGCAATCGCGACCACATCAGGGACCATGACCTCGGCGGCTGCGCGAATGGAGAACGGCCCCGGCGGCGCCACCAGCCGTTGGCAGTAATTACCGTAACCATCGGTGAATTCCGCGACCGGCACGCTCGGCAACAATCGATACTCTTCCCGGGCAACCCATTGCTGTGGACCGCGCCTGGGTCGCAGCATGAGCATGAAGGGGGTGGGCTCGATAATGTCGAACGACAGGTCACAGCTGGTAGTGAACCACATGGGGAAAGCCTGCTTCGGAAGAGGAGGGCGATGCGACCACTGTAGCAAACGCCGAATGGTATTACGCGTTATTTAACCACGCTTTCCACGTAGTCACCGTAACCTTCGGCAATCATGTCTTCAAGTGGAACGAAGCGCAGGGCCGCGGAATTCATGCAATAGCGCAGCCCGGTGGGCGCGGGACCATCCTCGAAGACATGGCCCAGGTGGGAATCGGCAAAGCTGCTGCGGACTTCAGTACGGGACATGAAAAACCTGCGCTCTGCTTTCTCCACCACAGTCTCCGGGGCAATAGGCCGGGTGAAGCTCGGCCATCCCGTGCCGGAAACATATTTGTCCCTGGACGAGAACAGCGGCTCGCCTGATACGATGTCCACGTAGATTCCCGGCCGTTTTTCGTCCCAGTAGGCGTTATTGAAGGGGCGTTCGGTGCCGTCTTCCCGGGCGACATAATATTGTTCCCTGGTCAGGCGCTTTTTCAGTACGCTGTCCTCCGGCCGGGTAAATGACGCGGGGTCAAAGCCGCGAGCCGATTGCTTCTCGCGGGCGTTGTTTGCCGCGGCTCCCGATTGCGGCTTGAACTGACTGAAATCGACTTCCTGTTCATCACCCCAGACTTTCTCTATGAACTGGTAGCGGCCCGAATTGTAAGTGTAGAATTTGTAGCGGAGTGGATTCGTTTTGTAGTAATCCTGGTGGTATTCCTCGGCGTCGTAAAATGCAGTGAGTGGTGTGATCTCAATCTTCACCGGCTCGTCATAGCGTCCGGATTCATCAAGAGCGCGCTTTGCCGCTTCCGCCAGACGCTGTTGTTCCGGATTGTGGTAAAAAATGGCGGGGCGGTACTGTCGCCCGCGGTCGACAAACTGGCCCTGAGTGTCAGTGGGATCCATAAAGCGCCAGAAACCCGCCAACAGGCCTTGGTAGGTAATGACATCAGGATCATAATAGACTTGTACGGCTTCGGTGTGCCCGGTACGACCGCCGGCCACCTGTTTGTAGGTGGGGTTTTTTTCCTTGCCGCCGCTGTAGCCGGAAACGGCTTCCACTACCCCGGGTATTTTTTCAAAACCTTCCTCCACACACCAGAAACAGCCGCCGGCGAAGGTGGCAACATTCAGTGCTGCTGAATTGGCCGGGGCGTATTGGGAAACCTTCCGGGCAGATTCTCCCTGTAGTGTCTGTCCACCCAGAAGCGCGAACAGAATCGCTGTGGTAGCGATCATAAGGTGTTTTTTCATCACGTATACCTCCTGGAGATAACGCTTCATACGCGGTGTTGCCGGGATCGGATTATCCCTGCTCAGGGGCTACGGGCTCCCTGCTTCCCGATTATCAGGTAGGAGGCGCATGTTTTGGTTTTACGCCGGCGGTGCCTTTGGTTCGGGTGCTATTGGGGGCAGCAGTTTTTGCCCTCGCTGTCGCTTTCGCTTTGGTTTTGGTTTTGGTTATGGTTTTGGTTTTTGGTGACGCCGCCGCTCCTGCCTCGCCTGCTATTTTGACAGCGGGGGCCCCGGTTCGTTCGCGGCGCCGCTTGCCGGGCACGGTCCTGATACCGGCCACTTCCTCCAGTTCCTGTAACGACTCCTCCAGATAGTCGATCATGCGCTGAACCTGGGGCACTGAACGGCGGCAGGCGACAATGCCGAAATCCAGCTGGTCCTTGTAGCTGACCAGGGTGATGTTCATGGCAAAGCCGTCAAACACTACCGAGGCGGGATAGATGCCCTCCAGGGCTGCACCGTTCCAGTACAATTGCTCCCTGGGGCCGGGGACATTGGAGATTACCGTACTGAACGCGGGAAACTTGCCCGCCAGGCCAAGGACCGAGGTCAGTAATACCGGTATCTGGGTGAGCTGCATGAACAGCGTGGCTTCCGCATGGGTCATGCTCTGCAACAGCGCTTTGCCGGCGGCCATCGAGGCCTGGATTTTGCGTATCCTCTGTTCCGGGTCAAACACGTTGGTGGCCAGGTCCGCCGTAATGAAACCCACGGCATTGGATGAGTCCAGGTCATCATCGTCGCGCAGGGATACCGGTGCCATGGCCTTTAGTGAATGCGTGGGCCGCTCTTTCTGGCTGGCGAGGTAGCGGCGCAATGCTCCCGAGCACATGGCTAAAACGATGTCGTTAATGGTACCGTCCATCGCCTTGCAGACCCCCCGTACCCGCTCAAAGGCAAATGACTGCGCGACGAAACGGCGGGAGCCACTGACCCGGGTATTGATGGAGGTATGTGGAATCTGGTGCCAGGGGACTGACAGGTTGCCACTACGACCAAAAAAGGCGCCGCCGAACCTGCGGAACGCGCTCATCAGGTTAGTGGTGGTATCAAACTGCTGGCGCATGGCCTCCATCACAGTGCGCATCTCTTTACTCTTGAGATCCACATGGACAGCCTGCTGCTTGAGCTTGCTCTGCTTGTACCGCTCGTAGGTAGCTCTCGACAGGGGCGAGTGCTCGGATCGCGCACTTTTCTTTGAAGAGTACATCGCGTTGGTCATGTGCATCGCAGACACACCATCCACTGCGGCATGATGAGTCTTGTTGTACAGGGCAAACTGGTTACCCTGCAAACCCTCGATCAGGTGCATTTCCCACAGCGGTCGGCTGCGGTCAAGCAGGCTGCTGTGCAAACGGGAGACCAGCATGAACAGTTCGCGATAGCGACCGGGTTGGGGCAGGGCGGAGTGGCGAACGTGGTAGTCGATGTCCAGGTGGGTATCATGCTCCCAGTACAGTGGGCCAAGCGGACCGGCGCGGCCACTGGTGACAAATTCCCCGAATGGTCTGCGATATTCTTCCTGGGTACGCAAGACCTCCAGCAATTCGCCCAGGAACCGGTGTCGGTTAACGCCCTGGGGAAATGTAAACAGGCTAAGGCCACCCACATGCATCGGTGTCTGGCGTTTTTCAAGATAGAGGAAGCCGGCGTCGGCGAGGTTAACTGCACGCATGGAAATCAGTCCCTGTTATTATTGTGTCAGCAATCACAATAGCGGCTAAACCTTCATGGTGGAAGCCCGATGACGCGACTGTTACAGCCAGCGGAGCCGGCGGAACAATAGCAGCATGGTGCCGGCACAGGTTGCCATTACCCCCAGCAGGATAAAATACGAATAGCGGAATTGCAGTTCCGGCATGTATTCAAAGTTCATGCCGTACACGCCCGCCAGAAACCCGAGTGGTACGAAAATCGCGGTAATGATGGTGAGGATCTTCATTGTGTTATTGAGCTGGTGCGACGTGATGGAGATATGGCTTTCCACCAGGTCGCCGCACAGTTCGTAATACATGCTGCACAATGTATGCAGGCGTTCGCAGCGGTCAAACAGGTCCCTGCGGGTATGCAGGCTGGTATCCTTGCCACTGCCCAGATGCACGGTACCGTTGTGCAGAATCTGCTCGGCAAGCGCCTGGTGGTAATTGAAGATACGCCGCAGTTTGCGCAAGCGCGACCGGTAGACAATCAGCTCCTTCATCACCGTATCGGTCCGGTCCTGCAGTAAAGAGTCTTCGAGCCTGGCGAGGGTGTCCTCAAACTCCATCAGCTTGTCCAGGTAGCGCCCCGCTACATAATGCAGAATGCGCAGGGCGAGAATATTGGGTGTCACCAGCAATTTCTGCTGTTCCTCCGCATCCCAGAAATGCGCCACGCTTACCGCCTTGCCGGGGTGCGCGGTGATCAGCAGGCTTTTGCCAATCCACATGCCCACGGGCATCGGTTGCAATTCCAGTTCGTCATTAAAGTGACTTATGCCGCGGAACAGGATGTAGGTGTTGTGTTCAAACTCCTCAACTTTCGGGGGATGGCGAACCCGGGTGGAATCAAACAGGGAGAGGGGGTCGCACCCCAGCGACAACAAGAGTGCCTGGGTCTGCTCATCAAGCTCGCCCTCTATATCCAGCCACAGGGTGCTGCCTGCCTGCTCATGCCACTGGTTGACAAGTGTTTCGTCGCCGGACTGGTAGTGGCCTTTCGCCGATAGCAACTTGGCTCTCATCATTGCGGATAAACCCTGTTAATGCTCTATGCTGGAATTTCAGCTTAACTGAATTACGCAACAGGCTCTAATGGTTTAGGGGCGGTCGTCCGGGTGTTCCGTGTGGTTTAACGGGGTTCAATCAGGCTTATGGCACCACGCACTTCGCCCAGGCTATAGCCTGTGGCCTGGTCCTCGGGGTAATGGGTCTGCAGTGCCTGGCGTACGGGTTCGGACAGCGTCTCACCATGGCAGTTGAGGCACAGGGGTTCGACGCCCTGGGCCTGCATGTAGCGATAGCGACCATCAACAACCGCGCCGTGGTTGATGGTCGCCGGGGGCTGGCCACTGGCCTGCAGGGCGTCAAAGGTTTTCAGTACCTCGGCTTCCCATTCATCGGGTACGGCGCGATTGCGGTTGCGCGGCTGCAGGCTCACCCTGCGCACAGTCCAGCCGGACTCGTTGCTGAGCTCATCCATGATTGCCGGCGCAAGGGTCGCACAGACGTCAACAGCATGTGCAGGACCGCCTTCCTGAATGGCCGTTTTCAGCGCCGGTTTGAGCTCGCCAACAAACTGCCGCACCAGGTCCCGGGCCTCTGATTCGCGAGTACCGGTAGTATTATTGGCCAGGGTAATGGCCGCGCTCGCGCCTAGCAGGACCAGTAAAATCCTGAACATTGTTGACAACCTTTCATCGTATATGTGGCTGCAGTATAGCGAAAATCGGATAGCGGACTCATGATCTGGCTCAAGTGGCGCCCTTAACGGACACAGTCAGCTGTCTTATACTGGTTACATGAGGATACCAATAAACCGTGCCGGTTACGTTGCCCGCAGCTTCCTTTTGTTGTGGGGCCTGTTGTTTTCATTGGGCGTGAGCGCTGAAGTCTGGGTCATTGATATCGGCGGCGGAATCGGCCCGGCCACCGCAGATCACCTGCAGCGTTCGCTGGACAAGGCCGTAGAGGCGGATGCCAATCTTATAGTACTGCGCATTGATACGCCCGGTGGCCTCGACACCGCCATGCGCGACATGATCAAGGCGATCCTGTCCTCGCCCATACCGGTTGCGGGTTATGTCGCCCCGAGTGGGGCTCGCGCGGCGAGTGCCGGCACCTATCTGCTTTACGCCACCCATGTCGCGGCCATGTCGCCGGGCACCAATATCGGCGCGGCCACGCCGGTACAAATGGGCGGTACACCGGAGTTTCCCGACTTTCCGGGTGGCGAGCAGCCTGGCGGTAAGCAACCGTCAGGAGAAGAGTCGTCCGGGGAACAACCGTCCGGTGAGGAACCCGCCGCAGCCGGTGAGGACGAGTCTGCCCAGGGGGCCTTGAAGGGTACCGCCATGCAACGCAAGATCATCAATGATGCAGTGGCCTACATTCGCAGCCTTGCGCAGATGCGCGGGCGCAATGCCGAGTGGGCAGAAAGGGCGGTGCGCGAGGGTGTCAGCATCGCCGCGGAGGATGCCCTGGAGCTGGGCGTGATTGAACTGCTGGCAGACTCCGTTGAGGATTTGCTGGCGCAACTGGATGGACGCCAGGTGTCGCTTGCGGACGAGACGGTAACCTTGCGCACCGCGGGCCAGGACATTCACTACCAGGCGCCGGACTGGCGCACCGGCTTCCTGTCTGTCATCACCGACCCCAATGTGGCCTATGTGCTGTTGCTGGTGGGTATTTATGGCCTGATCATGGAGTTCTACAATCCCGGTGTGGGGCTGCCGGGCATTGTCGGTGCCGTCAGCCTGTTGATTGCCATGTACGCGCTGCAGATGTTGCCGGTAAGCTATGCCGGTATCGGCCTTATCCTGCTGGGGGTGGCACTCATGGTAACGGAGGCCTTTGCGCCCAGTTTTGGTGTGCTGGGACTGGGTGGTGCTACTGCTTTTCTCATTGGGTCGGTGATGCTTATGGATACCAGTCTGCCTGCTTTTCAAATTGCGCTGCCCATCATTGTGGCACTTACCGTATTCAGTGTCGGGCTGCTGGTATTCGCCCTGGGACTACTCATGAAAGCGCGCCACGCGTCACTGGTGAGCGGCGTGGAGTACCTGATTGGCAGGACCGGCAAGGTGGCGCGTGTCGATGACAACCATGCATGGGTATTGCTGGACGGCGAGTTGTGGCAGGCGCGCGCCGATACCCCGCTGGAAGTTGATGACGAGGTGACCGTAACGGCAATTGATGGCCTGACCGCGGAAGTGCGCAAACAGGCCGCGGGCAAGCAACCGGGAGACGCGACATGATGTTCGATATGCAAACATTCAGCGGTGTATTAATAGTACTGGTAGTCGGGCTGGTAATATCCATGTTCCGGATATTGCGCGAATACGAGCGTGGGGTGATTTTCATGCTCGGCCGATTTTACCAGGTAAAAGGTCCCGGCCTGATCATCCTTATCCCCATACTGCAGCAAATGGTGCGGGTAGACCTGCGTACCGTGGTAATGGATGTACCTACCCAGGATGTGATTTCCCGGGATAACGTGTCGGTGCAGGTGAACGCGGTGATTTATTTTCGGGTGATGGATCCGCAGCGGGCCATCATCCAGGTGGAAAATTTTCTTGAGGCGACCAGCCAGTTGTCGCAGACCACTCTGCGCTCGGTACTCGGCCAGCATGAACTGGATGATATGCTGGCGGAACGCGATCGTCTCAATGCCGATATCCAGGTGATCCTGGACAAGCAGACCGAGGCCTGGGGTGTTAAGGTGGCCAATGTCGAGATCAAGCATGTCGATCTCAACGAGACCATGGTGCGCGCCATTGCCAAACAGGCAGAGGCGGAACGCGAGCGTCGCGCCAAGGTCATCCATGCCATGGGTGAAGCGGAGGCCGCTGAAAAACTGGCCGAAGCCTCGAAGATCCTGGCAACCGAGGAATCCGCCATACAACTGCGTTACTTGCAGACGCTGGTGGAGATTGCCGGTGGTGAAAAGAGTTCGACCATCGTTTTCCCGTTCCCGGCTGACATCATGAAGAAGCTCACCAGCTGAGGAATGCGCGGCTGCGCGGGCACACCAACCAACCAACAAACAGGGACGTTGTTATGCGTTGTATTGAAATAAGTGCACCGGGCGGGCCGGAGATGTTGCATCTGGCGCAGCGGAGCACGCCCGATATTGGTGCAGGGGACGTCCTGATCGAGGTGGTGGCGGCGGGTGTAAACCGCCCCGACGTGATGCAGCGCCGCGGGCTTTACCCTGCGCCACCCGGAGCGTCTGACCTGCCTGGTCTCGAGGTTGCGGGTATTGTTGCGGCGGTGGGCAGTGATGTCCAGCAGTGGCAGGTGGGTGACCGGGTCTGTGCGCTGACCAACGGCGGCGGTTACGCCGAATACGCCGTGGCGCCTGCCGGCCAGTGCCTGCCGGTGCCCAAGGGCATGGACCTGACTGCGGCAGCCGGTTTGCCCGAAACCTGCTTTACGGTGTGGACGAATGTGTTCGACCGCGGCCGGCTGCGTCCGGGGGAATCCCTGCTGGTGCACGGCGGCAGTTCCGGTATCGGCACCACGGCAATCCAGATCGCCCGCGCCCTGGGCGCCACGGTGTACGCCACCGCCGGCAGCGATGAAAAATGTGCGGCCTGTGAAGAGCTGGGTGCCGTGCGCGCCGTTAATTACCGGGACGAAGATTTTGTCGAGGTACTGAAAGAGGTCACCGGCGGCAAGGGCGTGGACGTTATTCTGGACATGGTGGGCGGCGACTATATCAACCGCAATATCGAGCTTGCGGCTGTGGAGGGGCGGATCATCAATATCGCCTACCAGGGCGGCTTTGAAGCCACGGTTAACTTTGTGCCGGTGTTGTTGAAGCGCCTGACCCTGGCGGCGTCAACCCTGCGTCCGCAGTCCGCAGAGGCCAAGGCCGGGATTGCGACCAGCCTGCGGCACACGGTGTGGCCGCTGCTGGTAACAGGGGAGTTCAAGCCAGTGATTGCCGCGACCTATCCCCTGGAAGAGGCGCCCCAGGCGCACGCCCTGATGGAGAGCAGTCGCCATATCGGCAAAATCATCCTGGAGATCGGCCACCGGCACTCTTAATCCCGGCGGCCACTCGGGGCGAATAACCACGGCGTTAGCGCCTCGCGATTTTCCACCACAATCTGCTGTGCTATCGGGTCATCCTGTGCTTCACCCGGATCGATGTGCAGCAGCTTCAATGCATAGGGCACCAGCTTGCCGCGGATGGTGATCTCGAGTGCGCCGTTGTGCATACCATAGTCGGCAGCGACCACGCTGGCCTGGTCCGCGCGCAATCGCGGGTCGGGCACAATGCGCAGGGTCACCCGGGTATTCCACTCCGCGTCGCCCTCGATGCCGTGGGGAGACGTGCCAAGGATATCGGGAATGTCCCGGAAGCGACTGAGCACGAAATCGCGATACTCCTGGTTCTTCTCGCACCAGGCGCGCACGTGCCAGCGCAGGCCGGTATAGACAACGGTATGCGGCACGATGATACGGCCCTCGCGGTCGGGGTTATGGATCGATACATAATCCACTTCCAGTCGCCGTTGCTGGCGCGCCGCCTGCATGATCGGCCGCAGCGCTTCCGGTTTGACATCCCGCACGGGAACCGACAGCACTTCCACGTTGGCAACATTCAGCGCCAGGGATTCAAACACATTGGACAGCTCATTGTTGCGTGCCATGAGGTGCAGGTATTCATCGGCCATACCCTGGGTGACCCGCGGCATGAAATCCGCCGCCGGGGTATAGCCCTTCAGTGACATGTCATAGACCAGGTTGCCGGGCCCGATCTCGCGGATATAGTGATTGATATCCTTACTCGCCTGCTGGCGACCGATACCAAACGTTTCACACAAATGCCGTGTCGTCAGTCGGCCCTCCCATAGCGCGATCGTCTCAATAAACCGATAGCGCACCAGCAAATCCCAGCGAATGGGCCACGCGCCTTTCCCGGCAACTTCTGCCTTATTTACGGATGGGGTCAGGTCTCGCATTGTAGCAACCTTGGGATTATAGCCATGGGGTCAAGTCTCGCATTGTAGCATCCTTGCTCACTTCAACCGCAGCCGTGGTAACCTGTATCAATCCGTCAAATTTCCGGCCCCGGGGCAATGACATCATGAACTATAAAACCTTCAGCAAGTTCCACACCTGGGTATACCGGGCCAGCGGGGGCCTGATCATGGGTAGCGTTGGTGCGGGCCGGCGCGTCCTGTTGCTTAACGCCAGGGGGCGCAAGAGCGGGGCCCTGCGCACTACGCCGCTGGTTTACATGGCCGACGGCGAGCGTTTCGTGGTTTACGGCTCCAACAGCGGTAGCGAAACGCCACCCGCGTGGTTGCTGAATCTGCAGGCTAACCCGCACGCGGAAGTTGAGGGTGGAAAAAAGCACATCCCCGTAAAGATGCACATTGCCCGAGGTGAGGAAGAGGCGCGGCTCATGCCTCTGGCGCATGCCTACAACGCGCACTGGGCGGGGTACCATGCAACGGCGAAGCGCCATATCCCCTTGGTGGTGCTTACCCCGGAGCAGAGTGACGCGGCGGCGATGTCCTAGCCTGGTTGCCACAATGCGAGACCTGACCCCATCAGTCCTAACCTGGTTGCTACAATGCGAGACCTGACCCCATCAGTTAAGCCCGGGCTTGCGGATTTGTTTCGGCTGGCGGGGCAGTTGGAGCGGGACAGGGAGCAGCCGGTGGCGGTGCTGCGGGAGCGGGACAGGGCGATTGCCCGGGAGTGCAGCGCGGACACCGACCAGGGGCGTCTTTTACAGTGGCTGGACCGGGTGTCGCCGCCGGCAGCCGGCAGCCATCGCCTGTTGTCGGAGGCGGCCGCCGCCACCATGGCGAGAGCATTGGCGTTAATCGCCGGCTTTGCCGCCATGGCGGGGTTTCTGCTGGGCAGTGATCGCGCGCTGGTTAATGTGTTCCTGTTACTCGCAGTGTTCGTACTGGCACAATTACTGCTGAGCCTGCTGTCCGCCGTGATGATGTGGCGCACGGTGCGTGGCCATGTGCCAATGAGCCTGCCGCTGCATCCCGGGCGCTGGATTGTCAGCCGCAGCCTGCCTGACCAGCGCTACCTGCGGGAGGCGCAGCCCGTATTACGGATGCTGTTTTTACGCTACGGCCAGGAACTGGGTGCGCTGTTTACCCTGGCGGCGATCCTGGCGTTTGTAGTGCTGCCGGCACTGGGCGAATTCAGCTTTGTCTGGGGGTCAACATTCAATCCCGGCACCCCCCTGGTGCAGACTGTGATGGATACCCTGGCATGGCCCTGGGCGGATCTGTTGCCAGCCGCGACGGTGCCCCCTGAGGTACTCGCCAGTAGCCGTATCCATCCCGCACTGATCAATCTCGACCAGGCCAATATCGAAAGCATGCGTGGCTGGTGGCCCTTCTTATCCCTGTGCCTGCTGGTGTACGCACTGTTGCCGCGGCTGCTGTTGTGGGCGGTGTCGAAAGTACTGTCCCGACGCTTGCTGGCGCGCAGTTTTCGCCAGTACCCGGGCGCCGAACTGGTACTGGCCAGGATGCAGGCGCCGCTGGTGCGTACCCGGGGAGAGGCCGATACCCCTGCGGCACCCACGCAAACGCCTGTCGCGAGGGCGGCACCCACCGTAACCGGTACCGACGAACGCCTGCTGGTAGTGAACTATGGCAATGCCCTGGGCACAGACAGCCCGCAGCAATTCGAGGAACTGGTGATGCTGGATGCGGGGCACATAGTCGCCATCGGCAGCGCCAGCGAGCGCGACGATGTCAGCCGCCTGCAGGCACTACCGGTGAAGCGTTTTGATCGCGTGCTGTTACTGGTGAAGGGCTGGGAGCCGCCGATGGCGGAACTGCGGGATCTACTGACGGCCCTGGCGACAGTGCCGCGCTGTACCGTGCTGCTGGTGCCGCTCCCCGGCAGGGCCACTCCCCACCGCAAGGTTGAGGACTGGCGTACCTTCGCACGGTCACTGCCCTTCGCCAGCGTGGATGTGCAATTATTGAACCGGGTAGAGAACTGATGGCCACACCCACCTTTGCGGTAGTCGGGCGCCCGAACAAGGGCAAGTCCAGCATCGTCGCCACTTTGGCACGGGACGACACCGTGTTCATCGATGCCCGTGCCGGCTCTACCAGCAGCGCCCGCAGTTTCCCGATGCGCGTGGATAACGAAACCCTGTACGTACTGGTGGACACCCCGGGTATCCAGCGCGCGCGAGCGGTACTGGAGTGGCTGCAGGCGCACAGTATCGACGCCGCCTCGCGGCCGGCTGCGGTACGCGAATTCGTAGAGACCCATCGCACTGATCCCCGCTTTCACGATGAGTGCGAACTGCTGCAGCCGATTGTCGACGGTGCCGGGATCATTTACGTGGTGGATGGCTCAGTACCGTTTGGCGCCGATTATGAAGCGGAAATGGAGATCCTGCGCTGGACCGGTCGCCCCAGCCTGGCCCTGATCAATCCCATCGACAGCGACGATTATGCGGAGCAGTGGTTTGCCGGCCTGGGCCAGTTTTTTCGCACCGTGCGCCTGTTTGATGCACAGCGCGCCGAGCTCACCAAGCAGCTGGAGCTGCTGGAATTATTCGGCCACCTGGACCCCGACTGGCGACAGCCGTTAACCCGGGCAGTGGAAGTGCTCAGGGATGAGCGCCGCCGCCAGCACCATTCGGCCAGCCTGCTGATCACCGATTTGCTGGTGGAGACCATCACCTTCCAGACGTCCCAGCGCGTACCCGAGGGATTGCCCCTGGAGCCCGTGCAAACGCTTCTGTTCCAGCGTTACCGGCAGCACCTGGCGACCCGCGAGCGCGAGTGCCGGCGCCAGGTGGAGGAAGTGTTCAATTACACTACCCTGACCCGCACGGAAGAGGGGCTGGCGCTGGAAGAGTCGGAGTTGTTCAATGTCGAGAACTGGTATTTGTGGGGGCTGGACAAGCGCTCGCTGGCGGCGGTGGCCACCTCCGCAGGCGCGGTAGTGGGTGGCGGCACCGGTTTGCTCATCGATGGCGCGACCGGGGGGCTGCTGGGCGGCCTGGGCACTTTGGTATCCGGCGCACTGGGTGCCGCCGGCTCCGGTATCGCGGCGCTGCGGTATGCGGGCGATATCGGCCAGATCACCGTCAAGGGTATCCCCACCGGCGGCAAGCAGTTGAGTTATGGGCCGACGCAAAATCTCAATTTTCCCTTTGTGGTGCTGGGCCGCGCCTTATTGCATCATCAAATGCTGTGCAGCCGGACCCACGCCGATCGCAGCCCGCTGGATCTGCAGGGGCAGTTGCTGGCCGCGCTGGATGACAGCCTGCGCCGTCGCCTGGGACGATTGTTCGCGGAGATTCGCAAGGGTAGGAAAGTACACGAGCGACGCCAGGCACTGGCGGCGCTGATTGAACAGATCTGTCTGCAGCGCGATGCGCAAACCCGGGGTGCACTACGATGAGTATGAGAAAAACGGTGATGATTACCGGGGCGTCCTCCGGTATCGGTGAATCACTGGCGAACATCATTGCGGCCCAGGATTATGACCTGATCCTGGTGGCGCGCAGTACCGACAAGCTCACAGCGCTGGCGACCAGGCTGGGGGCCGAGCACAATGTTACGGTGACGGTGTTGCCCGCCGACCTGGCAGTCCCGGGCAGTGCCGGGGAATTGTTCCAGGCGCTCAAGCGCAGGAAACTGCAGGTGGATATCCTGGTGAATAATGCCGGGGTGCTCAAGCACGGTGCCTTCAATGCCATGCTACCGGCGCAGCACCAGGAGATGATCCAGCTCAATGTGGTGGGTTTCACCGATATGCTGGCGCATTTTGTGCCGCCGATGGTGGCGCGCGGCAGTGGCCGGGTCCTGAACGTGGCGTCCATTGCCGCTTTCCAGCCCATTCCCAGCCTGGCGACTTATGCGGCCACCAAGGCCTACGTGTTGTCTTTGTCGGAGTCGCTGGCGGAGGAATTGCGGGGCTCGGGGGTGACGTTGACGACATTGTGCCCCGGTATCACCGCCACCAATATGGTGTTCCAGGCGCAGGCCAGCTCCAATGCCCTGCAGAACCTGCCGTCAATGGTGATTTCGGATGTGCAGGATGTAGCCGGGGAAGCATGGCGCGCCTGCCTGAAAGGGCAGGCGATCGTGGTGCCCGGTACCCTGAACCTGGCCGCCACCGTGGCCGCCCGCGCAACACCGAAATGGCTGGTGCGCAGGCTTACCGGGCTGCTGGGCCGTTCAACCCTGTAGGCATGCGCTAGCGGATAGCCGATTCCGGACGGCCCTGCCAGTAGAAGGGCGCCAGGGTGGCATCGCCGGTGTGCACTTCTTCCAGGGTGGTCGCATCGTAAACGCGGCCGTTGAGCACAATGTTGCTGATCCGGTCCGTGTTGCGGATGTTCTCCAGCGGGTTGGCGTCCAGTATCACCAGGTCAGCCAGCTTGCCGACCTCCAGTGAGCCGATATCGCCGTCCATGCCCAGGTAGGTGGCCGGGTTGATGGTGGCCGCCGACAACGCTTCCATCGGGCTGAAGCCACCGCGGACAAAACTCCACATTTCCCAATGGCTCGCCAGGCCCTCGCGCTGGCCGTGCCCACCGGTGTTCACCATGATTCCCGCATCCAGCAATACCTTTGCTGCCGCGGCGGCATCGTCGTCCCGGTAGTCTGCAGCCGGTGCCATCGGACGACGCACTGAGCGCGGCTGCAGCACGGCCGGCGGTACGAAGTTGGCCAGGATGGGATGCTTCCAGACTTCGGTGTCCTGGTAGTAATAATCTTCCGAGGTGAGGCCGCCAAAGGTCACCACCAACGTGGGCGTATACCCGGCCTCGCTCTGGCTCCAGTACTGGGTAACGTCGTTATACATTTGCAGTACCGGTACGTTGTGCTCAATGCCGGTGATGCCGTCGCCAATCAGGTTCATGTCCATGTGGTAGAGAGAGCCACCCTCGGCCACCGCCATCAGGCCTTCCCGGCGCGCCGCTTCGGTCACCATCTGGCGCTGGTCCCGGCGAGGCTGGTTGTAGTTCTTGACCGTTATCGCGCCCTGGGCCTTGAGCCTGCGTACGTGGGCCAGGGCGTCCGCCATGTTGTCCACCGGTGACCACGATGTGCTCTTGGCGCCGTAAACAATCTCTGCGGTGGAAAAGATACGCGGCCCCAGGATTTTGCCGGCACGGGCATACTCGGCGGCGGCGAATACCAGGTTGGCGCGACTGGAGGGGTTGTGTACGGTGGTCACGCCCAGGGCAAGATGCGCCAGCATGTTCCAGTTCTGCTGGGGGATGATGTCGTTACTGCCATAAGGACCGTGAGCATGGATATCGACAAACCCGGGCAACAGGGTTTTACCGGCCATGTTGACCTCGCGGTAACCTTCCGGTATCGCCAGGGTGCTGTCGCCGATGGCCCGAATGCGATTGCCCTCGACCAGCACGGTGCCCACCTCAATCACGTCGCGGTTGCTGTTCATGGTGACCAGGCGGGCGTTGGTCAGCGCCAGGCGGGTGTCGGGTACGGCACTGGCCACTTCCATGGACAGGTCATTACCGCTGGCGGGCGGCTCGAATCCCTCCGCGAAGGCGTCGGTGACCGCGACGGTTTTCAGTTCGGAGCCGGTGCTCCAGCTCACGGCGGTGCCCGCGGTATTCCAGCCCAGGTAGCTGCCACCGATGGTGCTGACCTGCACCGTGGGAAATGCGGTTTCTGCGGCGTCCAGCACCAGTGGCTTGCCGGTGAAGGTGGCGGCAGCCAGGTACATCTGCTGGCCGTCTTCAAAGGTAATGTGACGGCCGTCGGGGGCCAGGCGGATAGTGGTGGCCAGCTCGGCGGTGGCCATTTCGCGCACATCGTGGCCGCTGCGGGTCATGGAAATCAGGTTGGTGCTGGCGGTGCTGCTGCCGCGCCCGGTAGCGCTGTCGGCGCGCTCCTGGGCGTACAGGCGGTCGGCATCGGGGCCGAAATGGGGGTTGCGCCCGCGCTCGCTGACAAACGCCATGCTGCCGCCCTTGCTGTCCAGCAGGTACAGCCCCGGCTTCACCCCCCACTCGGGATTGAGCAGGCTGCTGCCGCCGAGCTTGCGCAGGGCGAGGGTGTCGCCGTCGGCGGAGATGGCCAGTTCGGTGTACTGGCCTTTTTCATGGTCCAGTGCACGCGACTTGCCGCCGCGGGCACTCACCCGGCGCACCGTGGTGAGGGTGTCGTCCTGCCAGCGCAGGAAAAACACGTTGCGGCCGTCGGGGGCCCAGACCGGTGCGTAGTCAAAGCCAGCGCTATCGTCGCTGGTCAACGGCTGCGGTGCGTCCTGGCCGCGCTTCACATACAAACGTCCCAGGGATTCAAACACCACGCTCTTACCGTCGGGCGAGGGCTGGGCAAAGCGGACCATACGGGTCCTGAACTCCTCCGGGGCTACCTCCACCGGGAAGCGCACGGCCGGGTAAATGTCGCGGTTGCCCTGCACTGAGAACGGTACTTCCGCGATCTCACCTGATGCTACCGCCAGGCGCCAGATCTTGCCCTGGGCCCAGAACACCAGTTCCTCGTTATCCGGGGTCCAGGCCATGTTGGGATAGAGACCGTGCACTGCCCAGGTTTCCTGCATGTCCAGGTCCAGCGCATCAAACACCATGCGCTCAACGCCAGAGGCGAGGTCCATTACAAACAGGCGCGATTCGGCCCGCACCCGCTTAACGTAAGCCAGTTGCCTGCCGTCGTGAGAGGGCGTTGCGCGCACGGCGCCGCCGGGGCCACCGGCCACGGTACTGATGTCACCGCTGGCAAGGTCTACACGGCGGATCTGGAACAGCTCGGTATTGCTGTCCTGGTGATAAATGAAGGTGTCGCCCGGGGTAACATTGAGGGAAAAATACAGGCTCTTGCCGTCGGCACTGAAGGCCGGCTCACCCTGTTCTTTCTGGAAGGTCGGGCTGGGCCGCGGTACCACCTGCTGGCCGCTGTTGTCCTTGCCGCCATCGGCATGGTACATCCAGATTTCGCCGGTACCCAGCGAGCGCGAGGTGCTGAAGTGCTTGCGCGCCGCGATGTAATCCCCGTCCGGGCTCCAGCTGGGGTTGTTGAGCAGGCGAAAGGTCTCGAAGGTCACCTGCCTGAATTCATTGGTGGCGCGCTCCAGGGTCCAGATGTTATCGCCGCCGGCGCGGTCCGAGGTAAAGGCGATGTAACGACCGTCGGGGCTGTAGCGGGGCTGCATGTCCCAGGCGTGGCCCGAGGTGATGGCGCGGGCCCTGCCGCCCTCAAGCGGTATCTCGTACAGGTCGCCGAGCAGGTCAAACACCACATGCTTGCCGTCCGGGGCGACATCCAGGCTCATCCAGGTGCCTTCGGTGACATCAATGGTGGCCTGGTCAGCGGTGACCGAGAGGGGCGGATTATTCACGTCCCATGAAGATGCATCGGTGGCGGTCTCTGCGGTCGTCAATGAACAGGGGAGCAGCAGCAACGAGAAAATAAGCGTACGTTTAACCATTATCAGGGGTTCCATCGGGTTATACTCGGCAGTGGTAGGGTAGGCCCGGCACGTCGGTGATCCAGTGGGCGCAGGCTGCGTACCTTACTAGGTTATCGCCCATTAATGAATGGCGCAGCCCAATCTCCCGGAGGAGTTAACATGAAACTGATTCACGCCACCTGCCTGTTGCTGGGTATGACTTTCGCATCGTCACTGGTTGCCGAGCCCCTCAAGGTCGGTGACCCGGCCCCGGACTTCAGCCTGGCCGGCACCGATGGCCAGACCCATTCGCTGGCGGACTTCAAGGGCAAGCAGGCCGTGGTGCTGGCGTGGTACCCCAAGGCCTATACCTCCGGATGTACCATCGAATGCAAGTCGCTGGCTGAAAATGGCCACCTGATCCGCGCCTACGATGTCAGCTATTACATGGCGAGCGTGGACCCGCTTGAGGACAACATGGGTTTTGCCGAGGAAACCGAAGCGGATTTTCCCCTGCTGAGTGACCCCGGCAAGCAGGCTGCGAAAGACTACGGCGTACTGTCTTCCATGGGCTTTGCCAAGCGCCATACCTTTTACATTGGCAAGGACGGCACCATTCTCAAAATCGATACCGCAATCCAGCCGGCCTCCGCGGCCCAGGACATGGCCGCCACCCTGGGCGAGCTGGATATCCCCAGGCGTTAAGGGTCGGTCGATTCACTGATTCCGGCGCGGGGACTGTAGCCCCCGCGCCGGAATGTCATTATGTCCGCTAAACGGGGCTGTGCAAACGCGCCTTACCCTCTATAATTTGCCCCCCAATTTTCACCCTGTTCGAAACGCTGAGCGGCAATGTGGCGCCTTGCACGGTGTTATCCGGACCTTCGGAGCGAGGCATGTTGAACACCAGGGAATTGCGCGAGCTATTCCGCCTGGCACTGCCGATGGTAGTGTCCCAAAGCGCTTTCGCGCTGATGATTTTCACCGACCGGCTGTTTCTGTCGCGTATTGACGCGCTCCATATTGCCTCGGCGCTCGGCGGCGGGGTCACCTTTTTTGTCAGTGTATCCCTGTTTCTCGGCGTAATGTCCTACGCCACCGCGCTGGTCGCCCAGTACTACGGTGCCGGCCAGCTGCACAAATGCCCGCGGGTGCTTACCCAGGGTATCCTCATGGCTGTGGCCTGCCAGCCCCTGTTGCTGGTGATTGCCTGGCTGATGAGCGGTATTTTTGTTGCCATGGATCATCCGCCCCAGCAGGTGGTACTGGAGAAGCAGTATTATTTCGTGATGATGGCGGGCGCCCTGTTCGTGATGGCCAAAGCCTGCTTCGCCGCCTATTTTTGTGGGATCGGTCGCACCCGGGTAGTGATGATCACCGATGTCATAGGCGTGCTCCTCAATATTCCCCTGACCTGGATGCTGGTATTCGGCAAGTTCGGCTTTCCCGAGCTGGGTATACAGGGCGCGGCCCTGGGTACCGTGATTGCCACGGCATTCAGTGTGGTGATTTACACGGTGTTTTACTTCAATCGCTTTCATCGCGAGCGCTTCAAGGTGCTGGCCTCGTTTCACTATGACCCGGCCATTTTACGCCGTTATATCCGCCTGGGCCTGCCCTCGGGCTTCGAGACCTTCGTGGGCGCCGCCACCTTCAATTTCTTCCTGTTGCTGTTCCAGTCCTATGGCGTGGCGGAAGGTGCGGCCATGGCGATCGTATTCAACTGGGACATGCTCAACTACGTGCCGCTGATCGGTTTGAACATCGCGGTAACCAGCCTGATCGGGCGCGCGGTTGGGGCCGGCGACATGACCCGGACCAACCAGGTCATGGCGGCTGGGTTCCTGCTGGCGATCGGTTATTCCCTGGTGCTGGCGGTGGTGTTTATAGTATTCCGCTTTCAGCTGATCATGGTCTTTTCAACGCCGGAACAGGACTTTTCGGAGATTGCCAGCCTCGGTAGCCGGATGATGCTGGGCATGGCCACCTATGTGCTGGCGGATGCCGTGATCCTGGTCAGCGCCGGGGTGCTGCGCGGTGCCGGCGATACCCGCTGGCTGATGAATACCTCCATGAGCCTGCACGTACTGATGATGGTCTCCCAGTTCATCATGATCAGGTACCTGGATGCCGACCCGCTGGTCAGCTGGTGGGGCTTTGTGGCCATGCTGCTGGCGCTGGCGGTAATCTACCTGCGGCGCCTGCTGGGCCACACCTGGCGCAAGCCGTCGCGGCTGGCGCGGGTGATGGCGGAGTAGGTTGCCGCCGCAGCGAGGGCAGGGCGATTGTCAGAGGGTCAGGATGCGTCGGAGCAGGCTGTCCTTGCGCCGGTTCTGCTCCCGCAACAGCAGCAGTTCCGCCAGTTGCTGGTCAATTTCGTGAGCCACCTGGTCGCGGATCCTGCGCAGCTGTGCCCTGGTGGGCTTGCGTTCCTTATAGCGGGCAAGGCGCACCGGTTCGCCAAAACCGATATAGCAGCGCTGGGGCTTTGGCAGCAGGGTGCCCAGCGCACCCACTGGTATCGGCGGCAGTACATCCGTGCGGGTGTCATCGGTCAGCAGGCCCAGTCGGCGCAGTACCTTGCCCGGTAGCGAATCGGGGATATCCTCACTCTCGATCAGGTGGCTATAGAATTCATCCGGCCCCACCATCCCGAACGGCATGATGGTATAGCCGTGTTCCGCCGCCATTTTGATGAAGCCGAAGCGTTCCTTCCACTGCAGTTGGTAACGCAAGCGGCTGGGCTTTACGGCCTCGTGGGCACCGCCGGGAAACACCAGCAGGTCCTGGCCGTGCTCCATCAGCGCGTGGCAGACCGCGGGGTGGCCCATTACCGCTCCCCGGGAGACCAGCGCTTTCTCCAGGCTGCGGTGGGTGAACAGGAACTTGTCGCCCATGGGCCTCAGGAAGCGACCGTAGACCTGCTGCATCATCGCGGCCATCACCAGGCCGTCGAGGGCAAACAGGCTGTGGTTGCCCACGAACAGGCAGGGCTCCGGTGGCAGCCGTTCCGCACCCTGCACCATGGGCCGGAACAGGCGCCGCATCAGTTCCCAGGTCAAGCGCGCCTCGGTCGTGTGCGGCAGGGTAACCGCCAGCGCCTGCTCGATATGCGCCTCGAGGCGCTCTCCCTGCAGCGGTTGGTTGTCCTTGTCCATCAGGGTCATAAACGACTCCATTGTGGCGTATGTGGAGTGTGTGGCGTGCGTGGCAGTGCCGGCCGGAGGCTACTCGGCGCCCAGCAGGCGGGCCAGGCCGCGCTGCTGCAGCGCTTCTTCAAGCAGCGTGCGAA
Source organism: Kineobactrum sediminis (assembly GCF_002868715.1). Lineage (GTDB taxonomy): Bacteria > Pseudomonadota > Gammaproteobacteria > Pseudomonadales > Halieaceae > Kineobactrum > Kineobactrum sediminis. The sequence goes on from NZ_PKLZ01000003.1 coordinate 459,481, forward strand.
TGGCAGTGCTATTGTCCAGGGTCAGGGCCTGCTGTGCCAGGGTTGCCGCGTCCGCCGCGGAAATCGAGCGCAACAGCCACTTGATACCCGGCAGTTTCGAGGCACTCATACTCAGTGTGCGAATGCCGGTACCCAGCAGGAACACTACCGCGGCGGGATCCGAGGCCATTTCCCCGCACAGGCTCAGGGGCAGCCCGATCTGCCGGGCGACCGCGGCAATGCGGGCAATCTCGTGCAGTACCGCCGGGTGGATATGGTCGTAGGCGCCGGCCACCCGGGTATTGTTGCGATCCAGGGCCAGCAGGTACTGGCTCAAGTCGTTGGAGCCGATGGAAATGAAGTCGAGTTTGTCGGCCCACATTGGCAGCAGGGAAATGGCGGCGGGTACTTCCACCATAATGCCCACCAGGGGACGCCGCACCGGGATTTTTTCCTCGGCGAGCTGCTGCAGGGCATCGGTCAGGATATTGCGGAATGCGGTAATTTCACCGGTATTGCTGACCATCGGCAACAGGATGTGCAGTTCCTCCCCGGTGCCGGCGGCGCGGAGCATGGCGCGCACCTGGGTCATCAGCAGCGAGCTGTTATCCAGGCAAAAGCGGATGCCGCGCCAGCCCAGGGCCGGGTTTTCCTCGCGGATGGGGAAGTAGGGGAGGGGCTTGTCGCCACCGATATCGAGGATGCGCATATAGACCGGCCGACCCGGGTACGCGGCCAGTACCTGGGTATAAATGTGCAGCTGTTCTTCCTCGGAAGGGAAAGTGTCGCTGATCATGAAGGGCATTTCGGTGCGGTACAGGCCGATGCCCTCGGCGCCGTTGGCCAGCCCCGGGGAAATGTCCGCGAGCAGGCCGGTATTGGCGAACAGCCGTACCCGCTCGCCGTCCGTGGTGGTGGCGGGCAGGTTGCGCAGTTCCGCCAGTTCGCTGCGCAGGACCTGCTCTGCCTGCTGCAGGCGCTCAAATTCGCCGCGCACGGAAGGGGTGGGGTAGAGAATGACCTGGCCGACGTTGCCGTCGACAATCAGCGCGCTGCCGTTTTCAACCCCTTTCAGTTTGCCGGTGCCCATTACCGCGGGCACCCCCAGGGCGTTGGCCAGCACCGCCGTGTGCGACAGGCTGGAACCCTCGTAACAGACAATGCCGACCAGGCGCTGGGGGTCGCAGCCGGCAATATCGGAAATGCTGACCCTGGCACCTACCAGTACCAGTGGCCCATGGTCCTCCGCCGGCATATGTTCGGGGGCGCCACTCCAGGCCTGGTAGAGTTTATTACCCAGGTGACGCAGGTCTTCGTGGCGCGCGCGCAGGTACGGGTCCTCAATCGCCAGGAAGGCCTCGGCGTAGTGGTGTACGACCTGGCGCAGGGCGCCGGGTAGCCACTGGCCGTTGGCGATGGCCTGTTCGACACCCAGGCGCAGGCCGGGATCATTGAGCAGCATCTGGTAGGCCGCGAATACGGCGCCCACGCCGTCCGCCAGTTCCTCTCCGAGCGCCTCGCGTTCAGCCTCCACGTCGGCGCTGACAGTGGCCAGCAACTGGTGCCATTCCCGGATGCTGGCGGCGGGGTCATCGCAGGCCCGGTCCGGTACCGAATATAGATCGACACTGTCGCATATCCAGGCGTTGCCCAGGCCGGTACCGGGTGAGCCTTTTACCCCCCGTACCCGGCGGGTGGTTGTCGTGGCCACGGCGCCGTCCATGGGTTCCAGCGGCAGAACCAGTGCCAGCTGGGTGGACAGCGTCACCAGGAAAGCCTGCTCCTCTTCGGACATCAAGCGGCCTTCCGAGGATTGCACCACCAGCACCCCTATGACCGCACCGGCACGCACCACCGGCACGCCGCAAAAACTGCGGAATTCCTCCTCCCGGGCTTCGGGCAGGTAAGAGAAGTCGGGATGGGCGGCGGCATCGGCAATATTGACCGGGTGCCGCGATTGCGCCACCAGCCCGACCAGGCCACGACCCGGAGGCAGGCTCCGGCCCACTGCCGCCTGGCTCAGGCCGTGGGTGGCCGCCAGCACCATGGAGCCATCGGCGGCGGCGATATACAGTGTGCACACATCCACCGCAATGGCGCGGTGGATGGCTTCCACAATCAGCTTGACCTGGACCTCCGTCTGGTCGGCCTGGGCGGCGGCCTGGACGATGCGGGTCAGTTCGAGCAACTTGTTCATTAAAGGCAACCCCGGGATGGCTCTGGGCGGTATAGCGTTACAGCCAAAGCCGCTAGTATCAGCTATAGTGGCAGGCCGTTGCCAGTAAACCTTTTGGAGGATAATAACCATGGCCGATACCGGATTGCAGTTACGTACCCGCGTGAACGAAGACAACACCCTGACCCTGTGGCTGGAAGAGCAGGCACTGCCCGAGCCCGGTGCCGACCAGGTGTTGATCCAGGTGGAGGCGGCACCGATCAACCCCTCCGACCTGGCGCTGCTGTTTGGTCCCGCGGATATGTCTACCGCCCGGGTATCCGGTACTCCCGAGCGGCCGGTGGTTACCGCCGATATCCCCGCGGAGGCCATGCGCATGGTCCAGGGCCGGTTGGGCCAGGCGCTCCCCGCCGGCAACGAAGGTGCCGGCAAGGTAATCGCCGCGGGCTCTTCGGATGCGGCGCAGGCACTGCTGGGGCGCACCGTTGGCGCCTTTGGCGGCGAGATGTTCAGCCAGTACCGCTGCGTCAGCGCCCACGCCTGCCTGCCCCTGAACGATGACACCTCGGCCATTGAGGGCGCCTCGTGTTTCGTCAACCCGATGACCGCGCTGGGTATGGTGGATACGCTGCACATGGAGGGCCACAAGGCGCTGGTCCATACCGCCGCGGCATCCAACCTGGGGCAGATGCTGAACCGCCTGTGTATCAAGGACGGTATTCCCCTGGTCAATATTGTGCGCAAGCCGGAACAGGAAGCCCTGTTGCTGGGGCAGAGCGCCACGCACGTGGTGAATTCGGAAGCGGAAAACTTTCATCCCGAACTGCTGGCGGCGCTCGACAAGACCAATGCCACCCTGGCTTTCGACGCCCTGGGTGGCGGCAAGCTGGGCAGCACCATCCTCAGCAGTATCGAGGCGGTGGCGGCACGGAAGATGACCGAGTACAGCCGCTACGGTTCCAATACCTTCAAGCAGCTGTACATATACGGTGGGCTGGATATGGGCCCGACCGTGTTGTCGCGCAACTTCGGTTTTGCCTGGAGCATCGGCGGCTGGCTGTTACCACTGTTCCTGGAAAAAGTGGGTCCACAGCGCGGCGCGGAATTGCGCGAGCGGGTGGCCGCGGAGATCAAGACCACGTTTGCCAGCCACTATACCCGCCAGGTGTCCCTGGCCGAGGCGCTGAGCCTGGAAGCGATAACGGCGTACAACCGTCGCGCCACCGGGGAGAAATTCCTGGTTTTGCCCCAGGCCTGAACGGGGCAGCCAGCGTAATAACGTGCGCACATTAACGCGATCACAGTCATTTTTCCGGAGGCCACCATGCACCGTGTGATTCTTGCCCTGCTGCTCTGGAGCAGCGCTTTAACATTCGCAGCCCCGGCTGACGATTTCCAGCGCATTGTCGAGGCGCACTGGAACTGGACACTGGAACAGTCGCCGCAACTGCGCACCCAGCTTGGTGACAGCAGCGGCAATGACCAGTGGAATGATGTCAGCCTTGCCGCCCACTACGAGCGCGATGCCCGGCGCGGCGAATTTCTGCAACAGCTTGCCGAAATAGACGCCAGTGCGCTGTCCGGGCAGGACCAGTTAAGCTACACCATGCTGGTAAAACGCCTGCAGAATAATCGTCGCAGCCAGGCCCTGGGCCTGCACCTGATGCCGGTGAACATGCGCAGCGGCCCACAGCACCTGCACACCCTGCAGGAACAGATCAACTTCCAGAATGAGCAGGACTACCGCCAGTGGCTGGCGCGCCTGCAGGGGTTGCCCCAGTTGCTGGACCAGTACCGCGAATTGCTGGAAGAGGGGATACTGCAGGAGCGCACCCAGGCGCGCGTGGTGATGGAGCGTGTGCCCCAGCAGATTGACCGGCTGGTAGCGGGTGACCCCACGGAAAATCCTTTCTACAAGCCCTTCCTCACCATGCCGGACACATTGTCCACGGTGGCCATCGGCGAGATGCGTGTGACCGCACAAAACATTATCCGCACCCGGGTGAACCCCGCCTATACCGAGTTCCGCAATTTCCTGGCCTCGGCGTACCTGCCCGCCGCCCGGGACCAGCCCGGCATTGGCAGCCTGCCCGGTGGCGACGAACTGTACCGCTTCCTTGCGGAGCGCTTTACCACCACGGACCTGACCCCGGAGGCCATTCACGCCATCGGCGAGGCCGAGGTGGCGCGGCTGCTGGAGGAAATGGAAGCGGTGAAAGCCAGCGTCGGTTTCCAGGGTGACCTGCAGGCCTTCAACGACTTCCTGCGTACCGATCCGCAATTCTATTACGACACGCCCGAGGCCCTGTACGAAGGCTACCTGGCGGTATCCAAGCGGCTTGACCCGGAACTGGTGTCATTGTTTGGCAAGCTGCCGCGGATGCCCTATGGCGTGCGGCCGATTCCCGCGGAAACCGCGCCGGACACTACCACTGCCTATTACAGCCGGCCCGCCGCCAATGGCACCCGCGCGGGCTACTACTACGTCAACCTGTACCGGCCGGAAGTGCGGCCCAAGTATGAGATGGAAGTGCTCAGTGTGCACGAAGCGGTACCGGGCCACCATCTGCAGATCGCCCTGGCCCAGGAACTCGAGGGCTTGCCGATGTTCCGCACCCAGGGTGGCGAGACCGCTTTTGTGGAAGGCTGGGGCCTGTACTCCGAGCGCCTCGGTTACGAGATGGGCCTGTATAAAGACCCCTATTCCCGCTACGGCCAGCTAACCTATGACATGTGGCGGGCGGTGCGGCTGGTGGTCGATACCGGTATGCACTACTTCGGCTGGAGCCGGGAGCGGGCCATAGAGTACTTCAAGGCCAATGCCGGCAAGACCGAGACGGATATCGTCAATGAAATCGATCGCTATATCGGCTGGCCCGGCCAGGCGCTGGCCTACAAGATCGGCCAGATGAAAATGCTCGAATTGCGTGAACGCGCGGAGCAGGAACTGGGAGACCGCTTTGACATTCGCGCCTTCCACGACACCCTGCTCGGCGCCGGTGCCATCCCCCTGGATGCCCTTGAACAACGCATGAACAAGTGGATTGCCGGCCAGTAGGCCCTGTTTATAAACCCCGAGATTGATAAACCCGCAGCGGAGAGACCGTGACCAGACGCACAATTACCGTAATGAGGGGCGACGGCATTGGCCCCAGTATCGTTGACGCCACCATCCAGGTCCTGGACCGGGCGGGTTGCGATTTCGACTATGAATACGTGGAAGCGGGCCTTGGTGCCCTGGAAAGCAGCGGGTCGCTGTTGCCGGATGAAACCCTGGAGGCCATCGAGCGCAATCGCATAGCACTCAAGGGTCCGTTGATGACCCCGGTGGGCAGGGGCTTCAGCTCAATCAACGTCAACCTGCGCCAGCACTTCCAGCTCTATGCCAATGTGCGCCCGGTGCTGTCATTCAAGGGCAGCAAGGCACGCTATGAAAATATCGACATCATCACCGTGCGCGAGAATACCGAGGGCATGTACTCCGGACAGGGCCAGGTGGTGTCAGATGATGACAAGATCGCCCAGGCGCTGAGCGTTATCACCCGCGACGGCGCCGAGCGCATCCTCAAGTTTGCCTTTGAACTGGCCAAGCGGGAGCGCCGCCACAAGGTGACCGTGGTACACAAGGCCAATATCCTCAAATCCACCTCGGGCCTGTTCCTGAAGGTGGCGCGGGAAGTGGCCAGCCGCTACCCGGACATAGAAACCGTCGAGATGATTGTGGATAACGCCTGCATGCAGCTGGTGATGAACCCCGAGCAATTCGATGTAATTGTCACCACCAACCTGTTCGGCGATATATTGTCCGACCTGTGTGCGGGACTGGTCGGTGGCCTGGGCATGGCGCCCGGGGCCAACATCGGCGAGGACTGCGCGATCTTCGAGGCGGTGCACGGCAGCGCGCCGGACATTGCGGGCAAGAATCTCGCCAACCCTACCTCGGTCATCCTGGCGGCCTGCCAGATGCTGGACTACCTGGGCATGGATGACAAATCCGCGCGTATCCGTGAGGCGCTGCGCGATGTGATTGCCTCGGGCGATCGCACCACTCGCGACCTGGGCGGCCATCACGGCACCACTGACTTCACCGAGGCACTGCTGGAACGCCTGTGACCCAGGTGCTGCCGGCGTGGGGCAGGGCGGCACTGCCGGATTGCCCCAGTAGCCGGGCATAACGCGCCTCCAGGCTGCTGCAGGTGGCTCGCACGCTGCCACTGCCGCTGCCCGCCATGTCCACCGGTGGTAACACCGTTACCCGGATAGTGGCGGGGCGCAGCAACAAGCCGCCCTTGGGCAGGGCGTCCTTCACGTTATGCAGGATGATGGGCACAATGGGCACCCCCGCCTTGCGCGCCAGGAAAAACGCCCCGTGCTTGAAGGTCTGGATAGTGCCCAGGGTGCTGCGGGTGCCCTCCGGGGCAATCACCAGAGAGCGGCCGCTGTTCAATACCGCCAGCGCGCTTTGCAGTACTGCCGCCTGGTTGGTGTCCTTGCGATCGACAAAAATAGTGCCCACCTGGCGCAATACCTGGCCCAGCACCGGCACCGCGGCCATCTCCTTTTTGCACAGGGGTACGGCATCGCGGCGCAACAGATGGGCCAGCACCATGGCATCCAGCAGGCTCTGGTGATTGAAGATGTAAATGGCCGGGCGCGGTTGCCGCAGGTGCTCGGCGCCGTCGATGTCAAAGTCCAGGCCCGCCAGCCCGCTGCCCAGGTCTCCCAGCAAACGGGTGACCCGGTTGCCATTGGCAAAGCGACCCACGCCCAGGCGTTTGCCCAAGGCGCCCACCACCGCAGTGGCGGTAATCGCCTGGCCGGTGAGCACGGTGCGCAGCATCGATTCCATGTCCGGCAGGCCGCGACTGGCAAACTGCAATTGCGGCCAGCGCTGGCTGCGGGCGTGGGCACCCAGTTTGTCGGACGGGTTTACCGCCACCGGATACCCCACCTCGCGCAACAGCGGCAGGTCCGCACTGGAGTCGGTATAGAACCAGCAGCGCTTCAGCAACAGGCCCTCGCGCCTGGCGACCCGTCGCGCCGCCAGGGACTTGCCCTCGCCATAGCACATGGGGGCAATGACCTTGCCGGTGAAGCAGCCGTCCGCCACTTCCAGGCGGGTACAGCAGATTTCCTCAATACCAAGGATGCGGGCGATGGGCTCCACCTGATAGTGGCTGGCGGCACTGACAATCACCAGGCTGTGGCCCGCGGCCCGGTGGGCTTCCACCAGGCTGATCGCCTCCGGATAAAGGCTCTTCAACAGGTGCCTGGCACAGGCGCGCTCGCCCAGTTCCCGCAGGCTCTGCTCCGGAATACCAGTGAGTGCGCGGGTCAGCCGACGCACCAGCTTGTGGTAGTGGCCGCCACCCTCGCGCCGTCGCTGGCGCAGGGTATCCGCCAGCATTTTCAGGGGCTGGCGCAGCTTGCCCCGGGCGATGCCACTGCGCGCGGTTTCCAGCGCCAGGGCCAGGATTGAATAGCCCGCGATCAGCGTGCCATCCAGATCAAAGAACGCCACCGACGGTTTCCCGTCGTGTTCCTTAACGCTGCTCAAGTGACTTTCCAGTGCGGTATTGGCCATGCTCATCCCTCAATGTGGTGATCAACGATTGGCTGATGGTGCGGTAGCGGTTCGTGGCGGTTAGCTGCAAGCTCATAGCTACAGGCTCATACCTACAGGCTCATCCCTAGAGGTTCAGCAAGAAGCCTGCCATCGCCGTTATTGTGGCGGGGATGTGTGACAGCCCCGTGAACAGCGCCTTTGCGGGAAACAGGGACGCAGCGGTGGCGCCGGCGGCCGCACCAGCACAGTGCAGCCAGGGAAAGCGGTGCACCGGCATTGGCCATAGGCGCGCGCTGCACTACTATGGACTGATGTTGCCTCCCCACCTTAGCGAGTTCCCCGTCACCGATGTGCTGCCGTCCCTGCGCACGGCGCTCGCCGCCGGCCGGGATGCCGTACTGGAAGCGCCGCCGGGTGCCGGCAAGACCACCGTGGTGCCCCTGGCGCTGCTGGCCGAAGAGTGGCTTGCCGGGCAACTGATCCTGCTGGTGCAGCCGCGACGGGTGGCGGCCCGGGCCGCGGCGGCGCGTATGGCCTCATTGCTGGGTGAGGAAACCGGCGACCGGGTGGGCTATCGCATTCGCCTGGAGACCCGGGTTGGCCCCGCCACCCGCATCGAAGTGATCACCGAGGGCATTCTCACCCGCCGCCTGCAGCGCGACCCGTCGCTGGCAGGGGTGGGGCTGGTGATCTTCGATGAATTTCACGAGCGCAACCTGGATTCCGAACTGGGGCTGGCGCTGTGCCTGCAGGGACGGGAGCTGTTTCGCGAGGGGCCGCCCCTGCGCCTGCTGGTCATGTCGGCGACGCTGTCGGGAGTGCCGGTGGCCGGGCTACTGGATGACCCGGCGGTACTGACTTCACAGGGCCGCCAGTTTCCGGTGACCGTGAGCCACGGCGCCAGCCTGGCCATTGGTGACTCGGTGGTTGAACCCGCGGCGCAGGCCGTGCGCGATGCCCTGGCCGGCGGCGAGGGCAGTATCCTGGTGTTCCTGCCCGGCCAGGGCGAAATCCAGCGCCTGGCGCGCCTGCTGGCCCGGCAGCCACTGCCCGATACCGTGGTGGCGCCGCTGTACGGCGGCCTGCCCCTGCAGCGCCAGCAGCAGGCGATAGAACCCTGCGCGCCGGGCCAGCGCAAGATTGTGCTGGCCACCAATATCGCGGAAACCAGTCTCACCATCGAGGGCATTACCACGGTGATCGACAGCGGCCTGGAGCGGCAGGCGCTGTTTGACAGCAGCACCGGCACCACCCGCCTGGCCACCCGGCGCATCTCCCGGGCGTCTGCGGAACAGCGCGCCGGGCGCGCGGGCCGCCTGGGCCCGGGGCACTGCCATCGCCTGTGGAGCGAGGAACAGCAACAGCGCCTGGCCGCCCAGCGCACCCCGGAAATACTGCAGTCAGACCTGGCGCCCCTGGTGCTGCAGTTACTGGCCTGGGGCGTTTATGACCCTACCGAACTGCGCTGGCTGGACCCGCCCCCGGCGGCCAATTATCGCCAGGGCCTTGAGGTACTGGCCCTGGGCGAGGCCGCCTTTGCCCGGGACGACGGCCGCTGGCAACTCACTCCCCACGGCGTCAGGCTGTCGCAACTGCCGCTGCACCCGCGGCTGGGGCACATGTTATTGCTGGCCTGTGACCTGGGCGCCACCGAGGCCGCGGCGCTGCTGGCCGCGGCCCTGGCCGAGCGCAACCCGCTGGCGGATGCCGGCGCAGAGCTGGCCACTACCCTGGCGGTATTACAGGGCACCCAGCCCTGCCCGAAGGAGCTGCAGGGCTGGCAACGTCGCTGCCGGCAGCAGGCGCGACGCTACCAGCAGATTGTGGCGCAGATATACCAGCCAACCGCGCCGGTATTGTCGGTACCCGCGGAAGACCTGCCCGCGGTGCTGCTGGCCAGCGCCTGGCCGGACCGCATAGCACGACGGCGCAGCGGGGGAGAGGCCGACGAGTTCCAGCTGGCCAACGGCCGCAGCGCCACCCTGCCGGCGGGGGATCCCCTGGCCACCGCCGAATGGCTGGCGGTGGGCGAGGTGGGCGGCCAGCGCGGCAGCAGTGCCGATCGCATCTACAGTGCCAGCCAACTGAACCCGGCGCGCTTCAGCGATGTACTGGCGCCCCTGGTGACCCGCACCGAACGCGCCGAGTGGGATGACAGCGCCGACCAGTTTGTGGCCCAGAGCCGGCAGCAGGTTGGCCGCCTCACCCTGGCCAGCCAGACACTGCAACAGCTACCCGAAGAGGCACTGGCGGCGGCCCTGGGTAGCCTGTTGCGCCGGCGCGGCCTGCAACTGCTGCCCTGGACCCCGGCGCTGGAACAATGGCGGGCCCGGGTGGCACTGCTGCGCCGCCTGGACCCGGACAACACCGCCAGGCCCTGGCCCGACCTGGGTGACGCCGCACTGCTGGCAAGCCTGGAGCAGTGGCTGCTGCCCTGGCTGGGGCAGGTGCGCAAACTGCAGGACTTCGCCCGGGTGGATTTACGGCAACTGTTGCTGAACCTGCTGCCCTGGCCCCTGCCGCTGGATCTGGAACAACTGGCGCCCGAGCGCCTGGTAGTGCCCTCCGGCTCCAGCGTCGCCATAGACTACCTGCCGGACACCCCCGTGCTGGCGGTAAAACTGCAGGAAATGTTCGGCTGCGCCGACACCCCGCGCATCGCCAACGGCCGCCAGTTGCTGCAGCTGCACCTGCTGTCTCCCGCCCAGCGCCCGCTGCAGGTGACCCAGGACCTGGCCACATTCTGGCGCAACGTGTACCCGGAAGTAAAAAAGGAAATGAGAGGGCGCTATCCCAAGCATCCATGGCCGGATGACCCGCTAAAGGCGTTGCCGACGCGGCATGTCAAGAGGCGGGTAAGTGGGGCATGAAATACCTGCAGTTGCGCAATCTGAGATCGGGCAAATTATGCCCGGGATAAATTCCCAGCAATTTCAACGGGCCTATTCCATTCCCTGGTGCTTTCCGTTACAACTTTAGGCCTCCATGTCAGAATCGGCCAATATGCGACCAAGAGGTTTTCCCAATGAATCTCCAGAAAATTGAAGACGAGGCGCTGCATCTTCCGAAGGCAGAGCGAGCCAAGCTAATCCAGCGATTGGTCTTGAGCCTTGAATCACCATCGGAAGAAGAGCTTCGGTCTGACTGGTTAGTCGAGGCTCGACGAAGATCAGAAGAACTTGACGACGGTTCGGTTCAGGCTGTCTCCGGTGATGATGTGATGAGGAAGGCCCGGGCACTGATCATATAACCGACGGCGTCCGCAGTACTGGTTGGGTAGGGTTTAACAGTGAGGGTGGGCTGCACAAAACAATCCGGCTATCAGTCGTGGATATTACCCGATCTGGTAAACGTATCGATGTTCCAACGAATTCCCGGCCACTGCAAATGACGCTATCAACCGATGAAAAATCCAGGGTTATAGAAATGGCCTGGGAGGACAGAACGCCGTTTGAAGCTATTGAGCGGCAATTTGGGTTGAACGAGTCACGGGTGATCAGAATAATGCGCAGTAACCTCAAGCCGCAGAGCTTCAAGCTGTGGCGCAAAAGAGTGAGCGGGCGTTCCACAAAACACCTGAAGTTGCGCAATCCGGACATCAGCCGGGGATATTGCCCCACGCAGTATAAGCAGAGGTGATCCGATCAGCGCAGGAGTTAGCGTTCAGTCATGTATCGCGGCTCTGCTTTACATCATCGGCAAGCCGGGCACCTGGCCCAGCGCCCGCTGCAGGTCATGCAGGACCTGGCTACCTTCTGACATCGAACTTCTTGTTTGACAAAGTTATCATTTATGATAACTTGTTTCGATGTCATGGAAGATAACATTCGTTAACCTGAGGGTTGAATCCGAGGTCCTGGCGTTTCCTGCGGGGATCTTGGCTAATTTCCATTAAAGAGATTGAGAAGGCTCGCCGTAGATTGAAGGAGTTAGAGTGATGGCAAGACCAGATTTTAAAAGTTTTAAAGTAAAGGCTCTAGATCGCCCCGATGTGGCCGAAGAATATGAACGGTTGTCCCCTGCTTACGAATTGCGTCGTAAGCTTGTCGCATTGCGCCAAAGTGAGGGCCTTACTCAGGAAGAAGTTGCGGATCGGCTTAACACCAAGAAGAGCAATATTTCTCGGCTGGAGAGCGTTAGTTCCTCAATTTCACCAAAGCTTTCAACCATCGCAGATTATGCTGAGGCAATGGGATATGAAGTGAAAATCGACTTTGTTCCACTGCATTCCCAGAAAAACAACAAGGATCTGCAGGGGACGGGTGAAAAGCATCGCCGTTAAAGCAGGTGTTATTAGCCCGCGCTGTTTTATAACCATAAAACGTTTCCGCGGAAACGTCGCAGATCATATTTGTTCAACTGGGCTTTATATTTTGGGCCTTGCTAGAGTCCCCGTTGCGTAACAACCCGGGAGTCAATATACCGAGGTCGTCAACTATGAAGACTATCACTGAGGTATTGCCATGTTGATGCACAATCCTCCCCATCCTGGGGAAATTATTAGAGAACTGTGCCTTGAGCCATTAGGTATTACTGAAGAGGATAATGATTATGGCTATTCCCAACAATAAAGGCATGCAGCGCAAGCCGACTCATCCTGGTGAAATGCTCAGGGAGGACTTTCTGCCAGATTATGGCCTGACGGTGACCAGGCTTGCTGCGTCTCTGGGCGTCTCTCGCCAGTCAGTTAATGAGTTGTTGAGAGAGCGCCGTGCTGTTAGTCCCGAAATGGCGCTTCGGCTTGCCCGCTTGTTTGGTAACTCTCCCGAGTTTTGGCTGAATGCGCAGCGTTCGGTTGATTTGTGGACGGCGGCACAATCTGTCAAGGAAGCGGTAGACCGGATTAAACCATTACATGCTGCGTGAAAGTACAGCCGGGCATATTGCCCCATGCAGTATCAGCAGAGGTGATCCGTCGCTCGCACAAGATGCAATCCAGATAGACGCAGATATTATTAGCCCGCGCTGTTTTATAACCATAAAACGTTTCCGCGGAAACGTCACAGATCATATTCGTCCAGGCGGGCTTGATACTTTGGGCCTGTGCTAGAGTTTCACCCTCGAATAACAAGCCGGGGAAATGATATTGCCCCTCACATTACGCAGCTTGACAGTGTTGCGCAACACGCTACACTACGATCCGTGATCAAGTCTTTCAAGCACAAGGGACTGAAGTTGTACTACGAGACAGCCAGTACTCGTGGCATTCAGACTAAGCACGCCAGTCGACTACGAATGCAATTAGCTGCTCTGGATAGCGCGATGGAAGTCTCAGATCTGGACCTTCCTGGATACAAAATGCATCAGTTAAAGGGCGACCGCAAAGGTTTCTGGTCTATATCCGTCAGTGGCAACTGGCGTTTGACCTTTGAGTTTCACGATGGGCATGTGTATCTGCTTGATTATGAGGACTACCACTAATGACCATGTATAACCCGCCTCATCCCGGAGAGTTCATTTTCGCAACCTACATGGAGCCATTTGGCCTGAGTTGCCGCTATCTTGCGGAGAAGCTTGATGTTTCCCCCTCCACATTAAACAGGATACTCAAGCTCCAGAGCGGCGTGAGTCCTGCGATGGCGCTTCGTCTTTCCAAGGCGCTCGGGCGTAGCCCAGAGAGCTGGCTTGCCATGCAGGATGCCCATGACCTGTGGCATGCAAGCAGGAATCTCAAGTTGGATAGAGTAAAAAAGGTTGAGCTTAACGCTGCATAAGATTTGCCAAGCAAAAACGTTATTAACCCGCGCTGTTTTATAACCATAAAACGTTTCCGCGGAAACGTCACAGATCATATTTGTTCAACCGGGCTCGATACCCTGGGTCTGTATTATCGAGCGGATCCAGGCCTGGGCAAAATAGGAAAACCGCCCCATCTGTTGATTCAACGCCTTCTCGAGCTCAGCGCCTGAATCCGGATGGTAGGACCCGATCACAGACAGTATGTCCGCCTCCTCCGGCGATTGCGAAAATTCGAAGGTGGCATCCGACACCAGTTTTGGTGGCACCCAGCGTTCAAGTGCGCCATCCAGGCCCGGGGCACCCTGTACCGAACTCAACGCCAGGTCATCGACCAGGGTGCTCGATGTCCAGGGCTTTGTCGCCTGCAGCTGCGCCACCTGGCTGAGGGTGGGGTGTTCCCAATGCCGGGCTTGTACCGCATTGGTGACCACACCCATCTGAAACGCCTCGATCACGCCATGACGATTGGATACCAGCTGAATCGCTGCCCCCACCTGGCTGGTCACCACTGTCCACAAACTTTCCACCAGCCCTATGCCGGGTAGGGGCACTGCGTGATAGGGCTGGGCAAGGTCACCCACATAGTGCAAACCCCAGCCCATAAAGCGCCACCCCCAATAATCGTGCCCGCCTGCAAAAGCCAGCGTTGCCAACTTTCGGTACAGTTCGGTCCGATACATCGGGTAGGTGACCAACAAACCGGGCTGCGCCCTTTGACTCAACCAATCCAGATGGTAGAAACCCATGTGAAAAGGCGCCTGGGAGCTGTACTCCAGATTAGGATTCCCGAAAGGCTGCACACCAAAACCATACCGCGCACCGTGCTCGGTACCATTGTCTTCGTACAGGCCGATGTCCAGGCCAAAATCGGGTTCGTCAGAGGCGCTCGCCACTACGCTGGCCGCCGGCACCGTATCGCCACTACCCAACTTTACATACCGTGAGCGATTCGACTCGATAGTGCCGCGCAGGAAGGTCAGTTCAGACACGTCGATTATCGAGTCAGTTGCCGACAGTGCCTCGTAGGCCATCATCTGGCGATAAGGCTGATAAGAGCGCGTTGGATTTACCCGTATCGCCTCCAGAAAAGAGCGTTCAAGCGCCTCTCCCTCGGCCGAAGGCGTAAACGTGAGCTCGTCGGGGAGGGGCGCATAGTGCGGCATGCTCGTGCGCGCCCATTGCTCATGTTCGCCCAGAAGTTGGGCTACCGGCTGGGCCTGTGCCGTCAAAAACGTCTGTAACGTCTCAACTTCCAGCGGGGGCGCCGCTGCAACCTCTGGCATGGCACGTAGCAGGGGCCAGGCAAGGGTTGCGTGATCCGACCACGCCATACTCAGTGAAGACGTGAGCATGGCGACAGAAACCACCAGCCCCGGAACCAGGCGATTGCACCAACGCTGATTGGCCGTCATTAGCCACCCCCTCAAAAAGCAATCCCCTATATAAGATAAAGTGTTATGTGTATCTCAGGCTTCCGCTAAGCCGAGATGTTTGACGAAGGGTTTAAAGTCCTTATCTGAAAAAAGAAGAGGGAGTTTCTGTTCAATGCAAAATGTCGCGATAATTACATCCGCAGTCTTGCGAACGGTAATGCCCTTTTTTCGTAGTGCTCTAAAATTCTCTGCACTCTTAATGGCCATTTGCCTGCCGAGCATATCGAAAATGGCTACATCTTCAAAAACCTTGCGTGCAGCCCTGTAGTCTTTGTCATGCCTAAAGCCCTGCAATACCTCAGTTAAAATCAAATCACCAATAGCGACCGGCTTTATCCCAAGGGTATTATCGAGCCTGTCAGTCTGAGGGCCGTACGCCCCAGAGAAATAATCAATCCATACGCTGGAGTCAACTATGATCATGAGTTGGTTCTCATATCATCAAGGTCTCCAGTCCATTGCAATTTCCCGCGAAGTTTCTTTATGTTTTCCTGTTTATTCAGCCTAATCAACGTCTTGAGTCCAGCCTCAACCGCATCTTTCTTGGTCTTTAAGCCCGTGGCCTTCATAACGTCATTCATTAACTTGTCGTCTATCTCAATATTGGTTCGCATGATCGAGCGCTCTATGTATAATTGCGAAATGTGTACAAATTATAGATAGTATACACATAGCAAGTCAAGCAAACGGGACGCCGTAACCGCTGCCCCTTCTTGAACCACTTCATGAGTCCTGCAATGGCGCTTCGTCTTTCCAAGTCGCTCGGGCTTAGCCAAGAGAGCTGGCTTGCAATGCAGGATGCCTACGACCTATGGCATGCAAGCAGGAATCTCAAGCTGGATAGAGTGAAAAAGGTTGAGCTTAACGCGGCATAGCAATCGATAGGCGCAGACGACTCGTTGGTGATCTTGCCGGGGCCTGTTCACGCCGCATAAATATCCAACACCGCCTGGTATACCAGGTGCTCGATGAAGACCGGGTGGTGAAAGTTCTTCGGCTCTGGAGCCACTACGATTAATGTATAACAAGTGGCTCCGTCCGGAAGCTGGGGTTCCCACGGCCTCGTCGGCCTTCCCGGCGACTTCACTCTACTACTGATCTTCGTCCGCAGCGCGTGTGCTGGCGGCACAGGTGTTATAAGCTCGCGCTGTTTATAACCATAAAACGTCTCCGCGGAAACGTCTTTGAGCATTTTTTGTTCAATCGGATAGCCATAAATTGATGCGGAACGTGGATTTTCAGCTGAGACCGCGATGGATTTTAACAAGCACAGATCGCCCCCATGAATGATAATTAAGATACTGATGGAGGCACTCGAATGTCACAGATTAACCCAGACCGATGCACTGATTTACAATGCGACCGGAGCTCCCAGTGCCTGATAAAGTCGTAGATACTGAGCGCCGGGAGCTGGTAGCGGCGCTGCGCCGTCTTGAGGAAGCCCGCCCTGACAAAATCGGGCTGGCGGGTGACCTCGTGAATACCGAGCTCGGCGTTGCTGGCGATGTGGCAGCGTCCGGGACTACTGCCACTGCGACGGGCATGACCACAATCCTTGGGTCAAGTACGCTGGCAGGCGATTTTGCGGGCGTATTCGTCGCCACAACACCCGACGGGTGGGTGATCGGCGCGCGTCTTCCGGGTAGTGCTCTGGCTTATGGGGCCACCTGTATGATTCGCAATGGCGAATCGGCGGACCAGACCCGGCCGACACTCCTGCAGCGCCTGAAAGCCAGGCTGGGTCGCGGGAACGAGGATGACCTGGCAGTCGCAGAGGATGTGCCGATACAGCAGTTCGAGATCCAGTATAAGGACGCTTATTATGTCTTTGTCGCGGCACTAAGGAAGTCTGTTGAGGGGTGTGATATCGACCCCGAGCGGGCCGAGCGCTTGATGTCTGCGGTAACCAGTGGCGACCTTCCTGTGCAGGAGGCCATGAATCTCCTGGGTCCGGGCACGGTAGAGGAAGATAAAGATGAGAAAGGTGAGAAACGTTTTGGGCAATGGCTGACCCTGGACACCTATCGCAACCTCCTGGACCAGGCCATCAATAGTGAAGCCGACGTCAATCTGGAAAAGCTTGAGGACTATTTGCAAGAGCATGTTCCCCGGGTCTGGTTGCTGGGCAAGACCGGGGCGGGGAAGAGTTCGCTGGTGGCGGAAATCACCGGGCAGAGTTCGGTAGAGATCGGCAATGGCTTTGAGCCCTGCACAGGCGGGCTTACCCGTTACCAGTTTCCCGCTGAACAGCCCATTATCGAGTTCCTGGATACCCGTGGACTAGATGAGACCGGCTATGTCGCTGATGCGGACGTGGTGGAGGCGAGCAGCCAGGCCCATGCCATTATTGTGGTGATGAAGGTTGATGACCCGGAACAGTCCTCGGTGATGGATGTGCTCACCCGGCTGGACAAGGCCTCCCGAAAGCACTTGATTGCCGTTTATACGGCTTCCCATGCCGGGCTTGACCCGGCCGAGGCGGAGCGGGCCGTGGCGCATCTTCACACTGCGCTGACCCAAAAAATGAAGCAGCCCGTGCCCCATGTGTTCGTGGATTTCCCCAGCCGGGCCAATGTCGACAAGCTGAGGGAGTTGCTTGCAGAGCTCATGCCGTCCGCCGAGATTTTCCTGCGCCAGACGGTTGTCGCAACCCACGAAGAGCAGATTTATCTGGCACAGCGCACCCGGATACTGTGGCACGCGGGTGCGGCCGCATCTGCGGATTTCGTGCCCGGAGTCGGCCTGATCGCGGTACCCAGCATTCAGTTGAAGATGCTTTACCAGTTGGCGGAAGCCTATGGCCTCACCTGGGGCAAACAGGAAGTAATGGAATTCCTGGGCAGCCTGGGCGCGGGTTTCACCCTGGCTTATGGCACCCGCGCCCTGGTCACGCAGCTGGGGCGACTGATCCCGGTGTGGGGCCAGACGGTCGGCCAGGCTACGGCGGTATCCCTCTCCTTTGGGCTTACCTTTGCGCTCGGTCGTGGGGCCTGTTACTACATGTACCAAAAGCGCAACGGCGCCGAGGTGGATCGTGAAGAGCTGAAGCAAGTTTATGAGCGCGCGCTGCGTCGGGAAAATCTGGGCGTTGAAACCAATGAAGCCAAATAAGATGCGCAGCCTCCTGCTGCGATGGCCAATACTGATAGCACTGGTGACGTTGCCGGTGATGTCCCTGTTTGTGGTTCAGGGGATGTTGAGCTTCTACGCAGAAGGTATCCATATCGGGAGCATGGTCGCCGCAGCCTGTGTGTTGTTGCTTCTTCTGGGCGTAGCAGCATGGTATTTGCGCGCTACCCGCCGGCCCGGTGCGCCAGCGCAAGACATTATCGACATGGTTGAGGCCAACCCGTCCTGGGGTACTCTCCAGCAACAGGCATGGCAAGAGGCCTGCCTGCATATTGAGGGCCTGCTGGCCGAGGATGACAAACCGGAAGCGCTGCTCCCCCATTCCCTGAGCGTCCTGCGTCAGGTCGCCTCTGCGTGGCACCGGTCCGGCAAGCACATCGAGTACTCCGTCGCATTGCCAGAGGCCTTGCTGGCTATAGAGACCCTGGCTTCCCGGTATCGCTCGGTCGTGATTAAAAATGTGCCCTTGTCCAATAAAATCAAATTGTCCCAGGTTCTTGCATTGCTGGACTTGTACGGGGCACATGGGAAAAAGATCCAGCGTTCCTACCAGGCCTACCAGGCTTATCGCGCCTACCGCATTTTCACTCCGCAGGGCCTGATCGCAGAATTGAGCTCATTGGTTTTGGGGGGCATCGGCGAGAATGCCAAAGAGACCTTATTGTATAACCTGAAGCGCGCCTACCTTCAGGAAGTCGCCAATGTCGCCATTGATCTTTACTCGGGTAACTTCAAAAGGGCACTGAACGAATTGCCTGTCCAGCAGGACATCCAGCGAGACCTTGACCGGCTGGCAAAGGAAGTCGGGCCGGTAAGGATTCTGGTTGTCGGCCAGGTGAGCTCCGGCAAGTCGACGCTGGTGAACGCACTGCTTGAGGAGATCAAGGCCGAATCGGGCCTTATTCCCATCACGGAGAGTGAGTCTGTCTATCAATTTGCCATTGAAGACGGCCTGGACACGCGTATCGTAGATACACCCGGCGTGGAATCGGGCAAGGCCTCCGTACAAAAGACGGCACAGCGCCTGATGAACGCTGACCTCGTTGTCTGGGTCATGCGGGCCAATCAACCGGCTCGCAGCATCGACCAGGAGTTGTATAGGACCTTCAACAAGTCGCTCGAGGATGCTCCAGAGCGGCAGCGGCCCGCGATCATGGCGGTTGCCACTCATATTGACAGCATTCCGGCGTTCTCCAATGTACGGGAGGACAACCTGCTGGAGGTTACGGCTCCTCTCGCGGATGCTTGCAGGAAATCGGTGGCTTTCGACGTGTTTTGCCCGGTCTCCCTGAAGGAGCCCCAGTTGGGAGTCTCCGGTTTGCGGGCCGCGCTGACGAATCTCTATGAGCGTGCAATCAATACCCGGTTGAACAGGATCAGGATGAGCCAGCCGTCGCTGTATGAGAGTTCATCGGAGGAATTGCGGCGACTTGGAGTGGGGAGTCTGGCAGCGTTGAAGTTAGGGTTTAGTGGTAAAGAAGTGCAGGGGAGGGATGAGGAGTCTAGCCAGTCTAATTCCGGCGAGTGACAGTCAAACGGTGCTTCATTGCGCCGCGCCTCGTAGCGACATCACCCAGGGCGAGAGGATGAACGTATAAGGAAGTTCATGGGAATAAAACCCTGGATGTTTCTATCATAAAATTCAGGATCTCAAGGGTTCAATCAGTTCGGCTTTGTCGTTATCGGTGCGGTTGACCTTGGTGGATACCTGCCAGCAGGTGAAGGCGTCCGGATCAAGCCTTTCGATGGTCTCACGAAGAATTTCTTTCTCCTGAAGCTTCGGATCCAACCAGGCCTCAAGGCAGCTATCATCGAGTACCAGCGGCATTCGAGGATGAACATCCCTGGCTTTGCCTCTGGCCGGCTCCGTAATGATTGCGCAACAAGGCCGATCGTCGGGGTTGTTCACCCAAACGCCGGCCATGAATAAAGGTTCTCGATCCTCACGGGCGAAGAAATAGGGCTGTTTACCTTTATCCAATTGCTTCCATTCAAACCAACCATCGGCGGGAATCAGGCAGCGGTGGTGGCGGAAGGAACCACGGAAATAGGGGCTACTGTCGAGGTTCTCTGCTTTGGCATTGATAGGCACGGGAGACTTCTCGTCGGCCCAATGGGGGTGATATCCCCACCAGAGCTGGTCGAATACCGGCTGGTCCTCGCTCTCGCTGTAACGAATACCCACAATCTCGGTTCCCGGCGGAATGTTGTAGTGAGACTTCCATTTCCATTCAGGTGGAGAAGAGATTTGAAGCCTTTTGCTCAGGTCGATAGGACTGCTAAATAGCGCGAAGCGACCACACATGGGATCTGTTCCTCCAAGTTCCCGGCATGCGGGGTTTATGATGATGATCGATGTGACTTTTAGTCCCTTTCGTAAGCATAGAGTGCATTTTGAAGGGATGGAGCGATTTCAGCACTAAAGAACGGGCTTGATGACTTCCACCTTTGCGCCTGGCCCCTTGGTCTTTGTAGCGAGCCTAGCGTTTTATGTGACTCCTTACCGGTTTTATTGGTGAATTGCGGGGGTGACGCTGGGGCGAAATAGCATTGCGAGCTGGGAACCGTGTCACGTTATCGCATGGTGTGTTGGCGTTGGTTGGGACGGTGGTATACCGTGTTGTTCAGGTCTTTTCCGGGATCGGGTAGGGAACTGTGCTTAGTGTCCGGTTACGGTGTTATAAAAAATATAAAAATATCCGGTTCCGACCCAAAGCTGCCATCTAGAACAAGGTCTCTTGGGAGCTATTCGAGGTCCAGAAAAGTGGGGGAGTGGCTTTTTCACCAACCGCGTCACATACCAGATTCAATATTGATGCAACTTATTGAAATTGAAAAAATGGTCGGGATGTTATTGAAGAAAAATGATGAGCCGTGTTTTCCAGGAGCATCCGGTTATTTTGGATGGACTTAGAGTGAGAATCGCTAACGTGCTGATTGTAGTAAAAATAGAGGTGTTGCTGGCTCAGATTTTCGAATTAACCGGAATGGCGTATACGGCCAGGTTTGGCCCACTGCTTGTGAGGTATTATGATAGAGGATGACGGACAGCTCCCCTCAGAAAATCAGGAAGCTATAAGAGAACATGCCCTTGAGACTCAGAGGGAGTTGCAGGTTAAATTTATTGAGAGCAGTTGGCGTCTTACTCAGCATAACTTTATCTCTAATGCCGGAGGTGCGGTGGCGGTATTAGGCTATATGGGTGCTAGTAATGCGGGCGGTTGGGCGGTTTACCCGTTGCTACTTTTTGCGCTAGGAATCATTAGTAGCACCGTGGAGGTGAGAGCTCTACTCTCTACATATGCATGTTTGTATGAAGCAACATCAGATGTGCTTGAGCGCATACTGGGTCGCAGTTTTGGCCTAAACGATACCAAACTCGATACAAAGGGCTCTAACGTAGCGGGAAATGTTAACAAATACGCCAGCTATTTATCGCAAACCAGCTTTATTGTAGGTGTCTTGGTTGGTGGGTATTTTTATGTTTGCGCAGTTTAACAAGTCAAGGCAGCAAGGACGCTTCAAGCAGGGGCCGGTTAACGCCGGCCCCTGCTTGAAGCGTTCGATGTACAAATTTAAGGACTGGTAGTACTAGGTAGAGAAGCATATAAGCATGAATAATAGGAAAAGTACGCTGACCAAATGGTTTTCAGAGCGTCCCCAGTGGATCCAGATTGCGGCAACTAGGCTGCTTCAGCAGTCCGAGCTAACTGATAAAGACGTTACTGAGCTCGCAACTCTGTGTCAGCAGGAAGCCGACGGAACGTTGCCCAAAACGACTTGTTCCTTTCCCGCTACTGCTTTTTCCCGGGGCGCAGCAGGCACCCTGCGTTTGTGCTCAATCAGTGATGTAGAAGGAATAAACGCTCTTGCTCCGAAAAAAACCACTTGAGTTTGGTAAGGGTAATATCACGATTGTTTATGGCACCAACGGGTCAGGAAAATCCGGTTACGTAAGACTCCTCAAGCATGTATGCGGTGCCCGCGAGACGGGTACACTTCACCGCAATGTCTATGAGACTGGCTCGTCCGTACAGAGCGCCTGCATTTCGTTTGAGCAGGATGGTATTCCGAAGAATCATGCCTGGTCAGGAAAAGGGATCTGCGATGACCTCAGCAGTGTTGACATTTTCGACACCTCCTTTGGCAAGGTGTTTGTCAGCAGCGAAGACGAGGTGAGCTACGAGCCGCCAGTTCTATCGTTCTTCAGCTCGCTCATCCTCGCATGCGAAAAGGTCGCATCGGCCCTGGACGTCGGGGCCAACCGGCACCAGTCAAAGAAGCCGAATATCCCGACTGACAGGAAGGTAACTCCTGAAGGTATCTGGTACGAAGCGATCAGCGCCAAGACCTCCACCCGCGACATCGGCAAGCACTGTATATTTAGCAGTTCTGACGAGACTGAGATGCAAACGCTGCAGCAGCGGCTTGCCGAGCAGGCGCCGGCGGAAAAAGCGAAACAGCTGAGGAAGCAGAAACAGCATATCGACACGCTGGTCGAGGATGCCCGAAAGTATCTGGAGCAATTATCGGACGAGAATTGCCGGCGGGTCATTGCGGCCAAGAAGAAGTCGATCCTCAAGAATACCGCGGCAGCTACGGCGGCGGAAAAAGTATTCTCCGGCGGCGAGTTGGAAGGCATCGGGTCTAATGTTTGGAAAGAACTTTGGGAAGCGGCCCGAAACTACTCCGTATCGGCTGCCTACAAAGACGCCGAGTACCCGAATGTTTCTAATGATTCCCGTTGTGTCCTGTGCCACCAGAACTTGACCCAGGAGGCCAAGGAGCGGTTGGTCTCCTTCGAATATTTCGTGAAGGGCGAAATGCAGAAAACTGCCATGGATGCAGCCAATGAATACGAAATCGTCAGTCAAACTATTGACGCCCTGCCTACATCGGAAACGTTGAGGACGCGTATTGATGCGGCCGGCATTCCGCAGGATGAAGTCGCCAACCAGGTGACGGATTTCTTTGCTCAATTGCAGACCAGGAAACACCAACTGGCTTGGATCGATTCCGAAGAAGCGATTCCCGATCCTCTGCTCTCGCCGAAATGGATCGATGAAACTACCGCACAGTCCAAAAGCCTCAGTGAACTTGCGGTGAAATATGACGAAGATGCCGAGAGCAGCAATCGAGAGGAGATTAAGAAAAAGCTAAACAGCCTGCAGGCCAGAAAGTGGTTGTCTGAGCACCGCGACGCCATCGATGAAGAAATCACGCGGTTGAAGCTATTGATTCAGATTCAGAAAGCCAAGAAGTCGACCAACACCAAAGCCCTGTCCCAGAAGAAGGGAGAGCTGGCAGAAATCTTGATCACGGATGCGTTCGTGCAAAGGTTCGATGCGGAGCTCAAGGCCCTGGGCGCGTCTCAGGTGAAAGTTGAACTCGTGAAATCAAAAGTCTCAAAGGGCCGCGTCCTACATAAGCTTCAGCTTCGAGAGGCTTCTCAGAATGGGCTCGGCGATGTTCTGAGCGAGGGAGAAAATCGGATCGTTTCGATAGCGGCATTTTTGGCTGACGTCACCGGCAAGAGCAGCCACGCCCCATTTGTATTCGACGACCCAATATCCTCGCTTGACCAAAGCTATGAAGAGGCCGTGGTTCAAAGGCTTATCGAGTTGTCTCAGGATAAACAGGTCATTGTCTTTACTCACCGTCTGTCCTTGCTGGGAACGGTCAGACATTTTGCCGCGAAAAAGAGCATCAAGCCCAATGTGGTCAGCATCCGTTCTGCGGACTGGGGTACCGGAGAGCCAGCCCCCATTCCACTTTCACAGAGTGACATAAAATTCGCTCTGAACACACTCATGAATCAGCGGTATCAAGATGCAAAGAAGGCAGGTGAGAACAGCGAATTTGAATATGCCGAAATATTGCTGAAGTCGATATGCAGCGACTTTAGGTCGTTGGTGGAGCGCTCTATTGAAAATGACCTGTTGTGCGGGGTGGTTCAAAGATTTCAACGACCGGTCCATACGTTGAAGCTTAAGGATCTGGCCAAATTGAAGGCGGTGGATTGTAATCTCATGGATTCGCTCATGACCAAATACTCCGGGTTTGAACACTCGCAGCCATCAGAATCACCTGTGGAGCTGCCGAAGCCAGACGATCTTTTGGCCGACATGACTTCATTGAAGAGCTGGCGTGAAGAATACGCGAAGCGAACGGCATAAAACATCCATCGGACGCCGCTGGTGTGGCGTGAGTGTGCTCAGTTAGGGTTTAAAGAAAGGGAACAAGATGATCGAGAACGTGAAAGTCCAGTTTTACCATATTGCCAAGTGTGGCTACTACAAATATGGTGAAAGCGCTCCAGAATACGGCGAAATTGGAGACATACTCAATCAATTATACGGCTGGGTATCTGGCAATGGAAAATCTCTTGGTGAAACTTGCACTTATGAGTTAGAAGACGGGGAAGATACGTATAGGACATTTTGCTTCGACATCAAGAGAACCCAAAAAACTGGCGATTTCGTATTGGTCACATGGAATGAAACTCCGACGAATGACGGGAGAGTGGTTACCGTGAATGGTGAACAACCGGTAGGCGATGCCGAAGTCAGTTTTACTGACCTTCCTGAGGGGTCTATTCCTGGATATGCTACATATTTTTGGTTTATTCCTGAAAAAAATGTTTTTGCCGCAATTAGATTTCACCACACACTTCTCGTTGGAAAATCGAATCTAGAAAGGTATTTGAGGGAATATTGTGCGAAATTCACATCATATGCTGTGGTTGAAGAGAATGATGGTGGCGCTGAAATTCTAGGGTATTCAACTAACGGTGATGACATCCAGCATTTAAGGCCCAATTTCAAATCATTTCTTTACAAGAAACCAGGTCAGATAGAAGCTCTGCGAAACACTATCGAATCTGTAACAAAAATAATAAGAAAAAACAGGCTAAGCCCCCAGGTTGCCTCGCATCGTAATGTATGGCAGAGAATGCTTGAGGGACTTGGGGTTAGCCAAGAAGATAGGGAGCTAACAGCTGACGTAAAGATTAAGTATGAAATCCCCTTTAATCCGACCACTGAGCAATTCGATGCAATGGTCGACGAGTGGGACGAAAATCATGAATCTAAATGGGATGATATTGGTTTTAAGTTGTCAGGTGACAGCGAAACTCGTTGGCTTTCCCATTCTGTGGCCAAATCAGAATATGAACTGGACGTAGAAAGAGATAATGACGAGATCGTTGATGCTCAATCACTACTTAACGCGTTGAATGAAAGGAGAAACATTATATTAGGGCTTGTTGGGTAAGGTCCTTATGAGGCTCAAGATATTAAAATACTTATTGGTTGCAAGTGTAGCGTTAGCGGCATTATTGCAAGGTCAAGAAATCGCAATGTCTAGGCAAATGCCATTGTTTGAGGGCTTACGAAATACATCTGCAATAATTTTTGGTGTAATGGGTGCTTGGCTTGCTATTTTGCATCCGGAAAGCTTGAAAAAGATTTTTGGGAGTGACGGAGGCAAGATTCCTGACCAAGAAAAAGGCACCATTATGCTGCTTTTCTCTCCAATTTTAATCTCGACGGCGGTAATAGCCGCAGTTCTTGTTATTTTTCCATTGGTGGAGTTTTCAAAAACGATAGATTATTTCGCAACACACAAACGCGTTCTTAGAGGATTGTCGTTCTCACTTTTATCTGTCTTAACATTACTTCAGTTGTGGGCATTGATTCTAACTCTAGCGCCAGGAAATATTGTGAAAAAGCATATAGACAAAGAGAGCGCAAAGAGTGCGGTTGTAAAGCGAATGTTCTCCGGAACAACCAAGCGCCAGGGCTCCAATAAATAGCTCTCGTGGGCACCAAAAAGCGTCGCTTGCTTTTCGCTCCCACTGAGCAGAGCGTTAATGTCCGCTCCTGGCACCAAGCGGAAATGTGGAGAGGAACAAATCACGTATAACGGGGCACTGCTATCGGACAATGAACTTCACTCAGATGGGCACCTCAATCTAACGATGAGTCTGTTAATGTCGGTTCTAGCCCAGGCCTACGGACGGTTCTAAAACGACTGAATAAAGAAGATTAGGCCTGGACGCTAAATGCGCGATAGTTCACAAGGGCAAATAGAAATATGCATTTCGAAGATTGGCTAGTGTCTATCGGTAAGTCTGCCAAAACGGCAAAAAGCTACTCTGGAGCTATATTTGGTGTTATGTCGACTTGGGCAGCAAAGGCGGGTTTGGTCCACCAGTCGCTACAAGAGATCAAAAGCGTTGAAGCGTTTGATTCTGTAAGGCTAGGTATTAGACAGCTGGCTATCTTCGACGCAAGAAATACGGTAGGCAAGGGTATGTATAGCGCAGCGCTTAATACATATGCTGAATACCTCGCCGATGTCACGCAGGAACATATTGCGCTCGATATTAACAAGATTTTTGCCGATTCAACGCTTACGGAGACTGAGAGAGCGACATTAGCCAACACTCGGCTTGGGCAAGGTAAGTTTCGTAGTAGGCTTATAGAGCATTGGAATGGATGTGCCGTAACCGGATATCGGGATACGCGTTTCCTAGTTGCTTCTCATATCAAGCCATGGTCGAGATCTAATAATGAGGAGCGGCTGGACCCTTTCAATGGACTACTTTTGTTGCCTAATCTGGATAAAATTTTCGATCTGGGCTATATCAGCTTCGAGAAATCAGGCGCCATTTGTATTTCGAGAGAATTGGAAGGCTTTGAGACTTTGGGAGTCCATGGCCAGCTGAGAGCCCGCTTGGCCAAACAACACCACGATTATTTGACTTATCATCGTGATGTTGTCTTCAAAGGACGATAGATGTAGATGGACTATGTCGAATATTCTCGTTTAATTACATTTTTAGCGGATGAAATTTTAGGCGGGTTGGTCGTGTGGGAGTTATGTTGATAAATTCAGGTGATAGGTAATACCGACAGTGAATTAACGACACACGTCCAACGCTAGGAATCAAGGATGAAGACAAAATCACCGCTAACATCTAAACCTCTTCGCAATCCCGGCGAGTCCCTAGAGCTGGAGTTGCAGGACGTTCTGTACGATGGAATCCTGTACTGGGTTGTTACAACGATTGTTGTGACAGTTCTCGCTGGTATGGAGTGGTGGCGCTGGTATGCGCAAATACCGCCTTCGCCGAAAGTCATGACAGGCTTTGCGTTTCTACTAGCCTCTTACTCGGCATGGAGAGTTGCTAAGTCCTGGCGCCATATAAAGAACCTGAAGCTGGGCCTTGCTGGCGAGAAGGCGGTTGGGCAGTTTTTAGAGCGGCTTCGTGAGCATGGCGCCAAAGTTTTCCATGACATCCCCGGTGATAAATTTAATCTCGACCATGTGGTCATTCATCGTTCGGGAATTTATGTTGTTGAAACAAAGACATGGTCTAAACCTGATCGGGGCGAAGCGAAGTTAGTTTTCGATGGTGAGCGCGTTCTTAAAAACGGGAAAGAAATGGACAGAAATGGTGTTGCGCAAGTAGCGGCTGGAAGCCGTTGGTTAGCGGAACTGTTGAAGGAATCAACCGGGCGTGTTTTATCTGTGCGGCCAGTTTTGGTCTATCCCGGATGGTTCATACAACCAACGGCTGAAGCGAAGTCGAGCAAGGTGTGGGTTTTGAATCCAAAGGTTTTGCCTGCGTTTATTAATAATAGCCGGGAAACGCTAACTCCCGAAGATGTCCACCTCTGTTCCTATCACCTCACTAAATACATCCAGGGGATGTGAGAAAACGCATCAGCTTTTCTGGCGAGCGGTCTCTCAGTGCTCAGCCAAATCTGGAGTACAGCGTCAATAAAACTACCCCAAAACCCTTACCCTGAAATTCCGCCCCTTCATCTTCCCCTGCCCAAGCTTCGCCAGCGCCGTATTCGCCTCACTGCGGCGCACCGCCACAAACGACCAGTTGTCGTTCACCTGGATCTTGCCCACATCGCTGCCGGCGATGCCGTCGTCGCCGGTGAGGGCGCCGAGGATGTCGCCGGGGCGTACTTTCTGTTTCTTGCCGCCGTCTACCTGCAGGGTCACCATGGGCGGTTTGTAGCCGGGCTTGGTGAGCAGGTTCATTGGCGGCAGGGGGGCGGGTTCTATTTTCTGGTTCAGCAGTTTTTCAAGCTGGGGCACCTTGTGGCTTTCTTTGTCGCTGTACAGGGTGCAGGCAATGCCCTTGCTGCCGGCGCGGCCGGTGCGGCCGATGCGGTGTACGTGTACTTCCAGGTCCCGGGGGATGTGGAAGTTGATCACCGCATCCAGGGCGTCGATGTCCAGCCCGCGGGCGGCCACGTCGGTGGCTACCAGTACGGAAACACTCTTGCTGGCGAAGCGCACCAGGGTCTGGTCGCGGTCTTTTTGTTCCAGGTCACCGTGCAGGGCGAGTACGCTGAAGCCGTGGCGTTGCAGTTCGCCGGCCACGTCCTGGCACTCGGCGCGGGTGTTGCAGAAGATCACCGCGGACTCGGGCCGGTGTTGCAGCAACAGCAGGCGCAGGGCTTTCATGCGGTCCGCGTCGTCCACCTTGTGGAATACCTGCTCGATGCTGGCGTTGTCGTGGATGGATTCCACCTCTACCCGCACCGGGTCCTGCATAACCCGCCCGGCGATGGCCTGGATGCGGCCGGGGAAGGTGGCGCTGAACAGCAGGGTCTGGCGATGGGCGGGTACGTGTTCGAGGATGGCGTCCAGCGAGGGCTGGAAGCCCATGTCCAGCATGCGGTCCGCCTCGTCCAGCACCAGGGTGTTCACGTGTTCGAGCTTGAGCGTGCCCTTGCCCAGGTGTTCTTCAATGCGCCCGGGGGTGCCCACGATGATATGCGCGCCGTGTTCCAGCGAGCCGATCTGCGGACCCAGGGGCATGCCGCCGCACAGGGTTAATACCTTGACGTTTTCCACGCCCCGGGCCAGGCGGCGGATTTCCTTGGCCACCTGGTCCGCCAGTTCCCGGGTGGGGCACAGCACCAGGGCCTGGATGGCGTAGTGCTTTACATTGAGTTTGTGCAGCAGGCCCAGGCCGAAGGCCGCGGTCTTGCCGGAGCCGGTCTTGCCCTGGCCGATCACATCCTGGCCGGCCAGGATGGGCGGCAGGCTTTTGGCCTGGATGGGGGTCATGCTGTGGTAACCCAGTGTTGCCAGGTTGGCCAGCAGGCCTGCCTGCAGGCCCAGGGAATCAAATTGCGTGGTCAAGGTGCTGTCCTTTAATGCGGGTGTTTGCGCGTTGCGTGGGTTCAGCCCTGGTGAGGGCGGTACCAGATGGGCGAAGTATACGCGCGTTCCTGCAGGGTGGGGGGAACATCCGGTGATAACGGCAGCCTATTGCGCAGGCTGTCCCAGGTGCTCCAGCGACAGGTGGGGTTCTCCAGCACCCGCACGTAGTAGAACGCGCGCTGGCTTGCGGAGAAGTCGGGGTCGCGCCAGGCGGTGCCCAGCTGGACGTCGCCCTTCTCGCGGTCGAAGTCGCAGGTGGCCAGGTCAACGCCGGCGCCGTTGTCCGGGCAGCGATGGGTGTCCGGGTCGGGCCGCAGGCCGTCGGCGCAGGCAACGTCGTAAACCTGCTCGCGCTTTTCGCCATCCTCCACCCAGCCCTTGATGATCTGGATGCGTTGCAGCCAGGCACTTGCGGGGTCCTTGGCGGCCCAGACCAGGAAGGCGGGTGCCTGTTCGGGTGAGGATGCGATGGGCAGTTCACTGCCCATGGGCACGCCATCCTGGTAGGCGCGCATTACCCAGTCGTGGTGTTCCAGCACATCGTCGGGCCAGTTCCAGCCGCCGAAAAAGCGCACGCCGATACGGGGGCCGGTGGTGCCGAAGGCCTCGCGGCGTGCCAGCGCATCGTATATGTCCTCGCGGGTATTGCTCTCGGCCCATACGCCGGCCAGCCCGGATGCACTGTACTTGATGTGTTGCTTGTTGATGAAACTGCCTTTGCGCCGGCTCTCGGGGGTGCCGTCGGCGGTGCCTATCTTGCCGTGGTAGTTGTCTTCCTCGGCCTGGGACGCCGCGTTGTGACTGTCGGTGGCGGCGATCACCCCGAAGCGGTAGGGGTTGAAGCCCTGGTTTTCTTCCAGCAGCAGGCCGGTTAACCAGGCGTCGCGAATATAACTCCCGGCCGCTTTACCTACCGTGCCGGTGCCTCCCAGCAGGTCTTCCAGGATCTCGAAGCTGGCCCATTCGTCATTCGGCGACAGCAGGGGATGGGTTTCCGAAGTGCCCTTGATCTGGGCGATCTCCGCCAGCGGTTCATTGCGCTGCCTCAGCTCGGCGTAGCCGGCATCCAGCGGTTCGCCGCCCAGCGCTTCCGTGGCGGGGAACATCAGGCCGTCGCTGAGGTTCGAGTTGTGGGGGATCGCCATGGACTCAATGCCCTGCTCGCGCTGCTGGTCCATCCACGTCCACAGTTGCCGGGGCTCTACACTGTCGAAGCTGGAGAAGGGTTGCGCCGGCACCTCGTTACCCCGGAACAGCACGTTGCGATGCAGGTTGATTCCGCTCATGGCGCCCGAGGAGGTCCACTCGTAGCCCACCAGGGTGGTGAACTCCCCGGGCTGGTAGAACTGGTCCGCCACCCGCACGTACTCCTGCCAGATGGCGTGGCGCAGCTTCGGGTCCACCAGTTCCGGCAGGGGTTTACCGGCGCCCATGGTCATCAGTATCTCCAGCAGCGCGGGCTGGCTCTGCTCGGGATTGTCCGAGCGCAGCTGGCGGGCGAGGGCCAGTTTGCCGAGCTCGCTGTCGGGGTCCAGCATGCGCGGCAGTATGCCCATGTATTCCGAGTGATCGGTGACCGCGATGAAGTCCAAAGGCTGGCTGAGCTGCAGCCGTGCGCCGGTGGCGTGTTCAATCGCTTCCCCGCGCGCGAAGCGGTAGGCATCCCGCGGCGTGTTGCGGACATTGAGCATGAACGCATCCGGGGAGTTCATGGTGTGGACGTGCAGCTCGCCAAAATAGGCCTGTTTCAGCGGGTCCCTGTGCACGCTAACGTCAAGCCACGGCGCCGGCTCCTGCCAGGAGTCAGTGGTCGCTGCCTGGGTGGTGTTTTGCTGCTGGCCGGGATCCTGTTCGCTGCAGCCGTTGAGCAGCGTGATTATCGCGGCCAGGGCGATAGCGTTGAGGGCGAATTTCATGACGGTAATCTTCCCGGGGCTGGTGAGTGCACTGTACCTCTG
Source organism: Kineobactrum sediminis (assembly GCF_002868715.1). Classification (GTDB taxonomy): domain Bacteria; phylum Pseudomonadota; class Gammaproteobacteria; order Pseudomonadales; family Halieaceae; genus Kineobactrum; species Kineobactrum sediminis. The sequence continues at coordinate 490,654 of NZ_PKLZ01000003.1, forward strand.
GGGCGAGGTAATCAGGAGGGTATAGATACTACGCTGTTTATTGCAAAGCTGTTTGTTGCAAAGCCTGGAGCCGCCATTTCAATTCCACCAGGTGCGAGAGGTACACATTGATCTCCTGCAGCGGCAGGCCGGGCTGGATGCGGCGCGAGTAGGTGTCGATGCCCAGTTGCAGCACCGCCGCATTGTCCGGCTCGGTATGGAGCGCCCAGTCGGCCAGGTGGCTGGCGAGCACAGGGTCGGTGTCCAGCAGCTCCCGGGCGTGTTCCACCAGCCCGTCGACGCCCCCGGCAAGCTCCATGATAACCCGGCCCTGCTGCTGGCGTGATGCCGGGGCCCAGTGCGAGGGAATGCCGTCCCACCAGCCACTGTATTCACGCACCACCATTCTGGCGATGTCCGCCACCGTATTGTAATAGGTGTCCAGCTGCGGATGGTTCTGCAGTTCGGCGGGGAGGGTGACGGAGGCCACCACCTGGTCCTGGCGCATGCCGGCATTGAGGCCGTCAATGACCTGGCTGCTGATGGCTTCGAAAGCGCTGGCCACAACATCCAGCTTGTTCTGTATTTCGGCGGCCTCGGTCATTGCCGGGCCGTGCATGGGCAGCAGGAGCCCGGGCTCCAGCGCGGCCATTTCCCGCAGGGCATCCGCCCATTCCTGCACGTAGCGCTGGCGGCGCTTGCCGTTGCCCGCATTGGGCAGGAACGGCTGGTGCAGGTCGCCGGTCACCACCACATCGCGGGAGGGCACATGCACCCAGACATGGTCAGCGGTTTCACCGCGGGCATGGTTCAGCACGAAGTCCTCGCCGCCGATGGTCAGCGTGGTGTGGTCGCGGAAGGTTTCCGTGGGCGCGTAGACATCGTCCCAGCTGCGGGGTACATCGCGCGGGTCCTGGCTGTTGAGTTGGGCGTTGGCGTAATCCGCCAGGCGGATATCCAGCCCCATTTCCTGCAGGAAACGCTCCTCGGCAATAATGCGGGGGGATTCACCGGCTTCAATCAGCGCCCAGGTGCCGTAGGCGTGGTCCAGGTGGTGGTGGCTGTAGATGATGGTGTGCACCGGCTTGTCACTGAGTTGGCGCAGGGTGTCCACCAGCGCGGGGCCCGCGGGCGCGTAACCGGTATCCACCAGCACTAGCCCCTCGCTGGTTTCAAACACGGCGATGTTCACCCATGGCAGGCGCAGGAACCAGGTGCCGTCCCCGTGGGTTTCCACCCGCAGCTTGTCGCGGGCATCCGCGATTGCCGCCGGGTCAGTGCGGCTGGCCATGCGGTTGGCAATAGCGTAGGAGACATCGCCGCCGAAGCCCGCGTGCTCGCTGGCCAGCATTGCCCGCACTATATGGCCGTGCTCGCGCATGACTTCATCGCGTAACTCGAAACGCTGCACAGTCTCGGGCTTCGCCTGCGGTTCCGGCGCCGTATTCGCGTGGATACTGGTGCTCGTCATCAGTCCGGCGAGCAGTGCCATGGCAACAGCGGGCCGGAAAAAGCCCGAGTGCGGGTGGTGGTTCGTCTTCATGGTTCGGGTTCCTGGTTGGTGTTAAAAACAGCTCGATTTCAACGCATTGGTGCGGGCAGCGGGCGAGTCATTTCCGGTGTCGGTGTGCAGGCAAGGCGACGCTGAATTAGACATTATTAAATCAATTGATTCAATCAAGAGATCGAATAGTTTTTGCACTCGCTGGGTTATACTTGGCCCCCGGTCATCGGCAGCATATGGAGAGTCAGGCAGTGGAAGCAAAGAGGCAGGCCGTCAGGAAAAAGCCGGTCAGGCGCGGCGAGGCCCGGGACAGGCTGCTTGCGGCTGCCAGGGACAAAATCATTGAGCAGGGACTGGAGGGGGTCTCCATCCGTGCCATCAATGCCGCTGCCGGCGTCAGCCCCGGTATTCTCCACTACCACTTCGGCAGCCTCGAGGAGCTGGTGCTGGAACTGCTTGGGCGCTTCATGGACCCCATGATGAGGGAGCGGGAAGACCTTCTCAGGGCCCTGAAGGCCGGTGGTCATTCCCCCACCATCCGGGAGATCGCGGAAATACTGGTAATGCCCGTGGCCAGGCTGGCCCTGGAGCACGGTGAAGACGGCTATGGCCACGTATGTCTGCTTGCCCGACTCTACGCGGATCGGGCGCCTTTGCTGGAAGAGGCCAATATGCGCTGGGCATCGCGTTTCAATTCGGCGCTGTTTGAACAGCTGCAGCTCGCCAATCCCGAACTTCATGACCCGGAGATCGCCCTGCGCCTGGATCTGGCCGGGCAGGTGCTGCTGCGGGGTCTGTCGGCGTTACATCAGCCGCCCGTGCCCTGGCTGGAGCAACGCGGCGTGGCTGCGGTGGAGCCCTGGCAGCAGGTTCACGTGGTGGTTGATTTTGTGGCCGCCGGTCTCGGCGCTGCCCAGGCTCAGCCAACGGGGTTTCACAAACCGCTTTCCAGGTTTTGACCGGTGTTCTCCCGATCATTTCGGGCTTTATTACAACAGTTGATCGAATCAATTGATTGATGAAAAATAAGGCCCCCGATGCGTCCTGCGGCGAGGCAGCGCAAAGGGGTCGGTAATCCCCTGGTACAAAAGCTCATACTGCGCGGCAATAGCGACGTGGTAACCCCCTTTTTCAGCCCCCCGGACCCACTTCCACAGACCGTTTCGCTATTCCGTTCAGTGCAAGCCTGTGAGACATTACGTTACCGTAGTAAAGAAATAGCCATAATAACCGTGGAGACGCAAGCAATGCCCAGACAATTACCACTTATGAAAGCCCTCGCGCTGGCAGTTGTCAGCATTCAGTTTGCCGAGCCGGTGGCGGCCCAGGCCGCCGCACTGGAAGAGGTGATTGTGACCGCCCAGCGGCGCGCTGAAAACCTGCAAACAGTCCCCATCTCCATTTCGGCCCTGTCGTCGGATGAGCTGGAAATGCGCTCCATTGAGAGCCTGGGTGACCTGAACGCCGTCGCGCCCAATGTCATGTTTCGCCAGAATCCCGGTGCCCGACTGGTTTCCACCGTCGCCATACGTGGCAGTGTCACCGGCCAGCCCGCCATCTGGATGGATTCGCCCGTAGGCCTGTATCTCAACGGGATCTACCTGGGTAAAACCCAGGGCTCCGTATTTGACGTGGTGGACATCGAGCGCGTGGAAGTGCTTCGTGGCCCCCAGGGCACCCTGTTCGGCCGCAATACCGAAGGCGGTGCGATCAACTTCATTACCCGGCGCCCCAGCGGGGAGTTCGGCGGTTCCGCCCAGGTTGAGGCCGGCAATTTCGACCGCCGCGTTGGCCGGGTAAATCTCGACCTGCCACAAATGGGCATCGCCTCTGTCAGCCTGGGTGCACGCAAGGAGCGGGCCGACGGCTGGGCGCGAAACCTGACCGGCCCCGACATGGGTTCCGTTGACACCGAAGCCTTCAGGGCGTCGGTGCTGTTTGATGTGTCGGACCGCGTCACGGCGCTGTATGATTTTGATTATTCCAATACGGACCAGACTCCCGCACCCTCCAGCCTGTTCTCGCTGGAAGGCTGGGCCGGCACCTTCCCCAGTGTGTTTGGGGACTTCCTGGGCACTGCAATCCAGGAAGCGGCCCGCCCCTACGTTACCACCAGCCGCCCCGATGTCGTCAGCACCAATAGCGTGGAAGGGCAGGGTACGCTGTACGAGCGCAGCCTAGGGCGCTCCCACGCCCTGACCCTGGAGGCGGAGATCAATGAAAACCACAGCCTGAAGTACATTGGCGCCATACGCACCGTGGATGTGGGTGACAGCCAGGATATCGACGGCATGCCACTGGACAGTATCGACGTCATCCCCGGCGTGTTCTCCTGGGGCATGGCCGCCAACTACAATCGCACCACGGAATACGAGCAGGTCTCCCACGAACTGCAGTGGACCGCCAGCGTGGGTGCGGTCAACTGGGTCGTCGGCGCGTACTACTTCGAGGACGAGGGCGAAACCACCGGGCGGCAGCTGTTCACCCTGTTTGGCGCCGGCCCCCAGGGTGTTAATTATTCCGCGGATACCGAAGCCTGGGCCCTGTTCACCCAGGCCGACTGGAACTTCGCGGAGCGCTGGACCGCGACTGCCGGGGTACGCTACACCGAGGAAAAGCGCAGCGGCTTCTCCCACCGCTATACGACCGACGTATTCGGTGGCGAACTGGTAACCGACCAGGGCCCCGGGCTGCTGCCTTTCACCACCTATAGCGCCACCTTTGACGACACCTCGCCCATGGGTGCGCTGGCGTTTGCGCTGAATGACGATGTCAACCTGTATGCCAGGGTGGCCAAGGGCTTCAAGAGCGGCGGCTTCAGCTCGGAGGTTGCAGACCCCGCGGTGAGCACCCCGTTCGAACCGCAGACCTCCCTGTCCAGTGAGCTGGGCGTCAAGGCAACGATGCTGGACGGGCGGGCGCGGCTGAACGTGGCCGTGTTCAATAACGATATCTCGGACCTGCACATCACCCAGTTGCTTCCGGGCACCACTCAATCGCTGGTCACCAACGCGGGTGAGGCGACTTACCGCGGGCTGGAGATAGAGCTGGCCCTGCAGGTGACCGACAACTGGCGCATCTCTGGTAACTATGGCTACCTCGATACCGAGTTCGATAAATACCTGGACAACTCCTTTGCCCCGGGCCGTCCGCTGGTGGATACCGCCTCCAACCGGCTGGCGCCCTACTCGCCGGAAAATACGGCCAGTGTGCAGGTGATGGGTACGCTGTTTGAGTCCTCGCTGGGTGCGGTGGAGTTGCTGGTCGACTACAGCTACACCGACAAGATGTACCTGTATGCGGTGAACAAGGATCTCACCGCGCCGAATGCCGGCGGCAGCTACGTCAAGGGTATTGATGAGGTGCCCAGCACCCAGAACCTCAATGCGCGGTTGAGGCTGGCGGATGTGGCGGTAGGCGACGGTACCATGGATTTCTCTTTCTTCGTGCGTAACCTGACCGACGAAGACAAGCATATCCAGATGATCGACTTCAGCATGTTCCGCAATGCGTCGTGGCAGGAGCCTCGCTCCTACGTGTTCACCGCGGCATACAACTGGTAAAGCAAAAAGCCCTGCCTGCCGGTGGCGGGTAGGGCATCCCTCATACTCCCGATTACACTGATTTCGCAGGCTTGGCGCGAAAAGGCTAGCGCCGTGCCCTGGATTTGCGCGGGGCAGGATTGCGCGGCAGGCCATTGTGCTGGGTAGCGAAGGTGCTGGTGCCCGCGGGCACCCGCTCGTGACGCTTGGCCGGCTGGCGGCTGGGTACCAGGTGCAGCTTGCCGTTGCCTATCAAATCTGCCCGGCCCATTTTTTTCAGGGCGGTGCGCAGCTCGGGCCAGTTGTCCGGGTCGTGGTAGCGCAAAAACGCCTTGTGCAATTTCCGCTGCGACAGCTTGCGCACGGTGGGCATGCTGTCACTGCTGCGGGTCACACGCTTCAACGGGTTCTTGCCGCTGTGGTACATCGCGGTGGCGGTGGCCATGGGCGAGGGGTAGAAGGTTTGTACCTGGTCGGCGCGGAACTTGTTGCGCTTGAGCCACAGCGCCAGGTTCATCATGTCCTCGTCCCGGGTGCCGGGGTGCGCGGCAATGAAGTAGGGGATGAGGTACTGTTTCTTGCCCGCTTCCTTCGAGTACTTTTCAAACATCGTCTTGAAGCGGTCATAGGTGCCCATGCCCGGCTTCATCATTTTTGACAGCGGGCCGTCCTCGGTGTGTTCCGGGGCGATCTTCAGGTAGCCGCCCACGTGGTGCTTCACCAGCTCCTCAACGTAGGCGGGGGTTTCCACCGCCAGGTCGTAGCGCAGGCCGGAGGCAATCAGTACCTTCTTGACGCCGCTGACTTCCCGCGCCCGCCGGTACAGGCTGATCAGCGGGGTCTGGTCGGTGTTCAGGTTCTTGCAGATGCCGGGAAACACGCAGCTGAGCTTGCGGCAGCTGGCTTCAATGGTTTTGCTTTTACAGGCCAGCCGCCACATGTTGGCGGTGGGCCCGCCCAGGTCCGAGATCACCCCGGTGAAGGCGGTGGAGGTGTCGCGGATGCTTTCCACTTCGCGGATGATGGAATCCTCGGAGCGGTTCTGGATGATGCGGCCCTCGTGCTCGGTGATGGAGCAGAAGGTGCAGCCGCCAAAGCAGCCGCGCATGATATTCACCGAGTGGCGGATCATCTCATAGGCGGGAATGGAGGCGTCGCCATAGCTGGAGTGGGGCAGGCGGGTGTAGGGTAGCTCGAACACGGCGTCCAGCTCCTCGGTTTCCAGCGGGATGGGCGGCGGGTTCAACCACACTTCCCGGTCGCCGTGGGCCTGTACCAGCGGGCGCGCGTTGTAGGGGTTGGTTTCCTTGTGCAGGATGCGCGACGCGTGGGCATACAGGGCGCTGTCTTCGCGCACCTGGTCGTAGGAGGGCAGGCGGATGACCGCCGGGCCCTGTTCTTTGGGCCGGTCCAGTAGCCGCACTACGGCCACCTCGGTCTCGGTTGCCGCCGCGGCGTCGTTACTGGTGGTGGCACAGGCTTCAACCCGGGTATCGATGTAGGGGTTGATGGGGGCCTCCACCGGGCCGATGATATCCAGGTGGCTGGAGTCGATCACCCGATACTCTTCCGGCAGGCGCTTGCACACCCAGGCGGTGCCGCGCACATCGCGGATGTCCTTGACCGGCTCGCCCCCGGCGATGCGATGAGCCACCTCCACCAGGGCGCGCTCGGCGTTGCCGTACAACAACAGGTCGGCGCAGCTGTCCAGCAGTACCGAACGGCGCACCTTGTCGCTCCAGTAGTCATAGTGGGCGATGCGGCGCAGGCTGGCTTCAATGCTGCCGATAATCAGCGGCACATCCCGATAGGCCTCGCGCACCCGCTGGCTGTAGACGATAACCGCCCGGTCCGGGCGCTTGCCGCCGACATTGCCGGGGGTATAGGCGTCGTCATTGCGGCGTTTGCGGTCGGCGGTGTAGCGGTTGATCATGGAGTCCATGTTGCCCGCGGCCACCCCGAAAAACAGGTTCGGCTTGCCCAACACCTTGAACGGCTCGGCGCTGGTCCAGTCCGGCTGGGCGATGATGCCCACGCGGAAGCCCTGGGCCTCCAGGGTGCGGCCGATTACCGCCATGCCGAAGCTGGGGTGGTCCACATAGGCGTCGCCGGTCACGATAATCACGTCGCAACTGTCCCAGCCGAGGGCATCCATCTCCGCACGGGAGGTGGGTAACTCGGGCGCATGGCCGAAGCATTCGGCCCAGTACTTGCGATAGGAAAACAGGGGCGTGGTCATTGCGATAACTGCGGGTTGGCAAATGTGGGCCGCATTATACGCGAATCCGGCCCACACTGCGCGATCTGCATTCGGGCACCCGGGTTTCAGGTGCCCCGGTTGCAGGCACCGCCCTATTTGTTGATGGCGGCAACCGTCTCCACCATGGCGCCGGTCAGGGTCGCGAGGTCATCATTGTTGGTGACAAAGGGCGGCATGCAGTACACCAGCCGGCCGAAGGGCCGCACCCACACACCGCGTTCCACGAACATGGGCTGGATCTCCTTCATGTCCACCGGCTGCGCCAGCTCGATCACCCCGATGGCCCCCAGGGTCCGTACATCCACCACGTTGGGCAGCTCCCGGGCGGGTGCCAGGCCCTGTTCCAGGGCGTCCTGGATACGCTGTACATTGCGCTGCCAGGGCTGTGACAGCAGCAGTTCGATACTGGCAATGGCGGTGGCACAGGCCAGCGGGTTGCCCATGAAGGTGGGGCCGTGCATGAAGGCGCCGGCCTCGCCGTTGCTGATACCGTCGCTGACCCGGCGGTTGCAGAGGGTGGCGGCCAGGGTCATGTAACCGCCGGTCAACGCCTTGCCCACGCAGAGGATGTCCGGCTCCACCCCGGCGTGCTCCAGCGCGAACAGCTTGCCGGTGCGGCCAAAGCCGGTGGCGATTTCATCGAAGATCAATAACACGTCGAAGGCATCGCACAGGGCGCGCAGCCGCACCAGGTAATCGGGCGAATAGAAGCGCATGCCACCGGCGCCCTGGACCACCGGCTCTACAATCACCGCGGCCAGGTCCTGGTGATGGGTGGCCAGCAGCTCTTCCATCGCACTCATGGACTGGTCATCGCATGACTGGTTAAAGGGTACATCCGGGGCCGGGGCAAAGAAGTGTTTGGGCAGCACGTCGCCAAACAGGTGGTGCATGCCGGTATCGGGGTCGCACAGGGACATGGCCCCAAAGGTGTCGCCGTGGTAGCCGTTGCGCAGGGCCACCAGCTTCTGTTTGCGCGGCTGGCCCGCGGCGTGCCAGTACTGAATGGCCATTTTCAGCGCCACTTCCACTGCTACTGAGCCGGAATCACTGAAAAAGACCCGCTCCAGGCTCGGCGGGGTGATGCGGGTAAGGATGCTGGCGAGCTTGACCGCGGGTTCGTGGGTCAGGCCGCCAAACATCACATGGGACATGTTGTCCAGCTGGGTATGTACGGCGCGATTGAGGGCGGGGTGGTTATAGCCGTGGATGGCGCACCACCAGGAGGCCATGCCGTCGATCAGTTCGCGGCCGTCGGCCAGGGTCAGGCGCACGCCGCGGGCGCTGGCCACCGGGTAGACCTCCGGGGTGTCAGTGGCCGATGCGTAGGGATGCCAGACGTGTTCGGCATCGCCGGCTTGCAGTTGCTCCCAGGTCGAGGGGGGTGTACTCACAGAATCTCCAGCAGGCTGGGCAGCACGTTATCCAGCAGTTGTTGCTGGGCGGCTGCGGTAGGGTGAATGCCGTCATCCTGCATCAGTTCATCGCGGGTGGCGATGCCTTCCAGCATGAATGGGGCGGTATGGGCACCGGTGGCTTTTGCCACCAGTGGAAAGCTTTCCCGAAAGGCCCGGGTGTAGCGCGCCCCGTAATTGGGGGGTATTTCCATGGGCAACAGCAGCACTTTGGCACCCGCTTCCCGGGAGAGCCGGCTCATGGTGGCCAGGTTCTCGCGAATAAGCCGGGTGGGGTAGCCGCGCAGGGCATCGTTGCCGCCCAGCTCCAGCACCACCACCTCGGGCTCATAGCGTTGCAGCAGGTCCGGCAGTCGGCGCAGTCCACCGGCGGTGGTTTCGCCGCTGATACTGGCGTTAACCACCGTATAATCGGGGTGTGACGCTTCCAGCCGCTCCGACAACAGCGCCACCCAGCCCTGCTCTGAAGACATGCCGTAGGCGGCACTGATACTATCGCCAAACACCAGCAGCGTGCGCGGTTGGGCGGCAGTAGCCGGCAGTACCAGCAGCCAGGAGAATCCGATTGCCAGTGCCGTGCGTAAAACGGGAAAAAGGAATTGTTGCATGATCAAGGCTGAAAATCTCCGCAAACAGGTCCCCATGGCCGGGGGCGAGCTGGCGATACTGAAAGGGATTACGCTGGAAATCAAGTCGGGAGACTCGGTAGCCATTATCGGCGCCTCCGGTTCCGGCAAGTCGACCCTGCTGGGCCTGCTTGCCGGGCTCGACGAAGCCAGCGGTGGTCGGGTCATTATCAATGACACCGACATCAGTGCCCTCGATGAAGACCAGCGCGCCCTGTTCCGTGGCCGGAACGTGGGTTTCGTGTTCCAGTCATTCCAGTTGCTGCCGGCGCTCACCGCCCTGGAAAACGTGATGCTGCCCCTGGAATTACAGGGCCAGGCAGATGCGCGCAAGCAGGCGGAGCATTTTCTGGAGCGGGTGGGCCTGGCCGAGCGCACCAGCCACTACCCCCGGCAGATGTCGGGTGGCGAGCAGCAGCGGGTGGCTATCGCCCGGGCCTTCGCCAACAGCCCGGCGATCCTGTTTGCCGATGAGCCCACCGGTAACCTGGACACCACCACCGGCGGCATCATCGTTGATTTGCTGTTTGACCTTAACCGCGAACAGGGGACGACCCTGGTGCTGGTGACCCACGACCATGCCCTGGCGGCGCGCTGCGAGCACCGCTTCCGGCTTGATGCCGGCGCCCTTGTGGAAGGGAACTGATCGTGTCGGTCACCGCAACCCGAATGCTGGCCCGGGACTGGCGCGGCGGCGAACTGGGGGTGCTGGTTGCGGCCCTGGTACTGGCCGTGGCGGTGGTGTCCGGTATCAGTGCGTTTACCACGCGCCTGCAAGTGGCGCTGGAGCAGGAGAGCCACCGTTTCCTGGCGGCTGACCGGGTAGTGCGCAGTGGCCGTGAAATGCCCGCCGAGTGGCTGCAGGAAGGCTCCAGCCGGCAACTGCAAACCGCCCGTCTGCTGACTTTTCCCTCGATGATCTATGCCGGTGACGAGTCGATGGTGCTGGCCTCGGTCAAGGCGGCGTCCTCCGCCTATCCCCTGCGGGGAGAGTTGCGCTACAGCCAAGAGCCCTTCGGTGAAATACTCACTGCCACCACTGGCCCGCAACCGGGCGAGGTGTGGCTGGATTCACGCCTGTTCCCGCTGCTGGATGTTGGCCTGGGTGACCAGGTGATGATCGGGGAGGCCGAATTTACCGTGGCCGCCGCGGCCCGTACCGAACCCGACCAGGCCGGTTCGTTCCTCGGTTATGGCCCCCGGGTGCTGATGCACTACGACGATATCGACGCCACCGAGGTGGTACAGCCCGGCAGCCGGGTGGAGTATCGGCAGCTCTACGCCAGTGCCGATAATGCGGCGCTGGAGGATTTTGTCGACTGGCTGGAGCCACAACTGCAGGAGGGCCAGCGCCTGCTGGATGTGCGCCAGGGCCAGCCCGGGCTGGGCGATGCCCTGGCGCGCGCGGAGAGTTTCCTGCTGCTGGCGGGCAGCCTTGGGGTGGTGCTGGCGGGTGTGGCCATTGCCCTGGCCGCCCGGCGTTTCAGCGAGCGCCACAATGATTATGTGGCGATCATGAAAAGCCTGGGCGCCACCTCCGCAACGATTACCCGGCTCTATGGCCGCAGCCTGTTGTTGCTGGGGGTGGCCGCGACGGTAACGGGGTGCGCGCTGGGATGGAGCCTGCAGGCTGCGTTTTTCGGCCTGTTCGGGGACCAGCTGCCGATCGAGCCCGGTCCTGCCGGGCTGCGGCCCTATGCCATTGGCGCCGCCACCGCACTGGTGTGCCTGTTGAGTTTTGCCTGGCCGCCATTGCGGCGCCTGAGCCTGGCCAGTCCGCTGCGGGTGTTGCGCCGGGACATGCCGCTGGAAGAGCGGCGTACCTTTGTGGACTACGCCGTGGGGCTGGCGGCAGTGAGCGGCCTGATGTGGTGGTACAGCGGTGACTGGCGGTTAACCGCCGGGGTACTGGCGGGGCTGGCGGTGACCGTGGTGCTGGGTCTGGCGCTGGCGCTGACCCTGCTGCGCGGCGGTCGCCTGGTGGGCATGAGTGCCGGCAGTATCTGGCGACTGGCCCTGGCCGGCCTGCAGCGCCGGGGTACGGCGAACGCCCTGCAGGTGGTGATTTTTGCCATGGCGATCATGCTGTTGCTGGTCCTGTTGCTGGTGCGCACCTCGCTGATCGACGCCTGGCAGACCCAATTGCCCGAGGACACCCCCAATCACTTCATGCTCAATATCGCACCGCAGGAAGTAGGGGATGTGGAGCAGTTGTTGCAGGCGGAAAACATTCCCGCCGCGCCCCTGTACCCGATGATCCGTGGCCGTATCCTGTCGGTAAATGGCGAGCCCCTGCCGCAGACCGATGACAAGGCCGAGGGCCGGCGCCAGCGCGAGGCCAATTTCACCTGGTCAGACAAGCTGCCGGCGGACAATACCCTGGTCGAGGGCGACTGGTGGCCGCCCAACAGCGCCGCCGAAGAGGTATCACTGGAGCAGGAGTTTGCCGAGCGTTTCGGGGTGACGGTGGGAGACCGGATCGGTTTCCAGGTGGGCTCCGAGCCACTGGAGGCGACGGTGACCAGTATCCGCACCCTGGACTGGCAGTCCTTCAACCCCAACTTCTGGCTGGTATTCCCGCCGCGCCTGCTGGCTTCCTACCCGGCCACCTTCATGACCAGTTTCTACCTGGAGCCGGAGGAAAAGCCGTTCCTGAACCGGTTTATTCGCCAGTTCCCCACGGTGACGGTGGTGGAAATGGATGTGGTGGTCGCCCAGGTGCGCAGCATCATCAGCCAGGTGTCGGCGGCGGTAGAGCTGGTGCTGGCGGTGATTGTGGCAGCGGGTGCCCTGGTGCTGGTGGCGGGGGTGCAGGCCAGCGTGGATGCGCGCATGCACGAAAGCTCGATTCTACGCGCGTTGGGCGCCTCGCGACGGCTGGTGCTGGGTGGTTTGCTGATTGAATTTGCGGCCATGGGGTTGTTTGCCGGCTTGCTGGCGACGGTGGCGGCGGAGCTGTCGGTGTATATCCTCCAGGCCCAGGTGATGGGGATGTATTACCAGCCCTCGCCCTGGGTGTGGCCCATTGGCATAGGGGCCGGCACGGTGCTGATTGCCGGGCTGGGTGTGTTCAACTGCCGTAAAGTGGTTTCCAGCCCGCCGCTGTCAGTGCTGCGCGAACTGTAGGCAGGTAGGCTACCGGCTGATACCGACGATGAAGGTCTGCACCCCCAGTTCAACCTGGCGGGAGAGATCAATGTGGCGCTGGAATAATTGCGGTGCGTCAACCACCAGGGTGGCCAGGCCGTGAATCCCGGCCCAGGCCGCGTTGGTCAGGTAGGCGAGGTCCTGCTGGCGAAAAATACCCAGTTCGATGCCGTGGCGCAGGATGGCCTGCACCTGTTGAAAGGTGTCGCGACTGACTTCCCGTAGTTCCGGGGGGAGGTTGGCCGGCTGAACCGACGGGCCGAACATCAGCTTGAACATCTGCGGGTACTCGCCGGCGTAGGCCACATAGGCATGCGCCAGCGCCGCCAGCTGCGCCCGGGGGCAGTCCTCGGTCGTCGCCGCGGCCTCCTCCAGGCGAGCCAGCAAGCGCCGGTAGCCCTGGGTTGCCATGGCGGCAAACAGTTCGCCCTTGTCGTTGAAATGGCGATAGGGCGCAGTCTGGGATACGCCGATACCACGGGCCAGGGCACGCAGGCTAAGTGCTTCCGCGCCCAGCTCTTCAAGCTGGCCGACAGCGGTATCCAGCAACGCGGCCCTCAGGTTGCCGTGATGATAGCTCTTTTGCGCTGCGCCGTGCCCCGTGATAGCCATGCCAGCCTACGGTAACAGATGCTGTACCGCGTCGCGTTCCTCGGTCAGTTCCTGTTCGGTAGCCTGCATTTTGGCGCGGCTGAAGTCGCCGACATCGGCACCCTGGACGATTTCCCAGTCGCCACCTTTACAGCGACAGGGGAATGAGTAGATCAGGCCTTCGGTAATGCCGTAGGAGCCATCGGAATACACACCCATGGAAACCCAGTCATCGCCCTCGGTGCCCAGCGCCCAGCTGCGCATGTGGCCGATGGCCGCGTTGGCGGCGGAGGCTGCCGAGGAGGCGCCGCGCGCCTTGATAATGGCGGCGCCACGCTGCTGCACGGTGGGGATGAAGTCGTTTTCGTACCAGTCCTGGTCGATCAGGCTGATAGCGGCAGTACCCTTCACTTTGGCATTGAACAGGTCCGGGTACTGGGTGGCGGAGTGGTTGCCCCAGATGGTCATGCAGCTGATATCGTTAACCGTGGTGTCGGTCTTGATCGCCAGCTGGGTGATGGCGCGGTTGTGATCCAGGCGGGTCATGGCGGTAAAGTTGCGCGGGTCGATATCCGGCGCATTGCGCTGGGTGATCAGGGCGTTGGTGTTGGCCGGGTTGCCCACCACCAGTACCTTGATGTTGGTGCTGGCATGTTCGTTGATGGCCTTGCCCTGTACCGAGAAGATGGCCGCATTGGCTTCCAGCAGGTCCTTGCGCTCCATGCCGGGGCCGCGTGGGCGGGCGCCAACCAGCAGGGCGTAATCGGCGTCCTTGAAGCCGGTGGACGGGTCATCGGTGCAGACCACACCCGCGAGCAGCGGAAAGGCACAGTCTTCAAGCTCCATGCGCACGCCGTCGAGGGCTTCCAGGGCGGGGGTGATATCCAGCAGCTGCAGGATTACCGGCTGGTCATCTCCCAGCATGGAGCCGGAGGCAATACGGAACAACAGCGCGTAACCAATCTGGCCAGCTGCGCCGGTAACGGTGACTCGAACAGGTGCTTTCATCAGGGAAGGTTCCTCGAAAATGGGTGAATGGGCCAATTGAGGGGGCACATTGTCGAGTCAAACGGGTGAAAAGACAAGCCGCTACCTGTAAAATGCGGCCTCACCCGGGCACCCGAGGCAGGCCAGTTGTGCGAGAACTTTCGCGAAAAGAACGAACCGAATTCAACAAGTTGCAGAAACGGCTGCGCCGTAATGTAGGCAATGCGATTGCCGATTACGGCATGATCGAGGCGGGCGACAGGGTGATGGTGTGCCTGTCCGGCGGCAAGGATTCCTATGCCATGCTGGATGTGTTGATGGCCCTGCGGGTCAACGCGCCGATCGATTTCGAACTGATCGCCATCAACCTGGACCAGAAGCAACCGGGCTTTCCCGAGGAAGTGCTGCCCAATTACCTGGCCAAACTGGATATCCCGTATTACATCCTCGAAAAGGATACCTACCGCATCGTCAAGGAGGTCATTCCCGAGGGCAAAACCACCTGCGGCCTGTGTTCCCGCCTGCGCCGGGGTACCCTGTACGGGTTCGCCGCCGATATCGGCGCCACCAAGATTGCCCTGGGCCACCACCGCGATGACATTGTCGAAACCCTGTTCCTGAACATGTTTTTCGGCGGCAGCCTCAAGGCGATGCCGCCCAAACTGCTCAGCGATGACCGCCGCAACGTGGTGATCCGGCCCATGGCCTACTGCAAGGAAAAAGACCTTGCCGCCTACGCCGACTACAAGCAATTCCCGATCATCCCCTGCAACCTGTGTGGCTCCCAGCAGAACCTGCAGCGAGTGCAGATCAAGCAGATGCTGAAGGACTGGGAACGCCAGTATCCGGGCCGTACCGAAACCATTTTCCGCAGCATCACCAATATTGCGCCGTCGCAGCTGGCGGATACCGCGCTGTTTGATTTCGCTTCCCTGCGCGGTGAAGTCAGCACCGATCCCGATCTGCACGTGCCCGCCATCCGTGTCGTTAACCTCTAGGTGGTAACCGGGGCGGTGCCGGCGCCGCTGCTGGAGGCGGACGACCTTGCCCTGGAACGCGGCGGGCGCCAGCTGTTCAGTGCCATCTCCCTGCGGGTGAACGCCGGGGAACTGGTGCAGATCGAAGGCGCCAACGGTGCCGGCAAAACCAGCCTGTTGCGGATCCTGGCGGGACTGTCGCGCTACGGTTTCAGCGGCCAGGTGCGGCGGCGCGCGCCGCAATTGTTCCTGGGCCACCACAGCGCGGTGAAAGGGCTGCTGACCCCGCGCGAAAACCTGGCCTGGCATGTCTCCGGGGAAGCCGGCAACAGTGGCGCCGAGATTGACCAGGCACTGGCGGCGGTGGGCCTCTATGGCTACGAGGACGTGCCCAGTCACACGTTGTCCGCCGGCCAGCACCGGCGCGTCAACCTTGCCCGCCTGTATTTGTCCAGAGCGCCGTTGTGGTTGCTCGATGAACCCTTTACGGCGATTGACCGGGTTGGGGTGACGGCACTGGAAACCCGGCTGGCAGAGCATCTGGGGGAGGGCGGTGCGGTGTTGCTGACCTCCCACCAGACGGTGGCGGTGCCGCATCCGTTAAGGTCGCTGGACCTCGCCACGGGCCTGCTGACATGAATACGTTATCCACCCCTGTTTTTTGCGGGCTCCTGCTGCGTCGGCAGCTGGTGCTGGGGCTGCGCAAACCGATCGAGATCGGCAATCCTCTGCTGTTCTTTGCCATGGTGATTGCGCTGTTTCCGCTCGGCCTGGGCCCGGCACCGGACACCCTCGCGGTTTTTGCCCCCGGGATTTTGTGGATTGTCGCGCTGTTGTCGAATCTGCTCAGTTCTGATGGCGTGTTTCGCAGCGATTTCGAGGATGGCAGCCTGGAGCAACTGCTGCTGGCGCCGCAGCCACTGTATTTCTCCGCCCTGGCCTATGTACTGGCCCAGTGGCTGCTGACGGGTTTTCTGCTGGCGCTGCTGTCGCCCCTGTTCGCGGTGATGCTGGGACTGGACGCCGCGGCAATTCCCGCGCTGGCGGCAAGCCTCTTGCTGGGGACCGGCGTGCTGAGCCTGGTGGGCGGTATCGGTGCGGCGCTTACCGTGGGTCTGCAGCGGGGGGGCATGCTGATCTCCCTGTTGATTTTGCCGTTTTACATGCCGGTGCTGATCTTCGGCAGCGGCGCCGTCCAGGCCGCCCTGGCGGGCGCGTCCGCGGCCCCCTACCTGGCAATCCTGGGGGCCATGCTGTGCATGGCAGTGGCGCTGGCACCGGCGGCGATAGCCGCGGGCCTGCGCATCTCCGTTGACGCCTGAACATTTGGCCTGCTATTTGCGGTCGGTTACATTGTTCCGCGGCCCGGTCGCTGTATAATCACGCTGATATGTGGTCATTCTTTCATAAGCTTGGTTCCCCGCCCTGGTTGTATCGCATTTCCGGATCCATCCTGCGCTGGCTACTGCCCCTGACACTGCTCGCCCTGGTGGCCGGTTCGGTGTGGGGACTGCTGTTCACCGCCCCTGATTTTCGCCAGGGCAACAGCTATCGCATCATCTATATTCATGTCCCTGCCGCGGTGGTGGCCCTGGCCGGTTACTACGTGATGGCCATCGCCGGTGCGGTGAGCCTGATCTGGCGGATGAAGATGGCGGATATCGCCATGCGGGCCTGTGCCCCCATTGGCGCGGCGCTGACCTTTGTCGCCCTGGTCACCGGCAGTATCTGGGGCAAGCCCACCTGGGGTACCTGGTGGGTGTGGGACGCGCGCATCACCTCGATGCTGATCCTGCTGTTTTTGTACCTGGGCGTGGTGGCGCTGTACGAGGCCTACGAGAACAAGGCGCTGGCGGCCAAGGCCTGCGCGGTGCTGAGCCTGGTGGGTACGGTGAATATCCCCATCATCTACAAGTCGGTGGATTGGTGGTACAGCCTGCACCAGCCCGCTTCAATCAAGTTTACCGGCGGCTCCACCATCGATCCGAGTATGCTGTACCCGCTGCTGTTCATGATTGTTACCTTCTACGCCCTGTTTACCTGTAGCCTGTTGCTTAACATGCGTGCCGAAATCCTGCAGCGGGAAGCGCGTACCGGGTGGGTGCGGCGGCTGGCAGGCGAGCGGGAGCCCGGTTGATGTATTTTGAATCTTTGTCCGCAGTCCTGCAGATGGACGGCCACGGTGGCTTTGTCTGGTCCGCGTATCTGATTACACTGGTGGTTATAGTCTATATTCTGTATGCGCCCCGGCGCCGTGAGCAGCGCTTCCTGCGCCAGCTCAGGGGACAGATCAGGCGCAATAGCGGGGCTGCGGCCCCAGTCCGCGAGGAAAGTTAATGCATCCGGTTCGTAAACAGCGTCTTTACCTGGTCGTCTTCCTGGTGTTTTTTTCCAGCGCGGCCATCGCCCTTGTTGCCTACGCCCTGCGCGGCAATATCAACCTGTTCTATCCGCCGGCTGAGGTTGCCGCCGGCCTGGCGCCGGTCGGGCAGTCCATTCGGGTTGGCGGGATGGTGGTTGAAGACAGCATCATCCGCAGCCCCGACAGCCTTGAAACCCGATTTGAAGTCACCGACTTTGAGGCGGTCGTGCCGGTGGTCTACGTGGGCATTCTCCCGGACCTGTTTGGCGAGGGCCAGGGCGCGGTTGCCGCGGGCAGGCTGGATGAAAACGGCGTGCTGCAGGCGTCGGAAGTTCTCGCCAAACACGATGAAAACTACATGCCGCCGGAAGTGGCCGAGGCGCTGGCCGCGTCAAAGGCCCGGATGCAGGAGCAAGCCCCATGATCCCCGAGTTCGGTCACTTCGCACTGATTATCGCCTTTTGCCTGTCTGTTGTGCTGTGCACCGTGCCCCTGTGGGGTGCGTGGCGGGGCAATGCCACGGCTATGGCGCTGGCGCCAAACCTGGCGCTGGGTATGCTGGTGTTCTCCGCAATCAGCTTTGCCTGCCTCACCTGGGCCTTCATGCAGGACGATTTCTCGGTGCAGGTGGTGGCCAACAACAGCAATAGCCTGCTGCCGGCCCAGTACAAGTTTTCCGCGGTGTGGGGTAATCACGAAGGGTCGCTGCTGCTGTGGATTCTTATCCTGGCGGTGTGGACCGCGGCGGTGGCGTTGTTCAGCCCGCAGCTGCCGCTGGTGATGCTGGCCCGGGTGCTGGCGGTGATGGGCTTCGTTGCGGTGGGTTTCCTGGCGTTCTCCCTGTTCACCTCCAATCCCTTTGCACGCCTGCTGCCGGGGATACCGGCAGACGGGCAGGACCTGAACCCGCTACTGCAGGACTTCGGCCTGATCATTCACCCGCCGCTACTGTACATGGGCTACGTCGGTTTTTCGGTCGCCTTTGCCTTTGCCATCGCCGCGCTGCTGGGCGGGCGCCTGGACGCCGCCTGGGCGCGCTGGTCGCGGCCCTGGACCAACGTCGCCTGGGCCTTTCTTACCCTGGGGATCATGCTGGGCAGCTGGTGGGCCTATTACGAGCTCGGCTGGGGTGGCTGGTGGTTCTGGGACCCGGTTGAAAATGCCTCTTTCATGCCCTGGCTGGCGGGCACGGCACTGGTGCACTCGCTGGCGGCCACGGAAAAACGCGGCCTGTTCAAAAGCTGGACCGTGCTGCTGGCCATTTTTGCCTTCTCCCTGAGCCTGCTGGGGACGTTCCTGGTGCGCTCGGGGGTACTGACCTCGGTGCACGCCTTTGCCACCGATCCCGCCCGTGGCCTTTTTATCCTGGTATTCCTGGGTATCGTGGTAGGCGGTTCGCTGGTGCTCTACGCCCTGCGGGCCCCGGCCGTGCGCAGCCGGGTCGGCTTTGCCTGGCTGTCCCGGGAATCATTGTTGCTGGTGAATAACGTGGTGTTCCTGGTGGCCACCCTGACGGTGCTGTTCGGCACCCTGTTCCCGCTGCTGATGGATGCCCTGGGGCAGGGCAAATACTCCGTGGGCCCGCCGTACTTCAATGCGGTATTTGTACCGCTGATGGCACTGTTGATGCCCTTCATGGGGATAGGCCCCATTTCCCGCTGGAAGCAGGACAGTGTGTCGCGCTGGCGTGCGGAGCTGCTGGTGCCGGCTATCGCTACCCTGGTCTGCGCCATTACCCTGCCGTTGTTATACGAGGGCGACTATAACGTGTGGGTGGCGCTGGCGGTGCTGTTTGCGGGGTGGCTGGTGTTCGGCTTGTTGCGTGACCTCGGTAATAAAGTGCGCAATGCGAGTTCCATCGGGGCCGGCCTGCGGCGCCTGGCGCCGAGTTACTGGGGCATGTTTACCGCCCATATCGGGTTTGCGGTTGCGGTGATCGGGGTGGTACTTACCAGCCAGTACCACATTGAGCACGACCTCAAGATGAGCCCCGGTGATACCGACAGCCTGGCCGGCTACGATTTCCGTTTTGTCAGCGTGGGCCAGGTGCGCGGCCCCAACTATGTGGCCGATGAAGCCATATTCCTGGTGTTCCGCGACGGCCGCGAGATTGCCGAGATGGCGCCCCAGAAGCGCCGCTACCTGGCCAGCGGCGATGTGCTGACCGAAGCGGCGATTGACGCCGGCGTGTTCCGGGACCTGTTCGTGGCCATGGGGGAACCCATCGGCAGCGATGGTGCCTGGGCTATCCGGCTGCATTACAAGCCTTTCGTGCGCTGGATATGGGGCGGTCCAATTCTGATGGCCCTGGGTGGGTTCCTGACGGTGGCGGACAAGCGCTACCGGCGCCAGCGCAGTGCGGCGCGAGAGAGCAATCGCGAGGGAGCCGTGCATGCCGCCCAGACTTAAGCTGTTCCTGCCGCTGATCCTGTTTCTGGTGCTGGCGGCTTTTCTCTATCGGGGCCTGTCGCTTGACCCGATGGCGATGCCCTCGGCGCTGATCGACCGGCCACTGCCTGAATTTCGCCTCACCGAGCTTGCCGATAATCGCCCCCTGGAGCGCGACGATGTGATCGGTGAGCCCGCGCTGTTCAATGTCTGGGCCACCTGGTGCATTTCCTGCCGGGTGGAACACCCCTACCTGCAGCAGCTGGCTGACAGCGGGGTGCCGATTTACGGGATCAACTACAAGGACGAGGACGAGGCCGCGCGCCGCTGGTTGCAGGACCTCGGTAACCCTTACCGCGCCAATATCGTCGATCGCGAGGGTACGCTCGGGGTCGATCTCGGTGTGTATGGTGCACCGGAAACCTACCTTGTGGATGCCGACGGCATTATCCGTTATCGCCACGTGGGGGTAATTGACGAGCGTGTCTGGCGCGACACCCTGGAACCTTTATGGCGCGAAATCGCAGCCCTGGAGAGTACGCCATGAAACTGATTCGCCTGTGTGGCCTGGCCCTGTTCACGCTGTTGCTGGCACTGCCCGCTACGGCGGTGATAGAAACCTATGAGTTCAGCGACCGGGAGCTGGAACTGCGTTATCGGGAACTGAGCCAGGAGCTGCGCTGTCCCAAATGCCAGAACCAGAATATCGCCGATTCCAACGCGCCCATTTCCCAGGACCTGCGGCGGTTGTTGCACCAGCAGCTGGAAGCGGGTGCCACGGACGCCGAGATCCTCAATTTCATGGTGGCCCGTTACGGTGAGTTCGTGCGTTATCGCCCGAGCTTCAACGGAGTCGCGGTGCTGTTGTGGCTGGCGCCGATACTCCTGTTGCTGATTGGCGTCGCCAGCGTGCTGCTGATGATGCGGGGGCGCAGGCAGCAATCCACAGCACTGGATCCGGCGGAACAGCAAGAGCTGAGCGCGTTACTGGCAACAACGGAGAAAGACGATTGACCACATTCCTGCTCGCCTGTATTGGATTGATCCTGCTCAGTGGACTGTTTTATTTATTTCCCGGCTGGGCCCTGAAGAGGCCACTGGACGATGGTGCCCAGGCCAACCTTGAATGGTACCGGTTGCGCCGCCGCGAACTCGCGGAAGACGGCGATGCGGGCCTGGAAACAGACGCCCAGCTGCGCCTGCTGGAAGACCAGCAGGAGCCACTGAGCCCGCTCGCGAGACCCTCCGGTGCCAGCTTCCCGGTCTGGGTGTTGTTACCGGTTATTGCGGTAATGGCCGGTGGCTTGTACTACCTGACGGGGTCGGCCGCGGATGTGAAGATCACCGAGCGCCTGCAAACCCTGGGCGACAACCCCGATGAAGACGAGATACAGGTACTGATGAGTGCTATGCAGGCGCGAGTCGCCCAGCGCCCGGACAACCTTCACTACCTGTCCCTGTTGGGTCGGTTTTACATGGGCCAGGGCGACTATGCACGCGCGGCCGCCACCTACCAGAACCTGGCCGAGGGCGCTCCCGAGGACGCCCAGGCGCTGGCTTATGCGGCACAGGCCAGCTACCTGGCGTCCGAGCGTACGCTGACCCCGGCGGCCCAGGCGCAGGCGGAAGCGTCGCTGGCGCTGAATCCCCACCAGCGCACGGCACTGGGCCTGCTCGGCATGGCAGCGTTTGAACGCGAACAATACCGCGCTGCAATTCAGTACTGGGAGCGCCTGGTGGCCATGGAAACCCCCGGCAGTGAAGGCGCCCAGATGATCGCCGGCGTGATTGCCCAGGCCCGGGCCAACCTTGGCGAAACTGCTGGTGCGGGCGAGCCCGGTGCCACCGATGCCGGCGCTGAACTGTCGGTGGGTGTCAGCCTGCGAGTGGAGATGCCGGCCGGGGCAACCTTCAACCCCACTGATACGGTATTTGTGCTGGCCCGCGCCGCGGCCAGCGACAGCCGTATGCCGATCGCCGTACAACGTTTACAGGCGCGCGACCTGCCGGCCACCCTGCGGCTTGATGACAGCAGCTCCATGGCCGGGCAAAAACTGTCCGAGGCGGGAGAGATTGTGGTTATTGTCCAGGTCTCGCCGGATGGCAGCCCGGGTGAGGCCAACGCCAGCTGGTTGGGCCGCGCCGGTCCCCTGCAACCCTCGCGGTCCACGGATACCCTGGCCATTACCCTGCAACCGCAGCCGGGCTAGTCGGCCATTTGCCTGTCAGGCATAGTCTTGGCCGGGGAAGTTGGATACACTGCGCGCTAGTTTCCGGCCGGCGGAACGCGCCCTGACGATAGGGCGCTTTCTTTGTAAACCAACAAGATACACAAAACCCCTAAAGTGATATGCGATTAAAGTCGATCAAGCTTGCCGGTTTCAAATCTTTCGTCGACCCGACGACGGTTACCTTCCCCGGTAATATGTGTGCGGTGGTGGGTCCGAATGGCTGCGGCAAGTCCAATGTGATCGACGCCGTGCGCTGGGTAATGGGTGAAAGTTCCGCCAAGAACCTGCGCGGCGAGTCGATGACCGACGTTATCTTCAACGGTTCCATTAGCCGGCAACCGGTGGGGCAGGCCTCCATTGAGCTGGTTTTCGACAACAGCGACGGCGGTGTTGGCGGCGAGTACGCAAGCTACGCTGAGATTTCCATCAAGCGCCTGGTTACCCGCGAGGCCCAGTCCGAATACCAGCTCAATGGTACCCGCTGCCGTCGTCGAGATATCACCGACATTTTCCTTGGTACCGGTCTCGGTCCGCGCAGCTATGCCATTATTGAACAGGGCATGATTTCGCGCCTGATTGAATCCAGGCCCGAGGAGCTGCGGGTATTTCTCGAAGAAGCCGCCGGTATTTCCAAGTACAAGGAGCGCCGCAAAGAGACTGAAAGCCGCATGCGCCGCACCATGGAGAACCTGGAGCGGCTCACCGACCTGCGCGACGAACTGGAACGCCAGCTCCAGCACCTGCAGCGCCAGGCCCAGGCGGCTGAAAAATATACCGAACTAAAGGCCGAGGAGCGCGCACTCAAGGCGCAGCTGCAGGCCCTGCAATGGCAGGAACTGGACGCGCAGGTGCACAGTTGCGCCCAGGCCATTGCGGAGATGGAAGTCCGGCTGGAAGCAGTCAACGCAGAGCACCAGCAGGTTGATACCGCGATAGAACAACACCGGGTGGATCACGGTGAGTGCACCGACACCTTCAACCGTGTTCAGGCCACCTATTACACCCTTGGCTCTGAAGTGGCGCGGATAGAACAGACCATCAGGCACCAGCAGGAGCGGGGCCAGCAACTTGGCGAAGACCTGCGCCAGACCCTGGCCAGTCTCGAGGAAGCCGGCCAGCACCTGGCCCAGGACGAGGGCAGGGTGGAAACCTGGGAAAGTGAATTCGAGGTGCTGGCGCCCGAGCTTGAAATGCTGCAGGCAGCGGAGCAGGAATCCGCCGAGGCGCTGTTGCAGGCGGAAGAGGCCATGCAACTGTGGCAACAGCAGTGGGATGAATTCAACCAGCACGCCGCCGCGCCCCGGCAGCAGGCCGAAGTACAGCAGTCGCGTATCCAGCATCTGGAGCAGGCCCAGCAACGCCTGCAACGCCGCATTCTGCAGCTGGAAGAGGAACAGGGCAGTCTGGCCCAGGGGCCGGACGATGCCGAACTGGAAGCGGTGGCCGAGGACATCGCCCAGACCGAAGAGGCGATGGCCGAGTTTGAGGCGCGTAGCGAATCCCTCGCCGGGCAATTGCAGGCCACCCGGGAACAGGATGGCCAGCTGTCTGGTGAATTGAATGAAAGCCGCTCCACCCTGCAGCAGTTGCGGGGGCGCCAGGCGTCCCTGGAAGCCCTGCAACAGGCCGCGACCGAAGACCGCGACAAGGCGGTTGGCGCCTGGCTGTCTGCCCGGGAACTGGGCACCCGACCCCGGTTGCTGGAACAACTGGACGTGGATGAAGGCTGGCAGCTGGCGGTGGAAACCGTACTCGGTGACTACCTGCAGGCAGTGTGTGTCGAACAGCTGGGTGATCTTCCCGGGATGCTCGACTCCCTGGAGCGGGGTCAGCTCAGCCTGGTGGAAAACACCATGGCCGCAACCCCGGAAGCCGGCTTTCTGGCGGCGCGGGTGCGCGGCGGTGGGGCGGCCGGCGGCCTGCTTGCGGGCGTACGGATAGCGGATGACCTGCCCACGGCACTGGCGATGCGCCCCGGGCTGGCGCCACAGGAATCGGTTATTACCGCCGACGGTCTGTGGCTGGGGCCCAACTGGCTGCGGGTGACGCGGTCCGGGGACCAGGAAGGCGGGGTGATCAAGCGGCAGCAGGACCTGGAACAACTGGCCGGGCAAATAGAGGCGACCCAACAGCGTGTGATCGCGCTCGAGCAGGCACTGGCCGACGCTCGTGAACAGCAGCAGACCCTGGAGCAACAGCGCCAGGATTGCCAGCGCGAGCTGCAGCAGGTAACCCGCCAGCACGCCGAACTGAGCGCCAGCTTGTCTGCGCAACAGGCGCGCCTGGAGCAGATCAGCGCCCGGCGCGAGCGCCTGGGTGTGGATATCGCCGATACCCGGGAACAGTTCGCCCAGGAACAGGAATCCATGTCCGAGGCGCGGCTGTTGCTGTCCGCCGCCATCGAAAGCATGGAAACCGATTCCCGCCAGCGCGAAGAGCTGCTGTCCAGTCGCGACCGCACCCGCGGCGACCTCGACAACGTGCGCCAGAAGGCTCGCCACGACAAGGATGTGGCGCACCAGGCCGCCATGCGCCACCAGTCATTGCATACCCAGCTGCAGGCGGCCCGCGAGACCATTGCCCGCACCCGCTCCCAGCTGGCCCAGTTGCAGGAGCGCCGGGATACCCTGCAGGGTAACCTGGCGGAGAATGATGACCCCCTCACGGAGTTGCGCGAGCAGCTCGAGCAACAGCTGGAAATGCGCCTGGAGTCAGAGGCCGAGCTCACCCGGGCGCGCCAGGCGGTAGCCGAGGTGGAGCACGCGCTACGCCAGGCTGAGCAACAGCGGGCAGGTGTTGAGCAGCGCGCCCAGGGCGTGCGCGATGAACTGGAACAGCTGCGCCTGCGCCACCAGGGACTGCAGGTTCAGTGCGAGAACGTGCTGCGCCGGCTGCAGGAAGCCGAGCAGGATGTGCAGGCGGTTTTGCAGGCCATGCCCGAGGGCGCCAATGAGGCCGAGTGGCAGCAGAACCTGGAGCGGGTTGGCAATCGGGTCAGTCGTCTCGGGCCGATCAACCTGGCGGCCATTGACGAATACGCGCTGCAGTCCGAGCGCAAGAACTACCTGGATGCCCAGAACGATGACCTGGCCACTGCACTGGAGACCCTGGCGGCCGCCATTCGCAAGATTGACAAGGAAACCCGCAGCCGTTTCCGCGACACCTTCGACAAGGTGAACAACGGCCTGCAGGAATTGTTTCCGCGCGTGTTCGGTGGCGGCAACGCCTACCTGGAGATGACCGGTGACGACCTGCTGGATACGGGTATTACGATCATGGCGCGGCCACCGGGCAAGAAGAACAGCACCATTCACCTGCTGTCGGGTGGCGAGAAAGCCCTGACCGCGATCGCGCTGGTATTTTCAATCTTCCAGCTCAATCCGGCGCCGTTCTGTATGCTCGACGAAGTTGATGCGCCCCTGGATGATGCCAATGTGGGGCGTTATGCACGCATGGTAAAAGAGATGTCGGCGACGGTGCAGTTCATTTATATTACCCACAACAAGATATCCATGGAACTGGCCGACCAGCTGATGGGCGTGACCATGCACGAGCCCGGCGTTTCGCGCCTGGTATCCGTGGATGTTGAAGAAGCGGCGGAACTGGCGGCAAGTTAGAACAACGGGAGGCAACGAGCTCAACGGTGATGGACTTGACGATACGCGATTGGATGGTGATAGCAGGTGTGCTGCTGATTCTGGCCGTATTGCTGGACGCCTGGCGACGAATGCGCAACGACCGCCGTGCGTCGCTGCGGGTGAACCTGAATGCCAGCGGCGCCGACGACGATGACCTTGATGATATCGTCCCATTGCGGGAGTTGCCCAATGGTGGGGCCCGG
The DNA here is from genome assembly GCF_002868715.1 of Kineobactrum sediminis. Taxonomy (GTDB): domain Bacteria; phylum Pseudomonadota; class Gammaproteobacteria; order Pseudomonadales; family Halieaceae; genus Kineobactrum; species Kineobactrum sediminis. Next base: position 516,504 of record NZ_PKLZ01000003.1, read on the forward strand.
GTGGTCAATCGCGGCGACCTGCTGGATGCGGCGGCCCAGCACAAGGCAGAGCGCAAGACCGAGCGAGAGGCTGAACGCGAAACCAGGCGTGCGGCCCGCAAGCCCATCCGCAATACAACCGGGGCTGCGCCAGCAAAGGAACCCGCCCCGGAAGAAGCCGCGGCGGGGGAACCGGAACCGGTGGCGGCGGAACCCGCGCCCTCGGCTCCCGTCATGCCCGACCCTGTGCCTTCCTCTCGCGGGCACAACTCATCGGCACATGATGACGATGAGCTGGTAACCGGCCTGAGCGGTGCCCGGGAACCCGAGAATCTCGACTGGCTGGAGTCGCTGGAGACCGGGGAAGCCGACGGCCGGGACAGCAGCCGGGAGGCACCCGGACGCCTGCCCAGGGATATCGAGCCGGAAGTGTTCATGCTTAATGTCGTGGCCCGCAAGCCGGAAGGGTTTGCCGGTGAAGATATCCTGCATATCCTGCTGGCCTGCGACCTGCGCTTTGGGGATATGTGTTTCTTCCACCGTCACGAGTTCGAGGCCGGCCGCGGCGCTATCCAGTTCAGTGTCGCCAATATGATGCAGCCGGGCGTATTTGATATTGATAATATGTCCGATTTCACGACTCCCGGACTCGTATTCTTCGTCACCCTGCCGGGCCCCGAAGACATGATGCAGGCCTTCGATTACATGCTCGAGACGGCCCAGGCGGTGGCGCGCAACCTTGACGGCGATGTGCTGGATGAAAGCCGCAGTGTGGTCACCCGGCAAACACTTGAGCACTGCCGCCAGCAGATTCGTGATCTTGAGCGACGCATGCTTGCCAGGGCTCACTGAGGCGGTGCAGCAGGATGGTTGAGGGCTCCCCTGAACATGAAGTGGCGAAGCTGCGCGAACAACTCGACGACTGGAACTATCAATATTATGTGCTGGATGCCCCGCGCGTACCCGATGCCGAGTACGACCGGTGCATGCGGCAGCTCCAGGCCCTGGAACAGGCGCATCCGCAACTTGTAACCCCGGATTCACCCAGCCAGCGCGTCGGTGGGGCACCCCTGGGCGAATTCAGGCAGGTGCAGCATGAGCTGCCGATGCTGTCCCTGGATAACGCCTTCAGCAGCCAGGAGATGGAGAGTTTCTACCGCCGCCTGGAAGAGCGCCTGGGCGGGTCGGCAGAGCCACTGGAGTTTGCCTGTGAGCCCAAGCTGGACGGGATCGCAGTCAGCCTGCTGTATCGCGAAGGCAGGCTCGAACAGGGCGCCACCCGTGGCGACGGCCGAACCGGCGAGGATATTACCCTCAACGTGCGTACCATTGCGTCGATACCGCTGCGCCTGCGCGGCAGCGGCTATCCGCCGCGGCTTGAAGTGCGGGGTGAAATCTACATGCCCCGGGCCGGATTCGACCAGCTTAATGCCGATGCCCGCGCACGCGATGAGAAAACTTTTGTAAACCCGCGCAATGCGGCCGCCGGTAGCCTGCGCCAGCTCGATCCCCGTGTTACCGCCCAGCGGCCACTGCAAATGTGCTGCTACAGTGTCGGCCTGTTCGAGGGTGGGCAGCTGCCGCCCCGGCACTCTGATGTACTCGACTGCCTGCACACCTGGGGCCTGCGCATTAACAGCGAGTCCCGGGTGGTGCGGGGCATCGAAGCCTGCGACGCCTACTATGAGGAGCTTGCCGCACGCCGCGATAGCCTGCCCTATGATATCGACGGCGTGGTCTTCAAGGTAAACGACCTGGCCCTGCAGGCGCGCCTGGGCTTCGTATCGCGGGCCCCGCGCTGGGCCATTGCGCGCAAGTTTCCCGCTCAGGAAGAAATGACTCGCCTGCTGGCAGTGGATTTCCAGGTGGGTCGCACCGGCGTCATTACCCCGGTGGCACGGCTGGAACCGGTCTTCGTGGGCGGCGTTACGGTGAGCAATGCCACCCTGCACAATGCCGATGAAGTGGCGCGCCTGGATGTCCGCATTGGCGATACGGTAATCGTGCGCCGGGCCGGTGATGTCATTCCCAAGGTGGTGTCGGTGGTTCATGAAAAACGCCCCGATGATACCAGGCCGATTGTTTTCCCGGAGGCCTGCCCGGTATGCGGTTCTGCGGTTGAGCGGGAGCCGGGCGAGGCCGCGCTACGCTGCCTGGGCGGACTGGTATGCCAGGCACAGCAGAAGGCGGCGTTGAAGCATTTCGTGTCGCGCCGGGCGCTGGATATTGACGGCCTTGGCGACAAGCTGGTGGAGCAGCTGGTTGATAATGGGCTGGTCCACACCGTGGCGGATATTTATACCTTGCCCCGGGAGCAGTGGCTGACCCTGGAGCGCATGGGTGACAAGTCGGTAGACAAACTGCTGGCCGCGATTGAAGAAAGCAAGGCAACCACCTTGCCGCGGTTTATCTATGCCCTGGGTATCCGCGAGGTGGGAGAGGCCACCGCGGCGAGCCTGGCGAGCCACTTTGGCAGTTGGGAGGCATTGTCCTCGGCCAGCGAGGAGGCTTTGCTGGCGGTGCCTGATGTAGGCCCGGTGGTGGCGGATCACCTGCGCCAGTTCTTTGATTCCGCGGACAGCATGGCAGTGGTCCGGGCCCTGCGCGAGGCCGGCGTCCACTGGCCCGACCTGGAGCGGGAGCCCGCTGCCGCGTTGCCATTATCCGGCCAGACCTGGGTGGTGACCGGCAAGCTCGACAGCCTTGATCGAAACGCGGCCAAAGACTATCTGCGCAGCCTGGGCGCCAAAGTGGCGGGGAGCGTATCGGCCAATACCGATACCGTGGTCGCGGGCCCTGGTGCCGGTTCCAAGCTTGACCGGGCCACGGAGCTCGGTGTTACCGTGATAGACGAATCCGCCTTTCTGATGATCCTGGCAGAGTATGGAGTGCGTTTGTGAGACTGTGTGGTGTATTGATCCTGCTGGTGCTGTTGTCTGCCTGTACGACCAGTCCACCGCGTAATCCGGATAATTCCTGCAGTATTTTCAGTGAAAAAAAAGGCTGGTACAAAGACGCCGCCAGGGCCCGGGATGAATGGAACAGCCCCATACCCGTGATGCTGGCGATCATGCACCAGGAGTCCCGGTTCGCGGCGAAGGCAAAGCCGCCGCGGCGTAAAATTCTGGGTTTTATTCCAGGTCCCCGGCCCTCTGACTCCTACGGTTACAGCCAGGCCCTGGGTTCCACCTGGAAAGCCTATCAACGCAGTACCGGCCGCTATCGGGCGGATCGCGACGATTTTGGTGACGCGATACATTTTATCGGCTGGTATAACGATCAGTCTGTAAAGCGCAGCGGTATTGCCGGTAGCGATGCCTATGGCCTGTACCTCGCCTATCACGAGGGTCATGGTGGTTATAATCGAGGCAGTTACCGCAACAAGGCGTGGCTGCTGGGGGTCGCCAACAAGGTGAATTCCAGGGCGGGTCTTTACCAGGCGCAACTGGCTCGCTGCGAGGACTCACTGAAACGCCGGAAACGGTTTTTTGGGCTGTTCTGACGCTTCCGCACCCTGGTTCAAGAATGCTGTCGACACTGGCCAAATCGGCGCTTTATTGGCATAACAGGCGTATTTTGCAAGCCTGGCAGATGAAAGCTGCGCGAGTTTGTGCCACACTTTTATACCTAGACAGCCGCGCATGCGGGTCCAGTAACAGGTGATAAAAGGTCGAGTCAGTGAACCCTACCGATATAAAGAACCCTGAATATTTCCATAAGGTCGTTGACTGCCAGTATGCCTGTCCCGCGCATACGCCAGTCCCGGAATATATTCGTCTGATTGCAGCAGGGCGTTATGACGACGCCTACATGGTGAACTGGGAATCCAATGTTTTCCCGGGAATACTGGGGCGCACCTGTGACCGGCCCTGCGAACCCGCCTGTCGTCGCGGGCGCGTCGGCAACGGCGAAGAGCCGGTGGCAATCTGCCGCCTGAAGCGGGTGGCAGCGGATAACAAGAGTGACATTTCCGCACGCCTGCCGGTGGTTCCCGAACAGAAAAATGGCAAGCGCATTGCGCTGATTGGCGCGGGCCCTGCATCGCTCACCGTGGCGCGCGACCTGATGCCGCTGGGCTACAACATCGACATCTACGATAACCAGTTTGCCGGCGGCGGTATGATGCGCAGCCAGATTCCCTCGTTTCGCCTGCCCATCACGGTGCTTGATGAGGAAGTGGGTTACATCCTGGATATGGGTGTGGTGACCCATTTCGATACCGAAGTCAGCAGCCTGGCCAGTATTGTGGAAAAAGACTACGACGCGATATTCGTCGGCACCGGCGCACCCCGGGGCAAGGGGCTCGAGTTGCCAGGGCTGGAAGAGGCCGGCAAAAGTGTCCATATCGGCATCGACTGGCTTGCCAGTGTTGCCTTCGAACACACCGAGCAAATTGGCAAGCGCGTGCTGGTACTTGGCGGCGGCAATACGGCGATGGATTGTTGCCGTACCTCTCGTCGGCTCGGGGGCGAGGACGTGCGGGTGGTGGTGCGCAGTCCGTTCGCCGACATGAAAGCCTCTCCCTGGGAAAAAGAGGATGCCATGCACGAGGGCATTCCCATCCTCGATAACCATGTGCCGAAGGAGTTCGTGGTTGAGGACGGCAAGCTGCAGGGTATGCTGTTTGAAAAAGTAAAAGCCGAGTACGACGCCAACGGCAAGCGCAGCCTGGTGCCCACCGGCGAAGACCTGGTGTTCATGCCCGCGGACGATGTACTGATGGCCATCGGCCAAGACAATGCCTTCCCCTGGGTTGAGCGTGATCTCGGTGTCGAATTCGACAAATGGGACATGCCGATAGTGGACAAAACAACGTTTCAGTCCACCAACCCGAAAGTGTTTTTTGGTGGTGATGCCGCCTTCGGCCCCGAGAACGTCATCACCGCGGTGGCCCACGGCCACCAGGCGGCGGTCAGTATTGATCTGTTCTGCCGCGCCGAACCGGTCAGCAAGAGGCCGCCCCCGTTTACCAACCTGGTGACCCAGAAAATGGGTATTCACGAGTGGAGTTACGATAACGCGGTGGAGGTGGATAAACGCTTTATGGTGCCGATGGCGCCGCTGGAGGAATCCCTGCGCAATCGCAAGCTGGAGGTGGAGCTGGGGTTTGACCCGGCCACGGGTTACCGGGAAGCGGAGCGCTGTTTCAATTGTGATGTGCAGACCGTGTTTGAAGAGGCGCGTTGCATCGAGTGCGATGCCTGCGTCGATATTTGCCCAACGGACTGCATAACGTTTACCGAGAACGCCGAGGAACCGGTTCTCCGGCAACAACTGAGCGCACCGGCGAATAACCCGACACAGGATCTGTATGTGTCGGCGGATTTACCCACCCGTCGGGTGATGGTGAAAGATGAAGACGTGTGCCTGCACTGCGGGCTGTGTGCCGAGCGCTGCCCGACGGCTGCCTGGGACATGCAGAAGTTTCTCTACAATGTGGCCAAGGCGGGACAATAAAACATGCAATCCCTGGAATCCGTCAACGAGTTCGTTATCAAGTTCGCCAATGTAAATGGCACCGGCAGCGCCAGTGCCAACAACCTGTTCGCCAAGGCCGTGTTCCGGATGGGCTTGCCGGTGTGCCCGAAGAATATCTTTCCCTCGAACATCCAGGGCCTGCCCACCTGGTATGAAGTGCGGGTCAGTGAAAGAGGTTACCTGGGCCGGCGTGGTGGCGTTGATATCATGCTTTCCGTCAATCCCCAGAGTATGCCCACTGATATTGAAGAGGTAGAGCCGGGCGGTTACTTCATCTATGACAATACCAAGCCCCTCGACCTGCGGTTGATCCGCAATGATGTCAATATCATCGGCATACCGCTGACCCGTATCTGCAATGACCAGTACCACGATCCCCGCCAGCGCCAGCTGTTCCGTAACGTGATCTATGTGGGTGCCCTCGCAGCTTTACTGGACATGGATTTTGCGGTGCTCACCGGGCTGGTTGAAGACCAGTTCAAGGGCAAGGAAAAACTGATAGCGCCCAATATCCAGGCGCTGGAGCTCGGGTACCAGTATGCCAAGGACAATGTGTCCTGCCCGCTGGGTATCCGCTTGCGCACTGCCGATAAAGTGGGCGACCAGATTCTGCTCGACGGCAATACGGCCCTGGGGCTGGGCGCGATCTATGGCGGCGCCACCGTGGCTGCCTGGTACCCGATTACACCGTCCACCTCGGTTGTGGATGCATTCGAGCGCTATGCCAAGCGCCTGCGGATCGACGCCGGCACCGGGCGCAGGAATTACGCCATCGTGCAGGCCGAGGATGAACTGGCCGCCATCGGCATGGTGGTGGGCGCGAGCTGGAATGGCGCCCGTGCCTTTACCGCCACCAGTGGGCCTGGCCTGTCGCTGATGAGTGAGTTCCTGGGCCTTGCCTACTTCGCCGAGATCCCCGCCGTATTGTTCGATGTGCAGCGGGCCGGGCCCTCCACCGGCATGCCCACGCGCACCCAGCAATCCGATGTGCTGGCCGCGGCCTACGCCTCCCACGGCGATACCAAACAGGTACTGCTGTTTCCGTCCACGCCCAGTGAGTGTTTTGAATTTGGCGCGCTGTCTTTTGATCTCGCCGACCGCCTGCAGACGCCCATCATCCTGCTCACCGACCTCGACCTGGGCATGAATGACAACATGTCGGCCCCCCTGGTCTGGGACGATGTTCGCACCTACGATCGCGGCAAGGTGCTGAGTGCGGAAGACCTGGATTCCATGGAGCGATTCGGGCGCTACCTGGATGTGGATGGCGACGCCATCTGTTATCGCACCGTTCCCGGTACCCACCCCAGCAAAGGGGCTTTCTTTACCCGCGGAACCTCGCGCGACGAGTACGCCGTGTATACCGAAAAAGGCGAGGAATACGAGAAGAACATGCACCGGTTGATGGCCAAGTGGGAAACCATCAAATCCTGGGTGCCGGCACCGATAGAGCACCCGGCAGCACAGGCTACCGATACCGCGGTGCTGTTTTACGGCACCAGCGAGCAATCCTCGATGGAGGCGGCGGATTACCTGGCGGCCGAAGGGGTTCATCTCAACGCCATGCGGGTGCGTGCCTTCCCCTTCAATGAAGAAGTGGAGGCCTTCATCGCGCGCCATGAACGGGTATTCGTGATTGAGCAGAACCGGGACGCCCAGCTGCGTACCCTGCTGATGGCCGAGTTTGAGCTGGGCCCCGACAAACTCAAGTCCGTGCTTTGTTTTGACGGCAACCCGATCAGTGCCCGCAATATCCGCAAGCAGATCCTGCTGCAGATGCCGGGCTATAACGTTACCCCATTGCGCCGCGAGAGGATTGTTTCGGCGGTTCCGGAGAACAGGGCATGAGCTACCAGTCACCCACTTTTCGTCACCCGGGCTTGCCGGTCAATGACCTCGGTTACACCAAGGCCGATTACGAAGGGGCCATTTCCACGCTGTGTGCGGGCTGCGGCCACGACTCCATCAGCGGGGCCATCGTTCGCGCCTGCCATGAATTGTCGCTGGAACCCCACCGGATAGCCAAGCTCTCGGGCATTGGCTGTTCGTCCAAGACGCCCACCTATTTCCTGGGCAAATCCCATGGCTTCAACTCGGTACACGGGCGCATGCCGTCGGTGGTGACCGGTGCGGCCATGGCCAACCGGGACCTTCTCTACCTGGGTGTCTCCGGAGATGGTGATACTGCGTCCATCGGCATGGGCCAGTTTGCGCACGCCGTTCGTCGCAACCTGAACATGGTCTATATCGTGATGAACAATGGCTGTTACGGCCTGACCAAGGGCCAGGACTCCGCCACTGCCGACGAGGGCTCCGCCAGCAAGAAGGGTGATCCCAACCCGTTCTCGGCAATTGATTTGCCGGGTCTTGCCCTGCAGCTGGGCGCGACCTTTGTGGCGCGCAGTTTTTCCGGGGACAAGGGCCAGCTGGTGCCGCTGATCAAGGCCGCGATTTCTCATCGGGGCTTTGCCCTGATTGATGTGGTGTCGCCCTGCGTTACCTTCAATAACAACACCGAGTCCACCAAGAGCTATGATTTTGTGCGCGATCATGCCCAGGCTACCGGCACGGTGGATTTTGTACCCATGCGCGAGGAAATCACCACCCATTACGTTGCCGGCAAGACCCATGAAGTAACAATGCATGACGGGTCCGTTTTGCATCTGGAAAAAGTGTCGGAGAATCTCGACCCCTTTGACCGGCTGTCGGCGATGGTTACCCTGGAGCAGCACCGCGCAAAGGGCCATATTCTTACCGGGCTGATCTATATGGACAAGGACTCTCGCGACCTGCACGATGTGCTTGAGACCTCACGGCGACCACTGAACGCTCTGCAAGAGCCGGATCTTTGCCCGGGTAACAAGGTGCTGGCCAATATCAACGCCAGTTTGCGCTGAAGCCCGGCTTTCGGCACCCGGTGAATCGACGAACAGGTGATTTACCGCGGTTTTTCAGCCATGACAGGCAAGTTATTGGCCCATCGGCGTTGTTTGTCATTTTATTGTCATAATTACCTCATCTAATAGGGGCCAGACGCAGGCAAATGAGGATAATGTGACAAATGAGTGAACGCCAGGTACTGATCGTCGATGATGAATTCGCAATTCGCGATATGCTGCGCATGGCGCTGGAACTCTCCGGGTTCCGCGTTCTTGAAGCGGAAAATATACGTGACGCCTACACACTGATAATCGATGAGCGGCCCGACCTGGTATTACTGGACTGGATGTTGCCCGGTGGCAGTGGGCTGGAGCTGCTCCGGCGCATCAAGGGCAACGAAGTCACCCGGGAATTGCCGGTGATCATGCTGACCGCAAAAACGGCGGAGGATAACCTGGTCCAGGGGCTGGATGTAGGGGCCGACGATTATATTACCAAGCCCTTTGCACCCCGCGAGCTCATGGCGCGTATCACGGCGCTGTTGCGGCGGATGCCCGGCGGTGAACACCTGGAGAAGTTGCAGGTGCAGGACCTGGTACTGGACGGCGACAGCCGTCGTATATTTCTCGGTGAACGGGCCCTGGAAATGGGGCCAACGGAGTTCAATCTGCTGCAGTTCTTTATGTCTCATCCCGAGCGGGCCTATAGCCGCAGCCAGTTGCTGGACCAGGTCTGGGGTGCCAATGTCTATGTCGAAGAACGCACCGTGGATGTTCACATCCGACGCTTGCGCAAGGCCCTGCAAACCCCGGACAACGATTACAGCGACCTGATCCAGACCGTGCGCGGTACGGGGTATCGCTTCTCGGCGCGGGGAACAGCCGCCCGGTGAGCGACAGCGGTAACTGGTGGGGGCCATGGCGTCGCCTCGTGCTGCTGGTGGCGTTCGCCTGGCTTGTGGGATGGTTTCTCGGGGCGCCGTCCCTCATCCTGAGCCTGGGGCTGTTGGCACTGCTGGGGTACTGGCTGTATCAGTTGCAACAGTTGTATTCCTGGCTTATCGGTCCCGAAAAACCACCACCCGATGCCCCCGGCATCTGGGGTGATGTTTATAGCCGGTTGTATCGGCGCTGGCGCGAGGTGGGCGAGCAAAAGGCGCTTTTGCACTCGCGGCTGGATTACCTGCAGGACTCGCTGTCCTCCATTTATGATGGTGCGGTCATGGTCACTGCCTCAGGTGCGATCGAATGGAGCAATGCAGCGGCAGAGCGCCTGCTTGGGCTGCGCTATCCCGGCGATCGCGGCCACAATATGCTGAACTTGGTGCGCCTGCCTGAATTTCACGATTACTTTGTGGCCGGGGACTTTCAGGAGCCGCTGCGGGCGTGGTTCACCTCTGGCCAGGAGCGGTTCCTGCTGTTTTCCGTCACCTCCTTCGGAGGAGGCGATCGGCTGGTATTCGTTCGGGATACTACCCGCGAGGAGAGGCTGGAGCAGATGCGACGGGATTTTCTGGGTAATGTGTCCCACGAGTTGCGTACGCCGCTGACCGTTATCAGCGGTTACGTGGATACGATCCTGGGCAATCCGGGATTATTCAACGAGCGCCTGCAGCGGCCGCTGCAACAGATTGCACAGCAGGCGCAACGTATGGAGGCGCTGCTCAAGGACCTGTTGTGGCTCAATCGTATTGAGGGCCCGGCCAGTGGGCGACACCTCGAGCTGGTGGATATGGGCGGGTTGCTGCACGAACTCCGGGAGGAAGTGCGCACGATACACCCCCAGCGACAGCTGGACCTGCAGCTGGACACTACTGATAAGGTACTCGCTGACTATCGGGAACTGTACAGCGCCGTCTCCAACCTGGTTCTCAACGCTTGCAAATACAGTGCCGATGAGGGTCTTGTTACCATAAAGTGGCATCGCTCGGGTGACAAACTGGTGTTGTCGGTGGAGGACCGGGGTGAGGGTATTGATCCCGTGCACCTGCCGCGACTCACCGAGCGTTTTTATCGAGTGGATAACAGCCGCTCTTCCCGGACCGGAGGCACCGGGCTGGGCCTTGCCATCGTCAAGCACGTTGCTGCCAGCCACAATGCCGAGCTGCATATTGACAGCACGCTCGGTGTGGGTAGTACGTTCACCTTGATATTTCCCCGCTCAGGTACCGACTAAAACGACCCTGTTGCGAAATGTAGATGTTCTCTGTCATTTTTTTGTAACAAAAATAATTTCAAGACACCCGATAAACGGTAACATTGCCGTGCGCAAAACAAGGGGTGTATTTATGCGAACTTATCTGGCCGCCAGGGCGGCATGTATTGTGTTTCTGTTCTCCGGTAGCGCTGCCGCTGCAGTAAGCGAAGAGGAATTTGCCCAGCTTCGGGCGGAAATGCTGCGCCTGGCGGAACGGGTCGGGGTGCTTGAGGAAGAAAACCGCGAGCTGCGGCAAGTGGCCGAGGCCACGGTGTCGGAAGTGCAACTTGCGCGCACGGAAGCACAGGAGGCGGGCCGTACCGTTGAAGAATGGGCGCCGGGCACGACGTTCAGTGGCGACTTTCGTTACCGCTACGAGGAAATTGACGTCGAATCCCGCGATATTCGCAGCCGGCACCGGTTGCGCGCCCGTTTCGGTGCAGTGGCCCGACTGTCTAATGATGTCGAGATCGGCCTGCGGCTCGCCGCCGGCAGCGAAAGCCCGGTGAGTGGCAACACCACGCTGGGTAGTGGCGGCACCTCAAAAGACCTGTATCTTGACCAGGCCTATGCAAAATGGCGCCCGTTCAATGGCGCCTACGTGACAGCCGGCAAAATGAAAAATAACTTCTATCGTCCCGGGGGCGCCGGGCTGGCCTGGGACTCTGACTATACCCCTGAAGGCCTGGCTTTTGGCTGGTCCGGCGAGCAGTTGTTCATCAACGCCGCTGCCATTGGTCTCGAGAGCGACAGCAGGCGTGATAACCACACTTTTTATTACGGCTTGCAGGGGGGCGCGCGCCTGCCTGTAGGGGACACTGTGTCAATTACTGCCGGGGCCGCTTATTTTGACGTGCCAGTACAGGGCGAAAGCTCTTTCTTTGGCGATGCCGATGATTTCTTTGGCAACAGTTTCAACTGCACCGATGCCGACAATTGCGCTTACCTGCTCGATTATGAAGAGCTCGAGCTGTTTGCCGAGCTGACCTATTCCGGCTTTGCGATGCCGCTGAACTTTTACGCTGACTATATCCGTAATCTTGATGCAGATACCTATGATACCGGTTGGCTGGCCGGTGCACGCCTGGGCAAAGCCAGTGCGGCCGGCAGCTGGCAGGTGGGCTATCAATACGAAGATGTTGAGGCAGACTCGGTACTGGCCCTGTTGCGGGATTCCAACGTGGGTGGTGGGGGTAGTGATATCCAGGGCCACAAGCTGTTTGGAAGTTATGCGGTAGCTCGCGACTGGACGGTGGGTTTCACCGTGTTCGTGGACAATGATGCCGGGGAAAATCGCACGGGAAGTGGTACTGACTATGACCGGGTTGTGTTCGATACCATTTTCAAATACTAAATGGCACGGCCGGCCACATAATTTGCTTTGGCCCGGTGCCGGGTTAGAATGCCGGACCAGACCCCGCGCAGGCCAGCAGGTTACTTCGCCCGCTGTGAGTTCGCAGGGTTCCATCACTATTTGCAGGATAACCCATGAGCCGCTTCTGGAGTGACGTCACCCGGCGTCTGACGCCCTATGTGCCCGGTGAGCAACCCCGGCACGAGCGTCTGATCAAGCTGAATACCAATGAATCGCCGTATCCGCCATCGCCTGCAGTAGTGGCGGCAGTGCAGCAGATCGAGAGTGACGCGCTGCGACGCTATCCCGATCCCGAGTCTGCCCGGTTACGTCAGGCTTTTGCCGATTATCACGGTCTGCATCCTGACCAGGTATTCCTTGGTAACGGTTCGGACGAAGTGCTGGCCCATGTGTTCCAGGGTTTGTTACAACAACAACGGCCTCTGCTGTTCCCGGATATCACTTACAGTTTCTACCCGGTCTGGTGTGAGCTCTATGGCATCCGTTATGAGCGGGTGCCACTGGGCGCGGATTTCAGTATTGATACCAGCGCCTTCGCCCGCCCCAACGGCGGCATTATTGTGCCGAACCCGAATGCGCCCACCGGGCTGCTGCTGAGCCTGGCGCAAATACGCGCACTGGTGGCCGCCAACCCCGATAGCGTGGTGGTGATCGATGAAGCCTATATTGATTTCGGGGGTGAATCCGCGATTACCCTGATCAACGACTTCGACAACCTGCTGGTTGTGCAAACCCTCTCCAAGTCCCGGGCCCTGGCGGGGTTGCGGGTGGGAGTGGCCTTCGGCCAGGCAGCCTTGATCGACGGCCTGCAGCGCGTCAAGAACTCGTTCAATTCCTATCCGCTGGACGCTGTGGCCCAGGCCGCCGTGCTGGCGTCGCTGGCAGACGAGGACTGGTTCCGCGAGTGTTGTGACAGGGTTATCGCCAGCCGGGAGCGCCTCACCCGCGGCCTGGAGGCCCTGGGGTTCAGTGTGCTGCCTTCGGCCGCGAACTTTATCCTGGCCAGCCCGGGCAACGACCGCGATACCGGCGCGCTGTTTCTCGCTCTGCGCGAGCAGGGCATCATAGTGCGCTACTTCGACAAGCCGCGCATTGCCGGTTATTTGCGGATCACGGTTGGCACTGATGCCCAGTGTGACGCTCTGCTGGACGCCCTGCCGGCACTGCTGTAACGCGGCTGCAGGGGGGGGCGGTGTTAAATCCGCTGCAGGATCACACTGCCGATACTGTAACCGGCGCCAAAAGAGCACAGCACGCCCAGGTCGCCGGCCTGGAAATCAGTGCGGTGCTTGTGGAAGGCGATGACGGAACCTGCAGAGCTGGTATTGGCGTATTCATCGAGAATGATGGGTGCTTCTTCCGCTGTGGCGTCACGCCCCAGCACCTTGCGTGAGATCAGCTGGTTCATGCTCAGGTTGGCCTGGTGCAGCCATAGCCGCTTGAGTGCCTGTGGCGCGATATCCAGCTGCTCCAGTTGCTCGCTGATCTGCCTGGCCACCGCCGGGCACACCTCCTTGAAGACCTTGCGCCCTTCCTGCACAAACAGCTTGTCGGCGGCGCCGATACCCGATTCATCGGCGCGGTTGAGAAAGCCGAAGTTATTGCGGATATTGTTGGAAAACAGGGTTTGCAGTTTGCTGTCCAGAATACGGTAACAGTCGTCAGCGGTAGCGGTGTCCTGGCGTTCAACGATAATGGCCGTACACACATCGCCAAAAATGAAATGCGAGTCGCGATCGCGAAAATTCAGGTGGCCGCTGCAGATTTCGGGATTGATAATCAGTACGCAACGTGCGCTGCCGGTGCTGACTGCATCCCGGGCCTGCTGGATGCCGAACGTAGCGGAAGAGCAGGCTACGTTCATGTCAAAGCCGTAACCCCGGATGCCCAGTGCATCCTGGATCTCGACCGCGATAGCGGGGTAGGGGCGCTGCAGATTCGAACACGCCACAATGACGGCATCGATATCGGCAGCGGTTTTACCGGCCTGGGACATTGCTTCACGGGCGGCCGCGACACCAATTTCACACTGTATCGAGGCTGCGTGGTCCGGGCGTTCGGGAATCAGCGGCACCATGCGTTCCGGGTCCAGGATCCCCGCCTTGTTGATCACGTAACGCGACTTGATACCCGAGGCCTTTTCAATGAATTCTGCCGAGGAGGGTTGCACGGGCGCCTGCTCTCCAGCGGCTATGGCATCGGCATTGGCCGCATTGGCCAGTTCCACCCAGGCATTGAACGAGTGCACCAGCTCCTCGTTGCTGATGGATTCTGCCGGGGTGTATAGCCCGGTGCCGCTGATAACAATGTCAGTCATTGAGTGCCGTAACCTGTAATGAGTGGCGATGTGCCAGTGTAACCAAAAAAAGGCCGCAGTGCGGCCTTTTTTCCAAAGGGTCAGGGTGCTTTCAGCGGCCGTCAATGGACACATAGTCCCGTTGCGGATAGCCGGTGTAGAGCTGCCTTGGGCGACCGATACGATAGCTGCCACTGATCATCTCGTGCCAGTGCGCAATCCAGCCCACCGTGCGGCCAACCGCGAAGATGACGGTAAACATGCTGGTGGGGATACCGATAGCCTTGAGGATGATGCCGGAGTAGAAATCGACATTGGGGTACAGTTTGCGTTCGATGAAGTAGGGATCTTCCAGCGCGATCTGTTCCAGGCGCTTGGCAATCGCCAGCAAAGGCTCGTTGTCTATGCCAAGTTCTGCCAGCACTTCATCCGCTGCTTCTTTCATCACCTTGGCGCGGGGGTCAAAGTTCTTGTAAACCCTGTGGCCAAAGCCCATCAGGCGGAAGGGGTCGTCCTTGTCCTTGGCCCGGGAGACAAACTCGTCAATCCTGGAGACATCACCGATTTCCTCCAGCATTTCCAGTACCGCCTCATTGGCGCCGCCGTGGGACGGTCCCCAGAGGGCGGCGATGCCGGCTGCGATGCAGGCGAAGGGATTGGCGCCGGAAGAACCCGCCAGGCGTACGGTAGAGGTGGACGCATTCTGTTCGTGATCGGCGTGCAGCAGGAAAATGCGGTCCATGGCCTTGGCCAGCACCGGGCTGATATTGCTGGGTTCGCAGGGATTGCCGAACATCATGTGGAGGAAGTTCTCGGCGTAGCCCATGCTGTTGTCGGGGTACATGAAGGGCTGGCCGACGGAGAATTTGTAGCTCATGGCTGCCAGGGTGGGCATTTTGGCGATCAACCGGAAGGCCGCCACTTCGCGATGGTTCTCATCGGAAATGTCCGTGGAATCGTGGTAGAAAGCCGACAGTGCCCCGACGACCCCACACATGATGGCCATGGGGTGGGCATCGCGGCGGAAACCGTTAAAGAACGTGGAAATTTGTTCGTGGACCATGGTATGACGCTTCACGGTGCCGACAAAATGCTCTTGCTGGGCGGCGTTGGGCAACTCGCCATAGAGCAGCAGATAGCAGGTTTCCAGGTAATCGCTGTTTTCCGCCAGCTGGTCTATGGGGTAGCCGCGATGCAGCAAAACACCCTGTTCGCCGTCGATATAGGTAATCTGCGATTCACAGGCAGCGGTGGAGACGAATCCGGGGTCATAGGTGAACAGGCCCTTGCCGGTCAGGGCGCCCACATCCACTACATTGGGGCCCAACGTGCCGGAGTAAACCGGTAATTCGATGCTGCCATCTAACCCGTCTACCGTCAGTGTCGCTTTTTTGTCACTCATATCTGGTCCTGCATTGTCTTTCTTTCGGGGGGGCCAACTATAGAGTTTCGGGAGATTTTGTCAATGAATCGGGCGCTATTTGCACGTATCGCCCCGTTCCGAACACTATTATCCGGCATTGTCCAATCCGGAGTTAGGCGACGTTCGTTACATTCACCCGGTCACGCAAGCCCCGGGGCCGCCAGTTTGTATTTGAACGAGCAACTGCCTATAATTCGCCGCGCTTTCTCCGCTTGCCTGCGTGGACGGCACGAACGCCGCGCTTCAGCAGCGGCCCCCTTTAATCGCCCCTGTGGCGCTCGTAACGGTGGTACCTGATGTGAAAGACAATCGTCCCGTAAACCTGGACATCGGCAGCATGAGACTGCCCATTACGGCGTGGGCTTCCATTACTCATCGTGCATCCGGTGTGTTCCTGTTTGCCGCCATGGCGTTTCTGATCTGGGCCCTGGATATGAGCCTGCGTAGCCCGGAAAGTTTCGCGGCCCTGCAGGATATCCTGACCAGCCCCGTCGCCCGGTTGATTCTCCTGGTGATCATGGCGGCGCTGATTTATCACTCCCTGGCGGGTGTCAGGCACCTGGTCATGGATTTTGGTATCGGCGAGTCACTTGAGGGCGGCACCTTCAGTGCGCGTCTCGTTATCGTGCTCTCGATTGTACTGACACTGCTTGCGGGGTTATGGATATGGTAACTGCAGTAACAAGTCTGGGCCGGAATGGCCTCGCCGACTGGCTGATACAACGTGTGACTGGCGTTATCCTGCTGGCCTATTTCCTGTTCATAGCCTGGGCAATTGCCGGCGGGGTGGATTACCCTAGCTGGAAGGCACTGTTTGAGCAGACCTGGGTAAAGGTGTTCAGCCTGATGGCGCTGCTGTCTCTTGCAGCGCATGCCTGGATAGGGCTGTGGGCGGTACTCACCGATTACCTGACCGAACGTCTGATGGGATCTACCGGCAATTTTCTGCGTATAACAAGCCAGCTGGTGATCGCCCTCGGTATTTTTATCTATGTGGTCTTGGGCGTACAGATCCTCTGGGGATATTGAATTATGACAGCATTGCGTACAATTTCGTTTGATGGAGTAATCGTTGGCGGTGGCGGCGCGGGTATGCGCGCAGCACTGCAGCTGGCGCAATCAGGCTATAAAACAGCCGTAATCTCCAAAGTGTTTCCCACTCGCTCACACACCGTGTCGGCCCAGGGCGGTATTACCTGTGCGATCGCCAGTGACGATCCCAATGACGACTGGCGCTGGCATATGTACGACACCGTCAAGGGCTCCGATTATATCGGTGACCAGGACGCCATAGAATACATGTGCAGTGTCGGCCCGGAAGCCGTATTCGAACTCGAGCACATGGGGCTGCCATTCTCGCGCACGGAAGAGGGCCGCATTTACCAGCGTCCCTTCGGCGGCCAGTCAAAGGACTATGGCAAGGGTGGCCAGGCTGCGCGCACCTGCGCCGCGGCCGACCGCACCGGCCACGCCCTGCTGCATACGCTGTACCAGGGCAATATCAAGAACGAAACCGTATTCCTGAACGAGTGGTACGCCACTGACATCGTCAAGAACCAGGACGGATCCGTTGTCGGGGTGATGGCGATTTGCATCGAAACCGGTGAAACAGTGTATGTAAAGGCGAAGGCTACCGTGTTCGCTACCGGTGGTGCGGGGCGTATCTATGCATCCACGACCAATGCGCACATCAATACCGGCGACGGTATTGGCATGTCCCTGCGCGCGGGTTTCCCGGTGCAGGACATCGAAATGTGGCAGTTTCACCCCACCGGCATCTATGGCGCCGGCACCCTGGTGACCGAAGGTTGTCGCGGTGAAGGTGGTTATCTCATCAATAAGGATGGTGAGCGTTTCATGGAGCGCTATGCGCCCAACGCCAAGGACCTGGCCGGTCGCGATGTTGTCGCCCGCTCCATGATCCTGGAAATCATCGAAGGTCGTGGCTGTGGCCCCGACGGCGATCATGTCATGCTGAAGCTGGATCACCTGGGTGAAGAAGTACTGGAGTCGCGCCTGCCGGGTATCTGTGAGCTGTCGCGTACCTTTGCCCATGTCGACCCGGTGAAAGAGCCCATCCCCGTGGTCCCCACCTGCCATTACATGATGGGAGGGATTCCCACCAATGTGAACGGCCAGGCTATTACGGTTGATGCGGCGGGCAACGACCATATCATCCCCGGCCTTTATGCCTGCGGTGAAGTGGCCTGTGTGTCGGTGCATGGCGCCAATCGCCTGGGCGGCAATTCGTTGCTGGACCTGGTGGTGTTTGGCCGGGCGTCGGGCCTGTTCATTGAAAAGGCCCTGCGCGAAGGTATTGATATGCGCGATGCCTCCGAAAGTGATATCGAGCAGGGCATGTCCCGGCTCAACAAACTGGAAGCGGCCACCGGCACCGACAAGATCCCCGATCTGCGCAAAGAGTTGCAGAACATCATGCAGAATTACTTCGGTGTATTCCGCAAGGGCGAGTTCATGCAGGAGGGTGTCAGCAAGCTGGCCGAACTGCGTGGTCGTATCGAGGGCGCCGCACTGCCCGACAAGAGCATGACGTTCAATACCGCGCGTATCGAAGCCCTGGAACTGCACAATCTGCTGGAAGTGGCGGAAGCCACGGCAATTACCGCAGAGGCGCGTACGGAAAGTCGCGGCGCCCACGCCCGCGATGATTTCCAGGAACGCGACGACGAGAACTGGTTGTGCCACTCCATGTATTACCCCGAAGACAAGCGGGTCGGCAAGCGCGGTGTGAATTTCAAGCCGCGTACTGTTCCCACGTTCGAGCCCATGGCGCGGACTTATTAAGAGGTTATGGAAATGCTGCAAGTGAGTATTTATCGTTACAACCCGGAAACCGACCAGCAGCCCTACATGGAGGATTTCGAGTTCGATACCCAGGGTCGCGACCTGATGGTGCTGGACGTGCTGGAGCAGCTCAAGGCGCGCGACAGCTCGGTAACCTATCGCCGGTCCTGCCGCGAGGGTGTGTGCGGTTCCGACGGCGTCAATATCAACGGCAAGAATGGCCTTGCCTGCATTACGCCGCTGTCGGCCACAGTGCGCAAGAACAAGCTGGTGATCCGGCCACTGCCGGGCCTGCCCGTGGTACGCGACCTGGTCGTGGACATGAGCATGTTCTACGCACAATATGAAAAGATCCAGCCGTTTCTGCAGAACAATACGCCGGCACCTGCCATTGAGCGTCTGCAGACCCCGGAGGATCGCGCCAAGCTGGACGGCCTTTACGAGTGCATCCTGTGCGCCTGTTGTTCCTCCAGTTGCCCCTCTTTCTGGTGGAACCCCGACCGCTTTGTCGGCCCCGCCGGATTGCTGCAGGCCTATCGCTTCCTGGCGGACAGTCGCGATACCGCAACGGATGAGCGCCTGTCACGGCTGGACGACCCGTTCAGCGTGTTTCGTTGCCATGGGATCCAGAACTGTGTCAATGTGTGCCCCAAGGGTCTCAACCCGACCCGCGCCATTGGCCACATCCGCACCATGTTGTTAACGCGGGCTACCTGAACCAACAACGAGGCAAGACCAGCCGGGTCAGTGCCGGCCTAATACAACCCCGGAAGGGTAATGATGGAACATAGTTCGATGGAGCTCTTGCGCAAGAGCTCGCACATCGCAGGTGGCAATGCCACTTACGTTGAGGATTTGTATGAATCCTACCTCCTGGACCCCAATGGCGTCCCGGAGCAGTGGCGAGAATACTTTGAAAAGCTGCCCCGGGTGGAATCGCCCCACGGCACTTTGCAGGATGTCCCGCATTCGATTATCCGCGATCGGTTTGCCCAGATCAGTAAAATGCGAGTGCGCACCGAGGCTACAGTCGCACACGACTCCCAGGCGACCGAGTACGAGCGCAAGCAGGTAAGAGTGGTGCAGCTGGTATCGGCCTATCGCCAGCGTGGT
Organism: Kineobactrum sediminis; assembly: GCF_002868715.1. Lineage (GTDB taxonomy): Bacteria > Pseudomonadota > Gammaproteobacteria > Pseudomonadales > Halieaceae > Kineobactrum > Kineobactrum sediminis. Next base: position 536,049 of record NZ_PKLZ01000003.1, read on the forward strand.
CACCAGAAAGCCAGTCTCGATCCCCTCAGCCTGCACATGCGAGACCCGGTTCCCGACCTGGACCTGGGGTTTCACAAGCTGTCTACCGCCGACCTGGAGACCGTGTTCCAGACCGGCAATATGTATATCGGCAAGACCGACGCCACCCTCGGTGAGATTGTCGAATCGCTGGAGCGTACTTACTGCCATACCATTGGCGCCGAGTTCATGCACATCGTGGATACGGAGCAGCGGCACTGGATCATGCAGCGCATGGAGTCGGTGCGTTCCGCTCCCAATTATTCGGATGATATGCGTACCCAGTTGTTGCGCAGCCTGATCAAGGCCGAAGGCCTGGAAAAGTCCCTCGCCTCCAAATATCCCGGTACCAAGCGCTTTGGCCTTGAGGGCGGCGAGTCACTGATCCCGATGCTCTCGGAAATGGTTCAGCGCAGCGGCTCCTATGGTGCCAAGGAAATCGTTATCGGTATGGCCCACCGCGGCCGTCTCAATGTACTGGTGAACATCTTCGGCAAAAACCCATCCGACCTGTTTGCCGAATTCGAAGGCCGTGTGGTTTACGACAAATCCGGCGATGTCAAGTATCACCAGGGGTTCTCATCCAATGTCATGACCCCCGGCGGTGAAGTGCATCTGGCGCTGGCGTTCAACCCCTCCCACCTGGAGATTGTGTCGCCGGTGGTCGAAGGGTCGGTACGCGCCCGGCAGGACCGGCGCAGGGACCCGGTCGGCAATACCGTAGTGCCGATTGTTATCCACGGTGATGCAGCGTTTGCCGGCCAGGGTGTGGTCATGGAGACTTTCCAGATGTCCCAGACCCGGGCCTACAAAACCGGTGGTACCCTGCACATTGTACTCAACAACCAGGTTGGCTTTACCACCAGTGATCGCGAGGATGCGCGCTCCACTGAATACTGTACCGACATTGCCAAGATGGTGCAGGCACCGATTTTTCACGTGAACGCCGATGACCCGCAGGCGGTCCATTTCGTGACCCAGCTGGCGGGCGACTTCCGCAATACGTTCCACCGCGATGTGGTCATCGACCTGGTGTGCTACCGCCGCCGTGGCCATAACGAGGCAGATGAGCCATCGGTGACCCAGCCACTGATGTACGAGCGCATCCGCAAACAAAAGACGACCCGCGATCTCTATGCCGCCGAACTGATAGCGCAGGGGGTGATCACGGCCGAAGAGGATGAGCGCCTGGTGAACGGCTACCGGGAGTCTCTCGACCGTGGCAAGCCCTTGGTCAGTGGGCTGGTGTCGGAACCGAACCCCAGCCTGTTTGTCGACTGGACACCCTACCTGGGTCACGAGTGGAACATGGAGTACGACACCTCCATGGACCTGCAGGCGTTACAGGCCCTGGCTCACGATATCAACGTGGCTCCCGAGGGATTTCCCCTGCAGCGCCAAGTGGCCAAGATTCTGGAAGACAGGCGCAAGATGGCCGCCGGTGCACTGGCGCTGAACTGGGGGGCGGCAGAGACCCTTGCTTATGCCACGTTGCTGCAGGCCGGCTATCCGGTGCGCCTGACCGGCCAGGATGTGGGTCGCGGCACCTTTTCGCACCGCCACGCGGTACTGCACAACCAGAAGGACGCCAGCCGGTATATCCCACTGCAGCACATCAGGGAGGACCAGGCCGATTTCTGTATCCTTGATTCCCTGCTTTCGGAAGAAGCCGTTCTGGCTTTTGAATACGGCTACTCCACGACGTCCCCCACCGGGCTGGTGATATGGGAAGCGCAGTTCGGTGATTTCGCCAACGGGGCACAGGTGGTAATTGACCAGTTCATTACCAGTGGTGAGCACAAATGGTCGCGCCTGTGCGGGCTGACCATGTTGCTACCCCACGGTTACGAGGGGCAGGGCCCGGAGCATTCCTCGGCCCGTCTGGAGCGCTTCCTGCAGTTGTGCGCCGAGCACAATATCCAGGTTTGTGTGCCGACCACCCCGGCTCAGGTGTACCATATGTTGCGCCGCCAGGCGATCAGGCCGGTGCGCAAGCCCCTGGTGGTGATGTCGCCCAAGAGTCTGCTGCGCCATAAGGAGGCGGTATCGTCGCTGGAAGATCTCGCCGATGGCCATTATTATAATGTGCTGGATGAGACCGACCCCATCGATAAACAGGCCGTTGCCAGGATTATCCTCTGTAGCGGCAAGGTCTATTACGACCTGCGGGCAGCGCGGCGCGAGCGCGACATTGATAATATCGCCATCGTCCGCCTGGAGCAGCTGTACCCGTTTCCGGAGGCCGAGCTGCTGGACGTGCTCAGTGGTTATCCCAATATCACCGAGGCGGTGTGGTGCCAGGAAGAGCCGCAAAACCAGGGCGCCTGGTATTCGAGCCAGCACCACATGCGGCGGGTACTGTTTTCGCATCGTACCGGGGTGTATTTGAGCTATGTGGGGCGGGAGCCGTCCGCGGCGCCGGCAGCGGGTTACATGGCACTGCACCTTGCACAGCAGGAAGAGTTCATTAATGAAGCCCTGGCACCTGTTGTGCCACGGCAAAGATAAGGTTTTTTCAAAGGAATCGAAATGGCTATTGAAATAAAGGCGCCAGCCTTTCCCGAGTCGGTCGCAGATGGAGAAATCGCGGTCTGGCACAAGCAGGAGGGCGAGGCAGTTACCCGCGATGAGCTACTTGTCGAGATTGAGACAGATAAGGTCGTGATGGAAGTAACAGCGCCTGAAGATGGTGTGATCGGCAAAATCCATGCCCGGGAGGGAGAGACCATCCAGGGCCAGCAGTTGCTGGCAACACTGGAGCCGGCAACCGCAGGCGCCGCTGCAGGCGGAGCATCCGGGGCCGAGGCTCCCGCCGATACCGCCGCCAATACTGATACCGGTGGGGCCGAGGCGACCATGGGCCCTGCGGCCAGGCAGCTGGTTGAGGAACACAAACTCGACGCCGCTACCATCAAGGGTACCGGCAAGGGTGGTCGGGTAACCAAGGAAGACGTGCTGACCCACCTGCGCGAGGCACCAAAAGCCACGCCGGCCCCCGCAGCGGACAAGGCGGCGAACAAACCCGTGTCCGGCAAACCCGCCACTGCCGACCGCCTGCCGCAGGTACCTGCGGAGGCGACCGGGGAGCGTATTGAAAAACGCGTACCGATGACCCGCATGCGGGCCCGCATCGCCGAGCGCCTGCTGGAAGCCACCCGCGAAACCGCGATGCTGACCACCTTCAACGAGGTCAATATGGCGCCGGTCATGGCATTGCGGGAAAAGTACAAGGAGAAGTTCGAGAAAACCCACAATGGCACCCGTCTGGGGTTCATGGGGTTTTTCGTCAAGGCCTGTTGTGAGGCACTGAAGCGATTCCCGGAAGTGAACGCCTCCGTTGACGGCAGCGATGTGGTCTATCATGGTTACCAGGACATCGGTGTGGCGGTCTCCACCCCCGGCGGCCTTGTGGTGCCGGTACTGCGGGATGCGGATTTCATGACCCTGGCGGATGTCGAAGCAGCGGTGCGTGACCTTGGTTTGCGCGCCCGGGACAACAAGCTCACCATCGACGACATGACAGGCGGCACCTTCACGGTAACCAACGGCGGCGTTTTCGGTTCGCTGTTGTCAACCCCGATCCTGAACCCGCCGCAAACCGGTATCCTGGGAATGCACAAGATCCAGGAGCGGCCCATGGCTGTGAATGGGCAAGTGGTTATCCAGCCGATGATGTATCTTGCACTCTCCTACGATCATCGCTTGATCGATGGCAAGACCGCAGTGCAGTTCCTGGTTGCGGTCAAGGACCTTATAGAAGACCCGGCGCGCATCCTGCTGCAGCTGTAACTGACTCATGTGGGAGAAAGGCAATGTCTGACTATGATGTAGTGGTAATAGGTTCCGGCCCCGGCGGTTATGTGGCGGCGATCAAGGCAGCCCAGCTTGGCCTGTCCACTGCCTGCGTGGAAGAGTGGCTGGATGATGATGGCAAGGTGCGCCTCGGTGGCACCTGCCTGAATGTGGGTTGCATCCCCTCGAAAGCGCTGCTCGACAGCAGCCAGAAATTTGTTGAGGCAAAAGAACACCTCGGGGTGCACGGCATCACTGTGAAGTCGGCGGAAATGGATGTGCCGGCCATGCTGGCGCGCAAGAACAAGATTGTCGACCAGCTCACCGGTGGCATCAGCGGGCTGTTCAAGCACAATGGTGTCACCCCGATCCAGGGCCGCGGCAAGGTTCTCGCCGGTGCCAAGGTGGAGGTCACTGACCGGGAAGGCAAGGTCAGTATTCTTGACGCCGGCAATGTTATTATTGCTGCGGGGTCGGTGCCGATTGCCATTGGACCCGCCCCGATCGACAACGACTGTATCGTCGATTCCACCGGTGCACTGGAGTTCACCGAAGTGCCCACCCGCCTGGGCGTGATAGGCGCGGGTGTCATCGGTCTTGAACTTGGCAGCGTCTGGGCCCGCCTGGGTGCGGAAGTGGTGATGCTCGAGGCCCTGGACGAGCTGCTGCCCATGATGGACAGCCAGGTCGCCAAGGAAGCGGGCAAGATTTTTCGCAAGCAGAACCTGGATATTCGCCTTGGAGCCCGGGTCACGGGCACCGAAGTCAAGGACGGTAAGGTGTCGGTCACTTTCACTGCCGGTGGCGAGGAACACGTTGAAGTGTTCGATAAGCTGATCGTGTCCGTGGGCCGCCGCCCGCGCACGGAAGACTTACTGGCGACCGATTGTGGTGTTACCCTCGATGAGCGCGGCTTTATTTATGTCAACGACTACTGTGCCACCGAAGCGCCTCACGTCTATGCGGTGGGCGATGTGGTTCGTGGTCTTATGCTTGCCCACAAGGGCTCGGAAGAGGGCGTGATGGTCGCCGAACGTATTGCCGGCAAGCCCGCCCAGGTGAACTACGATTGCATCCCATCGGTGATCTATACCCACCCGGAAGTAGCCGCGGTAGGTAAAACCGAGCAACAGCTTAAATCCGATGGTATCAGTTACAAGGCGGGGGTTTTCCCGTTTGCCGCCAGCGGTCGCGCCATGGCGGCGAACGATACCGATGGTATTGTCAAGATTCTTGCGGACAAGGAAACGGACCGGGTTCTCGGCTGCCACATTGTGGGGCCCTCGGCGGCAGACCTGGTGCAGCAGGTTGTCATCGCAATGGAGTTTGGTGCCAGTTCGGAAGACCTGGCGCTGACAGTGTTTGCCCATCCAACGCTGTCGGAAACGGTTCATGAAGCTGCACTGGCGGTAAACGGTCATGCGATCCATATCGCCAATCGCAAGCAGCGCAAGTAGACTTTGCCCGGGCGCGCGCGCATAAAATCAATTATTGCGCAGTCGAGGCACTTGGGGGCATGGGTTCCCGGAACCCATTCCAGTACATAACGTAGCACACAGGATAAAGCATGAATCTTCATGAATATCAGGGCAAACAGCTGTTTGCCGAATACGGGTTGCCCGTATCCAAGGGGTATGCTGTTGATACCCCGGAAGACGCGGTTAAGGCAGCGGAAACTATCGGCGGCGATATGTGGGTGGTTAAAGCCCAGGTGCACGCGGGCGGCCGCGGCAAGGCCGGCGGTGTCAAGCTGGTAAAAACCACCGATGAGGTGCGCGATTTCGCCGCCAAGTGGCTGGGCCAGCAGCTGGTAACTTACCAGACCGACGAAGGTGGCCAGCCGGTCAGCAAGATCCTGGTGGAAACCTGCACCGACATCGCCGAGGAGCTTTATCTTGGCGCGGTTGTTGACCGCGGTACACGGCGTATCGTGTTCATGGCCTCCACCGAAGGTGGTGTCGAGATTGAGAAGGTTGCCGAAGAGACCCCGGAAAAAATCCTGCGTGCGATCATTGATCCGCTGGTGGGCGCGCAGCCTTACCAGGGCCGTGAGCTGGCGTTCAGGCTCGGCCTGCAAGGGGAGCAGATCAAGCAGTTCGTGAAGATCTTCATAGGCCTGGCCCAGCTGTTCAAGGACAAGGATCTGGCGCTGATTGAGGTCAACCCTCTGGTTATCACCAGCGAAGGCAACCTGCACTGCCTGGATGCCAAACTGGGTGTGGATGGCAACGCCCTGTATCGCCAGCCCAAACTGCGCGAGATGCACGATCCCTCACAGGAAGATGCGCGCGAGGCTGATGCTGCCAAGTGGGAGCTGAATTACGTTGCCCTGGACGGCAACATCGGCTGCATGGTGAACGGCGCAGGTCTGGCGATGGGCACCATGGATATCGTCAAGTTGCACGGTGGTGCACCGGCCAACTTCCTTGATGTAGGGGGCGGCGCGACCAAGGAGCGGGTGTCCGAAGCGTTCAAGATCATTCTCTCCGACGACAAGGTCAAGGCCGTACTCATCAATATTTTTGGTGGCATCGTGCGCTGTGACCTGATCGCCGAAGGCGTGATTGGTGCCGTGCAGGAGATCGGTGTGCAGATACCGGTCGTCGTTCGCCTTGAAGGCAACAACGCCGAATTGGGGCGCAAGGTCCTGGCCGATAGCGGCCTGAATATTATTGCTGCCACCAGCCTTACAGATGCTGCCCAGCAGGCAGTTAAAGCAGCGGGAGGAGCAGCCTGATGAGCATCCTGATCGACAAGAACACCAAGGTTATCTGCCAGGGCTTTACCGGCTCGCAGGGTACGTTTCACTCCGAGCAGGCTATTGCGTACGGAACACTCATGGTCGGCGGCGTAACGCCGGGCAAGGGTGGCCAGCAGCACCTTGGCCTGCCCGTGTTCAATACCATGGCCGATGCGGTTGATACCACCGGCGCCGAGGCATCCGTCATTTATGTGCCGGCTCCCTTCTGCAAGGATTCCATCCTTGAAGCGGCAAACAGCGGTATCAAGCTGATCGTCTGTATCACTGAAGGCATCCCGACCCTGGACATGCTTGATGCAAAAGTGAAGTGCGACGAACTGGGCGTACGCCTGATCGGCCCGAACTGTCCCGGTGTCATCACCCCCGGCGAATGCAAGATCGGCATCATGCCCGGCCACATTCACCTGCCCGGGAAGGTCGGTATTGTGTCCCGCTCCGGTACCCTGACCTACGAAGCAGTCAAGCAGACTACCGATGCCGGCTTTGGCCAGTCTACCTGTGTAGGTATTGGTGGTGACCCGATTCCCGGTTCCAGCTTTATCGACATCCTGGCCATGTTCGAAAAAGATCCCGCCACCGAGGCGATCGTAATGATCGGTGAAATCGGCGGTACCGCAGAGGAAGAGGCCGCCGCCTGGATCAAGGCGAATTGCAGCAAGCCCGTAGTGTCCTACATTGCCGGGGTAACGGCACCCAAGGGCAAGCGTATGGGCCATGCCGGCGCGATTATTTCCGGAGGCAAGGGTACCGCTGACGAAAAGTTTGAGGCCCTCGAAGATGCCGGTGTGAAAACCGTGCGCAGCCTTGCTGAAATCGGCAGTGGCCTGTCGGCCGTGACAGGCTGGAAATGAAAGGCGCCCGCCTGACGGCGGGCGGCTAGCCTGGTAAGATAGAAAGCCGGTTTGACCGGTACGCCGGAACGCCGGAACGCCGGAACGCCGGTACGCCGGACCGCCGGACCGCCGGTATCCCAAACGCCCGCTCCGCGGGCGTTTTACGTTCCCAACGCCTGCCATTGCAGGGTGGCGGCAGCCTTGATGCGCTCCGCGTCCTCTGCCAGCAGAAAGCCCTTGGCAACGGCATCATCCGCCGCTTCACTGACAGCCGCTTCGTAACCTGCCTGATCCACGTACAGCTGCGCCATTTGGGTCGCATCAAACAGTGCAGTGCTGCCAAACAGGAAGCAGAAAGATTCACGTCCCGACTGGTTCTCACCGGACAGAATGGCAGCGGCCGAATCGACATACGGGGTCCGGATACCACCGGTGACATTGCCCAGCTCATCCTTGATAAATGCTGTCATGCTGTCATTGAGATCCAGCCTTGGGGCCTCGGGTGGTGCGGTGCCGTCGCGCACCCAGGTGTCCAGTGAGCGCAGGGCGGCGTTGAAGATCCAGGGCATGGAACCGGCGTTCATCGGCTGGTCACAGTTGATAAAACCGAAGATGGAATCCACCTCAACCACCACGGCAAATTGCGGATCTTCTCCGGTATCAGCGCGTCCGGATACAAAAGAGTAATAATCACCATGGGCGGAGCCGGTGGTTTCCCACAGGCGAAACCTGTCATTGTCATCCTGGCGGCTGCTTACCGATCCCAGTACAAGGAGGTCGGTTTCGGTCTGGAAGTTAAGGACCGGTACATTGATATCGGTACGAATACGAACACCGTCGGGCGTAGGGATTGCGGTGAGTGGTTCCTGGGCCAGGGCCGAGCTGCTGCCACCCCGGCTGTGCACCATGTAACCGTCAAAGGGGTTGTACAGCGGTTGTATGGCGTTGATATAGCTGACCAGGCGCCCGGCAGACTGGGACTCGCCCAGCGCGATCAGTCGCTCAACCGCAAGCCCCGGCAACAGGTCTGTTGTTTCCGGCTCGCGCAGGGCCTGGGCTGCCTGGGAAAATATGTCGTAAGAAAAGCTGTCACCCGGATGGGCCAGGCTCTCGTAGCGCTCGGGATTTGCCGCCTTCAGGTGCAGGGGCAGCAGGCCCCGGTCCGAGCCTTCGATCCCAATCAGCTGGGCTGACACACCGACCCAGACATGGCCGCTGCGCAATATCTCCACGTGGCCCGAACCGTAGCTGGGCGGGGTTTCAAAGCCGGCGGTGACATTCAGCCATTCCATCATGACGGTGCCACTGAAATCAGCAGGGTCGATTGGACGGTAGATAATTACCCGGGTGCGGTAAGGGGCGGTTTCGCCGGCTTCCACCTCCCAGGCTCCGTCCACACCCAGTTCACTGAGATTGGTAAAGGCGCTGGCGTCACCGGAAAGGAAAAATTCACGCTGCTCGTAGCCCACATCGGCCAGGTCAAAAGTAGTCGCCAGCAGCGAGGGTTGGCCGACCTCGGGCGGATCTTCCACCAGCGGCTGCGCAATGGCCAGGAAGGTCGGCTCTACCGGAGTAGCCGGGCTGTCATTGCTGTCACTGCAGGCAGCCAGCAGCACGGCGGTCAAGCCGAGGGCGAGTGTCAGGCGTATCTTATTGTCTTTCATGCCATGGTCTCCGGTTGGTTATCCTTCAATATGCCTCTCCGGTACTTGAAAAGCTATACCCCGAACCCCATCTGTCTAGGTTGTAGGGTATCAATCTATATTCTCAGACCGTATACGAGGGAACCATGACCGCTGACATCAAAAAAGAAACACTGGGCTTCCAGACCGAGGCGAAACAGCTGCTGCACCTGATGATTAACTCGTTGTACAGCAACAAGGAAATCTTCTTGCGGGAACTGATCTCCAATGCCTCCGACGCGATCGACAAATTGCGTTTCGCATCACTGGCCGATGAATCATTGCTGGAAGGCCAGGGCGATTTCGCGATTCGCGTGGACGTGGACAAGGACGCCAATACGATCACCATTACCGATAACGGTATTGGCATGACCCGTGAAGAGGTGATCGATCACCTCGGTACTATCGCCAAATCCGGCACCGCCGCGTTTCTCGAGAACCTGACCGGCGACCAGAAAAAGGATTCCCAGCTCATCGGCCAGTTCGGCGTGGGTTTCTACTCGGCCTTTATCGTCGCGGACCGGGTTGAAGTGCACACCCGCAAGGCTGGTCATGACGCCGATGCCGGCGTGCTGTGGGAGTCCCATGGAGAGTCAGAGTTCTCCATCGAGAGCCTGCCCCGTGACACCCGTGGTACCAGCATAACCCTTCACCTGAAACCGACCGCGACTGAGTTTGCGGACGACTGGCGGGTGCGCAGCGTGATCAAGAAATACTCTGATCACATTGCCGTGCCGGTAGAAATGCTGCAGCCCGCAACGCCGCCTGCGCCGGAAGGCGAAGAGACAGCGGAAGAAGCACCCGAGCCGCAATACGAGGCGGTTAACGAGGCGACTGCCCTGTGGACCCGGCCCCGCGCAGAAATCACCGACGACGAGTACAAGGCCTTCTATCGGCATATTTCCCACGATTACGATGATCCCCTGACCTGGAGCCACAATAAGGTCGAGGGCAAGCAGGAGTACACCAGCCTGCTGTATATCCCCAAGCGGGCACCCTTTGACCTGTGGAATCGTGAGATGGCGCGGGGGCTCAAGCTCTACGTGCAGCGCACTTTCATCATGGACGAAGCCGAGCAGTTCCTGCCCCTGTACCTGCGCTTCGTCAAGGGCGTGGTGGATTCCAATGACCTGCCGTTGAACGTATCGCGGGAGATTCTGCAGCGTGACAGCTCAGTGGATGCAATGCGCAGCGCGCTGTCCAAGCGGGTCCTCGATATGCTTTCAAAGCTCGCCAAAAAAGGCGGGGAAGACTATGCCACTTTCTGGAAGGAGTTCGGCCAGGTCCTGAAAGAGGGGCCGGCGGAAGACATGGCCAACAAGGAAAAAATTGCCAAGCTGCTGCGCTTTGCCACCACCCATACCGACCAGGCTGACCAGGATCAGTCGCTGGACGAGTATGTTGCGCGGATGCAGGAAGGACAGGAAAAAATCTATTACGTAGTAGCCGAGAACTTTAACACCGCGCGCAAGAGCCCGCATCTGGAGGTGTTTCGCAAGAAGGGCATCGAAGTCTTGTTGCTCACCGACCGCGTTGATGACTGGCTGATGAACCAGCTGCAGGAATTTGATGGCAAGCCCCTGCAGGATGTTGCCCGCGGCGCACTTGATTTGCAGGACGATTCCGAAGAAGGCAAGGCCGAGCAGGAAAAACTGGAAAAGGAAAGTGAGAGCCTGGTGGAACGCCTGACCAAGGTGCTGGGTGACAGCGTTTCCGAGGTGCGACCCTCCGCACGCCTGACCGAGTCGCCTGCGTGCCTGGTGGTGGGTGATTACGACATGGGCGCGCAAATGCGGCGTATCCTGGAAGCGGCCGGCCAGCCGGTGCCGGACAGCAAACCGATCCTGGAGATAAACCCTGCTCATCCGCTGCTGCAAATGCTCGACAGCGAGCAGGACGAGGCGCGCTTTGCCGATCTTGGCCAGGTTATCCTGGACCAGGCCACGCTCGCGGAGGGCGGCCAGCTGGAAGACCCGGCCAGCTTTGTCAGCAGGCTGAATGCACTGCTGTTGCAGATGAGCAAAGCCTGAGCAGAACCGCCGGATAGTGGCCCGTCATGCCGCGGCCGGTTCCCTTGCGGGCACCGGGTCGCGGCAGTTTTGTTGCTCTCCTGCTGTTGGTCAATGCTTTGTACGACATTCTTCATCGGCTGCGCCGGGTTCCGGCCAGGTTCGGTGATATGATGAGGGTCCACTGGCGGCGACGTGGACTACGTGGTTGACCAGGATTCAAGGCGGTTGAGCTATCAGGAGGTATTGTTGACTAATTCCAGATCTATCTGGCGTGGAACGACAGCGGCGCTCGTCGTGTTCGCGGCACTGGGCGTTGCATTGGTTTCAGCCAGTGCTTGGGTCACGGCGGAACCCTTCAATCCTGCAGTGCTGATAGAGCGACTGGATGCGTTTCCTCACGCCGAGCGTATAGAGTCGAGCAGCAGTACTGTCCGCGATCACGAGATCGGCCTGAGCGCGATGAATAAACGTTCGGGCGACTGGATATTCAGGCAGACCGAGCGCCTGGACGGTGAGCTTGCGCGGTACACCTGGCAGATTGTCGACAGTTTCGCCTCTGCCCGCGTGCTGGCAGATCTGGAGCAGCGCCTGGAGGCAGCGGAGGATGCGGCCCAGCTGCTGTTCTCCTGCAACGGACGCGCCTGTGGTTCCGCCGCGCAATGGGCCAATCGTGTATTTGGCGAGCGCCTGCTGTACGGGCGGGCGGACGACCAGCGCTATCGCGTCTACAGTGTGCGTGTTAACGAGGACCGTTACCGGCTGGTATTGTACAGCGCGGCGCGCTCTTCAGACCGGCAATACCTGCACATTGACCTGTTGCACCTGACACCACAGCCTGAACTGGTGGTAGAGCGGGGCGCCGGTTAGCGCCCGAGCTGTAGCAGTGACAGGAACTCATCCCGGGTTTTGGGCTCAGTACGAAAGCTGCCCAGCATCGCCGAGGTCTTCATGATTGAGTTCTGCTTTTCCACGCCGCGCATCATCATGCACATGTGTTGTGCTTCGATAATGACGCCCACGCCATCGGCCCCGGTAACTTCCATGATGGTTTCTGCAATCTGCATGGTCAGTGATTCCTGAATCTGCAGGCGACGTGCAAATATGTCGACCAGACGCGCAATCTTGGACAGACCCAGAACCTTCCCGGTAGGGATGTAGGCCACGTGGCATTTGCCGATAAACGGCAACATATGGTGTTCGCACAATGAGTACAGTTCCACGTTCTGTACCAGCACAATCTCGCTGGATGCCGAAGGGAACAGGGCGTTGTTGACCACTTCTTCCACCGACTGCTGATAGCCCCGGGTTAAAAACTCAAAGGCCCTGGCGGCACGCTTGGGCGTATCGGCCAGACCCGGTCTCGACAGGTCTTCACCGATCGCTTCAATAATGTGTGCCCAATGCTCTTCCACGTCGGTACTCCCTGAGAATTATGCTGCACGCTCGCACGGCTGCGGATAGTAGCAACCACCGCTTTTTTAGGCAAACAGACAGGCCCTGATCGGTTACAATTGCGCGATGACAAACAGATTCACAACACTGGCTTCTGCCGGCACCGTAGGCGATGCCCTGGAGCAGGTCGCCGGGGCCCTGGCCGCCGCTGAAGTATACTACGGGCACGGCACGGACAGCGCCTGGGACGAGGCCGTGCAGCTGGTACTGGCTGTGGCGGAATTGCCCGCCGAGAGCGATGATACGGTGCTGGCCCAACCGCTGGCCGCGGATCAGGCCGCGCGCATGGCTGCGCTGTTGCAACGACGTATTGACGAGCGGGTGCCGCTGCCGTATCTGCTCGGCCATGCCTGGTTTGCCGGGCTTCGTTTGCACTGTGACGAGCGTGCGATTATCCCGCGCTCGCCACTCGCGGAGCTTATCCTGTGCGGATTTGAGCCGTGGTACAGCGGGCCGTCGCCAACGCGTATCCTGGATATGTGTTGTGGAGGCGGCTGTATCGGTCTGGCCAGTGCCTGGTACCTGCCCGATTGCGAGGTTGACCTGCTGGACCTGGACCCGGATGCACTGGCTCTTGCGCGGGACAACATCGCTCTACTGGGGCTGCACCAGCGCGTTCGTACCCTGCAGTCGGACCTGTTCAGCGCGCTGGGGGGTGAGCGTTACGACCTGGTGCTCGCCAATCCTCCCTATGTTGACGCCGGTGACCTGGCAACCATGCCGCCGGAGTACCAGCATGAGCCGGCCCTGGCGCTTGGCTCGGGGGATGACGGTCTCGATCTTACCCGGCGGTTGCTGGCGCAGGCGGAAGGGTTTCTGCACCCCTGGGGCTTGTTGGTGCTGGAGGTGGGCAACAGCTGGGAAGCGCTTGAGCATGCCTACCCTGGGGTACCTTTCACCTGGGTCGAGTTCGAACAGGGTGGGCATGGGGTGTTGGTATTAACGGCGAAAGAGTTGCGTCAATGCAGGGAAAGCCTGCACCGATCGCTTATACTAGACTGATTTCGAGGGAGGCCATTGCACTATGGCGGGCAATACGATTGGCAAGCTGTTTACGGTGACCAGTTTCGGTGAAAGCCACGGACCGGCCCTGGGCTGTATTGTCGATGGCTGTCCCCCTGGTATGCCCCTGGACGTGGCGGATCTGCAGCGCGACCTCGACCGGCGCAAGCCGGGGACGTCGCGCTACACGACCCAGCGTCGCGAAGCAGATGAAGTGCGTATCCTGTCCGGCGTTTTTGAGGGCAGGACCACCGGAACCTCCATCGGTCTGCTGATCGAGAACACGGACCAGCGTTCCAAGGATTATTCCGATATCGCCGGGACTTTTCGCCCGGCCCATGCCGATTATACCTACCAGCATAAATACGGATTCCGGGATTATCGTGGCGGCGGCAGATCCTCGGCGCGGGAGACGGCCATGCGAGTGGCCGCAGGCGCTATCGCCAGAAAGTACCTGCGCGAACGCTATGGCATTCAGGTGCGGGGTTATCTCGCCCAGCTGGGCCCGGTGAAAGCGCAAGTGCTCGACTGGAGTGTGGTGGAACAGAACCCTTTCTTCTGCCCGGATCCCGGCAAGATTGCGGCCATGGAAGATTACATGGCGGCGCTGAATAAACGGGGTGACTCCATTGGCGCGCGCATTAATGTTGTTGCCAGCGGCCTGATGCCCGGCCTGGGCGAGCCGGTCTTTGACCGCCTGGACGCCGACATTGCCCACGCCATGATGAGCATCAACGCGGTCAAGGGTGTAGAGATTGGTGCCGGCTTTGCCGTCGTGGAACAGTCCGGCAGCGAACATCGCGACCTGCTCACCCCCGAGGGATTCAGCGGTAACAATGCAGGGGGCATACTGGGTGGCATCTCCAGCGGGCAGGACATTACCGTGAGCCTGGCACTGAAGCCCACCTCCAGTATCCGCCAGCCGGGCGCTACCATTGATACCGCCGGTGATGCGATGGAAATGTCCACCCATGGGCGCCACGACCCCTGTGTCGGTATCCGCGCCACGCCCATCGCCGAAGCCATGCTGGCGATTGTGCTGATGGACCATGTGCTGCGTCATCGTGGGCAGAATATGGACGTTAACTGCACTACGCCGGTGCTGCCTGCTGCCGTCGAACCCGACCGGGCTGCGAAGGGGGTATCATGAGCAGGGCCAATCGTCGTTATCTGCGTACCACTATCCTGGGCGTTATCGCGATGGGCGCACTCTTGTGGGCAGCAATGGACCTGTTCGAAATCCCCGACGAAACACTACTCGAATTCTTTATTGCGAGCCTCATTGTTGCGTTGGGGGTGATCGTATTGGCTGCAGCAGCGGCCGGGATCTGGGTCCTGCTGCGCCGTCTGTTCAGGCGCGGCGGGAAGTAAGCGGCATGCAACCCAGCGGCGATCAGGTTCCCAGATCGATCTCCAGGGTCATCTGCTCCGCAATGGCGTCGAGCGCTTCGGACAGCGTCTCCAGCGCGGCATTGGCCGGTATCTCTGCGGTAATGCGGGCCTGGAACAGAGGCTCGCCACTCATTGGCGCGCCACTCACACTGCTTTCCATGTCAATGACATTGACCTGCTCCGTTGCCAGTGCCCGCGCAATTTCACGCACGATGCCCGGCCGGTCCGGCCCCAGCACGGCAAGATGTATTCTGCGGCCTTCACCGTCTGGGCGCATGCCGGCAGCATTGCCGGCGGGGGTGACACGAACGCTGAGGCCGCTGCTGGCGAGGTCTTTCAGTGTGTCCTCGAGGGCCTCACCGGCATCTTCGTCCAGCGACACCAGTACCAGCCCGGCAAACTTCCCCCCCAGCTGGGATAACTGGCTCTCCAGCCAGTTGCCGCCGCTGCTCTCGATGGCAGAGGACAGTTGCTCAACCAGCCCCGGGCGATCATCGCCGATGAAGGTTACGATAAAAGACGTTTCCACAAATCAAGCTCCACTTTCGTTGCTACAGCCCGTATATTAACCCGCAAAACCACCCGGCAGAAGGAACAGACCATGAAATACAGTATCGCACTTGTACTCGCATTGATAATGGCACCCGCCCACGCCGCCCTTGACTGGAAGACCGCCCTGCAGGGCGACCATCGGGCAGATGCCAACAAGATCCGGGACGTTTCCCGCAATCCTCGCGAAACCCTGGAGTTTTTCGGTATTCGCGAGGGCATGACGGTCGTGGAACTGTCGCCAGGTGGCGGCTGGTATACCGAAATACTGGCACCGCTGATAGTCGATAACGGCACATTGTATGCGGCACATTTCGGCCTTAATGCCCCGCACTCCTATTATCGGAATGCGCTGGGCAAGTATCTGCAAAAACTGGCTGCCAATCATGACTTGTATGGCCCGGTGATTGTTACCCAGCTGGCACCCCCTGAGGAGACCACGGTAGCGCCCGCCGACTCTGCTGACCTGGTGCTTGCGTTTCGCAATATTCATTCCTGGATGGGTACGGGCACGCTGGAGCAAACACTGGCGGCGGCCTTTACCGCCCTCAGGCCCGGCGGCGTGCTGGGTGTGGTGCAGCACCGCGCGCAGGGTGAGACCACGCCGGAAGAAATGGCGAAAACCGGCTATGTCGACCAGGATTACCTGGTTCAACAGGCGCGTGCCGCCGGCTTCAAGCTTGACGGCAGCAGTGAGATCAATGCCAATCCACTGGATACCGCCGATCACCCGGCGGGCGTATGGTCACTGCCGCCCGCACTGCGCGGTGGCGAAGTGGGGCGGGATAATTTCGTTGAGATCGGCGAGAGCGACCGCATGACCCTGCGCTTCGTCAAGCCGGAATAACCGTTTGGCGCAGCTGATTGAAATACCGCTGGAGCGGCTGGCGCCAGAGGTGCTCGCCGCGCTGCTGGAGGAATTTGCCAGTCGCGACGGCACCGATTATGGCAATCACGAACTCAGCCTGGATGACAAGGCCGCGCAGCTGCAACGGCAGCTTGCAGCCGGACGCCTGGTGCTGCTCTATGACGGTGACAGCGAGACCTGGGATATCATGCCCCGCGACATCGCCGACAGCCTGCTGGCGGGGGAGTGCCGCGAGCCGTGAAACCCGAAAGCGATCACATACTCGATGTGACCGGTCTGTTTTGTCCCGAACCGGTAATGATGCTGCACAACAGGATTCGCGATATCAGCCCTGGTGAAACCCTGCTGGTTATCGCAACCGACCCCACGACTTTGCGCGACATCCCCAAATTCTGCACGTTCCTGGGCCACGAGCTGCGCGAACAGCGGGAGCAGGACGGCCACTATCTCTACCTGCTGTGCAAGGGCAGCTGAGCGGCCGTGATCGCTGCCGCCAGCTTGTATTCCCCCGCCGAACCATTCTGCGCCAGCCGCCTGGAAGTGCTGTTCGCCGCCTGTTTTGCCGCCTCTGAAAATACCGTCCTGTGCGGTGGCGCGGCGGAACCGTTTTACCAGCCGGCGGTGGAGGTGGGCGAGCCGCACCGCCTGTGGTACCGGGAAGATTTTTTTGCCAGCGCCCTGCACGAAATCGCCCACTGGTGCATTGCCGGCCGCGAGCGTCGGTTGTTGCCGGATTTTGGCTACTGGTATGCGCCCGAGGGTCGCAATCCCGCGCAGCAGGCTGCGTTTGAGCGGGTAGAGGTGGGTCCGCAGGCGCTGGAGTGGTGCTTTGCACGGGCCTGTGGTTTTCCCTTTCGCATAAGCACGGACAACCTGCCGGCGGAGGAGGGTGAAGTCGCCGACCATACGGTGTTCAAGCAGGCCGTATGCGCAGAGGCCGGGCGCCGGGTGGGCGCCGGCCTGGGGCAGCGGGCACAGCAATTCTGCCATGCCCTGCAACAGGCCTTTGGTAACGACACGCCCTGGCAATCCTGGCGTTTCTCCCCGGTCGACCTGCCGTGACTGAAAGCAGGCTACACATTGTTGCCGACCGCAACATAC
Organism: Kineobactrum sediminis; assembly: GCF_002868715.1. Classification (GTDB taxonomy): domain Bacteria; phylum Pseudomonadota; class Gammaproteobacteria; order Pseudomonadales; family Halieaceae; genus Kineobactrum; species Kineobactrum sediminis. Next base: position 553,511 of record NZ_PKLZ01000003.1, read on the forward strand.
CCGCGGTAGAGGAAACCTTTGGCCATTGGGGTACTGTGCAAAGTGTTGAGGGCCGATCGTTACAAGCTGCGGACCTGGAGGATGCCGACGTGCTGCTGGTGCGCTCGGTAACGCCGGTGAATGAGCAGTTGCTGGCAGATACGCCGGTGCGTTTTGTGGGGACCGCAACCGCCGGGCTGGACCACGTCGATACGGCCTGGCTGGCGGCCCGGGGCATTGCCTTTGCGGCTGCGCCGGGTGCCAATGCCAATTCGGTCGTGGAGTATGTGCTGGCAGTTATTGCCGGTGTAGATGATGTGCTGGAGCGCTTGCTGGCCGGCGGACGCGTGGGCATTGTCGGCTATGGCCATGTCGGTCGTTCCCTGGCGCAGCGGCTTGGTGCCGTGGGTATCGCCAGCCTGCAATACGACCCCTGGCTGGATGCCGACACGCTGCCTGAGCCCGCGGCACTCGCGGAAGTGCTCGATTGTAGTGTGGTCTCCCTGCATACCTCCCTGACCCGCGCACCACCCTGGCCGAGCTATCACCTGCTGGCCGCGCCTGAGCTGGCGACAATGGACGCGAAAACACTGTTGATCAACGCCAGTCGCGGCCCGGTTATCGACAATACCGCCCTGTTGGCGCGCCTGCAGCAATCGCAGCCACCCCGATGTGCGCTTGACGTGTGGGAGGCCGAGCCCCTGGTGCCGCCGGCGCTGCTGGCAGCGGCGCGCTATGGTACGGCGCATATTGCCGGATACAGCCACGATGCCAAACTGGCAGCTACGCGGATGCTGGCCGAGGCGCTGGCTACGAGATTTAACCTGGGCGAGCCGGGTGCGGGTTCAATTGAGCCTGCGGCGTCATTATCGATACCGGCAGAGCTTGCCGGCGGTGCGCTACTGCGTTTTCTCTGGCAGGCGCGCTACGACCTTGCAGCGGATGATAAACGCTTGCGTGAGGCCGTTCTGGGTGCATCTGCGGCCGATGCGATGCGCGGTTTTGATGCTCTGCGACGCAATTACCCCCAGCGCCGGGAATTGGCCGGCAGCACGGTACTCATCAGCAACGAGAACCAGGTTGCACTGGCCGAGGCAACGGGAGCGATGGTGGAGCGGGTGGGGTAGGGTGAATCATTGAATGCGGCGTATACCGCATGGAAGTTGGAGCGGGAAACCGGATTCGAACCGGCGACCTCAACCTTGGCAAGGTTGCGCTCTACCAACTGAGCTATTCCCGCATACGACTTCTTTCTAAAATTACCACAACGGTGTTGGAGCCGTCGAGGTATCTCTTGAGTGAGTGGCGTCCCCTAGGGGGTTCGAACCCCTGTTACCGCCGTGAAAGGGCAGTGTCCTAGGCCACTAGACGAAGGGGACGCAGTAGGACTCAATCAAGAGGCGCGCAGTTTAGGTAGAGACGGCGTGCGCGTCAATAGTTTTGGCCGGATTTTTGTTGAGGAACTTGGGCGAACGGCAAACGCGCCGCTGCCGCGCTACCATAATCAAAGGTTTCCCCCTTTGTGGCGAACGCCTGGCGCTCATCATCCAGCTGCTGGAATACCGCGATTTCCTCTTCTGTCAGCACATGCAGGCAATCGCCCCCCAGGAACCAGAGCAGCGTCCGTGGCAGGGTGGGTGCAAATTCAGGGTGATGGCTGAACAGGCGCATTATCAGGTCAGGACCGTCCCGGTACAGGTCTTCCTGGTCGTCCGCCAGGCGCGCAAACTCCGTCGCCAGCAGGCGCAGGGGATGCTCGTCATCGAGGCTTGCGCAACGCTTGTTGAGCGTATCGCTGAACTGTTGCCAGAGATTACGGCAGTACTGCAGGTATTGGGTATCGTTCATGATCTCGTTTGCGGCGCCGATTGCGAGTACAATGGCGCGCTTTCCTTTTCCAACTATGACTGAGGATTCATGATACCAGCACTCACTATCGAAAATCTCAGCAAGGAGTACACCGGCGGCTTTCGCGCGCTCAAGGGGATCAGCCTGGAAGTACAGCAGGGTGACTTTTTCGCGCTGCTGGGGCCCAACGGTGCCGGTAAATCCACCACGATCGGTATTATCTGCTCGCTGGTGTCCAAAACCAGCGGCCGGGTGGCGGTGTACGGCACTGATATTGACGTCGATTTCGCTGGTGCCAAGAAGAATATCGGCATTGTGCCCCAGGAATTCAATTTCAACATGTTTGAAAAAGCCCTGGATATCGTGGTCAACCAGGCGGGGTACTACGGGATCCCGCCGCTGTTGGCGCACAAGAGGGCGGAAAAGTACCTGCGCAAGCTGGGGCTGTGGGACAAGCGCAATGTCTCGGGGCGGATGTTGTCCGGTGGCATGAAACGCCGCCTGATGATCGCCCGTGCACTGGTGCACGAGCCACGGCTGCTGATACTTGATGAGCCTACCGCGGGTGTGGATATCGAAATGCGGCGCTCCATGTGGGACTTCCTCAAGGAACTGAACGAGGACGGCACCACCATTATCCTCACCACCCACTACCTGGAAGAGGCCGAGGCGCTGTGCCGTAATATTGCGATCATTACCAATGGCGAGATCGTCGAGCACAGCTCGGTGCGCGACCTGCTGCGCCGCCTGCACCGCGAGGTGTTCATTTTCGACTGCGTTGACCCGCTGCCCGAAGCCATTGAGATCGAGGGATTCAGTGTGCATCGTGTCGATGACAACACCCTGGAGGTGGAAGTGAAAAAGGGACAGCACATCAATGAAGTGTTTGCCCGCTTCAACGAGACCGGTATTCGTATCAGCAGTATGCGCAACCGCGCCAACCGATTGGAAGAAATGTTTGTGAACCTGGTGGAGGGCGCGGCATGACCCTGCAAGAACAGCTTGTTGCACTGATGACGATACTGCGCAAGGAAATCAAGCGCTACCTGCGCATCTGGATGCAGACCCTGTTGCCTTCGGCCATCACCATGTCACTGTATTTCGTGATCTTTGGCTCGCTCATCGGTTCGCGCATCGGTGAAATGGGCGGCTTTACCTATATGCAGTTCGTGGTGCCGGGCCTGATCATGATGGCCATTGTCACCAATTCCTACTCCAATGTGGTGTCATCATTTTTTGGCTCCAAGTTCAGCCACAGCGTGGAAGAGCTTCTGGTGTCGCCCACCCCCAATTACATAATCCTCCTGGGTTACGTCATAGGGGGTGTCAGCCGCGGTTTGCTGGTGGCGATCATCGTATTTATCGTGTCGCTGTTTTTTACCGGGTTGCATATTCACAACCTGTTTGTCGTGGTGGTGATCGTGTTGATGACTTCGGTGCTGTTTGCGCTGGCGGGTTTTATCAATGCGGTGTACGCCAACAACTTCGATGACATATCGATAATCCCCACCTTTGTGCTGACACCGTTGATCTACCTGGGTGGTGTATTTTATTCCATGGACCTGCTGCCGGAGTTCTGGGCGAATGTGTCAAAGCTGAACCCCCTGGTCTATGTGGTTAATGCATTCCGCTATGGGGTGCTGGGGGTGTCTGACGTGAGCCTGACGATTGCCTTTGGCATGATCGCCGGATTCACCCTTATCGCCTGGTTCTATAGCATGCATTTGCTGAACGCCGGCACACGGCTGCGCCAGTAGGGTAGCAGGCAGTGAAGCCCAGCGAACTGTTACTCGGTAAACAAACGCCGGTTGTAGACCACTACGCCCCGGAACTGTTGTTCCCGATCCCCCGCCAGGAGGGCCGCGAGCAACTGGGCCTGGTGGCGCCGTTGCCCTTTGAGGGAGCGGATATCTGGCACGCTTACGAACTCTCGTGGCTGGATGCGAACGACAAGGCCCAGGCGCGGGTGGGGCGTTTCAGCGTTCCCGCCGGGAGCCCCAACCTGGTTGAATCCAAGTCGTTCAAGCTGTACCTCAATTCCCTCAATAACGCCGTGTTTGCAGATGATGCGGCGGCGTGCGCGTGCATCACCGGTGACCTGAGTGCGGCTGCCGGCGCTAACGTCACGCTGGCCCTGTTCCCCGTGGATGACCCGGCCCTGGCCGGTGGGCAATTGCCAGGTATTTGTATTGATGGCGCTCCCGGGCGCTGGCCGCGTCGTGAGCCCGAAGCCGCCATGCTGCAGTGTAGTAGTGCTGACGTTGTAGAGGAAAAGCTTTACAGCCATCTCTTGCGTTCGCTGTGCCCGGTCACTGGCCAGCCCGACTGGGCCACGCTGTGGCTGCACTATCGCGGCCCGGCCCTCGAGCACGCAGCACTGCTCAGTTATATTCTCGCTTACCGCGAACACCAGGATTTCCACGAGCAGTGCGTAGAGCGAATCTTTCGGGATCTGCAAAAATGTGTGGCGCCGGAATTCCTGCACCTGCAGGCGTTCTATACCCGTCGCGGCGGTCTTGATATCAATCCGTACCGCAGCAGTGGTGGTGGGATGCCGCTGAATCTGCGCCTGGGACGACAATAGTCGCCGAATATGCCGCCCGACGCTGGCAACCATTGCCGGTTATGGTATCATCCGCGCCGTTATGGTGAGGTGGCCGAGTGGTCGAAGGCGCACGCCTGGAAAGCGTGTAACGGGCAACCGTTCGAGAGTTCGAATCTCTCCCTCACCGCCACTATTCTATCTAAGCTATTGATTTATAAGAAATAAAAATTAAGCAGATATTGTTACCAACAAAAAATCCAACATACTGCAGCCCCCATTCACAATGGGTGGTTCTACCGGCTCTACCCACTTAACAATGGGATGGACTCCTCCTCACCCACTTTCGGCATCAAGTGCCACACTGAGTGTGCTGTCCAACAGTCACCAGCGAGGAGGAGGAACCCGCGATGAAGATTAGTCGAGTTGGGGTAGATTTGGCAAAAAACGTGTATCAAGTTCACGGCGTGGGTGCCCGAGACCATGTGGTCTGGCAAAAGCGTCTGCGTCGAGACAATTGGCTCGCTGAACTGCAACGGTGTGTGCCCGAGGGAGCAGAGGTCGGCATAGAGGCTTGTGCCGGGGCCCATCACTGGGGCCGCGAGCTTGTTGCACGTGGCCATCAGGTGAAGCTCATGGCGCCACAGTTTGTGAAGCCATATGTGAAGAGCAACAAGAGCGATCGCAACGATGCCGCGGCGATCTGTGAGGCCATGAGTCGCCCCTCAATGCGGTTTGTCGCACTCAAAAGCACCGAACAGCAAGATATACAGGCAGTACATCGCGTGCGCTCTGAGTTAATCAAGCAGCGTACCGCGAAAGCGAACCAGATACGCGGTCTTGTTGGAGAGTATGGTCTCGTGGCACCGCTGGGCATCCATACCTTGCGTAAAGCGCTGCCATGTTGGCTGGAAGATGCGGGTAACGGGCTGAGCTCACGCTTCCGTCGGATCCTGGCCGGTCTAGCCGAGGATCTGCGCCACCTCGATGAGCGCATCAAAATGCTCGATGACGAGCTGGCCAACATGGTCAAGGAAATACCGGCTGCGCAGCGTCTCACGACGCTCAATGGTGTCGGGCCGACCATTGCCACAGCGCTGGTAGCAGCTTTGGGGGCAGGCGAGGGTTTTAGCCGCGGGCGTGACTTTGCGGTGACCCTGGGATTGACACCCAAACACCAGGGCACGGGCGGCAAGGATCGCATCCTTGGCATCAGTAAGGGTGATGCTTATCTACGTACACTGCTGATCCACGGAGCCAGAGCAGCGGTCTACGCCGCGAAAGGCAAGACAGACCCGCTAAGTCGCTGGATTAATGCACTATTAGAAAGATGTCATGCGAATGTTGTTATTGTCGCATTGGCGAATAAGACCGCACGTATGGCCTGGGCGCTACTGCGTCATGACCGTGACTATGATGCGAATTGGTCCAACGTCACCGCCCCGGTGCAGTAACGCGGCGACTGGCTGCGAGTTCAACCCTACCAACGATTGCGAAGGAGTCTGATTGACGGCAAACAGGTCGAACCGGCGCTGGCAAAACCCGAGTCCCCCGAAGGGCGAAAAGTCCGTCTTAACGTTAGGGAGCCAGTGCGCGAATAGCCCATCAAGGTCCCGTGTCATTGGCACGATCAGGAGACCGAATACACGTGAGCAATCGATCCTACCGCCTGAGATCAAACCCCTTGCAAACGAGGAGGAGTCCATACACGGGGGATGGACCGGTTTTCACTAAACCCTGTTGATGATGCCATTCCATCAGCAGTGGGTTACTTAGCTTGTTTGCCAGTTGGCTGCGCCTCTCTTCATGTCTACACAGATCAGCGAATCACTGGTCCTGCGTAAACGCCCTATGCTGGATATTCGTGGCCTGGACGTGCCCCAAGCATTGAATAAACCAATAAAATTTAATACTCAACCCAATTTTAAGCCCAAACTGGCTTCAATGTTGTCATTATGTCTCCCGTGGTGGATGGCGCTCATTTGGCCATCATGGGCGCCAATCATGTTATTCAAGTGTAGCGTCAATGGAATACCGCAAAGAAAGCTCAGGCCAGCGATCGCGTCTATCGCATTGGTCAGCAGCGAGATGTTGTATTTACCGGCTCTCCATCACCCGGAATACGATTCGCTTGACGGATACCGAGACAGGGTTTTGCTGGGCAAGATTGACCTGACCGACGCGGTGGCCATAACCAATGTGGTGAGTGAGTAAGCAGCAACTTGCCACTTCCATGTATTTAGGTTGGATTCCAGGCGTACCACTGACAGGCATTCAACGAATGACAATACCCAGATATACGGAAAGGTGTAATATTGTTCGCATCGCATCGCATCGCATCGCATCGCATCGCATCGCGCGAGCGTACTGAGTGCACTGATCGTTGTATCGCATGAAGTTGACTTGATCACCGATTAAGCCTCCGAGCTTATTGTCGATGCGGGGATGCTGCTAACCCCTTCCACGTAAAGCTTGGAGGCTGCCCCCAGTGATTTTAGTGCGTTTCGGGACATGTCGGCACCAACTGCCGTCATTTCTTCAGGTAATTCGCGATCGAAGTAGTTTTGGCAACATGTCACGCGTGGATGATTTTGAGCGTGCGGCAGTACGCGGTAAGTTTGGGCTCGTTGCATCGCCTAATGCAGTTCGCTTACCAGGAAGGCGGGAGGACTGTATCGCTAACGACCACCGTACCTGGGAGATAACCAAGGCAGGGATATTGACTCGTCTGTTTTACGGAACACACAATAACAAGCGCTGGAGGTCAAAGCGCGAGCGTGGGGTATATCTTCTGCCTGCCAAGGGCGTAATCAATAGTTTAAGTTGCCGGAGGATGTCCCGTACCGCGCTCAAGCGGGTTGGCTGGAAAAGAACCGTGGTCGGCGCGCGCAAGTGAAGGCCGCTCACTCTGAAAGCAAGGCTGCCAAGTCTGATCAGATGATCGTTCCCGAGCGCCTACATTTTAGTGCCGGTTTTTGGTTCGCCCTATTGGGCCGTCCTGTAGGGGTTACGCTCGATGAGGACAGGATTCAGATTACCGCCCGTTCCGGAGTGTCCGCCTTTAAGCTGGTGCAGCTTAGCGCTACCCCTGAGCACGAGTCAGGGTTGCTGTGGGACACCCTAGTGTTTCAGGTTGGCGATCAAACTCTTCGAGTACGTGGGCTGCGGCAAGGCTGTGACGCGGCAACGATACAGCGCTTTCGAGAGCGTTGTTCAGCTTGGGTTGGCGAACAGGCGTCTTCTTTCAAGGCAGAGATATCGTCGATCCTAATGGGTGCTTACCTGCGGGATTCACATATTGAGCATTTGGATGCTCAGATCAATGTTATGGTGAGCCGGTCAAGGCGGTTCTATGGCGGACTCTCGCGCGATTCAAGAAAAGCTCACGAATGGCTGGAGGATGTCTACCCGCTCAGCGCGCACAAGTCGCGATTGCGCGAAGCCTTTGTAAAGCGGAAAACACAAGAACACGCGGCATTTTTTAGATCAGCCGAATCCAATCCGCTTACTGAGGAGCAGACTCGGGCAGTGATTCTCGACGACGATCGCAACCTGGTACTGGCGGCGGCAGGGACGGGCAAGACTTCAGTGATCGTGGCGAAGACTTTGTACATGATCCTAGAAGGGATGGCACGACCAGAGGAAATTCTTGTCTTGGCTTATTCCCGCAAGGCGCGGGAGGAGCTGCAGGAGCGGCTGAATCACCGTCTGCAAGTCATGCAGGAGGTAATGCCTGGCCGTTTCCCCAACGATTCCCGGCCCCAAGTATCTACGTTCCACTCCATCGGTCTGAAAATTATGGCGCAGAGCGGCTACATCGCGAAGGTATCCCAGTTCGCGGAGTATCCATCAAGTCGCAAGCGGTGGTTAACCAAGCAGCTGGATGAGTACCTGCACGGTGGCGCGGAACCGATCACCCAGTTTATTGGAGCGATCCATCCGGTTTGTGATCCATTCGAGTTCGAGAGTCAGCGGGAGTACGAGCGTTTTCACCGTGATAATGTCTATGAAACACTTAATGGCGACAAGGTGCGCTCGTACCAGGAATTGCTGATCGGCAACTGGTTCTACATCCAAGGTATCGAGCACACCTACGAGCCGAATTACGATCGCACGGCTTTTTCTTCTCTTGGCTACCTTTACCGTCCTGACTTCCATATAAACGGAACATTGATCTATTTAGAGCACTTCGGCATCGATCGTAAAGACAATACGCGTAGGGATATTGACGCAGTGGCTTACAACGACGGGATCCGAAAAAAGCGAGAGATCCATCGCGCCAATGGCACCACGCTGCTTGAGACCTACCACTACGAGTGGTGTGAAGGTATGTTGTACGCGTCGCTCGAAGCGCGATTGCAGGAGGTGGGCGTTGTCTCCGATCCCCGTTCCTGGTCAGAAATTCATCATCGGCTCAATGAGCTTAATCGAGTGTCTCAGTACGCTGAAGTATTCGACCACGCCATCTCTGCAGTACGCCTTGAACGATTGTCCCATGACGGCATTATGAACCGCTTCAAGCAAGCCAAATACGCGAATGCTGAGTACTTCTACCCGATCCTGATTCATCTACTGGACGCATATATCAAGGCATTGAAGGATACAGGTGAAATCGATTTTGAGGACATGATTATTCATGCTATTGACGCGGTGGAGGAGGTGCGATTTGAACCAACATGGAAGTATATTCTGGTCGATGAATTCCAGGATATTTCCCAGCTCCGTATGGATTTGCTAAACACAATCATGGGCAAGGTCAGTCTTCCCTCGCTCTATTGTGTTGGCGATGACTGGCAGAGCATTTACCGATTCAGTGGGGGTAAGCTCGAGCTGACGACCCGGTTTGAGCAATTGATCGGCACCGCCTCGAAAGCCACCATTCAGAAAACCTTTCGTTACAATAATTCCATTGCGAAGGTCGCTGGTGACTTCGTGATGAAAAACCCCGAGCAATACAAGAAGCTGATAACTACGGCGGATATGGCAGACTCGCCTCAGGTTTACGTCGTGGATACACGCCTGTCAGAAGTCGCGCATGAAACTGATGAGGGCGCCAAAATTCGGGCCATCGTGGAAACAATCCGACGCAATGATCCAGATGGCTCAATTGCAGTATTAGGGCGCTACAACTTCGTACTCGATAATATTCGAGCGGCGCTCGCGTGTTCGCCTGAGCTCGGGCGGGAACTTATCTACTGGACATTCCACGGTTCGAAGGGCCTCGAGGCTGATTACTGTATTCTAGCCGGTTTTCGTCAGGGGCGCTTTGGCTTTCCCTCGGAGAATCGGACCGAAGAACCAGTGGAAGCTCTGTTGCCCAGTCTGGATGGATTTTCTTATTCGGAGGAGCGGCGACTGATGTATGTGGCTCTGACACGCGCGCGCAAAAAGTCGTACATAGTAACAGACCCACTAGCGCCTTCTGTCTTTGTGGAGGAGCTAATGGTCGGCGGCGATGTCGACATTCGTTCCCCCAGATTCCACGAGGCCTATAGGGCCAGCTATAAATGTCCCGATTGCATTGATGGATATCTAGTCAAGCGGTACAAGTACGGCAAGACCTACTATACCTGCAATGGGTATCCCGGTTGCCGCACGAAAGCAAAAGCTTGTGGTGAGTGTGACGGAGTAATGGCTGAAGCGAATCTACAACGACAATGTCGCAGTAAGGATTGCACACATATTGAGTACCTGTGCCCACAGTGTGCTCGGCCGCTGCGGTTGCAACGCGGTAGCTTTGGCGAATTCTGGGGATGTTCCGGCTTCGGTGCCCGCGGGAACGAGCGGTGCACCTACAAGACAAAGAAGCCGGCTGGTAGCTCTGCTCAAGTTTTCCAAGGATTAGACTGAGTGAGCAGGCCTGGTGAGTTGAAAGGCTGCATTTTGATCTCCATGGCAAACAATCCGTTCATAACAACGAAACACTGCTATTGTACAATCGACGAGTTATTCCGAGATTCCCTAGCTAAACGCGAGGGAGCCGGACGAGACCGCAATTTAGGGACCACTATACAGTGTGGGGCACCATCACACACATTGTCGTCATAAGCGGTCGGCCAAATTTCAGACCAGAGAAAACACGCCCAGGGCCGAAACCTGATATTGTCCAGTGAAGTGCGTAATTCCAAAATGCCTAGTTAGGGTTGCATTTTGCGCCATCCCACACCAGCCCGAATAACTATCAATTGCATGATTTCGTTTATGACAAGCCTGCCTCATTACACAAAATGGCCCATGACTTCAATTGGCTTAAAGAAACTCGGTGCCATGTAATCACTTGACAATGTTGCTTCGCCTATGGCAAATTTCAATCAAGCGCTTGGTTGTTAATATAATAAAGGGATGAATCGATATGATTGATAATGATGTGGTGGTGGTAGATGCTGTTGCGCACGCTTATAACTGGACTGAGGAAAACTCTGCGAGTGAATGGTCTGCCGCTTTCAGTGCTGCGGGTTACGGATTGCACTGTTTAGTATCACCGGACAATGAATACCGGTTGAGCGAAGACGAATTTATCGCGGATTGGCATCCGGACACACTAGAGCAAGTATTTTTTGAAGAGAGCGATGTCGACGTCATTGCTTATCACTCGACCCCTCTCCACGACTATTACAAAGATGGCCTAGTTGCGCTCGACAAGGGAGTAAGAATGCGGGAGCGCCACCCAAATCGGGTGGTTCTGTATGGGCAGATCAATCCTTTAGAGGGAAGTAAGGCGATTGATTTGATGGAGGACTATGTTGGCGAAATGGGTGTGACGGCTCTAAAGCTTTATCCAGCCCGATATCATAGAGGCCGAACTCTTCCAGAGCGCCTTGACGATCCGAAGAGTGGCATTCCGTTAGTTGAGCGTGCGCTGGAACTGGGCATCCGCAGTATAGCAGTTCACAAAGCGATTCCCTTCGGGCCTACTCGATCTAGTCATTATCGAACAGACGACGTAGACGAAGTGGCTGCTATGTTTCCCGAAATGAATTTTGAAATTGTGCATGGCGGTTTTGCATTCACTGAAGAAGCGGCTTTTCTTCTAGGGAGGTTCCCTAACGTATGGGTGAACTTGGAGGTTACTAACAGCCTGATCATTAATAACCCACGTAGATTTGCTGAGGTCATTGGCACGTTTTTGTACTGGGGTGGAGCTGACAGACTAATGTTCGCCTCTGGTTGTTCATTCGTACATCCTCAACCCATCATCGACGCGTTGCTAGAATTCGAAATGCCGGAGGACTTAAGAACCGGATATGGCTATCCAGAGTTTACGCAGGAAATAAAGCATAAGATACTTGGGGAGAATTGGTGTCGTTTGCATGGGTTGGATGTGGCAGAACTTAAAGAAAAACTGAAAAATGATCCTGTTGGGCAAAAGAGAGCGACCGAAAGTGAGCATGTGAAACCTTGGAGCGCGATTCGCGGGGGAGGCCAACAATGACCGAAGTTTATCATGATGCAATTTACAAAGCGCTCGCTGATACCCTCGATCCATGCAGCGAATTCAATGGGACACGGCTGAATATTGTTGAGATGGGTCTTGTTCGTGATATCTGTTTAACAGATGGTCATGCTCATGTGCGGTTGCTTCTGACTGATCCTGCCTGTCTATTCTATTTTCAGATCGTGCATGGAATTGAAGAGAGTCTGATGTCGTTAGATTTTGTTCAAAAAGTCACAGTTGAGAGTACGTTTGATATTTGGTGGTCCGAGGATAGGATGAGTGAAGATGCTAGCGCTCGGCTTCGGGCACTCAGAAGCCAACGTGAAAAAGAAATGCTATCAACGCTGGCGTCTCCTGCTGATCTGATTGCTGTAAGTAATTGATAGGCTTCGCGTTTGCTTAGCTGACCGTTAATAAAATTGCAAAATTCCAAGATCTATTGGACGGTATAGGGAACGAAACGCCAGTTTAATGACCGTAATATTAGTTTAGTAATCTAGTTGGTAACTAAAGGAGAGAATCTGATGGCTTTGAATATACTTGAAGAGAAAATGCGCACGAGCTTTGGTGAGATCGAGAATGTAAACAGCAACTTGCTCGAATGGTGCGAAGTCGATGGTCAGCCGGGCAATTTTATCAAGGTATTGACCGTCGACGATAGGCGTCATCGCGTGGACTTTCTCTTTCGGCAAGACCCGCATAGAGAATTCGCAAAACACAACCATCGCTGTACGGCGGTCGCGCTTACCCTTGAGGGTCTTTGGGGTTACCGGGAAGGCGAGGAGATGCACTTTCCAGGTACGTTTTCTTATGAACCCCCGGGAAGCGCGCATACGCCATTTGCCTCAGCGGAAGGGATGACAGTTTACGCAAGCTTCCAGGGCACGGGTCCGGAGATGCTAGATATACTGGATGACGACGATAATGTGGTGGATACACTTACTCTCGACTTCTTCAAGCAGTATTATCAGCCCGTATAGGTGGATGCAAATGTGATAGTCGTGTGAAATGCCAGCATGAAATTCATGCAGGCATTGAGTGTCGTAGCGATTCCGGGGACAAAGGCGAGCGGCGCGTAGGGTGTACTCGAAAGAGTGAGTCATTTTCCTACGTTACAGTTCTAGAGCCAAAAATCTGTTCCCGGGTCGTTAGGGTCACTTAGTCTGGAGCCAGGTGCACCTCGGCGATGCGCTGGCTATTATGTGCCGCAGCTACAAGCACCGCTGTTCGGCTTACCCTGGCAACATTTAGGTGCTGGTTATTTCATGGACCGACACTAGATAAAAACAGAGCGTAAGCAATTGAATGGTCTTCTCACCCTACCAATTCTTCGTCTTTGCGCCAGAATGTGGCAACCAACTATTCAGAGGATGAGGGGAAGCCGTATAAAGATTACAAGAGTCGGTGTGGATATCGAAAGTCTATTTTTAACATGCACGGAGTGGATCGTCATGACCAAGTTTAGTGGCAGGCCAACCCCAAGTGAGGTCGGTGGCTCGATGCGCGAGCAAACAAGCCACGCCTGGCGCTGAAGTTGGTATGGAAGCTTGTGCATCCTCTTAGCACCGGGCTCTTGAGCGGCAGGCTCGGGAATGTACCGTCAAGCCTGTTGAAGTAGTTCAATGGATATGACGAAGCCAGTTAAGGGATAATACCCATAACTGGAAATTGGAAATGACTATAAGAAAGCAGTACTCGAAGGAATTCAAGCTGGAGCGACTCCCCCGACAGTGCGTAGGGTGTGTTTGGCAAAGGTGCCACAAACACTGAACCTTCTGCCTAAACGATTCAAGAACCTCATGGCAAGATCGATCAGCCATTATGGCCAACGTAATTTCTCTTATGCCTTTGGGTCCAGCTGGAACCTGAATGCGTCGACTATACCGGAAGCAATTTTCGATGGAGTATCGGTCCCACCAGTTTGGTACCAAGTTGGTGTCCAGTTCAGAGCACCTAGCAAGGCTAGTCGAAAGTGTCGCTGATCAAGTTTTTTGGGTAGCGGTAGCGCTTTAACAAGCGCACGAAACATCTCCTCGTAGCCATCGCGCTGGGCTAGTAGCGTAGCTCGAACGTCCCCATCAAAATGGCCTGGAAATTGAGGTGTTATGACCTGAGAAAAAGGACTATCGCCAAGAAGTACTTCTAGATGGGCGTGGCAGGCTGCGCTCATGCGCGACCAAGGTTCTTCTGTTGAGTTGGCTAGAGCATTTTGAACTGCCTCTGTCACCTGCGTGACACCGCGCGCGTGAACCTCAAGAAGGAGTTCCTCTTTGGAAGCGAAATGGTAATAAAGCGACCCCGATAGAATGCCCACTTGGTAAGCAATATCACGAATGGACGTCGCTGCGTAGCCTTTGGCTGCAAACAGTCTAGCAGCCGCCTCAAGAACATCATCGCGGCGATTGCTCTTGTCTTGGTTTGCGGTCTTCGCTTTCGCCACCTAAAAATGCCCCTCTTTAAGTAGTTGTTTAGATTATTTGAATGTCAGATAAACGAACTATAAAAGTAATAATACTGATTGAAGAACCTTTCCACTACGAATCTGATTCACCCTTTACTAGGGTCATGCGTTTCAGGCGCGATACAATAGCATAAATCATCAGTAGCGCCACCAAAATTGTCACTAGTTTGGTGGCGCTACCCCTTGCGAGGTTCCGTTGTTTTGCGCTAAAGGTTGTAAAATATTCACCTTTTGCCGTCTCTGTAAGCTAGGACAAATGAAAGCTGACTTTGTGCCACTTCCAGTATCTTTATTGCCAGTTACCTCACATTTTTTACCGCCATCTCCCTTAGCCCTCGCATGATCATAGTGTCCATGTAATCATAATTTTCCGCAGCTAGTGTCAATCCCGGCAAGCGTCTCAGCACCTCTCCGATGGCCACCTGTCCTTCTAGTCGGGCTAGCGGAGCTCCCATACAGAAATGTGGGCCAAAATTGAAGGTTAAGTGTAAGTTTGGCGAGCGAGTGATGTCGAATATTTCTGGATCCTTAAAGGCGCGTGGATCATGGTTCGCCGCATTAATCATGACGAACACACGCTCTCCCGCAGTGAGCTCCACCCCATGCAGGCTGTGGGTGTTCTTTACGATCCGCACCGAGGCGCCAGTTGGTCCATCGTATCTTAAAATTTCCTCGACGGCGCTTTCTATCAGATCAGGATCATCAATGAGACGCTGGCGCTGTTCAGGATGGCGAAGCAGGGCACGCACACCATTGCCGATCAGATTCGTTGTGGTTTCATGGCCTCCAAATAGAAACAACATGGAAGTGCCAATGACTTCATCTTCAGTTAACGCATCGTCCACTTCTCGTAGCGCGAGGAGATGAGTGATCAAGTCATCGCCTGGGTTTTGCTCCCGTTTTACAATTATATCGCGGAAATAAGCAGCCATACGTATTGCGCCCTCTTCCGCAAGATCATATTTTTCTGGCGATGTGGTGGCGCTGCCAATAAATAATTGCATTTTGTTAGACCATGTCTTTAGATCGTCCATGTCTTCCTCGGGAAGGCCGAGAAGATCAAGGATAACCATCGCCGGTAACGGGAAGGCGAACTCAGATATGAAGTCAAAGCTGTCCTGACCTTCCAGGCGGTCAATGAGGCGCTTCACCGAGCGCTCTACAACGCCGCGCTGTCCTGCTACGGTTTCTGGGGAAAACACGGTCTTCATTAACTTGCGTAGCCGAGTGTGCTCAGGTGGATCCTTGAAAGCCACCCATGTATTTAGGTAACGAATGAGTTGTTGTATTGATGACTGACGTTCCTGCGATTGTGCCTCGTAAAAAGGGGTAATGCGATCTGCAGAAAAGTTATCGTTTCGCAATACTCCCTTGACGTCTTCATTCCGGGTGATCACCCATCCACGAAGCGCGTCGCACCAGTAGACAGGAGCATGTTCCTGTAGTGTGCGCAGTACAGGAATAGGGTCGTTAATTGTTGTCTGATTTCTCGGGTCGTAATGCACACCCTTCTGAGTACTTGCTTTGTCGGTCGACATAGTTGCCCCTTGCATAGCTTGTAGATAATGGTATGTTATCAGCTAAAGTCAATTCAACCAAGCGATCACTTGGTAAATGATGAGGGTTAACCATGGCATTGGATGACACACAAGTTTTTTTACCGGAGCTGTGGGCGAGTCACGCCCGCTTTAGAGCTAACAAGACCGCGCTAGTCTGTGGCGATCAACGGCTCACCTGGAGCGAATTGAATACGAGTTGTAATCGTGTCGCCAACCGGCTTTTAGAGGCCAATGCTGGCAAGCCAGCCAAAGTTGCCTTGCTAATGAACAATTCTGCGCAAACCGCTGTCGTGCTGCTCGGTATCATCAAATCTGGGGCATGTGTTGTTCCTATCAGTACCATGCTGACCGCGTCGCAGGTGGCTTCTTTATTGACGGATTCTGGGGCCGCTGTACTGTTTGCGGATGCTTCCACGCAGGCATTAGCTGATGCAGCGCTCGCCGAGACGGTACACAAGGATCAAATACTGACCGTTTGTTCATGCAGTAGAAGGGGTCGGTGGCGGGCTCTGGATGACTGGCTGGTAGGTGCTGGTGAAGGAGAGCCATCGGTTCACTATAATCTCGACGACGATTTCAATATCATTTACTCCTCCGGCACCACCGGCACTCCGAAGGGTATTGTGCAGACACACCGGGCGCGGCAGCACTGGTCTTACTCCAATGCCCTCGAATTGCGCATGGACCACACCAGCATCGCTCTAGCCACCACCTCTCTATACAGCAATGGTACTTGGTTTATGTTGCTGCCGCCTCTATTTGTTGGCGCTACAGTGGTGGTTATGGAGGGCTTTACCCCCGCTAGCTTTTTAGAATTGGTAGCCCGCGAGGGTGTGACCCATACGTTTATGGTTCCAACCCAGTATATTGGCGTTCTGGAAAGCGACAACTTGGATAAAGCAGATATCTCCAGCTTGAATTATATGCTCTCTGCTGGCTCGCCCCTGCGGCAGGACACCAAGGATGCCATTCTTCAGCGTCTGGGTGCTGGCCTGTTCGAGCTCTATGGATTTTCTGAAGGCTTCGCAACAATGTGCCGACCGGAGCAGCAACACAAACGCGGTTCTGTGGGTACGCCGGTGATCGGCTTTGATCTGCGAATTGTCGATGAGGATGGTCGCGAGCTATCGGCGGGTGAGCCTGGTGAAATCGTCGGCTACGGTGGTGGCCTCATGAAGCACTACCACAACCAGCTGAAGGAAACGGATGCCGCCATTTGGCGTGACGAGCGCGGCCGCACCTTTCTGCGCAGCGGTGACATCGGCACGGTCGATGAGGAAGGCTTCCTGTATATCCTCGATCGCAAGAAGGACATGATTATCTCTGGTGGGTTCAATGTGTTTCCCAAAGATATCGAAGAGGTGCTTGGCGCCCACCCCGACGTTTCCGACGTGACAGTCATAGGGATACCCGACCCGAAGTGGGGCGAGACGCCGTTGGCGCTGGTGATTCCAGTTGCGGGCTGTGAGGTCGATATCGCTGGCCTGCTGGCCTGGGCAAACGAGCGTCTCGCCAAAGCACAGCGACTGAAATCGGTGGAGTTGCGGAATGAATTCCCGCGTAATGCTCTGGGCAAGGTCATCAAGCGTGAGCTCCGTGCTCCGTACTGGGAGGCCTTGTGAGCGAAGTGTACCTCATTGGTGTATACAGTACGGACTTTGGCAAGCGCCCTGGCGACAACGTAAAGACGTTGACACGAGAAGCCTACGCTGGCGTTCTGGCAGATGCGGGACTGGAGTGCGGCAGCGTTATCGATAGTTGCTGGTTTGGCAACTGCGGGATGTGGGTGGAGGAGCAGGGCAGCATTCGTGGGCAAGTTTGCCTGACTCCGCTGGTGCGCGAGGGTATGTTCCCCGAGCGTGTGCCGGTGATAAATGTGGAGGGCGGCTGCGCTACCGCCTCGATGGCACTGAACGGCGCTTGGAAGGATATTGCCGCAGGCGTTGCCGATACCGTATTGGCCATCGGTGTGGAGAAAACCTTCTACCCCGACGATCCGGCGCAGTCTGCGAGGCTATTTACCGGTGGCATAGACCAATACGACCCGCAGGAGTGGCAGGATTATTACGCCCAAGCGGGTGCTGTCGCGGGCAAAAACTTTGCGCCGGGGCCGGGTCGCTCCATCTTCATGGATACGTACGCCATGCAGGCCTGCTACCACATGAAGACCCATGGCACGACCCGGGCACAAATTGCAGCGGCGGCGGCAAAAAACCATGGTCACGGGGCGCTAAATCCTCGCGCCCAGTATCGATTCGAGATGACCGTGGACGAGGTGCTCGCCGATCGTGAGGTGTCATGGCCCCTCACGCGGGCCATGTGCGCTCCTGTTGGTGACGGCGGGGCGGCGGCGCTGCTGGTATCTGGGCGACAGTTGCGCGCACTCCCTGCGGCGGTTCGCGAACGTGCGGTGCGGGTACTAGCGACGACGCTATCGGGCGGCAAGTATCGCGATCTCGATGAGCCGGGGTTGTCTCGAACTGCGGCTCAGAAGGCGTATCGTCAAGCTGACCTTGGCCCTACGGATATTGACGTTGCCGAAGTGCATGATGCCACGGCCTTCTGTGAAATTTATCAAGCAGAGATGCTGGGTTTTTGCGAGGACGGGCAGGGGGGGGCTTTCATCGAAAGTGGCGCCACCCGCCTTGGCGGTTGTCTACCGATAAATACTTCCGGTGGCCTGGTATCCAAGGGGCACCCAGTGGGCGCTACTGGACTTTCCATGATTACAGAGCTGGTGGAGCAGCTCCGCGGTGAGGCTGGCCCACGCCAAGTTAACGGTGCACACACCGCCCTGGCCGAAAACGGCGGTGGCGTGATCGGCTTTGACGAGGCGGCCTGCTCGGTAATCATCCTACAGCGGGCATAGACGACGTGATGGACCGTGTACTGCTTGGTACCGTTTCCCTCAGTGGCAGTGGACATGTCTCAAAAGGTATGGCCTGGCTAGGGATGCGCGGACGAGAAGCGATGAGTAGAGGATCGACATGTCATCACCAGTATTTCTGGCAGTAATTGTGGGCTATAGCGCGGCTCTGTCGGTGGATAGAGTCAGTGCGCTGCCACTAACCGTCTGATAGTGGACCAGCGACGATACTGGAGCGTCGCTGCCCGGTCATTTCAGATCGCGGACGGGCTTTATCGGTTTGTTAATTTGGCTGCGCGGTCGGTGTACCTGAAGAGCAAACAGGCTTCCATTATTTTGGGAGGTTTGTAACGTTGAGGTCATAGGGCACGCGTACGAAATAAGAGAACATGAAGTACACAAAAAAAATCAAGCTAACGCTTGGTTATTGTGAAAAACTATAATAAGCTCCAATCACATCTATCCTATAACGCGATAAATAAGGAGAAATGCTATGAGCACGCCAGGATCAAGTGATCTCTCGCCGGGGACTAAATGGCCAATGGTTCAGTTGCCGGATGATATTTTTATCCATAGTGAAGATCGGCCCTGGGTTGCTATGGGTGAATTTGGTGGGTCTTATGTCAAGGTGCTTCATGCCGATAAAACTAACAATATCGCGGTGTTCCTCTACCAGTTGAGCCCAAACTCTGTATTTCCGATGCATGAACATTTATGTACTGCCATTGCGTACACACTGCAAGGTGATTGGGCATACGGAGATATTGAGCTTCACAAAGGATCTTTTGCATTTGAAACCCCCGGATCTACTCATGCGCCAACAACAGGCGATACAGGTTTTACTGTGATGACTGTTCTTATAGGTTCCCCTGGACAAGAGGCCATACTGCGGTCACAGGATCCCGAAACGCTGGAGGTGACTGAACTCGGCATCGATTTCTTTATTGATCTGATGAAGGCTCCAGGTGCGGAGGGAGTTTCTGACAGACACTAAACTTTTCAGAAGCTGAGGTCGATGTCGTTTCAAGCCAATTCTTTCGTGGATTCTTTTGAAATCTTTAGCAACAAGGAACACGGAACCTGCAAAGTTGACTCAACTACTTACTAATAATATTGAGGAAATCACTATGAAAATACCCGTAGAGACAAACCAGGTGTCCAGATGTCTTCTTGGTAGGCGTGCGCTTATGATAGCGGTGTCTCTCGTAGTATCGATGGGTAATCGTGCGGCTCTTGCTCAGACTTCGAGCGAGCAAAGTGCAATGCTCGAGGAAGTGGTTGTAACCGCACGAAAACGACAGGAGTCACTTCAAGATGCAGCGGTCTCGGTTACTGCTCTAACAGCAGACATGATTGAAGCTCGCTCTATGGAAAGCTTTAACGATCTCAACAACTATGCGCCAAATATTGAGTTAAATAATGGTCGTGTGGATGGTGGTGGCAGTGTAGCCCAACTTTACGTCAGAGGTGTTGGCCAAGAAGATTACTCCTTCCCAAACGACCCGGGGGTTGGTGTCTACCTCGATGGTGTCTATGTGTCTCGATCATCTGCGGGTGATTTTGGATTCATGGGTGTAGAGCGCATTGAGGTTTTACGCGGTCCACAGGGTACATTGTACGGAAAGAACACCATCGGGGGTGCAGTTAACGTTATCACGCGAAAGCCAACTGGCAGTAATAGTGGGGAACTCGAATTCGGCGTGGGGAGATACGATCTCCTTGATATGAAAGGTTCCTACGATCTCGCGGTCTCTGAAAATTTAGCTGTAGGAATTTCAGGTATGAGCAGGAGCCGCGATGGCTATGGACGGGATTTTACAGGCACAGAACTACGAAAAGAAAGCAAGGACGCATTGCGTTTTCAAGTCAACTACACAGGTAATGACGACTTTAATGCGCTGTTACAAATGGATTGGAGTAAGCAGGATGCCACAGGGTCAGTTGGGGCGCTGCGTCGGTTCTTCGATGACGGCGGTGCCGGTGTCGTAACGCTTGTAAACACCTATGTTGCGCCGAGTGTTGCGGCTGAGTATGACCTTCAACCTCCATTTGACACTTTTAATGAAGCATGGGTAAATTTAATCGACGAAACTGAAGAATTTCGTTCAGGTGGAGTTGAGGACCCACGCGATAATAACGAGGTTTTCGGCGCAGCATTAAACCTTGGCTGGTCAATAGGAAATATAGATGTCCAATCGATCACTGCTTATCGAACGGTTGAAATTGATGTACAGCGAGACGGCGATCATTCTCCTTTTCCAATAACCACTGTCGCTGTCGAAGAAGAGACGTTTCAGCTAAGTCAGGAGGTTCAGTTTTCCGGTAATAGCTTCGATGATAAGTTGGATTGGATCCTGGGCGTATATGCAATACGCGAGTGGGGTGATAATTCATTCATTGCGCCCTTGATCGAAGGTGTTTACGAGGCGATCGGACTTGATATATCGCTAATCACAGACACAGAAATTGATGTACTTTCCGCAGCGATTTTCGGGGAGGCAACTTGGCATATGACCGATAGACTTGGTGTCACTTTTGGTGGTCGTATCAACCGTGATGATAAGGAATACACATATGCCCTTGATCGAATATTCAGCGGTGCTGTAGTTATTCCGAAGGTAGAACTGGATGAAACCTGGAATGAATTTCTTCCAAAGATATCGGTGGAATACGCATTCAACGATGACGTCAATGGATACATCAATTATGCAGAAGGCTATAAGGCTGGAGGTTGGAACCCGCGAACGCTTACCGAGGGCACTGAACCACAACGATTCGAGCCGGAATATATTTCGAGCTACGAAATAGGTTTAAAGACTTCGCTCTGGAACAACCGAGCGACATTCAATATGGCCGCCTTTTTTTCTGAGTATGAAGATATTCAGTTGACAGCTGTCACCGATGTGAAACTTTCTGACGGTACAACGACCGTTGATACAACAATAAATAATGCTGGTGCAGGAGAGATTTATGGAGCTGAATTTGAGTTAGTGGTGCGACCGATTCCGAGCTTGATGATACATGCTGGGCTTGGATTGTTGCATACTGAGTATACTGAGCTGGGGCAGAGTGTTATTGATGCTGGTACCACGACTTTGGATAATGAATTCATACAGTCCCCGAGTGTCACCTTCAATGCTGCAATGGAATACAGTCAGTCGCTGAGCAATGGAGGTCAGCTTGTATGGTTCCTGGATTCTGCTTATAAAGACGATATTGAGCGGTCGGTACAGAATTTTGAAGAACTTAGGACAGATGCATACTGGCAATTCAATGCGCGATCAACTTACATGTCTTCAGCTGAGAAGTGGCAGGTATCGGCTTATGTGACAAATATTACGGATGAAATATACATGACAAACGGCGTGGATGTACGAGGGCTTGGTTCCAGTGAAGCCTATTATAGTCGACCGCGCGAATACGGTCTTTCTTTCAAATTGTTTTTCTGAAATAGGAGTGAAGTATGCGTTTATTAGGTAAAAAAGCATTGATTACTGGTGCCGGTTCGGGGATAGGTCAAGGTATGGCGCGCCTTTTCGCCCGCAATGGGGCAGACATTGCGGTTAACGACATTGACCCCGAACGAATCAATGAAACCATTGCTATCGTCGAGGCAGAAGGGCGTAAGGCTGTTGGGGCTCCGTTTGACGTCACTGACTTTGAAGCGGTTCAAGCAGGGGTAAATGATGCTCGAGAAAAACTGGGGGGCTTGGATATCTTCTGCGGTAATGCGGGCATCGCGCCGAGTGTAGACTTTGTCGATATGTCTCCGGAAGCTTGGGACATAATGATGAAGGTACATTTATATGGAGCATTTAATGGGTGTAAAGCAGTACTCCCCGGAATGCTGGAGCAGTCTTGGGGGCGCATTATCATTACTTCGTCCATGAGTGCCGTAAATGGTGACAAACATCTTACACATTATAGCGCCGCAAAAGCGGGCCAAGTGGGCTTTGTCCGTGCTCTAGCTCGAGAAGTTGTCGCTGCCGGCGTCACTGTTAATGCGATTGCTCCGGGTTTAGTTCAGACAAATATACTAGGCGAAGTCGATGACGAGGTGATCAATAAGTACCTTCCTCCGGTAGGTCGTATCGGTCAACCGGAGGATCAAGCCTATGCTGCTTTGTATTTGGCTTCTGATGAAGCAGAATTTGTAACTGGACATTTGTTGCAGGTAAATGGTGGCTCTTTTTAATTGAGGTCTGCCGGGCGACAAGTTTTTATGGGAAAGTATTCATGACACAAGCTATTCGTGCCGGCGAGCGGCCCATTCAGGTTGAAGTCGAGGCCGGGAAGACATATTTTTGGTGTTCGTGCGGGCGCAGCACAAGGCAGCCCTTTTGCGATGGAGCGCACAAGGATACTGGATTTACGCCTCTGAAATATATTGCGGAGGAGAGTGGCACGGTTTTCTTTTGTGCATGCAAACAGACAAATGCCGCGCCACGCTGTGACGGTAGCCATAATGGTTAACCATGAGACTGCTCTCGCTCGCTAAGCTGCTCATAGAATGTTGTCTTAGATAGCATAGAGCCTATTCTGTAGTAGTTCGGATTAAGTCTGAACTACTACAGACTAATATTCGCGCGCAAGTAGATCGACTCATCCCGTTTACCCAATAAGCCGTCTTTGCGGTAGCGTTTTCCGCACAAGTGAAAGGTTAGTCGTCTTTCGTGAAAAAAAGCGCCCATGTGCTCGAGTTTTAGCCGGACAGGCTTACCGTGCGACTCTGCCACTACCGTGTCGCCCACCGCCAGGCCGAGTGCCTCAGCACAGATGGCCTCGCCCTCTGCATCCAGGATGAGCTCCCATCGCTCCATGAGGTCTTCCAGCTTTTTGCAGAAAACTCTGGCCGCGGTGAGGGGGCCACCTGTTTCAATGCCCAGGTATAATTTCTCCAATAGGACAAGATGATCATCGGGAGCAGGGGTGTCATGCCGGTACACGGCATTGGAGAGGATATCGTGAATATTGTGGATATCTATGAACGCCTTGATTCGTCTTTTCGAGATCGCAAGCTTCGGCAGTTCGAGTAATCCCGGGAGTGCGATATCGGCTTTCGGCACCAGATCAACGGGTGCGATATCGGCGAGCGGGATTTTGCTGGTTTCCAGCGTTTCGTCGGAGCCCTCGTACCAGGGGTGGGTCACCTTGCAAACCACCCACAGGGAGTCGCGTGAGACGCACAGTTTGCTATGCGCATGGCTATACCAGTCATACTGGTACTGCACTATCAATGTATGCTCGAAAGTACCCAGATCCCAGGCCGCGTATGTCAGGTTGTTTTCCGCGGCTAGCCTGCGGAGATTAGCGACCTGTTGGATGAATGCCGGGGTGAGTCGAATAACGATTTTGGGCCCTCGGTTGTCCCGGTTGTGTGCGTCCGGCTTCTTCTCGAGCAGCAAAACATGTGGTTTGGCCAGCGGCAGGAGTTTCGAGACCAGCGCCTGAACACTTCGGATAGATGGATGCGTAACCTGGCCGGCGTTCGAGCGCTCCTCCAGCCACTTCAAATACCGTTTCTGGATCAGTAAGAGGGCTTGCGTTGCGACCTCGCTACCAAGAGCCCGAACCTCGGTTTTGGTACACTCCATTTCCCCAAGCTCTACGCCGGCTGCCGATAACTCATCGACTGCCCGTCGCAATATGTCTGCCTGTAGTGGTGACAATCCGACCCGGTCCCGCTGACTCTTCCGCCGTCTGACGGCCCGGTTCTGGCGTTCGATGAGTTGTTCGCTGAATTCCCTCAGCAGCGGCTTTCTGGGTCGCTGTCCGGCCCCAACCTTAGCCCAGTAGCCTGGGGGAGGTTTGGGGACCTGGAGTTTTTTGCAGCGCTTACCCAGGGCCACGTCCGATATCCCCAGCGTCCTGGCGATTTCCTGGCTGGGACGCTCCCAGACAAGCAGAAACAGTTCCTCTCGGGTCAGCTCATTCAGCATCATGCTCGTGTCCGCCTACGTCAGCCAAAGCCATCTGGGGCATTCTCCGATGCGGCGTCGAGGACCCGATTGTCCCCTCGCGCCTGGAAGCGCTGCCCCCATCACACACCTGCAGGGATTCTATAGGTTGGCTAAAAGCCCGCCAAGTCGGTACGGACTTTCGCCTTGGTTTCGCGGCAGGTCAATGCAGAATCGTTCACTCTGTTCCTAATCGTTCAAGGATGAGATGTCATGCACAGTGCAGTCTATTTGTCAGATACAGCCATTGCACAGCGGTTTCAGGTCAGTCGGGCGACGGTCTGGCGCTGGACCCGCTCGGTGGCGTTTCCCAAGCCGATCAAGCTCTCTGTTGGCTGTACGCGCTGGCGGCTGGCCGATATTGAAGCGTGGGAGCAGACACGAAACACACCAGGTCGTCGACGTTAGGGTGTACGACGTCGTCGTGTCCGTGCGGCGCAATCCCGGTACACCGGGTATACGCGTGATGCCATATTCGTTCTGGCCCCGAATATTTAGCGGCCCTATCGGACGCTACAGCCCTCTACGCCCGCCGACAGGAATGCATTCGGCGAACGGGGAGTGGGACCAGACGACTGTGGACACAAATGATGAATGCAACTTCTTGCAGTGCTGCTATGTTTAGAGCGTTGCGAGGAAAAGGATTTTCTCCATGAGCACTCCGTGCCGGTTTTGCCAAGTCGTCAACCTTTGGACGGGTTCTGCGCAGTTATCCCAGACTGCCGCGGGTCCACCGACCCTGGGTCGCTATCCCACCTGTCGTCCCCTAGCGCTGTATCGGTATCGCGAAGCCCGCTTGCTGAGGTGCTCCTCGTCCCACGTGATCGTACCGGCGAGGAGGGCATCGTGAAGGCCCAGCGCAGTGGCGCAGCCGCGAACGCGGCAGACACGGGGGTGCTGCAGATGCCCCTTTCTGACCTGCAGGCGTATGAACACAACCCCCGCCACGGGTCCAACACGGAATACCAGCGGATTAAGGCCTCCATCCGGTCGCAGGGCCTCGACCAGCCCCTGGTGGTGACCCGACGTCCTGGTGAGGACCATTATGTACCGCTGGTGGGCGGCAATACCCGTCTCCAAGTCCTGAAGGAACTCTATCAGGAAACCGGGGATGAGCGGTTTGGCACGATCCATTGCCTGTACCGCCCCTGGACCGAGGAATCCCAGGTCCTCCTGGCGCATCTCAGGGAGAACGAACTGCGGGGTAACCTGATCTTTATTGACAAGGCCCTCGCGGTTCAGGACCTGAAAGCGATCCTGGAGAAGGAGTCCCGCGAACGCCAGATCACCCTGCGGCGACTGGCAAAGATCATGACCCACCGGGGCCTCAGCATCAGTCATACCATGATCTCCAGGATGGTGTATGCGGCTGAACGCTTGCTTCCGTTGATGCCCCAGGCCCTGAATGCCGGCCTGGGTCGCCCACAGATCGAAAAGATCCACGCCCTGGAAAAAGCCTTTCTGACGCTGTGGCAGCGCCACGCGCTCGGTTCGGAGACCGAGTGTGCCGAGACTTTTGCCGCACTGTGTCAGCGTTATGATTCGCCGGAATGGAACCTGCAATTGCTCAGGACCGCCCTGGAAAACGAGTTGGCGGAGGCAGTGGATGTCAGTCTCCATAGCATCCGACTACGACTGGATGATCTGCTCAGCGGTCGTGGTTACAGCGAGCTGGTCGTGGAGCCGCTGGTGTCGCCATTTCACCCTGACCCTGACCTTGATTCTGATGCTGATCCTGATCCTGATGCTGAGCCCGAGACTGCGGTGTGCGAGCCGGAGCCGGCGGGTGGTGCCACCCCCGCCAAGTCCACCACCCAGCCCTGCCACCCGCTCGACACCCTGCGCCTGCGGGCGTATACGCTGGCAGCGGGTCTGGCGGAGCACTACGGCCTCGCACCACTGATCGTCCAACTCCCGGCGCAGGGCCTGGGTTTTATGCTGGCCGATATACCGCCCCGGGAGCTGCGGGACACCCTGGATCCCGCCCTGCTCGCCGAGATGTCCTGCCTCTGGTGGCATCTGGCCGCCTGTGCGGAGTTGACGGTGGCACCACCTGAGCAGGTGCTCCCCTGGCTTGCCCCCGATTCGGTGTTAACCACGGCGCTTATGCAACGGGATAAAGACGTCGTGCAGCAGCACCTGTGGACCCTGGATCCGGGGCAGTGGGGCAGCCGGCTATGGCGCCCGCTCTGCGCGAGCGACTGGGGCGATCTGCTGGCGCTGATGTCTACCTACCGAACCATTCATGACACGGCGGAGCGCACCGGCATGGCCGTGTGGTCTGACAAGGAGGAGTGCGATGTCCACCAGCAAGGAATCTGATCTGACCGCAGCGGTGCTTCTGTACGCTGTCCGGTGTCTTATCGAGGGCGATCAGCTGGCGTTGCGGGCCATGCAGTTTGGTCCCAAAGAGGTGGAGGTTCTGCAGCAGCTCAATATCGCCGACCTCTATCGGACCGACAACCTGCGCGGCCACTGTCTGCAGGTACAACTCGATCGAGTCGTGTTCTGGCAGTTGGTGGAGCGCCTACGCCAGCAGCGCGAGTCCGACCAGCTGCAACAGACGCTCCTGCAGGCCGATGCTCCCCAGGAGATGATGCGCAGTCTGTTCGGTCTGGGTGCCAAGGACTATGCGCGCTGGCGGCGTCTGCACGGATTCACCGCCGCGGTGGGCCGCCCCAGCGAGCCCGACGAGGAACCCGCGCACGCCCTGTGGCTGGCCTGGCAGGCCCTGGCCGGAGACGACGGTGACCGTGCCTTGACCGGCGAGGACTATCTCGAACTCCGGGACAGCACCGGACTGACCATGCGCACCATCTGGTGTCTGACCCAGCGCTGGGCCACCTACGGCAATCCCGAGGGTGAGCCGACCAACGACCTGTGAGGCGACCCCAATGGCCGGTATTGAGACGGAACCGCGGCCGGAAACCTATGCCCTCCACCGCCTGATTCAGGCCACCACCGACCGTGCCCAGACCCCGGGGCAGGACAACCTGCTGTTCCTGGGACACTGGCACCAGGCCTTCCCGACCGCAGTGGTTTGTGACCCGACCCTCGAGCCGGTGGATAAAGTGGTGTGGATGGTGATCATGCTGCAGGCGCGGGAGACCGGCGGGCGGGCAGCGTTTCCCCGCTACGAGGTGATTGCTGAACTCGCCAACATCGCGTCAACCTCCACCATCGCCCGTGCCATCGCCATTCTGCGCCTGACCCGCTGGCTGTCGCTGTGCGCCCGGGTGAGAGCCGCGAGCGGTCAGTTTCAGGGCAATGTTTATGCCCTCCACGATGACCCCCTGCCACTGGCCGATGCGCTGTATCTGGACGAGGGCTATATGGCCTTCGTGCGTCAGAGTGAGCAACACAGCCACGCCCGGGTGCGCCGGGTGGCAACCGCGGTACTGACCACCTTGGCCGCTGCGGTGGCGCAGGGTGACGACCCACTGGCACCGACGCCAGGGATCGAACAGCGCGCACGACAGGCCCTGAGTCCACCGGAGAGGGTTGGGCGTGCCACACCGCGCTCTCTTGCGGCGCTGACCGCCGAAGTGCTGCACCCGCGGGAGGCGCGTTTGTCGCAAGCCGGAGCAGACGATCAGATCAACCAGCACCAAAATTCGAAGGCGGTTGATACAGAGACGGTGTTAGGTAGTAGTAGTAATACAACAACTACTACTACGACAACAACCGAGAACCCCGCGTCGCTCACGCCACCATCACCGGCAACCCCGTCGGCAGAGGCCCTGATGTTTCCGCGGCGTCTGACGGACAACCAGCGGACCCTGGCGCTGCAGTACCTGACGCCGCTGCCGGTTGCCCTGCACCAGCCGCTGCTCGATGAACTGGCGGGCCGCCTGCAGGCCGAAACCCAGGGCGCCACGCCGCTCTATGATGAACTCCGGTTTTTCTATGCCCTGTGCCGCGCTGCCCGCGCCGGAACCTTCGTGCCCAATCTGGGCCTAAAAATCGCTGCCGCACGCCGCCGACAGCAGACCACCACTGTGGAGCCCGCCGAACCGCCCCCGCAGACCGACGCTGAGCGCGAGGCCCGGCGCAAGACCGCCGCCGAGCAGCTGGCCTTGATCCAGCAGACCCTGGGTCGGGAACCGCATCGCTAACCTTCCCCCAAAAAACCCTGTCGCGCCGGGGCGCACTAAGTGGTGCCACTGTCACCACTTAGCCCGTCGGCCGCTGGCGGGGTTTTGGCTTGTTGCCCCCGTGCCCCGGATGCGTTCATAGCCGCCAATGAACGCGATCCTGAAGAGGGCAGCTGCCGTGAGATCCCAACCGCTCCATCCCACCGACGACGCCGCGACCACCGCGGTGCCTAGCGACAACCCGGGGCGGGTAGGCCGTCTCACCGGCGAGGCCTGGCTGGAAATCCACACCGACCAGGCCCAGCGCCTGATTCGCGGCCGGGCGCGCAAGGGCAACAAGCCGGCGATCACCGGCCTGCTGGGGTTTGCCTCGCAGATGAACATTCTCTGGCAGGCCGCCGCGGACGATGACCCCTATGCGGACTGGTGGCTGGTCCGGGTCGAGGAGACCATGGCCGCGGCCCGGTCCTTGCTCGCCACCCAGCGGCTGCAGGTGGACAGCGTCGCGCTGGAGACCCACCGCTTCCGGGTCGGCAGTGCCCAGTCGCGCCGGCCGCAAACCCTGATGCTGCAGTTCGCCACGCCCCATGCCTACCGCGCCGCCCAGTTGCTGGGGGAATACGATGCCCTGGTCTGTCAGTGCCTGACCCTGAAGCATGTCGGGGCCAGCCCCTCCGGCGCGATGGGTGATGAGATCGCACTGGGTGCCCACCGTCTGCGGGGGGTGTTCAGCCTGCCCCAGGGGTATCGCGTCTTTGCCATCAACCGCAGCGATGTCCAGCACAACACCCTACGGGCCCAGCAGGCCAGAGCGCACCTCGGTGAGCTCCCAACGGCCATCCTGACCGGTGAACGGGCCGCGTCTCACGGGCCGCTGCGCACCGCCCGGGACGCGCACCCCGTAGACCACGGTCTCCCGGACGCCGTAGCCGACGCCGCCGCCATGGCGAGACCGGAGACAGGTGAACCCGGCGCTGTGGACGGTGCCCGGTGAGCCCGCCCCATGGCCTTGCCCGCGCACACGCGCCAACAGCGCCTGACGGTGGAGCTGGATACCCGGGTGGCACTGGAGGCGGTGCTGGTCACCGCACTCCACCGGATCCCCACGGCCCGCCGTCAGGACTGGCTCCGGCGTCTGCTGCTGGAGGGCTTTCGCAGCGAATGTCTGGGCCTGCGCCACGCCCTGATCGAGGTCCCCGCACCCGCTACCGCGCCGCTGCAGGGGGTGCCCGTCTCCCCTGGGGCGGCCGCCGAGCCAGCGGCGGCCGGAGTGCCCACCGGCGGGCCGCGGACCGTCGGCCCCCAGACCACCAAGCCCCTCGCACACCTGCGCAAACTGATCGGATGAGGATTGAGCATGCCTGAGCGCCAACAAGAAGACACACCAGAGGAGGTCCGCCTGTCCCGGGACGGACATAGCGACCGTCACAGTGACCCGAAGGCGGTGATCCAGCTGGGCCTGGATGATGGCTATGCCTACACCAAACTGGCGCTGGCCGACGGCCGCCTGCTCGCGGTCCCCTCACGGGGACGCATCGGTCAGGCCGGGATCACCTGGGTGGATGCCGCCCGGCAGCAGGTTTTTGAATACGACACCGAGGGATCCCGCTACGCGGTGGGCCAGATCGACGGCGAATCCACCTGCTACGACGGTTACCCGATTTCCGGCCTGCACCGCGCCATCGTCCAGCACGCGTTCCAGGCGGCAAACCTCGCCGGTCATTCCGTGCATGCGGTCTCCGGCCTGCCGGTGTCCGCCTTTTATTTCAAGGACGGCCAGAAGCGCGAGCAGGCGATCGGCCTCAAGCGCGAGTCCCTTAAAATCGCCGTGCGGCCGGTGTCCACCGGAGGACTCTATGCGACCCAACGTCGGCCGGTGGCCGTGGCCTTTCACGCGGTGATTCCCGAGGCGCTGGCGGCCTGGTATGACCAGGTGATTCAGCAGCGCGCGGGGGAGGTCGTACTCGATGCACGCCAGCTGGCCGCGTCCATGGCGATTGTGGACATCGGCGGTCGGACCACCGATTACGTGGTGGTGCAGGATCAGGGCATCGTGCACCGCGCCTCCGGCTCCCTGACCGGGGGGCTGCTCGATGTGCACGCGCAGGTCGCGCGGGAGATCCAGAAGCGGTTCGATCTGGACACCCTGGGCGAACAGACCGTCGCCACCGCAATGGCCTCCGGCAGCGTCCGCCTGCACGGCAGGGCGCACGATGTCTCTGAATTGGTGCAAGCTGCCCAGCACGAGCTGGTGGTACAGATCCACGCCGAGACCCGGCGCCAGTTGGGCATGGGCGCAGAACTGGACAGCGTGGTGTTCGTGGGCGGCGGTAGTGCCGCGCTCGCCGAGCAGCTGGCCGACTGGTTCCCGCAGCAGCGGATCGCCGAGCACCCGGGCTTTGCCAATGCCCGCGGCATGCTGAAATACCTGCAGCACGTCTGTGAGGAACCCGCCCCCTGCAACTAGGGTAAAAAACCGGCTTTACCCGTGGCCACTGCGGATTCAGTGGCAGGCAGTACCAGAGGTACCGACGGATTGTGCAACCGGTACCACGGCAGCGCCGCCAATCCACACTTCCAGGCAACTGGATTACCCCCCCTGTCGGGAAAGCATCCCGTCAGGGCACTTGCTTTCTTCGGCGTTAACCCGCAGCACGGAGAATGTGTCATGTCTTACGACAACAAAACGAAGTATTTCGATCTTCATCTGAACGGCATCGGCTATGTCAACAAGGTGCGAGAAGTCACGCCGGAACAGGGTTCGCCCTTCTGGAGTGTCGAGCTCGCCGCCCTGCACGGCCCCGCCGACAAGGTCCGCCACACGTATTTCGACTGCATCGTGGCGGGCGAGGAAGCCAAGGACCTGGTCCCCCAGTTGCAGTTTCTGGTGGAGGCCGGGGCCCGGGTACTGGCAGGGTTTCTGCTCAGCGACCTGAAACCGGCGCCCTTTCTCTACAACCAGGGTCAGCACGCCGGGGAACCGGGCGTGCGCCTGAAAACCCGGCTGTTGCGGTTCGACTGGATCAAGGTCGACGGCCAGCCCTTTCTGAAACCCCACAAAGCCGCTTCCTAGGGCCTTACCGGACCTGATGTCGCCATCAGGTCCACCTTCAAACCCAGCGGGGATACAGCCCCCTGCGGGGCTGATTGCCGTCTTTTAACGTAGGAGTCAGCCATGACAACGACAGCCCCCACCCGGTCCCGCCGCGCGGCCAACCGGGTTCTGGCCCTTGATATCAAGCAACTCACCGCGACCGAGCAGGAGCGACTCGTCGACCTTGCCCTGTCGGTGCTGCAGGAGCGGCACCGCCCCGGTGAGGCATTACACAGTCCCCAACAGACCCGTAACTACCTTCGGTTACGGCTGGCGGGATTCACGGCCGAAGCCTTCGGCTGCGTGTTTTTGGACAACGCCCACCGCGTGCTCGCCGTGAAGGAACTCTTCCAGGGCACGATCGATGGCGCGGCGGTCTACCCCCGCATTGTGGTGCAGCAGGCGCTGACCCTCAACGCGGCGGCGACCCTCTTTTACCACAATCACCCCTCCGGGGTGGCCGAGCCCAGTCAGGCGGATCGGCGAATTACGGAACGTCTCCAGGCGGCGCTGGCCCTCATCGAGGTGCGGGTGCTGGACCACATCGTGGTCACCCAGGGCGACACGACGTCCTTCGCGGAACTTGGCTTGCTGTAACACCCATTACCGACCCCCGGGAGGCGATCTGCTTCCCGTGGGGAAGGAGGTTTGTCTTGCGGGTTTTCCTACCACACCAGGAGATGAACGTATGAAAGACTCTCAATCCCTGTCGTCGCTGAACGACATTTTCGGTCCCGTCATTGTGCGCTATACGCGCGCGCAGGCGTTGCTGGAGGGCGTACTCGTCGATGCGGGCGCACTGGCCAGTGAGGCCGGTTTTCAGTGGCCGGTGGCCTTGACCCGCGCGGTCTGGGAGGACTGCGTCGTCTGGCGTGACGCCGATGACCAGCGCCAGGTCCACCAGGATGCCACGGGGCGCTTGTGGGATGTGCTGTTTATGGCCGCCCTGGCCGCACGCGGCAGTGCCCGGGCCGGCAATCAGCGGTGCTTCAGTCTCTGCCGGATCCCCCGAGACGGGGTCAGCACCACGCCGGTCGAGGTTGCCCTGAAGCTGATGGTAGGCCCCGGCGATGCGGGCGAACCGGTCATCACGATCCTGCAACCGCACGAGGAGTAATCACCGTTGCTTCCGGCAACGATCTCCCTGGCCACTTGGGTAAAGTGGCACCTCCCTCCGCCATCAGCACAATGCATCAGATGCGTCCCCGCCACACCGATGAGCGCGGTCGGCGCGTATACTCGGCTGAGAGCCATTCATGGAGGAATGCCGATGCTGATACTTACCCGATCCCCTGGTCAGACCCTGCTCATCGGTGACGACATCGTCGTCGAGGTACTGGCGGTCAATGGTGACCACGTTAAGCTGGGACTGACTGCCCCTGAACACATTCCCCTCCTGAGAGCGGAGCTGACCGAGCGTTCGGCGGGGCCCGAAGTCTCGACCGCACCAGGGCGCAATCATGCCCCGTAAGGGGAAACGTAGAAGCGCGAGCATTGACCCCTACAACACGGTCTCCGGATTAGCGGAGCAAGTGACATGGCTGGCGAATTCTAAATATCAGGCGATGGAACGCTTTTTTGCCGCCTTCTTCGCAGGCGTATCCCGCTGGGCGCGTCGCTTCACCGGCGTTTTCCGCGATGCGGCCGGAGACCAAGAGCAACCTGAACCACCAACTCAAGCGAAGCGATGTGTTTTTTGAGTGTCGTCTTTCTGTTCTGCATCAAAATCCACCTCTTGGTGAACAAAGTGCTGACTATATAACATTGTAATTCACGGTGTAGTACGAACTGCTCCCTTTTGACACCCGCATCGATAAATTCACAAAAGTGTTGACAAATTGAATCAGGCGCCATATTTTTATTATTCCACGAGTGGGTGGAAGAATATTTGGGTGAGCGGATTGTTAAATTCACCGGGTGCAGGTTATTTTGGGGGCGAAGGCAATGGACAGACTGATTACAACGAACCGAATTTGGTCTTTGGGCGCTGGTGCAACGCTGCTTATGCTGTCGCAGGCGTCAATGGCACAAGACGATGCCACTTTGCGGCTGGAAGAAATTGTTGTCACCGCACAGATGCGCGAGGAAGGCATCATGGACGTTCCCCTTTCCATGTCAGCTTTTGATGGCTCGCAACTAAGGGAGCGTCACATCACCAGTGTCCAGGACCTTGCGGTGACGCCGGGCGTTTCCGGGTTTACGGGCAGCAGTTTCGTGAATTCACTATCTGTCAGGGGAGTGTCCACCAACGACTTCGGGGTTGGCAGTGATCCCTCCGTGGCGATTTACCAGAATGGTATCTTCATGGGTCGGGCGGGCAGTGCACTTAGCCGATATTTCGACATGGGTCGGGTGGAGGTTCTCAAGGGCCCACAAGGTACTCTCTTCGGACGCAGTGCAACGGCGGGCGTGCTGCACGCAATCACCGCAAAGCCTGTCTTGGATCAGCGGAACGGGTACATCATGCTTGGGGCCGGAGAGCGGGGTATCCTTAACTCTGAAGGCGCTTACAACATGCCGCTTTCTGATCGCTGGGCTATGCGGATAGCCGGATTCATTTCCGAAGAAGATGGCTGGGTTGACAACAGACTGACCGGCGAAGAGCACATGGGTCACGAAGCCGCTGGTGCGCGATTCAGTTTGCGGTTCGTCGGTGAAAAGCTGAGCGCCGACTTCGCTTTGAGCTACGAGGAGAGAGACCAAAGCGCAAATATTTACGGCCTGACCTTTGGTAGCGAGCCCCAGACCGGAAGCGCGTGGGTAGTAGATCAGGATGCCGCGGCCAATTTCGGCGGGGAACGCGATGAAACGGAGCAGCTTATGCTCTCGTTGCAGATGGAGTATGACCTGGGTTCCACCATGCTGACATCCATTACCGGGTACCGTGATTACGACTTTGATTATGTGGAAGATGTAGACGCCTCTCCCTACAATCTTTATGACTACCTTCAGAAGGATACCGGGGATTACTGGAGCCAGGAGTTACGTTTGCTGTCCAAGACCGCCGGCGCTTTTGATTGGGGGCTGGGAATCAGCGCCTACACCGAAGACCTGGATTCGTCTATCTCCGTGGGTGCAAAGGAAGATAACCTTTGCGGTTTATTTCTTGCAGGCGACCCCGAAGTTACCTGTGAGGCAAGCTTTCCCCAGCTGTTCGGTATTCCCTGGCCCGGCTACGCCCCGGATGGTTTGTACGTGGAGCCCGGTACCATTGACGCTCGCTACCAGGGTTACTCGGTCTTTGGGGATTTGACCTATCACCTTACTGATCGGTTGGACCTTACCGCCGGGCTCCGCTATAGCTACGATCAACGGGAATTTGATCTGCACTCTCCCGGAGCGGCGAGTAACCTGGGGACTCTCTTTCTTCTTTACACGTTTGTGAGCCCTGAACCCCTGGAGGACAAGCAGGACTGGGACGACCTGTCTCCCCGGGTAGTTCTGGAGTACCGGCCAAACGAAGATAGCATGCTCTATGCTTCAGTATCCAAAGGCTACAAGGCCGGTGGCTTTGACAGCTTTGGTGCTGATTTGCCAGCCAATGTGGCACCATTCACCGAGGTGCCGCCTGGCACAAGCCCGGCTTCCTTCGAATCGGAAGAGATTCTTTCGTGGGAAATTGGTTACAAGGCAAGCTTGTGGGACAACCGGGTCCGAACTTCAGTATCTGCTTACCTGTTTGACTATGATGACTTGCAGTTACTGACACAGACGGACACTGGCAACTTTATCGTACGCAATGCAGGAAGCGTTGAGAGCACCGGCATCGAATTCGAAGCGGAGGCTCGAATCAACGCCTATGTTTCAGCCTATTTGGGGGTCGCATGGAGTGATAGCGAGGCAGACGATGTCGGCCTGGGTACTTGCCAGCTTCCTTCGGGTGACTCTTGTGACGGCAACCGGCTGCCCAATAATCCTGAATGGAATGGGTTCGCAAGTGTGTCTTTGAACTACCCTGCAGGGCGCTTTGGTGACCTGTTTCTGACTGGAGAATTGAACTATAACGATACCATGTACAGCAACCTCGAAAATAACCTGTCAGTTGATGCGCAGGAGATAGTAAACCTTCGTGCAGGTATTGAGACTGATGGCTGGCGTTTGGCGCTTTATGTAGAGAACCTCACAGATGAGGATTACTTTCATGAGCTGGCGAATGGTTTTCTCTTCCCTGGAGATGTCGGTTATGCGCCATCCAGGCCGCGGACGATAGGTGCAGAACTTTACATCGGCTTTGGTAACTGAGGGGAGTGTGTTTGTGAGTGGACAAGAGTCTTATGGCAGTGGAACCGGGCAGCTGCTTCACCGGGATCCTGCCATGCCGGCGCAGGCCTGTTGGTGGTATGAAGGCGCTAGTTCCGATGTGCCGCAGGTCTGGTGCTATACCGATGACCTGTCTTATCAGGTGGGCGAGGAGGTG
This sequence comes from Kineobactrum sediminis, assembly GCF_002868715.1. GTDB lineage: Bacteria > Pseudomonadota > Gammaproteobacteria > Pseudomonadales > Halieaceae > Kineobactrum > Kineobactrum sediminis. Next base: position 589,763 of record NZ_PKLZ01000003.1, read on the forward strand.
GCGCTGCATGTGCACACCACGGCGTCATCTTTCAACCTGGTAGTGTATCGGGATGGTTTGCAGCGTGAGGTGGTGCATCGCGTCGAGGATCTTAGGGGAGAGGCACACGAAACACCTGAAGATTGTTCTGAAACAGGCTGTGGCTGGCCCGTAAGCCACCGATTTTCGGTCGGAAGTGAGTGGCGTTCCGGTGGTTATGTGGTTGTGGTCACCGCTGAAACCGGTGGGCGCAGTGTCCGCCATGAACACTGGTTTGCCGTCAGGCCCCTGGTTCCGCAGCGGGATGCCCTGATACTGATGGCCGCGACTTCTACCTGGATTGCCTATAACAGTTGGGGTGGGTCCAATGCTTACGAGGGCATCTGGGGTACTGAAAACGACCGGCTGGCGCCAGTGCTGTCATTGCAACGTCCCTGGGGACGGGGTATGGCATGGCTCCCGGAAGGCGCACCGAGGTTGTGTGCGCCAGGGAAACTGCCAGTGGGGTGGGTGCCGCGCTATGAAGCTATCGAGTGGGCGCTGGCCAACGGTTTTCCGAAATATTACGCGACGAACGGCTGGGCCATGTACGAGCGTCACTTTGTGCGTTGGGCAGAGGCTTGTGGTTATACGGTAAATGTAATTACCCAGCATGATCTTCACTTCAGGCCGGAAGTGATCGAGTCGGCGCCACTAGTGACTGTGGTCGGCCATGATGAATACTGGAGCTGGGAAATGCGTGACCACCTGGAAAATTACCTTTCCCAGGGTGGTCGTATGGCGCGTTTTGCAGGGAACATGGGCTGGCAGGTGCGTCTGGAGGAAAACGGCCGGGCCCAGCGCTGTCACAAGCATTTCGCCGGAACAGAGGATCCGGTAATGGAGAGCGCTGAGGAGCAGCACTTGCTTACCTCCTGGTGGGATGACCGGCGGATTGGGCGGCCGATTGCGGAGACATTCGGCGTAACAGGGACACAAGGGATGTACACGCGCGTTGGTGGCTTCAATCCCCGCCACTCGGGTGGATTCACGGTTTATCAGCCGCGCCATTGGGCCTTTGATGGCTGTGACGCTTATTATGGCGATCAGTTCGGTGCCCAATCGGGGGTATTCGGCTTCGAGGTAGACGGTCTCGACTATGAGATCCGCAACGGCATCCCCACCGCTACCGGGCGGGATGGTGTTGATCCTGCCTCGGTAGAGATCATCGCCTTGAGTCCTGCCGCTCTGATTGAAGAGGACCATGGCAACGAGGGTACCCAGCTTTTTGTCGGTGCTTTCGACTGTGAGTTTATGGCTACGGCGGTACACGGTGAAGCAACGCCAGAGGCCGTAGACGAATTGTCCCGGGGTTGCGGGGTAATTTCAGAGCACAGTGTCGGTAAGGGCCGATCCTTCAGTGCCGCAAGTTGCGAATGGGTTGTGGGTCTGGCTGGCGGTGATCCTGCAGTGGAGCGGCTGACGCGCAATGTTCTGGACCGTTATCTTGGTGGGGAGGATGACTCTTGATTAATTTTGAAACTCAGGGTGCGGTTGCCATTATCACTTTCGACAATGGTCGGTTGAATATCTTAACCCGGGAGATGCACAAGCGCCTGTATGCCCTGATGCTCAGGTTCCTGCGCTCTGACGACCTCAAGGTCGCGGTGCTGACCTGCCGGGAAGGTCAGTCTTTCAGCGCTGGGGATGACCTCAAGACTGTGCATGATGACTTCGCTGATGAGCCGGACTGGGAGGAGCTTACCGTGCGCCTGGACCGCGACAAGCCGGTGATTGCGGCCGTGCGCGGTCACTGTGTGGGGCAGGGGCTGATCTACCTTGCTCTGCTGACTGATATCCGCCTCGCCACGCCAGAGGCCAGCTTCGGTCTGCCCGAGATTTCGCTGGGAATGGGAGGCGCAGGAGGTATGGCGAGGCTTGGCCTCCAGATACCGCACACGGCGGCGATGCAATTACTACTGACAGGGGACTTCCTAAGCGCGTATGAAGCGCAGCGCTGTTACCTGGTTAACGAAGTGGTCGATGAGGGCGATCTTCTGCCTCGCGCCCTGGAGCTCGCAGAGCGGGTGGCACGGCATCCCTTGCTGGCATTGCGAGCGGAGATGCAGTCTTACCAGGCTGTCTGCGCAGGCATGGGAGCTGATTCTACCGTACAGAGTAATCGCCTGTATGACTGGCAACGCAGGGCCCTGAAGTCCTGAATAACTTCGCTCTTCTATGGAAAAAAAGCAGGTAGAACCCTATGTTGGACCCACGGAATACGGAGCCTGGCTTACACCCGGTATCTCATGGGAATGGCTTGCCCGGTACGATACCAGAGGCACTGGACAGGGCGGCTGACATTTACGGCGATCGGTTGGCGGTTAATTTTTTTGGTGAGGGCAAGTCTCTGACATTTGCCTCGCTCAGGCGAGATGTTGATCGTTTGGCTTGCTCCCTTGCCCGACTCGGGATCGCTCGGGGTAGCCACGTTGCCATCCTGCTGCCCAATCGCCTGGAATTTGTGGTCATCTGGTTGGCAGTTGCCCGGCTTGGTGCCGTAGCCGTGCCGATGAACGTCGCTTTCACTGCCAGAGAAATAAACTATGTATTGAATGATTCAGACGCTGCTTTTTTGTTCATTGATCAGGGCCTGCTGACTCGGTGGCGGGAGATTGAGTCGCCACCAGTTGGACTGGACGGCAGGCGAGTGGTAGTCGTGGGCGATGACGAAACAGGCGCTGAACGATATTCGCGCTACGATGAGCTCATGGCAGATGGGCGCGACAGCTTCGTGACATCAGACCCGGCAGGTTCCGGCGATCTCATCAACATCCAGTATACATCCGGCACCACTGGCTTTCCCAAGGGTGCCATGCTTGACCATCGCTACTGGCTGACAATAGCCGTGGCCAATAACGCGGTTTTCCCTCCAGGTATTCGCTCGATACTCTCTGATCACCCTGTCTTTTATCTTGATCCCCCCTGGAAACTGGTCTACGGCCTCATCTACGGAGCGACCGTACATTTTTCCCCGCGGATGAGTAGTTCGCATTTTATGGAATGGCTAAGGCATTACGGGATTGAGCTATGCTATTTCGCAGATCCGGTTATCAATAAGGCATCAGTCGGCTCCGACCGGGATAATAGTGTGCGCCTTTTTCTTGGGTATCACTACACGGCTAATATGGTACGGCAGATTGAAGAGCGATTCGGGGCGCCGGTAAGGGAAATGTATGGAAGTACCGAAACGGGAACCACGCTGGCGGTTCCCCTGAACCTGCCCGATGAGGAAATCCTTGGCACCTGCGGGCTTCCCGCTTATGGTCGTGTCTGTAAAATTGTCGATGAGGAAGGTGGCATTGTACCCGCGGGGGAAACAGGCGAACTCTGGGTGGCCGGCGGCGCTATGTTCAAGGGTTACTATAAGCGACCGGATATAAACAATCGCGTATTCAGGGACGGGTGGTATCGTACCGGGGACCTGTTCATGCAAACGCCCAGGGGATACTTCAAATTTATTGGCCGCATAAAAGACATTATACGTCGCAGCGGTGAAAGTGTTTCCGCGGCCGAGGTGGAGGCCGTAATTCGCGAGTTGCCCGGCATTCTGGAGGTGGCGGTGACCGCTGTTCCGGATACCTATCGGGATGAGGAAGTTAAGGCCTGGATTTTGCTTGAAAATAACCTGAATCCCGAGGCCCTGCCAGTAAACGACATTGTGTCCCACTGCAGTAAATGGCTCGCGGATTTCAAGATACCGCGCTATTTCGCTTACGTGGATAATCTGCCACTCACGGCTTCAGGGAAGGTCGCAAAAAAACCCCTGCTGGATGGCCAGCCTTTAGTCGGTATTATCGCTCTGGTAGACAGGGAGGAAACCATTGCATCCTGCTGAGCAGTACTACTGCAGCCTGGAGCTACTAATTTTTGCTCCCAAACTCCATTCTGTATTTTAGATTTCTCGCGATGCTAAGGATAAAACTGTGGCAAGAAAGAATAGATCTGAAGAAAAGCGTAGGCAAATTCTGGACGCGTACGTTGACTGTGTTGTCAAGCATGGCCTCGAGCGTACGTCTTTCGCTGAAATTGCCGACGAGCTCGGAATGGACCGTAGCAGCATGTACCACTACTTCTCTTCCAAGGAGGAACTGGTCTCACAGTGGGTTGAATACATCGGACAGTTCTACATCGACCGTATGGAGGAGGCAATGGCTAGTTTGCCGGAACGCAACCGGGGACGCGAGCTGGTCAGGATGATGTTCAGCAACTTTCACCAGCCGGTGTATTCTCTCGTTATTGACGAAATATCTGTATTGGCGAATCGCGACAAGAATGTCAGGGAATTGATTGCCAAATTCTATAATCGGATCGAAATTGAAATTTTGAATGTGCTTGATGGCGCTTACCCCGATACCACTCTCTCGCAGCGCCGGGAGGTAGCCTCCGTAATTTTGCAGCTTGTAGAGGGCAGTACTGTTCTGGAGTCCTTAGGCTGCAATGACTATCACGCCCGTTTTGCTGAGGAAGCTGCGCTCCATTTACTGCTTCGACTCGAGTTGCCCGCTCAACAAGAAGTGGCGCTGCCACCACCTGGCAGAAAGAGACGCTAGGCAAAGTGGCGATTAGCGACAGCAGTATGGTGGTAGGCGGTAAGCCACATGTTGTTCTGCGTTTGCGTAAGCTCGGAAACCGGTTTGTCCGGTATGGTCCAGAGTACCTACTGGCCTGTGTCGGATTTTCAACCTACATGGGCCTGCCGATGATACTCGGATCATTGTCTGAATGGCGCGGCTACACAGATCAGCAACTGGGATTGATAGCGTCCGCGCTAATGTTTGGTCTGTTCCTTGGCTCCGTACTGACTTCCTGGCTGATCCCTTATAGCAGTTATCGCGCCCGTGTCGGCCTTGCCTGTACCGTGGGTCTCGTCAGCAACGTCTTCGCTGCACTGACCGCTGATTTCGTGGTATTCCTGCCACTACTCCTGATAGGTAGTATTGCGGGTGGTGTTTGTTACTCCTCTGCGGTTGCTAAACTCGCAGCAGATGAAAGTGCCGTTGAGGGCTTTAGTTTTTTGTTGGCGGTCATTGTTGTTGTCGGTTCCCTGGAGATTGCCTTCTTACCATTGATTTCCGGCCTGCTAATGGATGTCGGTGTGCTTATGGTCTTGGGCATAGCCTATTTATGTCCATTATTACTGCTGTTCCGACAACCTGGCTCGCGATCACTTGCTGGGTCAACCGAAAATACTGAACTTCAATGGGTAAGGGTATCCACCGATAGCCATCGCTTGGTGCCGCTATTGTGCCTGGTGACGATAGTAGCTTACTTTCTATCTGCCAGTTCATTCTGGGCCTATGCGGAGCGGATGGGTAATATTGCACAACTGAGCAGTGCATCGATAGGCGCCACGCTATCGCTGGCTAACATGGCCACGCTGGCAGCGTGTTTAGTAGCGACGTCCTTAAGCCGGAGTTTCAGTCAATATACGATGCTGGTTATTACCATGTTGGCAACGACCCTGGTGTTTTTATTATTGGCAGTCAAAGTTACGCCCGTATTTTACATTTTGGGTGTCATCATCTTTTTCCAAGCTTGGGCAATGGCAAGTATCTATCAGTTCAGCACGCTCAGCCTGCTTGATTCTTCAGGGCGTTATGTCGCTTTGATACCCGGGGCGCAGGGGGTAGGGCAAGCGGCAGGCCCCTTTCTCTCTGCTCTGGTGCTCGGTACGGAAGCGAATTACGCAGCAATGCTCCTATTTAATTGCCTGTTCCTGGTCTTTGCGCTGATGACCTACATTGGCATTGTCATGTTTAATGGGAAATATTCAGCTTGATGAGAATTCAAGATAGATTTTGATAATGTATTTGTTGCCATGTTCTGCATGGTGAATCAGGTCGCCGTGTGTATTTCGATCAACAACAGTGTCGTCCGGGGCGCTTGGAGCCCTGCGGGCCGAGGTGGGGCATTGACTCAAGCAGCGCGATCACGGGATCTGACAGCGGCACCTTGTGCTCCCTTGCCCCCTTCATGCGGAAGGGGGTATCGTCCATAGTTGACTTGAAGTTGATTTCATCCCATGTCGCCCCTCTCACCTCGCCTGAACGGATAGCGGTCAAGTTGATGAACTGGAGAGCCTTCACGCCCAGCGACTGTTCACCCTTCAGGTTTCGCCAGAACTCCGGCAGATCCGTGACTGGCAGCTTTGTAGTGTTCGACCTTGACGACCTTGGTGGGGGCCGGGAATGACAAGGCAAGGTTGCCTTTCCACCGTGCCGGATTGTCTCCAGTGCGCAGCCCTTTGACGCTAGCCAACCCCTTTCATTGCTGGCGCGGCATGTGGCTTGACCAATGGATTTGATCGCTTGGATCTTGCGTCAGTATGGTGCGCGCCTGTCATAACGTTCGCATGAGTCAGCGCCAATATTATAAGGCGGTGAAATGGGGGTTCGGTGTAGCCGGTTGTAGTAGTACATTAACTACTACAACAACAACCCAAAATTCTGCAACGTTCACGCCGGCAAACCTGCAAAAAACTCGGTCCAACCTGGGTGTGCTAAATGGTGCCAGTGGCACCACTTACTCCGTCGGGAGCGAATGGGCTTTTCGGTGGTCGAGGCGTCGCACTCCGTCCGGCTTGGCCGCAAGTGTTTAACTTATGGCCATATATCCCACCCGGCGGCGATACGGTTTCCCGTTATATCTGCAGCGGACCTCCTATTCTTGGTCCCCTGGGATTGCGTGAGCGCCCGGTTCGCCCTCGTCACTAGCGAGCGTAGCGGGGTAGTGACGAGGGCTCCGAGCCCCGAAAGTACGCGGCGGCGAGGCGGAGTTTCGGCAGGACGCGCGCGTGACGGGTTCGTAGACTGGCCACCGTAGACAGAATTACCCGTGGCCACTGCGGATCAGTGGCACAGAGGGCGCCCGCCCTCGACCGGTCGGTCACAACGGGCCCGTGCGTCCAGGACTGTCATCGACGCACACCGACCCCAGGGTCGTCAGTCCATTCTCCACCCCATCGACTCCGGTCGGTGCTTGCCATTAAACCCCCTCGTTGCTTCCGCATTCTGCAGGCCTGCCTGCAGAGTCTCCGGGCAACGTTTTCATCCACATCGCGACAGATTGTCGCTTAACTCAAAGGAGGTGTTTATGTCACACCCCTTATCAGTCGGCCCCCTGGGGCCACGTGTGTGTACACGAGCGCGATCTCCCCCAGGAGATCGGTTGTGTAGCCTGTTTACAGGCGTTTTCAGGTTGTAAGGGAGTGGTGTCCCGTGATCCTTGCCGGTATCCGGATGCGGTGGGTTAGCGCCCCCGCTTGATCAGAAACACTAACCGATACAGGAAACACCGTGAAAAACCTGAACTACCAACTCAAACAGCTCTGCCAGCGCAACCACGATGGCAGCTACGCCACCCGGCACAACCGGGAGCGCACCCTGACCTTGATCGCCGACCAGCTGCACGCACTGGGTTATCGCAGGATGAGCCCGCAGTCGCTAAAACCGAAGCACATTGAGGCGCTGGTTGCCCGCTGGCAGGCTGAGGCACTGGCCATCGGTACGATCAAGAACCGCATGTCGGCGCTGCGCTGGTGGGCCGAGAAAGTGAACAAGCCCAGCGTGATTGCCCACAGTAACGACCACTACGGTATTCCAGATCGGCAGCGGGTCACCGGTGTGTCAAAAGCCCAGCAGCTGGGAAGTGAGGCACTGGAGCGGGTGCGCGACCCGCACGTGCGCATGAGCCTGGAGTTGCAGCGCGCCTTCGGCCTGCGCCGGGAAGAGGCCATCAAGTTCCAGCCGCACTATGCCGATCGCGGCGATCACCTGCTGCTGAAGGCCAGCTGGACCAAAGGCGGCAAGGCCCGGATGATTCCCCTCCTGAGCCCCGCACAACGGGCACTGCTCACCCGCGCGCATCAACTGGCGGGGCGGGGGTCCCTGATTCCCTTGGATCGGGATTACCGTCAACAGCTGCGGGTCTATGAACGCCATACCGCAAACGCGGGGCTGAGCCGGATGCACGGCCTGCGTCATGCCTATGCCCAGGAACGCTATGCGTCTTTGACCGGGCGTCTGGCACCCGCCGCCGGTGGGCCGTCAGTGGCGACCCTGTCGCCGGCTGAACGACAGCGGGACCAGGCGGTTCGCCAGCAGATCAGCCGCGAGCTCGGTCACGAGCGCATCCAGATCCTGAGTGTGTATTTATCTTAGTAAGCCGGGCGGCGACCGGGTTTCCGGTAGTGCAGGGCGGCCTTACTCGCGATCATCGGCATCCTCCTTGAACAACCCGGTACTGACTATGCCTATGATCATCTCCCCGCCACACCGTTGCGCCGCCCTGACGGGTCTGGCTGCCTCACTCTTGCTTCAATGCACACCCGTGAGCGCTCAGACCCTGATCGTGGATCGTTACACGGTGTTGGCCGCAACGCCAACAGCGACACAACAGGACCTGCTGGGTGGCATCGCCCGCATCACGTTCCCGATGGACGTGGTGACGGTCGGTGAGGCGCTGGCCACTGCACTGAACAGTTCCGGCTATCGCCTCGCGGTTGCACAGGGAACGGAAGACAGTCGGGATATTCTGTTACAGCTTCCTTTACCCGATGCACACCGTGCCCTCGGTCCGATGCCCTTGCGGATGGCGCTGCAAACCCTCGCCGGTCCCGCCTGGCGTCTGCTGGAAGATCCCCTGCACCGTCTGGTGGCATTCGAACGCTGCCCGGCACTGGCCGAGGAGCTCCCATCATGGTCGATGTGATGCTGGTGCTGATGTTGTTGGTGGCCGGACTGACGCTGGGGGAGGGCGATACCGACACCGCAGCGGAACCGCTGCGTTATCCAGCCGCGGCAGACGGAAAGGCGGACTCCACACCCTGCACCACGCTGTCCCCGCGGTTACGCAACCTTAGCAGCCAGGATGCCGTGGCGAACCCGAATCGCGACCAAGGCCAAGGTGATCCCGATGGGATCTAGCACAGGATCCTGGCGGCTCCTGATCGCGCTGCTTCCTGGTCTGCTAATGATGCAAGTCACGGCCGCCACTGTCCCCGCGACCGAATCCAGCACGTTGTCTCAATCTGAACAGGCGACTACCGAACTCACAGCTCTGGAGCGTGCGCGTGCCGAGCACTGGGCTCTCACGCCGCAGGAGTGGCAGCGGTACCAGCTGCTCATGAACGGTATTCGCGGCAGCATCAGTCCCACGACCCTGTCTCCCATCGAAGCCCTCGGAATCCATGCGCGCGATGCCAGCGAGCGGCGTCACTTTGCGGAGCGCTGGGCCGCCTTGATGGTAGAGGATGCGGAACGCATTCTGGCGTTCCAGCAGGCCTATGATGCCGCCATTGCCCGCCTCATTGGGGAACAGCCCCTGATCGACCGGGCGCGGCTCCCGGCCACGACGCCGCGCCAGGCTCCGCTTGCGAACACGGATCGGGTGCTGCTGTTTTTGCATCCCGAGTGCGCCGCCTGTGAGGCGGTGCTGGAACGCCTGCTGGCTCGTCTGGACACCCTCGCTGGTGTGGACATCTACCTGTCCGGTCTGAAGGAGGGTGATGAGACGACAATTCGGGACTGGGCGATGGCTCACGGTGTGCAACCCGACTGGGTGCGTCAGCGTAAGGTCACGTTGAACTTCGAGTCCGGTGCTTTAGCCAGGCTCGCCCCAGGGGAGGTGAATCTGCCCTATCTGTTGCGCCGTCGCGGTGAGCGCCTGACGCCACTCACCGGATCGGCTTTGTGAAGACACGCCTTACTGCGCTTGCCCCGCTGTTGCTGACGGTCGCTGGCTCAACGCTGGCGGCGGCACCTCTCGAGGATCTGCTCAAACCCGGTGGGCTGGAGGCGGCCATACCACCCGGCTACCGGCAGGTCGCGGCCGAGCGCAGTATCCCGCCTTCATTGTTCTATGCGATCGCGCTGACGGAAAGCGGCTACCGTACGCCAGCCACCAAGGGCCTGCGTCCCTGGCCCTGGACCCTGAACATCCGCGGCGAGGGCCACTATTATCCCTCCCAGCGTGCCGCGGCAACTGCGCTCTCGGCAACGCTGAGCGCCGGTGAGACCGGCGTGGATGTCGGCCTTATGCAGATCCATTGGCACTACCATCATGCGGCACTCGGTAACATCCGCACTGCGCTGGATCCTTACCACAACCTGCGGGTAGGCGCTGGCATTTTAGCGGAGTGCTATCGGCAGCGCGCCGACTGGTGGTCTGCCACCGGCTGTTACCACGCGCCCAACAATGACACCCTGGCCCAGCGCTACCAGGCGCGCGTGCAGCGCCACTGGCGCACTTTGCAGCAGGATCCCTGAGATGTCCCGCGGAGGAGCGTTCAATGTCCTGTGGATCCTGATCGCGCTGTTACCCCTGGGTGCCGGAGCGCAGCTGGTGACGCTGTATGATAACGGCCAGACCCATTCACTGGCACCTTTTTTGGGCGCTCTGGCATCCCCTCAAACTGAGCGGGGCGTCACTGTGGACACCACCTCATCGGTGCCAGCGTCACCCGACTTGGGCGCCGCCGACCCTGCCAGGCTACTGCCCCTGCGGTCACCAAGTCTATCGCCCGGCCCCGTGCACCACCAGCCTTTGCCTGCTCTCTATCAGGACACGCTATTACGCCCGGTCTTCTTGGTCGGTGCCGGTGCACGCTCGCGGGCCTGGCTGCAGCAACACCGTTCATTACTGCTGTCACTGGAGGCGGTGGGGCTGCTGGTTCAGGCCGAGACCTTGGAAGACCTGCAGACTATGGCCACGATTGCGCAGGGTCTGCCACTGCTGCCGGCTGCTGCCACCGATCTGGCAGAGACGCTGGAGCTGACCCATATCCCGGTGCTGATCTCCCGACGTGGCATCGAGCAGTGAGCGTCCGTCCCGTCGAGGCGCTGCTGCGCCCCCCGGTAGAACTTTGGTCGGCACTGGTGGCAACCGCCACCGGCAGTATCGCGCTGCTGGCACCCTGGGCCCTGATGATGCCTCCGGGGATTGCCAGCGCGGCGGCCGCCAGCCTGTTCTTACTGGCCGCGGTAAGGGCCCGTCAGGCCTGGCGGGTCCTGCGTTACCAGCGCAACATGCGCCGTCTGCCGGTGTACCGGATGCGGGCGGAGCGCATTCCCGTCAGCCGGCACAAGCTGTTTCTGGGGCGGGGCTTTCGCTGGACCCAGCGCCATACCCAGCGCCTGCGCGACACCCTGCGTCCCGAAGTGCAACACTATGTGCAACCAGGTGCGCTCTACCGCTGGGCGCGTCGCCGGGAAGTCGACTGGGAATCAACACCTATGTTAAAAACCCTCGCCGGGTGCCTGCGCCAACCGCGCTGGTGGAACCCCGTTAGACCGCAGCCCGCAGTGGGCGGCATGCCGGCCCTGCACGCGGTGGAGCCAGAGGAGGAAGATGCCTGGATGGATCTCGGTGAGCGGGTCGGTCACCTGCTCGTGCTGGGCACCACCCGGGTTGGCAAGACCCGTTTGGCAGAACTGCTGGTCACCCAGGATATCCACCGGGGCGATGTGGTGATCGTGTTTGATCCCAAGGGTGACGCGGATCTGCTGCGGCGCATCTATGCCGAGGCGCAGCGGGCCGGGCGCGCCGATGCATTCTATCTATTCCATCTCGGCTTCCCGGAGATATCCGCCCGCTACAACGCCATCGGCAGTTTTTCCAGGATCACTGAGGTGGCCACCCGTATCGCCAATCAGCTGCCCAGCGAGGGTAACTCCGCCGCGTTCAAGGAGTTCGCCTGGCGCTTCGTTAACATCGTCGCCCGAGCGTTGGTGGCACTGGAGCGACGACCGGACTATCAGCAAATCCGCCGCTATATCAATGACATTGAACCGCTCTTTGTCGAGTACGCCCGCCACTATCTCGCGGTGCACGGTCCAGAGGACTGGGCCGACGCCGTGGAGGATGTCGCCGCCAAAATCAGTGAACGCAACCTCGCGGCTGCGCTGCGGGGCCGGGACCGGGAGGCCATTGCGCTGATGCGCTATCTGCAAGCACAGGATCTCTATGATCCGGTGCTGGAAGGCCTGGTATCGGCCTTCAAGTACGACAAGACCTACTTCGACAAGATCGTGAGCTCCGTCGGACCTCTGATGGAAAAGCTCACCACCGGCTCAATTGCGGCCCTGATCTCACCGGACTACCTGGACGAACAGGACGCACGCCCCATCTTTGAGTGGCTGCAGATCATCCAGCGCAAAGGCATTGTTTACGTCGGCCTGGATGCGCTGACTGATACGACGGTCGCGAGCGCAGTTGGCAATGCGATGTTTGCCGACTTGGTCTCCGTGGCGGGCCACATCTATAAGCACGGCGTCCCAGGGGCGGAGGCCGGCACTGTGCCGACCATCTCCCTGCACGCCGATGAGTTCAACGAGCTCATTGGGGATGAGTTCGTGCCCCTACTCAATAAGGCGGGCGGAGCAGGGTTTCAGGTAACGGCGTATACCCAGACCTGGTCGGACGTCGAGGCGCGTATCGGTAACCGGGCCAAGGCCGGCCAGGTGGCGGGTAACTTCAACACCCTGATCATGCTGCGGGTGAAGGAACTGGCCACGGCGGAGATGCTGACCGATCAGCTGCCGCGGGTTGAGGTGAACACGCTGATGAGCGTGTCGGGGGTGGACGACTCGGCCGATCCGGCCTCGGGCGTGGATTTCAAGTCCCGCAATGAGGATCGCATCAGTGTGTCGGAGGTCCCGATGCTCACGCCGGCCGATCTGGTTCGCTTGCCCAAGGGCCAGGCCTTTGCCTTGCTGGAAGGGGGGCGGTTGTGGAAACTGCGCATGCCGCTGCCCGATGACCGCGCCGATGCCGCGCTGCCCGTCAGCCTGGCCGCCATGGCGGAGGACATGCAGCGTCGCTATGTGACCAATGAGCACTGGTACCGCACCACCGAGCGCTGGTGGCATCCGGTAGCAGACACTGATAGTCCAACCCGCCACGAGACTCACAACCATGGCTGAGCGCGCCGGCGGCCCTCCTGCGCGGGAAGTCCAGCAGGGCGCACTGTCGAGGCTCTTCGCCCGCCTGAGCCAGGCAGTCAACTGGTTGCTGTTCGCGTTGGTATTCTCCATCGTGCTGGAATGGGTGGGCATGGTCTTCTGGTGGCCGGAAGAGGGGCTGCAGCACAGCCGCAAGATGCTGACCGCTGAACTTAGCTACCTGCAAGTGGATTTTCGGCGCAGTCTGGTGAGCGATGATCCGGCACGCTTTGCCCAGACGATGGCGGACAGAGCCTATCGTATCTTGTTTGAAATGACCCGGCTGGTGGATGTCATCGACTGGCTGGTAAGACCTCCCCAGACAGAAGAGGGCGGCCTGCGGGTCCGGCTGCACCAGTTATATCAGCCGCTTGCAGAATTCATCCTCGCCGCCCTGCAGATCACCCAGGTCTTCGCCCTGCGGGTGGCCATCCTAATACTCGCCACACCGGTGTTCCTGCTGTTTGGCACCGTGGCACTGGTCGATGGACTCGTGCGCCGTGACCTGCGCCGCTGGGGGGGAGGTCGTGAAAGCTCCTTTATCTATCACTGGTCCAAGCGCTCGGCGCTACCATTACTGGTTACGGCCTGGGTGGTCTATCTCGCCTTGCCATTCAGTCTCCATCCGAGTTGGGTGATCTTGCCCTTCGCCACACTATTCGCGCTCTGCATCGCTATCACTGCCAGCTCCTTCAAGAAATACCTGTAGGAAAAGCCCAGATCGGATAATCTAATTGTGGCTGTGATGCAGGCCATCGTGTGATGTCCAGGACAGGAGGATGTGCGAAGCTCTTCCGGACTTGCGGAACTATGCGCTACCCTTGGCTGTGGCGAGCCCATTTCTTTATGAAAAACGTGCTTCTCCGGCGAAGGGTCGCGCTGTTAAGGACGGATGCAGGTTTCTAGCGCCGTCCCTGCATTGCCAAGAAAGCTAGAATCAGTCCTTGGCTCTGGTCTCGTGGGAGAAGATAATCAGCATCACCCAACGAAAACTGGCCGAAAAATAATATGAGTCGTCGTAACAAAGGATTGCTTGGGGAGATGATAGATCTGTTACTGGTGGCTCCATGGTGGTGGAGCCCCATTGCAGCGGTGACAGTCTATGTTTGTCTTGGCACAGTGTTGCCGGCAACGATGCCATTAGATCATCCGTTTTTTTTCGCACTGAAGAGCGCACTGCCGACTCTTGCATGGGTTTTCGCAATTGTTCTTCTGATACCAGCGCCCTTTGCTTATCTCAATGGGCGAAGAAAACGGGCCCAGCTGGATAACCAAACAGGCCTCACCAGTATCTGCTTGTTGCCGTGGAAGCAGTTTGAGGAGTTGGTTGCGGAAGCTTACTACCGAAAGGGCTACACAGTTCGCGAAAACCCCAATCAGGGCCCTGATGGTGGTGTGGACATATGGATGGAAAGAGACGGCGAATCTCACATCGTGCAATGCAAACAGTGGAAAGCGCGCAAGATAGGCGTTCCAACCGTCCGCGAAATGTATGGGGTCATGGTTTCCGAGGGGGCGAATTCCGTCTCTATCGTAACCTCAGGCTCATTTACCCGCGACGCCAAGCGATTCTCGGAGGGCAAGCGAATTGAATTGGTGGATGGCCCCAAACTGGCCAATCTAGTGCGGGACGTGAGGACGAATTTAGGAAATATCAAAGACGAAAGCGGCCCGCATGACCCAGCGCCAGGGCTGCCTGCAACCCAAACTCCCGGCGCGTTGAAGTGCGCTCTCTGCGGAAGCGACCTGGTAACCAGAACGGCCAAGAAGGGAGCAAATACAGGGAAGCAGTTTTTGGGTTGTTCCAGTTTCCCAAAGTGTCGATACACAAGGGATGCGTAATATACAAATAGCGGTCTGTGGCGTAGCCACTAAAGAGTACGGGTTTCGTTGGGTAATTGCGATCTTCTTGTCAGTGTAAATCCATCAAGCAAAGGCTGCACCCACTCCGCGTCGTCAGTCGTCTGAACTGGTTACACAGACGGACAGGTCGCTTCTAAAAGCAAGGCAATACCCAGGCGAAACGCGCTTTCACGACATAACGGCCAACTTGGGGATGGCCTTTCGCGGTCAAAAGCAGACGTTCACTTTACGTTCAAATTCGCCGACCTCAGCGATTTTTTGCACAGGCGCAATGGAATGATTGGTTAGCCCAGGCGATATCATACGACAGCTAGCGCCTGGACGAACCTTCGCGCAACCTCAAGTTCTGGATCCGTTGCGAGGTCGCGTGTGAGGACCGCGTTTACCCATCGAGGTCCATGCCCACCCTCAGTCCGAACGTAACCTTCGAGCTCGCCGACCTCAACCACGTGGAGGCCACCAGCCTGTAGGTTTGACAGAAGCCGTTCGCACGCCCTTGAAGGGTCGCCAGATGGAACGAACGCTTTCCCGACAAGTTTGGCATGAGCCCAGGGTGAGGTGCGCTTAAGGACGGTTTTAATGTCGGCTTTAGTTTTCGCAGGGAATACAGGCGTAGTAACAGCCGAGAGCAGTTCTTGAATTTCCGCTTTTACTTCATCTGTAGTTAGATCGGGTTTCTTGCTGTCCACTGCGTTTTTAACTAATCGCCAATCGGGTTGTATTTCCGTCCAGTCAATGCCGAGAGCCTCAGCGATTGTCCTTAGGGGCTGCTCCTCAGATAAAACGTCAAAGTCGGCGACCGCTCGCACTGGTACATCAACTTCGCGAAGAGCCCGAATCACGACTGGAAGCCGAGCTTTTCCACCACAGTGTGTGAACATCAGATCTGGACGTTTTGCGTCTTCAGTGCTCCCTGACATTGTTGCGTCGAGAATCGCTGAGTAAAAACGACAGTCAGCATCAGCCTCACACACCACGACACTCTCATGAAAAAGGCCATCAAGAATGTTGGAGTAGCGCAGCAGCGGATCACCCCAAAGTTCTTTGATCCTCTCATTGCTCAACAAACGGACTGTGTTTGTTGAGCCACTTCGGCGAATTCGTATCACGCGTACATCAGGACTCTCGCTGTCGAGGACACCTCTCAGAATGTCCGTGCTGTGCGTTGCAATAAATAGCTGCCGTTCCTTGCTCCGGTCTTGAACAAGGGTAGTGCCCAACAAACGCGCTTGTGGTGGATGTAAAAACGCTTCAGGTTCATCTATTAAGACAATGCTCTCTCGCCCAACGGACGTTGCCAGTAGGACTCCCGCGAAGCTGCGCATACCATCACCTTGGGTATGCAGCGTTGGTAGTTCCTCCAATTTTTGAATGTAACTAATGCTGACCCGGTCTTCGTTGGCATTTGGCGTTGGTCGCTCTCCGATATGCATGGGGACTTGGCTCCCGGCATTACGATGAACAACAAGATCAACGCCAAAAGCTTTCCGAAACTTCGAACTCAGTCGGGATTCGAGTTTGTCGTCTCTTAGCAAGAAGTGGATCGGGTGGCTGGGGTTATCGCGCGCGAGCGCGATGTTTCCTGGTGGATTACAGATTTGAAGCCGTTCGTCGGCAGACAGTAAATGGCAGAACCAACGTGCCAATCCGCCTAGTACATTGTCTGAACGTTGCCACTCGCTGCGGGCTTGGTTCCGATTAAGTGCATGCCCAAGCGCTTGGTAGACTGGGTTGTCAGGAGGCGACTCCATTTGCCGGACAGTCCAACCCAATAGCCAACTGCTGAATTCTTCCACAGTGCCAGTTCGTTGAATCTGTAGACTCTGCAGGACTGGACTTATGTGAGAAGCGTTTTGTAATTTCTCTTTTATTGCACGAAGACCGGCACTTTTTCCGGCGTTATTTGGCCCGACGACGAGCACTACATCATTAGATGAAATTGGAACATCGGAACCGTCACTGAACGTGAGGCTACTGATTGCTACCCGTGGGGTCTGCGATTCGATCATGTTTAACTGATCCATAAGGGACTTTGATCCATAATGGGTTTTCGTCTGGTAAAACGGCGAGCACGTAGTGCGACGTCAGGCAGCCGATAGGCTGGGAATTGGTGGCGCTCGGTAGGCATTACAAGTCAATTTAGTTAACCGTAGATACGTCCGCGCACCAACAATGCTCACCGAGATATTAGACAGAACCCCTATTAGAAAACGTGAGTGCAACCAGAAACAAACAGCTATGCCAAACTTCAGCTTTGGGTCGGTAGCAGCCGATGACAATATCATAGGCTGAAGGGTAGCTGATAGGACGAAGGACGTATCTGAACCGCAGATGATCGTACACCGACAATCAATTCGGGACTAAGTTATTACGGTAAAGTGCATCGTCGGCTCAGTTTCTTTTAGTATCGTCTCTCATACCCTTGCCACTGCTTAGTGCACGTGCGCCCCCGAACACCACAAGCATCTAGTCTTTCCACAAACAATCGTGTCAAGCCTTGACCGGCTTGTTCGTGGCAATTCGAGCAGTGCTTGGTCACCATCTCCCCACACAACACTATGCGGGAAGACATTCTCATGACAAGCCACCGAATTACCACCGCCGCTCTGTTAGGACTGGCTTTCATCGTACCAGCCGCTTTGGCTGATACCGACGCGGAGCGCGCTACGCTCGCCCGCCTGCTCAACGAACTCGCGCAGCTCGAACCTCTGATCACGAGCAGCGAGGCAGAGGCAGACCCGGACGCCCGGATCCAGTTTCAGTACGATTGGCTGCGCCAGGATCTGGCGCGGGTGGGGGCTGGGATCCAGGCTCACCTCGATGGGCCGCGCAATGAACCGCGCTCGGCGCCGCCGCTGCGCGGCGACTACCGGCAATGATGTATGACGCCGACACAGACAGCCGCCTTCCAGGCCGGGTCGGGTACGACACCGACGTCCCTGTTACTCGCGATCGCCAGTGTCGTGCTGGTGCTCGCATTCGTCTGGGTGATCTGGGTCACCGTCGGCAGCTTTCGGGCCTGGCAGGAAGGTCAGATGAGTCTGTTCGATCTCCTGTGGGCGAGCCTACGTGCCAGCATCATCTTGCTGGTGCTCGGCTTCTACCTGCGCTGAGCCCGCCGATGCCACATCACCTTTGTCCCGTTCCCCCAACGGAACACAGTATCCGCGCATCGTCGCGCCATTTCGGAGAACGCACCATGACCATCCCTCATAACACCTCGCGGTTTGCCACCCTGACGGCCCTCGCCTACCTGGCGCACCCATCTGCCTGGGCGGTATTGCCCACCCCAGTGGCACCCAGTACCGCGCCGGCGGCGGGCGACTGGATTGGCCTGATCGAAGGCTATATCAAGGACGGTGGCTTGGTCCTTGGCCTGGCGATTGCCGTCCTCGGCTTTCTCTGGGTGGCTTACCTCGCCTTCGCCAAGTTCAATGAAGCCCGTCAGGGCAAGGCCGAATGGGCCGAAGTGGGTGTGCTAGGGATTGTGGGCGCGATCGTCCTGATCTTCGCGAGCTATCTCCTTACTGAAGCGGCTGGGGTCATCTGAGTGGGTCCGCTGGATACCCAGGAGATCCTTGCTGACCGGCTCAATGCAGAGCCGGTCATTTTCCGGGGGTGCTCCGCCAGCGAGCTGGGCGTCATCGTCGCATTGGCCGCCGCTGTCTGGTTGCCACTGAGTCTGCTGCTGGCCTGGCTCGGCGGGGCCGTGACCATGGGCTTTGGCATTGCCGGGATCGGTATTGTCGCCACGGTCCTGGGCATCGCCAGCCTCTTTCAGCGCCTCAAACGCAACCGCCCCGATGGCTACTACCAGCAGCGCTGTGCGCTGTGGCTGGATGACAAAGGTCTCAAGCGCTCACCGTTTATCAACCGCAGCGGTACCTGGGATATCGGCAGGAGAGGGCATGTCACGCTACCGCTTCGCCATCGATAATGCCCGGGCTCACCTGCGCTCCCTGTGGCTGGTGATCGGCCTGCAGATAACGGTGATCGCGGGTCTGTGTTACGGCTGGAGCCAGGCGCCCGAACACCTCACGGTGCATATCCCGCCGGATCTGCGCTCCGGCGCCGCGCAGCACCACACGGCGGTTCCCGCCGCGACGGTGTATGCGTTTGCGTTCTACATCTTTCAGCAGCTCAACCGCTGGCCAGAGGATGGCAGCCGGGATTACGGCCACGCCATTTTCAGGATCGCCCCCTATGTGACACCCCGCCACCGCGAAGAACTGCTGGCCAATCTGGACGAGAAGGGGCGCCGTGGCGAACTGGCTTACCGGGTGCGGGCGCTGCAGGGCATCCCCGGTCTGGGCTATTCCGAAAACCGGGTCGATATTCTGGATGCCCAGACCTGGCAGGTCTGGCTGGATCTCGAACTGCTGGAATCCGTCAAGGGCATGACCGTCAAACGCAGCCGGATCCGCTATCCGCTGCGGGTCGTGCGCTATGCGGTGGACCCGGAGACCAATCCCTGGGGCCTGGCCCTGGATGGCTTTGGGCCCGATGGGCCACGCCGCCTCACCGAAGCCGATCTTGTAGGGGAGGACAGTACCCATGCAACGCAATAACCGTACCGATTTATCCATCGTTTGCACCCTGATTATCCCAGCAGCCGCTTGGCTGTCCGGACTCCTTTTTTTGAGCGCGAGCGCAACTGCGGCACTCGAATCCACCGAGCGTATCGTCTGGCGCAAAATCCCGATCACGCTGGATCTCGGAGTAGGGCAGGAACGCCTGGTCCACTTCCCGAGTCCCGTGAGCGTTGGCCTTCCCGAACACCTGCAGGGTCGGCTGCGCATCCAAAGCAGTGCGGGTACCGTGTACTGGCTGGCCCAACATCCCTTTCCGCCGACCCGGATTCTGGTGCGGGCCACCGACGATAGTCAGGTCTATCTGCTGGATGTGGCCGCGCCTCTGCAGGGCGGCAGCACGAGTCCGGTGGAGATTGCGCTACCGCGTCAGCCCCCGGTGGCATCCACCGAACCTGTACCCGCAGGGCCGTCAACGCACGGTTACGTCAGTCTGACCCGTTTTGCCGCCCAGCAACTCTATGCGCCCCAGCGCCTGCAGACCCCCTTACCGGGCGCCGTCCGGGTGCCGGTCCCTGCAAAACCGGTGGCCTTGGTCCGTGGCGGCGCTGTGGTGGCCGTGCCCCTGGCGAGCTGGCGTAGTGGGCCCCGGTATGTCACGGCGGTCAAACTGACCAACACCAGCCCCCAGGCACAGGAGCTGCTCGCTCAGGGCTTGCGGGGGGAGTGGCTCGCCGCGACCTTTCAGCACCACCGGCTGCTGCCCGCGGGCGATGAGGCGGACCACACGGTGGTGTACCTGATTTCCGACCGCCCATTCAGCGGCCTTTTTTAGGGGAATCCGTCCATGTCCCATGCCATCTCCAACCGCC
Organism: Kineobactrum sediminis; assembly: GCF_002868715.1. GTDB lineage: Bacteria > Pseudomonadota > Gammaproteobacteria > Pseudomonadales > Halieaceae > Kineobactrum > Kineobactrum sediminis. Next base: position 609,986 of record NZ_PKLZ01000003.1, read on the forward strand.
TGCTGCCTCTGCTCGCCACCCTGGTGGTGCTGGTACTGATCGTGGTCAGCCTCCAAACCTGTTCGGGCGACAGTGATAGTGGCCTGCTACTGACTGGTGTGCCAAGCGCCCCCGCGCCTGATGCCGACACGCCCGCGGACACCATCAAAACCCTGACCGCCAACGTGGCTGCGATGACCTCGGCCGTTACCGCGCTGCGCCAGGACAACGTGGCACTGCGCAAGGAGAACCAGACCCTGATCAACAGCCGCAGCCAGATCGAAGAGAACGTGGCGGTCCGCCTGCGCAAGGAGCTGCGCGCCAGTGAACAAGATGCGCAGAATCAGGCCCGCCAGGACTCGAGTGTCCTGCAATCTCTCACCCAGCGTGTCGACACCCTGGCTGCCTCTCTTAATGAATTCCAGAATGCACAGCCCGATCAGGCCATGCCGGTTGGCCTGGGCCTGGAGGGGTTTCAGGGGCCCGGCGGTATTCCAGCAACAGAATCTGCGCTGGTCTGGATCGCGCCGCTGGAGGGTGAACAAGGCCCTGCCACCTCTGACACGTTCGCCGGCGTGCGCCAGTCAGCGACGGGCTATCTGACGGACGCCCGCCGCAGTGGCGGTGAGCTGGTCACCCAGACCCGGGAGCGGGTGGAGGCGCAACAGGACAGGCCCGTCTATACCGTGCCCCGCAATGCCACGCTGATGGGATCGACCGCTATGACCGCCTTGGTGGGGCGTATCCCCCTACGCGGCCAGGTACAGGATCCGATGCCGTTTAAGATCATCACCGGTGCGGACAACCTGGCCGCCAACGGTCTTACCGTCCCCGGCGTCCAGGGCATGATCTGGAGCGGTACCGCGGTCGGTGACTGGACGCTCTCCTGCGTATCCGGCCGTCTGGAAGCGGTCACCTTCGTCTTTGATGACGGCACCATCCGCACTGTGGCCAGCGACGACGGCCAGGGGCAGGATGGTCAGGATGAGCCGCTGGGCTGGATTTCAGACGCCCAGGGCATTCCCTGCATTAGCGGTGACCGCAAGAGCAACGCTACCGCCTTTCTGGCCCAGCGCATCGGCGTGCAGGCCGTGCAGGCGGCAGGTGATGCCGCCGCCGCGGCTGAAAGCACCTCGGTGATCACCAGCGCCGGTGGCATTACCGGGGGCGTTACCGGTGATGTCGGCGCCTATGTGTTGGGCAAAACCGTTGCCGGGGGTAGCGATGAGCTGGCCCAGTGGCTGCTCGAACGCCAGTCGCAGAGTTTTGACGCCGTGTTTGTCCCCGCCGGCGTTGCCGTGGCGATCCACGTGGATCGCGCCATTCCTATCGATTTCGAACCCCAGGGCAGGAAGCTACGCCATGCATCCCCGTATTCCAGCGATGATCCGCACACTCTCGATTAGCCTGCTGCTGGCCGGCTGTGCCAGTAGTAAGGATACCATCCTGCCCCAGGATGGCCCCACCATGCGTGAAATCTACAATGCTCACGTGCGGACCAGCGAAGGGGAGGACCGGCGTACCCGTCTGCCGACAGCGGGTCTGCGGGCGCCAGGACATCATCTGTCCGACCTCGGTACAGCGGCGCAAGCAGACTATGAAGCGTTGAGCGCCCGTTTTACGCGGGTAGCCAATCCCACCCTGGTGATGTACATCTTTCCACACCTGGCGGGTGTGCACCGGGTACCGGTGCCCGGCTACAGCACGGTGTTTCCATTGTATGAGCGGGTGGAATACGCCCTGCCGGGCGAGCACACACAGGAGAGCCCATGACTGCCTATCCAACCCCACCGGACACACCACCCAACACCGAGGGCGCGAATCGTGCAGGTTCAGCCCCGCCGCGGCCCATGCGTCAGCGCGACGTGCAGGCGCTCTATGAGCGTCCACCCTCCTTTACGCCCTTTTTACCCTGGGTGGAATACCTGCCGGACAGCCAGTGTTTTTTACTCGAAGACGGGATCAGCGTCGGCGCCTTGTTTGACCTGACCCCGGTCGGCACGGAAGCGCGGACCGGGCCGTTCATGGTGGCCCTACGCGATGCGATTCAGACGGCGCTCAGCGAGGCGCTGCCGGAAGTCGATGATGCGCCCTGGGTGCTGCAGCTCTATGTCCAGGATGAACCCAGTCTCGACAGTCTGCTCCAGTCGCTGCGGCAATACCCCGCCGCACCCATCCGCGAGCACAGCTACACGCGCATGTTTCAGGACCTGATGCAGAGCCACTGTGCCCGCCTGTGCACACCGGGCGGACTGTTTGTCGATACCGCGCTCACCGGTGGTGCCTGGCGGGGGCAGATACGGCGGGTGCGGGCCGTGCTGTACCGGCGTCTGCCCACCCGTCATCGCCCGACCAACCCTTACACGGCGGAGGCGGATCTTAACCAGGTCGCTACCCAGCTCACCGCGGCGCTGGCCGCCGCAGGCATTGCCACCCGACGCAGTTCAGGCGTGGATCTGTATCGCTGGCTGCTGCCCTGGTTCAACCCGGCCGCGGCCTCAAACAAGGGCACCGCCGAGATACTGGATGCGTTAGCCGCTGAGACGGCGGATGCGGAGCTGCCCTACGGGCATGACTTTGCTGAAGCGCTGACCCTGTCGCTGCCGTATTCGGACGCGACGTCTGGCACCTGGTGGTTCGATGGGCTCCCCCATACGGTGGTCAGCATTCAGGGCTTGCGCCGGGCACCCGAAATTGGCCACATGACCGCCGAGCGTAGCGCGGGCGATCACCTGTTCTCCGTCTTTGACCGTCTGCCCGAACACACCGTGATGGTGCTGACCTTGACCGCCAAACCCCAGGACGCCACCCGCAATCACGTGTCCCTGGTCAAGCGCGCCGCGGTGGGGGATTCCGCCGATGCCGCACTGACCCGGGAGGATGCGGGCCGGGTGGAGCGGGAAATGGCATCGGGCAACAAGCTCTATCCCCTGGGAATGGCCTTCTATGTTCGCGGCAATACCCCCGCGCTCCTGCAGGAGCAGGTCAACCAGCTGCACGCGCTGCTGCTGGCCAACGGCCTGCAGCCGATCGGTCGCGAGGGCGATCTGTTGGGGCTGGACAGCTACCTGCGCAACCTGCCCATGGCCTACGATCCGGCCTTTGACCGCAAAAGCCGGCGCTCGCGGCTGGTGTTTTCAAAACACATCGCCAACCTGTTGCCCGTCTACGGACGCTCCCGGGGGACCGGCCATCCTGGCCTGGTGTTTTTCAACCGGGGCGCGGAGCCCCTGGTGTTTGATCCCCTGCACCCGGACGATCGCAAGAAAAATGCCCACATGCTCATTCTGGGCCCCACCGGGGCGGGCAAGTCAGCCCTGCTGGTCTATCTGTTGCAGCAGATGATGGCGGTGCACCGGCCCCGGATGTTCATTCTCGAGGCGGGGGGCTCCTTTGGCCTGCTGGCGCAGCACTTTGCCAGCCACGCTATCAGCGTCAACCAGGTCACTTTAAACCCCGGCTCCGATGTCAGTCTGCCGCCCTTCGCCGATGCCCTAACACTGCTGGAGAAGGACCGGCGCGCCCGCCTGGTCACAGATCCCGAGTTGCTGCCGGTCGATGAGGAGGAGGGCGAGGAGGGCACCGGGCGCGATATGTTAGGGGAAATGGAAATTGCCGCCCGGATCATGATCACCGGCGGTGATGAGCGCGAGGATGCCCGCATGACCCGGGCCGATCGCCTGTTAGTGCGCAATGCGATCCTGTTGGCAGCCAAAACCGTGGCCGGGCGTAAGGGCGAGCAGGTGCTGACCCGCGATGTCGTGGCGGCCCTGAAAACCCTGGGTCAGGAGCCCACGCTGCCCGACCATCGGCGTCACCGCGCCACGGAAATGGCGGACGGTATGGCGCTGTTCTGCTCCGGACTGGCGGGCGAGTTCTTTGACCGGCCGGGTTCTCCCTGGCCCGACGTGGATGTCACCCTGGTGGAGATGGGTCTGTTGGCGCGGGAGGGCTATGAGGATCAGTTGACGGTGGCCTACACGGCCATGATGAGCCACATCAACCAGCTGGTGGAGCGCCACCAGAGTGACGGTCGCCCGACCCTGGTGGTGACGGATGAAGGCCACATCATTACCACCAATCCGCTGCTGGCCCGCTATGTCGTCAAAATCACTAAAATGTGGCGCAAGCTCGGGGCCTGGTTCTGGATCGCGACCCAGAACCTGGAGGACTTCCCGGACGCCTCGCGGCGCATGCTCAACATGATGGAGTGGTGGCTGTGCCTGGTCATGCCCAAGGAGGAGGTGGAGCAGATCGCCCGCTTCCGGGACCTCACCGCAGAGCAGCGCAGTCTTCTATTGTCGGCCCGCAAGGAACCCGGCAAGTTCGTTGAGGGCGTGGTCCTGTCCGACCAGCTGGAAGGGCTGTTCCGCAACGTGCCACCGCCGCTGTCGCTGGCGCTCGCCATGACTGAAAAACACGAGAAAGCCGAACGGGCACGCCTGATGCGCGAGCACGGCTGTTCCGAACTGGAGGCCGCCTACCTCGTGGCCGAACGCCTGGAGGCCCAGCGTGCGAGTTAACGCCTCACCTCACGTGTCGAGCCTCAGGCGTAAGGGTATCCGGCGCGGCCCCATTGCTGGCCTTTTAGCGATCCTGGTTTCCAGCCCGCCCAGTGCCGCGGAGCCGCCGTATCAGGTCGAGCTGTTTACCACCTCTGCCCACCAAACCCCGATGCATCACGACGCGGCGGGACAGGATTTTCAGCTGACGGTCTACTATCTGGATGGCCTCGCGCAACTGAATGCTACCTTGTCCCACCAGTTGCCCCCAAGCCCAGCCAAGGCGAAGGCGACGGCGGCAGCCCGACTCGGTGCGCTGACCCAGAGCCAGCAGGCGCAGCTGCAGACAACCGCCATGGGCCTCCTTGCTGCACGTCGGTACGGGCTGCAGCGCTATCCGGCGATCGTGATTAACGGCGAGGCGGTGACCTATGGTTTCACCGACCCCGTGAAGGCCATCGACCGCTATAAAGCCTGGCGCGCCCGGGAGCGGTCATGAAAACCGCCATCCTGATCGCGTTGCTGCTGGCACTGCAGCTTGGACAGCCCAGTCGGGCGGCGAACCTGACCACGGCCAACATCATGGCGCAGACCAGTTCCGCTGCCTTGGCCTGCATGCAGTGGCGCCCGGTGGGGCTGTGTTTCTGGCTGGACTGCGATCTACTAAGTTGCACCGTCAATTCCTCGCTCAAGGTGGGACACTACAACCCCGACTTGGTGGTCAGTGCCTACAACACCCTGGGGGGTAATCCCTGGATCGAGATGCGCGCCACCCTCGGCGCCGCCCAGCGCGTGGCCGCCCAGGGCCTGCTTGGACGGCTGTTGCCGGTACCCGTGGACAGCGCCGGCAACCGCACGGAAGGCACCCAAAACCGCCTCGATCACCGTAACCTCCTGTTCAGGGAAACCGATGCGATCGGCCATCCCCTGAATGTGCTGCCGGCCGCCACTGGCACGGACGGACTGTTCTGTCCCTCCCAGGCCAGACCCCTGGTGCCGTATTTTCAGTCGGGGCTGGATGCGTTGGCTTGGCGGCTGGAGGTCCCGGAAATGCTCTACCCGGCCAGCCGGATCCCCGGCCTGCGCGAGGTCGGCCGCTGGCCTCTGTATACCTGGGGGGGGGGTATATCCCCGCACCGGCTGGACCACCCAGGCCGAAGAACCCAAGGGCGCGGCGATCAACGCCCAGCGCGCGGGCGACATCGTCACCCGCAGGGGGCAACCCCATGTGTATGTGCCCCTGAGAGGCCCTTCTACCCGCAATCAACGCGTGTGGCCGCCGGGCCCACTGGTGGAGGGCAATGCCCGCACCGGGACCTGGCAGATGCTGGCACCGCGCGCCGAGAACCGCTGCGCCGTGTTTGGCAGCAATGATCTGTTCAGCGCCGTGGGCTGGGGCGGTGGGCGGGTCGATCCTGGCGGCGACTACGCCTGGACACTCTGGCGTCCCTACCAGTGCTGCCAGCGCGAGGGTCAGGTTTTTATTAGCGATATCAACTGGACGAGCTTCCCCTGATGCGAAAAGACCGTTCCAGAGTTGCTGCCCACGCCATGGTGGGCCTGCTTCTTCTGCCCCTGCTGCAAACCTCACCAGCGGAAGCGGCGCAGGGCCCCACCGAGGACAGCTTCTGGTACTACGAGATCGGTGGCGCCCAGCCGGTGTCACCACCCCCCAATCCGTTGGTGACCTCGGTCACCCTCGGCGGCTCGGCCCAGCTGGGTCTGGGCTACAGCTGCGCCAAGTTCGATCCGCTGCTGGCGGTCACCCATACCCTGAACAACATCAAGTCGGGCGCGGATGACATGATGAACGCGATGACCGCCGCAGCCTCCTCCGCGATTGCCGCACTGCCGGCGCTGGTCCTGCAGCGCGCCAACCCCGGCCTCTATGACCTGTTCCAGAACGCCTTATTAAAAGCCGAAGAGACCATGAAACTGGCCACCAAATCCTGCGAGCAGATGGAAGCCGAGATCGCCAAGGGCAAGAACCCCTATGCGGACCTGATCACGCTATCAAAAGGCAACGACTGGAAAGTGCAGATGGGCATTGGCGCCAACGACGCGGTCAGCGCCAAGGAGGCGGTGGAATCCGCCAATGGCGACAACGGCGTACCCTGGATTGGGGGCAGCGCCGGCGGCGCCGGTCAGCCGGTGCTGCGTTTTACCGGTGACCTGGTCCAGGCCGGTTACAACATCAACCTGAACCGGCCCATCATCGACATTACCCCGATCCCCGCCACCGACGCCACCCGCCTGGGAGAGATCTGGGCATCGCCGACCCTGGCGCGCAACTGGGTGGTCGATGTGGTGGGCGAGAACATCGTGACCACCTGCGACACCTGCCGCAAGGACAGCATCCCCGGTACCGGTCTGCTCCCCAAGCTCTATCATGAATCCACCGAGGTCACGGTCGAGCTGCAGGCCCTGGTGGTGGGGGACCTCCTGCCCACCCGGGACAATCTGAACCGGGTCACGGCTCCCGGCGTCGCGGTGACCCGACAGGTCATCGAGGCGATCCGCGAGATGCCCGACACGGAACAGGCGCTGATCACCAGCCGTCTGGTGGCCGAAATCAGCACCGCCCGCACCGTGGAAAAGGCCCTCTACGCCCGCCGCCTACTGCATTCGGGGCGCCAGGTGCCCGAGGTGTACGCGACTGAGATCGCGCGCCAGCATGCGGACACCGCCATCGCCGAGCTCGATAAGGAGATCGAAAGCCTGTTGTTTGAAACCCGCGTGCGCCGCGAGGTGGTCTCTGAAACCGTCACCGTCCTGTTAAACCGCGCCGCGGCTCGTCGTCAGTCCTCCCTGGATATCCCCCAGGCCAGCCCCCGTGATCCGAGACCGCTCAACAATGGCCGCGTTCAGTAGACCCCGCCGCCAGAAAGGGTCGTGGCTGGTCGGCTGCTCCCTGCTGATGGTGGTTGCGGCTGTGGGTCTTGGCTGGCTGCTCTGGCAGGCGGTGGCGCTGAGCTCACTTGAGGCGGTGGGGCAGCGGGTCACCGAGGCCAAGCCGCTGCTGAGCGCACTGCGCCTGGGGCTGATCGCACTGGTGGCCACCCTGTGGCCCTGGGTAAGCGCCCGGGTGGGCAAGACCTGGCCTGGTCCACTCCCTGCCACCGCGTCCAATCACCTGCGCTGGCGGGTGGTCGTCTGGCTGCTGGTCATAGAACTGGTGATCGGCCAGAACCTGCCCGGAAGACTCATCGCCACCCTTGGAGTTGTGTCATGAGCGTCGACAGCTATCTGGAGCTTTTTACCACACTCTTTGGCTGGGCCTTCTATGGGGTGCTGTGGGATGTGCTGGTCAGCACCGGCATTGTTTACCTGCCGTTTCTGGGGATCCTGATCGATAACTGGCGCGAGCCCGCACAGGGTGGCGAGTTCGGGTCCGTGACCGGTCTGTCCCTGCGCCGGATGGAGATCGATCTCTTTATCGCACTGCTCGTCGTCGTCCTAGCGGGTCAGCCCGCGGCGCTGACACCGCTTAACGCTGGCACGCTCAGCCACCAGCCGCAGCCAACGGCGACGGATCCCACGCCCGCCACCGCTACCGCGTCTGACAGCCAGAGCACCTATGGCGTCACCGGCTTTACCGGCTCCCCGGCGACGGTCAATCTGCCGGTGTGGTGGTACGCGGTATTATCCATGTCCTCGGGGCTCAACCATGCCGTGATCGCCGGCCTGCCGGTCGCCAGTGATCTGCGCACCTACGAGCAGCAGGCACGCTTGGCCACCATCACGGATCCCCGTCTGCGCCAGGCGGTGAGCGATTTTTTTAGTCACTGCTACATCCCGGCCCGCTCCCGGTTCCAGAGTGCGCAACCCTCATCACCTGCCATCACGGCTCTGCTCACCACCTACGGCCCGGATGATCCGGACTGGCTGGGATCCCATGTCTATCGGGATACGCCGGGATACTATGACGAGATGCGTCCACCCAAACAGATCCCGGGCTGGCCCTACAACGCGCTGCGCGATACTGAATACGACCCGGCCGCGCCGCCGGTGTGGGGCAAGCCCACCTGCAAGCAGTGGTGGGAGGAGGGCACGGCCGGCCTGCGCCAGCAGCTGATCGACGAGGCCGATCTTACGGCGGCCGGCCTCTCCGGGCTGGTGGTCAGCATCGCTCCAGGGCTGGCCACAGAGCTACAACAGGACGCGGTCGCACGAGCGGTGCTGACCAACGCGCCGCCGAGCTGGTCGAACAACGAGCTGGTTGCCGGCAATACGGCCAACACCGGCTGGCTGGCCACGGCGGAAAATCTGGTGAAAGGGGGGCTCGCTACGGGGGGTGTGGTCACCGCATCGGGACTGTTTTCGGTCACCATGACAGCGGTGCTGCAGGCCCTGCCCATGGTCCAGGCATTGATGTTACTGAGTATCTACGCGCTGCTGCCCATGATTGTGGTGCTGTCGTGCTACTCCCTTGCCATGATGGTCACCGGCGCGATGGCGATCCTCACGGTCAAGTTCTGGACCGTTCTGTGGTACCTGGCCATGTGGGTGGATCAGAACCTGATTGGCGCCATGTACCCGGATGTAAACGTCTTTCTGCAGATTTTTGCGAACCCCGGCGAACACGATGCCAAGCGCATGCTCCTCAATATGATCACCACCAGTCTATATCTAGGGCTACCCCTCCTCTGGAGTGGCATGATGGCGTGGGCGGGGATCCATGTCGGGCGTGCTCTTAGCGCTGCATCGGCACCCCTGACGCTACCCAGCGAGAGTGCGGGGAGACAGGGCGCCGCAATGGGTAAAGCAGTCGTTAGTCGTGCCGGTAGGCGATAGCTACCTTAATCTCGCTCATACCAGCCAAAAGGATCTGCGCCGGCGTCAAGGCGGCCGGTGCGGTAGTTGTAGTCGCCAACCAGATCAGAGTCATGCAGGCGTCGTTCTTCTTCCTGCATCTCAGCCGACGCAGCCACATCAACGCAGAATCCCCACACGGCCTTGATAAAGGAGAATACCAGTTGAAACGGTGCGTTATTCATCCGAGTCACCCGACTTGTAGACAGACCAATGTTAGAAGAATAGATCCAATCTACTCTCCTGTCCAGCTGGGGCATTGGGGTCGGACGGCGCTCTCGGTGGTCGAGAGAGCCGGAGCCCCGTTGTCGTGTCGAGGTAAAACCAAGTCTCACCTTTGTGAATCACACCGCATTCCATGCTGGCGTATCGAATCACGTCTGATATAGTCGCTCGGGTTTTGTCCCAAGAATTCAAATGAAGTGCAGCTTTCGACCCGAAGCCGACGGTTGGCAAAGGGCCGTTTTGGGAGTTGTTCGAGAACCAATGGAGGGCCGGATTCTGGCCAATTGGGGAAATATGCATCGTGTTACCAGGGAGCGGCGGTCCTCTTGGTTGGACTTGGAGTGGGAGTTTTTGACGCGCTGATTTTACAAAAATAGTCCTGTTGTTGGCCACGATATTCGAATTAACCGGAATGGCCTTATACGGCCCGGTCTGGTGGATTCGCAGTTAGGCGAGCAGGACGAATGTAAGGGAATAGCTATGCCGAGAGAACCTTCACCGCCGTCGATAACTGAGACAGCCTTCGATTGTCCGCATTGCGGGGCATATACGACTCAGTATTGGTTTGAGGTATACGCAAATGCGCGAGACAAAAACGCCACTCCGCATATTCCAGACGGAAACACACGAAAGCGGATAACCGAGGAAAAGGACATTCCAGATGAGGCAAAACGCAATCTCCTCGAATGGTGTGACAAGATGGATAGCGGTTTAATCTATCTGGAAAGGAATGATGGCAAATACGCACCTAGAAATGTAGACAACCTAAACCTGAGTCAGTGTTATAACTGCGACAAAGTCGCTGTATGGGTTAAAGGGAATCTGATCCACCCAAATCAAAAACTTGGCGTGCCCCCAAATACTGACCTTCCAGATCACATAATTCGGGACTACGAGGAAGCTCGGGGCATTCTTGGTGATTCGCCAAGAGGTGCAGCGGCGCTGCTTCGCCTAGGTGTGCAAAAGCTCTGCGTACACCTTGGCGAGAAAGGTAAGAACATTGATGACGACATCGCAAGTTTGGTTTCTAAAGGCTTGAATCCGCTTGTTCAAAAGTCATTGGATATAGTTCGCGTGATCGGTAACGAGGCGGTACATCCTGGCGTCATAGATTTATACGATGATAGAGACACTGCTAGTCAATTGCTCATCCTCATCAACTCGATTGCCGACCAGATGATTAGCCATCCCAAGAAAGTTGAAGAGCTCTATGGGAAGCTACCGGAAAATAAACGGGAGGCAATTGAAAAGCGCAATAGCAAGGTAAAGCAGAGTGAATAATTCGCCTAACAATGCGCTCCTGCCGACGTCGGCGCTGATGCGCCGCAACCGAGCTCAGGCGTTATGCGGACCAGTGTGACGTTGAGAACAGCTGTGAGTGAATTCTGGATTCAATCTGGCTGACGATGAAGCTGAGAGGGTGTTGAGTAAGAGATAACTTACGATTCGCTAGTTAGATACATTGACGTGCTTGTGATTCAGAAAAAATGTTCAAAAACAATACGAATCCCGTGTGGATTATTTGAAAATGAACACTGAAAGCCACTTGTAAATAATGTAATATATCGCATATGTAGTGCACTGATAGCAGTTGTCATTTTGGCACCTTTAAAAAATTAAAAACCATTTCAGCCTGGGGAACGCATGGGTGACAAGGCAAGAAAATATCGACCGTCTCACGTGAGAAGGCTGGATACATTATCAGGAAATCTCTGCTCTTTCCCAGGCTGTGACAGAAAATTGGTTGCAAGAGATGGTGAAACCATAGTTAGTAAGATTTGCCATATTGAAGCTGCAAGCGAGGAAGGTCCTCGTTTCAATGAAAAAAAGAATGATGATGAGCGAAGGCACTTTAGCAATCTAATACTTATGTGTGATGAATGCCATAACATCATTGATAACAAAGACAATGAAGCGAAATATTCAGTGGAAATTCTTCAGCAATGGAAAAAAGACCATCATGAAAAGATGGAGTCGCTAAAGAAGCCTAATTATTCGCCATTATCACAGGTCATAAACGCTATTGCGTCACTCGACCTTGATACATTCGATGAGAACGGCTCAGAGATTGATGTCTTTAATATCGAAGATAAGATATCCCACAATTGTTTGGTGAGAAATGTTGAATTAATTAATGAGTATAAGGTTTTTTATCCAAAAATATCAGCCCTTTACTCAGAGCTTGAATTGCAAGGTTCTTTCAAAAAAGAGAAGCTATTAAGGAATATACGCAGAATATATTTGAAAGTTCTAGGTTCCTATGTAGGCGTATCGGAAAACAGGCTAGAAATTATCCAGAACAACGCTGATAGCATTATTGAAGATGTTGAAGATGAGCTTCTTGCGACTTGCGAAACAAACACCTCAATTAATCAAGACGATATAGTTTTTGGTCTATCGATTATCATGGTTGATGCTTTTATGCGGTGTAAGATTCTAGAGGAGCCGCCAAAAAAATGATACTTGGAAAGGATATTCACCCCGAGAGGAAAATTTATTACTGGGGAGCAATTGTTATTGATGGCATCCGTCAACATGGGGGCGATGAAATCCCTTTCTTTTCCCTTTTCGAGGAGCTTCGTGCTGACCATGAGATATCAATGGACGTATATGCCTTGACTTTGGATTGGTTGTTTTTATTGGGCGCTATAGATGGTGAAAAAGGGGTTATAAAAAAGTGTTTTTAAAGCGCCTGATGATAGAGAATGAATCAGTCACTATAAGAGATATACATTTCCGGAAAGGTATAAATCTCATTATTGACGAAACATCCACTGAGCGCAAAAAGGAATCAGGAAACAATGTTGGCAAGACGACGGTTTTGCGCTTGATTGATTATTGTCTTGGGAGCAGTGGTAAGAATATTTATAAGGATCCCGAGTTTAATTCAAAATCTAACAGTAAGATCGAGGAATTTTTAACTGAAAATAATATCTGTGTGACTCTGGTGCTAAAGGAGGATTTAGATGTTAGAGCCTCTCGAGAAATAACGATCAAACGCAATTTCTTGAAGCGCTCGCAAAAGATTGTTGAGGTGAACGGAGAAAGAGTAAAATCAAGGGATTTTCCTGAGAATCTGAAGCCTGAAATATTCCAGACTAATATAGCGAAGCCCACGTTTAAACAGATTAAGGCCAAGAATATTCGAGATGAAAAGAATCGGCTGGTTAATACAATAAAGGTTTTAGATGCATACTCAAAAGCAGAAGAGTATGAGGCGCTGTATCTTTTTTGGCTTGGCATAGAGCTGGATGTCGCAGACAGAAAGCAATCTCTCTTCTCGCAAAGGAAGATCGAGGAGAACCTTCAAATAAGGTTAAAGAAAGAAAACACTATATCTCAGATTGAGCAATCGTTACTTGTTATAGATTCTGAAATAGAATCTTTAGAAGAGTTGAAAGAAAAATTTATTGTAAACGATAGTTATTTGGAAGATTTCGACGAGTTAAATAAAGTGAAATCAGAAATTAATCGTTTTTCTACGCGGATATCACGACTTCGAATGAGAAAATCTTTAATTGAGGAAAGTGTGGATGAGTTAGAAAAAGAAGTCTCTAACCTAGACGTTGAAAGGATTCATTACTTGTATGACGAGGCAAAGGCATTACTTCCTGAAATTCAAAGATCATTTAATGATACGCTAAAGTTCCATAACGGTATGATTTTGGAGAAGCAGAAGTTTATTGAGAAGGAGTTGCCGGTATTGGAATCCGAAATAGGCGCTCTTTCCGTTAGGATGTCTGAACTTTTGCTATCAGAGGAAGATATTTCTGAGCGCCTGAAAAAATCTGGTGCGATGGAAGAATTCCAAGATTTAGTCGTTAGGTTAAATAGTTGCTATGAGGCAAAGGGAACCATAGAGGAGCAAAAGAGACTCTGGGACAGCACCACTGAAAAGCTTTCTTCGATTTGCTCTGAGCTCGAAAAGCTCGATAAGGGTATTGACTCTTTGGATGAGAAAATTCAGGAGAGAGTATCTATATTCAATAAATTCTTTTCGAAAATGTCTAACGATTTGTACGGTGAAAAATTTGTCTTAAGTGCGGATAAAAACGAAAAGGGCTATGAGCTCAACATTTCAAATCTTATCGGAAACCCAGGGACGGGAAAGAAGAAGGGTGAGACTGCTGCTTTTGATTTGGCTTACATAAAGTTCGCAGATCATATGGGAATAAAATGTCTACACTTTGTCCTACAAGACCAAATTGAGAACATTCACGATAATCAAATATCGAGCATTCTGATTGATGTTGTTGAGAATATGAACTGTCAATATGTTCTCTCGGTTCTTAAAGATAAGTTGCCTACTGATGTGGCCACTTCACAATACGAAATACTATCGTTATCTCAGTCTGATAAGCTATTCAAAGTCTGAGATATATTGATTACCGTAGATGCGCATAACAAGTCCATTCAACACATGCGAAAACCTCCTCTTCGCTGCGGTTCTGCCACCGGCGATGACTGGCGTTAACGTCCGCTCCTGGCCGGATTGAGTAAGCTCGGCAGGAGCACACAACTCACAGGTATAAGCGTTATCGCACAAGGAATAAGATTAGTGGCATTAAGTTTGCTACGGGGCTAATTGTTGCTAGCCAGTAGGGGTAAAACATGGTGAAAAAATCTAAATCGTTAGCGCAGCCCTCATGGAACGCCACAGTCTGGCGATACATGGGTGTTGATAAGTTCTTTGATTTAATTCTGAATGAGCATCTCGTTTTCAATCGAGCAGACAATTTTACGGATAAGAACGAGTTATTATTTGACTGGATTTCTCTTGATCAACATGCAAGCGGAAATGAGCTGAAACAGACCGAGTTTGATCAGCGCTGCAAAAGCCTAAAGGAATCAGCTTTTGTTAGCTCTTGGTCGGCGCAAAAGAACGAGTCGTTCGGCCTTTGGAAAGTATACTTGGGCGGGAATAATCCAGGCGTCGCGATCAAGACTAATTACCAAGATTTGATTAAATCCTTCCCTTCATCGAGGTTTGACATCGTCTCGGGCAGAGTAAGGTACCATACGCCAACCCGCGGAAAGGCTTTTGACTACATGGTCCAGTTGGACGATGAGCAACTAATTGGAACGAAGTATGCGGGGTACTCTTACGAACACGAAGTTAGGTTGTTTCTAATACCGCCGTCCACTAATTTTGGGGGGCAAAAAATAGTTCAAATACCAGTCAGCTTGGATAGCCTAATCCATGAAATATGGTTATCGCCGTGGATAGCCTCTTGGTTTCAAAGCACCTTCAATGAGATTGTTGATAGGCTTCGTCCCAGTATTTTGGAAAGAATTCGTCCGTCCAGACTGAATGACAATGGCTAAAAAGGTCATCAGTCTTGTGTTTCCGAGGCCTAATATAAACTGTTAATTCGCTACTTAAAAGCTGTGTTAACAAACGTCCGCTCCTGGCACATTATAGAACAACCGATAATGCGACTGTCACAATAAACCCGGTCAACTTATGGCGGGGTTTTTAACCAGTGGTACCCTGACGGGCTTATGGTGCCAGTGGCACCACCTGCGACGCGGCCTGCCGAGGCACGAATTGAGAGCGTTTGAGACAATTCGGGCTTCTCCCGGGTTGGTTGCCCCGGATAAAGAGCGCTGTGAATACCGGTAGGGGCATCGCACTGCGCCCAGGCCACTACCCGCAGCGCTTGGCAGTGACTCGAGCGCACCTGCTTACCGGCACAACACTTGTTCGAACTGCTAGGGTGAGGCCGCCATCTTAATGTGCTTGAAAAGGCGACCTGTGCATCCGTACACGCTATCAAAATGAAGTATGGTCGGTAGTCTAAGCATGTACGCAAATTCCAGAGTGGTGGGGCGCCTGGAACTATTGAACTCGGTTATGATTGAGTGAATTTAAAATCCGAATCCGGGGGCACCATAGGCACAGGATGTAATTGAATGTACTATCCCGACACATGATCGAACTTGATGTCAGGGTGCTCGATGCGATGAGCGATCAAATATTAACCGTTAAAGAAGTTGCTGAGTTTCTGAAAGTAAATGAGCGGACTATCTACCGTCTGGCGATCGAGAAGAAGGTTCCAGCCTTTCGAGTGGGTTCTTCCTGGAGGTTCAGAAAAGGTGAGCTCGATGGCTGGATCAAGGCGCAAGAAGAAAAGCCCGATCCAGAATCCCAATAAGGAAGGCCGCAAATAACACATGTCGATTCAGTCTTTAGAGAAGCTAGGGTTCAAGTTCGGCCAGAGTGGCGCCCACTCGGCTCGTAGCATGATGCTTGCCGAACTGGTAATCCTCTTTCAAATAACACCGCTCGACGCCACCAGGGAGCAATACCAGGCAGACGTGTGCGACCACAACCTGCTCAATAAGCCAACAACCAAAGCTCGCAATCTCACCTACCGTCACTTGCTCGATCTGTATGGCCTTAGCCCCGAAATTCCACTGTTTCGCGTTTTCCGGAAGCTGTGGCCGCTGGAGCCACCCGGCCAGCCGCTGCTCGCACTGCAGATGGCCCTGACCCGTGATCCACTCCTTCGGCTTGCTCAGCATCACATTGTGGAAACACCCATCGGAGAGGCCGTGACTCGACCTGAGGTCGAAGATTTATTGAGTGGTCCGGACCCAGATCGTTTCAGTCCCGCCTCGCTCAAATCCTTCGCTCAGAATATCAACGGCAGTTGGACCCAGGCCGGGGTTCTCCGAGGCAAGACCCGCAAAATCCGCGTGCGGCCCGAGGTGGCCTACACCAACCTGGTATTTGCGCTATTCCAGGCTTACCTGGAGGGCGCTACGGGAGAGCGACTGTTCCAGAGCCGTTGGACCGCGCTGCTGGGCCGCGGCCAGGACCAGTTGGAGGAGCTGGCAGTCATCGCCGCCCAGCGCGGCATTATTGATTACCGGCAGTCCGGGGGCGTCACGGAAGTCCGTTTCCCCGGTTTTTTGACCCCGGAAGAGGAGCAATGGCGTTATGAGTAGCCGTATCGCCCGACTAATCCAGAGCTACCAACGCCACATCGAACTGCCCTGGCAGCCGGGTCTGGCGGGCATTCAACGCGTCATCTTCGTGGTTTATGAGAAAGCCGAGGAGCTGCGCATTCGCTATCAGGTACAGGAATTCGAAATCGCTACCAAAAGCGCTGGTCACAATTGGTTGCAGGTGGACATTACCGATGACTTTGCCCAGTGGATGGCCGGGCAGGAATATCGAGAAGGTTACTTCGAATCCCCCGAGGATTTGCAGGATATCCTCGCCGACTTCACTGCCACCGTCGTCGCTAAGCTCAATGCGGTCCTCGCTGAGGCCGACGAGAACACCGTGGTTGCCATCCAGGGTGTCGCCAGCCTCTACGGGTTCAGTCATACCTCCGAGGTAGTGAATGCCATTGCCAACAATATTCCAGGCAGGCTGCTGGTGTTTTTCCCCGGCGAGTATCACCAGAACAACTACCGCCTGCTGGACGCCCGCCCGGGCTGGAACTACCAGGCGGTACCCATCACGGCGGCGGATACGCTGTAACGATTGATCAAAGAATAACCAGGAGCTCCAAGCATGAAGAATGCTGAAATTTACGCCAAGGACCCGGTAGCCAACCGTATCGCCAACAACGGTGTGGCGGAGGTTAAGGACGATTTCTCCACCCAGGCCCTGGAGACGCTGCGCTACGAGCTGGAGACCTTCGTCTGTGACGGCGAGTACGCCAAGGGAATGGAGTCTATCCTGGACGCTTTCCTGGCCAACGCCGAGCAGGACCGGGAGCAGAAGGGCGTCTGGATCAGTGGCTTCTTCGGCTCGGGTAAGTCACACCTGGCGAAGATGCTGCGCGTGCTATGGACAGACTTCGATCTCGGCGGCGGCATGACGGCCCGCGGTCTGGCGCAGTTGCCGCAGGAAGTTAGCGACTTGCTCAAGCGCCTATCCACGGAAGGCAAGAAAGCTGGGGGCCTGCACGCGGCCTCGGGCACCCTGGGTCAGGGCTCCAGCGACCGGGTCCGTCCTGCCTTGCTGGGCATTGTCTTCAAGTCGGCCGGACTGCCCGAACTCTACCACATCGCCCGCTTCGTAATGTGGCTAAAAAAACAAGGCATCCACGACGGCGTGAAAGCTGAGGTGGAAGCCGCCGGCAAGAGCTGGCAGTCGGAATTGAATAGCCTTTTCATGTCCAAGCTGATCCACAAGGCGCTGTTGAAGGTCGATCCCGAGCTGGCCAGCGGCGAGCAGGAGGTGCGAGACCTGTTGCGCGCCGAATACAAACGTGTAGACGACGTTACCAACGACGAGATGGTAACGGCTATCCGCGACGCCCTGTCCGTCGATGGCAAGTTCCCCCTCACCCTGGTGGTGCTGGATGAGGTTCAGCAGTACATCGGGGGCAATTCCGACCGTGCCTACCAGGTTCAGGAAGCAGTGGAGACCTGCTGTAAACACTTCACCGGCAAGTTGCTGTTCGTCGCCACCGGCCAGAGTGCGCTGACGGGCGTGGCCGTGCTCACCAAGCTGCTGGGGCGGTTCCAAATCCCGGTCCAGCTCTCCGACGCTGACGTCGAATCGGTGATCCGCAAGGTTATCCTGCAGAAGAAGTCCTCTGCGAAGACGGCTGTTGAGGCTGTGCTGGAGGAGAACCTGGGCGAAATCTCACGCCACCTTCAGGGCACCAAAATCCAGTACACCAAGGATGATGAGGCCGTCATGGTGGCGGATTACCCCATCCTCCCCGTTCGCCGCCGCTTCTGGGAGCGGGTGCTGCGCATCATCGATACCACGGGCACGGTGGCTCAGCTCCGTAGCCAATTGAAGGTTATCCACGAAGCTACCAAGGTGACGGCTAGCCAGGAACTAGGCCACGTGGTGGCCGCCGATTTTATCTTCGATCAGCTCGCAATCACCTTGCTGCAAACCGCGGTGATTTCCAAGGACGTACACGAGACGATCGAAAGGCTCGCTGCGGGGAACGACGATCAACAGCTGCAATCCCGGCTCCTGGCCCTGATATTCCTGATCGGCAAGCTGCCCACCGATGCCGTTGCCGATGCCGGTATCCGGGCCACCCCCGAAATACTCTCCGATCTATTGGTGGAGGACCTCACCGCTGGGTCGGACCTGCTGCGCAAGCAGGTTACCGCACAGCTAGACGCCCTGGCTCAGGCGGGCCTGGTTATGGCGCTGGACGTCGGCGGCAGCAAGGAATACCGCCTTCAAACCCAGGAAAGCAGTCAGTGGTATGAAACATACCGGCAGCAGGAGGCGGGCATCGCCGGCAATCCGCTGCGCATCGAGACCGAGCGCGACGACCTGCTGGCCCAAAAGGTCCGCGAGGTGACCAATCAGTTGCGCTTGTCCCAGGGCAAAAGCAAGGAACCGCGCAAAATGACGCTCAGCTTCGACCCGGTCGTGCCCCCGGAAGCCAACAAGCAGTTTTACGCGGCGGTACGTAACGGCTGGGGGATGACGGAGCAGAGCCTGATTGCCGAAGCCCGGGCGGACGATAACAAGCACGGAACGCTCTACGTTTACGTTCCCGCCCGTAACCGGGATGAGTTGCAACAGGTGATCACCACGATCAAAGCGGCGGATGCAACTTTGAACATTCGCGGTGGCCCCAGTTCCGCCGAAGGTAAGGATGCCCGTCAGGCTATGGAAACCCGCTTGTCGGCTGCGGCCACCAGCCGTGACACCTTGGTTAAGGAGATCTTCGCGGGCGTGCGCGTATTCATTTCCGGCGGCGAGGAAATCGATGGCGACGACTTGCGGGACAAGCTCGATCAGGGTGCCAAAAAAGCACTGCTGCGTCTGTACAAGCAGTTCGACATCGCCGATGACGAGCGCTGGGGCAAGGTCGTTGAAAACGCGCGCAAAGCCGGCGGCGAAACGGCCCTTAACGCCATCGATTACAACGGTGATATTGAAAAACAACCTGTGTGCGCGGCCGTAGCGCGCTATATCGGCTCAGGCAAACGTGGCAGCGACATCCGCGAACATTTTATGAACGCACCCTTCGGCTGGCCCCAGGATGCCATTGACGGCGCTCTCTACGCGCTGCTTGCCGCAGGGCACCTCAAGGCTCGCACCGCCGCGAACGCGCCCGTGGACGCCAAGGGTTTGGAGCGCAAACAGATCACCCAAACCCATTTTGAGGTCGAAAACGTCACCATGTCGACGGTCCAGAAGATCGCGGTGCGCAAGTTCCTGGTCGAATTTGTGGGCTGTAACCCCGGGGAGGAGGACGCCAAGCTCAACGAGTTCCTGCAATTCGCACGCGACCTCGCCGGCCGTGCCAGCGGGGAAGCCCCGCGCCCGGCGCGGCCCGACCTCAGCCTTATAGAGGAGATTGCGGGGGAGGCTGGCAACAGCCGTATGCTGAAATTGTACCAATACGCAGACGAGTTGCGCCAGGCCATCGTTCAATGGCAGCAACGGGAGGCGGCTATTAGTGAGCGCATCTCCAACTGGAGCAAGCTGAAAGGCCTGGTCGCGGTCAGCCGGGGTCTGTCCTTCCACCCGGAACTGGCCAAGGAGGTCGATGCCATCGAGAGCGGCCGTCGCCTGCTCGAACAGCCTGACCCCGTGGTCGAGTTGGTCGCTTCAACAACCGAAAGCCTGCGCAATGCCATCCAGCACCGCTTCAATACCTACAAGGACACCTACGAAAAGGCCTTGAGCGAGATCGAAACCGATATCAATTGGTGCAAGCTGGATAGCGTCAAGCAAGAGGAACTCCTGCAGAGCCGCAGTATCACCGCTCCGACCCAGCCCAGCTTGAACAACGCGGACGAGGTGCTTGATTCCCTGGATCAGTGCAGCCTGGAACATTGGAGCGAAAGGACGGCGGCCCTGGAAAGAAAATTCGACATGATCCGGGAGGATGCCTCCAGGCTGCTGATGCCCAAGTCGGTGAGGGCGCAACTGCCACGGCGCACATTGGAGGATGAGGCCGCAGTGGAAAAGTGGTTGCAGGACGCCCGGGAGGAACTGCTCGCCAAACTGCAGCAGGGTCCGGTCATCGTCTAGGGTGGTGAAGACGCCCGCAAAACAGTACTTGGCTTGAAGGGAGAATAAGTCGGATGGAATCAGCATTACCCAAGGATCTGCGCCGCAAGCTCGAATCGGTGGTCGTTAAGGCTCGAGACATTGCAGAGGGCGCCGCCCGCACGGAGCTGGAGCGACTCGCGGTCGGCGAAAAATCGGCGGCCGGCTATCTCTCCGCTGCCGATCGCAAGTTGCGCAATCGGTTGCGGGCTCACGGCAGGCAATTGGGCGACCGCCGTAAACCGGACGGTGTGCAGGCTATCGACCAGCTGGCCACGGAGATTGCCTACGAACACTGGCATCGCATGCTGTTCGCTCGCTTCCTGGCGGAGAGTCATCTGCTGATCTATGAAGACGGCGTGACGCCACTCAGCATCGACGATTGCTTCGACCTCGCCGAAGAGGAAACCGGTGATCGCAGCCAAGGCTGGCAATACGCTTCTCGCTACGCCTCCAAGATGCTGCCGCAGATATTCCGGGTGGATTCGCCGGCCTTCGAGCTTAACTTTGCGCCCAACGACCAGAAGCAACTTGAGGACCTGCTGGCCTCCCTGGATGAGGCTACATTTCTCGCCTCTGACGCTCTGGGCTGGGTCTACCAGTTCTGGCAGTCCAAGAAGAAGGACGAGGTCAATGCCTCCGAGGTCAAGATCGGCGCACGGGAGCTACCTGCCGTCACCCAGCTGTTCACCGAGCCCTACATGGTCAGCTTCCTGCTCGACAATTCCCTGGGCGCCTGGTGGGCGGCGAGGCGGCTCAGCGGCGCCGACCTTGAAAACGCCAGCAGCGAAGAAGAACTCCGCCGGAAGGCGGCCATACCCGGTGCGCCGCTCGACTATCTGCGCTTTGTGCAGCAGGAAGGCGAGTCTGGCCATAAGCGTTGGACACCGGCGGCCGGAACCTTCGACGGCTGGCCGGAGCAACTCGCCGACCTGGAAACCCTCGACCCCTGCTGCGGCTCGGGCCACTTCCTGGTGGCGGCCTTCCTGATGCTGGTGCCGATGCGCATGGAGCGCGACGGTCTCCCGGCCAAGGAAGCGGTGGACGCGGTGCTGCGGGAAAACATCCATGGCCTGGAGTTGGACCAGCGCTGCGTGGAGCTGGCCGCCTTTGCCCTGGCGCTGACCGCATGGAAATACCCGAACGCTGGCGGCTTCCGCGTGTTGCCGGAATTGAATGTTGCGTGTTCCGGTTTGTCGGTGAGTGTGGCGAAAGAGGAATGGAAACAGCTTGGCTCTCATTTAGGCGGGGGCAAAAAGAACCTCCCCATCGCCCTCGACTGGATGCACGACACCTTCAAGGATGCGCCAGTGCTGGGCAGCCTGCTCAATCCCGCGAAAACCGATGCCGCCAAGCTGGTGCAGTGGGATGAGCTGTCCGGCGCGCTGGAGCAGGCGTTGAAGCAGGAGCAAAGTGAGGAGCAACAGGAAGTCGCTGTTGTTGCCCAGGGACTGGCAAAGGCCGCAACCTTACTTGCTGGGCGCTATGAATGGGTGATTACCAACGTGCCGTATCTGGCTCGCGGTAAGCAGAACGAGCGGTTGCGGGATTTCTGCGAAACGCACTATCCAGCCGCAAAGAATGATCTTGCTACTGTATTTTTGGAACGTTGTCTGGAGCTCTGCGTACAGGGGGGCACCTCCAGCGTTGTGCTACCTCAGAACTGGCTCTTCCTGACCAGCTACAGGAAATTCCGCGAGAAACTACTGAAGAACGATACCTGGCATTTGATTGCCCGGTTGGGTCCAGGAGCCTTTGAAACCATCAGTGGCGAGGTGGTGAAGGCCATCTTGATCAGCCTTAGCCGTGGCAATTCAACAAAAGAATCGGGCGGGCTGTTTGGTGATACCGGTAACGGCAACCGGATTCGCGGTGTGGATGTATCCGAGCCCCGAACCGCCGCCGACAAAGCGGCGCAGTTGCTGACTGCGGAAATCAAGAGCGTTGAACAGGCAAAGCAATTGGAGAATCCGGATGCGGCAATTCTCTTTGAAGAGTTGAGCAATGCGCCTGCTTTGGGTGAATATGCACTTGTTGGGTACGGTTCAAAACCAGGTCAAACCTCTCGTGTTACAAGAAACTTTTGGGAAATTTATTTTCCCATCCACGGTCACTGGCAATTAATGGAGTCTTCGCCAAGTGGCAATCATACTTATTGTGGTAAAGCCGAAGTTTGCCTTTCAATAGATGAAATTGAGCGTCAAGGAATTAGCGAATTTGGCGTTCGAGGTCGTGATGCTTGGAATCGGAAGGGCATAGCCTTTGCGAAAATGAGACACTTGCCGGCATCGATTTATTGCGGAGAGTTTTATGACGATAATACATACACTATTATCCCAAATAGTGATGATAATCTTCCCGCCTTCGCTTGCTACTGTTTTTCGCCAGCATTTAACGAGGATTTACGGAGAATAAATCAAAAGCTCAATGTCACTCGTGAATTAGTCGCGCAGGTCCCATTCGACCTCGACCACTGGGCCAAAGTCGCCGAAGAGGAATACCCCAACGGCCTGCCTAAACCTTACACCAATGATTCCACTCAATGGATTTTTCACGGCCATCCCTGTGGTTCGGTAGTCTGGGATGAGGAGAAAAAGTGGACCGCTCAGGGCCTGCCACGAACCGATGACGGTGTGCTCCAAGTTGCCGTTTCCCGCCTGCTTGGCTATCGCTGGCCCGTCGAGCTGGACGCCAGCATCGAACTGGCTGACGAACAGCGCGAATGGGTTACTCGCTGCGAGGCACTGTCACACTATGCCGATGATGATGGCATCGTCTGCATCCCTGCCGTGCGTGGCGAGCAGCCTGCCGATCAGCGCTTGGAAGCGCTATTGCAAGCCGCTTACGGCGAACAGTGGTCTCTCTCCGTTCGCGACAGATTGTTGGAGTCAACAGACTGCAAGAACAAGTCCATCGATTTCTGGTTGCGGGAAAAGTTCTTCGAGCAACACTGCAAGTCGTTCCAGCACCGGCCGTTTATATGGCATGTGTGGGACGGTCTCAAGGATGGCTTTTCCGCGCTGGTCAATTATCACCATCTGGACCGCAAGAACCTGGAGCGTCTGATCTATACCTATCTCGACGACTGGATACGAACTCAGAAGCACGATAAGGCTGAGGGCATAGACGGGGCCGGCGTTCGCCTTGCCGCAGCGGAGGGCCTGAAGCGCCGGCTGGAGCAAATTCTCGAGGGTGAGGCCCCTTACGACATCTTCGTCCGCTGGAAGCCGCTGGAAGAACAGCCCGTCGGCTGGACCCCGGACCTGAACGACGGTGTGCGCCTGAACATACGCCCCTTTCTGTCGGTGGAAGACGTGGGTAAGAAAGGCGCCGGTATCTTGCGCGCCAAGCCCAACATCAACTGGAACAAGGACCGGGGCAAGGATATGGTGTCAGCCCCTTGGTACAGTTTAGGCCTGGAATACGGCGAGGGTGAGGGCGCGCGAATCAACGACCACCATCTGTCCCTGGCCGATAAAAAGGTGGCAAGGGAGGCGTAGTCGTTGGGGTGGAATATTTATAACGTATTGATAGTTAAGAATAACTAACTAACATAAATTTTGCACAATATCATAACGAATGTTATTGTGCGACCAACACGTTATTAACTGGGCAGGCATGGGAAAGTTACTCGCGTCCACGGAATCTTACTTGAAGCGCGTTCTGGGAGATGCGGGTTGGCCTGTACCCTGGCAGCACGCAGGAGGGCTACCCCCTTACCTGCAGGAGCGCTACGAATTCGCACTTATGGACATCGCCCAAGTCGACTGCCTGCTGATGTTGCAGCGGGGCGATGACATGGAGACACCATCGGTTATCCGCAAACATATGGAGGCAGTCCGTCGCTCTGAAAGCGGCCCTGTCGTCTACGTCGCGGCGGCTGTGACCTCGTACGAGCGCCAGCGCCTTATCGAACAAAAGGTCCCATTCGTGGTGCCCGGCAAGCAGATGTATTTGCCGCCCTTAGGAATCGATTTACGCGAGCAGTTTGCACCGACCAGGAGTAAGGCCCGACGTCTGGGGGCTGTGGCCCAGATTCTGGTGTTGCGGGAAATCTTGCAGCCCGGGTTTTCCGCGGCGCCATCGGGTTACCTGGCTGAGCAATTGGGGTATAGCGCCATGACGCTGGTGCGCGCTACTACGGAGCTTGCCGAGTCTGAACTGGCTGAAGTGGAGCGCGTGGGCCGCGAAAAACATACGGCTTTTATCTATGAAGGACGGACGTTGTGGGAAAAGGCGAGAACTATGCTGAGCAGCCCACTACGCAAGCGGGTCTGGGTTAATGGCACCCCGTCTGTGCTTTCCGCACCTGCGGCGGGCGAGAGCGCGCTGGCCCATTACACCATGATGGCCGAGCCCCGCCATCCCACCGTAGCGGTGAACTCCAAGGACTGGCCGGGGCAGAAGGCGCTGCTGCAGTTGGACGAGGTGCCGGAGCGTTGGGAGGGTAGCCTGTGCGTGGAATTGTGGCGCTACAGCCCACGGCTAGTGCAAGACGCGCCTTGGGTGGATCGACTCTCCCTATGGTTGAGCCTGCAGGGCAACAGGGATGAGCGCATAGAGATGGCCATGGATGACTTGTTGAGAGGTGTCGAGTGGTAAGGGGGCTGAAACTATTCACTGAGCGGTTTGCACAGTACTCAGGCAGTTATGTACTGATCGGTGGTAGCGCCTGCGATGTGTTAATGGACGAGGCGGGCCTGGCATTCCGAGCCACCAAGGATCTGGACATCGTGCTCTGCGTGGAAGCGCTGTCACCGGCGTTCGTGGATGCATTCTGGGCCTTTGTGGAAGAAGGCGGCTACGAAATCCGTCAGCGCGGAGATGGCAAGCGGCAGTTCTACCGTTTCAGCAAACCGGCCAGCCGTGAATTTCCCTCAATGTTAGAGCTTTTCTCGCGTTCGCCGGAGGGTCTCGATATTGCGTTGGATTCTCACCTGACGTCCATTCCCGCCGAGGACGCGGTCAACAGTCTCTCCGCCATCCTGCTTGACGATGACTACTACCAGTGTATCCAGCGGGGTCGTCGGGAAATCGACGGCGTACCCATCTTGGGAGTGGAGTACATCATTCCTTTCAAGGTGCGGGCTTGGCTCGATCTTAGCCAACGCAAAGTCGCTGGAGAAGCCGTGGATAGTCGGGATATAAGGAAGCACCGCGGCGATATTTTTCGGCTTTATGGCCTGTTGCCGCGAGGCGATAGGGTGAAGGTTTCCGTCCCGATTCAGAGGGACCTGAAGGAATTCGTTGAGGCCATGCCCCGCGAGGCGGGGTTGAATATCGAAGACTTCGGCATTCGCCAACAATCGCTGGCCCAGGTGTTGGCTACCCTGGTCGGTGTCTATGCTCTGGAGCGATGAGATGACCGCGGTACTGCAAAAACTCGTTCACATCGTCCGCCAGGCGGGTAACTTCAACGCCAACGCCCAGGTGGCTCCCGCCGCGCTATTGTGGACAGATAAGGAGTCGCAGTGGCTGCCAGCGTTACCGCAGTTGCTGCAGGCTCTGCCCGAGCTATTCGTGTTTGGCGGCTATGATCCGGACCGACGTACCGGCCCGGCGATTTGGCTGCGCTGCGTGATCGCCGGTACGTTGCCGGCGGTTGAGGTTCCGGAAGGGCAGGTGCCCGTGATCTACCTGCCCGGCATTTCGCGCTCGGACCTACGCGCCATCGAGCAGACGCCGGACGCGATCAAGCCGTTGGCGGAGTTGCAATTTCGCGGCGCGGTATTCGGCCAGATCAATGGCAAGGACCTGACCGTTAACGCCTTTCTTACCTCAGGTAGCATGGGGCTGGGATTGGATGTCGCCAAGGATGCCAGCACACAAAAGGCGATGCTGGCCGGGCTGGCGCAACTGCTGGTGGAGCCTGCCTCATCCCTTGAGGGCAGGCGGTTGGAGGCCAGTGATTTCAATGCGCTGTTGAGCAGTGACCCGATTCGCGATCTGCTGACCTGGATGAATGCACCCACCGCTGCCCGTGCCGGCTGGGAGGGCAATCACTGGAACGCGCTCCGGGCGGAAATCAAGCCGGCCTTTGGCCTGGATATTGAGCGCGACGGCGAAATCACGGCCGCCGAACGCTTGTGTGCCCGTGAAGGCAAGTGGCAGCAGGTCTGGGACCGGTATTGCGAAAGCCCCGGCCAGTATGCGGATCTGGCTATTTTACTGGCCCGAGTTCCGCTGCCGGACTTGTTGGCGGACCGAGAAGCTTACCCTTCGGTCAATGCCGACGAAGAAACAAGCTTGCTGCAAGAGTTGCAGAAACTCACGACACTGTCGCCGGACAAGCTTCGCGCAAAGTTGCTTGAGCTGGAATGCTCACATGGCCACAGGCGTGCGTGGCTCTGGGCCTCGTTGGGGCAATCCCCAATGGCGCTATTACTCGGCGGCTTGGCCGAGGTCGCGGGGTTGACGCAATCGGCCTTTGCCGGCCTGACACCGGAGGAGATGGGTCAGCATTACGCCGAAAACGGCTGGTGCGTGGATGCCGCGGTGCTCAGCTGCCTGGCGGGGTGTCAGTCCGGCCAGCAGCGTAAATTGGCCGAGGATATTCTACACCTTGTGTATCAGCCCTGGTTGGCGGACCTCAACGAGCGCTTTCAAAAGCTGGTGCAAACCAAGGGCTATCCTGGTCACGGCGAAGTCAGCGAGGCGGTGGCCGAATACCAGGCGGATGGCGAGGTGGTGTTCTTCATCGATGGGTTGCGGCTCGACGTGGCCCATGCGCTGGTCGAATTACTAGGCAACGCGAACATTGGCGCCGAACTGCGTACTCACTGGTCAGCTCTACCGTCGGTAACGGCGACTGCCAAGGCTGCGGTAAGCCCGGTCCATCAACACCTGGTAGGTGAGGATAGCGATAAGGACTTCCAGCCCAGCGTGCAGGGACAGGGCGGGCTGACCCATGATCGATTCAAAAAGCTGCTTGCTCTACAGGGCTGGCAATATTTGGGGGAGGACGAGACAGGCGACCCACAAGGCCTTGCCTGGGTCGCCTGTGGGGATATCGACAAGGAGGGACACGCTAGCGAACTCAAGCTGCCTGGGCGCATACCAGCGATACTGGATGGAGTGGTGGAGCGCATTCAGACACTGATGCAAAGTGGCTGGCAGCGGATTCGCATCGTTACCGATCATGGCTGGCTGCTTGTGCCCGGTAAGATGCCCAAGTATGACTTACCCAAGCAGGCGGTGGAAAGCCGTTGGGGGCGCTGCGCGCAGCTCAAGCAGGGGGTAAAAGTTGACGGGTTAACGTTGCCGTGGCACTGGAACACCGGGACGCCGATTCATTATCCCCCGGGCATCCGGTCATTTATCGCTGGCAGGGCTTATGCACACGGCGGTGTGAGTCTGCAGGAATGCCTGGTGCCCGTCATCCGCATTATCAACGACACCAAACAGGCGGCCTCCGCTACCATCGAGAATATCCAGTGGAGAGGCTTGGTGTGCAGAGTAACCGTGAAGGCCGCGGGAGAGGGCTTGGTCGTGGACATGCGCACTAAGGTAGCCGACGGGGCCACCTCGCTGGTCACCCCGCACGCCATTGAGGGCGCCGCGATTAGGCTGATGGTAGAAGATGATAGCCATGAAGGATTGGCCGCAGTGATCGTTGTGGTGGACGCGGTGGGTAGTGTGGTGGCCAAGGCCTCCACCACGGTAGGAGGAGATGACTGATGGAGCTGGACCAACTCGACAGGAGCGCAGCGGAGGCGTTCGAGGGCTATATCGTGCGCAAGGACCTGGTGCGCCAGTTTAGCCGGCAGTTCCCGGTGCCTACTTACGTCGTGGAGTTCATGCTCGGGCGCTATTGCGCCACCATCGACGAGGAGGAGATCAAGGAGGGCCTGGAGATCGTCCAGCGGCAACTCTCCTCACGCACCGTCAAGGCCGGTGAAGAAGAGCTGTTCAAGGCCAACGCCTACAAGGAAGGAACGGTCAAACTCATCGACATGGTGAGCGTCAGGTTCAGCGAGAAGGATAATGGCTACCTGGCCACGCTGCCGAGCCTGCGCCTCACCAAGGTCCGCATCCCCGATAAGATCGTCGATGAAAACGAGCGCTTGTTGACGGGCGGCTTCTACGCCGAGATCACCCTTGAATATGATTCGATGATTGCCGAGGAGAAAGTTGGCAACCCGTTCGGTATTTTCGTCCTGAAGCCGATTCAGTTATCCAAACGCAACGTGCTTGATGTGATGGCCGAGGCGCGCAAGCGATTCAGCACCGAGGAGTGGAAGGATCTCCTGCTGCGCTCCATCGGGCTTGAGCCTGAACAGCTAACCGACGACGCCAAGAACGCGATGCTGTTGCGCATGGTGCCCTTTGTCGAGCGTAACTATAACCTGGTGGAATTGGGTCCCAGAGGCACCGGTAAGAGCCACCTGTTCCAGCAGGTGTCGCCTTATGCGCACCTGATTTCCGGTGGCAAGGCAACCGTGGCCAAGATGTTCGTTGACAACTCCTCTGGAAAGCGCGGCCTAGTATGTCAGTACGACGTGGTTTGCTTCGACGAGGTCAGCGGTATTTCCTTCGACTCCAAGGATGGCGTCAACATCATGAAGGGCTACATGGAATCCGGTGAATTCAGCCGGGGCAAGGAGAGCATCCGCGGCGACGGTTCCCTGGTCTTCGTCGGCAACTTTGAAGTCGACGTGGCGCACCAGCAGCGTATCGGCCATCTGTTTGGACCGTTGCCGGCGGAAATGCGCGACGACACCGCCTGGATGGATCGTATCCATTGCTATCTGCCTGGCTGGAATGTGCCCAAGATGAACAAGGACGTGCTCACCGACCACTTCGGCCTGGTGAGCGACTTCCTGTCCGAGTGCCTCAGCCGGCTGCGCAGCCAAAGCCGGGTGAGTACCCTGCAGGGCCGGGTGCATTTTGGCGGCGCGCTGAGTGGCCGGGACGTCAACGGCGTTAATAAGACCGTGTCGGGACTATTGAAACTGCTCTATCCGGGGATGGAGTCAGACGTCAGCAGCGAAGACCTGGAGTGGGCTGTCCGCCAGGCGCTGGAAGTGCGCCGTAGAGTCAAGGAGCAGCAGAAGCGCATTGGCTCGGCTGAGTTTCGTAACACACACTTTAGCTACATTATGGGCGACGATGGGGTGGAGCAATTCGTATCCACACCGGAGCTGCAGGCGGACAACTCCATCGGCACCGACCCACTGGAACCTGGCCAGGTGTGGGCGATCAGCGAGGGGGGGGCGGATGTTGATGATAATGCGGGACTGTATCGCATCGAAGTGAATGAGGGGCCGGGCAGCGGGGTGAAAATTCTGAATAATCCTGTTCCGCCCGCTTTTCGAGAGTCTGTCCGCTACGCGGAGCAAAACCTCTACACCCGTGCCGGCCAATTGGTGGGCGACCGTGACCCGCGCTCCCACGAATTTACGGTTCAGCTACGTGCCTTCGACGCCTCGAAGCGTGGCGCGAAGCTGGGTGTCCCAGCGTTGGTGGCTATGTGCAGCGGAATGTTAAAGAAACCCATACGTGGTGGGTTGATCATGGTGGGAGAGATCAACCTGGGCGGCTCTCTCGAACCAGTCATGAACGCGGTGAATGTTGTCGAATTGGCGGTGGAGAAAGGCGCCCAGGTAGTTTTGCTCCCCGTCAGTTGTAGAAGGCAGCTGTTTGACTTGTCAGATGATATGGCGACCAAAGTAGATTTGCAGTTCTACGCTGATGCGCGGGATGCGATGTTGAAAGCTTTGGTGGAGTAACGCAGCGCGACGCTCGAATGGCTGGTCAGAGGCAGATCCAGGAAAATAAAATTCAATTAATAGGGGCAAGGACTAACATGGGAGTGTCGAACTTCAAATTTCTAGAACAATTCCAGCCAAGTCTTAGTGAATACGGGCGTTGTGCAGAAAACTTTGCTTATGCTGACCCACAGAGCGCGATCGTCAAGATGCGGTGCTTCGCTGAAAAGTTCGTAGCTTTTATCTATGAAGAGCTGGGACTGCCAACTTACGGTGCCATAACTCTCTTTGAGAAGATTGATAACGCCGATTTTGTAAGGGTGGTTGAAGAATGTGTGGTTGATAAGCTTCATCTGATTCGAATGAAGGGAAATAAAGCGGCCCACGCCGACAAAGTAGGTGTCGAGGACGCCCTGGACGTTATCAAAGAGGGGTTTTTCCTCGGCGCGTGGATATTCTGTTCCTACCATGGGGGGGAAGTAAGTACGCTGCCGGAGTATCTTGCGCCTCGAGAGATTGGCGACTCTGCGGATGATCGCCAAAGTATCGATCAACGCGAAGCGGTAGAAAGCTCGCTCATACAAACACAGCAAGAGCTCGCCGACTTACAGCGCCAGCTCGAGGAGGCTCAGCTTCGCCTCAATCAGTTAGATGGGGCTATAGACGTCGATAAGGTCGAGTCGCTCAGATTAGGCAGCGCAGTGGCCATCGCATCCATTGATTTTCAAGCCGAAGAAACGCGAAGAAAAATCAACATGGTGGATGTCTTCGCAGAATATGATTTGACTCTTGGGCAAGCAGAACTGGTAGGCCGTTTAGATAAGTTCTTGACCTCAACCGACGAAAACGTCTTTTTACTTAAGGGTTATGCGGGGACAGGTAAGACCTTCATCACCAAGGGATTAACACAGTATTTTCGTGCTATTCGCCGCAACTATATCTTGGCGGCACCAACGGGTAAAGCTGCAAAGGTTATTGCGTATAAAACAGGTAGCGAAGCACACACAATCCACAAGACAATCTATTCCTTTAAGGATATTGCAGAATACAGAGACGACGATCTGGATGGCTCTGAAACGTATAAGTTTTACGCAAAGTTAGCGGTTAATGAGCAATCGGTCGATACGATCTATATTGTTGATGAGTCTTCGATGGTGTCTGATATCTACAACGAAGCAGAATTCTTTCGTTTTGGCTCCGGACATCTTTTGCGAGACTTTTTGAAGTTTGTGAATCTCGACCACAATGACCATAGAAAGAAAGTAATATTTATAGGCGACGATGCACAGCTGCCACCAGTGGGAATGAATTTTTCTCCGGCTCTGAGCAGTAAATACCTATCGAGCGAATATGGCCTCAATAGCACTGGGTACGAGTTGCGCGAGGTTGTTCGACAGAAAGCCGGCAGCGGCATTATGAGCAACGCCCAGATGCTGCGCGATTCACTTGAAAAGTCAGTATTCAATCAACTTGATATCGATATTGATTCTGCAGACGTGTATCACGTTGAATACGAGCATCTGCTTTCTGAGTACCTGCGGACTTGTGGTGGGAAAATTAACGCAGAATCTATTGTCATCGCACACTCCAACGCTGATGTCGCAGCTTACAATCGCCGTATTCGAGAGCATTTCTTTCCGAAAATGATCGACGTCGCTCCTGGCGATAAAGTTATGTCCGTTTCTAACAGTGGTAGATATGGGCTGTTCATTTCCAACGGCGATTTTGGTTTGATACGCCAGGTCTTGGGGGGAAGGGAAGAGCGGCAGATCTCTTTGAAGCGCAAATCGAAAGAGACCGGGGAGATAGAGAATACCCAGATAACACTTTGTTTCCGCGATGTTGAAATTGGATTCAAGGATCTCGACGGTCGGCCGCATTGGTTCGAGGCCAAGATCGTTGAAAACCTGCTTTATTCAGATGATCCAAATCTTTCGTCGGATGAAAACAAAGCGCTTTATTTGGATTTTTGCATCCGTAACCAGGGACTCAAGCGGAAAAGCCTTGAATTCAAAGAAAAGCTACAATGTGACCCTTACTTTAACGCACTTCGTCTCAAGTTTGGTTATGCAATCACCTGTCATAAAGCGCAGGGCAGTGAATGGAACAACGTCTTTGTAAAGTGTAAGACACACCAAGCTCAATTGAGTGCGGAATACTTTAGATGGCTATATACAGCGATGACCAGAGCGGCGAAATGTCTCTATGTCCTAGACCCTCCACACATTAAAATTGGAGGTAATATTCGAAGCACGGCTAGTCCGGGTGACCTAGGGTCTAATTCAGTCACTAAAAAAACGATTCCGGAACCCGCATCGACATCGTCAAATAGCAAAGCAGATTCGCACGAAGATCACTGTGATGGCGATGTTATGATCGAGGCCGGACTTCGCTCAGGTAATAAGTTTCTAGATGCCATATTGGGCCTTGTTCAATCGAAAATATGCAATAGTAATATTGTGATTAGTGAAATTCAGCACCAGCAATTCCAAGAATCCTATATTTTCTCGAAAGGCGCAGAGGTCGCTCGAATTAATATTAGCTATAACGGGAAGCGGAAAATTACATTCGTGAAGTTGCCTCAGCCATCGGATTTGGGTGGCCACTTGTTTGATGTGCTTTCGCCATTGCAGGGAGTCATCCCAACTTTAGATGACGATCAGATGGCATCAAGAGAAATTATATTTGCAGAAGATTTTCTGAACGCGTTTCATCAGCGAGTGCTAGGTGCCATGGAGAGCATTGGCGTCGAAGTTTCGGGAGTAGAGGAGCAGCAATACTGCCAAAGGTATAAGTTTCGCGATGAGACTGGCCTTGCCGTCGTCGATATATATTACAACGGCAAAAAACAGTTTGCGCATTGTAACCCCGTCAAGAGTCTAAGTACTTCTCAAGTGCTAACGGGCCAGATGATGCAGGTGATTACAGAAGGTCTGGTCTGATGGAGGAGCCACTGTTTCGAGTAATCACGAACCTGCGCAAGGCAGGTAATTTGGCCGAGGCTTGGGAAGTAGGCTGTCCTGCAGTCCAGGAGAACCCTCAAGATGCTTATTTGAAGGGCTCGTTTTTTTGGGTTTGTTATGACTATTTAAAGCAGGTGCAGGCACCCATCAAGCAGCGAGCCGAGGGCAATAACGGCAACATGCAGCCAAACCAGGGCGAGCTGGACCGTATTAACTTCTTAACCGACTGGATCGTTTGGTTGAATATTCCCACCGGTGGATTCGAATACCGAACGCTATTGCTGGTGTTTCAGAAGAACCTCGAGTTTTTGCCAAAACTCATACTGCTTCTATTTGTGCACAATGGATCACTTTTCGAGTCTGGTGACGAAGAGCCTTATCCAGGCGAGAAAGGCGAGTCGCCGAGCTTGATGCTGAATTTCGGACGGAAAGTGACCAAAGCCTGGTTAGTGTCCGAAGAGGTTCGGCAAATTGAGATTAGTGATCTTCGAACTTTTCTTGCGGCGGTTCGCAGTCGGGTAAAGGATCAGCAGAACAAAATATGGTTGGATTATGATGAAGCTAAATGCCTTATCGCGGTTGGAGAGTTGGATGAGGCAAGGGATCTTGTACTGCCAGTGCTGCGAAACAAGCAGACTGAGTCTTGGGCATGGGGCGCATTAGCGGCAACCTATCGTAAGGAAAGTAATGAAGCAGCGATTTCCTTATATGCTCAAGGCATACTCTCTGCCCACGAAGATACCTTTATTTTACCTCAGCTGGCTGCGATCGCGAAGTTGCTCGCGCAAGAGAAATTCTTTGATGCAGCATCGAAGTGCGTAAAACGTGCTATTGAATGTTATGAAACGAATGGTTGGCGGATTAAACCCAATTTCGAACAGCTAACCTCGGCGGACTGGTACGATCCGAATGTTGATTCTGGAGCTCTCCTGCCTTTTCTTCGCGATAGGGCGGCGAGTGCTCCGCAATACTTGTATGACGGGGTGCATGTCGCTCATGGCTTAGTTATTAATTTACACAAGAATGGAAAGGGGCTCCATCTGTACCTGGCGCCAGGGGAAGAAGTTTCGCTGCCCCTCCGCATTATGTCGAAAGGGAGCAATCCTTCTCTGGGGGATTATCTTGAGGTGCAGTTGGGTGAGGATGGAGATAGGAAAGTGGTTCTAGCTGCGAAATCGAGCGAGCCAGTTGACCTTCAGGGTGTTAGTTCTACTACCGATGCGCTACGGGTTACAGATAAGGGTTTTGGCTTTGTGGGCGATACCTTTGTACCTGCGCATCTAATTCATGAATGCAAAGATGGGGATAGTATAGACGTGCTTAGATACCGGAGCTACGACAATAAGAAGTCTCAATACGGCTGGAAGGCGCTACGGATCCGGCCTGCTTCGTAACGTTTTTTTAGAGCTCGCTTCCTTGAATCCGCAACCAATCAGCTTTTTCAGGAACTGCAAACCCTGTGCCCGGCGGCAGGCGTTGTTTGAAGTGCCACTGCCGGAGTTTTGCCGAGATCAGTTCTGCTTCGTTATGCATTTCGGTGCGATCTGCCACGGGCGTTACCGCTAAAAGTAAATTAAAACAGCTAGTTGGGAATTGGTTTGCCGACTTGTAGATAATCGGCCCATGTCTGCATAAGCTCCCGTCGGTCCTCCAGCAGTTCGTCACGGGCGTAGGCGCTGCGGGTTTCATCGGAATTGACGTGCGCGAGGGCCAACTCTGACACCTCATCCGGGAAACTGGAACGGTTACCATCGGCCAGCACTCGGGAGGTGCTGCGGCGCGCCCAATCCTTGAAACTACTCCGGGCGGTGCCGTGCGGGGTGGCAATCCGCCCCTGGTCAGGATCAACATAGCCCGGGGTGCCGCCTTTTACGGCCACGGCGTGCATGTCCTTTATCATTTTTGACAGGGCCATGTCTGACAGCGCAGCACCGTGGTAATTAGTGAATATCAGCCCGGTCCGGGTTTCCTTTCCGGTTTTGGTCTTCATGGTCCCCAGCAACTCGATAGCGGCGTCGGAGAGAGGTACCAGGTGAAGTCGGTCGGCCTTCATGCGGTCCGCGCTGAGACGCCATACGCGGGCGTTGAAGTCGATTTCTTCCCACCTTGCGCCCCGTACCTCACCAGAACGTGCTGCGGTAAGGATGGTAAATTGCAGGGCCTTGGCGCTGCTGGTCCGCTTGGCGGTCAGGTCGGCCCAGAATCGCGGCATTGCGTCCACAGCAATCCGGGCGTGATGCCGTCTGCCGCCTGCCTTCTTGCGAACAGCACCGGACTTTGGCAGCAGTTCCCGCAGCCCCCCGCGCATGTCTGCCGGGTTTGGCGCAGTCCGCAGCCCGCAGGCGGTGGCATAGTCCAGCACCTTACCGATGCGTTGCCGGACGTTGTTGGCAGTTTCGTGTTTCGTTGTCCAGATGTCCCGCAGCACATCCACAAGGTGCCCGGTCTCAATATCACCCACTGAAAGCTTGCCTAGTTTCGGGAACGCGTAAGTTTCCAGAGTGGTGAGCCATTGGGCGGCATATTTTTCATTTCTGAATTCTGATTGTCGTACCTTGTGACATTCGCGGGCCACGGCCTCGAACGTCCGCAGCTTGGCAGATTCTGCCCTCATTGCGGCCCGTTCGGACTTGCGCTTCTCCACCGGGTCCACCCCGTTGCGTAGTTGTACGCGAAGCTCTGCGGCCCGCTCCCGTGCTTCGGCTAAACCTACCTCAGGATAGCTGCCAAGCCCAAAATCTCGTCGAACAGCAAAGGGCTTACCCGATTTGCTTAGTCGGGTTTCTCCGGTAGCTACTCGCAAAACCCATGACCGCGCCATGCCCTCGGCGCCCTTGCCACGCTTAGGGGCAACTGATAGCGCCAACCCTTTGGATTTGTCCCCGCCCACGGGGTAGAATCCTGGGGTTTTTAATGCAGCGACCCGCCGGTCGCTTAAACGCTTGGCTTCTTTCGGCACTTGTTGGTCCCCACATTGTTACCAACAATAGGTTTGAGAATCAATGATATTGATTGCAAGGGATTGCTGCAACAGAAAGTTTAAAAAGGGCTTTATTTATAGTGCTTTTACTGTCTTTATTGGGTGTAAACAATCTCAATCAATCGTGCTTCCAGGCTTCCTCCCTCACCGCCATACATCTGTATAAATCAATAAGCTATCGGCAAAAATAAAAAATAACGGTTCTACCTACGGACCCCTATATTTTGCGTCTACAGGCTGCGGGTCATTAATGTGATGAAATGGTCCGTGGCCGGTTACGACACCTCAGCCTCTCGTTCGGCTTCGGCATGTTCGGCGGCCCAGACACCGGCCGCTTCGACGGCTACGGGCGATGCGGTAGGTACCACGCCGAGATAGCTTTCGGTCTCTGTAACCGGGATAACGGCCCGCTGCGTCATTCGATACAAGGCGTAGGCTGCGATCATGGCGAAGGTTCCACCCATTACTGGCCAGAAGGCATAGGGACCCATCGACTGCATCGCCCAGCCGGTGATCAACGGGCCTGCAATGGCACCCAGCCCGAATGTGAAGACAAGTCCGCCGGAAGCAGCGGGCATGTCGTCGGCTGAAAGTGAATCGTTGGTATAGGCCAGAAACAGGGCATAAAGAGGAGTTGTTACGCCACCCGCGAAGAAAGCGGCCGCCATCAATGGCCAGATATGCCCATTGGTTATCCCTCCCAACAAGCAGGAAGCAGCCCCGAGCAGGGCGGCGGCAAAAATCAGTTTGCGTCTGTCCATTCTGTCTGACAGCCAGCCGATGGGGAATTGAAGCAACAGCGCACCCGCGAACAACATGGCCACGAACAGCGCGATCTGTGTGGCCGTCATCCCAATCTGTGAACCAAATACAGCGCCCATCCCGGTTTGGGTCGCATAGGCGCTGCCGAGCAGAAAAATGCCTACGGTTCCCAGCGGCGAGCCCAGGAAAAGGTGACGCAAAAGCATGGGGCGGGCGACAACAATAGAAGGGGCCTGAGTGGCAGACAGTAAAATGGGGGCAAAGGAAATTGAGACCAGTATTGATGCACCGATGAACAGAACGGAGGTTCCGGCGTCGCCCAGTGTCAGTAGCCCCTGGGCACCGATGATACCCAGTGTTTGCGCTATCATATAGGCGGACAGCACTTTCCCTCGGGTTTCGTTGGTGGAGGCATCGTTCAACCAGCTTTCGGCGGTAACGTAGATGCCCGACATGCAGAAGCCCACCAGAAGTCGCAGCACCGCCCAGGCCCAGGGTTCGGTGAGCAATGGAAACGCGATTAATCCGGCCGACATGAAACTGCCCAATGCGGCGAATACGCGCACGTGACCTACCCGCTGGATCAATCGCGGTGTAAACCGGGCCCCGGACAAGAAACCCATGAAATACATCGAGGTGACGATGGCCAGTTCTGCTGCAGAGAACCCCTCGATACCACCGCGCAGACCGATCAGGGTGAAATGCATGCCGTTGCCCAGCATGATGAGTACGATGCCGAGCAGAAGGGGCCACACGCCCGATATCGTCTTTAACATAACCCTTCCTGACAGCGCTTGAGCAACGTTGGGTTTTGCACTCCCCGCTTGCGTGGGTTATGAAAGCGCTCAATGTAATCGAACAGATCCGATTTGGCGATATACTTTGCCCGGTACTTGTTCCGGTTTACAGGCTTACCTGCGTTCAGGCGGTGCCAAAAATTCCGGGCCGACCGGGTCCTTGATATGTTCGGCCAGGATCTCATCAATGCGCTTCATCGCGTTATCGTCCAGGGACCAGCCCTCAATGTCTTTCAGCGGTTCCAGCTGCTCCGGTCGCCGGGCACCCCACAGTGCCGTGGTGACGTCGGGCTGGTCGATCAGCCAGCGCAGGGCCAGTGCCAGCACATTTTTCCCCGCATACTCCTGCGCGAAATCGTCCAGCGCCGCCACGGCATCGAGATATTGCCGGAAACGATCGCCCTGGAATTTCGGGTCGTCATTACGCAAATCATCGCCGGGAAATTCGCGGTCCTCGTGCATGCGACCGCTGAGCATGCCCCGGCAAAGCCCACCATAAGTGATGGTTGCGATGTCGTGCTTGCGACAATAAGGCAGGATGGCATCCTCGATTTGTCGTTCAAACAGATTGTAGGGCGGCTGCAGGCTGTGTAGCGGCGCCACCTGCGCGAACTGTTCCATCTGCTCAGGGCTGAAATTACTCACGCCGATCGCGCGGATTTTTCCGTCCCTGTACAGCGTTTCCATGGCCCGGGCAGTTTCTTCCATGGGAGTTTTCGGGTCGGGCCAGTGCACCTGGTAGATGTCGATATGGTCCGTCTGCAGGCGGCGCAGGGAATCCTCGATCTCATGTTTGATGCGTGCGGCGCTGGCATCGCGCCACACCTTATTCTGTTCGGCGTCCCAGTCCAGAGCCACCTTTGTGGCCAGAGCCACCTTGTCCCTGCGGCCACCGGCGAGGGCCCTGCCGACGATTTCCTCGGAGCGACCGAAGCCATAAGCCGGCGCCGTATCCACCAGGCCGATGCCGGCATCCACGGCGGCGCGAATGGTATCGATGGACTGGTTTTCGTCCGTGCCACCCCACATCCAGCCACCGATCGCCCAGGTGCCCAGGCCTATAGGGGTAACCTTGATGTCCGTCTTGCCGAATGGAATAGTCTTCATGGTTCCTCCCGGGTTGGTCGACCAGTTATTTATCCGCTGTGGCTATTGATAGCATAGGTGCTCCCGAGCTATCGGGCAAAGTGTCGGCTTGTCTGGGCATGTTGGGCTGGAGTGAGAAATGATCCGACCCGCTGTGTCACGATTGATGCGGTATTACCGGCGCTTGATGTTTTGCCCATACTCGCCGATCATTCCGGGCGGCGCTTACCCTTGTTGGCACGCTGGGTTCGCCACACGCTGAAACACGCCACGGTAATAATGTCATGGTTGCAAACGACTCATACACCTTGGAAGCACTGTTGAGCTTCCTCAAGCAAGCCGGCATGGAGGGCCTGATTAATCCGGCCACCGCGAGGGCCAGGCGCAAGGCGCTGGAGCACCTCGCCGGAGAGTTGTACGAGGCTGAACGCCTGGATATCCGGCAGATCAAGGTCGATGAGCTGCTCTCGCGGTTTCACAAGCTGGAGGGCTCGAGTATTCGCCCGGAAACGCTGCAGATCTACGGTCAGCGGGTTGCTGCGGCCCTGACCGAATACCTGGATTGGCTTGAAAACCCCGCCACCTTTACGACGGCCCGGCGCGAGCGGTCGCGTGCGTTCACCCGGGGCGGTG
Organism: Kineobactrum sediminis; assembly: GCF_002868715.1. GTDB lineage: Bacteria > Pseudomonadota > Gammaproteobacteria > Pseudomonadales > Halieaceae > Kineobactrum > Kineobactrum sediminis. The sequence continues at coordinate 649,431 of NZ_PKLZ01000003.1, forward strand.
AGTTGAGTCCCGAGCAGCAGGCTGCCGAGCGCGTCACCCTTGAGGCGATAGAAAACCCGAGTAATGTCGTGCCTGTCCGGATCAGGAATGATCACGTTGTTTACCTGGCCAATTTACCGCTGGATCTCAAGCCCGAGGAAGCGGACAGGATTGCCAGGGTAATCAAGGCCCTGGCCGAAACCGGAGACGCGCCTGCATGAGCCGCGTATTCCTGATTGTACTAATGCTGGCGCTGGCATTGGCCGGCGGCGGCCTCTGGGTTTACCTGGTCGCTTTTGAGTCGCCCGGCCCATTCCATAACAACCTCGTACCGGAACTGATCGGTATCTGCATTGAGGGCTTCCTGCTGGTTGGGCTGCTGACGCTCGTGCAGCGCTCCAGGGAGGCCGCTCGGCGCCACGAACTCTGGCTGAGTCTCAGGGGTTCGTTTCGAGGGTTATTGTCCCATCTGGATGTTGCCTTTCTGAAGCCCGACGCCGATCCCGCTTCATCCAGTGATCTGGAGACCAATCCGAAGTTCATTGATTACCTGCTCGACCAGCTGGCCCGGAAGTGCCCCGACCTGGATTCTCTGGTGGCGATCAAGCGCGAGGCCGCTGAAACCGTGTCGCTCAGCCGCGACCTGGTGGCGGTGGCGGCCCAGTTGAGCGCCAGCCACATGAACTGGTGGATCGCAATCGTCGACAGCATTCGCCGGCTTGCGGAAGCGCGGGACCGCAAACAGGCAGAGATCGCCATTCACGAAATGTTGGTCAACATCCGCGAACTGGACCGGCTCAAGTACTGAATCTGGTTGTGGGGTTACCTGGCAAGGGGCGTACTCAGGACTTCTTGTGCCAGTTGTCATCGTCGCCTTTTTCATACTCTTTCTTGACCGCGGCCCAGGCGACCTGGTGGGCCGTCTGTTCGCGTGATTTATCGCCGCGGCGTTCGTCCGGGTCCTTGTATTGCTCAAAGGCGTTGTTAAAGGCTTTTCGATAGATATCCTGCGCCCCCTGCGGCAAGACACCGCGAACGCTGTCGGGTAACTCGCTGTTCGATGAATACGGCATTTCAGATCCTCCACCTGTCGATTCGTTGATCAGCGGCCATGCCGACTGCATGCGGTGCTGTATCCCACTATCAGCATAGCACCAGCTGCGGCCTTGTCTGCCAATCACTTAACAGGTTGGGTTACCGTGGCCTGCGCGAGTCGATACATCAGCACAGCGGCCCTCTTTGCCTGCAGGGGCAGCGAGTCAAGGTTGCCCCTCTCGTTGACGGTGTGGCCTTCGCTGCCGCTCATGCCGAGACCGTCAATTGCCATTTCCACATGATCGGCTGCAAATGACACGTCGGCGGCGCCCGCGCGCAGTGGATTAACCGCGACCACCGGACCGAAGCCGAGATCTTCACTGATCGCAGAGTACAGATTGAGTAGCTGCCTGTTGCCGTCGGTGGGCGCCATTGGCGGGTAGCCCTCATCGAATTCGATCGTCGCGCTGGTATGAGGGTGATTGGCAGCGACTATTTGCGCCATCCTGCGCTGTGCGCGTGATAACTGCTCAGCGGAAATAGCACGGATATCTCCATCCACGAACGCGGATTCCGCCACCACATTACTCTTGCCGAAAGCGGTACCGGCATTGTCGACCTGGCTGTCGGTGATGGTGGTGCCGCCAACGATGCGTCCGGGATTGAAGGTCAGGTATTCCTCACCCCTGAGTACCGCGTCGCCCTGGAAACCGTGCAGGATTCGAGCCGCCTCGAAAATGGCCCCGGGCCCGATGTCTTCGCGAAAAACCTGTGAAGAATGGGAGGGGGTGCCCTGGACCCGAAGCACCCAGCCACTGGAACCCCGCCGCGAGATGTTGGCAGTGCGGTAATCACCATCGCCGTTCTCGAAGCCGATCGCGATATCGGCATATATGGCGGCGTCCACCAGGGCTTTCTTGGATAGCGCGAGAGGGTGGCCGCTCAACTCTTCATCCCCGGTGAGCACCACAGTGATGTCAAGCTGCTCCAGTGCGCCCACCTCGCGCAGTGCGGCGAGTGCCTGCAGCATGATCACGTTGCCGCCCTTCATGTCGGCGATCCCCGGCCCGCTGGCGACGGATTCTCCCAGCAGGGTAAAGTGCTGGAATGGGCTGTCAGGCTCGAACACGGTATCCAGATGGCCTATCAGCAACAGTTTCGGGCCGGCGTCCGCGCCCGCATGGCGTGCCACCAGGTGGCCCGCGCGCTGGAATGCGGCGCCATCCTGCCATTCGGTCTGGAAGCCCAATTGCTCGAATCTGGCGCGGAGCAGTTCGCCGGTTTCGCGTACGCCCTCCAGGTTCATGGTGCCGCTATTAATGTTGACGCTCTCAATCAGCAGTTCCAGCGCTGCGGGATTGCTGGCCTCAATGAACGCCAGCATGCGGCTCTCCGTAGCCGATATGTCAGCGCGTACAGTGCAAGCCAGGGTGGCGAAAATCAGTCCGAGTATTCGAAAATGTCTATTCATGAGTGTATTCCATTGAAGCACAGAGCAGGGCAGCGGCCGGCAAACAGGACGGACAATGCAATGCCGTGTATGCAGCCAGGAACCCCGGGGTCACGTGGGTGATCAGGTAGTGCGGCCTCGAGGATAAGTGCTTACTCAGTGAATGGCAATGTACGCGGACCATACAGTCCACGGGTATGACTGTTGCTCGCTTGTTTGCAGTGCCTTCCTGTAACGTGCAGTGGTGGGGCTTGGACCAGTCGCACGGGCGGATTCATTTTATACTTTGCGGGTTGTTCTGTCGGCCTCCCGCTTCGTATACTCATCCTCAAATAATGAGGTTGTAAAATGACCATACAGGCGATGCCGATAGAAACCTCGGCGATAGGCCAGCAATACAGACGCAACCCGCGATGGCATCAGATCAGTGAGTCGGATGCGTTATTCTGGGCTGTTCACTGCGGAGGCTGGCTGGGTATTTCCCTGCTCACCTATGTCAGCTTGAGCCTGCCCTACGATCAGTTTGAAGTTCCCTACCTCGCCCACAACCTTCTACAATCCGTGCTGGGTATTTTTATTTCCCTGCCCATGCGCTACGTTTACCGGCACATCTGGTCGGTCCCCATCTGGCCGCGAATCTGCGTTATCGTGGCGGTCGCGCTGGGGTTGTCTGTGGTCTGGGCGGTCCTGCGCCTGCTGCTGTTTATGGCGCTGACCGATGAGCGCGGACTCTGGGATGAGTTTGGCGGCTGGATCTTCCCCTCGATTTTCGTATTTCTTACCTGGGCGGCCCTCTACCATGGTATCAAGTACTACCGGTTGTTCCAGGAAGAACAACAAATCATTCTGGAGATTGAAGCCAGGCAGCGTAACGAAGCCCTGATGCTGGCGAAGGCCCGGGCCGCCCTGAGAGAGTCGGAGCTGAAGTTGTTGCGTTACCAACTCAATCCACACTTTCTGTTTAATACCCTGAATTCGATCGGTGCACTTATTGCTGCGTCTGAAAACAATAAAGCCAACGATATGCTTTTGCAGTTGAGCGCATTTTTACGCTTCTCTCTCGACTCGGGGCGCCGATTGGAGGTGCAACTGGAAGAAGAGTTGGCGGCCGTTAAACGGTACCTCAATATTGAGCAGGTGCGGTTCGCAGATCGTTTGCAGACAGAAGTCAGGGTTGAGCCGGGCGTACAGGACTGTCTGGTGCCGAGTCTGTTGATACAACCCCTGGTTGAAAACTCGGTAAAATACGCCATTGGTCGCTCGGAGGAAGGCGGGGTCATCCGCATAAGTGCGTTCGCAGAGGCAAGCAGGCTGGTGTTATCGGTTGAGGACAGTGGCGTTGATGGTGTTTGTGGTTCAACACCTGAAAAGCTCTTTCAACAACCCGGCGTGGGGATACAGAATATCATGGAGCGCTTGCAGACAATCTATGGTGATGAGTCCCCGGTGCAAGCAGGTTTTTCTCCGCTCGGTGGACTGAAAATAACAATCCGTTTGCCATTAAACAGGGGGCGGGTAGAGAATGTTTGAAATCAAAACCTTGCTGGTGGACGATGAGCCGCTGGCGTTGAGTCTGCTGCAACAACTGTTGGCGGACATTCCCTGTATCACCATTGTGGCCCGCTGCCGGAATGGCCGCGAGGCGCTCAGTCTGCTGCAACGCCAGGAAATAGACCTGATGTTTCTCGACGTTCACATGCCGGGCCTCGATGGTTTGCAGTTGATCAGGCGTTTGCAATCGGATGTGATGCCACTGGTCATATTCGCTACCGCCCATCCCGAGCACGCATTACAGGCCTTTGACCTTAATGCACTCGATTATGTGCTCAAGCCGTTTGCCGCCGAGCGTGTGGGTACCGCCGTCGCACGCGCCCGTGAACAGCTCGCGATGAGAGGGGATTTCAACCCGAAGGGAAAACTACTGTATGGCCTGCGACCGGAGAATGCAGAGGAGAAAGAGCTTTTCAGCTCAATAACGCCGGAACTCCAACAGTACGGCAAATTACCGATCAAGAACGGGCATCAGATTGACCTGATCGATTTCGAAAGCATAGGCTGGATTGACGCTGCCGGTGACTATATGTGTATACATGCCGGCGGTGATACCCATGTTCTGCGTTCAACGATGAAAGAACTCACCCAAAGGTTACCTCCGGTTTTTGCTCGCATTCATCGCTCGACCATCGTCAATCTTGATCACATACAGACAGTGGATACCCTGCCAAAGGGCGAGTGCCTGATTCACCTGAACGATGATATAGCACTTAAAGTGAGCCGTAATTATCGTAATGCGCTACGCCATTTATTGTAGTTTTGACAGCGCTGAGTTGACTTTTTAGCCAAATTTGGACAGAAAATAAGGGTCTTTCACGGTTTTGCTGTCATTTCGTCGCACAGGAAATCCCGTTTGTCGCATTTGCCCTTTCCCGTTTCCCCCAGGTTAAGCAGAATCAGGTGTCGTTAGTTGCGGTAGTGCAGCGCCGGGCCTTTTAATGTTAATTGCCGGTTTTGCGCGGTCGTCCTGAGTCTATGCGTTGCAGGTGTTCGCGTCGTTTGGCGCGAAGCCGCTGTGCTTCTCCGGAGATCTTCGCTTCTCGCATAAAAAATATAAATAGGTCGAGGGTCGTGTCATGAAGTCGTTTTCCCTGCAAATGGAAGCTTTTTATCGTCCGCTGCTGGCAGGTAGCCTGTTGGTCCTGGCCGCCTGCGGCGGCGGCAATGATGATGCCGCACAGGGCGGTGAGCTTGCCAACCCGGTAGCGCCAACAAGCGGTGAATGGCGGATGGTCTGGGAGGACAGCTTTGAAGGGGACTCGCTCGACCCTGCCAATTGGGAAATTCAGCTGGGTGACGGTACTGCGGAAGGTATTCCCGGCTGGGGCAATAATGAACTGCAGTATTATGCCTCTGACAACGTGAGGGTCAGTGATGGCAACCTGATCATTGAGGCGCGGGCTGATTCTGCGGCGGTGCCCGGCTTTGACTTTACCTCGGGTCGTATACGCTCCGAAGGCAAGCGGGATTTCACCTTCGGTAGAATTGAAGCCAGCATCCAGGTGCCCGCTGGCCAGGGCCTGTGGTCCGCATTCTGGTTGCTCGGTACCGATCCTTCCATCTACGGTGAGTGGGCGGCCAAGGGTGAAATCGATATCATGGAGAAGTTTCTTCCGGATTTCTTTACCAGCGCAGTACATTTCGGCTCGGTCGCGCCTCAGAATGAATTTGTCTCCCAGGCGAATGACAGTATTGACCCAACCGACGGATTCCATACCTATGCGGTTGAATGGGACGCGGAACGCATCCGGTTCTTCGTCGATGGCGAGAACTTCTACACTGTCGGCGCGGATACTTATTACAGCTACTATTTCAAGAACGGCGAGGAAGGTTTTGTCGAGGGAGGGCCCAACGCACCTTTCGACCAAAACCAGCATATCCTGCTGAATATTGCCGTAGGTGGAAACCTGCCCGGTAATCCCGATGACCTGTCTGTCTTTCCCGCGCAGATGCTGGTTGATTATGTGCGCGTGTACGAGTGTCCCATCGATCCGGCTACCGGCCTTGGTTGCGAAGACAGTATCGATCCCGTCAATCCCTTCGTGACCTTTGAAGTACCCGCCGATGCACCGGTAATCACCAGTAGCACACTCTATGATGACGCCCTCGTGCCCCTGTTTGCCGGCACCGACACCGAGCGTGCACTCGATTTTGGCGTATTCGACAACAGTGGCGCGTTTACCCTTTCCGAGGTGGCTCGCGATACTGGCGGTATGGCGATTGAGATCCTTACATCCGGTGGCGGCAACGTTTCAGTTGTTGATCCCGATGGTGCCACCTTTCGCCTTGTTAATATGGGATCTCCGGAATTCCCGGACAGCAGCGCGGACTTCAAGTTTGATATCAAGGTAATTTCCGGCGCTGATACCGATCAGGCCGGTATGCTCCAGGTCCGCATCGACAGTGGTTTTCCCGATGTTGCCGTTACCGAGCTCGCGATTGCTGACCTGCCCCAGGATGAGTGGGGCCAGGTTTCGGTTCCGTTGCGCGATATTCTCAGCGGTGATGCAGGCGCATTCGGTGGCGACCCCGTTGATATGGGGGCTCTGGTAAGCCTGATTACGTTTGAGCCGACATCCGCTGCGCACCTGCGCATTGATAATCTGCGCCTGGACTGTGGTGGAACTGCTTTCTGTGGTATCGAATCCAGGGCGGTTACCCCGCTTGTGGTATTTGACGACAATGTTGCGGACTCTACCTGGACAAGAGGGATTGTCGGTTTTGATACCGAGATAGGCGGTGATTATACCGACGGCGCCGCCGGCAACCACATTAGCTGGGAGCTGGTGGATACGGGCGAAGAGGGTTTCGGTGTGGTTATCGAGACGACCTTCGACGGCAGCGGCGCCAGTGGCGTGACCTTTATCGGCTCGGAACAGCCCGTTGATCTGAGCGCCTGGGCTGAAGGCGAACTGGCTTTTGATGTGCGGGTTTTGTCCAACCCCAACGATCACCCCATGATTTACAAGGTAGATGGGCCTCCCGGCAGCGGGATTTCTACAGGCGATCAGTCACTGGGACTTTTGCCTATCGGTGAATGGCAGACTATCCGGGTGCCGGTAAGCGGGTTGATTACCCGGGGCCTGGATATTTCACAGGTTGGTGCTTTCGTCCTGTTCCCGACTTTCAGCGGGCAGGAGGTCGTATACCAATGGGATAATGTGCGGTTTGAGAGTGAGATCTCAGCCCAGCCGGAACCAATAACGGTTCCCGTCGATTTTGAGGCGCTACCGGTAAGTTATAGCTTCGTTAACTTTGAGGGCGGTAATACCGCGATTGGCCCTAATCCGTCAGTGGATGGGGTTAATGGCAGTGCGTCAGTCGCAACCATGCAAAAGTTTGCAGGTGCCACCTTCGCGGGCTCGGTTTTGCAGTTGAGTGCCCCGGTGGACTTCAGCGCCGGTGAGGTCTTCAGTATCAAGGTATTCTCCAGCCGGCCAGCGGCGGTGACTTTCAAGCTTGAGGGACTGGATATAGAGGATGTCGTATCCACGACCGGTTCTGGCTGGGAAGTCCTCACCTTTGATTTTACCGGACGTACGGGCGCTACCGATGTATCCGGTTTGACCTTTATCGTGGACAACGGTACAGCCGGGGATGCAGCCAATGATCCGCAAAACTGGACATTCCACTTCGATGATATCGAGATTGTAGGCGGCTCGACAGGCGGTGGCGGCGATTCGGGCGACGGGGGTGGCACTACAGCCCCATCCACCACCGACTTTGAAGGTACCGGGACCTTTACCTTCAATGATTTTGAAGGTGGCGCGGCCTCGGTGATTGCCAACCCGGCGATCGAGGGTATTAATGTGAGTGCCCAGGTTGGGCAGATGCAGAAGTTTGCGGGCGCCACCTTTGCCGGCAGTACGTTGATACTGGACGAGCCCGTGGGCTTCACGTCGGGCGAGGCCTACACCATGAAGGTGTGGTCATCGCGGCCGGTACCGGTACTGTTCAAGCTCGAGGGTGTGAACCAGGAGCTTACAGCAAACCACGGTGGTACTGGCTGGGAGCTGATGTGCTTTGATTTCACCGGCCTGACCGGGGGCAGCTCCGCAACGGGTATCACCCTGATCTTCGACAACGGCACTGTGGGTGCAGCGGAAACTGATCCGGATAACTGGACCTTCCTCTTTGACGACATTGTCCTCGGTGAAAGCTGTGGCGATACCGGTGGCGATGT
>NZ_PKLZ01000030.1 GCF_002868715.1 Kineobactrum sediminis
CTTCCGGAAAATTACCGGAAGAAAAACCCAGGTTCGGAATCCGAACTCAGTAATCGAGTGACGTCACTTTGCGGCGTTAGCCCTATCCTGCATCGGAGTAAAATCAATCGGACAAGATGTGACTTTGGTACACCGCCACCAAGGTGACGGATGCCCAAAGCCCTCATGGTCAGGGCGCAGCCCCGACACCCTGTTAGTCTGATTCGGTTTTATCTTTCGTCGGCGAACGCCGGTACTTTTTGACCTCGGTCTTCCACTCGAACGCGATGCGGGAACCGTCATCATCGCCCTCGGAAATATCATCCCCGATCACCATGTCGGCGTCGGTTTCCTGATCGAGTTTCAGCACGTCTTTGAGTGCGCCGCCGGTCGCCACAAAGCGGCGCTTGTGCGTCTGGCGGGTCAGTTCGAGGAACCATTTAGGATCGGCCACCATGTCGGCCGGCTTCGTGGAATATTTCAGGGTTTCGGCCACTGCGCCGCGCACCAGTTCGGCGGTCGCGCAGGCCAGCGATTCGCCGTCCTTCGGCTTGCGGGGTTTCACTGCCCGGACATCGACATTCGGATCGTAACTGACCCGCAGGCACTCACGCCACAGCTCAACCCAGCGTTCATGCCTGACGTAACTCTTCCCGTTAAGCATGCCCGGCGGAACCATCATCAGGGTGTGGAAGTGCGGGTGTGCGCTGCCGTCACTGCCGCGGGTGACTTCCGTGGTGCGTATCCAGCCCTGAACTGGTCGGAACTCTTTACGGTCCTTCAGTCGCTGGAAAGCCGTGTTCATCCGGCTCAGCGTCTCGCCCAGCTCCTCGATCGCGCAGTTGCGCACGGTCAGGGTCAGAAACATCCAGCGGGAATCGGGGTAATCCGCCACGATACGCGGCAGGGACTGGTAGAAACGGGCTTGCCACATCAGGGAGCGCCTCCACTGGCAGACAGGACAGTGCCGGACACGGCAGAAATGCGCCTCACGCAGCCTCAGGCGCGTTTCTCCGGTTTCTTTGAGGGTAGACCACCCAAACCTCAGTAAACCGCCACAGGAGGCCATACGCGCCCCGTAGCGCTCATATTCAGCCGCAAGCAGGTAAATCCCTCCCACGTCGTCAGAAACGCTTCTGTGAGCGTCCCACGGCGCATCTGAGGGGGAGTAGTCAGTTAGGTTCTGGAGTTCAGGATTTTGCATGCACACCGCCCCATGCTGGGCGATGGCTCATTTGACGTGTTATCATTGCCATATCACCTGTGTTGTCGTGTCCAAATTCGAATTCCTACAGGTGGTCACACCCCCGAACT
>NZ_PKLZ01000031.1 GCF_002868715.1 Kineobactrum sediminis
AGTTTTATTTTCTTTTATATATATTATTAGATTTCATTTAGTTATAAATAGAGATGATTGGTTTTTGTTATGATTAGGTTTAGAGATTAATATAATAATTTTTATTATATTAATATATAAAGAAAGAAGTATATTAAAGATTGAGTCTTGTTTGAAGTATTTTTTTATTCAAAGAATAGGATCAGCTGTTTTAATAAGATGTTTTTATTTAAATAAGGAGTGAGTAGATTTTGTTGTTTGTTTATTATTGGGTTATAAGATTGGTGCAGGTCCTTTTTTTTTTTGGTTTCCTTCGGTTTGTTCTGGTTTATCGTGAATGTCTTGTTTTATATTAATATCTTTTCAAAAATTAATTCCTTTGATAATTATGAGAATTTTTATTTCTTATGTGATTTATATGATAGTAGTGGTTAGATTATTTTTTGGAGTTTTTGGATGTTATAATCAAAGGAATTTTAAGCAGTTAATTGCTTATTCTTCTGTGTATCATATAGGCTGAATTATATTATGTAATTTTTCTGATGACTTAAGTTGATTTGTATATTTATTATTATATTCTTTAATAATTTTTCCAGTTATGAAATTTTTTAGATTTTTATTATTTGAAGATTTTACAATGTTGATAAAAATAAAATATAAGGGTTGGTTGATTTTAATGGTATTAAGAATAGCTGGGATACCTCCTTTATTAGGATTTTTTTTAAAGTTGTTTGCTTTTATAATGATTTTTAAATATGAGTATTATTTTATAATGTTTTTAATTTTTTGTTCTGTAGTAATGTTTTATGTATATTTTCGTATGATTTATGATGTTTTAATGAGATATTATGATAATATGAATTGAATAAATTTTACTATAATGTATAATAAAAATAATTATTTAATTATAATTAATATTGTAGGGTTAATAATGGGAGTTTTTTTAGTTGTTTTTTTTGTTATATAGTTTATTAAGATAATAATTCTATTAGCTTTCAAGGTTAAAAGTGTATATTTAAAATAATTTTATCTTATATGAATTTACAGTTCATCATCTTATGATTTCTTAA
>NZ_PKLZ01000032.1 GCF_002868715.1 Kineobactrum sediminis
AGGTAATCCTACTTTGACTCGGTTTTTTGCTTTTCATTTTCTATTACCTTTTGTAATTTTATTTTTTGTGATTTTACATCTTTTTTTTCTTCATGAAAAAGGTTCTAGAAATCCTTTAGGATTAAGAAGAGTATATGATAAAGTTTTTTTTCATCCATATTATAGAATTAGGGATATTTTTGGATTTGCTTTCTTTTTTGTTTTTTTTTATTTATTTGTTTTTTGTTTCCTTATATTTTTATGGATGTAGAGAATTTTATTTCTTCTAATCCTTTGGTTACTCCCGTTCATATTCAACCTGAATGATATTTTTTATTTGCTTATACTATTTTACGTTCTATTTCTAGAAAAATTGGAGGAGTAATCGCTTTAGTTATATCGGTGGTTATTTTATATTTTTTACCTTTTTTTTTGAAGCATCGTTTTCGAAGAACTTTATTTTATTATTTTATAAAGTTTATATATTGGGTTTTTGTTGTAAATTGAATATTGTTAACATGAATTGGTGCGTGTGTTGTAGAATATCCATATATAGGGTTGGGGATAGTATTTAGTTTTTTGTATTTTATAATATTTATAGTTTTTTGAATAATTTATGAAATTCAGGATTTTATAATTTTATAAGTTGTGTTTGGCTTTATTTTAATTGTTTTGAAAACAATTTTTAAGAAATTTTCTTTAAAGTCTGATTGGTTAGTTTAAGTAAAACATAAATTTTGTAA
>NZ_PKLZ01000033.1 GCF_002868715.1 Kineobactrum sediminis
ATAATTTTTCAACCTTAATTGACATTAAACATAATTTATTAATATTTTTTATTTTATCAAGAATAGGAGTATATTTCATTCTACTTATTGGATGATCAACTAATTCAAAATATTGTCATTTAGGATCTATTCGAAGAGTTGCACAAATAATTTCTTATGAAGTACCATTTTTCATAATCATTTTATTTTTAGTTTTATTATCTCAATCCTATTCATTTACTCAAATAGAAGAATCTCAGTATATATTATACTTTTTTTTTGGAAATATTCTCTTATTTATTATATGATTATCTTCTTGTTTAGCAGAAACTAATCGTAGACCATTCGATTTTGCAGAAGGAGAATCCGAATTAGTTTCAGGTTTCAATGTTGAATATATAGGAGGATGATTTGCTTTAATTTTTCTATCAGAATATTTAAGAATACTTATTTTAAGAATAATTTCAACTATAATATTTTTTAGTCCTATTAAATCTATCATTTCAATAACAATTATAATCATAATCACAATTATATTAATTTGAGTACGAGGAACATATCCTCGATTTCGATATGATATATTAATATTAATAAGATGAAAAATATTTCTACCTTTATCAATATTTATTATTATATTACCATTCATTATTCCATTCATATTTAATTAATTTTAAAT
>NZ_PKLZ01000034.1 GCF_002868715.1 Kineobactrum sediminis
GTCACACCCCCGAACTGTTAGCGCAGTTGCGGGGGTCGCTTTTTTCTGCGACCACTCCCGACAGAATACTTCCAAAACCATTTTCAGGCAAATCACACTCAAACCCTTGCGGCACAAGGGCTGGCGGCGTTTTTTGACGCCAGAGTTATCCCTTAAGTATAAATACAAGGATCGCGCGCACGAGACTCCGGCCATTTTCTGACCGATTTCCCTCGCGCGCACGCGAGGCTCACAATTCAGGGTCCGATTCTGACATCAAATCATGAGCCAACCTGGTCAGTTTCCGTTGACGGATATGCCGGGGATCATTTTCTTTTTCGGCCTTCCGCTGCGCATAGGCCGCCATGAACATTTCCCGATCCACATGCGCACCCATCTCATCGAGAATCTCAAACAGCCGGTTATCCAGTCTGACGATCATGCCTACCCCCTCAAAAAACGCTTATCAGGTGGTTGCGCTCACTGCGTGATCACAACCACCCCCTGTAAGTATTTTACGGGTGCTGTCGTCAATCACTAAATCGGAACCCACTGG
>NZ_PKLZ01000035.1 GCF_002868715.1 Kineobactrum sediminis
GCCGATTATCCGTTTCAGTTTGCCATGATCGCATTCAATCACGTTGTTCCGGTACTTAATCTGTCGGTGTTCAACGTCAGACGGGCACCGGCCTTCGCGTTTGAGCAGAGCAAGCGCGCGACCATAGGCGGGCGCTTTATCCGTGTTGATGAATCGCGGGATCTGCCACTTCTTCACGTTGTTGAGGATTTTACCCAGAAACCGGTATGCAGCTTTGCTGTTACGACGGGAGGAGAGATAAAAATCGACAGTGCGGCCCCGGCTGTCGACGGCCCGGTACAGATACGCCCAGCGGCCATTGACCTTCACGTAGGTTTCATCCATGTGCCACGGGCAAAGATCGGAAGGGTTACGCCAGTACCAGCGCAGCCGTTTTTCCATTTCAGGCGCATAACGCTGAACCCAGCGGTAAATCGTGGAGTGATCGAC
>NZ_PKLZ01000036.1 GCF_002868715.1 Kineobactrum sediminis
ACCAACCCCTATCTCCACTATAGAAGATATAGATAACAAAAATAAAGAAGGAGGTAATAATCAGAAAGAAAGATTATTCATTCGAGGAAAAGATATATCAGGAGCTCCCAATATTAAAGGTACCAATCAATTACCAAATCCTCCAATAAGAATTGGTATCACTATAAAAAAAATTATTACAAAAGCATGAGCAGTAACTATAACATTATATATATGATCATTTCCTAACAATCTACCAGGATTTCCTAATTCCATTCGAATCAAAACTCTTATAGCAGTTCCCATTATAGCCGATCAAACACCAAATATTAAATATAACGTCCCAATATCCTTATGATTAGTTGAATATAACCATCGCAGTATTATCTAATAGTTTAAAAACATTAAATT
>NZ_PKLZ01000037.1 GCF_002868715.1 Kineobactrum sediminis
ATAAGTTACTATAAAACCTATTTATAGAATTAAACCAAACTCACATAAAAAAGGATTTAATATTAATACTTCAATACTAATTTAGTATGAACTAATATTATCCGTGCACATATCGCCCGTCACCCTCCTCAATCAGAAGAGGTAAGTCGTAACATAGTTGAAGTTCTGGAAAGAGCCTCATGCTCTTTTAAGCTTATAGCATTTTACTTACACTAAAATCAACCTACACTTAGACTAATTATTTTTATTTTAACCCACTTCTTAGTATTAACTATTTAAATACACTTTTACTGAAAAAGATAATATATAACTATTAAATTCCTTTTGTATCAGGACAATTCCACTCTTTTAATCTAACTTTAAACTCCC
>NZ_PKLZ01000038.1 GCF_002868715.1 Kineobactrum sediminis
CCAGCACTCGCGGTTACACAATAATTATAATAAAACAATCAAAATTAACTCTTAACTTTAAATAAACTAATTTTAAGTAAAATTAAATTGCCAAAACAACTAATCAATTTTTACCTGCTATTAAACTAGGATTAGATACCCTACTATTTACAGAAAAATAAACAGTATTTTTTAAAAAAATTAATGTACTTTGGCGGCGTCAAAATTAATTAAAGGAACTCGTTTGTTAATCGACAATACTCGTTATTCTTCACTTTTTTACAAGCTTATATACCGCCGTCAAAATTGTTATTAAAATAATAGTTTCATCTACCCAACTAATGTCAGGTCAAGGTATAGCCAATAAAAA
>NZ_PKLZ01000039.1 GCF_002868715.1 Kineobactrum sediminis
CTCGATTCACCGAAGGCCAGATACTGGCAATATTGAAGCAGCACGAAGCTGGCGTGCCGGTCGCCGACCTGTCTCGCGAACACAACGTCAGTACAGCACTGATCTATCAGTGGCGCTCGAAGTTCGGTGGCATGGATGCGTCGATGATGAAGCGACTGAAGGAGCTGGAAGCCGAAAATGCCCGCCTGAAGAAGATGTATGCTGAAGAGCGGATCAAAGCCGAACTGCGCCAGGAAGCTCTCGAGGGAAAGCTGTAAGGCCATCTCAACGTCGGGAGATGGCCAGGAAAGGCGTGACCAAACACGGTATCAGTATCCGGCTGGCCTG
>NZ_PKLZ01000004.1 GCF_002868715.1 Kineobactrum sediminis
TGCAACGGGCATCACCCTGATCTTCGACAACGGCACTGTGGGTGCAGCGGAGACTGATCCGGATAACTGGACCTTCCTCTTTGACGACATAGTCCTCGGTGAAAGCTGGGGCGATACCGGTGGCGATGTCGTCGACCCGGACCCTGTGCTGCCAGTGGACTTCGAGGGTGACCCTGCTGCGTTCGTGTTCCTCGAGGGCGGCGGTTTTGAAGGTGGCCAGGCATCGGTCGTGGCCAACCCGGATACCGATGGCAATACCAGTGCCCAGGTGGGGCAGATGCTGAAGTTTGACGGTGCGGTATTTGGCGGCGCGACCCTGGACCTGGGTGGCACGGCAAACCTGCCCTCCGGCAGCGCCTTTACCATGAAGGTATGGTCGCAGCGTCCGGTACCGGTACTGTTCAAGCTTGA
>NZ_PKLZ01000005.1 GCF_002868715.1 Kineobactrum sediminis
GTTCAAGCTCGAGGGTGTGAACCAGGAGCTTACAGCAAACCACGGTGGTACTGGCTGGGAGCTGATGTGCTTTGATTTCACCGGCCTGACCGGGGGCAGCTCCGCAACGGGTATCACCCTGATCTTCGACAACGGCACTGTGGGTGCAGCGGAAACTGATCCGGATAACTGGACCTTCCTCTTTGACGACATTGTCCTCGGTGAAAGCTGTGGCGATACCGGTGGCGATGTCGTCGACCCGGACCCTGTGCTGCCAGTGGACTTCGAGGGTGACCCTGCTGCGTTCGTGTTCCTCGAGGGCGGCGGTTTTGAAGGTGGCCAGGCATCGGTCGTGGCCAACCCGGATACCGATGGCAATACCAGTGCCCAGGTGGGGCAGATGCTGAAGTTTGACGGTGCGGTATTTGGCGGCGCCACCCTGGACCTGGGTGGCACGGCAAACCTGCCCTCCGGCAGCGCCTTTACCATGAAGGTATGGTCGCAGCGTCCGGTACCGGTACTGTTCAAGCTTGAAGGTGGCCCGGTGGGCGAGGTGACGGCTAACCATGGCGGCACAGGCTGGGAGGAACTCTGCTTCGACTTTGGCACGCTTTCCGGCGACGGTGTGAGTGGCATCACCCTGATATTCGACCTGGGTATCAGCGGCGCAGCGGCGACCGATCCGGCCAACTGGACCTTTTACTTCGACGATATCGCCCTGGCCTCGGGTTGTGGTGACAGTGTGGTAGACGGAGACTCTCCGTTGCCGGTTGACTTCGAGGGCGACCCGGCTGCATTCGTGTTCCTCGAGGGCGGCGGTTTTGAAGGCGGCCAGGCGTCGGTTGTGGCCAACCCGGATACCGATGGCAATACCAGTGCCCAGGTGGGGCAGATGCTGAAGTTTGACGGTGCGGTATTTGGCGGCGCCACCCTGGACCTGGGTGGCACGGCAAACCTGCCCTCCGGCAGCGCCTTTACCATGAAGGTATGGTCGCAGCGTCCGGTACCGGTTCTGTTCAAGCTTGAAGGTGGCCCGGTGGGCGAGGTGACGGCTAACCATGGCGGCACCGGCTGGGAGGAGCTCTGCTTCGATTTTGGCACGCTTTCCGGCGACGGTGTGAGTGGCATCACCCTGATATTCGACCTGGGTATCAGCGGCGCAGCGGCGACCGATCCGGCCAACTGGACCTTTTACTTCGACGATATCGCCCTGGCCTCGGGTTGTGGTGACAGTGTGGTAGACGGAGACTCTCCGTTGCCGGTTGACTTCGAGGGCGACCCGGCTGCATTCGTGTTCCTCGAGGGCGGCGGTTTTGAAGGCGGCCAGGCGTCGGTTGTGGCCAACCCGGATACCGATGGCAATACCAGTGCCCAGGTGGGGCAGATGCTGAAGTTTGACGGTGCGGTATTTGGCGGCGCCACCCTGGACCTGGGTGGCACGGCAAACCTGCCCTCCGGCAGCGCCTTTACCATGAAGGTATGGTCGCAGCGTCCGGTACCGGTTCTGTTCAAGCTTGAAGGTGGCCCGGTGGGCGAGGTGACGGCTAATCACGCGGGCACCGGCTGGGAGGAACTCTGCTTCGACTTTGGCACGCTTTCTGGCGACGGCGTGAGTGGCATCACCCTGATATTCGACCTGGGTATCAGCGGCGCAGCGGCGACCGATCCGGCCAACTGGACCTTTTACTTCGACGATATCGCTCTGGCCGCAGGCTGCGGTGGTACAGACGGTGAAGTTTTTGGCGCTAACGAAGTCAACTTCGAAACCCC
>NZ_PKLZ01000006.1 GCF_002868715.1 Kineobactrum sediminis
CTACTTCGACGATATCGCCCTGGCCTCGGGTTGTGGCACTACCGGGGGTGATACCGGAGGCGATACGCCGGTTGATGTCAGCGGCGCTGCTGTTGACTTCGAAACCCCGGCCACTGGCAGCAGTTTTGGCTGGGCAGTATTCGAGAATGACGATAACCCGCCGCTTGAAATTGTCGCGAACCCGGATACCGGCGGCATCAACAGCTCAGCCACGGCAGGTCGCTTTACCGCCCGCGCCAATGGCCAGTTCTTCGCCGGTGTGGAAACCGCCCACGGCGACATCGGCCCGATCACCCTCGATGCCAGCAACAGCATTATCAAGATCATGGTGTTCAAGGACGTCATCAGTGATGTCGGCGTCAAGCTCGCCATCGCCAATGGTG
>NZ_PKLZ01000007.1 GCF_002868715.1 Kineobactrum sediminis
GGATGCCAGCAACAGTATTATCAAGATCATGGTGTTCAAGGATGTCATCAGTGAGGTCGGCGTCAAGCTCGCCATCGCCAATGGTGGTGCGCGCCCTGAAATACTGGTGGCGAATACCCTGGTAGGGCAGTGGGAGGAACTCAGCTTCGATTTCACCGGTAACATCGGCTTTTTTGAGTCGATTGATGTCGACCAGCTGATTGTATTCCCCGACTACCAGGACCGATCGGTGGATAATATTGTCTACTTCGATAATGTCCGCTTCACGGATGGCAACTAGACACTGGAAAAAATAACAAGCTCCGTTTAAACCGGGCCGAAAATCACTCTGACAGCCGTGATTAAAGATGACGACAAAGGGACTGAACATGAATAAATCCAAAAACAAAAACTGGATGTGGCTTACGTCGTTGCCGTTACTGGCGTTGCCAGGTGCCGCTTCATCACAGGCTGATACCTCTACCAATGGTCGAGTGCTTGAGGAAGTCATCGTCACCGTGGAGCGCCGGCAGCAGAGCTTGCAGGATTTTGAGGGCACAGCAGTAGCGTTCAGTGGCGACCAGCTGAAAATTCTCGGCATCCAGAGCCTCACTGATCTCTCGGAACAAACCCCGGGGGTTGAAATCAGTAACAAGCAGGGCAATGTTGAAGTCTGGATCCGCGGTATTGGTTCCTCGAACAATACCGAGCTGGGCGACCCGGCTGCCGCCACCCACCTTGACGGCGTTTATATCCCGCGCCCTGCGGGCATCGGTTCCGTATTCTTCGATATTGAACGGGTGGAGGTCAATGTTGGTCCACAGGGCACCCTGCGTGGGCGTAACGCCACCGCCGGCTCGGTCAATATTGTGTCATGGGAGCCTGGTCTGGGCGTTCTTGACGGTACCGTCGAATTCGAGGCCGGCAATTACGACCAGCGCATGGCCACCGGCATGATCAACGTGCCCATCGGTGACACTGCTGCAGTCAGGCTGGCCGCCTATTCCCTGGATCACGACAGTTATTACAATGATGTCGGGCCGCTGGAGCTGGGCACTGCGGAGGCAGCTGATAATCAAGGCTACCGCGCGCAGTTCCTCTGGCAGCCAAATGATAATCTCCGGGTATTGTTGGCTGCCGATTACGTCTCAGAGGAGGGTACGGGCTATACCGGCACGAACTTCGCCAACTCGCTCGGCAATGGTATTGACCCGGACGATATCGAAGACCCCCGCGATGTTGTCGCCCGCGGGTTCGAACCGGTTCAGGATACAGAGCATTGGGGTGTGCGCCTGAAGGTCAATTACGATCTCGGTTTTGGTGAGATTGAATACCTGACCAGCTACCGTGATCTCGTGTATGACTATTCTGCGGCGACCCCTCTCGCGCCGGATTATCCGGGTGTGTTTTCCACACTGGAACCGCTTAATGAATCACTGGATAACTGGTCCCGCTTTCAGTTCATTACCGATTCGGAGTCGACTATTCACGAGCTTCGCTTCAAGTCTCCCGATGGTGAGCGCCTCTACTATACGGTGGGAGCGTTTTACTTCAAGGAAGACCAGAAAGCGTTCCTTGCCTCTGCCGGGGATCGTGGTGGTTTTTTCCAGGGCGCGGAGTTCAATCAGCCCGACACAGACGCGGAATCTTATTCCGTTTACGGCGACTTCACTTATGAGTTGACTCCCCGTTCACGATTGACCAGTGGCCTGCGCTTTACCCACGATGAGAAGTCACGAGTGGGCGTTAACGCACGCTATGCGTTTGCCCTTGGCGGTTTTGATACCAATACCGGAAATCCGTTTGGCTGCTGTATGGGCGCTCGTGTGGGAACTGAAGGTTTTGAGTTCGCCGGCTTTGACCGCACTGTCTATGATCCTGATGTCGATGGCAGCGGCGAGGTGTCGTCCCAGGAATTCATTGATTTCTACCTGGATGGTATATCCCGGTTTGGCGAACGCGACACACTTGATGACATCATTGCCAATGGTGCACTGGAAGGTGGTGCAGCCAACCCGGCCGCCTGTACCGACACCGATTCCACCGATAGCCTGATTTGTCTTGAAGACGGTACCCATTCCTTCGCAGTACCTATTTCTCCTGATAATTCGATCACCCAGCAGGATGGGTCGATGTCGGAAAGTTTCGTTGACTGGCGCGTTCGCTACGGCTATGACCTCTCTGATGACATTCTGCTTTATGGTCTCGTCGCTACCGGGCACAAGTCCGGCGGTTTCAACGACACCTTCAAGGACCCTGAAGTCGGTACCAATATCTCCCCGACCTATGACACTGAAAAAGTAACCATGTATGAGCTCGGTTGGAAAACCGAGTTTGATATCGGTTCGGTGCCGGCGAGGTTGAACGGCTCCGCATTCTATTATGACTACACCGATCAGGTTTTCACCTCGATCCTGTCCGTTGAGCAGGCTATTGAGTTCAACTCAGGTCAGGCCGCGGATCCCGCTGACGCCACTCCCGGAGCACTGGTAGTGTCCTTCAGCTTCAACGCCGCCGATTCTGAAATCTATGGCATGCAGTGGGATGGCCAGTTCCAGTTTCCCTACAACATCAACCTGAACTGGACAGCGTTGTGGCTGGAAGCAGAAATCAAGGATGCGGAAGATATTCAGGATTTCCGGTTCCAGGCAGACGTGTCACCCGATGAGGCCGTATTCAGGCCCATCAGTGGCAACCGCTTGCCACACACTCCGCGTTACCAGTTCAACGCTGCGCTATCCCAATTTATCGCCACCGACTGGGGTAGTTTTGATTATGTGCTCTCAATGGGTTGGAGAGATGACCAGTTCCTGACCATTTTCAACAGTAAGGATTTCATGTTTCCGGACGATCCGCGCATGCGCCTGGATGATAGGGTAGAGGCTTACTGGACCTTCGATGCGGGTGTCGGGTTCACCACCAAGAACGAGAAACTCAGGTTGGAAGCGTTTGTAAACAATATTGAGGATGAAGTAGCCACAGCGGCGGTAATTATTACTCAATTCGACAACACACGATTCTTTACCCGGCCACGCACCTATGGCGCGCGCCTGAAATACTTCTTTTAATGCCATGGCGCACTCGGGTTCCGAGTGCGTTTTGTTTTTCCTGGATGGATTCAATCATGAAGGTCTTGAAAGCCCTGGTCGCTCCCGTTGGTGCCAAGTACACGTGGACTCTACTCAAAATCTCCCCATGGCTGGCGGGTTGCGCATTACTCAGTGGCATGGCATTCGCAGAACCACAATCCCCGGAATCCCGCATTGACAAACTGCTCTCGCAAATGAGTCTGGAGCAAAAAATCGGCCAGATGATGCAGGGTGAGATCAAGACCATCACCCCCAAAGAGGTAAGCCGCTTTGGCATTGGATCTGTGCTTAATGGTGGTGGCTCTTTCCCTTCTAAAAACAAAGGCGCATCGATAGATGACTGGATCGATCTGGCAGAGGCCTATTACCAGTCAAGTCCCACGCTTGCAGATGGTACGCGTATACCCGCCATTTGGGGAACGGACGCGGTTCACGGCCATAACAATGTCATGGGAGCGACACTTTTTCCGCATAATATTGGACTTGGCGCTGCCGGCAGTTCTGACTTGGTTGAGGCGATTTCACGCGCTACGGCAATCGAAGTAAAAGCGACGGGAATTGACTGGGTTTTCGCTCCCACGGTTGCCGTAGCAAAAGATTTTCGCTGGGGGAGAACCTACGAGAGTTACAGCTCGGATCCACAACTGGTGAGCAGGTTGGGTGTGGCTGCGGTAAAGGGTTTTGAAGCTGAAGGCATAGTGGCTACGGCGAAACATTTTATTGGCGATGGCGCCACCCAGCGTGGGCGTGACCAGGGTGATGTGCGCAGCGATCTGGAGACTTTGCTTGAAGGCCATGGCGCGGGCTACGTCAGCACTATCAAGGCCGGCGTGCCAACTATCATGGCCTCCTTCAATAGCTGGAATGGCCGGAAAGTCCACGGGAGCCGGCAACTGTTAACCGAGGTACTTCGCGACCAGCTGGGCTTTGGGGGTATGGTAGTCAGCGACTGGAATGGTGTCGGACAGGTAGCGGGTTGTAACAACGCTTCGTGCGCGCAGGCAGTTAACGCGGGCATCGACATGTTAATGACGCCCACGGACTGGAGACTCTTACAGCGCCGGGTGGTCAGCCAGGTTGAATCGGGCGAGATTCCGATGGCCAGGATTGACGAGGCAGTACGTCGGGTTCTGGCAGTCAAAGCGAACTATGGAATACTGGACCAGGGGTCGCCACGCGACCGTGTTACCCAGGAATTGAAGGCGAAGGTTGGCTCGGAAGAACACCGGGCGCTGGCTCGTAAAGCGGTGCGGGAATCCCTGGTACTCCTGAAAAATAACGGCGGTATCCTCCCCATCAAGGGCAATGCAAAGGTAGTTATCGCCGGAACCGGGGCGGATGACCTGAGTATGCAGTCGGGCGGCTGGACCCTGACCTGGCAGGGAACCGAAAACAGTAACAGTGATTTTCCCGGTGCGACGTCTATCTATACCGGCTTCAATGACGCACTTGCAGCCATGGGTGGCGAAGCGATATTGGCGGCAGATACAAGCCAGGATGCGGATGTAGCCCTCGTGGTGTTTGGCGAAACACCCTATGCCGAGGGGCAGGGAGACATCGAAAACTTGCAATACAAGCCCGATGATCATGTTGATCTCGAGCTCATGCGAGCGTTCAAGGCGAAAGACATTCCCGTGGTTGCAGTCTTCATTACCGGGCGGCCCCTGTGGATGAACCGTGAATTGAACGTCGCTGATGCCTTTGTTGTCGCCTGGCTGCCGGGAAGTGAAGGTGCGGGCCTGGCCGATGTACTGGTGGGTAATGTGCAGGGTCTGCCACGTCATGACTTTGTCGGCCGGCTGCCATTTGCCTGGCCGGCGCTTGACGTTAATGAGATCGATGACTCATTGCCTGTGGACCGTTTTGTCTGGCCTGTGGGATACGGTCTTACCTATGCCGAGCCCGCGACTGTGGGGTCGTTGGACGAAAAAGCAGCCGGTAGCATCCTGAGCGCCGATGCCGTGATATTCAGGGGCGGTACCCAGAGTCCCTGGGCCAATTATATTGGCGACGAAAGCAACTGGATGACGCCCGTTTCCGGATCCTATGGCAAATCGGCTTTCGGCGAATTCGAGGTAAAAAGTGTGGACGTGCGTTTGCAGGAGGATGCACGCCAACTGACCTGGAGTGGTGCGGGAGAGCGGGATACCCAGTTCTACTGGATGACCGCGAACGGGAGGGGCCGGGATTTCAGCGAGCTTCGCGAAAAGAATGGCGCGCTCACCATGGTCGTGATGATGACTGAACATCCTGAGGGAACCACCTACCTGCGCATGGATTGCCAGTGGCCCTGTTCCGGCCAAGTTGATGTCACCCGCTTGTTCAAGGTTTTGCCGCTGAACCAGTGGGTGCGCCTGTCCTTTCCATTGGCGTGTTTTGCCGAGGCCGGCACCGAGATGGATAGGGTAAACACACCCTTCCTGCTGGTTACCAACCACAGGATGTCCATGACTGTACTGGATGTTGCCGTAGTGGAGACACCGGACCAAGACTCGCTTGTGAAATGTCGCTGAAGGAATTTTAAGTATGTTGGGACAGATTGATCTGGTCATCGTCTTCATATATGCGGTCTCATTGTTCGCTTTGGCACAGTGGGTATCGCGGGAAAAAGCAGGGCATGTCAAGGACGCCCAGGACTACTTCCTGGCGGGCAGGGCATTGCCCTGGTGGGCAATAGGCGCATCAATGATCGCCGCGAATATCTCGGCGGAACAGATTATAGGTATGTCGGGGTCGGGGTTTGCAATTGGGTTGGCGATTGCATCCTATGAGTGGATGGCCGCCATCACCCTGCTATTGGTGGGCAAGTACCTGCTGCCCATATTCCTGAAAATGGGCATTTACACCATGCCGCAGTTTCTTGAGCAGCGCTATGACAGCAGGGTTCGCACGGTAATGGCCGGATTCTGGCTGGGGGTTTATGTTTTCGTCAATTTAACCGCCATTCTTTGGTTGGGCGCTTTGGCCATTAACACAGTCACCGGCCTCGATCTTATTCTCTCAATGATACTCCTGGGCGCCTTTGCAGTGACGTACTCGCTTTATGGTGGCCTCAAGGCTGTCGCTTTTACCGACATTATCCAGGTCGTGTTGCTGGTGCTTGGCGGCATACTGATTATCACCATTCTCCTGCAGGAGGTGTCGGGCGGAGCCGGAGTTTTCGCGGGTTTTGTTCAGGTGCTGGAGGCCGCCCCGGAAAAGTTCGACATGATTCTCAGTCGCGACCATCCTTACTACAAGAGCCTGCCGGGAATTTCGGTACTGGTGGGTGGCATGTGGATAATGAATTTGTCGTATTGGGGTTTTAATCAATACATTATCCAGCGTGCGCTCGCCGCAAAAAGTATCGATGAAGCGCAAAAAGGTATTGCCTTCGCCGCATTTCTAAAAGTGCTGATGCCGATGATCGTGGTGCTTCCCGGTATCATAATGTTTGTCCTGGAGCCTGACCTGGCGGTTCCTGACCAGGCCTACCCGCAGGCGATGACTTTGCTCCCAACAGGTATCAAGGGACTTGTTTTTGCTGCCTTGCTCGCGGCCATTGTGTCCTCGCTTGCCTCGATGTGTAACAGTATTTCCACGATCTTTACCGTTGACTTGTTTTCCCGCTTTGGCCACTACGAAATGACTCCCGCCAGGCAGGTAAAGGTCGGGCGCATAGTGTCCGTTTCGGCAATGCTGATTGCGATGATCACTGCCAAGCCACTGCTGGGTAATTTCGACCAGGCATTTCAGTATATTCAGGAGTTCACCGGCTTCTTCACGCCCGGTATTGTGGCTATTTTCCTGCTTGGAATGTTTTACAAGCCGACCACCGCTACGGCTGCCCTGGTGGTTGCCATTGGCTCCGCCGTGTTATCCCTGGCCTTCAAGCTGGGATTGCCGGACCTGCCATTCATCGACCGGGTTGGTCTGGTGTTTCTTATGTGCATTATTGTTGCAGTGGTTCTTTCCCATCTGCGTCCCGCTCCCCAGATTGATCTTCTGGAAATAAACCATGTGGACTTTGGCACCAGCCAGGTATTCAATCTCAGTGCGGTAGTAGTCATCCTGCTAGTGGCTGCACTTTACGCGGTCTGGTGGTAGGTGAGCAGTATGGTCATTCGCGGGCAAAGGCCTCGTTGACAGCTTGTTCCACCTGCGCCATGGTGTCTTCTACCGCCCTGCGAATGCAGACAAGTGTGCGTGGGGAACCCAGAGGATAGAGGGAATCCAGCTCGTTGCAGATCCGGGTGGCGGCGTCTTCAATGCGTTGCTCAAGTACCAGCAAATCGGCAGTTCGGGTGAGGTCGAGATCGGTTATGTCGAGAATCTCGTCACGCTCCACGATGAGCCCACCCATCGCGTCCAGAGGTGTCTCCCTGGTGATGCGTGGCGCCACCACGATAACCTCTTCCATCACTTTTTCATCGTCGATTTCCAGCAGGTCCTGGTCCTGCTGGGCAAATACGGGGGAGTGACAGGCCGCTGCCAGTGCTATGGCGGCAATAATAACGCTTCGGGTTTTGTCTGCCATCATCAGGTGTTCTCCGTTTCTCGGTTGTTAAACCTTCACCTGGCCTTGTAACCATGACAAAGGCAACATTCAGTCCGGAAGTTACCGGCGAACGTTAAACATCGCGGTTAGAAGCGTGGCCATCGTGACGGTAACCAGGCTGGGAGCAAGCCTGCCGGTTATCGTACTCTGGCAAGCGCCTGGCTAACGGCTTTATCCGCCTGGTCCATGGCGTCTTCTACGGCCCGGTTAACACAAGTAGAGACATCGGGGCGCCCAAAAGGATACTCGTCCTCCAGTTCCTCACAAATAAGCTGCGCGGCTTCCCTGATACGATTATCCAGCTTGCGAACATCGGCTGTCCGGCTGAGATTCAGGTCGGTTATATCCACAACGGCATCCCGGTTCACAACTTCCGTGAACATTGTGGAGCCCGTGCGGCGCTTTTCGGTTATTCGCGGTGCCACGACCGTAACGTTCTCCAGTGCCCGTTCTTTCTCCTGAGCAAAAACGGTGGCCTGGGGAACCGCCACTGTAGCTATCAATGCGGCCAGCGCTGTACCTGTAATCCCTGTTCTTTTCGTCATGACTTTGTTTCCTCCGTGTGTAAGGCGCTAAACCTTGGGTAAAGGTTTAAGAGTTACCCCTGAACTATAGAAGATGCGGCAGAAACAAGCTTGATTAGGGTCAATCAGGTGACGGGAAGTTGACGTTACTCTGGAACAATCGGTGTTGGCTTCGTAATATTTTACGAAGGCGCGGGCCATTGGGCGTGGGTAATGAAATAACGTTCATCTTCATGGCCCTCGCTGTTCAGTCGTACCACCAGTTGAGGGTGGCCGCCTTGGGCAAAGTGTGCCGTCAGGTGTTGTGTTATTGCAGCCGCCCCCAGCGGCCGCTGGCTGCACAGCGCCGATAGCCAAAGCAGGCGATCAGGTAATGCATAGGTGGCGTGTGGGTCGGCCTGCTGTTGCCAGTGGGCCAGGGTGTACCAATATTGCATGGGTACCATGGGGTTATAACCCAGAGGCGCGGGCAGGGCATCCGCCGCGGGCTGGAACAGGGCGCCGCGCAGGGCGATCTCCCGGCCTGGATTTTCAATTCCAAGATCGGCCAGTATCTCCCGGGCGAGGGGGTGCTGCCCCAGACGAATCTGGTGTTTGAGTAAGCGGTCCAGTTTACGCTCCAGCCTGTCCACAGTATTGGCACCCAGCCATTCCCGCCACTGGCTGTCGGTTTCTGTGGTCGTATGAGTGCGGTGGCCGAGATAAAACTTTACTGCCAGCTCGAGATGAAAATAGCGCTCTCGCTGATGGCAATAGTAGAGGCAGTCAAACTCCCCGACAGTGCTGTTGCGTGTTCGGACCGGCAGGTTGTGTGCTATCAACTCCAGGTCTGGATCCTGGGTGAGGAAAAAGTGCCAGAGCTGTTCGTAATAGAGCCCCAGCCGGCGGGCCGGGTTTTGTGCCAGTGAATCAAGCAGCGCCGCCGGCTCGCGGTCCAGTCTCGATAGCCATTGGCGGCGCTCCCGGGTGAGTATCAGCTCTGCCGGTCCAGCGCTGTAACCCAGTGTCTCTACCTGCAGCAGCGGTGGCGAAAAACAAGCCCAGGCGAGGTCGCGAACCTGGGGTGTAATCCATGGTGTATCGTCAGATTTCATCTCAAATTTGGGCCGGCAATCAGGGTGAATGGTAGCAGCCTGGCTATCATAGGGGTTGCCCGCACTTTCCTCAATACGGGGAATCCGCGACCAGACCCCTCCAGGAAAAATTGATAATCGTCAATTGCCAGGTCGGGTTTCTTGTCTATAAGAACTAGTCAGCTGCAGGAAATTTAACGAAAAACAGTGCCATGGGTGGAGCTTCCTCCTGTGGCGAGGAGGGAACAGGTGTTAAAACCGATTACGGGTACTGGCCAGGACCGATCAATTGCACCTTATCATTTTGCCAGAGCGGCATTGAAAGAGCGTACGGAAGAGGTTTCTGAAGTTGATGAACTATTCAGGACCAGCAAGGTAAAACACTTCCCGTCCAAGGAAGTGATTTACTGCGAAAACGACTGCGGCAATGGGGTCTACCTCATTCACAGCGGAATGGTGAAATTGGTAAGTTATTTGTCAAACGGTCGGGCTCGAATTGTACGCTTGCACAGCGACACCCACTGGTTTGGTCTCGAGGGCCTGGTCGATCAGGCCTATGAGCACACTGCGATTGCGGTTGGGAGTACCAGCGTCGTTTTCGTACCAATGAGCAGTATTCACCTGCTGGAACGTGAACATCCACAAAGATACTGTCGTTTGTTGAAACAGGGATATCGCCAACTCGCCCAGGCTGATAAATGGATCGCGGATTTCTCCACCGGTCGCATTCAGTCACGAGTGGCACGATTGATCAGTTTCCTTTCGGAACTTGAATACGGGGATGCATCCGACAAGGTGGACCTGCTGACTGTGCATGAAATGGCGGATATGCTGGGTGCCACACCGGAGAGCGTCAGCCGGGTGCTGGCGAGCTTCAAGCGTAATGATATCCTGTATACCCAGGGAGGCGCGGTACGCGAGAGCTATGGTATTGACGCGCAGAGGCTGCACTTCTTTGCCCAGCAGTAGTGTTCACAGGGGCAGGTCTCGAGTCTCACCGGGCGCAAGCGTGAAGGTCTCGCTCTTGACACCGACAGTAATCGGGTTCTCGCTGCAGGGTTGGGTGCCGATGGAAATGCGGTCTACGGTGACCCGCAGGTCGATAACCTGCTGTCTGTAGCGAATGTTCAGGCAGAGGCTGGTCAGTCCTTCTGGCAAGGTCGGATTAAACCACAAAACGTCGTCCCGGATCTCAATACCTGTAAAGCAACGCTGGATAAGGTCGACAGTACCCGCCATGGCTCCGGTGTGAATGCCCTCCTGGGTAGTACCGCCCTGGATGTCGCCGACGTCACTTTCCAGCGCCTCTATGAAAAGTGGCCATGCACCCGGGCGATTTGAGCGCGCCAGTACCCACGAACTCACCGCGCGGCTCAGCGTAGAGCCATGGGATGTGCGCTGCATGTAGTAATCAATGTTGCGGGGGATAGTCTCGTACTCGAACGGGTAATCCAGCCGTCTGAACAGCACCTCCAGAACCTCTGCGGAGAGCAGGTAGAACAGCATCAGCACATCGGCCTGCTTGGACACCTGGTAATTATTGGGTGTATCGTCTTCCGCTTCCAGAATCCGGTCGAGGCGCTGGATGTCGCCGTATTTGCGTCGATAACCCTCCCAGTCAAAGGGAGCCAGTTTTTCGTATCCATCAAACTGACTGATGATGCCGTCGTCGTGAAACGGTACATAGAGTCTGTGGCTTAATTGATCCCAGTAAACCAGCTCCTCCGGTGACAGGCGAATGAGCTCGCAAACCTCGTCAAATCTTTTGGGGTCCAGAATGTCGCGTATTTCGAGTGCCCGGCAGAAGATCCATACCGCCATGATATTGGTATAGGCATTGTTATTCAGGCCCGGTTTGTCGGCGTCGGGATAGGCGTCATGGTATTCATCGGGTCCCATGACATTGAGGATTTCGTAACGCCCCAGGGATTCGTTATAACTGGTGGCGCTGGCCCAGAACCGGGCTATTTCCATAACCATTTCCGCGCCGTAGAAAGACATGAATTCCTTGTCGTTGGTTGCCTCGTAGTACTGCCAGACATTGTAGGCCACCGCTATATTGATGTGTCGCTGAAGCCTGGAGTTGTCAGGTATCCAATTGCCTGACTTGGGGTTCAGGTGCACACGCTGGCTTTCCTCGCGGCCATTACTGCCACTCTGCCACGGGAACATCGCACCCCGATAGCCTTCGTCCTTCGCCGCTCGTCGCGCTTCGCCAAGCCGGTGGTAGCGATACCCCAGTAGCGCCCGGGTAATTTCCGGCATACGCAGGTTGAACAGCGGGAACACGAACAGTTCATCCCAGAATATGTGGCCTCTGTATGCCTCGCCATGTAGTCCGCGAGCCGGCACACCAACGTCGAGATTCATGACATGGGGCGAAGTCGTCTGGATCAGGTGAAATATATGCAGCCGAAGGACCAGTTCCGAGCGTTTCTCTTCTTTTTTGTCATCGTGCTCGATATCAAAATCGAAGTGTTTCCACAACTGGCTCCAGCGCATGATATGACGATTGCAGAGGCCATCAAAACGGTCGGCATCGGCTACGGCTTTGCGGGCCTCAAGCGATGGCTCGCTAATGGCATAATCCCGGCCGGTATACAGCGCCATCACCTTCTCGATATACAGGGGCTTGTCTCTGTCGAGACGGGTTGAGTAATAACAGGCAATATAATCATCTTCCTGGTGGGTACTGGATCCCGGATAGACCTGTTGGTCAGCTTCAAAGAAGCGAGTGGTTGCCGCCAGGGCGATGCGGATATGCGATTGGTTGGTTTCGACGGTCAGCAGCATGGTATCGTCGGCAACGGATTCCGTGCCCAGTCCCTGCAGGTGGCGGCTGGACAAGTCACGGTAGCGTGGAACTCCATCGTTTATTACCCGACCGTCGAGGGCACTGCATACTTCAATGCCGCCGCCCCAGTCTTCGGCTTTGATCTGCAAGGTCATGGCCGCAATATGTGGCTCATCCATTGATACCAGGCGCTGTTGCTCAATACGGGTAGTGCGCTGGGCTTCGTCGCGGAAGCGGATAGTGCGGGTCAGGAGCCCGCGTTTTATATCCAGCTGCTGTTCGTAGTCAATTATCTCGGCATCATCGAGATTAAACCAGTTGCCATCCTCGATCCGGAAATTGAGGGCCAACCAGTTGGGTGCATTTACCAGGCTCTCATTTTCAATGGTTTTTTCCGCAATAGTGTCCTGGAGCCGGTTGTAGCAGCCTGCGATATAGGTGCCTGGGTAATGAGTATCATCCGCGCTGGCCTCGGGCGCTGCGCCGCGACTGGCGAAATAACCGTTACCCAGAGTACACAGCGCTTCCCGCAGTGCCTCTTCCTCTTTAGTGAATTCGTTGTAAGAAAGGGTCCATGCTGTCATTCGTCACCGCCTTGGAGAATACTGGTCAGTCGTTTCAGGAAGATCTCGACTTCATCAGGGTTGGCCAGATGGTAGTTTGCGTGGGTAGGCTGCGGTTGTTCCGCAACCAGAATTCCAATCCCCTCGGTCTCGATTTCACGAAAGGCATCCTCATCAGTTACGTCATCACCAATATAGAGCGGAATGAAACGCTCGCTATCGAGACTCAGGGCCTGCATCAACCAGCGCAGCGCCTGACCCTTGTCCCAGTCAATATCGGGCTGCAACTCGACGATTTTCTTGCCGGTGGTCATGCGCAGTTCCGGGTGATCAGCATGTACCCCTGCCACGGTATCTTTGACGCCTTGAACATGATCCGGCGCAACCTGTCGATAATGTGTTGCGATCGAGAAATGCTTGCGTTCTACGCGCACTCCCGGAACGTCGGCCAGTAAGTTGTTCAATTCATCCTCGGCGCGGTCCAGCACCGGCAAGTATGATCGACCTTCCTGGTATTGTGTGCGCTCGCCCCGGGGCCCGGCCATGTCAAAACCATGGCTGCCCGCGTACCATATGTTCTCCAGTGCAACACGCTTGCGTACATCTGCAAGATCCCTTCCGCTAATGATGGAAAGCTCACAAACCTCCGCCAGATCCTCCAGGGTTTTGCGCATGGTGTCGCTTAAGTTTGCATTATCAGGGTTATCTACTATTGGCGTGAGAGAGCCGTCGTAGTCGAGAAAAATAGCGAGTTCATGGTCGTTGCCCGGGTCAATCTCGTTCATGCAATCCAGTGCGGACGGTAAGTCCCTGGCGGCTGTGGCGTCAGAAGGCGAGGCCACCCGGAGCTCTCCCAGGTCACTGACGACTATGTCCGCCCCATGCTTGAATAACGCTTCCTCATAGTCCCCACGATTGACACCGATAACACAACCGAAATCGGCGGCACGCAGTGACTCCACGCCGGAGCTCGCATCTTCGATGCCGACACAACGCTGTGGCTTGCTGGCAAGGCGGCGAGCCGCTTCAAGAAACATGTCGGGGGCCGGCTTACCCGGTAATTTGAGCAACTCAAGATCTACGCCATCCACCCGGGCTTCAAACAGGTCGCTAATACCGGCGGCTTCCAGCACTGCCTTGCAGTTCCGGCTCGATGAAACGATTGCCGTATGAATATCCGCGGCGTGTAATGCTTTTATCAGGGCGATGCTGCTGTCGTAAACGTTCACCCCATCACGCTTCAGCGTCTCGTTGAACAGTATGTTCTTGCGATTACCCAGCCCGCATATGGTTTCAGTATCGGGACTGTCTTTCTCATCACCATAGGGCAGCTCAATATCGCGTGACGCCAGAAAGCTGGCAACCCCGTCATAGCGCGGTTTACCGTCGACATAGTTGCGGTAATCCGTATCCATATCGAATGGTCTCGACTTGTCGGTATGTGTGCCCAGATAGTCATCAAACATGCGTTTCCATGCCCGGGCATGCACCTCTGCCGTCTGGGTGATTACCCCGTCGAGATCAAAAATAACGGCATCGAAATGCACCGGCGAAAGCGTCGTACTGGGATGCGGTTTGGTCATGAGGATTCCATAGCGGATATTAATATCGACCATGATGGTGCTCCAGGTGTGTATGGTCATTGAGAATTCTCAATGCACTCGATACAGGCGCAGGACCACACTCAGGTCTATAGTATCTGGTAAGGGTACCTGTCCTGTGCCGGGTTGACGGGTACGGGAAATATTCGGGAAAATGGAGATGGAGTTGAAATTATTGGCACCGAATAGCGGGACCGGTTCTGCCGCCATGGGGATGGTGTTGAGCATATTGTTTGTTCTTTTAGTGCTGGGGCTTGTGTTTCTGTCTGGAGTCGATGAACGAATAACTGCGCTGCTGGTGTGGATAGAGCAACAGGGTCCGTGGGCAGGAATCCTGTTCATGCTCCTCATGATACTGGTGACGCTGCTCCTGGTGCCCGGCATATTATTTACCACCGGCGCCGGTTTTGCCTTCGGTTTGCTCGAAGGTGTGGTGTACGTGGTTATCGGAACAACCCTGGGCGCCGTGCTCGCATTTCTGATTGCCCGTCACCTGATGGGCGAGCGCGCGGCGCAGTTTGTGCGATCGCATTCGCGTCTGCAGCATGTCAGCCAGGAACTTGTTCCCGAGGGCTGGAAGATCATCATGCTGACCAGGCTGGTTCCTTTTTTTCCTTTCAAGGTGTCCAATTATTTCTTTGGCCTTACCGGGTTTTCCTTGCGTGGATTCACCCTCGGGACGCTGGCAGGCATTATTCCCTTCTCCCTGCACAATGTATATCTGGGCTCAATCGCGGCGGATATCGCTTTGCTGGGCGCCGGGGAATCCGCTTTCACGCCGCTGCAGTGGGCGCTATATGGCAGTGGCTTTATCGTGGTTGTCGTTCTTGTGCTGTACATCAACCGCCTTGCGCGCCGTGCCCTGGCGCGCTACACCGATGACACTGAACCGGGAGAGGTATAATGGCTTGGACCAAATGGCTGCCCTGGCGCTTTGCTATCCGCCGGCTAGCGCGCTCACATGGTTTTCTCGACCCCATAGCGCTGTTGGCACGTATGCATCGATTTGCACAGCCTTCAGAAGTGGCGGAGCCGGTCGAGCTGTTGCGGGCCGGCGTAGTATTCCATGCGCGAGGCCTGATCAATTCCCGTGTTATCCAGCACAACCTTGACTGGGTCTGGCCGTACTGGATTGAACGCCAGTTTGACCCGCTGGATGACGCCTTTATCCCCCGTGCCTTTTCGATTACCCACATTAACCTGACGCATCGTAACTGGACGGCTATCGGCTTGCCGGACCTGGATTTTCTACCTATTGTGGATGATCGTGGGTTGTTGACCCCCCACTACGATGGTTGGTCGATAGATACCTGGGTACTGGGTGACGACGGCAGTTACCTGCTGCCGTCGAGGGTTAAGGAGGTGAGCCAGCAATGGCAGCTGGATGAAGGCCTCTCGGTTAATACCAGTTCGGCTGCAAATGGCCTGCAGCTTGTGAGTCGAGCCGAGGTCGATGTCGATCCGGGCGAGTTCAGCTGCCATCTTCAGCTTACGGCCAACAGCGAACAGGGTGGCTGGCTGGTGGTCGCGCTGCGCCCTTATAACCCCGAGGGGGTCGCATTTATTAACCAGGCGGAGCTATCGGCGGAGCGTAAAGGCTGGTGTATTGAAGGTGACCGTCGGGTGAATTTCAGTGCGCCGGCCGAGCGTCATCATGTGTCGGACTACCGCGCCGGGGATGTGAGTATCTACCTCAAGGATAAAACCGACGAGACCAGGGGGCTTTGCGATGTGGGCATGGTAACGGCCGCAGCCCTGTTCCGACTGGAGCCGGGTGAGGAGCGTAAACTCAGGGTGAGTGTGCCCCTGGCCGAGCGTTCCACCCCGTGCAAGAAATCGGCGCTGGCCTGGGAGGATGCACTCAAGGGTGTATGCCAGATCCAGGTTCCCGATGGAAAAATGCAATTTCTGTTCAACGCCGCGCTACGCACGCTGGTGCTGCATTCGCCCGGTGACGTATATCCCGGACCCTACACCTACAAACGTTTCTGGTTCCGGGATGCCGCCTTTATTATCAACGCGTTGCTGTGCGCCGGTTTCACCTCCCGTGCGGAGCGGGCCCTGGACCAGTTTGCGCCACGACAGACGCTCGCCGGGTATTACCACTCACAGGAGGGTGAATGGGATGCCAACGGCCAGGCGCTCTGGATCATGCAACGGTATTGTGCCATGACCGGGACCACTCCCAAACCCGAATGGCATCAGCCCATTCTTCGGGGGGCGCGATGGATCGGCCGCAAGCGGGCGCCACAAGAGCATGGATCACCGACCAGCGGATTATTGCCGGCAGGCTTCAGTGCCGAGCACCTGGGTCTTAACGACTATTATTACTGGGATGATTTTTGGGGTGTCGCGGGGCTGCGGGCGGCTTCGCATCTGTGTCATGCCATGGGCCAAGGTGTAGCAGGGGAGACATTCGAAGCTGAGGGGGCGGCATTCCAGGCCGACATCGATGCGAGTCTGGCGCTTGCGGCGCTGCGGCTGGAGCGGCCCATGATGCCCGCCGCACCCAGTCGGCGGCCCGACCCGGGTGCCATCGGCTCGCTGGCGATGGGTTATCCGGCGCAGTTGACCGAACCCCATGATGTACGCCTGATGGACACCGTGGATTTTTTACTGGACAACTGCATGGTCAGTGGGGGGTTCTTCCAGGATATGATTCATGCCGGTATTAATCCCTACCTGACTCTGCATATAGCCCAGGTCCTGCTGCGTGCCGGTGACCAGCGCTATTTCCAGTTGGTGGAGACAGTTGCGGATCTTGCAAGCCCTACCGGGCAATGGCCGGAAGCGATACATCCACGTACAGGTGGCGGCTGTATGGGAGATGGCCAGCATACCTGGGCGGCGGCGGAATGGGTGTTAATGCTACGCAACATGTTCTTGCGAGAGGAGGGGCATCGATTGCTGTTATGCCAGGGAATACCGGATGCATGGCTCATTCCCGGTGTGGTCTCACGTATTGGCCCGGCACCGACCGAATTCGGCACCGTAACCGTTGAGATTGTCGCTACCGAGCAGGTGGTACGAATAGCCTGGGAGGCTGACTGGCACCAGGCACCTCCGCATATTGAGGTGCATCTGCCGGGTTACGCGGCGGTTACCGTACCTCTCGATGAAACCTATATTGAACTGAAGAAACACGAACGATGAATATTGTCATGTTAACCAATACCTACCTTCCCCATGTTGGCGGCGTGGCGAGGTCTGTTGCCGCTTTTACTGCGGAGTATCGACGGCAAGGACATCGAGTGCTGGTGGTGGCGCCGGAATTTGAGAAGCAACCGCCAAACGAAGAAGACGTCGTGCGCATTCCGGCGATTCAGCACTTCAACGGCAGTGATTTTTCTGCCGTGCTGCCGGTTTCCGGGCTATTGAATACCGAACTGGACAATTTCAAACCGGACATTGTGCACTCGCACCATCCCTATTTACTTGGGATGACAGCGATGCGCATCGCGCGCTTCCGGCAACTGCCCCTGGTATTTACCCATCACACACTGTACGAGCAATACACGCACTATGTGCCGGTGGATTCACCCGCATTCCGCCGTTTTGTGATTGAACTGGCAACACGTTACGCCAACCTGAGCGACCAGGTCTTCGCGCCCAGCGAGAGTATTGCGAAATTGCTACATGAGCGTGGGACAACGGCACCTGTTACCGTGATACCGACGGGAATCAAGCTGTCGGACTTCAGCAACGCCGACGGTGGTCGTGTGCGAGCGAGGCTTGGCATACCCGATAACGCATTCGTGGTTGGTCATCTTGGTCGTCTTGCGCCCGAGAAAAACCTTGAGTTTCTCGCCACGGCCATAGCACGGTTCCTGAAGAACAATGCCGGGGCCCATTTTATCCTCGCCGGGGAGGGACCATCGGCCGGTCCCGTGCGGGAGATATTGTCTCGGGAGGGCGTGCTTGGCCAATTGCACGATATAGGCATTGTGAAACATCCGGAGTTGGCCGATACCTATGCTGCGATGAATGTGTTCGCTTTTGCCTCGACCAGCGAAACCCAGGGGATGGTGCTAACGGAAGCGATGGCGGCTGGAGTTCCAGTGGTGGGCATTGATGCAACAGGGGTGCGTGAAGTCATCCGGGATGAATATAACGGCCGCCTGCTGCAGGAGTCGACGGTGGATGATTTTGTCGCCGCCTTGCAGTGGGTCTCCGCCTCGGACAGCAAAACCCGGGAAGCACTGCACACTGCTGCCCTTGCCACAGCCGAGAAGTTCTCAATGGAGCGCACGGCGGGGAGTGCGCTTGCCTGTTATGAGAAACTCATAGCTCAGGGTGCCGCGGCAAGGGCTGAAGAGTACGGCAGCTGGGAGAGCACGATGAATCTGGTGAAGACCGAATGGGATATTATCCAGGGCCTGGCGGCCGCTACGGGGGCCGCCATTCGTGGCAATGACCAGTCGGGGTCCATGCCATTGTGATGTCCCGTCTCAAGACGCTTTTGAAGCGCATTCAGCTTGGTCGAAGTGAGTGGCTGGCGACCCTGTTGCAATTGCCGCGTACCGAAGCATCTCCCAGTACGCGCGGCCTGGTTATGATCCAGATTGATGGTCTCTCTCACGCCCAGATACAGCATGCACTGGAGCGTGGCAGAATGCCTTTTTTGCAAAAACTGTTGCGGCGCAAGGGGTATCGCCTGCACCGGCAATACGCGGGCATGCCATCCAGTACCGCCGCTTTCCAGGGTGAGCTGTTCTACGGCGTTAAGGGCGTGGTGCCGGCCTTCAGTTTTCGCGACAGCGATTCGGGCGAAATGGTGAGAATGTTTGAGCCTGGTGCTGCCTCCGATGTCGAACGACAGCTGGAGGAGAGGGGTGGCGAACCTTTGCTGCAAGGTGGCAGTGCCTACGTTGACAACTACACCGGCGGCGCTGCCGAGGCGCACTATTGTGCCTCCGCCCTGGGTTGGGGCCCTGGCCTGAGACGAGCCAACACCCTTGTTGTCATACTGCTCTTCTTGAGCAACATATACAGCTTCATTCGGATTGCGGTGTTGTTTGTGGTTGAGCTTGTGTTGGCAATCGTGGATTTTTGCCGCGGCCTGCTGCAGGGCAGGAATCTGGTGAGCGAACTCAAGTTCGTTCCCACACGTGTGGGCATTTCCATCGTCTTGCGGGAGCTGGTGACTATTGGCGTTAAAGTGGACATTGCCCGGGGGCTGCCGATAATACACCTGAACTTCCTTGGCTATGACGAGCAGGCTCACCGTCGTGGTCCCAAATCCCTGTTTGCGCACTGGACGCTCAAAGGCATTGACGACGCAGTCGGTCGTCTGTGGCGGGCTGCTCATCGTTCACATTACCGCGATTATGACGTCTGGATTTACTCCGACCACGGCCAGGAGGATGTGATTTCCTACCTCAGGCTCACTGGCCGTACCATTGAGGAGGCCGTGTCATCAGTATTCTCCGACTACTGCAACCGTCCAGTGCCCTTGTCGTTGTTTGCCGGGCACGGCGTCCAGACTCATCGGGTACGCCGATTGGGAGGCAAGCGGATTCAGTGGTTGTTTCCGGTGAAAGACCAACCGTCGGGTGACGTAACCGATGCAAATGTCGCGGTAAGAGGATTGGGGCCAGTGGGGTTTGTATATTGTGACGCTCTGGGGGAAGCAAAAGAGCGTGATGCCGCCGCACTCGAGCTTGCCACAAAAACGCAGGTTCCCCTGGTGATGGTACCCAATGGACCAGGACGCGCTATTGCCTGGGCTGGTGCCGCTGTTTACCAGTTACCCGAGCAAAGCGCCGATGTGTTCGGCGCGGAACACCCTTTTTTGCACGAAGTTACTGATGATCTCATTACCCTCTGTCATCATCCGTCAGCGGGACAGTTCATACTCTGTGGGTGGCGTATGGGTGTGGACCCCTGCAGTTTTTCCAACGAGAACGGTGCCCATGGCGGCGCCGCGCCCGAGGAAACCAGCGCATTTGTATTGGTGCCGTCCACAGTGGATCTTTACGCAGGTGGCTCCGGTCCGCTGCGAGCGACAGATTTACGCAACGCCGCTCTCATACACCTGGGACGATCTGCGGGCCAAAAGGAAGAATGAAAGGCCATTAAAACTGGCGTTGTTTACTTTAACTCGTCCGGCAACTCGGTTTGGGTGACGAACAGCTGTTGTGTCGGGAAGGCAAATTCGATCTGTTCCCGTTCAAACTGTTCGTGAATATAAAAATAGACGCCTTGCTGGATATCCATATACACATTGTAGTCCGGCATCAGGACGTAAAATACCGTTTCGAAAACCAGTGAATAGTCCCCATATGACGCAAAATGTGATCGGTCAAAGCGAGTGTGCTCCTGTGCTTCAACAGCGTTTCTCATGATGGCGGGGATCGCCTTCAGCTTGCTTCGGGGCGTATAGTAAGTGACGCCAATTTTGAAGACGACCCGACGTTCATACATCCGACCATAATTGCGTATACGGCTGTCGAGTAAATCGGAGTTGGAGAATACCAATTGTTCACCTGAGAGGCTCCGCAGCCTGGTGGTTTTCAACCCTACCTGTTCCACACTACCCAGATAATCATCAAGTATAAGAAAATCACCCACTGCAAATGGCCTGTCCAGCATGATCGAAAGAGAGGCGAACAGATCTCCCAGTATTTTCTGTGAGGCCAGGGCAACCGCGATACCACCAATGCCCAGGCCGGCAATCAACGCGGTGATATCTACACCCAGATTATCGAGAGCCAGCAGGAAGACAACCGACCAGAGTGTAATCCTGATGAATAGTCCGAGCACATTAATCGTGGTAACAGATGCAGGGTTCTCCGATAACGACCGTTTCCGATAGTGGTCCAGCGATTCTCTGCTGAATTCAGCGACCCAGAATCCAATTTGTATCAATAGCGCAACGATAAGGGTGTGCTCGAGAGCCACCTCAATATCGACAGGAAGAGTCAGTAGTGATGATGCAAGGACAATACTGATTATCAGCAGGAACAGGATTTTGGTCTTTCCCAGTGCGGCGACCAGATAATCATCAATGTTGGTTCTGGTCCGTTTTGAAAATGCTGAAAGGCGCCTCTGGATAAATCCGCTCACTATTCTCAGTACCAGGGCAGCCACGAAAAAAACTACCGAGGCGACTAGCCAGGTCTGTAAGGAGTTATCAAGAATTTCGCGATTCAGGAGTTCCATGGTGATGTTTTCATGCTCCACATTGTTGGGGAAAATATTCCCCGGTAAGCATCATGATAGGCGGATAATGGGGTTTTACATTGATAACGGACATCATGGCCCATGATTCCGGTGGTCACTGCGGCGAAGGTATCCTTTTAATGGAAGATGATCGGACGCCATTCGTGCGAGTGGGCTAGTATGTACTTCGAGGCTTTCCAGCTGCGCGCGAGGGTCGACCCAGATGCGGTCAAGTGCAAATACCGGGCGTTTCGCCGGCCATGTCGCCCGGATGGGTATCGCCTGAAAATGAGCATGCAGCCAGCGTAAGGGCCTGCCCCACAAAAACCACTCATTAAGATCACCCATTAGTACCGCTGTGTCAGCAATTTCTGGCTCGAACAGGGAGATAAGCTGCTGCACCTGCAGTCGACGCTCCCATGGCATCAAACCCAGGTGGGTGGCAACCAGTTGTAGCGTCCCGCCATCCCAGTCCAGCATGACTTCCAGTGCCCCCCTGGGTTCTCGGCCCCCTGAACTGAGGTCAATCCGGTTAACCAGGCTGACCGGTAGACGGGTGAGTAACGCATTGCCGTAGCGCCGTGTGGCACGCAATAGCGTTGGACCGGCAATTGCCGTAAGTCCGGTCTCATTCGCCAGGTAATCAAGCATGTCATGACCATCCATATTGTGGTGCTCCACTTCCTGTAGCGCTATGACATCCGCATCAAGCTCCAGTAACACGCTGACAGTTCGCTCGGGATCAAAGCGCTGGTCATTGCCGATACAAGCATGAATGTTATAGGTCGCTACGGTCAGTTCCGAAGCTGATGGCGGAGCCTTACCTGCCGCGGGATTGACTGGCTTGCGGATGTTCTTGTCCTGCATTCCTTGTTGGCTCCCCCGACAATACTGATATATCTCTCATGATGAGTTGACCTGGTGACCTTACCGATTCTGCATATTTACCTTATCCATGCTTTGACGTTTATCAATGACCATGCGGAATGTGGTTGCTGTAATGGGAGGCAGCACTATGTTCAGCAAGCTGGCCCTTGTGCGGTTCCAGGCTAGTGGCGGGCCTGGATTCCCTGCCTTTCGGGAAGTTGGGGGCGGGCATCAAATGACCGGAGAGAGTAATGGCAGAACCCGTTGCAGATCACCTTTGGTACAAGGATGCAATTATTTACCAGTTACATGTGAAAGCGTTCAAGGACAGTAATAACGATGGCATAGGTGATTTCAAGGGCCTGATAGAGCAGCTGGATTACATCGCGGAGCTGGGCGTAAATACGCTCTGGTTGTTGCCCTTCTACCCATCGCCAATGCGCGACGACGGCTATGATATTGCCGAATACACAGGTATTCATTCCGATTACGGTACCCGGAAAGATTTCCGTAATTTCATGCGGGAGGCGCACCGTCGTAACCTGCGGGTAATTACCGAGCTGGTGATCAACCATACTTCTGACCAGCACCCCTGGTTCCAGGCGGCGAGAAAAGCGCCCGCCGACAGCAAAAAACGGGATTTTTATGTCTGGAGCAAGACTAACCAGAAATTCAGCGGTACCCGAATCATTTTCACCGACAGCGAGATCTCCAACTGGACGTGGGATGACGAGGCACAGGCATATTACTGGCATCGTTTCTTTCATCACCAGCCTGACCTTAATCACAATAACCCGGAGGTTGTAAAAGCAGTTATTCGGTTAATGCGATTCTGGCTGGATATGGGCGTCGATGGCCTGCGACTCGATGCCATTCCCTATTTGTGCGTACGGGAGGGTACCAGTAATGAAAACCTGCCGGAAACGCATGCAGTGCTCAAATACATGCGGTCAGTAGTGGATGATCACTACCAGGATCGTGTTCTCCTGGCGGAAGCGAATCAGTGGCCAGAAGATGCCCAGGCCTATTACGGTGATGGTGACGAATGCCATATGGCCTATCACTTCCCCCTGATGCCGCGGATCTATATGGCGGTTGCACAGGAAGAGCGACACCCTATTGTTGAAATAATGCAACAGACCCCGTCTATTCCCGACAGTTGCCAATGGGCCATATTTTTACGCAACCACGACGAGCTCACCCTGGAAATGGTTACTGATCGCGAGCGTGATTACATGTACGAGCGCTACGCGACGGATCCGAGAATGCGGATTAATGTAGGTATCCGCCGACGCCTCGCTCCCCTCATGGACAATGACCAGGACAAGATAAAATTGATGAACAGTGTGCTGATGTCGATGCCGGGATCGCCCATTGTCTATTACGGTGATGAAATTGGCATGGGGGACAACTTCTTTTTAGGTGATCGTAATGGAGTGCGTACTCCCATGCAGTGGTCTCCCGATCGCAATGCCGGATTCTCCAGAGCGGATCCACAATTCCTCTATCTGCCGCCAATTATGGACCCGGTATATGGCTACGAAGCTGTTAATGTAGAGGCGCATAAGCGCAAACCGTCATCCCTGTTGAACTGGATGAAGCGTCTGATTGCGATTCGCAGAGCTCACGCCACTTTCGGTAGGGGGTCTTTGGAGTTTCTACAGCCTGGTAATCGGAAAATACTCGCTTATGTGCGCGAATACGGCGATGACTGCGTTTTGTGTGTGGCGAACCTGGCCCGCTCTGCACAGCCAGTGGAGCTGGATTTGTCGCGCTTCAGGGGAAGTGTGCCGATAGAGATGCTGGGCCGCACCGCATTCCCGCCCATCGGCGATTTGCCGTATCTGCTGACATTACCCGGCCATGGCTTTTACTGGTTTGATCTGACGAGCGGCGCGGAAGCTCCGCCCTGGCACGAGGAAGCGCTGCCACCACCCGAGCTGCCGACGCTGGTATTTTTTGCGGGCTGGCGCAGTTTTTTCCCTGCTGAAGTGGAACCCGGGCGGAAAATGCTGGCGGAAAACCTCAGGTTGCAGCTTGAGCGGACAATACTGCCGGATTTTTTGCAGGCCCAGAGATGGTACGCAGAGAAGGGTCAATTGCTGCAGCGGGTAGATATCAGCGATATGCTGCTGTGGCCCGCGGAGGGCGGCGAGTGGCTATGGATGTGGGTGAATGCCTGTTTTGGCGACAGCAGCAGGCAGGCTTACCTGTTGCCGCTGGCCATGGCATGGGGAGAGCCGGAAGATGAAGCCGTCCGGCCCTTGCTGCCCTCAGCGCTCGCCCGGATTCGCCAGCAGGCACGTGCGGGGATTGTCTATGATGCGGTTGCCGACGAGAGTTTTTTCCGCGCTATAGTCAGGGCAGTGCAGACGGGTGCAAGCGTTACAGGTCCGTCCGGAACACTGCGTTTTTGCGCCACACGGGCCTGCGCGGAGTTGGTCGATGATGCGCCTCTTAGCGGGCTCGGCAAGTCCTGGGTCGGGGGTAGCAACAGCACCGTGATCCTGGGTGACAGGTTGTTCCTGAAACTGTACCGGCGCGTCCACCAGGGTATCAACCCCGAGTTGGAAATGAGCCGTTTTTTGACGGACGTGGTTCACTACCCGAATATAGCACCGCTGGCGGGTTCGGTGGAATTTGAACACAGTAACGGAGCAACCAGTACTCTCGGGCTGGTGCAGGCTCATGTGCCCAACCAGGGAGACGGTTGGACATTTACAGTGGATTATCTCGAGCGCTTTTTCGAGGATTGCCTGACCAGGCCAGAGGGCGTGCCCCCGGACGGCGCTGAACGTCATGGCCAGTATCGCTGGATGGCGGAGATACTGGGCCAGCGGACCGGAGAACTGCATAGTGCGCTGGCGCAGCAAACGGGTGATCCCGACTTTGAACCTGAATCGATCGAACCGCAGGATCTCAAAGCGTGGAGTGACCGGGTAGCCGATGATGTTCATGGCACCCTGCTCGAGCTCGAAGCGCAGATCGACAATATAAAGCCTGCGTGGCAGCCCCTGGCCACAGAAATCCAGAGAAACAAGGCGCGTTTGCTGGCGCGGGTCGACAGTCTTGTACCTGAATCAGCCTCTGCGATGAAAACTCGCTACCACGGTGACTTTCACCTCGGCCAGGTCCTGTTGAATGCGAATGACGTGGTTATTATCGATTTTGAAGGTGAGCCGGCGCGATTGCCCACGGAGCGCCGACTGAAACATTGCCCGCTACGCGATGTCGCGGGTATGTTGCGATCATTCAATTATGCCACCGGCGTTGCCCTGGCCAACAGTTCGGCCGCGCGGCCGGCTAACTACCAGGAACTACTGTCCTATGCCCGGGAGTGGGAGACGGTCGCGGTAGAGGCATTCCTTGCGGGTTACCGACGCGGGGTTCAGGGCTGCGCCTCCTGGCCCGGCGACGATGCCGTTGCAGGCCAACTGATAGAGCTTTTCGAGCTTGAAAAGGCGCTTTACGAACTGCGTTACGAGCTTGGTAATCGGGTTGATTGGGTCAATATCCCGCTGGAAGGGTTATTGAAGCTACTCACCGCAGCACCTGGACAGCTTGAGAGTCACTTGTGAGGCGGCGTCATACGATGCCTTTTGGTGCGCACGTCGTTGATGAAGCGCGAGTACGATTTCGACTGTGGGCGCCCGCCGCCAGCGAGGTCGCAGTCTGCTTGCAGGTGGACACCGGAGAGCGAGTCCTCGCCATGACCCCGGAAGGCGATGGCTGGTTCGCCCTGCTGACAACCGAGGCCGGGCCGGGTAGCCGTTACTGGTACCTTATCGACAACGATCTGCGAATACCTGACCCCGCATCACGCTTCCAGCCTGAAGATGTGGAAGGCCCCAGCCAGGTAGTCAATCCGCTATCGTGGGAGTGGCTCGATTCCAGCTGGCGCGGTCGCGCCTGGGAGGAAGTCGTTCTTTATGAACTGCACATCGGCACTTTCACCCCGGCCGGGAACTTTGCGGGGGTGTGTGAACGGTTGGACTATCTGGTTGGTCTTGGCATCAGTGCCATAGAGATCATGCCGGTCGCGGATTTCCCCGGTGACCGCAACTGGGGATATGACGGGGTGTTGCCTTTTGCGCCCGACAGCAGCTATGGCGATCCCGATGAGTTCAAGGCGTTGATTCAGGCAGCCCACGAGCGCGGCTTAATGGTATTTCTCGATGTCGTATACAACCACTTTGGTCCCCTTGGCAATTATCTGCATCAGTATGCACCGCAGTTTTTCAGTAGCCGCCACCATACGCCCTGGGGGGCAGCAATAAATTTCGACGACGAGCACAGTGACACGGTACGCCGGTTCTTCATCCACAACGCTTTATACTGGATTGAGGAATTCAACCTGGATGGATTGCGACTTGACGCAGTGCACGCGATCGTTGATGACTCTTACCCGGATATTCTCGAAGAGCTGGCGGCGGCTGTAAACAATGGGCCTGGCCAGGAACGGCATGTACACCTTGTGCTGGAGAACGATAATAATATCGCCCGCTATATGCAACGCGATAACGATGAATCTGCGCGCCAGTATGTTGCGCAGTGGAACGATGATATTCACCACGCCTTGCATATCCTGCTTACGGGGGAAACGGACGGCTACTACTCCGACTACGAACAGTTGCCGGGCTGGTATCTGGGACGTTGTCTTGCGCATGGCTTTGGTTATCAGGGCGAAATGTCGGGTTTTCGTGGTGCTCGACGTGGTGAGCCCAGTACGGAATTACCGGCCGCCAGTTTCGTTTCATTCCTGCAGAACCACGATCAGGTGGGTAATCGGGCCCTTGGGGAACGTATTAACGCACTGACCGGTGACAGGCAGGTCCAGGTGGCGGCCGCCATATTATTACTTGCGCCGGCGCCGCCCTTATTGTTTATGGGCCAGGAATTTGGGGCTACCCAGCCTTTCCAGTATTTCTGTTCGTTTACCGGGGACATGGCAGAGGCAGTGACCCGGGGACGACGAGAGGAATTTTCCCACTTCGCCCAGTTCAGTGACCCGACTGCACGAGACCGTATCCCCGATCCCAATGCCGTGGATACTTTCCGGAACAGCAAGCTCGACTGGGCCGATTTGCTGGAGCCGGACCATGCGCAATGGCTGGCATTTTACCAGGAGCTGTTGCGTCTTCGACAAACAGAGATAATTCCGCGCGCAACGGGTGTCGGGGCGGGTGAATTCCTGTTACTGGGTGCAAACGCGGTGTGGGTGCAGTGGCAGCTGGCAGAGGGTTCAGTGCTGACCCTCATCGCCAATATCGGTGATTCACCAGTGTCTGTGAGCGATGATACGGGGGCCAGGGCACGCGTCCTTTATGCCCAGCCTCCCGCACTGGCAGCGGAGCTCGCGGCGCACAGGCTGCCGCCCTGGTCCCTGCGCTGGACCCTTCAGGAAGCAGGGAAATGACTATGCATGACGTGCTTGAGCGTCTTGGCCGGCGTTATGGTATCACCTCTGAATACAGCGATATCTGGGGTCAGCGGCATTCGACATCAACCCAAACCCAAAGAGCGCTGCTCGCCGCCATGGGCGTTCCCACAGCGACCGACGATGCACTGGTTGCCGCGCTTGACGCTTTGGAGACCTCGGACTTACAGCGATTGTTGCCCGCGGTGCGGGTCGTGCGTGACGATGAGAGCTCCTTTCCGATTAACATCGGTGTCCCCGGAAAGAACGCTCATCATCGTTTTCACTGGCGCTTGTTCTACGAAGACGGTGCCGAAGAGGATGGTGATTTTTCGCCTGCCGATCTCAGGCTGCTAAGCGAGGACACGTGCGGGGATACTCAATGGCAGCGGTATGAGTTAACACTGTCTGGCGTAACCCGGACCGGTTACCACCGGCTGGAAGTCT
The DNA here is from genome assembly GCF_002868715.1 of Kineobactrum sediminis. GTDB lineage: Bacteria > Pseudomonadota > Gammaproteobacteria > Pseudomonadales > Halieaceae > Kineobactrum > Kineobactrum sediminis. The sequence continues at coordinate 28,052 of NZ_PKLZ01000007.1, forward strand.
ATGATACCGAATTGCCGGAGACAAGCCCGGCGCAAATGTCCCTTATCGTTGCTCCGGGCGCCTGTTATCAACCCGAGGCAGTGCGCAACGACGGCCGGGTCTGGGGTATTGCGGCACAACTGTACGCGGTTCGCTCGGCGCGAAACTGGGGTATTGGGGATTACACCGATTTGCGCCGGTTACTGGCCGTTGCTGCCCAGGCAGGTGCCGACCTGGTGGGGCTCAATCCGCTGCATGCCCTGTTCCCCCATAATCCGGCTCACAACAGCCCCTATAGCCCCTCCAGCCGTTTATTCCTGAACATCCTGTACCTTGATATAGAAGCAATAGCAGATTTTGTTGAGTGCGAAAAAGCACGAGTCCATACGGCACAGGAAGACTTCCAGGCGCGTTTGCGTGCCCTGCGTGCCTCCGAGCATGTGGATTACGTTGAAGTATCACGTATTAAAATCGAAGTACTGCAGATGCTCTATCGGTCTTTTCGCCAAATGCACCTGGAGCAGGAGACGGAACGCGCCGGGGACTTTCGACGCTTCCGCGAACAGCAGGGTAGCGCGCTTCGGGAGCACGCACTTTATGAGGCGCTACAGGCCCACTTTCATGCTGATGACGCATCCATCTGGGGTTGGCCGGTGTGGCCGGAAGCCTGGCGCTCCCCGATCGGGGAGCCGGTTGATACGTTTGCATCGGAGCACGAAACGGAGGTCATGTTTTATGAATATTGCCAGTGGCAGGCGGACGTGCAATTGCAGTCTGCGGCCGAAGACTCCCACAGTGCGGGTATGGGAGTTGGCATTTACCAGGATCTCGCGGTTAGCGTTGATGTGGCCGGCGCCGAAGCCTGGATTCACCAGGATCTTTATGCCTCCGAAGCCAGGATAGGATCCCCCGCTGATGATTTCAATCTCAACGGGCAGGATTGGGGCTTGCCTCCCTGGCGGCCGGAGGCTTTGCGGGAACAGGGATATGCGCCATTCATCGCGACCTTGCGCCAGAACATGCGTCATGCCGGCGCCCTCCGCATAGATCATGTCATGGCGCTTATGAGACTGTTCTGGATACCGCTGGGTGAGCCGGCAACAACCGGCGCTTATGTGAACTACCCTTTTTCGGACATGCTCGGAATCGTAGCCCTGGAAAGCCAGCGTAACCAGTGTCTGGTGATTGGCGAGGATCTGGGGACGGTGCCCGATGAAGTTCGCGAGGCGCTGGGGCCGCTTGGAGTGCTGTCTTACCGCCTGCTGTACTTTGAAAAAGGTCACCAGGGCTGTTTCAAGGCACCTGAAGAATTTGAACAGCAGGCACTGGTGGCCGTCACCACCCATGATCTCCCGACCCTGGCAGGTTTCTGGCAGGGGTACGATCTGGAATTGCGTGAACGACTTGGCCTGTTCCCCACACCCGAATTACGAGAGCGACAGATTATAGGGCGAGCGGAAGACCGGGCACGGTTGTTGATGGCGCTGGAGCGGGAAAGCCTGTTACCTGCCGGGATGACTGTACAGCCGGTAGCAACCCCGGCGATGACACCGGAACTCGCCTGCGCTGTGCACCGCTACCTCGCGCGAACGCCTTCCCGGGTAATGATGATACAGGCAGAAGACATGCTCGGCGAAGTGGCGCAGGTCAATATGCCGGGCACTACCGATGAGCATCCCAACTGGAGTCGAAAGCTGCTACTGGACTGCGAGTTGTGGGAGCAGGATCCGCACATTCGCGCCCTGTTCAGCATACTGCGCGGTGAACGTGGCGCCCCGATGGCCCCCACCAGTTTGTCGACTTCTGTCGAGGCGACAACGCGAACTGCCATTATTCCCCGCAGCACCTATCGGTTGCAGTTGCACAGTGGTTTTACCTTTCGCGACGCAGCGCTAATTGTTCCCTACCTGCAACAACTTGGCATCAGTCACTGTTATAGCTCTCCGTGCCTGCAGGCGCGTCCGGGAAGCCCTCACGGCTACGATATTATCAACCATAACCGGTTAAACCCCGAGCTTGGAGGTGAACAGGGATTCGATCATCTCAGCGACGTTCTAAAGGCGCATGACATGTCGCTGATCATGGATATGGCGCCGAATCATATGGGCATCATGGGCAGTGATAACTCCTGGTGGCTCGATGTTCTGGAAAATGGTGTGGCCTCGAATTATGCAACTTTTTTTGATATTGACTGGACGCCACTAAAGGACAGCTTGCGCGGCAAAGTACTGTTACCAGTGCTGGGTGACCATTACGGGACGACTCTTGAGCTGGGTGAATTAACCCTAGCCCTGGACGCGCAGCGTGGTGAACTGTCTATTCATTATTACGAGCACCGGTTTCCACTCGACCCTCAGCAATACCCCCAGCTGCTGGATCATGATATTGCTCGCCTGGAAGAGCGACTGGGCACCGATGATACGCGTTTGCTTGCGCTGCAGAGTCTTGTTACCGCACTGGCCAAGTTGCCGGCACACACGACCGCCCTCGAATCGGAGCGCACCGAGAGAGCGCGCGACAAGGAAGTCCACAAGGCCAATCTGGCGCGTCTGTATGAAGATGCTGATATCGCCTGTTTCATTGATGAAAATCTCGATGAATTCAACAGCCCGACAGGTATTGAGTTAATGGATAAGCTGCTGGACAGCCAGGCATGGCGGCTTGCCTATTGGCGCGTGGCTTCAGACGAAATCAATTATCGGCGTTTTTTTGATATTAATGACCTGGCCGGCGTGCGTATGGAAGTTCCCGAGGTTTTCGAAGCGACCCATGCGCTGGTACTGGATCTCGTGGCAGCGGGTAAAGTACAGGGACTGCGTATCGACCATCCCGACGGTCTGTATGACCCCGCCGCCTATTTTAAGCATGTACAGGCGCGTGTACGCGCACCGACGCAGGTAATGGTGGGCGATTCCCCGGTCACATCCGCGCCGGGATCGCCGATTCCGGATGAAGCCAAACCCCTGTATATGCTGGTGGAAAAAATTCTTGCCAGACACGAGCGGCTTCATCAGGACTGGGCCGTATATGGTACAACCGGCTACGAATTCTCCAATCTGGTGGACAACCTGTTTGTGGATAGTGAAGGCGAAACGAGAATTGACGCTATTTACCAGGAATTTACCGGTGAAAAAACCGCACCGAATGATCTGGTGTACGACTGCAAAAAACTGATAATACGCACAGCACTCGCCAGTGAGCTTAATGTACTGGCGCAGCAACTCGGTCGTATTGCAGAGCTGGAGCGGCATACCCGTGACTTCACCCTGAGCAGTTTACGGGAAGCGTTAGCGGACATTGTGGCGTGGTTCCCGGTTTACCGGACTTACGTGACCGGTGCCGGGGCCATGCAGGAAGACCGTCACTACCTGAACTGGGCAGTGAACATCGCCAAGAAAAAAAGCCCCGCAGCGGATACCCTGGTATTCGATTTTGTACGTGAAGTCTTACTCACCGACATTGCAGAGGGCAAGAGTGAAGACTATCGTCAGCGCGTGGTGGCCTTTGCGATGAAGTTCCAGCAATACACCGGCCCGGTTATGGCAAAGGGCCTTGAGGATACCGCGTTTTATCGTTACAACCGTCTGCTGTCGCTCAATGAAGTCGGCAGTGAGCCGGATCGTTTCGGGCTATCGGTGGCCGCTTTTCATTTCCAGAGCCAGCAACGGCTGGAGAACTGGCCGCATGCGATGCTCAGCACCTCCACCCACGATAGTAAACGCAGTGAAGATGTGCGTTCGAGAATTAACGTGCTATCGGAAATAACGAGTCAGTGGGCAGCGAAGGTGCGGCGCTGGGCCCGCCTCAATGCGGGCAAGAAACGCTCGCTTGAGAATACTGAAGCGCCTTCCAGAAACGATGAATATTTGCTGTACCAGACCCTGGTGGGGGCATGGCCTGTACAGCCGATGGATGAACAGGCCCTGTCCGGATTCCGCGAACGTATCCAGGCTTACATGAACAAGGCGATCAAGGAAGCCAAGGTTCACACCTCCTGGATAAACCCGGACAGTGACTACGAAGATGCGGTTGCCGGATTCATTGATGCACTGCTGGAACCTGCCGGCAGCAACACTTTCAGTAAATCCTTTTTGCCATTTCAGCAGCAGGTGAGTCGTGTGGCGATGTTTGCCGGTTTGTCGCGCACACTACTCAAGCTTACCGCTCCCGGGGTGCCGGACTTTTACCAGGGCAACGAGCTATGGGAGTTCCGCCTGGTTGACCCTGACAATCGCCAACCGATTGACTACGAACGGCGTGCAACGCTGCTGGCAGAGCTGCAGGATCAGGCAAGCGCGGCGGAGAGCCTGGCTGGGTTCACGCGAGAGCTGGTCCAGCAGATCGATGACGGGCGTGCCAAATTGTATCTGGTATGGCGCGGCCTGCAGGCGCGTCTTGCAAGTCCCGAGGTGTTTCATAGCGGGAGCTACCAGCCGCTTGGTACATTCGGCGAACGAGCCGACAATCTCTGCGTCTTTGCGCGGAATCACGGCCAGACATGGCTGCTGGTGGTAGTGCCCCGGCTGTTGTTCGGGCTGGCCGCAGAATGCGATCCCCTCGGGGATGATGTGTGGGGCGACACCCGGTTAGAGGTGCCCGTCGCAGACTGGCTTGACCTGCTGACCGATGAAACTCACCAGGGCACCCGTGTTGACGATGGCTGGTGCCTGCCTGTGGGTAGGGTGCTGGGTCATTTTCCGGTCGCGTTGCTTTTATCAGACACCCCACACTGACACAGCCCTGAAAAACACCCCGGTAACAGAGGTTATGCCATGAATTCCGACACTTTCCAGGCGCAGCCCGACCAGGCCATTACTGAGGCGCTGCGGTTGTTGGGCAAACGGCGCCTGTCGCTGGCCATTCACGATAGCTGTTTCCCCCGGGACAGCGCCGAAGATATTGGGCGTGGATCTCCTTACAGCAACGGTGCACGGGCTTTTTTTGCCTTCGCCCGTAGCCTGGGCTTTGACGGCATCCAGCTGGGACCCCAGGGCCAGACGGGACGCGAGAATCCCTCGCCCTATGATGCTACCCTGTTTTCCAGAAACAGCCTGAATCTCGATCTGGGTGCACTCGCGGATACCGTTAGCAGTGACGATGACTCTCCGGGCCTTCTGGACAGAAGCTTGCTGGACCAGCTGGTGGCGGGGTGCCCGGATCAGTCGCATTTTCGTACGCAACATACTTATGCCTACGATGCATGCAGTATCGCGCTGGACGATATTTACCGCCATTTTTGTAATGCGAGGGAGCTGGGTGACCCCGCTGTCGCAGGCCTTGCAGCGGGACTGGTTGCCTTCAGTGCGCGTGAACAGGACTGGCTGGAGGCCGATGCCCTGTATCACGCCCTGGCGACCGAATATAATGGGCTTCACCATCGCGATTGGCCTGAAACGGACGAAGGCTGTCCGGACCGGGAACTGTACCAGCATGCCCCCGAGCGCGACGCCTATTGTGCGTCGCGCCGCGCCCGCCTGCAGGAGCACTTTACCCAGGCCACCGAGCGCTATCGATTGGGCCAGTTTCTCCTGCAGCGCCAGCATATGGCACTTCGCGGTTATCTGCAGCAGCTGGGTTTGCTCGTGTATGGTGATCTACAGGTCGGCATTTCCTCTTGTGACGACTGGAGCCGCAGCTCCTGTTATCTGCAGGGCTATTACATGGGAGCGCCACCGAGTCGCACCAACCCCGCCGGCCAGCCCTGGGGTTATGGGGTGCTTGACCCGGAACAGTATCTCGATGCCAGTGGCCGCCCGGGCCCGGCCATGAGGTTGTTGTTAACCCGGGTAGGCAGGCTGGTGCAGGAATTTGACGGCCTGCGCATAGACCACCCGCATGGGCTGGTGTGCCCCTGGGTGTACGCCAGCGATGATCCGGATCCTTACCACGCGGTACAAAATGGTGCGCGGCTGTTCTCGTCCCCAAACCTGGCCGATAAACCCGGCCTGGCCCGATACGCTATTGCGCGGCCGGATCAGCTTAATACCGAGGTGCCGCGGCATGCGGACAATTGGGTCCGGTCTCTGGATGATGCCCAGCTTGATCGCTACGCAGTGCTTATGGATGCAATCGTCAATGGTGTGCTAAGCCACGGCGGTGCGCACGAAGATATACTCTGTGAGGTGCTGAGTACACTTCCGTATCCCCTGGCCCGGGCCATTGCCCGCCACGGCCTGGGACGTTTTCGTGTTACCCAGAAAGCGGATCTGGATAATCCGGCTGATGTCTATCGCAGTGAAAACGCCGCTCCCGCCGACTGGATTATGGTTGGCAATCACGATACCCCTTCCATATGGCGACTGGCTCGGCGTTGGGTGAACGAGGGCAATGCGCCGCAGCAAGCCGCCTATCTCGCCGGGAAGCTGCGGCCCGGCACGGACCGGGATGATTTTGCACAGGAAATCGCCGGTAACCGGTGCAAGCTGGTACATGCCAAGGTGGCGGATATCTTTGCCAGTCCGGCGGAGCAGGTGATGGTGTTTTTTTCCGATCTGCTGGGGATCGAGGATGACTACAACCAGCCTGGTGTGCCCGGACCCGACAACTGGACGCTGCGGGTACCGCCTGATTATGCCGCGCGTTACACGCAGTCGTTGCAACAGGGCCAGGTTCTGAACTTGCCTTGTGTACTGGTGCTTGCCCTGCAGGCCCGGGGCGCGGCATTCTGCCAGGCACACCAGGCATTGCTTCAGCGTCTGCGTGAGCTGGCAGGATGGTGGGTTGTTGACAGGCCCCTTTAATGAGGCCGTGAGATCATTCTGTTCAAGCCGTCAAAATCAAGGATGTGCGCCTGTGCGTGCCACGTCTTCACCAGCCCGCGGCTGGTAAAGTCCGCAAACAGGCGGCTCAGGGTCTCAGGGGACATGCCCAGATGATTGGCAAGGTCCTGCCGTGACATGGGCAAATCCAGGTGGCTAGCGGCCAGTTTCCCGGTCATTGTTTTTTTTGCCTGGGTGACGAGAAAATCGGCGAGCTTCTGGGCGGCGTTATAATTCCGTGAGGCCAGCAACCGCGATTTGGACTTCGTCATCTGCAGGGCCATCAGAGTCCACACATAATGCTCCAGGCAGGGCACCGATTTGGCGTTCTTGTCCTTCACGCAAGGGCCGGGAATGCTGCATATCAGGGAGTCCACAAGGGCCTCTGTGGTATTGTCGAAAAATGATTTTCCCAGTGAATCCATACCGGCAAATTCATTGGGGTAGAAAAAATTGATGACCGACTCATGGCCGTTACCATCTATATGGGTTTCCTTCAGGCAACCCTCCAGAAGCAGGTGGAAACCCGTAACAGGGCTGTTTTGCCTGAATAGTGTCTCGCCCGCGGCAAGCCGCACGGGTTGGGCAATACTCTTGAGTACAATCGGTGTGTTTTCACTGACCAGGTCTCCATCATCGCCGATCGCCAGGCAGGGCTTGAACGGCATATGTTGTGTGTCGCAGGCATTGCCCACACTCGACTCTTGTTGAATATTTTGCACGTCAAACCTCCAGATACACCAGGTGGTTGTCAGTCGAAAATAAGAGTTGCTAGAGAGCCCTAAACCTAGTTGAGGTTTGTAATTTGTCAATAAAAGCAATCAGCAATAGCTAATTGATCCCTGTCAAGACGTCCGGGGCGGCTTCTGCCAGCATAATATAATCGCCTTGAGGCGTGATTATTGGCAGCAATGAAATCCATACTTTATGAGGAGATACCGACATGTTGGTAGAAAATGCAATGGTCAGGGAAGTGGCATCCTGTTCACCGGATAGCTCGCTTGAAGAGATCGCCAGTCTCATGTGGAATAACGATTGTGGCAGTGTCCCGATACTCGACGACGAACAACATCCCGTCGGAATCGTTACCGATCGTGATATCGCTATGGGTGCGGGACTGATGCATAAGCCGCTCTGGGAAATATCGGCCCGGGAGATCATGGGCGATAAGAAAATAGCCTGCTGTAATACAGAGGATTCGGTGCAGAGTGCTCTGGCATTGATGGAGAAAAATGAAGTGCGACGGTTACCGGTTGTCAATCAATACGGGCAGCTTGCGGGCATGTTGTCAATGGGCGATGTCATATCGGCGACGTCCGATTCGCGAGCACGCGGCAAAAAAGCCCAGCCCGACCAGATTGATGCAGCCGAGGTGCTGGATTTCCTGAAGCACGTTAGTGCGCATCATGAATCCGCGAGATCCGCCTCAGTCGGTTGATTGCCAGCGAAGGCCGCACCATGCCCGGACGAGACTGCTGCCTGTTGGCGGCATCCAGTCCGGGATAACCACGTAAGGGGGGGAGTCAGTGGCGGCTCATCACAATCAATAATGCGGTCAGGACCCCTGCAAATACAGCTGGCAGACTGAGTTTCTTCTGTTCATGTTCTGCCTCTGGCAACAGGTGTGTAGCGCCGATATACAGCAGGGAGCCGGCCGCCAGAGCGAGCAGGGCGCCCAGGGTTGTGTAGTCAATCTCGCTTATGAATGGATAGGAGATCACCATGCCCAGCGGTGTGGTGGCTGCTGCTGCCAGCAAAGCCATTAGCAGTGACTGGCGCTCGGAAAACCCCGCGCGTAATAAAAACAGGTAGATAATGATGCCTTCCGGAAACTCGTGGAGCACCATGCCCAGCGTGGCGATCAAACCTGTAAAAACATTGACCGTAAAAGTAATCGAGTAGATGAATCCATCAAGGAAGGAGTGGAAGGCTATACCTGTCATCGGTAAAAGGCCGAGAACATAGTTCACGTTCTTTGGGCTTTTCTCACAGATGACTCCGCTTAAAAAACGGTGAAAAACCAGCATCCCCAGAAATCCCGCGAGTAGCCACGCGTGAGCGTCGGGATTCATGCCCAGTGATTTTGGAACAAGGTGCAGGAAGGAGGCGCTGATCAGTACGCCGGCCGCGAAACACATGAAGTAACTGATGTTTGCCTCCCCCCAGCGGGAGAAACGCCGAATTGTATAGATGCCAAGAGCGGTGACCGACGCGGCTATAAGGCTGGTAAAAAACGGCGCCCAGAAGGTGTTTTCCATCAATAGAACTCCCACTTTCCCCAGATCGTCTATCTTGAAGCTAACAGGTATCGTTGCGCCCGGGATTGACCGGCATCAATGACTACGACACCGGAGCACTATGACGCGGTTCGCCGCGTGAGCTGTCGAGCAGGAGAAAGAACCGATGAGTCACCGAACAGAGTTGCAGGATACGATCAATGATCTTGTTGACGGCCACCGTGGTATTTTGGCGGCCGACGAAAGTAATCCTACTATCGCCCGGCGCTTCTCGGCCGTAGAAGTCGAGTCCAGCGAAGAGACGCGGCGCGCCTATCGGCAGATGCTGTTATCGACCGAAGGCCTGGAAGATGCCATCGCCGGGGTGATCCTCTATGAAGAAACGTTGCGGCAGAGCGACGACAATGGTGTACCGCTGCCGCAACTTATTGCTACCCGCGGTATCGTGCCCGGGATCAAGGTCGATAAGGGGAAGGGGCCCTTACCCGGTGCCCCGGGGGATATGATCACCTACGGGCTTGATGGTCTCGCCGATCGCCTGCAGGGCTATCGCGAACAGGGTGCGCGCTTTGCCAAGTGGCGGGAGGTTTATCCCGTGTCGGATTATAACCCGACCCCTCTTGGTTTAAGCGCTAACGCGGAGATGCTCGCGCGCTATGCGGCGCAGTGCCAGAATGAGGGTATCGTGCCCATCGTCGAGCCGGAAGTACTCATAAAGGGCGACCATAGCATTACGCGCAGCGCAGAGGTCCACGAGCAGGTGTGGCAAGCGGTGTTTGGCGCCCTGCAACGCCATGGAGTTGTACTGGAATACATGTTGCTTAAACCCAGTATGGTCACCGCCGGCCAGGACGCCGCCACCGCGCCACCCGACCAGGTAGCTGAATTGACACTGCGTGCCTTGCGCCGCTCAGTACCCCTGGCCGTGCCAAGTATTAATTTCCTTTCGGGTGGGCAGGCGCCCGCAGAGGCGACGGCAAATTTGAATGCGCTTAACCAGCGACGCGCGGATGGCTTGTGGCAGCTCAGTTTTTCGTTTGCCCGCGCACTGCAGGGGCCGGCACTGGAAGCCTGGCACGGCAAGACCGAGAACGTGCCCGAAGCACAGGCGGCGCTGGCCCTGCGTGCCCGTCTGAGCCAACTGGCAATGCAGGGCAAATACGCACCATCAATGGAGCGTTAAACTACCGCCAGGCTTGTCTCACGATCGCTCTGGCGCTTGGCCAGGTCTGCCGGTAACTTGCGGGCACCGATATAAAACATGGCTATTGCCACCAGGCCCAGCATCGAACTGATAACCATGGCGTAGCGCAGACTATCCTCGCCATATTGTGGCGCCAGCAAATCGCTCATCAGGCCAGTGAGAAAAGGCCCCAGCCCCAGGCCGATCATGTTCAGCACAAAAAACAGAATGGCCGAGGTCAGCGCTCGCATTGATGGTGGCACCAGTGCATGGGACAACGCGATACAGGGCCCGAGATACAGGGTTGTGAGAAGATTGGTGAATACCAGGACGACCAGCAGGCCCGTGGTATTGGCTGTAAGCAGCACATACAGGTAGGGCACAAAAGCTACCGCCCCCCCGATCATCGGTACCCAGAGGTACCAGCGCGCATCTGCGGCGCCAAAGCGATCGCCCAGGTAACCGCCCAGGTAGGTGCCGGCCGCGCCAGTCACCCCCGACACCAGCGCCAGTACCACACCTACCTGGCCAATGCTCATGCCGTGGCTGCGCATGAGGAACGAGGGAAAGAAATTGCCCACCCCGTAGCTGACAAATGCGGTGAGAGAGCAACCTACGGCGATATACCAGAAGGAGGGACGTTGCCGCAGCAGGGTCATGGTTTCCGAGAGGGTCGGTTTATGGGTGCTTTCGGCAGCGGTGTCCCAGCGACCACGAATGGGCTCCTTGACCGCAAAGCGTAAAAATACCGCAAACAAAACGCCGGGAATGCCTACCACCAGAAATGCGGTGCGCCAGCCAAATGCCTCGGCAATGACACCACCAAACATGAAGCCAATCAGGATTCCGACGTAGATCCCCGTTGAATAAAACGATAGCGCACGACCCCGTTGCTCAGGGGGGTAATAGTCGCTGATCATCGAGTGTGCGGGTGGGCTGCCGCCGGCTTCGCCGAGACCAACGCCAATTCGCGCTGCAAGTAACTGGCCGTAGTTCTGGGTGAAAGCCGACAGGGCCGTCATGCCGCTCCAAACGGCCAGAGCCAGCGAGACGATATTGCGGCGATTGCCGCGATCCGCCCAATAGGCGATGGGAATGCCGGCGGTGACATAGATCAGGGCGAAGCTGAAACCGCTTAGCAGGCCCAGCTGCGCATCCGACAGACCCATATCGGCCTTGATCGGTTCCTGCAGGATTACCAGGATCTGGCGATCAATGAAATTGAACGCGTAGACAATGGTCAACATGACCAGTACGAAACGTTTATAGCCTGCGGAATAATCCTGGTCGGTATCGCTCACGGGTGATGCATCCCTGTATTTTTATGTCCCCGCAATATACCTGCTGAGCCGGATGGGTTAAAGAACCAGCTCCGCCATTTCCCGCAAAAGTGCACTATCACCATTGATCAGCAGACTGGTGACAGGGGAGCTTTCCCAGTCCCTGATTTTTTCACGGATGCGGTCACGAGGTCCGCACAGCGAGATCTCATCGGCAAACCGGCTCGGTACCAGGGCAATGGCTTCGTCGCGTTTGCCGGCAAAAAACAATTCCTGGATCTGTTCCGCTTCGTCGGCAAAGCCCATTCGGGCCATCAGCTCCTTGTGAAAATTGCGTGCCTTTGAGCCCATGCCGCCGATATAAAATCCCAGCATCGCCTTTACCGGGTAGAGTGCTTCCTCCAGGTTGTCATTGATGTTGCACAGTACCAGCGCGGGAATTTCAAACCCGGGTTTGGCCGCCAGCAGCTGATCTGCGTATACCTCCTGGCGATAGGGTGAGTAATAAAGAGGTAACCAGCCATCCGCGATTTCCGCGGTCTGGGCCACGTTTCGGGGGCCCTCGGCGCCAATGAAAATGGGCAGGTCGGCCCTTAGCGGGTGGACAATGGGTTTTAGTGGCTTGCCCATCCCCCATGACCCGGGGCCGTGATAGGGCAGTGGGTAGAATTCACTGTCGCTGGTAACCGGTTGCTCGCGGGCGAGCACCTGCCTGATGATGTCGACATAGTCCCGGGTGCGAGTGACCGGTTTGCTGTAGGGCTGGCCATACCAACCCTCGACGACCTGGGGGCCCGATACGCCCAGCCCAAGCATCATGCGCCCTCCGGAAAGATGGTCCAGAGCCATGGCTGCCATCGCGCAGGCAGTGGGTGTGCGTGCGGACAACTGGGCGACCGCAGTGCCAAGGCGAATGCGTGATGTCTGGCTGCCAATCCAGGCCAGCGGGGTAAAGCAATCATTACCCCAGGATTCCGCCACCCAGACCGAATCGAAATCAAGACGCTCCGCTTCCTGTGCCAGGGAGACCAGGTTCGGCGGTGGTTGTGCGCCCCAATAGCCGAGCTGTAATCCCAGTGTCAGTTTGCTCATTTTCCTGTCCTCTTGTTATGGCGTCGTTGCGCTGCAGCGATATGATCCCTGGCCAACCCAGCTATCCCTCATTCTTTCAGCCCTGTTGAATGGGCTCCAGTGGTGGCTGTCATGCAGCAACTTTACCGGAATCCCCTTGGCTGGCAAGCTCACATTGCGGCCATGGCTCCTGTCTTAAGCGCTCAGCACTGGTGTTATTTTTATGGCTGATTGGATACACTGACGTTTGCGATTTTGCAGGATACGGAGCAGGGCAATGGCGGAACTCACCCACCTGGATGCGTCTGGCACCGCACGCATGGTGGATGTGGGCGATAAGGCGATAACACAGCGTGAAGCAGTGGCTACCGCGCTGGTGTGCATGCAGCCCGAGACCTTCAGCCTGTTGCGCCAGGGGGGGCACGCCAAGGGCGATGTGCTCACGGTGGCTCGCATTGCCGGCATCCAGGCCGCCAAAAAATGCGCCGACCTCATTCCCCTGTGCCATCCGCTGATGCTCAACAGCGTTGATGTGGACTTCCTCCTTGACGCAGAGGCCAACGCGGTAAGGATTACCGCGCGCTGTAGTCTCAGCGGCAAGACCGGCGTTGAAATGGAGGCGCTGACAGCAGCCTCGGTAGCCGCGCTCACTATCTATGACATGTGCAAAGCGGTCGACAGGGGCATGGTGATCCGCGAACTTGGCCTGGCAGAAAAACTGGGCGGCAAGTCCGGGCACTGGCGCCGCGAACAGGGCCCCGACTGATGATACGGGTACGGTTTTTTGCCCGGGTGCGTGAACAGCTGGATTGCGAACTGCTTGAGCTGCCCTGGGAGCCCCGGTATGGCACCCTTGACGGATTGCAGGCGGCACTTGAGCAACGCGGCGAGCCCTGGGGGGATGTGTTGCGCCAGCCTAACCTGATCCGCGCGGTCAACCAGGCAGTAGTAAGCACCAACGCGATACTCCAGGCGGGTGACGAGGTGGCTTTTTATCCTCCCGTCACGGGTGGTTAGGCCCTTGGTCCGGGACCGGTTTGCAGTATCCATTCAAACGGAACCGTTCGTTACCGAAGCCCTGCAGAAGGCGCTTCACGAGCGCGAGGCCGGGGCCATTGTCACCTTCACCGGCTACGTTCGCGCGTGCAATGATGGGGCGGCAATAACCGCCCTGGAACTGGAGCATTATCCCGGCATGACCGAAAATAGCCTGCGTGCGATTCTTGATGAGGCTGCACAGCGCTGGTCGGTTCTGGCGGCGACTGTCGTGCATCGGGTGGGCCTGCTGGCGGTGGGAGAGCCTGTCGTTTGGGTGGGTGTCAGCAGTGCGCATCGTGGCGACGCGTTCACTGCATGTGAATATGTAATGGATTACCTGAAAACCGAGGCGCCTTTCTGGAAAAAAGAACATGGCGACACAGGCAGCAGGTGGCTTGAGGCCCGCGCCAGCGATAGCGAACGGGCCCGGCGCTGGCAGCTACCCTGAACGGGGGATGCGCGCGGCGGCGAGATAATTTGAACTGAACAGTCATAATTACGGTATATACAGGAGTAACACATGGAACTGGACGGACGTGAACTGCGCAACGCCCTCGGGTGTTTTGCAACCGGGGTATGTTTGATAACCCTTGTTACCGAGGAGGGAGAAGCCCTGGCGTTAACCGCGAACTCGTTCAGCTCGGTATCACTGGATCCACCACTGGTGCTTTGGAGCCTGCAGAATAACTCGGATGTATTCGACGCCTATGCCAAAGGCGGGCACTTCGCCATTAATGTGCTGGCAGGTAACCAGCAGGAGCTGTCCTCGCGCTACGCGCGCAAGGGGGATCACGTACTGGAGCCCGATCACTATTCGCTGGGGGCTACCGGTGCCCCTGTGGTAACAGACGCCCTGGTGACATTTGAGTGCAGTCTTGAGGCGACCTATCCAGCGGGTGATCACCTCATTATAGTCGGTCGCGTTGAAGCAATGCAGAAGCGCGAAGAAGTGGAACCACTGTTGTTTTTCGGCGGGGCCTACCGGGCTTTGGCCTGACACGGGCATGGGGTTCTGGTTAACGGTTTCACAGGCATCTGAAATAGATATGGGAATGCAATGAAGTTTTGTACCAGTTGTGGCAGCACGGTGGGCCTGCAAGTGCCGGAGGGCGATGATCGCCAGCGCTTTGTCTGTACGGTCTGTGCCGAAATTCACTACATCAATCCCCGGGTTATTGTCGGGTGTTTGCCGGTTCACGAGGGACGGATACTGCTGTGCAAGCGCGCCATCGAACCGCGACGCGGGTACTGGACGTTGCCGGCGGGATTTATGGAGAATGGCGAAACCACACTCCAGGGTGCTGCCCGCGAGACCTGGGAAGAAGCCCGCGCCCGGGCTACGGATATGGAGCTGTACCGTGTGTTTGATGTGCCCCACATAAGCCAGGTATACATGTTCTATCGCTGTGGCCTGGCTGAGGGCGCCTATGGGGTCGGTCCCGAAAGTACTGAGACCGAACTGTATCGGGAAGATGAGATCCCCTGGGACGAAATCGCATTCCCGGTAGTACGGGAAACGCTAAGGGAATACTTCGCCGACGCGGCCAGCGGCCATTTCCCGGTGAGGGTTTCGGCAATAGAGCCGCGCCAGCGCCTCTAGGTTCACTGGCGGGGCCGATTTCGGGATCGACAGGGCTTTGTAACAGCACAGTGTTTTTATCAGCGGATCAATGGAGAGTACATGGCATTTCCCAAGATAGGCAATCTGGCACCGGCATTTACGCTCCAGGACCAGGAGGGTAACCGGGTTAGCCTGAAACAGTTTCGAGATAGCAAGAATGTGGTGCTCTATTTCTATCCCAAGGCGATGACCCCCGGCTGTACGGTGCAGGCCTGCGGCATTCGCGACAGTAAACAGGCGCTGGACGATCTCGATACGGTCGTATTGGGCGTGAGTCCGGATCCGGTGGCGCGACTGGGTAAATTTATTGACAAGCAGGATTTGAATTTCACCTTGTTGTCGGATGAAGACCACGCGGTTGCCGATAAATACGGTGCCTGGGGTCTGAAGAAATTCATGGGGCGGGAGTTCATGGGAATACTCAGGAGCAGTTTCATTATCGGCAAGGATGGCCGGCTCAGGCATGTCATGTCGAAAGTGGCCACCAAATCCCATCACGACGATATTGTTGCCCTGATCAAAGAACTGAAACTCTGAGGATCGCATGATCGAATTTCACCTCAATGGCCGTGGACGCTCTCTTGATACGGACCCGGCCACGCCATTGCTCTGGGTGATTCGCGACACACTCGGCCTGACCGGCACCAAATTCGGTTGTGGCATGGGTGTTTGTGGTGCCTGCACGGTGCATCTTGACGGCGAGGCGATACGCAGTTGCGTGACACCGCTGTCCGCAGCGGCCGGCAAGGCAGTGACGACCATAGAGGGGCTGGGTGGGGATCATCCATTGCAGCGGGCCTGGGTGGCGCACAATGTGCCCCAGTGCGGCTATTGTCAGTCCGGCCAGATCATGGCCGCTGCGGCCTTGCTGGCCAGTAACCCGGCTCCCGATACCGACGAGATTCGCCAGTCCATGGCGGGGAATCTGTGCCGCTGTGGCACGTATAACAAGATTCAGCGTGCCATTCACAGTGCCGCGGATAGCATTGCCCACTGGCAACCGGATGCGCCGGAGCCACAATCATGAGCCTCAGTCGGCGGCGGTTTATCCGTAATGTATCGGTTACCGGCGGTGCCTTTGTGATTGGTTTCCAGCTCGCGGGCTGCTCGGGCAAGCCGCCGGAGCTGGGGCAGCCCGGAGATTTTGAACCCGATGCTTTCCTGCGTATCAATCCCGATGGCCAGGTAACTGTGCAGATCGCCAAGGCTGAAATGGGCCAGGGTATTGTCACCGGTATGGTGACGTTGGTGGCCGAGGAGCTGGAGCTTGACCCCCAACAGATCCACTATGAAATGGCTCCGGTGCACAGTGCCTTTGCGGATCCCGAAATGCGTCTGCAAATCACCGGTGGCAGTGCGTCAATCCGTATCTATTACGACATTTTACGGCAGGTGGGGGCTTCTGCCCGGGAAACCCTGGTAGCGGCGGCGATGGCGCAAACGGGATTGCCCCGGGCCTCGCTGATCGCGGAAAACGGCATGGTCCACGCAGTCGATGGCAGTGTGGCGATTGCCTACGCAGAGCTGGTCCCTGTTGCCCGAACGCTGCCGCTGGCTGCCGATGTGGTATTGAAGGAAGCGGCTGACTTTCGCCTGATTGGTCGCTACGAACAGCGCGTGGATGCCCTCTGCAAGAGTGACGGCAGCGCTCGTTTCGGCATGGACGTTGCGCCGGAGAATTGCCTGACCGCAGTCCTGTTGCGCTGTCCCTGGTTTGACGGTGAGGTGGTCGCGTTCGAGGCTACCCGGGCGCGGGCCATGGCCGGCGTGGTGGCTGTGTTCGCCACCGCCTATGGTGTGGCAGTGGTCGCCGAGGGTTATTGGCAGGCCAGCCAGGCAGCGGCAAAGGTCGAGGTTGAATTTACCCCGCCCGCCAGTGGGCTGCGCGATAGCAAAGCCATTGCCGAGGCCATGACGGCAGCCCTCGACGGCGATGATTTTGCCTCGGTGCGCAATGATCAATCCGGTGCTGAAGCGGGAGCAGGGCAGCGGGTACAGGGGCGTTATCATGTTCCCTTCCTCGCCCATGCACCGATGGAGCCCCTTAACGCCACCTGCCGGATTGGTAATGACGGCTGTGAAATCTGGGTGGGCAGCCAGGCGCCGGATATTGCCCGTGACGCCGCCTCCCGTGAACTGGGTATTCCCCGGGAGCAGGTAGTGGTGCATAACCAGTTCCTGGGCGGTGGCTTCGGCCGTCGCGCCGCGGCGGATAACGTGGCCGAGGTGGCGGCAATTGCCAGGCAGTTGCAACGTCCGGTGAAGCTGGTGTGGAGCCGGGAGGACGACATCCGGCACGACTGGTACCGGCCGGCGATGGCGGGGCAGCTGCAGGCAGAGGTACACGGGGACGGCAGCATCAGTCATTGGCAGCATCGTATCGTCGGTCCCAGCATCAACCAGCAGGTGTTGCCCGAATTCGCCAAAAGCATGCTCCCGCAATGGGTGCCGGGTGCTGCCCGGAAATTGATCGGTGATGTTGCGGCAGGCAAGGATTTTGCTTCGGTAGAGGGGGCGGACGAGCTGCCTTACCGGTTTGATGGGGTGAGTGTGCAGTACCATAACCTGCCGGTGCCCGTGCCGCTTGGGTACTGGCGTTCCGTTGGCCACAGCCATACCGCATTTGCTGTCGAGAGCTTTATCGACGAGCTGGCACATGCCGCCGGCGCCGACCCGGTAGTGTTCCGGCGCAGGCACCTGCCTGCAGATTCCCGCCAGCGCCGGGTACTGGATGCCGTGGCCGAAGCCGCCAATTGGGGCAGTCCCGCGCCTGGTCGTTTCCAGGGTGTTGCGGTGCACGAATCATTCCATTCGGTGGTTGCCGAGGTCGTTGAGCTATCTCTGGGGGACAACGGCACACCGCGGATCGAGCATGTATATTGTGCGATAGAGTGTGGCCAGGTCATCAACCCCGACATTGTCCGCGACCAGATGGAGGGTGGCATTGTGTTCGCCCTGAGCGCTGCACTCTACGGGGAAATTACCGTGGAAAAGGGGGCGGTACAGCAGAGCAACTACCACGACTACCCGATGCTGCGCCACAATGAAATGCCGTCAATGACGGTTGTTATTATCGACAGCAACGCAGCACCCAGTGGTGTGGGTGAGCCCGGCACCCCACCCGCCGCGCCGGCCCTGGGTAATGCCCTGTTCGCCGCCACCGGCGTCCGCCAGCGTCGCCTGCCCTTCAAATTGGGCTGACCGTTGCCTCGGTCGGCATTCCTGCCGCCGGGGCTGGTGGCGACATTAAATCGGTTCCCCGGGTACTGTACATGTGCCGCTATTACGCTAGACTAGGGCGCTAACTAATAACCATTAGTAGCACTGTCACGCAACGGCCACGCCGTTGCCAGGAGCGTATGTATGTCCGGTTGCCCTCACTTCGACCTCAATAATCCCGATACCTATCGCGGCGGCCAGCCCCGCGAAATCTACCAGTACTTGCGCCGCGAACAACCGGTGTACTGGCATGAACCCAGCGCTGACCTCCCGGGCTACTGGGTGATTACCCGCCAGGCGGATCTGGACCTGGTATCAAAAAATCCGCAGCTGTTCTCCTCGGCCGAGCGTACCTGCATGCTGCATGAGCCGGACGAGGGCGATCTCGAGTTAATGCGCACCCAGATGATCAACATGGATCCACCCAATCACCTGAAGTATCGGCGTCTGGTACGCAGTGCTTTTACACCACGCAAAGTTGACAGCTATGAACCCGGGTTCCGAAAACTGGCAGTGGATATCGTTGAACGGGCAGTGCAGGGTGGTCGCTGTGATTTCGTCGAGGATGTCGCTGCCGGCCTGCCCTTAATGGCGATTTGCGAGTTGATGGGCGTACCCCAGGACAAGCGCCAGCGCCTGTTCGAACTCACCAACATCATGATTGGGATGGATGATCCGGATCTTGCGATGTCGAAAGAGGATGGCATGAACGCGATGATCGAGATGTTCATGATTGGCATGGAGATAGCCGCCACCCATCGTGAACACCCCGAAGATGACATTGTGAGTGTGTTGCTCAACGGTACGGTGGAAGAGGAACCACTGACTGATGACGAATTCTGCAATTTCTTCCTCCTGTTGATAGTCGCCGGTAACGAAACCACCCGTACTGTCACCAGCCACGGTATGCGGCTGCTGCTGGAGCATCCGGACCAGTACCAGCAGCTGGTGGACAACCCGGCGCTGATTCCCGATGCGATCGAGGAGTTCCTGCGCTACAACCCGGCGGTGATTGCCTTCCGCCGCACTGCCATGGCCGACACGGAAATTGGCGGTGTTGCGATCAAAAAGGGCGACAGGGTGCAGTTGTTTTACGCCGCTGCGAGCTCTGACGAAAATGTGTTTGCAGATCCTGAACGCTTCGATATTCTCCGGAACCAGCGCGAGGACGTGCGCAACGAGCACCGCGCCTTTGGTATCGGCCAGCATTTCTGCATGGGCTCGCATCTGGCGCGCCTCGAGCTGAGGGTCATCTTTGAGGAGATCGTCCGCCGTATCCGCAACCCACGCCTGGATGGTGACATTGACTGGTTGCGCTCGAACTTCATCAATGGCATCAAGCATATGCCGATCACCTTCGATACCGTCGCCTGAACGCCCGCTGCTTTGGCACTTGTCGGTAGCCCGGTTCACGGTATTGTGCCCCGGGCCAGATTGTCCCTGGTGCAGGACTCGCCGGGCTTGGTGTGGCCGCGTTCGCAGCGCACAATGGGCCACCTGTAACCAAAGGAGAATCTGCAATGCCCATGCCCAAGGATATTGGCGTTATCGACCTGATGCTGGCTGTTCCCGGTGATGATAACAGCCACTTTTACGAGTGGATAAAGCCCATGCTCATGGATAAGCAAAGCCATGAAATGTTCAAGATGCCGGCCCAGTACATGTTCAAGGACATTCCTCAAATCGAGGGCCAGGATGATTATATTGCCTATACCGTCGCGCAGATGGACAAGCACAATATCGATCGCGCCATGATCGGCATCGGCCCCTACGCCGAACAGCACAAAGAGGCCCTGCGCCGCTACCCGGACCGTTTTTTTGCCTGCTACGAAGCCAACCCCAACAACGGGATGGATGAGGTTCGCGCCATCGTCGCCCTGCACGAGGAGTTCGATATTAAGGCGGTTACCGCATCACCGGCCATGATCTGTCCCCCCGTGCCGGTTGACGACAAAAAATGGTACCCCATATATGCCAAGCTGGTAGAGCTGGACATACCTTTTTGTCCCTGTATGGGTATTCCCGGCCCGCGGCTGCCGTTTGGGCCGCAGAAAGTTGAGCTGCTGGATGAAGTGCTGTGGTTTTTCCCGGAACTCAAAGTGGTGACTCGCCACGGTTGCGAGCCCTGGACCGATGTTGCCTGGAAGCTGATGCTCAAGTACCCGAACCTGCATTACATGACCAGTGCCTTCGCACCAAAGCATTATCCCAAGGATATCGTCCATTTTGCCAATACCCGTGGCTCAGACCAGGTGATGTATGCGGGTTACTTCCCCATGGGGCTGTCGCTGGACCGCATTTTCAGCGAAATGCCTGAGGTCCCGTTTCGCGACGAGGTATGGCCCAAGTTCCTGCGGGAAAATGCCATCCGCGTGTTCAAGCTGGACGCCTGAGGTGGAGTATCTTGACGTTGAACAGGCGGTTGCGGCACCCGGATTGCGCCTCGTGCTTACCGCCGGAGTACCCGGCCCCTGGGGTGAAGCGGCCAAAGCCATCTTTTCCTGGAAAGGGCTGGACTACCTTGCGGTTCGCCAGGAAGGTGGTGGTGAGAACATCGCGCTGCGCGCCTGGACCGGACAGGATTCCGCACCGGTAGCCATTTTTGAACAGCAACCGCCGGTGTCCCACTGGCTGGATTTGCTGCATCTGGCGGAGCGACTGGCACCGGGAAAACCGCTATTGCCTGACGCTGCTGCCGGGCGGGCCGATGCCCAGGGCCTGTCGGCCATGATCGCAGGGGTCGATGGTTTTGGCTGGCTGCGGCGCCTGCAGATGCTGGCACCGGCGATGTCGATGGCCGAGCCGCCGGCCCCGATAGCGCGGATGGCAGCAAAGTATGGCTGGAGTCCCTCCGCCGCAGAGGCCGCCACTGACAAGCTGCAGGATATATCCGCTTTGCTCGATGGGCGCCTGGCCTCCCAGGCCTCGAGCGGTAGTCCGTATTTTGTCGGTGATTCGGTAACGGCGGTCGATTTTTACTGGGCCAATTTCGCCGCCATGGTGAAGCCGTTGCCCGCGGACGTTAATCCCATGCCCGATTACATGCGCAGCATTTACGAATCCGGCTCAGCAGAGGTTATGGCCCTGTTGACCCCGAGGCTCGAGGCCCATCGCGATCTCATGTATCGGGACCATATTGCCCTGCCGCTGGATTTCTGACCCCGGCGTTACCTGACACACACTCGGAGCCCAATAATATGATGTCACAACAACAGCTTTCCGATCGCCTTGAAATACAGGACCTGGTCGTTCAATACGCGCACATTATCGATAGTAAAACCTTTGATGAGTTGCGTGAGGTCTTTACTGAAGATGCCCATGTCGATTACTCGGCCTTTGGCGGCGGTGTTGGTAATCTGGAGGAAACCATCACCTATCTCAAGGAGGCCGTGGCCGACGCCATCTTTCCCAATACCCAGCACCTTAACGCCAATGTCCATGTCACTCTGCATGGGGATAGCGCAACCGGCCGGGTGATGTGTTTCAATCCGATGGAAATGGCCATGCCCGATGGCCATCGGCAGGTGTTTTTTCTCGGTCTGTGGTACCTGGATGAATATCGGCGCACGGCTGATGGCTGGCGTATGTGCCGCCGCGAGGAAGAGAAAAGCTGGGTGTTCAACGCGCCTGATTTCATGAATCTTTGAAGGACTTACCATGATTGACCTGTACACCGCGCCCACGCCCAATGGCTACAAGGCGTCCATTGCACTGGAGGAAATGGGGCTGCCCTATGAGGTGCATACGGTTGACCTGCGCAAGGGTGAACAGAGGGAACCCGCTTTCCTGAAGATGTGCCCGAACGGCCGTATTCCCGCCATTACTGACCGTGATGAAGATAATTTCGCGGTCTTCGAGTCCGGGGCAATCATGATTTACCTGGCGGAGAAAAGTGGCAAATTTCTGCCTGCCGATGTTCGCGGGCGCTCGCGTGTCATCCAGTGGCTGATGTTCCAGATGGGCGGTATCGGCCCGATGATGGGGCAGGCCAATGTCTTCTATCGCTACTTCCCCGAGAAAATCCAGCCCGCGATTGACCGTTACCAGGCCGAGGGCAGGCGGTTGTTTGAGGTACTGGATACACAGCTGGCCGAACATGAATTTCTGGCGGGCGATTACAGTATTGCCGATATGGCCAATTGGGCCTGGGTGCGCACCCACAGCTGGTCGGGGATATCCATTGCCGGCCTCGATAACCTGTCGCGCTGGATGGGGGCGATCTCGGCGCGACCGGGTGCCCGCGCCGGTGTTAAAGTGCCGGTGGATATTGCCGAGCTGATGGATGCCAAAAACAAGGAAGATGCTGACAGCTTCTCCCGCAATGCCCGCTCCATGGTCCTGGGGGCCGATTCTCCTAGCGGGGATTGACCTCAAGCCCCATTCAGCGACTCGCCAGATGCGCCTCGCGTATGTCGCGCTTGAGCAGCTTGCCTGTGGCGTTGCGTGCGAGCGGCCCCGGGCTGAGTAACCATTGGGTGGGTACCTTGAAACCCGCGAGATGTTCCTTCAGGTAGGCCTGTAGCGCCTCGGGGTCGACATCCGGTTCCCCGTAAACCGTGGCGGCCAGTTCCTCGCCCAGCACAGGGTGGGGCAGGCCGTAGACCGAGGCCTCGCGTACTTGCGGATGTGCGGTGAGCACGCCTTCCACCTCAATCGGGTAGATATTTTCCCCGCTGCGAATAACCATGTCCTTGATCCGGTCGACAACATGGACAAAGCCATCCGCGTCCACGAAACCGATATCGCCGGTATGTACCCAGCCGTCGACAAAGGTTTCGGCAGTGGCTTCGGGAAGATTCCAGTATTCGCGCACGTTGGTCGGGCTGCGCACCACGAGCTCCCCGGCCTCGCCCGGTGGCAGGGGGTTGCCGGCAGGATCGATTGCACGCATTTCCACGATGGGTGATACCGTGCCGGCACACTCCGGACGCAGTCGATAGGCTTCGCCGGTGCAGCTGCTGCCGGTGGCATTGGTTTCGGTCATGCCATAGCCGGTGCCGGGGTAGGCATGGGGTACCTTGCTGTAGATCAAATCCTTCAGGTGAGGGGGGCAGGCAGTGCCACCGGCACCCAGCGAAAACAGGCTGCTGGTGTCAGTCGTTGCGAAACGGGGTGATTCGAGCAGGGCGATGGTCATCGCCGGCACACCGGTGAACACAGTGATACGCTCTCGCTCAATCACTTCAAGGGCCGCTTCCGGGTCCCACTTATACAGAATGCTGGTTTTGCGTCCGCCGCGGAGGTTGAGCAAAAACACGGCGTAGCAACCGGACACATGGAACAGGGGCACGGCGAGCAGAGTGGAGGGCTCGAACCCGGAAGACATCATCTGGCCGATAATCTCGGGGTTGGCCATGGCGGACAGATAACCCATCAGCTCGAAGTTGTACAGGGCCTGGGCGATGGCAAAGTGGGTGGACGCCGCGCCCTTGGGTTTGCCGGTGGTGCCGGAGGTATACATGATCATGGCCAGGTCGTCCGGACTGATCGCGACCTCCGGGCGCTCGGCGGGCCAGGCCAGAGCATCGGTCCAATGGGTGGCTTGAGCCACCGTGGGGGTACCCCGCGCCACGACAGCGTGGCAGCCCAGGCTTGCCAGCTGGGGCGCGATAAGGTCCAGGCGTTCGCTATCGCAAAACACCAGGCGAGCGCCGGCGTCGGTCAGGGCATAGGTCAGTTCTTCCGTGCGTCCCCAGCTGTTCAGGGGTACGGCCACGCCACCGACGGCAACGATGGCGGCAAAGGCGATCATCCATTCCGGGTAGTTGCGCATGGCAATGGCGACCCGGTCGCCCGGTGCTATCGCCCGTTCCCGCACCAGGTAGTTGGCCAGACGGTCCACGGCCTGGAAGAAGTCGTCAAAGGTGTAGCGCTCATCATTGTAGGTGACAGCGACTTTGCTGCCATGGGCGCGGCCTGCATCCAAAGCTTCGCGCAGGTTGGGCGGGGCATTGCGGTAACAGCGAACAGTGACCCCATTGGCCTGGCAGGTACCGAGTTCAAAGGGTGCTCCGGGGCTGGTCAGCTGTTCGGTGGCGGCGTGCAGGCGGCTGGTGATTTCGGTGACATCATTCATGCGGGTGTGATTGCTCCGGAGATCGACTGGCGTTAGCGTATGTTATGTATATTTTACAGGGATTGGCGATAATACACAGCCCGGGCGCTGGTTGGCAGCGGGCTGTTGCGGGTTCCGGCCAATTGAACCCGGTTGGTCCATTCCGTTACACTGCGGGCCATTCTGCGATGGCTGGGCTACCTATGGCGACAATTATCACCTGTAACACCAACGGCATCCGCTCGGCGGCGCGCAAGGGCTTTTTCGACTGGCTGGCGCAACGCAATGCGGATGTGGTGTGTATCCAGGAGACCAAGGCCCAGGAACATCAGCTGGGAGACGCTGTATTTTGTCCCGAGGGGTATCATTGCTTTTATAACGATGCCGAACGCAAGGGCTACAGTGGCACCGCGCTCTACAGCAAGACCGAGCCCCGGTCGGTGGTTACTACGCTGGGATGGGATCCGGCAGACTCAGAGGGACGTTACCTGCAGGCCGATTATGACGGGGTGAGCGTCATCTCCCTGTATCTGCCTTCGGGTACCAGCAGCGATGCGGCCCTGCAAAAAAAATACGGTTTCATGGAGCACTTTTTCGAACACCTGCGGACCCTGCGTCGCAAGCGCCGCGAGTTTATTATCTGTGCCGACTGGAATATCTGCCACCAGAATATTGATTTGAGAAACTGGAAGGCAAACCAGAAAAACTCGGGGTTTTTACCGCAGGAGCGTGCCTGGCTGGACAAGGTGTATGACGAACTGGGCTACCGGGATGCCTTTCGCCTGGTGAATCAAGAGCCGGATCAATATACCTGGTGGTCCAATCGCGGCCAGGCCTGGGCCAAAAATGTGGGTTGGCGACTGGATTACCAGGTTGTTACCCCGGGCCTGGTGCCCGCCGTAACCGGCGCCGAAATTTACACGGCGGAACGTTTTTCCGATCATGCGCCGCTGGTCATGCACTATGATCTTGAATTGCATCCCTGAGACCATCCGGCCTCCGGTCAACCCGTCTTCAGATTGCAGCAGTCGGGGAATCACTGTACATTTACCGGCTTTCGGGGCAGCAGTAACGGCCCCTTCGTCCACTATTACTAACCAGGGAAATTACTCATGAGTTTATTCATTGCCAGCGCCCATGCCCAGGCGGAAGGAGCCTCTGCGGGAGGCGGGGAAATATTCCAGATAGTGTTTCTTGTCGGCCTGTTCGCCCTCTTTTACTTCATCGCGATCCGGCCCCAGCGCAAGCGCCAGAAAGAGCATGCGCAAATGGTGGCCGCACTCTCCAAGGGAGACGAAGTAGTGACCAGTTCCGGTATTCTTGGCCGGGTCACCTCCCTGGATGACAATTACATGGTACTCAACGTGGCCAATAACGTGGACATGAAGTTCCAGCGTATCCACGTGCACGCCATTCTGCCCAAGGGAACCCTCAAGTCCATTAGCTGATGGTATCGCTTGGGTACCCGCCGAGGGTTGAGCTCGCCACCCGGCCAACGCCGCTGCAGTATCTTGAGCGGGCCAGTCAGCGCTGGGGCCGGGGTCACAGGCTCTGGGTAAAGCGGGACGACCTGACCGGCTGCCTGCTGAGCGGCAACAAGGTTCGCAAGCTGGAGTTTATTGTGGCCCATGCCCTGGAGCAGGGTTGCGATACCCTCATTACCTGCGGCGGACTACAAAGCAATCACTGCCGGGCAACGGCTTTTGCCGGTGCCCAAATGGGGCTGGCGGTGCATCTGTTACTGCGCGGCGAGCAACCCGCCGGCAGCGAGGGCAACTACCTGCTCGATCAGTTGGCGGGGGCAACCATCAACTGCTACCCAAAGCGCCAGTATGTAGCTGAGTTGCCTGCCCTGTTCGAGCACTGGCAGGCGCATTACCGGGCCGCCGGGCGCAAGGCACTGGTAATACCGACCGGCGGCAGTGACGGCCTCGGTATCTGGGGTTATATCGCAGCCTGTGATGAACTGGCGGACGACCTTGCCGGGGCCGATATCGCCTCTGCGCAACTGGTGACCGCCACCGGTTCCGGTGGAACCCAGGCGGGGCTGACCGTTGGTGTGGCGCTGCAGCAATTGCCATTGACCGTCTGGGGCATCAACGTCTGTGATGACGAACAGTATTTTCTTGACAAGGTCGCCGCCGATGTCGCTGATTGGCAGGCCCGCTATCCTGATATGCCCGCGCTTGATTATGAACCACGGATAATCGACGGCTATGTCGGTAGCGGCTACGGTATTGCTGCCCCAGAGGTGTTCAGCCTGATTGCGGAGCTCGCCGCGCTCGAGGGATTGTTGCTGGACCCGGTGTATACCGGCAAGGCATTTTTCGGAATGGTCCGGGAAATAGCGGCGGGACGCTTCGGCGATTGCCGGGACATTGTTTTTCTACACACCGGTGGCGCTTTCGGGGTTTTTCCCCAGGCGCGGGGTTTTGACTTACCAGGGAAGGTGCAATGACAGACTTCATGACAACGGTTAACAGCTGGGCCTGGGGCCCGGTGATGCTGGCGCTGCTGCTCGGTACCGGGCTTTATTTGAGTATCGGCTTGCGCTTTCTTACCCTGCGCCATATCCCGCGCGCATTTGC
Source organism: Kineobactrum sediminis (assembly GCF_002868715.1). Classification (GTDB taxonomy): domain Bacteria; phylum Pseudomonadota; class Gammaproteobacteria; order Pseudomonadales; family Halieaceae; genus Kineobactrum; species Kineobactrum sediminis. The sequence goes on from NZ_PKLZ01000007.1 coordinate 55,081, forward strand.
GCTGTTGTTCGCCGGCCGCGAAGGCCATGGCAAGGGCGATATATCACCTTTCAGTGCACTGATGACCTCGCTCTCCGCCACTATCGGTACCGGCAATATTGCCGGCGTCGCCACAGCGCTGGCGCTGGGTGGGCCAGGGGCACTGTTCTGGATGTGGATCACCGCCCTGGTGGGCATGGCTACCAAGTACGCCGAGGCCGTATGCGCGGTACGTTTTCGCGAACAGGATGCCGAGGGCAACTATAGCGGTGGCCCGATGTACTACATTCGCAACGGCTTACACAAGCGCTGGCACTGGCTGGCGTGGGCCTTTGCCATCTTTGGTTCCCTGGCGGGTTTTGGTATTGCCAATACGGTGCAGTCCAATTCGGTATCCCAGGTACTGAGCGATTCCTTTTCCGTGCCGCCCCTGTTAACCGGCCTGGTCCTGATGGTGCTGGTGGCCGCGGTGATCCTGGGTGGCGTGCGCCGCATTGCCCGGGTCGCAAGCTGGCTGGTGCCGATCATGGCCCTGAGTTACATGCTGATGGGGCTGGTTGTCATTTTGATGCACATCAGCGAGGTGCCCGCGGCAGTGGCCTTCATCGTCGAGTCGGCCTTTACCGGTTCGGCGGCGGCCGGCGGCTTCGCCGGCGCTACCATCTGGGCAGCCATCCGTTTCGGTGTTGCCCGCGGTATCTTTTCCAATGAGGCGGGTCTCGGTAGCGCGCCAATTGCCCACGCGGCGGCGCGCACCGACCAGCCGGTACAGCAGGGCATGATCGCCATGCTGGGCACGTTTATCGATACCCTGATCGTTTGTACCATGACCGGGCTGGTGATTGTGATCATGGATGTTTTGCCATCCGGCATCAGCGGCGCCAGCCTTACCTCCATGGCCTTTGGCAATGCGCTGCCCGGCGGGGAATATGTGGTCACTGTTGGCCTGTGCCTGTTCGCCTTTACCACGATGATCGGCTGGTCATTCTATGGTGAGCGCTGTGCGGTCTTTCTGTTTGGTGTGCGTGCCAGTATGCCTTTTCGCCTGCTCTGGGTGCTCGTTATTCCCGTGGGGACACTGGTGGAACTGGAGCTGGTCTGGCTGATTGCCGATACGCTCAATGCTTTCATGGCACTGCCCAACCTGGTGGCTCTGTTGCTGTTGGGCCCGCTGGTGTTCCGCATCAGTAAAGAGTATTTTAAAAGCTGATGATGCCTGCAGCCGACAACAAGCTCGTTATCGCGATTTCCTCGCGTGCGCTGTTTGACCTTGATGAAAGCCATTCCGTTTACCGGGAGCAGGGCCTGGAGGCTTACTCCGAGTATCAGGTGGCACGCGAAGAGCAACCGCTGGAACCCGGCGAGGGCTTCCCGCTGGTACAGAAGTTACTACGCCTCAATACCCTGTTGGGTGACCGGACCCAGGTTGAAGTCGTGCTATTGTCCCGCAACAGTGCCGATACCGGCCTGCGGGTTTTCAATTCAATCCAGCACTACGACCTGGCGATCAGCCGCGCCGCCTTTTGTGGGGGTGAGAGCCCCTGGCGCTATATCAATGCCTTTGGCTGCCAGCTGTTTTTGTCGAATGAAGCTGAAGACGTACGCTACGCGCTCAACTGCGGCGTTGCTGCCGCAACCCTCGTTTCCAACAAGGCCGGTAACAGCAGCTCAGACCAATTGCGCTTTGCCTTTGACGGCGACGCGGTGGTCTTTTCCGATGAGGCTGAACGGGTATTCAAGAGTGAAGGGCTCGAGGCATTCAGCGCCAGCGAACGCGCGGCCGCACGCACCCCGTTAAGCGGTGGTCCTTTCAAACCCTTCCTCGCCGCTTTGCATCGACTGCAGCAAGCGTTTCCCGCCTCTGAAGCACCGATTCGCACGGCCCTGGTGACAGCGCGATCCGCGCCGGCACATGAGCGGGTGATCCGTACGCTGAGGGCGTGGAACATTCGCATCGATGAGTCCATCTTTTTGGGTGGACTGAACAAAACCGAATTCCTGCGGGCCTATGAGGCAGATGTTTTTTTCGATGACCAGGAAACCCACTGCCAGCTGGCGGGGCCCCATATTGCCACCGGTCACGTTCCCCATGGGGTAGCCAATAACTGAAGCCCCGGTTGGTTATTCCATTGTATTTGCACAAACGCGTATTTAAACACTATTCTGTATAAGCCTGGTTGGCCAGTAATTGGCCGTGGCCGTTTTTTAATCGGAGCGTTTCATGAAATTGCAGCAACTGCGTTATATCTGGGAAGTCGCGCATCATGACCTGAACGTCTCGGCCACGGCACAGAGCCTTTATACCTCGCAGCCCGGCATCAGCAAGCAGATCCGGTTGCTGGAGGACGAGCTGGGGGTGGAGATCTTTGCCCGCAGTGGCAAGCACCTCACCCATGTTACACCCGCCGGTGAGGCGATCCTGCAAACTGCGGGAGAAGTGCTGCGCAAGGTAGAGAGCATCAAGCAGGTTGCCCAGGAATATTCCAACGAAAAAAAGGGCAGCCTGTCGATTGCAACCACGCATACCCAGGCGCGTTACGCGCTCCCGGCCACCATCCGTTCCTTCATCGAGCGTTATCCGGACGTGTCCCTGCATATGCACCAGGGCACACCGATGCAGATTTCAGAGCTGGCGGCGGACGGCACCGTCGATTTTGCCATCGCGACCGAAGCGCTGGAGCTGTTCAGTGACCTGATCATGATGCCCTGTTATCGCTGGAACCGCTGTGTGCTGGTGCCTCGCGGGCATCCGCTGACCAAACTCGCTGAATTGACCCTGGAGGATGTGGCCGCGCATCCCCTGGTTACTTACGTATTTGGCTTTACCGGCCGTTCCAGGCTGGACGAGGCCTTTCTGGCACGCGGCCTGGTGCCCAGGGTGGTATTTACCGCGACTGACGCCGATGTTATCAAGACCTACGTACGGCTTGGCCTGGGGATCGGCATTGTCGCCGCGATGGCCCACGATGAGCAGGCGGACTCTGACCTGGTGGCGCTGGATGCAAGCGCACTTTTTGCCAGCAGCGTAACCAAAATCGGCTGCCGGCGCGGTACTTTCCTGCGCGGCTACATGTACGACTTTATCGAAGACTTTGCCCCCCACCTTACCCGCGATGTGGTCAGGGAAGCCTTTGCGCATCCCGGCAAAACGGAACTCGATGAGCTCTTTGCGGATATTGAGTTGCCCGTTTACTGATTATTTGACGTCCTCGCCCTTGTGGCCGGGAGCTGGCTTGGTTAGATTGTGCCGCTTTCTGGAACTGCTTGGGAGAACGACACGTGGAATTGGCTTGCCTGGATCTGGAAGGTGTTCTGATACCGGAAATCTGGATTGCTTTTGCCGAGCGCACCGGCATTGAAGAGTTGCGCGCAACCACCCGGGATATCCCCGATTATGACGTATTGATGAAGCAGCGCCTGCGCCTGCTTGACCAGCACGGCCTCAAGCTTGATGACATCCAGGCAGTCATTGCCACTTTGGAACCCCTGCCCGGCGCGGCCGAGTTTCTCGATTGGCTGCGTGCGCGTTTCCAGGTGATTATCCTGTCCGATACCTTCTATGAGTTTTCCGCGCCGCTGATGCGACAACTGGGCTGGCCGACGCTGTTGTGCCACAAGCTGGTGGTGGACGAAGGCGGGAGCGTGATCGATTATACCCTGCGCCAGAAAGACCCCAAGCGTGCCTCAATACAAGCCCTGCACACACTCAATTACCGGATTATCGCCGCGGGCGACTCCTACAATGACACCACTATGCTGGGGGAGGCGGATGTGGGGTTGCTATTCCACGCGCCGCAAAATGTGATTGACGAATTCCCGCAGTTCGAAGCGGTACACAACTTTCCCGCTCTCAAGGCTGCATTCATCGCCGCCAGTCATCGCAGCCTGACCCTGTAGGCATTTCCCCGACCGCGACGGTGGAGCCCGCCGTTATCGGGGAGCGTGGGTGCCGAAGCGCTGTTCGAGGGTACTGAAGAAGCGACCGACCTTGTCCCAGGTCTCTTGGTATTCCTGGTCGCCGTTGGAATCCGCGACGATGCCGCCACCGCCCCAGCAGCGTATATCGCTGCCCTCGCAAAGCAGGCTGCGGATGGCAATGTTGCTGTCCATGCGTCCGTCTGCGCTGATATAGAGCAGTGATCCACAATAAGCCTCGCGGCTACAGGGCTCCAGCTCGGCAATGATCTGCATGGCACGGCGCTTGGGTGCCCCGGTGATGGAGCCGCCGGGGAAACTGTCGCGCAGCAGTTCCAGGGGGCCGCGGTTCGCTGCCAGTTCGCCACGGATAGTACTTACCAGATGGTGTACCGTCGGGTAACTTTCCAGCTCGAACAGTTTCTCAACATGGATACTGCCCGGTACACAGCTGCGCCCGAGATCGTTGCGCAGCAGATCCACAATCATCAGGTTCTCTGCCCGGTCCTTGGGACTCTCCCGCAACTCCCTGGCGCTGCGCAGGTCGCGGTCGGGGTCGGCGTAACGTGGCCGGGTACCCTTGATGGGACGGGTTTCAACCTGGCGGCCCTGGACGGACAAAAAACGTTCCGGCGACAGGCATAGCAGGGCGCTGTCCCCGCCGAGGTCAACATAGCCGGAGAACGGTGCCGCGGCGACCTCGCGCAGGACCCGATAGGCAATCAGAGGATCGCCGCTGTAGCCCGCCCGGAACCGCTGTGCCAGGTTTACCTGGTAGCAGTCCCCGGCCTGGATGTATTCCTGGATCCGCTCAAAGGCGTGCCGGTACTCGGCACGGCTGCTGTCCGGCAAAAAACCGCTGTGTAACCTGAAAGTCCCGGGTTGCCGCGCGCTCGCACCAGGACCCAGGCACTGCCGAATGTCCCGGCGCCGGGCAGGGGAAACCCAGGGCAGCGATACCAGTACCGTGCGCTTTAGCAGGTGGTCCTGGATGACGCACCAGTCGTAGGCTGCAAGCCGGATCGGGGGCATGGCTGCCACGGTCGGGTGATGCGGCGTGATACCGTGCAGGGCATTGCCCGGTTCGTAGCCAATGTAGCCCAACAGGCCGCCACAGAAAGGCAGGCCCGGATCAGCCGGGGTGATGCCCTGGTAGCGCTCGCGATGCCAGCTCGCCAGGTTGGTGAAATAGCGGTCAAGATCGACGCCGTCGGTGGCCACAGGTGCCGCGGGCGAGTCCATGCTGGCCTCCGCCACCAGAATGTCATAACGTCCGCCGGCGGCCCAGGGCTGGGCGCTGTCCAGCCACACGGCATCGCCAAAATGGCGCAGGCGCTCGAATAACGAGCCGCTGTCCGGCTGCCAGTGGAGCTCGTCAAGCTGCAGATTCACGGGCGACACCGTGCTACGGGCCTGTTATTGTTACTGCCCTCGGAGTGCAATGGCACGTTTGCGTAGGAAATTGACAAAAAATCTACGCATTTATAGGCATGTTTTCGGTTAATACATTGCATATGCAGCTTCTGGACGTGTCGCATTTACGGCGCTTAAATTGACTTTCAGGCGGCTTGGAATTAATCTGGGTCGCCGAATTCAGGCAGGTTTGCCATCGTAAGCCGCGCCACCGTCGCGTGTAAACCCGGGAACCTCGACAGAAGATACAGGCAGCTGCCGGTTTTTTCGAGCCGGCAGGCATCAGCATGGATGACAGAACTATGACAAGTAATACAACAGACCTGGTCGCATCGCTCAGCAACCCTTTTGCGACGCATGATGAACGTGAATTCAAGGTGCCGGGGCAAGTGGCTTCCGAGCCCGGTCTCTATGAAAAGGCACTGAAGGCCGGCTGGGAGATGCAGCAGCGTCCACTGCAGGCGGCAGGCGTTAAAAGTATCCAGCGTCAGCACCAGAAAAACCGGATGACCGTCTGGGAGCGGATTGAATACCTCGCCGATGAAGCGCCCACCGTGCTCTACCAGAACTGGGGGCCGAACCTGGATGGCGCGTCCCTGGTTACTGCCCTGATCAAAATCGGGGGTCGGGACGTGGCGATTTACGGCCACGACTTTACCGTGCGCGCCGGCTCCATGGACGCGACCAACGGCAAAAAGCTGGCCCGCCTGTTTGAGCTGGCCGCCAAGCGCAAGATCCCATTAGTGGGCCTCAATGATTCAGCCGGTGCCTATATTCCTGCCGGCGTCGGTGGCCTCGATGGCTATGCGGATGCCTTTACCGCCCTGCGCAAGATCAGCGGCGTGGTGCCCAGCATCATGTGCATGTTCGGCTTCAATGCCGGTGGCGGCTCTTACCTGCCGCGGCAGGGCAGTTTCCTGATCCAGCCCAACGAGACATTCTTTGGCCTCACCGGCCCCGGTGTGGTGAAGTCCGTGCTTGGTGAAGACGTTACCGCTGACGAGCTCGGTGGCCCCGGGGTTCACAGCCAGAGCGGCGTCACCGATTTTGTGGTTCCCGACGAAGTCGCCGCCCTGCGCAAGGTGCGCGCACTGCTCAACTATCTGCCAGGCAACAACGATAGCGCACCGCCGTACCAGGCCTCTTCGGATCCGGTTAGCCGCAAGACCTGGGATATCGACATCCTGCTGAAAAAAGCCTTCAATTCCTCAACCGGTTACAACACCCCGTTTGATATTGGCATCCTGATCCAGCAACTGTGTGACCACGGTGATTTTATTGAGCTGCAGGCCGAGCGTGCTCGCAATACGATTACTGCGCTGGGTCGTATGGGGGGGAATGTGGTGGGTTTTGTTGCCAATAATTCGGCAGTCGCCTCCGGCCAGATCGATATCGCCGCGGCCTACAAGAACGCGCGTTTTATCCGCTTTTGCAATCTCTACAATATTCCGGTGATATTTCTCGAAGACACCACCGGCTTCCTGCCCGGTCGTGAACAGGAGGCCAGGGGTATTGTGCAGGCGGGCAGGGCGATGCTGGATGCCATTGTCGACCTGCGCACACCGCGCTTCCTGGTGCTGGTCCGCAATGCCTTTGGCGGTGCCTATGCATCCTATAACAACTATGCCACCGGCGCCGACTTCGTGGTTGCCCTGCCCACTACCCGGGTGGCGGTAATGGGGCCTGCAGGTGTCGAGTATGTGTACAAGGATGAACTGCGCAAGATTCGCGGCAGCCTGGCGGAAAAAATCACCGCCGAAACCCGTGCCCAGGTCAGTGCCGGCCTGGCCCCGGATGAAGCGCGGGAGATGGCCGAACAGCTGGTGACCGTCTGGGCACGGTCGGAAGAACAGCTTCTGGCCCAGCGTTACGAACAGGAGTTAATGAATCCCAACGAGGCTTTGAGCCTGGGTTCCATCTCCCAGATCGTAATGCCATCAGACCTGCGCCATGTGCTGGCGGAGCATATGGATTTTTGCCTGCGTCACTATACGCCGGAACCGCTCACTTCAGTGCAGCGTGAATTCCACTAGTCGTCGCTCGAAACAACCAGCCAGATTGAGGAAATAACACGTGTCCAACGAACACTATCTGCGCAACCCGCTCATTCATCGTGATCGCCGTCTGGGCAAGAGTCGCTCCACCTGGGTGGCCGGCTTTGATTGCAGTGACCTGCGTCCGCTGATTATCTGTCGCGGGCCGATTCGCAAGGAGGCCATGGATGTCTTTACCGAGATGGGTATTGTGCATTTTGGTATTCTGCTGTCGGAAAAAGACTCCATTGTCTACCAGAATGCACTGGCGCCGGAATTGCGCTCCCTGACGGATCCTGACCGCATACACCGGGTGCCGGACTACACCGGTGCCAACAAGGAGGAGCGCAACGAGCGCATTGCCCAGATAATCAGCATTGCCCGGGACAATGATTACAATGCCATCTTCGCCGGCTACGGCTTCATGGCCGAGGACGAGGGCATGGTAGCCGCCATGGAACGCGCCGGTCTCAACTTCATCGGCCCCTGTTCGCGCACCGTGCACGACGCCGGGCTCAAGGATGAAGCCAAGCGCACTGCACTCAAAACCGGCGTGTCGGTTACCCCGGGTATTGATAACGCCACCGCGTTGACCCTGCTCAAGAAGCATCCTGATGTCGCCGCACTCAAGGCGCTCTGTGACATGCATGGCCTGCCAGTTGATACCGCGAAGCTGGACGACGATTCGATAAGCCTCGAAGACAAGGCCGACTTCGTACTGGCGGCGTCGTACAACCAGGGTATCGATCTCTATACCGTTGAAGAGCTCAGCGATACCCTGGTGGAAGCGGTAAAGCGCATGCAGGCCGACTACCCCAGGAATCGTGTGCGCCTGAAGGCGATCAGTGGTGGCGGGGGTAAAGGTCAGCGTATCCTGGGAATAGGCCAGTATGAGCGCACTGCCGAGCTGGTCCGGGAAATTCTCAACGAGGTCAAGACCACCGGTGTTGGCGACAACAAGAACGTACTGGTCGAGCTGAATATCGAGACTACCCGTCACCAGGAAATACAGGTGCTGGGTAACGGTGACTGGTGTGTCACCCTGGGCGGCCGCGATTGTTCGCTGCAGATGCACGAGCAAAAACTGCTGGAAGTATCGGTGACTGTTGAATCCCTGCGCGCTGCCATTGCCGAGGCGGAAACTACCGGCAAGGCGACAGAAGCCGAAGTCCTGCGCCAGGACCTCGCGACACTCGAGGAAATGGAAGACGAGGCGTCGCGTTTTGGTGCGGCCGTCGGGCTTGATTCCGTCTCCACCTTCGAGTGCATCGTGGACCGCGACAAGCATTTCTTCATGGAAATGAATACCCGTATCCAGGTTGAGCACCGGGTTACTGAACTGTGTTATGCCCTCAAGTTCACCAATCCGGATCTTGACGATGACTATTTCGTGGTTGAATCACTGGTTGAAGCGATGGTGCTGCTTGCAGTACACGGTCCCCACCTGCCCAGGCCGACCCGGCTTCTGCGCCACAACGACAGTGTCGAAGCGCGGCTCAATGCCACGGACCAGGCGCTGAGGCCCAGCGCCGGCGGTATTATCGAAGACTGGAGCGATGCGCTGGAAGGCGAGATTCGCGATGACCAGGGTATCAGCCTGCATAATCCCGATACCGATGTATTCATGAAGTACACCCTGGCCGGCGCTTATGATTCCAATATCGCGCTGCTCCTGACGGTCGGTGACAGCCGGCTGGACACCTACCAGAAAATGGCTGAAACCCTTCGCCGCACACGCATGCGAGGCAAGGAGCTGGCGACCAACCTGGAGTTTCATTACGGGCTGGTGAACTGGTTCATCGGCCAGAATATCAATGCCCGGCCGACCACCCGGTTTATTGTGCCCTACCTGACCCTGGTGGGTGCATTGAAAGACCAGGCGAATAATATTGATCTTGAGTTTGCCTGGCGCGAAATCTGCCAGCAACAGCTCAAGGGTCACAGTGAGGTCGCCGCCAAGGGATTGCAAAGCAGTGTTGAGCTGAAAAAGACCCTGTTAATGCGGCCGCTGCAGCAGTTGCTGGATTCGCCTCACATACTCAGCGGCTGGCTCAGTATCAATCGCGACTGTTATACCCTGATCGAGGGCAAGGTCTGCTGGAACGAAAACCCGATCGAGCTGTTGGCGGATACCTATCATTTTTTGAATATGGATTACGTACCTGGTGCCCCGGCGGCGAGCATGATCTGGGATCACGACCACGACATTCTGCAGGAGGCGCTGGATTTCTATACTGAGCTCAACAATCGTCTTGATGCACCCGACTGGATTGCCCTGCAAACCCAGCTTGACACTGAAGAGGCGCCTGCCGGTATGTCGGGCAGTACCTGGACGCAGGTGCGCGCTGCCCATAAGGGTTTCCAGGCAGGCGTGGACATTATGGCGGTATTGCCCAGCATTGCCGAGGCAATCCGTTATTTTGATCTTGGCGTAAACACGGACCTGAGCATTCACATTCCGGACCAGTTACTGGACGAGGATCTGCAAACGCGCATGGCCAAGGTACTGGTGCCCCCGGTGACGGCCCGTGCGGATGAGATCCTGGCGGAAAGCGGGGGTATGTTCTACGGCCGCGAGTCGCCGGAGCATACGGTCTATGTCAGCGAGGGCGACCAGTTTGCCGCTGGTGACCCTCTGTATATTGTTGAAGTGATGAAGATGTTCAACAAGGTCTATGCACCTTTCGCCGGTACGGTGGAAAAGGTCCTGGTGGAAACGGACGGGGTCATCATTCAAAAAGGCCAGCCGTTGTTCAAGATCACCCCGGACGAAAAAATCGAAGTGATTTCCCCCGAGGCCGTCGCGGCGCGCAAGCGCGAGCTTACCGCAGGCTTCCTGCAACAAGTGATTTGAGAGATAAGCCATGATTACAGCCCTGGACCATATTGCCATCGCGGTGCCTGACCTTGAAAAGGCGATCAAGCGCTTCATGGAAGACTTTGGCCTGCCTTTCGAGGGCACCGAAGACGTGGTGGCGGCAAAAACCTCGACCGCGTTCTTTCCGCTGCCGCCGACTAATATCGAGCTGGTGCATCCGCTTGACGGCGAGGGGCCGATTGCCGGCTACCTGGAAAAGCGTGGTGGCGGCCTGCATCACCTGTGCTTTCGCTCGGACAATATCGAGGACGACGTGGCCCGCCTGAAGGCGAAGGGCTACCAGTTTCTGGCCGATGCACCCAGCCCCGGCGCCCATGGTTCCCGTGTTATTTTTATTCACCCCAGAAGCTGTGACGGCGTTCTGATCGAGATTAACCAGCCCGGCGAAGAACACTGACAGGCTCGCGGAGAAGAACACTATGACGGACAAAAATGACAAGACAGAACAGGCAACACCCGAAGCCTGGCGCGCGCTGGCGGAGAAGGGCCTGAAAGGCAAGAGCCTTGACGACCTCACCTGGCACACCCCCGAAGGCATCGACGTCAAGCCGCTGTACACCGCGGAAGACCTTGAAAACCTGCAATACACCAACACCATGCCGGGTCTTTCACCCTACCTGCGAGGTCCGCAGGCGACCATGTATGCCGGTCGTCCATGGACAATTCGCCAGTACGCGGGGTTTTCCACCGCGGAGAAGTCCAATGCCTTTTACCGGCAGGCACTTGCGGCCGGGGGCCAGGGTATTTCCGTGGCCTTTGACCTGGCCACCCACCGTGGTTATGACTCCGATCACCCGCGGGTGACTGGCGATGTCGGCAAGGCGGGTGTCGCCATCGATTCCATAGAGGATATGAAAATCCTTTTTGATGGCATTCCCCTGGACAAAGTCTCTGTCTCCATGACCATGAACGGCGCGGTACTGCCTATCCTGGCGGGTTATATCGTCGCCGCGGAAGAGCAGGGCGTTGAACAGGGGCAACTGGCAGGTACCATCCAGAACGACATCCTCAAAGAGTTCATGGTACGCAACACCTACATCTACCCGCCCGCACCGAGCATGAAGATTATCGGCGATATCATTGCTCACTGCTCTGAACATATGCCGCGCTTTAACACGATTTCGATTTCCGGTTACCATATCCAGGAGGCCGGGGCCAACGCCGCCCTGGAGCTCGCCTACACCCTGGCCGACGGCAAGGAATACATCCGCACTGCACTGGCCGCGGGCCTTGATATCGACCAGTTTGCACCGCGACTGTCCTTTTTCTGGGGCATCGGCATGAATTTCTATATGGAGATCGCCAAGCTGCGGGCAGCGCGTTTGCTGTGGACGCGTATCGTCAGTGAGTTCAACCCGAAAGAAGCCAAGAGTTCCATGCTGCGCACCCACAGCCAGACCTCGGGCTGGTCGCTGACCGAACAGGATCCCTACAATAATGTGGTCCGTACCACCATCGAGGCCATGGCCGCGGTGTTCGGCGGCACCCAGTCACTGCATACCAATGCGCTGGATGAAGCGATTGGCCTGCCAACGGAATTCTCTTCGCGCATCGCCCGCAACACGCAGCTGATCATCCAGGAAGAAACCGGTATCACCAATGTGGTTGATCCCTGGGGTGGTTCTTACATGATGGAGAGCCTGACCCAGTCCATCGCCGACAAGGCCTGGGAATTGATCGAGGAAGTGGAGCAGGCGGGCGGTATGGCCAAGGCCATTGAAACCGGCATGCCGAAGCTGCGCATCGAGGAAGCGGCGGCGCGCAAGCAGGCGCGTATTGACCGCGGTGAAGACGTCATAGTCGGGGTCAACAAGTACCGCGTGGACGACAATAGCGACATTGATGTGCTGCAGATAGACAATGATGCCGTGCGCACCTCACAGCTGGAGCGACTGGCCAGCGTGCGGGAAAATCGTGACGAAGCGGCCGTTGAAGCTATTCTTGAAGATATCTACCAGGCGGCGGCCAGTGGTGAGGGCAACCTGCTGGCACTGGCCATTGAAGCCACGCGACGGCGCGCCACGGTGGGGGAGATCTCGTTCGCGATGGAGCGTGAGTTTGGCCGTTTCAATGCCCAGGCCCAGACGGTCTCCGGCGTCTACGGCTCAGCCTTCCAGCAGGATGAAAACTGGCAGGGTATCAGCATGGACATTGACGCGTTTGTTGCAAAATACGGTCGCCGCCCGCGGATGCTGGTGTGCAAGATGGGCCAGGACGGCCACGACCGCGGCGCCAAGGTGGTGGCTACCGCTTTTGCCGATGTCGGGTTTGATATAGACCTTTCGCCGATGTTTTCAACACCGGAAGAAGTCGCTCGCCAGGCGATCGAGAACGACGTGCATGTGGTGGGTGCCTCCTCGCTTGCGGCGGGGCATAAAACGCTGGTCCCCGAGTTGGTAGCTGAACTGCGCAAACAGGGTGCCTCCGACATTGTTGTTATCGCCGGCGGCGTTATCCCTCGCCAGGACTATGACTTCCTGTACAAGGCGGGTGTGAAATGCATCTTTGGCCCGGGCACGCCCATTCCCGTGTGCGCGCGGGACGTGCTCGACGCGGTCAATGAGGCCCAGGGCGGCAGCTGATCCGTGACAGCGATTGATTTGCAGGCACTGAAGGATGGTGATCGCCGGGCCCTCGCCAAGGCGATTACCCTGGTCGAAAGCTCGCGCGCGGAACATCGCGACCGGGCCCAGGAAGTGCTTGAGCAGATATTGCCGGAGACCGGCAACAGTATCCGGGTGGGTATTTCCGGTGTGCCGGGGGTCGGGAAATCCACATTTATCGAAGCCTTTGGCCTGTACCTGATAGCGCAGGGCAAACGGGTGGCGGTACTGGCAGTGGATCCCAGTTCGCCCATTGCCGGGGGCTCCATTCTCGGTGACAAGACCCGCATGGAGTACCTGTCGCGGCGCCAGGAGGCCTTTATCCGCCCTTCGCCTGCCTCCGGTGCGCTTGGCGGGGTGGCCCAGAAAACCCGCGAAACCATGCTGCTGTGCGAGGCCGCCGGCTACGATGTGATTCTGGTTGAAACCGTCGGTGTCGGCCAGTCCGAGTACCAGGTTGCGGGCATGGTGGATTTTTTCATGGTGCTGATGCTGCCCGGCGCCGGCGATGAACTGCAGGGCATCAAAAAAGGTATTCTGGAGCTGGCGGATTCGCTCGTAATCAACAAGGCCGACGGCGATAGCGCCCTGCTGGCAAAACAGGCAAGCCGGCACTATACCTCGGCCATGAACCTGTTGCGGCACACCAGTTTCTGGACGCCCCGGGTCATGACCTGCTCGGCACTGAAGAATGACAATGTTGACGCGGTGTGGGGCATGATAGTGGATTACTACTTCCAGGCCCTGCAGGCCGGGGCTTTCCAGAACAAGCGCGCGCGACAAAACAGGGACTGGATGCGGCAACTTCTGAACGAGATGCTGTTGCAGCAACTTACCCAGAATCCCCGGATCAAGGCGCTGATACCAAGGCTGGAGCAGGATGTGGAGGAGGGGCGTATCACCCCGTTCCACGCCGCCCGCCAGCTTATCGCATTGCTGTAAGCCGGCGGGGCGGGGAGTTGTTGCATTGAGCCGGCCTATGTACTTCCAGTCTCTGGAGAAGCTGATCAACCTGGGCGACGGCTACCGGCGCCAGTTCCGTATCGACCATCTTTCGTTGCTGCTCGTCCAGGACGAGGGTGAAAGGTACCTGTTTGAGTCTCATTGTCCTCACCGTGAGCACCCACTGGACAACGCGGCCATTATCGGTGGCATGCTGGAATGCCCTTTGCACCGATACCGGTTTGACCTGGGCAGCGGCGAGCTGCTGCAGGCAACCGAACTACCCTGCCGCGGTTTGCGCGTATATTCCCTGGTGTACGAAGGCAACGAAGTCGGGGTGATGTTGCCGGCGTAGTCTGATGCCCTCAGCAGTCGCGTGTCGCACGCTCTGCTTCATCCACAGCCCATGTTAAAGCAGACTGCTGCGAAACTCGATATGCGGGGCGCTGTGACGCCAGAGTTCATCGAACAGAAGCAACTGTCTTTCGGCCCCGGCGCGGGAGTCCGGCTCATAAAACGCGGCGCTGTCGGACTCGGCCGGCTTGTAGAGTACGCCGTTGCGGTCGCGGATGATCAGGGTTTCACCTTTCCAGTCCGGATGCTCGTCGAGCTGTTGCAAAATTACCGATGAGGGTAGCCTGCGGGCCAGTGCCAGCAGGCGGTTACTGCGCTGTATCAGCGGCCGGTGGTCGCTGACCAGAATCCGGATGCGGGCGTGGCGGGTGCTGCGCGCAAGGGCACTGAGAGCGGAGACCAGTTCTGTATTATCAAATACCCGGTGATCGAGCGCGGGGCTGAGGATGCACAGCTCGCGGTTGGCGGATTCACACAGGGTGACGGCATAGTCGGAGAACGGTTGCGGGTAGCTGATACGGGTGACGTAACCCGGTGTCTGGCCCGGCTCCAGCGGCATGCGCATGGCGATATGGGGAATATCGGCTTCCAGGAACGGTTCGCCATAGGTACTGAAGCCGCCGCGGGCGTAAAAGTCACCGGCGTGAGCCTGGGCGTGCAGATAGACGCTATCCAGTCCTTGCTTGCCAGCTTCATCGACCAGGGCCTGCAACACTGCGGCACCGATACCGCGACCGCGATAGGGTGCCAGTACCGCCATCCTGCCAATCTTGCCATCGGGCAACAGGCGGCCGCAGGCCACGGGTTCATCCCCCAGGGTGCCCAGTATGTGAACGGCGGTGTCATCTTTATCGTCCCACTCGATCTCTCGCGGTACCGCCTGCTCAATGATGAACACTTGCTCCCGGATGGCGCGCAGGGTGGCCAGGTCTTCCTGCCAATCGGCCACCCGTAGCGTTAGTTCATCCACTTGTTCAATCGACATCAATACCTCCATGCTCCAGCAGGAACCGTAACAGCTGCCCGGTGTCCACGGTGGTTCCCTGTAGCGTATCGTTGTCCAGCCAGCCCTGTTTGCAGAGCAGGCATACGGTTGTTCGCAAGCCCGGCGGGAACAGCTGGCTGCTGCCATTGGCAAACACCCGGATACTGTTCTCCAGTGCCTGCCAGGCGACCCGCGCACCCGGTACCAGTACGACGCGCGCATGGGCACCGCGTAGCTGCGCAAGAGCAGCATTCACTGTGGTGATTTCAGCATAAGCCGTCTCGGACTCGGTGACCAGTTCGCCAAACCAGGATTCATCCTCTTCAGGAGTCAGCAGTGCCGACAATTGAGCCTGCGCCCGTTGGATATCCTGCCGGCGAATCTCGCCCGGCTCGCCGACCGGGTTGCGGTCCGGGTCGGTCAACAAAACGCTGGCATCCAGCTGTTCGAGACGCGAATCCACCCAGCGCGACAGCAGATCAGCCGCTTTTGGAGCGCGAAAACCAATAGAAAAACAGGTGGAGTCGTCTACCGAAACGCCCCAGTGAGCAACCCCTGGTGGCACGTAAAGAATATCCCCGCATTGCAGCCGGTATTCCGCCTGGCAGTGGAAATCCGCGAGCAGTTTCAGGTCCGGGTGGGGCAGCAGTGGCGTGTTGTCATCACAGCGCTGGCCGATACGCCAGACGCGTTCGCCTTCGCCCTGCAACAGGAATACGTCGTAGAGATCATAGTGGGGGCCAACGCCGCCGCCAGCACTGGCATAGCTGACCATGATGTCGTCCAGTCGCCAGCGAGGGATGAAATCGACCAGGTCCAGCAGTTCGGCGACCGCGTCCACGTAGCGGTCAACGCCCTGCACCAGCAATGTCCAGGGATGACTGCGGTCAAACGCATCCGCTGTAAAAGGGCCATGGTGTAATTGCCAGAGCGGTTCCCGGCATTCAATAATGCGCGACTCCACGTCCTCTTCCATGGCGAGGCCGGCAAGTTCATCGGCACTGATGGGGGGCTTGAACCCTGCTACGGCGTCTCGGAGCAGCAGCGGTTCGCGCTGCCAGTGGCGTGCGAGAAACTGATCCTGATCCAGGGTGAGTACCGGCACGGGCCGCTAGCCCTGGTCGATAGCGCGGGCCTGGATGTCCGCATTGCCGATGTAGGTAGCCGGGGTCAGTGCGAGCAGCTGGTCGCGGGCCTGTTGCGGCAGGTCGAGTGCGTTGATGAAGGTTTGCAGGGTATCCCGGTTCATGGCCTGGCCGCGGGTGAGTTCCTTGAGTTTTTCATAGGGCTTTTCAATACCGTAGCGGCGCATCACGGTCTGGATAGGCTCGGCCAGCACCTCCCAGCTCTGCTCCAGGTCCTCGGCCAGTCGCGATTCGTTGAGTTGCAGCTTACCGATGCCCTTAAGGCTGGATTGATAGGCGATCAGGCTGTAACCAAAGCCAACGCCCATATTGCGCAGCACGGTGGAGTCGGTAAGGTCCCGCTGCCAGCGGCTGATCGGCAGTTTTGCGGCCAGATGCTGGAAAATGGCATTCGCCAGGCCCAGGTTGCCTTCGGAATTCTCGAAGTCGATGGGGTTGACCTTATGGGGCATGGTAGACGAACCCACCTCTCCGGCGATCGTGCGCTGCTTGAAGTAGCCCATTGAAATGTAACCCCAGATATCGCGATTGAAGTCTGTCAGGATCGTATTGAAACGGGCGATGGTGTCAAACAGTTCGGCCATGTAGTCATGGGGCTCAATCTGGGTGGTGTAGGCATTCCAGGACAGGCCCAGCGAAGTCACGAACTCCTCGGCCGTAGCCTGCCAGTCGATATCGGGATAAGCCACCAGGTGGGCGTTATAGTTGCCGACCGCGCCGTTGATCTTGCCCAGGTATTCGACACCTCCCAGCTGTTGCAGCGACCGCTGCAGCCGCGCGACGACATTGGCCACTTCCTTGCCCATCGTGGTGGGGCTGGCGGTTTGCCCGTGGGTGCGTGACAGCATCGGCACCGCGGCATGTGCGGTGGCCAGGTCGGTTAGCGCAGCGGCCAGTTTCTGCATTTCCGGAACCATCACCCTTTGCATGCCGTCGCGCAACATCAGGGCATGGGCCAGGTTGTTGATATCCTCCGAGGTGCAGGCAAAATGGACGAATTCAGCAATCGCTTCCAACTCACTGTTGCCGACAAAACGTTCCTTGATAAAATATTCCACTGCCTTGACATCGTGGTTGGTGGTGGCTTCGATGTCCTTGATACGAGCGGCATCCTCCGGGGTGAAGTCCCGGGCAATCGCATCGAGAAGGTCACTGGCGGCGGTGGACAGGGGCGGCACTTCGGGCACTCCGGCTAATTTTGCCAGCTGCTGCAGCCAGCGGACCTCTACCAGTACCCGACGCTTGGTCAGGCCGAATTCGCTGAATACCTCGCGCAGCGCCGAGGTCTTGTTGCCGTAGCGGCCGTCTATTGGCGAAATCGCGGTCAGTGAATCCAGCTTCATTGGTGTGCTCCAGAAAATGACGAAAAGAGGTTACATCACGCCCGAATTGCGTGACAGTTCTTGTGCCTGTCGGGCAATGGCGCGCCGTTGTAATATCAGCTTCCAGCGCCTGCCACCCAGCTGGCGCCAGAGAAACGTTGAACGCAGCCCGGCGAGCAATAGCGCGCGAATGGCGTCTGCGGTCTGGCGGTTCTGCAGGTGCTCGGCGCTGCCGCTGACCTTGATGCGGAATTTAAGGGTACTGAGAGTATCCTGGTAGATGCCGGATATACTGTTGCAGATGTCGTTTGCCTGGGTGGCAAAGTGCTCGGCGTGAAAGCTTGCATGCTGTAATCGCGAGTGCACTACGGACATCATCGCGGGGTCCCGGGCGAATTTACGCTCCAGATACAGCAGGTTGAACACATAGCGCACCACTTCCCGCTGGTCCGGGGTTTGCCCATTGCCCAGCATGCCGGCGAGGGTGTCCAGGCCCAGCCTGACGCCGGCAATGCCACCATAGACGTCTTCTACCTGATCGACCTCGAAGGCGAACAGGCTCTGTAACGACGATGCCAGGAATTCGGGAGGGCAGTTGCCGGTACGGGACAGTTCGTCCACCAGCCTGGCGGCCTGGGTGATGCCGGCCAGGGCGATGGTCTGTTTTTCCAGCAGGCTGGCGGCTTTGGTTGGCATCTCAGCGAGCCTGCATTATCGAATCACTGGCGGTGATCACGCCGCCCCCCAGGCAGCGTTCGCCGTCGTAGAATACGGCTGACTGGCCTGGTGTGACCGCTCTTTGCGGGACATCAAAGGAGACCTGAAACCCGCTCGCCACCGGTGTCACTGTGCACGCCTGATCGGGTTGCCGATAGCGCACCTTGGCCTGGCAGCGCAGGGGCATGGCGGGCGCCTCGTCCGCGATCCAGAATATATCCGTTAGCCCAAGGCTGCTGGAAAACAGCGCCGGATGGTTATTGCCCTGGGCCACCAGCAGTCTGTTGCGCTGCAGGTCCTTGCCCACCACATACCAGGGCGAGTCGTCGTGATTGGCAAGGCCGCCAATGCCCAGTCCCTGGCGCTGGCCTATTGTGTGGTACATGAGGCCCTGGTGCCGACCCAGCTGTTCACCCTCAAGGCTGTAAATATCACCTGGCTGTGCCGGCAGGTACTGCTGCAGAAAATCCTTGAAGCGACGCTCGCCGATAAAACAGATACCCGTGGAATCTTTTTTATTGTGTGTCGCCAGGCCGTGCTCCCGAGCCAGGTCCCGCACCGCCGGCTTCTGGATCTCGCCCACGGGAAACAGGGTTTTCTCAAGCTCCCGGTGGCCGACAGCGTGGAGGAAATAACTCTGGTCCTTGTTGTTGTCCAGCCCGCGCAGCAAAGTGGCCTTGCGGTCGGACTCACCGCGCCGGGCATAGTGGCCGGTGGCGATACAGTCGGCGCCCAGCATCAGCGCATAGTCCAGAAAGGCGCGGAACTTGATTTCACGGTTGCAGAGAATATCGGGATTCGGTGTGCGCCCGGCTTTATATTCCTCGAGAAAATGCTCGAAGACGTTATCCCAGTATTCGGCGGCAAAATTGGCGCCATGCAGGGTAATGCCGAGCCTTTCGGCAACGGCCCGGGCATCGGCAAAATCGTCTTTGGCGGTGCAGTACTCGGTGCCGTCATCCTCATCCCAGTTCTTCATGAACAGGCCTTCAACCTGATAGCCCTGTTCACGGAGCAACAGGGCGGCAACGGAGGAGTCCACGCCACCGGACATGCCGACAATAACTTTGGTTGCTGCATTAAAGCTCATGGCTGGTAATTCACCATACTGGATATCATGTTCAGGGGATAACAGAGCCCGCTGCGGTGCTGCTCAACAGCGACCAGTACCAGCGGGCTGCGCAGTTTACCAGAATTGGCGATGATTGCCTCGTAATCAAGCCAGTGCACGGCGATGATATCCGGATCCCGTACCGCGCGAGCATTTTCCTGGATGGCCTCGGCAACAAATGTGGTTCGGTAATAGGTGATGCCGTTGCTTGGGGCGGTGTAAAGCGCGCAGCCAAGAATGCCGCGCAATGTGATATCCCAGCCGGTTTCCTCCAGGGTTTCGCGTAGCGCTGCCTGCTGTAACGATTCCCCCTGCTCAAGATGGCCGGCCGGCTGGTTGAAGACAACATTGCCGCTGGCCTTGTCTCGTTCTGCGACCAACAGATAGTAGCCTGCACGTTCGACGACGGTGGCCACGGTGACATGGGGGTGCCAGCGTGTCATGACCCTGGCCTCTTGCGGCTGCGCGCGCCCCTGGACAGCCGCGTCGATGAAGCAGGTCGCGGAATCCCTGGAGTGCGCGGACGGTGAACGGTGATGATCCGGTGGTCGCCGGGCGCCAGCCCCGCCAGCGTCCAGTCGCCGACCCGCCGGCGGATCAGGCGCAGGGTGGGCAGGCCCACGGCCGCGGTCATTCGTCGTACCTGCCGGTTGCGGCCCTCCTGGATACTGATCTCCAGCCAGCTGTCGGCAACACTAAGACGCCTGCGCACCGGCGGCGTTCTGGGCCACAGATCCCCGGGTTCGGCAATGCAGGCCACCCGGGCGGGCAGAGTGGGGCCATCCTTGAGTTGCAGGCCTCCGGCCAGCTGTGCAAGGGCCCGGGCATCCGGTTTTCCCTCTACCTGTACCTGGTAGGTCTTCCACAGCTTGTAGCGGGGATTGGCGATCTGTTGCTGCAGCTGGCCATCATCAGTCAATAGCAGTAATCCCTCCGAATCGTAGTCCAGGCGTCCGGCAACGCGGAAATCCGGCGCCTGCAGATAGTCTGCCAGCGTAGCGCGTACCAGTGTGCTGCCTGCGCCCACGGAATCGCGGTCGCTGAACTGGCTCAGGACTTTGAAGGGCTTGTTGAACAGGATCAGTCTGGCCATGCACGTGGTTCCGGGGCGCTAAAAATTTGTATCCCACCCACGAGAAAGGACAGGAAACCTGCTACACTGGGCGCCGTTTTAACGGGGCGTTTCACTAGGATACCGCACCCCGGGACTCAATGGACCCACAGCTACGGAGAAGAACCTATGGGCTACAAGCATATCCAGGTGCCAACCACCGGCGAAAAAATTACGGTTAATGACGATTTCAGCCTGAACGTCCCCAACAACCCCATCATCCCCTACATCGAAGGCGACGGCATCGGTGTTGATATCAGCCCGGTAATGATCGACGTGGTCAATGCTGCTGTCGAAAAAGCTTATGGTGGCAGCAAGAAAATTTCCTGGATGGAAATCTACACGGGTGAAAAGGCCGCCGAGTTGTATGAAGGCGACTGGTTCCCGGAAGAAACGCTGGAAGCCATCAAGACCTATTCCGTGGGTATCAAAGGGCCCCTGACCACGCCGGTCGGTGGCGGTTTTCGGTCCCTGAACGTGGCCCTGCGCCAGGAACTGGACCTTTACACCTGCCTGCGGCCGGTGCGCTGGTTTGAGGGCGTACCTTCCCCGGTGAAGGACCCGGGCTCCTGCAACATGGTGATCTTTCGTGAAAACTCGGAAGACATCTATGCCGGTATTGAATACCAGGCGGGTAGCGATGAGGCCAAGAAAGTGGTCGATTTCCTGCTCAAGGAAATGGGCGTCACCAAAATTCGTTTTCCCCAGCAAGTGGGCATCGGCATCAAGCCCGTGTCCGAAGAGGGTACCAAGCGGCTGGTGCGCAAGGCGATCCAGTACGCAATCGACCAGGACCTGCCCTCGGTAACCCTGGTGCACAAGGGCAACATCATGAAATTCACCGAAGGTGCTTTCCGCGACTGGGGCTATGAACTTGCCCAGCAGGAATTCGGCGGTGAATTGCTGGATGGCGGCCCGTGGGTGACCATGAAGAACCCGAACAACGGCAAGGATATCGTCATCAAGGATGTGATTGCCGATGCCATGCTGCAGCAAATCCTCACCCGTCCCGGCGACTACAGTGTTATCGCCACCCTGAACCTGAACGGTGACTACCTGTCCGACGCCCTCGCGGCCCAGGTGGGTGGTATCGGTATCGCACCGGGTGCCAACCTGTCAGACACCATCGCCCTGTTCGAGGCCACCCACGGTACGGCGCCCAAATATGCAGGCCAGGACAAGGTCAATCCCGGCTCCCTGATCCTTTCGGCCGAGATGATGCTGCGTCACATGGGCTGGAACGAAGCTGCCGACCTGATCATCAATGGCATGAACGGCGCCATCCAGAACGGCACGGTCACCTATGACTTTGAGCGCCAGATGGAAGGTGCCACCCTGGTCAGCTGTTCCGGCTTTGGCCAGAAGATGATTGAAAATATGTAAATTCCTTGCGGGTTTACGAAAAAGCCACCGTAAGGTGGCTTTTTTTATGGGTGAAAAAAGGGGCTGCAAGAGCCCCTTGTGGCTAGATGCGCTCGATGATGATCGCCGGTGCCATACCGCCGGCGGCACACATGGTGACCAGGCCGAACTGCTTGTCCCTGCGCTCGAGTTCATCGAGCAGGGTGCCGATCAGGATCGAACCGGTGGCGCCAATCGGGTGGCCCAGCGCCATCGCGCCGCCATTGACATTGACCTTGTCGCGGTCCAGCTTGAGGTCGCGGATAAACTTCTCGGCGACCACGGCGAAGGCCTCGTTGATTTCAAACAGGTCAATGTCCGACAGCTGCATGCCGGCTTTGGCCAGTACCTTGCGGGCTGCCGGAACCGGGCCGTTCAGCATCAGGGTGGGTGAGTCGCCCATATTGGCCATGGCAACAATGCGCGCCCGGGGCTTCATGCCGTTGGCGCGAGCATACGTGGGAGAGGTCAGCAGTATCGCGGCAGCGCCGTCGACCACGCCCGAGGAATTGCCCGCGTGATGTACATGATTGATCTCGAGATCGGGGTAAACGGTGTTGACCAGGCTGCGGTAGGTGACGCCGGACTCGGTCAGGGGGTAATCCGCCAGGGCACCGAAGGAGGCTTTCAGTTCGCTCAGGCTGGCCAGGGTGGTGTTGGGACGGGGAAACTCCTCGTGGTCCAGGGCGAGGCTGCCGTCGGGACGATATACCGGGATCAGGCTTTTGCTGAAGTAGCCGTTGGCGATGGCATGGGCCGCACGCTGTTGTGATACAACCGCCAGGTTGTCCACTGCTTCGCGATCAATGCCCTCAAGCGTGGCGATGGCGTCCGCGCACACACCCTGGTGGGGCTGGGGGTGACGCTCACGCAGGCGCAGGTTATCGCTGTCGATAAAGGGTGACTGGCTCGGATCCTGGCCAAACGTGGACATCATTTCGCAGCCGCCGCCAATCACCACATCCTCCATGCCACTCATGATGGAAGCTGCCGCCAGATTGACCGAGGTAATGCCTGAACCACAGAAACGGTCAAGAGTAACCCCCGAGGAGCGGGGGTCATAGCCTGCATCCAGGGCCGCCATTCTGGCCAGGTCGCCGCCCTGCTGGCCGCGCTGGCTGCTGGTGCCGAAAATAATATCGTCAACGTCGGCGGTATTGAGACTGTTGCGTTCGGCGATCGCCTTCAGCACTGTCGCACCCAGGTGCTGGGGGTGTTGGTCCGCAAGGGCGCCCTTGCCTTTTTTGCCGATGCCGCGGGGTGTACGGCAGGCATCAATAATCCATGCTTCTGACATTCATGTTCTCCTGATTGGTGTCTGGTGTTGTTGGAACCCGTGTCCCATGATACTGCGGGTTGCCGGTAAAGAGTAATCGCATTTATGCGCGGGTCAGTCCAGCTGTTTGTACCCACAGCTCTGCCAAGGGCGAGCTTCTGTCTTATAGTGATGCCTGTTATCAGATCAGGAGTTCAATCATGTCACCACGTCCCCCAATGCCTCTGCCCTATGGCTGGTTTGTCGTTTCCTACTCGGATGAGCTCGCCGTGGGCCAATCGAGGCCCGTGCATTATTTCGGCAGGGAGCTGGTGCTGTTTCGCACCGAATCCGGCAAGCCGGTATTGCTTGATGCCTACTGCCCGCACCTGGGTGCGCACCTGGGCTACGGCATCAATGAAAGCAGTGGCCAGGGTGGCCGTATTGAGGGCGAAACCATAGTGTGCCCGTTTCATTCCTGGAAGTTCAATGCCGAGGGATTTTGTACGGAAATCCCCTATGCCAAGAACATCCCGCCGAAAATACAGGACAAGCAGTGCCTGGTCAGCTACCCGGTAGTTGAGGATAACCAGCAGATCTATGCCTGGTATCACCCGGAAGGTGTGGCTCCCCTGTGGGACGTTGAGTCGCTTGAGGAGGCCAATAGCGATGACTGGGCACCGCTGCAGCGGTTTGAGTGGACGATCAACACCAGTTGCCAGGAAATGGCTGAAAACGGTGCCGATGCCGCACATTTTCGCTACGTGCACCAGACGGCAACACTGCCCCAGTCCGAATTGACCTATACGGATCACATTTCCCTGGGTATTCAGCGAGCCGATATGGAAACACCGCGCGGTACGGTAAAAGGCGCCATTACCTCAAAGGGCATTGGCCCGGGGCAGAGCTATACCCGCTTCGAGGGTATCGCCCAGACCTTCCTGATGGGGAATGTGGTGCCCATCGACGAGGGTAAGGTGCAGGTGCGCTTTGCATTTACCCAACCGAAGGTGGACGGGGAGGCGGTGAGCGGGGGAGTTAATGCCGCTATTATTCGCGATATCTGCAAGCAGCTGGATGAGGATATGCCCATCTGGGAGCACAAGATCTATCGGCCCCAGCCAGTGCTCTGCGATGGTGACGGACCGATTGCAAAATTCCGCAAATGGTACAGCCAGTTTTACGTGGAACCCTTCGCCACTTCCTGACCGTTAAACGCGCCTGGGTTCAGTCCCTCCGGGCGCCGGTTTCCCGGTCGAGTTCGGTAATGTCCGGGTGGTCGCTGTCCAGGCAGGGATCTGGCGCCAGGTCATGCCATCATTGGGCAATTAGCAGCTCCGCTTGGGTTTCTTGTGGTCGGTACCTGCGAATCCGTTCCGAATTCGTTATAATTCACAATTGGGAACAATAATGCCAGGCGACAGGACCTCTTGATATGTCAGACAACAAGCTGATCCCGTTGGTACAGGTTGCCAGCGGCGATAAATTTGTCAATGACCGTGGCATTACCGCGATCAAGGATGGCATCAAAACCGCCGCCAGCACCGGAGATCGTTTGCCCAAGCCCGATTGGCTGCGGATCCGGGTGCGCGGTGGCGCTACCTACGAGAAAGTGAAAGGCATTGTGCATGAGCACCGCCTGGCGACCGTTTGTGAAGAAGCCAAGTGCCCCAATATGAGCGAATGCTGGAGTGCCGGTACTGCGACCATCATGTTGATGGGGGACGTCTGTACCCGCGCCTGCCGGTTTTGTGCCGTCAATACCGGCAATCCCCGAGGCTGGCTGGATTCCGCAGAGCCGGCCAGCACCGCGGACGCGGTGCGTCTGATGGGACTCAAATATGTAGTGCTGACCTCGGTGAATCGCGATGATCTGCCCGATGGCGGCGCCGCTCACTACGCAGCCTGTGTGCACAAGGTGAAGGAAATTAACCCGGCTACCGCGGTCGAGGCGTTAACTCCCGATTTTCTGGGTGTACTGGCGGACGTGGAGACCGTGCTGGATTCAGGCGTTGAGGTCTTTGCGCAGAATATTGAAACGGTGCGTCGGCTGACACACCCGGTTCGGGACTCCCGGGCCAGCTATGAACAGACCCTGGCCGTATTGGCCCATGCAAAAGCCTACCGACCGGATGTCATTACCAAGACCAGTGTCATGCTGGGACTGGGCGAAACCGAGGATGAGGTGCTGGCCACCATGGATGACCTGCGTGCCGCGGGGGTTGATGTGCTGACCTTCGGCCAGTACCTGCAGCCCACCGTCAATCACTATCCCATCGACCGCTATGTCTCCCCACAGGAGTTTGAGCAGTACCGCGAGCAGGGCCTTGAAAAGGGGTTTCTGGAAGTCGTCTCCGGTGTTTTTGTGCGCTCCAGCTACCGCGCCGAACAGGTCCTGCAGAAAAATAACGTGGGTTTGGCGTAACCCCTGTTTTGAACAATGATCTCTGGCAGTCACTTGCCGGCCAGGAGTTGCTCGGCGCCAGTCTTGACCAGGTGCAGGTGCTACGGCTGGACCGCCTGGGCGGCAACGCCCCGGGTAACAAGGCGTTCAAATTGCGCGGCCATTTTGATCGGGCGGCCGCGCTCGGTGCGCGTCGCATACTCTCATTCGGCGGCGCCTGGTCCAACCACCTGCACGCCCTCGCTGCCTGCTCCCGGCAGCGCGGGATAGCCTCTGTAGGCGTTATCCGCGGCGAGCAACCCGCCCGGCTTTCAGCCACCCTGGAGGACGCCAGGCGCTGGGGTATGGCGCTGCATTTTGTGAGTCGCGAAGAATACCGGCAACGCCATGAACCCGGCTACCGCGCGCAACTGGCGCAACGGTTGCAGGCGGATTATGTGATTCCCGAAGGGGGTGCGGACGCCCTGGGGGTGGCGGGTTGCAGCCGCATTGCCGAGCTTGTTTTGCAGCGCGCGCCTGCCGCGGCGCGGATTGTCGTTGCGGCGGGGACCGGCACTACCCTGGCTGGACTGGTCGCAGCACTGCCCCCGGGCTTCCACGTAACCGGGATTGTGGCGCTTAAAGGCGATGGCGACCTCGGTACCAGGACGGCGGTGGCTGTGGCTGCCACTGGCGCGACTTGCACGGCCGGCTGGGACCTGGATATCCGGTTTCACTGTGGGGGATTTGCCCGCAGCAACGAAGCGTTGCAGCAGGTGATGCTGGCCTGTGAACGGCGGTTCGCCTTGCCACTGGAACCCGTATATACCGGCAAGGCGATGCTCGCACTACAGCGCTTGAGAGCCTCTGGTGAATGGTCATCGAAGGAGCCGGTAGTGCTGGTGCACACCGGGGGCCTGCAGGGACGGCGGGGGTTTTCCTGGCTACGGCAGCAGATGGAATCCGGCGTGCATGAGCCGACGGGTTCAGGGTTATACTGTGCCACTGGTTCGAACAGGTAGGGCGGCATGCAAACATCCTTTTATAAAATCGGCCTGGTGGGGCGCAGCCAGCAGGAAGGGCTGGCGGAAGTTCTGCTGGAGCTCGTCGCCCTGCTGGAACCACAGGGGCGCGAGGTGGTGCTGGAGCACCGGCTGGGCGAACTGATACCCGATGCTCCGTATCCACGGGCGACCCTGGATGAAATCGGCGAAGACAGTGACCTGGTGATTGTGGTGGGTGGCGATGGCAGCCTGCTGGGTGCCGCACGCACGCTCGCCAGGTACCAGACTCCGGTATTGGGCGTTAACCGGGGCCGGCTGGGCTTTCTCACCGACATCACCCCCGACGATATCGCCACCCGGATACCGGCGGTGCTCGCCGGTGAATATACCCGCGAGAGCCGGTTCCTGCTCGACGCCAGGGTGGTGCGCGATGGAGTCACCGTGGGACGCGCCGATGCCCTCAACGATGTGGTGGTGAACTCGGGTACCTCGGCGCAGATGATAGAGTTCGAGTTGTACGTCAATGACGTATTCGTCTACCGGCAACGTGCGGACGGGCTGATCATTTCGACCCCGACAGGATCAACAGCCTATTCGCTCTCCGGTGGCGGCCCTATCATGCATCCGACCCTGGATGCGGTAGTCCTGGTACCGATGTTTCCACATACCCTCAGCAGCCGCCCAATCGTGGTTGACGGCAACAGTGAAATTCGCCTGGATATCCTGCAGCGCAATCGCATTCACCCGCCAGTCACCTGCGACGGCCAGGTCAACATGACAGCGCGGCCAGGAGATTCGGTGGTGATTACCAAAAAGCCGGACCGGCTGACACTGCTGCACCCGACCGGGCACAGTTTTTATGCCAGCTGCAGGGATAAACTGCGCTGGAATAGTGCGCTGGTGAATTGATGGCCGACGGATATATTGCCCTGCGCGTTCCTGCACATGAAGACCTGGGAGGCTTTGTTGCCCTGCTCAGGCAGCAGCGGGTGCCGCACCGGGTGTACGAGGCCGCTGGCGAGCAGGTACTTGAAGTCGCCAGTGCCGAGCACGCGAGAGCCGTGTCGAAGCTGTTCGAGGCCTGGCGTGACAATGCGCTGCCCGATGAGCTGCGGTCGCCGCCAGCGCGGCAGGCTTCACCGAGCGGCCCGCCCTTATTGCTGAGTGCGCCTGTCACCCTGGCGCTTATTGTGCTCGGTATAGCCGGTTTCCTGCTGGTCTACCTGGGCGCGCCCGTGTCGTGGTTGTCGCTGTTTACCTTCGCGCCGTTCGAGTTTGCCGGTGGTAGCATCCGTTTTGGCGATATGGGCAGCCAATACTGGCGCCTGATAACACCGGCGTTTCTGCACTTTGGCTGGTTACATATCGTATTCAACAGCCTCTGGCTGTGGGAGCTGGGATCCCGGGTAGAACGTACGCTCGGCGCAGCACATATGCTGGGATTGTTTCTGGTGATAGCGATTGTGTCCAACGGCAGCCAGTATCTGTTCGGCGGGCCATCAATTTTTGGCGGTATGTCCGGGGTTGTTTACGGCTTGTTGGGCTTCAGCTTTGTCGGCGCCCGTTTGCAGCCGGCCTGGCGGTTTGAGCCCAGTGCGCCGATCATGCTGTTGATGGTGGGCTGGTTGTTGCTGTGTCTGGCGGGGGTGATTGAAGTGCTGGGGTTTGGTGCCATTGCCAATGCAGCGCACGTGGGCGGTCTGCTGACTGGTGGTGTGCTTGGCGCCGTAATGGCTTTACTGTCTGTGGGCCTGCAACGGGACAGGGGTTAGCCTGGAGGTTATAATAGCCGGCTGCATAAACGCCGGAGCCACTATGGATTATCAACAGGTTATTGAGCAAATGTCCCCGGAAGTCTACCAGAGCCTCAGGCGCTCTGTAGAGCTGGGCAAATGGCCGGATGGCCGCGCCCTTACCCCCGAGCAGCGCGCCAGTGCCATGCAGGCCATTATCGCCTGGGGGGAGCGGCATTTGCCGCCAGAGCAGCGGATCGGCTTTATCGACAAGGGCAGCAAGGCCGACTCCAGTTGTGATGACCCCGAGCCGGTTCCCCTGAACTGGCGCGATACCGCGCAAGAGCCGCAACAATGAGTCGAGAGTTGGCCCGCGGTGCCCTGCGCAAAATGAAAACCCGTCTGGCGGTGCCGGTGGCTTATGAAATGGTGCTGGGCGACCACAGTTTGCCGCTGAACTGTTACCTGGGCCAGGCGCTGGAACTGCAATTCCTCGGCCAGATCAATTGTGTTCACTGTGACAGGCTGACCAGCAAGAGCTTTAACCAGGGTTTTTGTTACCCGTGCTTTCGCCGCCTTGCACAGTGTGACAGTTGCATCATGAGTCCGGAAAAATGTCATTTCCATCTCGGGACCTGTCGGGAACCGGAGTGGGGCGAAAGCAACTGCATGATTGACCACTTCGTTTACCTGGCCAACACGTCCGGGCTCAAGGTGGGCATTACCCGGCACAGCCAGGTGCCCACCCGCTGGATGGACCAGGGCGCCACGCAGGCGGTGCCCATCTTCCGGGTCAGTACCCGGCTGCAATCGGGCCTTGTGGAAACACTGTTAAAGCCCTATATCGCAGACAAGACCAACTGGCAGGCGATGCTCAAGGGCGCCACTGCCCCGGCCAACCTTGAAGTCGAGCGCCAGCGCCTGATGGCGGAGTGCCAGGCCGGACTGGTGGAACTGCAACGCAACCACGGGCTGCAGGCCATTGCCGCGCTGGAGACACAACCGGTAACAGTGATCGATTATCCGGTGCTGGAGTACCCGACGAAGGTCAAGTCCTTCAATTTCGACAAGACACCCACCGTGGCGGGCACCCTACAGGGCATCAAGGGGCAGTATCTGATCCTCGATACCGGGGTCATCAATTTACGCAAGTTTGGCGGCTACCAGGTCGCTCTTTCACTGATCTGAGGTAAGCAATGCGCGACGCACAGCCAAAAGTTATTTACCGCAAGGAATACCAGGTACCAGCCTTTCTACTCGAGCGCACTGAGCTGACCTTCGAGTTGTTTGAGGATCATGCCGTGGTAACGTCGCAGCTGCACCTGCGGCGCAATCCGGAGGCCGACAGCGGTGCCGCGCTCGAACTCAATGGCCAGGAGCTCGAGTTACTGGAAATTGCCATTGACGGACGCGAGTTGGCCCCGGACGAGTACCATCGGGATGATGAACTGCTGACGATAGCCCGGGCACCGGCGCAGTGTGTGCTTCGCTGTCGCACCCGGATTCATCCCCAGGATAATACTTCCCTGGAGGGCCTGTACAAGTCCCGCACGATGTTTTGTACCCAGTGTGAGGCGGAGGGCTTTCGTAAAATCACCTATTTTCCCGATCGTCCGGATGTTATGTCGGTATTTGACGTGACGATAGAAGCGGATCAGGCGCTCTATCCGGTACTGCTGAGCAATGGCAATCCGGCACCCCCGGAAGCACTGGCAAACGGCCGTCACCGGGTGCGCTGGCATGACCCGCATCCCAAGCCCGCTTACCTGTTCGCACTGGTGGCCGGCGACCTGCACTATGTGGAGGACCGGTTCCGCACCTGTGGCGGACGCGATGTAACCCTGCGGATCTACGTCGAAGAAAAGGACCTGGATAAGTGCGCGCACGCCATGGACTCCCTGATCCAGTCCATGCGCTGGGATGAAGAGACCTATGGCCGCGAATACGATCTCGATATTTTCAATATTGTCGCGGTCGATGATTTCAATATGGGCGCCATGGAGAACAAGGGCCTTAATATCTTCAATAGTTCCTGTGTGCTGTGTCGCCCGGACATCACCACGGATGCCGGCTTCGAGCGGGTCCAGGCTATTGTGGCCCACGAGTATTTTCATAACTGGTCCGGCAACCGCGTCACCTGTCGCGACTGGTTCCAGCTTAGCCTCAAGGAGGGCTTTACCGTTTTCCGGGATGCGGAGTTTTCCGCCGATATGGGGTCGCGTACGGTGAAACGGATAGAGGACGTGAGCCTGCTGCGCACAGCCCAATTTGCCGAGGATGCGGGGCCGATGGCGCACCCGGTACGGCCCGATTCGTTCATTGAAATTTCCAATTTTTATACTGTAACAATCTATGAAAAAGGCGCAGAGGTGGTGCGCATGATCCACACCCTGCTGGGCCCGGATCTTTTTCGCCAGGGTTCCGACCTGTATTTTGAGCGCCATGATGGCCAGGCCGTAACCTGCGAAGAGTTTGTTCGCGCCATGGAGGATGCCTCCGGTGTTGATCTCTCTCAGTTCCGACTCTGGTATTCCCAGGCCGGCACCCCGCGCCTGGTCGCCAGCGGCCACTACGATGCTGGCGCTGCGCGCTATACCCTCACTCTGCGCCAGTCCTGTCCGGCCACGCCCGGCCAGCCCCACAAGGAACCCATGACCATACCGGTGGCGCTGGGCCTGCTGGGTACCGCCGGTAACCTGCCCCTGCGCCTTGCGGATGATCAGCCCGGTGGCGAGACCGCGGACAATACCCATCGGGTACTGGAACTCAGCCGGGAGGAACAGAGTTTTTGTTTTGAGGGGGTAATGGAGGCGCCGGTACCGGCGCTGTTGCGCGGATTCTCCGCACCGGTCACTCTGGAATATGATTACAGTACAGCTGACCTGTGCGCACTGATGAGCCGCGAAGCTGACGGTTTTGTGCGCTGGGACGCCTCCCAGCAACTGGCCTTGCGAGTGCTTTCCGACACCCAGGGCCAGCTCGCTGCGGATTCGGCAGTGGTGGTTGAACCGCAATTCCTGGAGGCCCTTGGCGCATTGCTGGCGGACCCCGATCTGGACCCTGCAATGGTGGCTGAGATGCTGCGCCTGCCGGCGGAGGGGTATCTTGCCGAGTTGGCCGCGGGCCAGGGTGGTGCGGATGTGGACATCATTCACCAGGCACGGCAAATGCTGCGCAGTACCATTGCCAGTGCGCACGCGGACCTGTTTGCCGATTGCTACCAGCGCCTGGTAACCTCTGCGCCCTTTGCGCCCACTGCTGAGCAGATTGGTGCCCGCAGCCTGCGCAACATGTGCCTTGATTATCTCGCTCTGGACGGGGCCGAAGGCTTGCAGCTGGCACAGTCCCAGTTTGACACCGCAACCAATATGACAGATCGCCTGGCCGCGCTGCAGGCAATTGCCCAGCATGGCCCGGACCAGCAACGCGATGCGGCGCTGGCACGGTTTTACGCGGACTGGGAGCAGGAAACCCTGGTAGTGAACCAGTGGTTGCAGGTACAGGCAGCAATGCCGGTGGCCGATGCGCTGGAACGGGTGCGAGCGCTACTGGCACACCCGGCCTTCGATATTCGTAATCCAAACAAGGTGCGTTCACTTATCGGCGCCTTCAGTAACGCCAACCCGGTGAACTTTCACCGTGCCGACGGCGAGGGCTATCGGTTGCTGGCGGACATCATTGAGCAACTGGATTCGCGCAATCCGCAGATTGCGGCACGCCTGTTAACGCCGCTGACAAAGTGGCGCAACTACCGGGGGCGGGGCGAGCAGATGCGCGCCCAGTTGCAGCGCCTGGCTGCCATGCCCACGGTATCCCGGGATGTCTACGAAGTGCTGGATAAAGCCCTGGCGTAGTCCTAACGAGCGCTGCCCGGGTACAGGTCCAGCACGGCATCGCCCGCTGCGCCTGTAGTCGGTTTTGCCTGCTGGTGACGTGTCACTGCCGCCAGTAGCGCCGTTCCATCCCAGGGACCGGTATGGTCGCCATACAGAGCCCGGTCCAGTTGCGAGACCGCTCCTGACAGGTCGGGGTCGCCCAGGGTAGTGGTCAGCGTCGCCAGGCTTTGGCACGGTGCCGGGGCGAGTCGGGCCTGGCCCCACGCGAGCAGTGCCTGACGGGCCTGTGCGGCACTGTTACTGGCACAGGCGGCCTGTAATCGCTTGAAGGCCCTCCCGGCGGCGCGGTTTTCCTTAGGCTTGTCAGCGGCAGGCGTCGCTACCTGTCCTCTCTGGCGACGGTGCCAGACCACCGTTGCCAGCCAGCCCAGCGCACACACCAGCGTCAGTATCTGCCAGAGCCGCAGCCGGGCCTCGTTAACCGCGCCACCCCGGCTCGGCGATGTGACAACGACGGCACTGGTGTCCGGTGCCGGAAGAGCGGCAGCCCCCGGTGCTGCGGAGACAACGATATTCCGGGCCGGCAGGACGGCGTGGCGCAGCGTATCAGCCTCGGTATCCCACCAGGGAATCCTCAGTTCGGGAAGCGTCAGGTTACCTGATGCAGTTGCCACGAGGGCGGCGCTGTCCTGGCGTAAACCGACCAGGCCGATGTCATCTTCGCGATCCTCAACCCGTGGTTGGTCGGGGTAGTATTTGAGCCCCGCGATCTGTACAAATTCAACAGGCGGCAATTGCGCACCCTGGAGACCCTCGCCACGCAGGCTTATGGTGCGGGTGACGGACTCTCCAGCCTGCAATTGCTCCGGTGCGGCTGACCAGCTTTCCTCCAGGATGAGATTGCGCGCCGGCAGCCAGGTACTGCCGGGAAAGGCATCGGGGCGCGGTTTCACCGTAACGGTCAAGGGTTCGCTACGTCGCTGTACCTGGCGACCGCTGCTGCCGAAGTCAAATGCCCGGCGTCGGGCCTGGCTTTCCCGTGCAGTAAACACCTGGACTGGGATTTCCAGGGTGCCGCTTTGCTCCGGGAAAATGGCATAACGCACTTCGTGGACCAGCCGGGGCTGGCCATTAACATTGCGCTGGAAAGATTTCTGTTCCAGGGGTTTGGCGAATGCATTGGCAAGCTGCAGGTCACTGATACTGCGGTTATCCAGGTTGATTGCCTGTTGAATGCGCAGCGTCAGCACTATCTGCTCCTGGACATACACCTCGGTGCGATCCACCTCTGCTTCAAACAGGACCGACTGGTCGCCATCTTCCACAGTCGGGGTAGGGCCAACCTCAATGGCGATCGGCTCACTGTTACCAGCGTCGGTACTGAAAGCGGGAATATAGGCGGTACCCTCGCGGCGAGGCAACAGGTCCAGGGTCAGCTGGCGGGTTCGCGAGCGCTGGCCGTTGATAATATTGGTGTTGCTGCTGGTGCCGCGTTGCAAAATCTCGAAATCAGCGAGCAAGAGGCGCAGGTCAAGGTCGTTCAGGTCCTCGTTGCCGGTAGAGGTGATAACCAGGCGAAAACTGTCGCCCAGGGCAAGATTCCTGCGGTCTACAGAGACGTCAAACGCAGCGTGCAGTGCGCTGCTGAACATCAGCAGCAGGGCGCACAACGCCAGTTGGCTACCAGTTCGCTTCATTTGTATTCCTTGGTTGTTGCTGTTGTCGCTTGCGACTTTCATACCTGAATTTTTCCCGCAGCAATCCCGACGGGTCATCCGGTACCCGGCGCAGCCATTGCTCCAGCGCCTGGTTGCGTTCCGCTTCCTCCAGGGAAAGTTCCGGGACCTCTACTTCGGGAAGTGGTTGACCGTCGGCCGCCGGAGTCGGCGAGGCGTCCCCCGGTGTTTCCGTCGTTTCATCGAGCAGCGGGTCAGCAGCCGGTTGTTGCTGTTCGGGGCGTGGTTGTTCCGGTTCGGCAGACGGTTCCCGCTCGCCGTTTTGTTCAGGCTTTTGGTCAGCAGGAGGCTCGCCGGCGTTCTCTGCCGCCTGCGGATCGCCCTGCTGGTCATTCTGCTCGCCGTCTGATTGTCCCGGGTCCTGGGACTCTTCGGGAGAGGGCTGCTGTCCCTCCTGTTCCTGTTGCTGTTGCTGCAGGGCTTCCACCAGTGCGAGGTTGGTCTCCGCATCGGCGCGCCCGGGTTCCAGCTCAAGAGAACGTTTATAGGCATTCGCCGCCGGCACCAGTTCACCCTTTCGGGCCAGGGCATTGCCGCGGTTATACCACGAATCGGCGCTGTCCCGGGCACTGAAATGCTCTGCAGCCGCGCTGTAATCACCCTGGGCAAAAGCCGCGGTGCCTGCCCAGTCAGGGTTTTCAAACAGTTCGGCGGCGCGTTCGGCGTCGCCCTCCTGTAGAGCGCGAAGGCCCTGCTGGTCGGGAGTGAACCACAGGTCCTGCCAGCTCTGGGCAGTGGCGGGCTGGGGATCAAGCAGCAGCACCAACGGCAGTACACCGCCCAGCATCCAGCCGCGACGGAACAGGGCCAGTGCCAGCGGCAGGAGCAGCAGCACCAACCAATAGCCCTGATCCTCCCAGGTGTCCGCTGAGGTGTCTGTAGTGATGGTGTTGTCCGTTCCCGGGAGAGTTTGTTCCGCGAGCAGATAGGCGAGGTCACTGTTGTTAATCTCCAGGCGCCGATAGCGCCCGCCAGTATCGCGAGCCAGTTTTTGCAGGGGGCCCTCGTCAAGTCCCGGCAGCACGATTGCACCGTTACTATCCCTGACAAACCCGCCACCAGGCAATGGCATCGGCGCCCCGCTGGCCGTGCCCAGTGCCAGCACCGAAAGGGTTGCCCCACTGCCGCGCAGGGCCCTGGTGGCACTCGATACCTGGGCGTCTGCAGTGCCATCGCTAAGCACCAGGATGCGGCCGCTGATCATGCCGGCCGAGTGCAGCAGTTCAACCGCAAGCTCCACGGCACCCGACAGGTCGCTACCCGGTAGCGGCATCATGTCCGGTTTCAGCGCCGGTAGCAGATTGGTGATGGTCTGGATATCATCCGTTAGTGGTGTTACCACGTGCGCATCGCCGGCATAGGCTACCAGCGCGGTCTGGCCTTCGCGCCGCTCAGCCAGCAAGTCGAGCAGTTTCTGCCGCGCCCGATCCAGTCGCGACGGCGCCTGGTCCGTGGCTTTCATTGAATAACTCAAGTCCAGCACCAGAACCAGGGCATCCTGTACCTGCTCCATGGGCTGCGGCATTTTCTTGAAACTGGGACCGGCGGCGGCAACGCAGGCGAGCAGCCAGGCCACCAGGATAACCGGTACCAGCGTGTTGCGAGTGCGCCGGTCATCGCGGCCGATGAAATGGCGTAGCAGCTCCGGCGCAATAACCCTGCTCCAGCCGCCACCCTGCAAGCGCTGCCGCCATAGCAATAAGGCCAGGCCAAGGGCGGGCAGGGCGCACCAGAGCCAGGCCGGGCGTATCAGGTGAAGGCCAGATAGTGCCTCAATCACGGCGTTGCTCCCGTATCCATGCAGCCGGCGTTCGCAGTGTGCCGCCCAGGCGGCGCCAGTGTTGTATTGCCAGCCCGAAGCTCAGCAGAAGTGCCAACAGCAGTGGCCAGTGCGCCAGGGCCTGACGGGGACGATAAACCGCGACGTCCTGTTCCACAGGCTCGAGCTTATCCAGCAACTGATAGATCCCCGCCAGTTCCTGGGGATCCCGTGCCCGGAAATAGCGACCACCGGTGAGCCTGGCGATTTCCAGCAGCGTCTCCTCATCGAGGTCGGCGGAGGGGTTTACCCGGCGGCTACCAAAGCTGGAGCCGAACAGGCCAGGAAGAGAAAGCTGGTCGGCGCCGACACCGATAGTGTAAATGCGGATACCAAGGCCCTGCGCCAGGCGCGCGGCGTCCAGCGGCGTAATGGAACTGGCAGTATCCTGGCCATCAGTAAGCAGCACCAGCACCCGGCTTTCGGCAGGTCGCTCCCGCAGGCGTTTGACTGCCAGCCCAATAGCATCCCCAATCGCCGTTTCCTGGCCGGCAAAACCGATCTGGGCCTCCAGCAGAAACCGCTCCACGGTTGTTACATCAAAACTCAGGGGCGACTGGACGTAGGCGTTGCTGCCAAACAGGATAAGCCCCAGTCGGTCACCCCGGCGGCTGTTGAGGAATTCCGCGCCGACGCCCTTGATCGCATCAATGCGGCGCACGAGACTATTGCCAACCTGCATATCTTCAACACGCATGCTGCCCGATATATCGATCGCCAGCATCAGGTCGCGACCGCTTTTGGGTAGCTCAATGGCCTCTCCGACCCAGGTGGGTCGAGCCGCGGCCAGCAACAGGCACAGCCATAACGACCACAATATCAGCAGAGTGCCGCGACTGGCGCTATTGGAATGAGGATTGCGGCCCTCGCTGAGCTGTTGCCACTGGTTGAAGAAGGGCGCGCGCAGGGCCGGTTCCCGATTGTTTGCCGGCGGCGCCCAGCGCTGCACGAGCCACGGTAGCGGCAACAATAAAAGAACCAGGGGCCATAACCACTCGATCATCTGCGGCTCCGGTGCAAACGGAGCCAGGCCCGCGTGGCTTTTACCAGCTCGTCACTATTCCCGACTTGGGGTGCGGCACTGTAGGCGTCTGGGCCGATTGACTCGGGGAAGCGCAGGGAGCTACCGCGTTGCTCCAGGCCATCGTTGAGGAACTGCAGCCAGCGTTCCCCGGTAACAGAAGCCATTTCGCTTTTCGGGTAGCTGTGCAGGACAACCGCTTTTAGCAGACTGTTAACCTCACCGAGCAGACGCGCGGGGTCCTGGTGGTAGGCATGGCTATCGGTGATCCTCGCCAGTTGTTGCAGTGCCACGCGCCGGTAGCGATTGCGCCGGTAGCGACGCCACAATAGAAAGGCCATCACCGACAGCCCTGCCACCAACAGGCCCAGCAAGAGCCACCAGCCCGGTGCCGGAGGCCACCAGGAGAGCGCTTCTGCCGGTCGCAAGGGTTGCAGGTCGGCCAGTGGATCCTGGGGATTCATCGCCGGGCCTGCCCGAAATAGCGCTGTAACAGCTGGAATGGCGAGTCCAGGGTCGAAGCCTGCAGCAACGGTATGCCCAGTCGCTGTAAATCCTGGTTGAGCGCTTCGTTGCGGCTGGCCTGTTGTTGTTCAAAGCGCTGTCGCAGGCGCTGGTCAGTCGTCGTCAGTTCACGGCGCTGTTTGCCGTCGGTTACTGCGTAGCGACCCGGCGGCGGCAATGTCTGCTCAATCGGGTCGATACAGGACAGCGCGGTGATTTCGGTATGTTGTGCCAGGCGCGACAAATGTTCCCGGGCGGCAGGGGTCTCGGCACCCTGGAAATCGCTGATCAGGTAGACACTGCTGCCCGGGCGTACTATCCGGCGCAGGTTGGCGAGCATGGTGCCCAGGCTGTCCTCTTCCCCGGGGTACTCGAGCGGCAGGGCCCGATTGAAGGATTCCACTTCTGACAAAATCGCCAGTACTGTTTTGCGGCTGCGCCGGGGGCGTATTTCGCGGTGATCGTGCTCATTGAAAACCAGGCCCCCGACCCGGTCGCCGTTGCCAAGTGCGCTCCAGGCCAAGAGGCTTGCCAGCTCCGCGGCGAGTACGGATTTGCAACAATTACGCGAGCCGAAAAACAGGCTGCTACGCTGGTCCACAACCACCAGTACCGGGCGTTCGCGCTCCTCACGGAATACCTTGGTATGGGCAGTGCCGGTACGTGCGGTCACCCGCCAGTCAATGGTGCGGATATCGTCGCCAGGCTGGTAGCTGCGCACTTCTTCAAAGTCAATACCGCGACCGCGGAAGTTCGCCTTATTGGGGCCGGCAAGCGTCGACAGGGCACGCGTGCGCCGGGTCAGTTTCAGCTGGCCCGCAGCCAGGCGCAGGCCTATCAGTTTTGCCAGGTCAATATGGGCGCCCACTGCAGGTTGGGTGAAATCAGACGTCCGCATCAACAACAGCCTCAGGCTGCAGGCACCAGGGCCAGCAGTTCCGCAATAACCTGATCGACGGTGGTGCCGTTGGCCTCGGCTTCAAAGCTGAGGATGAGGCGGTGTCGAAGTACATCGGCGGCAACTGCCTGAACATCGTCGGGGCTGACAAACTCCTGACCCCGCAGCCAGGCGTGTGCGCGGGCGCAGCGATCAAGGGCGATTGTCGCGCGGGGACTGGCCCCATACTCGATCCAGCTGCTCAGGTGCTCGGCATAGAGTTCGGGCTGTCGCGAGGCAATGACCAGCTGCACAATATAATTCTCAACCGTACTTGCCATATGCAGATTGAGAATTTCACGGCGAGCGGCGAAGACTGCTTCCTGACTCAGCGGTGGAGGTGCGGTGGTGGCGCTACCGCCGGCTTCCGCGCGGGTCAGGCGAAGAATGGCCATTTCGGCCGCCGCATCGGGATAGCCGACATTGACGTGCATCAGGAAACGATCAAGCTGGGCCTCGGGCAGTGGATAGGTGCCTTCCTGTTCAATAGGATTCTGGGTCGCCATTACCATAAACAATTCGGGAAGTGGCCAGGTATCGCTGCCCACGCTTACCTGGCGTTCGGCCATGGCTTCTAGTAAGGCCGACTGCACCTTGGCCGGCGCCCGGTTGACTTCATCGGCGAGCACGAGATTGTGGAAGATGGGGCCGCGCTGGAAATGAAAGCTCGCTTCCTGGGGCCGGTAGATCTCGGTACCGGTCACGTCCCCGGGCAGCAGGTCAGGGGTGAATTGTATGCGGTGGAAACTGCCTTCAATGCCATCGGCGAGGGCCTTGATGGCCCGTGTCTTGGCCAGTCCGGGAGCCCCTTCAACCAGTAAATGGCCATCTGCGAGCAAAGCGATGATGAGTCTCTCCACCAGGTGGGCCTGGCCGATAATCTGCCCGCTAAGCCAGGTTTCCAGTGTTCTTATATCTGCACTTGCCACGCAGTCTCCTCAATAGTGTGTTTTTTCGGCCGCTGGAGCCACAGCGCCGCGGGCACTTTGTCATGAGCGCGCATTGTAGCCAAACAGGTGGCGTTGTTCACGTCCCCGTGTCAGGGTGACCATGAGACTGGCCCAGTGTGTAAAAGTTCCGGTGCGTGGTAACTACATCCACGGTCGTTTACGCTAGACTGCATCCAGTGATAACAATACCAGAATGGCCTGTTGCAGGCCCGGAGTATACGCGCGAATTATGGCCTGGGATGCATTGAAAAAAAACCTGCTGGACGAGCTGTCTGTACACATAGAAAAGCACGGTGCCCCGCAGGATCGATTGTCGCTGCATAGCCTGGCGGCGGTTTTCTTCAGTCGCTTCCCTGCAGAGGACATGCGTAATCGTGCGGTTGAAAACCTGTATGGCTGCCTCTACGGACTTTTACATTTTATGCAGTCCTGGGACGCTCCCGAGCCCAAGGTGCAGATTTTCAATCCCGATATCCAACGGCACGGTTGGGAGAGTAACTCTACGGTCATTGTCATTCTCTGTCGGGACCTGCCGTTTTGCACGGCATCGGTTCGCGGCGAGCTGAATCAGCGCAATATCCGTATCCACACACTTGCCAGTTGCAATCTGGAATCCCGGCGGGAAATTGACCACCAGCTGATTGAAGTGCTGCCAGCCGGGCAGGCAGAATTCACCGAGGTCTCTCACGAAAGCCTCCTGTATTTTGAGATAGGGCGGCACTCGCACCCGGAGCAACTTACCGAGTTGGGAGATATCCTGCGCGATATCCTCCAGGAGGTCGCACTGGTGGTCGACGATTTTTCCGCAATGCGGACCCAACTCCAGGCAGCCCGCGAAACTATCGCAGCCACAAACTGCGTTGACCCCGTCTATCGCGATGAGGCGGTCAAGTTCCTGCAATGGCTGGAGCGTGACCGCATTACCATGCTCGGTTATGAATACCTGCAAGTGAACCGGCAGGGTCCTGATTTTGAAGTGCTGGTTGATGAGAGCCGGAGCCTGGGCATGCAGCGCCTGCGCACCACCCGTGGTGCCCTCGATTTGCAGGACGATCTGAACAGTATGGCATCCGAGGAACTGCAACGGCGGCAATTGAGTTTTGCCAAGTCGAGAACCCGGTCACGTGTGCACCGGCAGGCCTATCCCGACTACATTGAAGTCAAGGTCTTTGACCCCTTGGGTGAAGTCATTGGCCAGCATCGTTTTATCTGTTTGTATACCTTGTCCGTGTACACCATGAACCCCATGTCGATACCCATTTTGCGGCGCAAGGTCCGCCAGGTCGTGCAGCGTTCCAAGCTGGACCCGACCGAACACGACGGGCGCGAGTTGGCCCGGGTGCTGGAGTTGTTCCCCCGGGATGAGTTGTTTCAATCCAGTGTCAGGGAGTTATCGGAGACGGTTTCCGCGATCAACCGTATCCAGGAGCGTCGCCAAACCCGCCTTTTTGTGCGCCGCGACGCGCACGGCAAGTTTTTCAGCTGCCTGGTTTACATGCCGAGGGATCGCTACAACACCGAACAGAGACTGCTGATACAGGAGATCCTGTGCAGGG
Source organism: Kineobactrum sediminis (assembly GCF_002868715.1). Lineage (GTDB taxonomy): Bacteria > Pseudomonadota > Gammaproteobacteria > Pseudomonadales > Halieaceae > Kineobactrum > Kineobactrum sediminis. Next base: position 95,724 of record NZ_PKLZ01000007.1, read on the forward strand.
CATTCGGCGCTGAAGATGCCGAGTTCAACACCTATTTTTCTGAGTCCGTACTGGTCCGCGTACACTTCATTTTGCGGGTTAACCCGACGATCGAACAAATTTATGACGTTAATGAAATTGAGGAGCAGATCGTGCAGGCGACACTGGTATGGGAAGACCGGCTGCGAATTCGCCTGATTGAAGAGTTTGGCGAAGAAGCGGGTGAGCAATACGCGCGCGACCTGGGTGCGGGTTTTCCACCCGGTTATCGCGACGATTTTGACCCGCGCGTAGCGGTGATGGATATCAACCAGATCCTGTCCCTGCAGCGCGATGAAGCTCTTGCCATGCGGCTGTATCGCCTGCTGGAGGAGGGTGATGACAAACTGCGGCTGCGCCTGTATCAGCGCGGCGAGTTATTGCCGTTGTCCGATGTGTTGCCCATTCTCGAGAATCTTGGCTTGCGAGTGGTCTCGGAGCGACCTTACGGTGTGCGGGCCAGCGACGGCAGCCGGTACTGGATCCAGGAATTCAGCCTGATTTATTCACTGTCCAATAATATTGACCTCGAGCAGGTGCGGGACGAGTTCGAGGATGCCTTCAGCCGCATCTGGTTTGGCGAGGCAGAAAATGACTCATTCAACCGGTTGCTGCTCGGCACTCGCCTCAGCTGGCGTGAAATCGCACTGTTGCGCGCCTATGCCCGTTACCTGCGACAGCTCCAGTTCCCATACAGTGTGGACTACATCGCCGAGACGATGGCCAATCACCTGCATATTACCGCAGGTATCGTGGAGCTGTTCCTGACCCGATTTTCCCCGGTTTTTGACGGCGATGATGAGTGGCGGGCGCAACGCGAAGTGGCAGTGGAACAGCGTATCCTGGACGCTCTCGAGGAAGTGCAGAATCTTGGCGAGGACCGCATCATTCGCCAGTTTGTAACGGTGATCAAGGCGACACTGCGTACCAATTTTTTCCAGCAGGCGGACGACGGCAAACTCAAGTCCTATTTCTCCTTCAAGCTCAGCCCCCGGGATATTCCCGGTGTGCCCCAGCCGATACCGCTGTACGAGATCTTTGTTTATTCCCCTCGTATCGAGGGTATACATTTGCGTGGCGGCAAGGTGGCGCGCGGCGGTTTGCGCTGGTCAGACAGGCTGGAGGATTTTCGTACCGAGGTGCTGGGCCTGGTTAAAGCCCAGCAGGTAAAAAATGCGGTGATCGTTCCAGTCGGGGCCAAGGGCGGCTTTGTGGCCAAGTGCCTGCACGCCGAAATGAGCCGCGATCAGGTGCAGGAAGAGGGTATCGCCTGTTACCGGATATTCATCCGCGGCTTGCTGGATATTACCGATAACCGAACCGAGACTGGTATTTTGCGGCCGCCACTGGTGGTATGCAAGGATGCCGAAGACCCCTATCTGGTAGTGGCAGCCGACAAGGGCACCGCCACGTTCTCCGACATTGCCAATGCCATTTCCCATGAATACCAGTTCTGGCTGGGCGATGCCTTTGCCTCCGGCGGCAGTGCCGGTTACGACCACAAGCAGATGGCCATTACTGCTCGCGGCGCCTGGGTTTCAGTGCAGCGGCATTTTCGCGAGATGGGGGTCAACACACAGCAAGAAGATTTTACCGTGATCGGCATCGGCGATATGGCCGGCGATGTGTTTGGCAACGGCATGTTGTTGTCGCCCCATATCCGGTTGCTCGCCGCTTTCAACCACCTGCATGTGTTTGTTGATCCGGAACCCGACGCAGCGATCAGTTTTGGCGAACGCGAACGCCTGTTCAAGCTGCCGCGCTCGAGCTGGAGTGACTACAACAGCGAGTTGATTTCCGCTGGCGGTGGCATTTTTTCGCGCTCGGCCAAGGCCATCACCATTTCGCCGGAAATGAAGGCCCGCTTTGATATTCATAGCGACCACCTGACCCCGAATGACCTGATTTCCCATGTTTTGCGCGCGCGAGCCGACCTGTTATGGAACGGCGGCATCGGCACGTATATCAAGGCCACGACGGAATCCCACACCGACGTTGGCGACAAGTCGAATGATTCCCTGCGGGTAGATGCCACTGATCTTCGCTGCCGGGTTATCGGCGAGGGTGGCAATCTGGGGATGACCCAGTTGGCGCGGGTAGAGTACGCACTGCATGGCGGGCGTTCGAACACCGACTTTATCGATAACGCCGGTGGGGTCGACTGTTCCGACCACGAGGTTAATATCAAGATCCTGCTGAATGCGGTCGTCGCGCGCGGTGATCTTACTGAAAAACAGCGCAACATCCTGTTGGAGGAAATGACCGACAGTATCGCCCGGCTGGTGCTGCAGAATAACTATCGGCAGGTGCAGGCAATAAGCCTTGCGGAGTTGCAGGCAGAAGAGCGCAATGGTGAGTTCCGGCGTTTTATCAGCACCCTGGAACAGACCGGAAAAATCAATCGGGAGCTCGAATTTATTCCTTCCGATCAGGCACTCGCCGACCGGAAAGTGCAGGGCAAAGGGTTGACGCGGCCGGAGCTTGCGATACTGGTGTCCTATAGCAAATCTATCCTGAAGGAAGCGCTTATTGAGTCAGACCTCGGTATTGATCCGCATCTGGCGGGCGCAGTAGCCACGGCATTTCCGCCTCTCTTGGTGGAGCGCTACCCCGATGAGGTCAGGGAACACCGGCTACGCCGCGAGATCATGTGCACCCAGGTGGCCAACGATATCGTAAACCGTGCGGGATTCAATTTTGTCGCCCGGTTGCGCAAGGCGACCGGTGCCCCGGTCGCGGATATTGCCCGTGCCTACACCGCGGTCATGAGTATCTATGCAGTGGACGACATCTGGGAGCAGATCGAGGGGCTGGATTACCAGATCGATGCCATTGTGCAGCAACAGATGATGCACAGTCTCATCAGGCTTGTGCGGCGAGCGACTCGCTGGCTGTTGCGTAACAGGCGCCATGAAATGTCGCCAACCCTGGCGATAGCCGAGTTCGGCGACGGGGTCGCCCAGTTACAGGCAGCCCTGCCCGCCATGCTACGGGGACGGGCCGGAGACCAGTACAAGGCTTTGTCGCGCCATTACCAGAGCAAAGGGGTCGAGCCGGCGCTGGCCGAGCTGGTCGCCGGTTCACTACAGGGCTATACCGCCCTGGGCATTATTCAAACAGCCCACGAAACCGGCGCGCAGTTGTTTGAGGTGGCGGAACTGTATTTCGAGCTGGGTGAGCGCCTGGAGCTCGACTGGTTCGGCGGCCAGATTATTGCGGCCAAGGTCGAAAACGAATGGCAGGCCATGGCGCGGGATACCTATCTGGAAGACCTTGAATGGCAACAACGTGCACTGGCAGTAGGGGCTTTCCGTCATCGACAGCCTGATGACGAAAGTCTCGAGACATGCATTGCTGCCTGGGAACACCAGCAGGCGCAATTACTTGGGCGATGGCACGATATGTTAACCGAGCTACACACTACAGATGCACCGGATTTCGCGATGTTCGCGGTGGCCATACGGGAGTTGCTGGACCTGGCGCAGAGCAGCCTGCACGTTTGAACGGGGGCTGGAAACAGCCCCCGGCACCTCTGTTCAATTCGTTATTGTGTTTCCGGGTGTTTCAGGAAACACGCATTTTGTGGACGCCTGAGATACCCGTCAGGCCATCCCATTGATCAACACGACCTTCACGCCAACCGGATACCCAGTGCTGGCGCTGTTCCTCCTGGGCATGTGGGCAGAAATCAACACTACGACCGGAAACCCCGGCACGATAGCCACGGTCAAAAGCCCGGGAACTGGTGTCGCGTTTATGTTTTTTCATAGAACTGCCTCCCTTGAGACGTTGCTTCCACAAGCGCCGACAGTGGAATGGGTGTGTGCTCTGGTGGGCACTGCCGACTCCTGTGGGTGAGCTGTGAACTGTACGGAACGGAAAAACCGTAGGCCGGTACATCGCAGTACGCGCGAACGCGCATTTTTATCTAAGCAGAGATAGTGCCCGGCGTCGACTATTGATTTGGAACAAGGGATCTCGCGCTTATAACCAAATCCGGTTTAGACTATCTGCTACCGCGATTCGGAGCAGCGCCATGGGGAAGTATCAAGGCAAACACATTGTGATCTGTGCGGATGGTACCTGGAATGATCCTGAGAGTGAAAACCCGACCAATGTGTTGCGGGTCGCGAGGGCACTGAGCCCACTGACCCCGGCCGGGCACAAACAGGTCGTGTTTTACGATTGGGGGGTTGGCTCCTATTATTCCCGGGTGAGGGGCGGTACCGGCGGCCTTGGCATGGTGAAGAATATCCAGGATGGTTATCGTTTTATTGTGCAGAATTACAATCCGGGTGATCGCCTCTTTCTGTTCGGGTTCAGTCGCGGTGCCTACACGGTCCGTTGCCTGGCGGGAATGCTGAATAACTGTGGCATCCTCAAGCGCGAACAGGCGCAGCGGATTCCCGAGGCGTTTGACCTTTACAAGCGACGTAACGCAAAACCTGGCTCCGCGGCCGCCGAGCGCTGGCGACGTGCCAATGCCGTAGAGGGCTCCAGGGCTTCAGTGGATTTTATCGGCGTCTGGGATACCGTAGGGGCACTGGGTATTCCCACCCGGGTGTTGGCTTTTGCCGAGGAAAAAGACCTGTTTTTTGACCCGGTGCTGGGCAGCAATGTGCGGGTGGCGCGTCACGCTGTGGCCATGGACGAAGAACGTGCAGATTTCGAGCCCACCCTGTGGCATGAGTCAGGCAGCGCGGATCTCCAGCAGGTCTGGTTTGCCGGCGTACATGCGGATATCGGTGGCGGCTATGCGGCGGATAAAACCGGTGCCCTGCTCAGTGACATTCCGCTGGCCTGGATGGCTCGCGAAGCCGAGGCTGCGGGCCTGGTATTTGAGCCGCACCTGGTTGATCCGGGGAATCTTGATCACACTGCGGGTGCACATCGTTCCTACCAGCGTTTCTGGCGCGCCCTGGGGCGCTATCAGCGCCGAATGCCGGTTACCGCCCAGGTGCACGAATCCGTGTACCTCCGGCACAAGGCTGGCGTGGACAGTTCGCCTGTGCTGGCGCATTGGCTGCAGTTGCGGGACGGCAAATGGGGTTTACTTGCGGGCTGAGACGGGTCTCGCCGGATCCAGCAGCTCGATCCAATGGACAACGGGTACCGCCGCCGTTGCCAGCTGCAGTTGGCAGCCGATATTGGCCGTTGCAATGATCGCCGGCTGGTCCCCGCTCAGGGCCCTGATCTTGCGCCGGCGCAAAGAGTCGCTGAGCGCGGGCTGCAGTAATGAATAGGTGCCCGCAGAGCCGCAACACAGGTGATCTTCACGAGTATCTGCCAGGCTGAAGCCCGCGCGCCGAAGCACTGTGGCCACCAGTGTGGGTTCCCTGAGCGCATGTTGCAGCGAGCAGGGTGTGTGTACCGCAACCTTGCCGCAACCGGTGTCGGGACGCAATGACGACAGATCCTCGCGCTCCAGGACCTGGCCCAGGTCGCAGGCCAGCTCACTGACCCGCCGCGCTTTTACGGCGTAGGCAGGATCATCGGCCAACAAGCGACCGTAGTCTGCCAGCATTGCGCCACAGCCTGAAGCACTGCTCACAATGGCCTCGGCACCGGCTTCAATGTGGGGCCACCAGGCATCAATGTTGTGGCGCAGATTGGCCAGCGCACCGGTCTCGTTGCCCAGGTGTTGTTGCACGGCACCGCAACAGCCGGACCGTGGGGCCGCCTGCAGGCTGATACCCAGTTGATCTAATACACGGCGTGCTGCATCGTTGGTGTTCGGGGTGGCCGCCGCTTGTACACAGCCTTCGAGAACCAGCATCGTGCGTGGCCGGCTGGTCGCGGGCACAGGCAGCCGTTGCTGCCGGCGTGGAATCTGCAGGCGCAGCGGCCCTGGCACCAGAGGTCTCAGTCGTTGCCCCACCCCCAGCAGTAGCGCAAATAATCGCGGCCGGCTGATGGTTTCGCGCAGCAGCCAGCGATACAGCCGCATGGGCCGGGGCCTTGGTGCGGCCTGCTCCGTCAAATGCTGGCCCAGTTCTGCCAGTTGTGCATATTTGACGCCCGACGGACAGGTGGTTTCGCAGCTGCGGCAGGTCAGGCATCGATCGAGATGGTGCCGCGTGGTAGCCGAAGCGGTGCCGGTCTCCAGTAATTGCCGAACAAGATAAATGCGGCCCCTGGGGCTGTCCCGCTCATCCCGGGTTTCCAGGTAGGTCGGACAGGTTTCCAGGCAAAAGCCACAGTGCACGCAGGCGCTCAGCAGGTCCCGGGCACCTTTTGCGGCGATGCTGTCGGCCAGGTCAGGATGTAAGTCAACGTGCATATAATAATCCTAAAGCCAGCTGTAAAGGCGGCCCGGGTTCAGTATCCGATCCGGGTCAAAGGCCTGCTTGAGGCGCAAGTGCAGGCGCTGCTGCACCGGGTTCAGTTGTGGGATATCAGGCATTCCGGTACTTTCTACGCCGGGCCGAAACAACCCGGCGTAGCCACCGTGACTGGCGGCATAGCGAGTCAGCGCAGCAGCAGTGCCTTCACCGTCGGTCGAGAACCAGCGCAGTGCGCCGCCCCAGTCTACCAGAAGCGGTGGCCGGGCTTCGGGCAATGGTGCGTCGCTGCGTAATGACACCCGCCACAGCGACTGGTCGCCGAAGGCCGCCAGACGGTATTCCCGCAGGGCTTCCCAGGGTGTGGCTTCCGGCGCAACGCAATCGCCGCCCCAGGCGGCTGCGGTTCGGCTGACCGCGCTCTCGGCACCGGACAGACGCAGGTACAGGCAGCCGTCAAACCAGCATGCGGCGCTCAGGGGTTTGGGCTCGTTAGCACGCCGGAGCATGGTGTCGAGTGCGGTTTTCGCGTCCATCTCCAGTGCCAGCGTCGCCACGGTTTCCGGTTGCGGCATTACCTTCAGGCTGATCTGGCTGATTATTCCCAGAGAGCCCAGCGCGCCGGCCTGGAGGCGGGCCACATCGTAGCCTGCAACATTTTTCATGACCCGGCCACCGAAGTTCAACAGGTGACCTTTACCGCTGATCAATTGTACTCCCAATACGGCATCCCGAATTGAACCACCCCAGGGGCGGCCGGGCCCGGAACTGTTGCAGGCCAGGGTGCCGCCAATGGTACCGCGGCCCGCGCACAGGGGCGGCTCAAAGGCCAGCATCTGGCCCTGGGCGGCGAGCGCGTGCTCGATCTCGGCGACAGGCGTGCCGGCTCTGGCAACCAGCACCATTTCCCCCGGCTGGTAGTCAACGATTCCCTTGTGGTCTGCTACGTCCAGCACCCCGGCCGTACAGTTGTGGCCGTGCCATAGCCGCTTGCTGTCGGCTCCGCGAATATACAACGGCTCGCCGGCAGCGCGTGCGGCGACGACCTGTTCGCAAAGGTGTTGGCTTAAATCAGTCATGTCCGCGCCGGGAGCGCCCGATATTCCTGGCAGCGTTTCAGGATCGGAATGCCCTTACCCGGATTAAGGGTCAGTGCCGGGTCGAAGGCCGCCTTGATATCTTCCAGCAAATGCAGCTCCTCCACCGTAAACTGGCTGGGCATTTGTTGCAGTTTTTCAAGGCCCACACCGTGTTCCCCGGTAATACAGCCTCCCACCGCAACGCTCAACTCGAGGATGTCGGCGCCGAATGCTTCCGCTTTGCGGATTTGCTCCGGGCAGGCGGCATCAAACAGGATCAGCGGATGCAGATTGCCATCGCCGGCATGAAATACGTTGGCTACCGCCAGCCCGTAGTGAGCGGAGAGTCGGCTGATTTCCTCAAGCACTACCGCGACCTTGCCGCGGGGAATAGTGCCATCCATGCAGTAGTAGTCCGGAGACAGGCGCCCCACCGCGGGAAATGCCGATTTGCGCCCGCGCCACAGCAGGGCACGCTCCTGCTCGTTGGCCGATACCCGCAGCGAGCTTGCCCCCTGTGCGGTAAACAGGGCGTGAACCTTTTCCACATGGCCAGCCACCTCCTCGCGGGTACCGTCGAGTTCACACAACAACAGCGCGGCGGCCTCGCGCGGATAACCGGCACCGGCGAAATCTTCAGCAGCCCGGATGGCCAGTGCATCCATCATCTCCAGCCCCGCCGGTACGATGCCTGCGGCTATTACTGCGCCCACGGCATCCGCGGCGGCTGCGACGGTGGCAAAACCGGCCATGACCACTTGCGCCAGTTCCGGCTGCGGCAACAGTTTTACGGTAATTTCCACTACCACACCCAGCAGGCCTTCGGAGCCGGTGATCAGTGCCAGCAAATCGTAGCCGGGACCGTCGTAGCCGCTGCCACCGAGAGTGACCTGTTCGCCGGCCACGGTAAGCAGGGTCACCGCCAGCACATTGTGTACGGTGAGACCGTATTTGAGGCAGTGTACCCCGCCTGAATTCTCAGCCACATTGCCGCCAATGGTGCAGGCGATCTGGGAAGAAGGATCCGGGGCATAATACAGGCCACTCGCGGCTGCCGCCTGTGAGATCGCGAGGTTGGACACCCCCGGTTGTACCCGCGCTGTTCTCGCCAACGGGTCAATGGCAATAATGCTGTCCAGCTTGCTGAGCACCAGCAGGACACCGTCCGGATGTGGCATGGCCCCGGCCGACAGGCCGGTGCCGGCGCCCCGGGCAACCACGGGTACACCCAGTTGATCGCAGGTTTGCAGCACCTGCTGCACTTCCGCAACGGTGCCCGGTAGTACGGTAACGATCGGTAATTGCCGATACAGCGGCAGGCCGTCACACTCGAATGGGCGTTGCGCTTCCGGCTCGGTAATAATCGATGACTCGGCCACCACGGCGCTCAGTGCCCGTACAAGATCGCTTTGCGGTGATCTGCTCATACAACATGGTATCCTGATTTCAGCGCATGAATAATAACGTATCCGGGCTGGGAGAACTGTAATGGCAGGCAAATTCACCGAACAGGGCGGGGCTGCAACAATGGACCCCTCGCTTTTGCGGCGCTGGGTTACCTCCCGGCTGCTCAACCGGCTTACCGACCCTGGGCGCCGCAACGCTGCAGCGGCTCGCGCCGAGCAACAGCGCCTTCAAACCGGTGCCGGCCATATTGTTGAGTATTTCCATCAACTGGATGATCCCTACAGCTTGCTTGCGGCCCAGTGTATCGGCCCACTACTGGCCCATTATGATATCAGCATTCGCTGGCACCTGGTGCCTGGCCCCTCCGGAGCCAATCTGCCGGAGCCTGAATTACTACCGGCACTGGCGCGCGATGATGCGGTTGCGGCCGCGCCTTTTTACGGCCTGCAGTGTCCGCCTCTGTTTGCGCCTTCCGCTGCGCTGTTACAGCGCGCACAGCGTATTTTCTCGGCCACTCCCGAGGCCGGGTTAGTGGAGGCCGCCGAAGCCCTGAGCAGTGCGGTGCTGACCAACAACGCCGATGCTCTCGACGTGTTGGCCCGGCGCCACGGTGAGTCATCGGACGCCGAGCGAGATGCCATGCTGGCCAGCGGCGAAGCGCGACGCACGGCGCTGCACCATTATTCCGGGGCGATGTTTTACTACGGGGGCGAGTGGTACTGGGGCGTTGATCGTCTCTACCACCTCGAACAGCGTTTGCAAGCGCTGGATGCCCTGCGCCGGCCCATGAATGCCTGCCTCTACCCAAGGCCGCCAATTCGTACCGGCCCACGCAGGGATAAGGGCACCATGACACTCGAGTTTTACGCCTCCCTGCGCAGCCCCTACACCGCGCTAATTTACGATACGGTGGTAAGCCTGGCACGGGAGAGCGGAATCAACCTGGTGGTGCGGCCGGTTTTGCCGATGGTGATGCGGGGGGTGTCGGCAACGCGCGACAAGGGTTTTTACATTTTCAGTGATGCGGCCCGGGAAGCCGCCGCACTGGGCGTGCCCTACGGCCCTTTCTACGATCCTATCGGCGAGCCGGTGCGCCGCTGTTATTCGCTGCTCCCCCTGGCGGAGGCGAAAGGTAAAAAGGTTGAGCTGATGAGCAGTTTCTTGCGCGCGGCCTTTGCCGAGGGCCGCAACACGACGCGCAAGCGTACCCTGAAACGCATAGCGCAACGAGCCGGGCTGTCCTGGCGAGAGGCAAAAGCGCAGCTGGGCAAGTCGGGGTGGGAATCTGCTCTCGAGGCCAATCGCGAAGCGATGTATGCCTTCAATTGCTGGGGAGTACCCGCTTTCAGGTTACTCGACAGTAACGGTGCTACGCTGGTGACTGCCTGGGGTCAGGATCGCCTGTGGCTGGTCGCTGAGGTTCTGCAAAAGACCTTGGCGGAGGCGGCACAGCAGGAGTCATAACTCCCGGGGTTAGCGTATTTTCCAGGTAGCGCTTGCGCTTGCCGGGCTTCAGCTGTTGCAGGTCCACCAGCAGAAACCCGTCGACGCAATGTCCAAACTCGCGATCGACATTGAAGGCGGTAATGGCAATTCCCTCGGGATTTGCAATCCGGGTGTAGTGTTTGAACAGGGTGGGCAGCTGCAAACCCCGGCTTTTCAGGGCCGTACGCAGTATTCGCAGTCCCTGTTCCGCATCCAGCCCCGCAAACTCGGCATTGAGGGTTGTTTGCAGCAGAGGGTTTATCCGTAGTGGGGTACGGGCACTGACATCGAGCTCAAAGTGGTCATAGTGAGTGCTATAGAAATGTGCCAGTCGGGCGATGGCCTCTTCCCCATACAGCGGGCTGATGGAGACCGCGCCAAAAAGATAGCGAAAATGTGGATAGCGCCGCAGGTAGCAACCGATACCCTGCCACAGGTAGTCCAGGCTCTCGCGGGTCTGATAGCGGGGCTGAACGAAGCTGCGGCCCAGTTCCAGCCCGCACTCCAGATAGGGAGACATACCCGCTCCGAAGTGGAACAGGGTATGTGTATAGAGCGCACTTACGCCGCCCCGCTGTTGCAGCGTGCGGGCATCCCCCAGCCGATAGGCGCCAGCAATTTCCAGCTCGAGTGGATCCCAGAGCACCAGTTGCTGGTACTCGCGGTCAAAGCGATCGATGTCCCGGGGGAGGCCGCTGCCCTCGCCAACGCAGCGGAACGTCAGCTCCCGCAAGCGTCCTATTTCCCGCATTACACAGGGAGCCTGAGGCATGTTGCATAAGAATATCTGCTTGCCGTCGGTAGTAACCCCGAGTGATTCGCTGGCTGTTATTTCCTGGCGTAGCAACAGGCGATTCTCCGCCGGCGCCACTGTTTCGACAGACTTGAACAGCGGCTTTCGATCCCGTGCGATGCGATAAACGTGCTTGCGAAATAATGCGGCAAGCCCGGTAGCTGAAATCTCCAGGGCATCGTAGTGATCAAAGGGAACGGGTTTGCCGACCCTTGCATCAACCGCGTTATGTGTTTGCCTGAACATTTCACGCACCAGCAAAAGTGTGGAAAGTGGCTTGGCGAACACGGACATGCTGTAAAACAGTACCGAGTTACGCCCCGCAACATACACGGGCAAAATGGGCGACCGCGTTGCCCGGGCAATCTTTACGAACCCACGGTGCCAGTCGCCGTCCTTGACACCCTTTACACCAAATCGTGAAACCTCACCAGCGGGGAAAATAATCAGGGCACCCTCCTGAGCCAGGTGTTCCTTGATGCGTTGCAGGTTGCGTCGTGGAGTGCTTCCCCCCATGTTATTGACTGGCAGCAAAACCTGCTGCAATGGCCCCACTGCCTCAAGCAGACTATTGGCAACCACTTTAACGTCCGGTCGCACCTGTCTCACAAGATTCAACAAGGCCAGTCCGTCCAGGGACCCAATGGGATGATTCGCTGCAATGACCACCCGGCCCGTCGTTGGAATACGTGCGCGCTCGTTGTCGCGTATTTTAAGTGTGAAGTCGAAATAGCGCAGGACTTCTTCAATAAAATCGAAGCCCTCAAGGTAAGGATGTTGTCTGGCGAACTGTTTTAGACGGGATTCATGGAAAAGATAGCCAAGGAGCCGGGCCAGGCCGCTGGAAGTCCGGCGGTGTCTCTGGGATAGCCCGGGATAGCGGTTTTCAAGTAATTGCGCCACGTCAATCATTATTATCAGCCTTTTAGTGCCAGCTCAGGTTGTCTGATTAATAAGATAGGAGGGGTCTTCGTGACCATTCCAGGGGGTGCCATGTCGTACAGGCGTCTCCCGTCGCTGTACTGAAATCACCGAAATCTCGCCACCGTTACGCAGAAAGGCATCAACATGTGCATTGATTTCCTGTCGTGTGCGTTCTTTCTGGTTAAGTTCTGCAGGGGAATAAAAGGCTTTCACGAATTCTGCTCCTGACCGGTGTATTTCCCCTAGCGTGCGCTGCCGCTGTTGCAAAAAGAAGACAGGATTATGACGTTTTGTTGACCTGAAGCTGTGAAGACAAGGGCCAAATTGCACTCTGTGATTGCAATAAAAATGTCACATATCGATCACATAACTGTCATTTAGTCTCTCTACTATGGCCCCATCCTGAGCGGCAAACGGTTCACAGAAAATCGATGCGCTCCGGCACCCAGTCATCAGGATCATCGGGAACCCAGAATGAAGCCAACTTTTTCTCGCGTCAGTGCCACCGCCGTCTTGCTGTTCTCAGCGTGGTTTGCCAATGCAGCTGATGAACTTGTTTTGCAGGTAAATCAGCAGACCGGTAGCGCAGCGGGGCTTACCGTAGTGCTTGACGGAACCGTCACCAGAACACTGGATGAGGCCGGCCTGGTGTATTTTGATTTGTCCCCGGGCGCGCACAGCGTGCAGATCATGGACGGTGACCAGACCGTCCACAGTTTCCGCTTCAATTCCGCCGAAGGACAGTTGGCCGATATCCTGGTGGCGCTTGCCGAAGGCCAGGATCCGGTGGCCACAGTTGAGGCCTATTTTCCTTCCGAGACCGCGGCGCAGCGCGCCCGCGCCGCCACTGGTCGGGTTGAGGGCAGGGTGCGCTCCGCGGGTTCCGGGGTTGCACAGGCATCGGTTACTCTGGACGGCGCCATCACCAGGACGACGGTTACTGACGATGCGGGCCGCTACGAGCTCGAGGTGCCGCGGGGCCTTTATACCCTCACCATCAGCCATCCCGATCTGGGTACGCGCAGCGTCGACGATTATCGCGTCATAGCAAATGCCGCCAAGCGCTCCGAGTTCACTCTGCGCAGCCCTGAACAACGGGTCAGTATCAATGTGCCCCAGCTGGAGGAAGTCACGGTTATTGCGAGCCTGCCCACGGGCGGCCTGCAGGATAGCGAGCGCTACGCAACCAACGTCATCAATACCCTGGATGTTGAACAACTGGCCCGTTTCGGTGATACGGATGTCGCGGCATCAGTCATCCGTGTGCCCAGTGTTACGGTACAGGACGGGCAGTTCGTTTTCATTCGCGGCCTGGGTGACCGCTATGTCAGCAGCACCCTTAATGGTGCCACAATGCCCAGTACCAATCCCGCCAAACGCACTGTGCCGCTGGACCTGTTTCCCAGCAGCATGGTGGAACAGCTCGATATCCGTAAAAGCTTCATTGCCACCATGCCCGGTGAGAGCACCGGCGGTAATCTAGAGATCAACACGCGCACGTTTCCTAACGATGCGTCTGGCAAGGTGTCTTTCCAGCTGGGGTACGTTGATGGTGTAACCGGCAAGGATGCCTACGTCGATCCGATCAGTGGTGACTTTGATGTGATCGGCTGGGACGACGGCGCGCGGCAGCGTCCCGCGATTGCCTATGCTGTCGCCGAGGCCCTGCGCTTTTCCGAATTTTACAATGCACGCGTGCAACAGGAGCTGGGCAAGCTGGGCGCCGGTGCGATCAGTGACGATTTCAATTTCGACGAGGAAACGGCAACACCCGATGTCTCCCTTGGCCTGAGTTATGGGGACGTATTCGACATTGACCTGTGGGGTGGCGCCGAGCTCGGTTATTTCGCCGCCGCCAACTACAAGAACGAGCGCAGTGTCCGCAAGGACGGTATCCGCCGTACCTACGGCGGTGTGAATGCCTCGCGAGTACTGGATGACTTCACCTTCGAGCAGTTCGATAATGATATCGACGCCAGCGGCCTGTTTTCGGTTGGCCTGAATCTCGGCCAGACGAGTTTCACCTCAAACACGATCGCCTCCCGTGTCACCAGCGAGTCGGTAAGGGTGGAAGACGGTTTTGATGGCGACGAGCTGGTGCCATCCACAGGCTGGTCAATCGAGTGGGAGGAGCGCCAGTTCCTCTCCCAGCAGCTGACCGGTGAGCACATGCTCGGGAGTGATGAGGCGTGGACGCTGAGCTGGCAGGGTACCGCAAGCCGAGCGGAACGCTACGCGCCGGATCGACGTGAAGTGCGGTTTGACCTGCAGGGCAACGATGGTGTCTTCAACTTGCAGACCGCCCAGCTGATTCGTCGCTACGATGACCTGGTTGATGACAACCTCGATGTGTCGGTTGATGCTGAATACCTGTTTTCCAACGGCAATTTTGAGTCCACGCTGGAGTTTGGTGTCAATGCCATCAAGCGGGAGCGGGACTCAGACTCTGATACCTACGGTTTCCAGGGTGGTTTGTTGGCGGTGGACGACAACGCCCCGAATCTTCGTGTCTCCGATGTGATCAATGACGATACGATCACCGGTGTTAACAGTACCGGTTTCAACTTTCTCGACAAGACATTACCCAGCGACAGCTATGAAGCGGAACTGGACCTCAACAGTATTTACCTGTCCTACGATTTGCTCTGGAACCTGAAGTATCAGTTGGTTGCCGGTGTTCGTTACGAGGAGTACTCCCAGACCACTGATACCTTCAGCCTTTCCGGTGAACAGGGTGCGGTGCAGTCGGTTCTGGAGGAAAACTCGGTATTACCCTCGTTAAGCCTCAACTGGTTCATTACCGATGAGCAACAGTTGCGTTTTGGTGTGTCCAAAACAGTCGCCCGTCCCGATTTCAAGGAAACCTCCAACGCCACCTTCTACGATCAGGAATTCAACTTCCGCGTTATCGGTAATCCCGCCCTGCAGGTGTCTGATGTCACCAACTACGATGTGCGCTGGGAGAAGTACTGGTCTGATCAGGAGTCCGTTAGCGTCGCCCTGTTCTACAAGGATATGCAGGACCCCATTGAGCGTGTAGTACAGCCGGCATCCGGTACCGCGGGTAACTCACGCACGTTTCAGAATGCAGAGTCGGCCGAGATCCTTGGTGTTGAAGTGGATGGGCGCAAGGATTTCGCGCTTGATGCCACCTACAGCAAAAGCTTCTTTGTGGCCCTGAACGGAAGTTATATCGACTCCGAAGTGACCCTGCTCAATGGTAACAAGCGTGAACTGCAGGGCGCGCCGGAATACACCTTCAACCTGATTCTTGGCTACGACGATATCGGCGCGGGGCATGAGTTGACCCTGCTGCTGAACCAGAGCGGCGACACCATTGTAGACGTTGGTGTTTCCGGGCAACCGGATGTTCTTCTGGAGCCCAGAATGGATCTCAATCTGGTCTACCGTTATTCACTTTCCGACACTTTTACCTTTCGCGCGAAATTCGAAAACATTCTCGATGCGGAAGTCGAATTCACTCAGGGCGGCAATATCTTCCAGCGTTACAAGCGCGGCTTTGAGGTGAAAGCAGGTTTCGATTGGGTCTTCTGATCGAACAATCGCCGAGGGGCGTGAGCAATCAATTTTTACCATACCGGCAAAAAACCCAGGAGTAGTTATGGAACTGAAAAAACTAGCAATCGCCACGGCGGTCCTCGGCTCTCTCGGCGGTCTTTACGGCTGCTCTGAAGGTGATGATTCAACGATCACCATTGACGCCCCAACCACCGTCACCAATCCACCGCCTGTTGATAACGGCGATACTGGCGGTAGCACAACCTCCAGCTGCCCGGACTGGTCCTCAGCCCGCGTCAAGGACGCCGACGGTAACGATGTCTGCCAGCTGCCGGCAGCAATTCTCGAAGATCGTACACTCACCAGCGACAAGGTCTGGTTCATGGAATCCCGTGTGACTGTGGGTAACGGTAATCTGGAGATGTCAGTTGACGAAGGCTTCCTGTCGAATGGCAACGCGGTCACGTCCGCTACCCTGAGCATTCAACCGGGCACCGAAATCAAGGGCCAGACCGGCAGCTTTGCCAACCTGATTATCACCCGTGGCTCAATGATTATGGCCCAGGGCACCGCCGATGCGCCCATCATCTTCAGTTCCGACGATGCAGGTTACGACGGTACCGGTGAGTGGGGCGGGCTGATCATGCACGGCTATGCTCCGCACAATGAATGCCTGACAGCGGACCAGGGAGCAATCGCCTGTAACGTTGACTCCGAAGGTGAATCCGGTTTCGGCGGTGGTTATTCGCCTGAAGACAACAGCGGTGTTCTCAACTATGTCATTGTTACAGAGGGCGGGTTTGAATTCGCTACAGGTAACGAGATCAACGGTATTTCGTTGATTGGTGTGGGTTCTGGTACTGAGATGGAATACATCCAGGTCAACAGCAACGCCGACGATGGTATTGAGTACTACGGCGGCACCGTGAATACCCGCTACCTGGTGCTTACCAACAATCTTGATGATTCCGTTGACTGGGATGAAGGTTTCAGCGGCAACATACAGTATGCGCTGGTGACCCAGGGTCCGGAAACATTTGGTAACCTCATTGAAGCGGATACCGAAGGCACCCTCGATTTTCTCTCCCGGCCGACCATTGCCAACGCAACCTTTGTAGGGGGCGGTGAAAAGTCAACGGCAGCGGTATTCAAGGCGACATCCGGTGGTTTTATACACCACTCAGTGTTTACCTTTAACGAAGCCGATTCCGTGTTTACAGGTGACACTACCTGTGTTGACGCGTCACGCGCAGCAGCGGTTGGTACCGAGCTTGTTTACACCAACGTGATTGCCGATTGTGACGTTGCCGGTGATGTGGTCCTGTTGCCTTCGCTGGTGCCCGATGTAGAACTGGATGCCAATTATGCCGCACAAGTGGCTGAAGCTGCCGCAGTTGGCCCCCTGGACATTGATGACATTAATGCAACCTACCCGGTGAGTGTCGCGGACCCTGCGTTCTTTGATGTAACCGACTATGCCGGTGCAGTGGATCCCTCCGCTACCAGCTTCTGGTACGAAGGCTGGACCCTGCCCGATACCTTGTAATGTTCTGATCTAATCAGTCCCCTTTGAACGCCAGCCTCGAGCTGGCGTTTTTTTTGTGCAGAATGTTTTCAGGGAAGGCGTGTGCCGATTTGCCTGCGGCCATCGATTGATGGCAGGTCCAGCAGGGTAAGCACACCCGGTGCCGCTGCGGCCACTGCCGGGATGGCATTAACCAGCCAGCAGGCGGCGGAGGCGTTGCCCCCACCCGCAGCACCCGGTTCGAAATGGTCGTGGGCATGCAGGCTGATAGTGACGTCCGGATTGCCACTGATGATGACCTGGTGACACCCCTGTCCCGTGGGCGGGTAGGGCCAGTCGGACGCGCAGTTATCATCAATACGGGTAATATGTTCAAGTACGAAACGCGCTTTGCCTTCATGCATTCCTCGCACTTCAAACCGGAATGCTCCCTGGGTGCCGGCTGCAAACAAGCCCATTCCCGGTATCGTAATATCAGTCTCCAGGGCCCTGCGTTCAACAGACACTTCAATGGCATCGACCGTTTGCCCCATGGCGTCACCGACCATGCGAACCATCGGTGCCCACACCATCTCGATCGCAAAGTCGTGCAACATCAGTGGAAGCACAGCCATGTCGCCGCCAAAGCCGATGACTTTCCGTACCACATGGGGCTGGTCATAGAGCGCGTAATTGAATATTTCGCGACTACGGATTTCAGTGATCGCTGAACTGGTGCCGCTGACGAGCGCCGGGAGCATGTCCATGGCCCAGCCCGGGTCGATGCCGGATACAAACAGTGAGCTATCACCTCGATCGCAGGCATCCGAGACCGGCCGCAAAATGTCCGGGAGGGTCGATTCGGGGTGCAGGTAGCTGTAAAAAGCGCTGGATACGACATTGCAGCCCGCTTCCAGGCAGGCGAGCAAATCGGCCATCGCCTCCTGCGGGCGAATGTCGGCGGTTGCACAGTAAACCACTGCGTCGGCTCCCGCTGTGAGTAGTGCGCGCCAGTTATCGGTGGCCACGACACCGATTGGGGCTACGCCTGCGATCACCCCTGCATCAACGCCGATTTTGTCAGGATTGGCAACCACCACCCCGACCAGCTCCAGGTCCCGGTGCGACAAAATAGCCCGGATCGCCGGACGGCCGACATTACCCGTGCCCCAGACAATGATACGCAGACTCATCAACGACTACTCCTGATTATTTTTATGTGCCCTGTGGTGGCGACTCCGGTCGTGATATTTCACAGAAGTGTCATACAAATGTCACAACCGGGCATCATAATTCCCACCATTAGAGTTCTCTTTGGGAAGCCTGAGGATACCATGCGCACAATTTTGACAGTACTGCTGCTTATAGTCACAAGCCACGCGTCAGCCCTGGCACTGGGCCCTGAAGATTTTTCGGCGGCCAAGCGCCTCACGTGTGTGCTTGCCCAGGATACCCTGGGTTATTTAACCGAGGACGACTATGGGGATCTCACGGATGAGGTTCTCGACGAGTACGATACCGCCCAGGGCGATGTCATTTACGCCAAGGCACTGGGGTTTTACAGCGGCCTCATGTTTGGAATCCCCGAGCGGGACAAAGCCGGGGTACAGGCTCGCTTGCATGGTTTCGTCAGTAGCCAGGCCTGTAGCTCAGTAGTCGGTATCAGCTACCGCTTGTAACACATTCCAGGAAGACGTTAAGCCGGTCTGGTGATCCCGTCGCCAACCGGTTGCGTAGCTACTATACTTTCCATTCCTGGTGACTATGCGAGCGTCTCATGTTTCTATCCCGCCCCCTCTCAAGCCTGGTGTTGCTTCTCACGCTTGTCCTTGCAGCCTGTACTCCGGTTTCGGTCGAGGATTACGCCGATAATCGCCCCCTGCTGGTTCCCGAAAAGTTTTTTCAGGGACAGCTGACCGCCCATGGTGTGATCAAAAACCGTGGTGGCGAGGTAACCCGTTATTTCAACGTCGATCTGAACGGGCGGTGGGAAAATGGCATAGGCACCCTCGAAGAAGAGTTCAAGTTTAATGACGGCGAGGTTCAGCGCCGCGTCTGGACCCTTACCCCCCAGGGGGAGGGCCGCTACACCGGAACGGCGGGCGATGTTGTCGGCGAAGCCGACATTACAGTGGCCGGTAACAGTATGTTCCTCGATTATGTTCTTCGCGTCCCCTACGGTGACGGGACCATTGATTTGCGTATTGATGACCGGATGTACCTGGTGAACCCCGATAAGCTCATTAACGAGTCCGTGATGAGCAAGTTTGGGTTCAATGTGGGCGAAATCCTGCTGGTTATTGCAAAACAAGAGGGCTGACCGGGTTCCGTGGCGATGAGCACAGCGGCGCGCAACCTGGGTTTTGCCGGGATATTGCCGTTTTTGCTGGTGGTCCTGGGCCTGTGGTTCAGCTCAGGGTCGCAATTGCGTCTCTTTCAACAGGGTTTTCTGGTCTACTCACTGGCGATCCTCTGTTTCCTTGCCGGCACCCTCTGGGGGACGGCGCTACATCGCCGGGGCACTGAAAAACTTCAACGACTGCTGGTCAGCAACGCGATCGTCGTGATCGCGGCGGGTTTTGTCGTGTTTTCGAAAGCGGCGATTGCCGCGGGCTTTCTGGCCCTGGGTTACCTGTTCACACTCTGGTACGAGCGACGTAGTGGCAGCCGCTCCGGCTGGTACCCGGCGATGAGACTCCAGCTAACATGGCTTGTAGTCGCGCTGCACATTGCTTACATTGCTGGCCTGATGGTTCGCGGCACACCCTGAGTGTCGCAATAATCGCTAATAACACCATAACAGGAGTCTAGAAATGCGCATGATACAGTTGTCAAAGCCGGGTGGCCTGGATAATTTACAGCTTACTGAGAGGGAGTCCCGCGCACCTGGCCATGGCGAAATATCGGTAGCGGTCAAGGCCAGTTCCCTGAATTTCCACGATTATGTAGTCGCTGTCGGGCTGCTTCCCACCGAGGACGGGCGAGTCCCCATGTCCGACGGTGCGGGTGTTGTTACGGCGGTAGGTGAAGGTGTCACCGGGTTCTCGGTGGGGGATAACGTGCTCAGTTGTTTTTTCCCGAACTGGCTGGACGGGCGCCCCGCCTTTGAAAAACTGCTCCAGGTTCCCGGTGATCACGCCGATGGCTTTGCGGCGGAGCAGGTCACCATGCCGGCCCAGGGCTTTACCAGAATGCCCGAGGGCCTGGATTTTCGCGAGGCGGCAACGCTCACCTGCGCCGGGCTTACCGCCTGGCGAGCGCTCATGGTCGAAACCCACCTGAACCCGGGAGACTGGGTGCTGGTGCAGGGCAGCGGCGGCGTGTCGATATTCGCGCTGCAGTTTGCCCGCCAGATGGGCTGCCGGGTTATCGCCACATCCTCCTCGGATGCCAAACTTCAGCGCCTGGGCGAACTGGGTGCAGAACACCTCATCAACTATCGTGAAACACCTGCCTGGGGCGATCGTGCCATGGAGCTTACCGGAGGCCGCGGTGTTGACCTGGTGGTGGAAGTGGGCGGCCCGGGCACAGTGGGACAGTCCATTCGTGCGGTTGCCTTTGACGGCTGCATCAGCATGATTGGTGTGCTTACCGGCATATCAGGCGAAGTGCCCACCGCCGAGCTTTTTCAGAAAAACGCCCGAATCAGCGGTATTACCGTGGGTAGCCGTGCCCAGCAGCTGGACATGATCGCGGCTGTTGAGGCTGGCGGCATCAAGCCGGTCATCGACAGCAGTTTCCCCCTGGAGCGGTTGGCAGACGCCTTCAGGCACCAGGAATCCCAGCAGCACTTTGGCAAAATTTGCCTGGATATCGCCGACTGAGTATCCGGGTTGCTGCCATTACGGGGGAGGGCTGCTATAATCGTGCCGCTTCGCCTCTGTAGCTCAGTTGAATAGAGCGCACCCCTCCTAAGGGTGATGTCGCAGGTTTGAGTCCTGCCAGGGGCACCACTACGCCATATGAATCAATGGCTTACAGAAGTTCTTTGATTTACCCTACAAAAAACCCTACATAAGAGGGGCATCTTTTATATGATGCTCCGCTTGTGCTCGGGCATTACTTCCTCCCTCAACACCAACACATCTTCAGGTGCGTCTATCGCCAGCTTTACGCTGTTGCCGCTTATGGCGACCACCACTAGCCGGATCTCACCTTGATCGGTGTTAATGATAATCGCCTCTGCGGCCTTCCTTGTGAGTGTGAGCATATACGCCTCCTTGCGCTAGCATCTAGAGTAATCGGGTGCCAGTGAGCGTTACCACATCAAATGCGGCCAGGACGGTGCAGAGATTCAGGTTTTATCAGGTAGCCCATCTTGGCCCAATCTTGTCCCGGCGTTGATCGCCATCGCGGATACATCTTTTAAGAGCGGTAAATTCAATACTCGAAGTATGGTTTTATAAGGTTGTCCCTCAAGGCTGCCACGACCTTACGGTTACTTAATAACTCGATGGCTGGCGTTAACCTGGATTAACTTTCCGCTGAACGGGGAAAAAGTCTGTGAATGGGGGTAGGCGAGATTTCCAGATCGGGGGTTGCTTTGATAATCGGGGCGCCCCTCCCGGTCAGCTATTCAATGTCAAGTTTTGTTAGGTTGCCTGCGGTGGCTCGGGTAGTTGGGACAGCGAAAGAATGTCATCAAATGTCAACATACGCGCCCCGCTGGCTCGACGATTCAAGGTGCAAATTTGCACTTTGCAAACATAAACAACAACCGAGAATCGGGCGGGTAGTGTCTAGCTAAAAACCGCGACTCTGCGCCCCCGCATGGTAAAGGCTCAGGAAGGACCCACGGCGGCACAGCTAGTTTACCCACGGTCGATAGGCGCACACGGCCAGGATCACCAGCGGATGATTGAGCCAGGGCAGGGCGGCACAGCTGCAACGCCAGATGATAGGGGTCACTCGTCTGTTTCCCACGGTGCCCGCGCACTGGTTGTGCGTTGTGTGGATGCTGCCTTGCGCTCGTCGAAGCGGGATTGATTCGTTATCCGCATGGACCGGGCCAACGCCATAGAGGTACGGGATTCGCGGTCACGACACTCGAGCAACGTCTTGTATCGCTTGAGGCCGTCGTCCTCCAGCAGCCAAGCCGGTTGATAGCGGTCAATCTCAGCATTCAGGAATCCAGCAGATACGACATGCCGACAATATGCCTCCAGCAGATCAAAGGAATCGGGCCGGAAGTACTCGGGTGGATATACACCCACCACACGGCGCCACACAGCCGCCTGAGCGTCGTTAAGGGTTTGCGGGGGTGAGGGCCTGCGGCCTTCGGTCGTCGCCACAGCCAGTGCTGCAGCGGATTGCTTGCCACGTTGTGCCATAGTCGTTTTCCAGATAATAACCGCATGTTGAAGTAAGTGACCTTCGGATGCGGTTTCCAGCGGTAAAAGCCTAGAGTCTGAACGTACCCCTGGGGGGGTCATCACACTGCAAGCCTGAATTAGTGCCAGTCTTTCTTGGAGTACGGCGCTGGCTTCCGCAGACTGAATGCCCTATGCGGGGGCCTGCTCAGACGACAGTTGATACCCGGCTCTGAATCACTCAGATTATTCCGGGGGTTGGTAGCCTTTTTCACCCGAGGCGCTACCATTCCTCGCCCAACATTCGCCTTTCGGCCCGCGCTGGGAACGGGAGGGTTAGCAGTCTTTTGCGAAGTAAGGCGCTGCTATTCCTTACCCGGCTTATGCCACAAGGCCCGTGCCGGGTACGGGGATTACAAGGTCAGTTTCAACACTGCACTCGCAGAGAAGACAGCCACACCACCACGTACCTCTGCCCGCATGGTCAACATGTTCTCGTTGAACTGGGTATTAACCCGGCCAATCTCGAAACGCGGTGACATACGATCCAACAACGCAACCTGTGACCCATCCATAACCAGGGCGGTGCCGACAGTCATGGCGCTGGAAGTCACAACAGGAACGCCCCAGATGTTAGGCGCGGACGGTGAATTCCAGCCGGTTGCAACATACTCGTCACCTGCGTTGCGCTCGGAGCGGATCGCCTGCCAGTCGGTAGGGTGCAACACAATCGCGTTACCCTGCCAGCCGCTGATTTCCAGTTGGGCCAGTGCCTCGCCAATCGCATCAGCGGGGGCAATGTCCAGGGTCTGAGTAAACGCGGTTGCCTGGACATACAGGCCGGTCATGCTGCCAGTCGTGCCAGGCCCTGCAATCACCTCGCGTTCCATTTTTTCCAGCACACCAAACGTCAGCTTGCTGTTCAGGAACTGCCCCAACATGGGGGAATCAGCAATCACCTGCTCGCTGGCCGGAATCGTGATAGCCACGGTCACAATCGGGGCAGTGATAACGGCGGTCGGCAAAGTTTGCTCTGCCTTGGCGTCACCTTCAGCCAGTTGGTAATCAGCGCCGTTAACGAATCCGTCCAGCTGGATAAACTCGAAAGAGTTACTATCAACCTGTACGCGGGGGATAACGTCCAGCAGGCTAATGTTGCGGCGGGCATCGTTAAAGAAGCCAGTAGCGCGCTGTGCCTGGACGCTCACGGGAGAATCACCAACGCCACCAGCATCACCGACTACTGATTTCCGCAACTCTGTTACGCTCGCGGTGAAGGGCATCAAGGCGCTTTTGGTGGTACGGGCGCGCAATGCTGAAAGCTCGGTAGACTTCAATACCGAATCAAGGGCAGACACTGGGCCACCTGCATCGACCATGCCGAAGGCGCTAGTCTGTTGCTGTGCCAGGTCTACCAGTTGGGCTTGCAGCTCGCCCATGGATTTTTGAGTCTCTGCCAGGTCACCGGCAAAGCCTTTTACCACGTCGCCATGATCGGCCAACGCTTTCTGTACAATCTCGAACTGTTCCATAAATATTCCTATCGTCTCAATGACGCATTGATTGCTGTTAGCTTGGCAGCGATTGCCGCAAGCTCTGCGCTGTCGTCGGATTGTTCTTCACGAACAAGCCCGGTCCAGCCGCCCGCCAATAACCTTTTGGTCTCGCGGACGGAAAGCCCCAATGCGTCACGCACGGATCTTTCGAATTCTCGGGGGTTGGTTGGGTCGAAACTTTTTACGCTGGTTATCCTTGCCCGCGTGTTTGCAGGCACAGCCACCAGTGATACTTCAATAAGGTCTATCTCGGTCAGCACGTCGCCAGTGTCGCCGGACTGCCTGCCACCTGCGGGAATGTTTGCGCCGATACTGAGGGCCAGCACTTGATCCTTCATCAGCGCATGAGCAGATTTGGCAACGGGCACGTCGAGGGTCAGCTTGCCATCAGCGGCCAGCCCTTCAGCGGAATCCGTGAACTTTAACCAGGCACCAACGGGTGCTGTGTGGTCGTGCTGCCATAGCATTGCAGGCCGTGTGCCTTCGGCGTCATGCCGAGCCAGTGAGGCGGTAAACGCACCAGGCGCGATGGTGTCGCCATGCCGGTCGGGATCGCCGCCATAGGTTGCGGCCAATCCGCTGAACTGGCCTGCCTCGCCTGCGGCAAACTTTTGAACCTGTGCCGTTATGATACGCATTAGCGGCGCGCCCCCAATCGGTCAGCCAGTAATTCAGGCCGGGTTAACACTATGTCGATCACTGCCTGCGTGGCGTCTGCCTCGCCTGCTATGGCCCGGTTCAATAGTGAGTCAACGGCAGCGTCGAGGGCACGGCGCATCTGTACAGCGGCATCGGTGGAGCCTTTCGGGCGTCCGGGTTTTCTTTGTGGTTGCATGATATTTTTTCCATAAAAAAAGCCCCGGCAAATTAATGACGAGGCTTGTGTGTTGGGCGGCTCTATTCTACTGTTTATATATACAGTAGTGCGGCGCATAAGTCAAGGAATTACGGGTTATTTGTCATTTGTCCAGCAATAAAACCGAGGCCGAAAGCGGCCAGTCTGGCGACAGTATCGCGGGTCCGAGGCTTGCCGGTGGATTCATCCGGGTTGCGCTCTCCCACCTCGGGCCAGTTGAAGCCACGGCCATAATGGTCGATCAATATTTTATGGCGCAACGGGTCCACGTTAGCCAGGAGTGATACAGCCGCGTCTACCTGATACAGCTCGTCGGGAATGCCACTACCGGGTCCAGTCCTGCCCAACGGTGAACGTGAATAACCCAGGCCACTAGAACGGTTGCGGTACAGCTTGCTACCCCATAGTTTCAAATGGTCTTCAGTTAGCGATAAGTTCATGGTGACACCCTTGTGTTGTGAATTTTGGAACCCCTTGGAACCCCCTTCCGGGTAGGTCTCTTATTTATGCTTTGCAAACAAGGTAATACGGATAGGGGTTCCAAAGGGTTCCAATCCCGCATAGACACTGGCTTTAGGCATGTTTAGGGGTTCCATTAATGAAAGTTAGCATTTTGCAATAACAGACCTTCATATCGCTTCCCGTTAGAATTCACCTTGCGGTATCGGCTGGCCAGTTGTTCTCCGAAACGGGTATGCGTAACAGGGTACTCGCCCCGATCAAGCTTCCACTGCCGATAGTCGCTGTACAGGTCGCCTGCCTTGCTCCAGTGCTTGGCGCTGCAATCCTGCGGGTTAACGACGCGGCACCTTTCGGATATCCACATTTCGATTGTTGATTGCGAGTCGTAGTAATCGCGGGTTTCCTCGTCAACGGCAGCGCATGAACCGATACGCTTTCCCGCATCCATCCAATCACGGTGGCCTTCCATCAGCCACGCGAGAATATACCCGGCCTCGTCATCCAGCTTGCGGGGAAGGTCGGCATCCTCGCGGCCCAGGAAAGACGCCCTGAAAGGAACAATCTTCATACGCGAACGGATACCCGCATCAACATTGCGCAGCTGCGGACGGTAGTTGCCGAAGATCAAGTGCTTGTGCGTGCGCTTGAAGGTCATCCAGTCGCGGTGCATGTAGTGCCCGTTTAGGGTGTCATCTCCGGTCAGCTCTTTTAACTTGGCCTCCGCCCAGTGTGAGCCTTCCTCGATCTCGCCGGATACCACCAGCCGCATACCCTTCAGATTCATAATCTCGGTGGCGTGTTGCTGGTGTTTTTGGTTCATCAAGGTCGCACTCGGAATGGATCTCGAATAGTCGTTGAGTACACGTTTGACAGCATCGCCCAGGGTGTTTTTTCCATTGCGCCCCAGGCCAGTAAAAAACATAAACCAGTGTTCCTCCACTGCCCCCGACAGGCACGCCCCCAGTGCCCGTTGCAGGAAGCCTTGTAGCTCAACGTCGCCTTGTGTGATCTCACTCAGGAACTGGCTGAAAACGGCCCCACGGCCCTCTACGGGAGCCACGCTGGTAATCAGGGTGATATTGTCATCCGGGTTATGTGGATGGCATACCATGCTGCGCAGATCAAACGTGCCTGCCGGTGTATTAAGTAGGTAGTTGTCCTGATCGAAGTCCGTCACCTCGCGTGCGAAAGCAGGGTCGCTGCGGCAAAATCCTTCAATGCCGTTTATGAAGTTGAGGCGTGCTGTTTGTGCTTTGCCCTCGATATTATAGGCGCGGGCAAGGTTGCGCATGTCATGCCGAACACTGTCGAGCATATCCTCGCGCCAGCGGGTGCCGTCCCATTTTGCCCACTTACCCCTACCATGAAGATAGACGTATTGACCCTTATGGCGTTCGGCGAAGGCCAGTGCGACGCTATCCTCGGTAGGTCTCTGCATCAACGCGCCGATTGCTGGCGGGTCTTGCAGCCTACTGGTAACAACATCAGGGGCTTCGGTCTCGGTATACTCCTGCGCAGCAAGTCTTAATGCATCCGAACTTCTACCATGCATAAGGAACCCCCTTGTCTTGCAGGATCTTGCGGTAAGCAGTAAATGTCCGGCAATCTGCAGGTGTAGGGGTTTCGCCACGGTGCAGCATGGCCTTGAAGGCGAGACAATAATATTGCATCTCGGCAACCTCGCCCGGCTCGAATGGCTTGTAGTGCATCCGCTGATACGCACGGTATGTGCGCTGGCTTTTGGTGCTGGTGGGCGCGCCAGCCTTCAGCATGGTTTCATGCGCGACGATAAACGCCTGCACTTCCTTCGGGCTGATTTTCTTAACCGGGATATCTTTTGATGCGCTGGGCAGCAGGCTCTGGCTTTTGAGGTAGTCGATAATATCGGCACCATTGCAGCCAGCAAAGCAGTGCACCAGCAATCTATCGTCGCCATCCTTCAGGTAAAGGTTCTGTGACCCCCCATTGTGCAGCGGGCAGCGAACCTTGTACTGCGTCCGGCCTGATACCGGACTGGCCTTTGCATCCAGTGCCAGGGCTATCTGCTCGGCGTTCATGCTTCACCTCCGGGTAATTGGTTGCTCCCCCGGATTTGTGTATACTCTCTCGCGGTAGTGCATACCTTTGCGCCCTCTGACAGCTCGTAACTGTCGGGGGCGTTTTCGTTTGTGTTCATGATTCACGCCTCCCGGATCTTGTCAAAATCCCAGCGTGTACAGTTGTCGCCGATTTTCTCAGGCTCGGGCAGTCTCCCGCTCTTTACCCAGCGCCAAATGGTGCAGCGCGATACTTCGTAGTATTCGGCCAGTGTGCGGTCAGATACCCAGCGGCGGGGTATGCGGTTGGGTGCCAGGTTGGCGGGGGTGGTCTGTTCGACATCGTGATTACTTGGCATTTTTTTTTCCTGTCTTTACGACAGGGGTGGTAAGGCTTAATGCAAA
This sequence comes from Kineobactrum sediminis, assembly GCF_002868715.1. Lineage (GTDB taxonomy): Bacteria > Pseudomonadota > Gammaproteobacteria > Pseudomonadales > Halieaceae > Kineobactrum > Kineobactrum sediminis. Next base: position 123,358 of record NZ_PKLZ01000007.1, read on the forward strand.
GTGCTATTTTCATCACCGACCCCTATCTCCTATGGTGAGGGTTTAGCGGGGTCCCTGATTTATAGATTGGCGTCTACAGGTTCCCCGCTCTCTTTTACTGTTTCACCTTCGGGCTAGAATCAGCCCATAGATTGCCGCAGCAGTAGTAGAATAACGGGGGTGCACAGCCTTCACAATGTTTGTGACCCGTGTTTAGGCTGGGGTATGGTGTGGACAACTTGTACGCAGAGCGGCGCGCTTGAGCGGCGCCATACCCTCAGCTACCGCACAGTACCGTACAGCCCCCTTTGGCCCCAGAAAGGCTATTCGATAGCAATTTTCTAGCCGATAATTAATTCAATCTTGGTGTAAATTATTGAACTATCAATGTGGCGGTTTGCTAGAACTTCCCCTCAAAGACGTTTTCCAGCCATGGCCACCACGTTATCGCCGGTGTCCTCGGGCAATCCATATTTACAAAATTGCTCCCAGTCGTTCATCAGTAGGCGGCGCTTGTCTATCAACTCGGATCTGGCGTAGGCGGCGCGGCTGGCATCACTGTTAACGTGTGCCAGTGCCAGCTCGCATACCTCATCCGCATAAGTCGTATGTTCTTGTGCCCAAGTGCGGAAGGAAGAACGGAATCCGTGCTGGGTGACGGCATGCCCCATATCTTTTGCAACTTTTACCAGAGTGACATCACTCAGGCGGTCGCCGTTGCGGTTGGGGAATATGAGATCATGATCGCGGGGCAGGGCCTTCAGGATATCTATTGCCGCATTACATAGCGGCACCTTGTGGCTTTTGCCTTCTTTCATCCGGTTGGCGTCTATCGTCCAGACTGCGGTATCCATATCTATCTCTGCCCAAGTGGCTCCGCGTACCTCGCCGGATCTGGCGGCGGTGAGAATACCGAATCGTAACCCCATTGCGCCTATGGTCTGCTTTTGTGCCAGCTGGGTCATGAATTCCGGTATATCCTGTACTGCCATCGCCGCATGGTGCTTAACGGTCGATACCTTGCTGGGCAGGGGTAGGGATAGATCAAGGTTTCCTTTCCAGCGTGCGGGGTTATCGCCAGTGCGGAGACCTTCAGCGCCGGCAACATCAAGGATGCGCTCAACGGTGCCGCGTACCCTGGTGGCGGTTTCTGTCTTCGTCTCCCAGATGGGGGTCAGCATGGCTAGAATATGTGCCCGCTGAATGTCACCTACCAGCATGTTGCCGATATGGGGGAATATGTATTTTGTTAAATGGGTGTTCAGCTTTTGCACTTGCTGGGCGCTTTTCAATTCTTTGCTTTTCTTCATCACCCAAGTTTTGGCAACATCGCGAAACATCACTGCTTTGGCCTGCTCGCGGATAACAGCGGATCTCGCGGCGCGGCGGGTGGCTCTAGGGTCGATACCCTGCCTGATCTGTTCCTTGATCTCTCGGGCCTTGTCTCGGGCGCTGGCGAGCGTGACCTCGGGATATGGCCCCAAGCCTAGCTCCGGTCGCGCATTGCCTACAGGCGTCTTCAGGAGCCAAGAGCGCGCAAAGGTTTTATTCCCGGCCACTGGTGGTGAGCACTGCAGGTAAAGGCCACCAACGCCACCGACAGCGTGCAGTATCGGGCGAGGCTTCCCGGCGTTCGGGCCAGTCTTCGTAATACCCCACTTCAGGCGGCGGACCTGTATATCGGAAAGTTCGATTCCGAGTTTAGGCATCTTGACCACCCTTAACACTTATTTTATTCATCCCTTACACCTACCCTACATAAAGTACAGTTATTGCATATTATGGCATGCTGCCGCGTGATACAAGGGGTGAGGGTTTAGAGTAGGGCGTGTGCGATATACCCTATAAATATAGGGGTTTAATGCGGCGCAATGCTATGGGAAGCGTCGAGTTTCAAGATTATAATGGTGCATGCCAGGGGCACCACTGTAAAAACAGATGGGGTCAGGTCTCGCATTGTAGCATCCGCCTGAAGGGCAAAAATGCTACAATGCGAGACCTGACCCCATCCCTCCAGCTGTTGGCTACAGCGGGAAGCAGCCAAGGTCCTCGGCCACATCTATGGTGCCGTCGAACCCGTCGGCGAGAATGTCCAGGCTGTCCTCAAGATTACGCTCGCTGCGTTTCATGAGGTGAGACACAACCACGCGGTTTACGTTTGCTTGCCGAATTCCCTCTGCCCAGCGACTCGGCGTCGCATGTAGCCGCTTTGCGGCAGGTCCAGCCTGCTCGGGAATGGCAAGGTGGATCACCAGCAGATCGGCATCGTTTGCCAGTTCCCAAAACCCCGCTTCCCCGCCATCCTGGTCGCCACTGAACACGATGACTTTATCGGCAATGTTTACCCGGTAACCCAGCGCTGGCACGGAACCGTGCCGAACAGCAACTGCCTGTACTGAAAGGCCGCCTGAATCGAATACCTGGATAGCGCTACTTTCAGCATTGATTTTTGCGGGCACCACGATGGGTTCAAGTTCCAACAGGCCACCGGTACCGTCAAGTGCACCGGCAAGATAGCCGAAAGCGCCTTCCCGGCCCAGCAGACGCTCCAGAAAAATGTCGACGGCCGGAAATGCTCCGCTGCCGGTAGGTCCACTCACAGGCAGGGCGCGAGAGCGACCGTTGAAAAAACTTCGCTTGGCGAGTGCCACGATATCTCCCGCATGATCGGTGTGCAGGTGGGTTAGGGCAAGGAGTCGGAGATCAGCTTCCCTTGCGCCGGATTCCACGAAACGCAGCAGGGACCCGCTGCCCGAATCCACAAGAACGCGCGCCCGACCATCCACCCAAACTAGATACGAAGAGCCTGCCCGGCCGGACGCGAGCTCCGGACCACCTGATCCCAGTACCTGCATGACGATTCGCGCCCGATCGGGGCAACGAGGAGGTTCCGCTGCAATGCCAGCGGCCCCCAGCATCAGGCTGAAGCTGCCAATCAGGCCTAGTAGTGACAGTCGAAAAGTGATTTTTGCCATAACCCGGCGCCTCCTGGACGTAATGATCTGAGTATAACGGACCTATGGCGACCTGCTGGCGCAGCCTGGAGCGGTTGCTGATTTTCCGTGGTACTGACGGGCTCCCATTTGCGAATGCTACAAAGCGAGACCTGACCCCGGGGATTCGAATGCTACAAAGCGAGACCTGACCCCGGGGGTTTGACATGGGCCTCTGCCGCGGGTGCTTGATGCCGATCAAATTCGAGGCGTTCATGTAGGGCGGTGCACTTGCAGGAAGAGGGATGGACCTTATACTCAATTGCACGCAGAACAAACCGTAACTGCCAATGGAGGTATACACCATGTCTTTGATTCCACGCAGCAACCTGTTAGGCATAGATCGTTTTTTTGATGATTTCTGGGCGCCTGCAGTAGTTGATAATGAAATGAGCTCCTTCTTTTCACCCCGTGTTGATATTGCGGACCAGGGCGATCATTACGAGATCACGGCCGAGCTGCCCGGCGTCAAGAAAAAGGACGTTAACCTCTACGTCAAAGATGGCGTCCTGACCCTTGAGGCGGAGTCCAGCCACGAGGAGAAAGAGGAAAAAGAGGGGCGGATGATTCGCCAGGAGCGGCGCTATGGCAAATTCATGCGCACTTTCAACCTGGGCGGCGACGTCAAGGAGTCAGATATCAAGGCTTCCTTCAAGGATGGTATCCTGACCTTGCAGGCACCCAAGGCGAAAAAGACAACCTCAGAACAGCATCGCATTACCATTAACTGAGCCCACTCAGCGGGCAGTGCGGCGCTCAGGTAGGCGCGGAGGCGACCTTGTGCAAGAATGAGCGGGTCTCTTATTGAGGATCGCGCCATGGCAATACCCACCCCTGCCGATTATACCCTTGCCCCCGACTGCGAGCGCCTGCAGCACTTGCCCGGTGAATTTGGCTTGCCATTGCTCGGTATTACCCCCGAGCTATTGCGGGACCAGTTAGGGCTAGCGAGGCGTTTTTATGAGCGTTACGGCGCTGTCTCCCGAATCCAGATGGCCCGGCAGAAAGGCGTGCTGGCGTTGGGGCCGGATCTCGCGCAAACGATTCTGCTGGATAAGGAGCAGAATTTTTCTTCCCAGATGGGCTACAAATGGTCGCTGTCACCTTATTTTGGGGAGTATTACCTGCTTGGCAAGGACTTTGACGAGCACAAGTTTCAGCGGCGGGTAATGCAAACCGGGTTCAAAACGGCAGCGATGCGTGGTTATGTGGACATGATGAACCCGATTCTGGCCCGGGGTATTGCGGATTGGGGTCACACCGAAGATTTTCATTTCTACCCGGCAATAAAAGAGTTACTGCTGGCCATGGCGCTCAAGGTTTTCTATGGCGTCGACGGTGGCAGCAGTGTGGCCGGTGATCTCTCGGGCGCGTTTATTGATATTACCGAGGGCATGCTGGGCCTTTTTCATGTTGACCTGCCCGGGTTTCGCTACCGTCGGGGCCAACGTGGCAAGCGCCGGGTGGAGGCCTACCTGTCTGGCTTGTTGCCGGCGGCACGGCGGGAGGAGCGTCAGGATATGCTGGCGTACATGGCCAAGGAAGTGCGTCCCGATGGCAACCTGTTTTCTGACCAGGAGCTGGTAGACCATGCCAATTTTCTGTTGTTTGCGGCTCATGACACCACCACCAGCACCCTGACCCACATGATGTACTACCTGGCGCGCTATCCCGAGTGGCAGCAGCGTATCAGGGAGGAGGGCAGCGCCGTTAACGACGGCGGCGAGTTGGGCTACGATGACCTCGCCTCCCTGCCATTGCTGGAGGCGACATTCTTCGAGTCCCAGCGGCTGCACCCCTCGGTGGGCGTCATGGCCCGTCGGACGTTGCGCGATTGTAAGTTGGGTGGCCTGGATGTCCTGGCCAATACCCTGGTTTTCCAGTTTCCAATGTTCACCAATCGAATGGATAACTGGTGGCAGGATCCCGACAGTTTTGATCCGGCGCGCTTTTTGGCTCCACGCCAGGAGCAGAAATCGCATCCCTTTGCCTTTATGCCCTTTGGTGGTGGCGCCCACAAGTGCATTGGTATGCACTTTGGCAGCATGCAGGCTCGCCTGTTTACTCACCTGTTTCTTCAGCGTTACGAAATCAGTTTGCCGCCGGGCCATAAAGCGAGCTTTCAGACCGTACCACTGCCCAAACTCCGGGATGATCTGCCACTGCACCTGCGGCCCTTGTCCTGAAGCGTTAATGATCGGGCGCAGGGACCAATTTCTAGCCGCGAGTACTTGCAAATTCAGCGTTCCCGTATCAGTCTAGCGCACGACAGGAATGCGGCATAATGTGGCATTCGCTTTAAGGTCGCGGCAATCGAGGTACTACCCAGTTGCGGTATCGGGTAATGTGTTTGATCCTTTTATTCCAGTGGCTGCCGGCTCTTTCTGTTGCTGCCGGGGAGCCCCTGGAGAGAGACCGTGAAGTCTACGGCGATGCGGTTGTGGCTATCGACCGCGGACGCTGGACGGAGTACCAGCAACTTCGCCCGGGCCTTGAAAGTTACCCTCTGGCGATGTATCTCGATTACTTTGAACTGAGCCGTAAACCCCGACAGGTACGTGCCGGCGATGCCCGGCTGTTTCTGCAGCGTAGTGCCGGCTCGCCGCTGCCCAACCGCTTTCTGGCCATATATCTGCGCCAGGCCGGTAAAGACCGGCGCTGGTCAGATTTTCTGGCAGTGATGCCGAGGGAGCCCAACGCGATTGAGCTCAAGTGCTACTTCTTTCGCGCACGGCTGGCCACTGGAGATACGCTGGTTGCCTGGGAGGGCGCAGAGCGCCTCTGGGTCCATGGTGAGTCGAGGCCGAAAGCCTGCGATCCCCTGTTCGATGCCTGGTTGAAGGCGGGTGAGCTCAACGATGAGGTGGTCTGGGCGCGCCTGTTGAAGGCCTTTGATGCCCGCGAACGTTCCCTGATGAGTTATGTTGCCCGCAAAGGCAGTGAGGAACTGCGCCCATGGTCCGACAAGCTGCTGGCCATTTACAGCCAGCCCGATCGCATGCGCAGGATCGCGCCGCCAGTGGACGACGCCCGGATGGCGGATATCATTACCCACGCGGTTGCCTACTTTGCGCGCTACAAACCGGAAGCGGCATTGGCGCACTGGCATTATTACCGGGAGCATCTGACATTCAGCGATCAACAGGTCAACCAGGCCGAACGCGCACTGGTATTGCGCAGCCTGTTCGCCAAATCCGAAGTCAACAAGCCGTGGGTTGAAGATACATTGGCGCAGCTGGGTGATGACACCCTGGTTGAGGTCCGTTTGCGCTGGGCGCTGCGGGAGCAGGATTGGACCGCCGTGGCCTCAAATATTGGCAAATTATCTGCTGACGCCCGGGCACAACCAGTCTGGCGTTACTGGCGGGCGGTGGTTCACGAGCGTAACAGTGAGCCGGAAGCCGCCCGTGAATTATTACAACAGGTTGCACGTGAGCGCGAGTATTACGGCTTTCTTGCTGCGGCGCGACTTGGAGTACCCCCCGACTTCAATCACCAGAGCGTGGTGTTGGCGGACCCCGGCGATACACCGGAGAACCGGTTACCTGTGGTGCAGCGGATTGAAGAGCTATACCACCATGATGAGGAAAATCTGGCTCACTCCGAGTGGTTCCAGGTACTCAATGACAGCGAGCCCGGGCAACAGCAGCAGCTTGCCACACTCGCGGCAGGCAGGGGCTGGCACCGTATGGCGATTGATGCTGCCAATCGGGCACAATTCTGGGATGCCCTTGATTTGCGGTTTCCGATGCCCTACGGCGATGTATTCAATCACTATGCGGATCTCCGGCAGGTGCCCAGTAGCGAGCTGATGGCAATTGCTCGCCGGGAAAGCGCCTTTTATCCCGGCGCGCGCTCTCCTGTTGGAGCCCGCGGGCTGATGCAGATAATGCCGGCTACCGGGAAGCAGGTGGCCTCAGGGCTGGGTACGGCGCATAGTAGCCAGGCACTATTCCAGGTTGAACATAACGTGCTGCTGGGCAGTGCGTATTACCGCCAGCTACTGGACCGTTATGGCAATAACCGGGTGCTGGCCATGGCAGCCTACAATGCGGGGCCTCATCGGGTTGATCTGTGGCGCAACAAGCCGGGCAAGACGGTGCCCGTGGATATCTGGATTGAAACCATTCCTTACCGCGAAACCCGCGGCTACGTGAAAGCGGTGCTGGCCTATAACCTGATATTCAAATATCTTGGGGGTGAATCCGGCAACTTGCTGACCACACAAGAACAGCAGCTTGCCTATTAACGTGGCAATACACTTGAGGAGGTTTCATGCAGGATACCCGGTCGCTGCTGATCAGCACTGATTTTCCGCCCCTGCGGCGTGGTGAGCTCGACACTTTGCAGGTGAACCTCGGGTATCTGTGTAACCTGAGCTGTGTCCATTGCCACGTCAACGCGGGGCCGACGCGTACCGAACTCATGGATCGTACAACGATTGACCAGGTGCTGACGCTGCTGGAGAGCCGCGGCATCGGCACCCTGGATCTCACCGGCGGCGCTCCGGAACTCAACCCGGATTTTCGCTACCTGGTCAGCGCTGCCCGCACGTTGGGTGTACGGGTGATCGATCGCAGTAACCTTACCGTGCTGCTGGAGCCAGGGCAGGAAACCCTGGCTGATTACCTGGCCGCGGAGCGGGTAGTGATTACCGCGTCGCTGCCCTGCTATATGGAGCAGAACGTTCAGGAACAGCGTGGCAAGGGTGTTTACGCCGACAGTATTCATGCCCTCCAGCAATTGAACGCACTCGGTTATGGCCGCGACCCGGCGCTGGAACTCAACCTGGTCTATAACCCCGTAGGTGCGATATTGCCGCCATCACAGGTGGACCTGGAGGCTGATTACAAACGTGAACTGGGGCAGCGCTTTGGTATTGTATTTAACCAGCTGTTCACGATCACCAATATGCCGATCAGCCGGTTCGGCGCGGTTTTGCTGGCGCAGGGCAACTACACGGATTACATGACCCTGTTGCGGGACAATTTCAGTGCAGCGAATCTGGAAACGGTGATGTGCAAGTCCCTGCTCAGTGTCGACTGGCAGGGGTTTCTGTATGACTGTGATTTCAATCAAATGCTGGCGCTGCCACTGGGCGGCGGCCGTGGTCGTCATATCGGGGAACTTCTGCAAGCGCCGGATATGGCAGGACAGGCGATCGTGACGGGTGAGCACTGCTATGGCTGCACCGCGGGCCAGGGCAGCAGCTGCGGTGGTGCCCTGGATTAGTGGCCTCGCCAAGCTACAGTTTTGTTATCCCGGTACTCAATGAATCGACACATATTGAACGGTTATTGCAGTTGCTCGCAAGAAAATTCCCCGATGCCGAACGTATCGTGGTCGATGGTAACAGTAACGACGATACGGTAGCGCGGGCACTGGTTGGCTGCACCCATTTACTGATTGGCGAGCGCGGACGTGCAGCACAAATGAACCTGGGGGCGAGTATCGCCAGTGGTGATTATCTGCTGTTTCTGCACGCTGACAGTGAACCTGATTTTGATGCTCCCGCGTTGGGGGCCTGGCTGGCGAATGGCCCTGCATGGGGTTTTTTTCAGCTACGGCTCAGTGGTGGCAGGCGCATATTCCGGTTGCTTGAGAGAGCGATAAACCTGCGTTCACGGCTTAGCGGCATTGGTACCGGTGACCAGATGTTGTTTGTGACCCGGAGTATTTTTGCGACCGACCACGAATTTGCGCCATTACCGCTGATGGAGGACGTGGAGTTGTGCCGGCGCCTGCGCCGGATGAGTGTCCCGTCAGTGGCTCCGCTAATCATTATCACCTCTTCCCGGCGCTGGGAGCAGCGGGGCGTGTGGCGTACCATTCTGCAGATGTGGTCGCTGCGGCTGGCGTTTGCGCTGGGGGTTCCCGCAGCCCGTTTATGGCAGGTTTATTATGGCCGACAAGCCTGACAGTCTCGTATTGCAACAATTTGCAAAAGCGCCACAGCCGGGTCGTGTTAAAACGCGTATGCAACCGCTGCTGTCACCGGAGCAGGCATGTGAATTGCACTGCGAACTGGTGCAGTGGACGTGTAAAACATTGCTGAATGCAGCGCTTGGGCCGGTTGAACTGTGGGTCAGTGACGCTCCGCAACATCCATTGTTCAAAGCCTGCGAGACGTCCGGTGTGGCATCGGTGTGCCGTCAACTGGGAACGGATCTCGGTGCGCGCATGCAGGATGCTCTCGCGAGTGGTCTGGCCCGTTACAAGTACGTATTGCTGGTAGGCAGTGACTGTCCGGCGCTGGACACCGTATATTTACGCGCGGCTGCAAGTGCCCTGCGAGATCACGACCTGGTGCTTGGCCCAGCGTGCGATGGGGGTTATGTACTGCTGGGCGCGCGTCGTCCGGTGGATGCATTGTTTGCCGATATGCCCTGGGGTACTGACCAGGTTTTCGCGTTGACCCTGGCTCGGGCCCGAAAGGCCGGTTGGCATGTGGCAGTCCTGGAACCCCTGCGGGATATCGATCGACCGGAGGACCTGCAGTACTGGCAATCGTTGCAACATCCACTCGTTGATACCGCGCGTTATTGATGTTCTTCAATGTTTCCCACTTGAGGAACGCACATGCTCTGTCATCACACGGCGTAATCACGTCGGCTACCCAATGATGGAGAGTGAACAATGGCGAATGTGGATGATGAAATGGCCAAATTACGGAGCGACCTGGATCAAGTGCGCGGGGACATGCAGTCGCTGATGCAGGCAGTGAAAGATTCTGGCGTTCGCCAGACCCGCGAAACCCTGGAAAGAGCCCAGCGGACTGGCGAATCGCTTACTGAAGGGGTGGGTGAGATACCCAGGCGTGCCGAAAAGCAAATCGGCGATCATCCGTTGACCAGTGTGCTGTCGTCGTTCGGTTTGGGGTTTCTGATCGGCATGTTACTGGACCGGCGACACCACTGATTCCGCGTTATGTTCAACATTTTAAAGCTGGCCCGCGAGCTTATTGATCCCGGCATCGCAAAGTTGCGTCGCAGCCTTGCCGACGCTATCAGTGCCCTGGTCTTGCTGGTAGTGGCAGCGCTCATAGGTACGCTTGGGCTGGCACTCCTGTTGTACGGCGGTTATCAGTCGTTGTTGCCGGTTATGGAGCCCTGGATGGCGGGCGCTGCAGTGGCCTTCACGGCAATAATGGTGTGTCTTGTGATCCTGCTGCTGGCACAACGACGGCTCGCGAATCCGGGGAGCTCGCAATCGTCGTCAGCGTCTGGAGATGAAGCTGACGATGTTGCCAGAGAAATTGAAGAAGTGAAGGAACGTGGCACCCGCGCAGGTGAGGAACTCCGCCGCAATGTGAGACCGGTCGACCTGGCTCTGTCGGCGTTTATCGCCGGGTTGGTAGCCAGCAAGGCCTTTCGCGAAAGAGGCCGCAAAGAGCGGCCGCCTGCCGACCGTGCTACCCGCGGCAATCAGGAAAACTGATCGTTTCGGTAAACCGCTAGGAGCCTGTCGGACTTAAGGCTTTTCCGCAGCAGAACAGCCTTAAGTCCGACAGGCTCCTAGTTGAAGTCCTGTTTTTCCATCCACGGAATGATGCGTTCGAAGGCGCGCTCGATCTGGGTGATGGAAGTGGCATAACTGATGCGCAGTGCATTACTGCAACTGTCCCCGAAGGTATCGCCGGCGATAGTGCAGACCCCGGTTTCCCGCAACAGGCGCAACGCCACGTTACTGCCATTAACGCCCTCGGGTAGGGACGGGAACATGTAAAAGGCGCCCTCGGGCTTGTAGCCGCTAAGCTGGGGTGTCAGCGCTACCAGTTCAATCAGTCGATCGCGGCGCTTCTGGTAGGTGGCGACCATCTCATCGATGAAACTATTGTCGCCCCGCAGGGCAGCGACGCCACCCCACTGGCAGGGCGTATTGGCAACGGTCGTTGTAAACATGTGATAGCGCCGCAGTTTCTTGATCGCCCCCTGGCTTGCGATCATCCAGCCAATACGCATACCAGCCATACTGAAGGTCTTGGAGAAACTGCTGATCACCATGACGTGATCGAGGTCACTGCAGCAGGACAGCACGCTGGCATAGTCGATATCGTCATAGATCAGGTGATCGTATACCTCGTCACTGATGATATAAATGCCGCGGTAGGCCGCTTCCTGGACAATCTGTTCAATGGTTTCGCGCGGGTAAACGGTACCGGTGGGATTGCTGGGGGAATTAAGTACGATAGCGTGGGTATTGGGCGTAATGGCATCAAACACGTCCTGCGGATCCAGCTGATGATTATTCTCCACCCGGGTGGGAACTTCCCGCACTTCTCCCCCGTTCATCCGAATCAGCGGGGCGTAGAGCATGAAAGAGGGATCCACCACGATAAACTCGCGTCCCGGAGCGGATACCGCGGTAATAGCCAGGTACAGCGCTTCGGTGGCGCCGGTGGTAATGAGTATGTTCTCCGCGGTGATACTGCGACCGCTGCGCTCACCATAATAGTCTGCCAGGGCTTCGAGTAACTCCGGCAGGCCGGCATCCATGGTGTAGCCCGTCTGGCCCGCACGCAGCGCCTCCACCACGGCCTCTATGACATGTGGCGGTGCCGGAATATCCGGCTGGCCAATGGAGAGGTGGATAACGTCTTCCATTGTGGCAGCCAGGTTGACCATCTTGCGAATGCCCGGTACCGGGATGGTCAGCAGGGCCGGATTCCATACCGGGTTTGCGGACTCATAGAAGTCGACTTCCAGATCAAGTTTGCTCATGCATTTTCTCCAAACAGGGCGGGCCGTCGGTGGGTAAGGGGGGCCGCCTGCTGGTAAGCGGCGCCAGCCCGCAATACGGTAGCGTCGTCGTAACGCCGGCCCACCAGTTGCAGGCCTATGGGGAGCCCCTTGCCGTCAAAACCGCAGGGCACCGACAGTGCGGGCTGGCCGGTCATGTTGAAGGGGTAGGTAAAAGGCGTCCACGAGGGCCAGCGCGTGCTTGGCCAGTCTTCGGGTACTTCCCGGCCGGCCCTGAAGGCGGTGATGGGCAGTGTGGGTGTCAGCAGCAGGTCATATTTACGGTGAAAACCCGCCATACGCTCGGTGAGGGCATTGCGTACATTGACCGCTCCCAGATAGTCGAGCATGGACAGTTTGCCGGCTTTCTCGGCCACTGCTACCAGTTGCGGATCCATCAGCTCGCGCTTTTGCTTGCCGAGGTCGCGCATGGCATTCGCTGCGCCGCTGTAAAACAAGTGCCCAAAGGCGGCGAGCGGATCGACAAACCCCGGGTCAGCCTCTACGACAGTGGCACCCAGGGAACGCAGCACCGCTACCGCCTCGGCCAGCGCCCGGCCGATATCGGGGTCCACGTCAACATAGCCAAGATTGGCGCTATAAGCGATTCTGAGGTCGCTCAGGTCGACATTGGAAATGGCGTCGAGATAATCAATATTGCGCCTTGGCAGGGCATTGATGTCGCGATGATCGGGCTCGGTAAGCACGTTCATCATCAATGCACAGTCCTCTACGGTCCAGGTCATGGGACCGGCGTGGGCAAGGGTCCCGAAGGGGCTCGACGGCCAGTGGGGGACCTCGCCAAAAGTTGGCTTGAGTCCGACAATACCGCAAAAACTCGCGGGTATGCGGATGGAGCCACCCGCATCGGTGCCCAGTGCCAGCGGCCCCATTCCCAGAGCCACCGCGGCGCCGCTGCCGCCGCTGGAGCCACCGGGGGTCAGATCGGGATCCCAGGGGTTGCGACTGATACCATCGACCGGATTGTCCGTCACTCCCTTCCAGCCGAACTCGGGCGTGGTGGTCTTACCCAGGGGGACATAGCCGTGCCGCGCAAGCGCGGCCACTGAGGGGGCTTCCTTGTCGAGGGTGGATTTCGGATCAATCGTTTTCGAACCCTTGAGTGTGGGCCACATGGGAGTGAGAAAGACATCCTTCACGGCTACCGGCACGCCGTCCAGTAGCCCCGTGGCGGTTCCCGATATATAGCGCTGTTCTGATTCCCGCGCATGGCGCAGGGTGGTTTCCTCATCTACCAGGCACCACGCGTTAACGTCTCCGTCCAGGCGTTTTATCTGATCGAGCATGGCTCGTGTCACCTCCAGAGGTGAAAGTGAACCATCGCGATATTGGGTGAGCAATTGTTGGGCGGTCATGCCGGGAATAGCCTGTTGCATAAATTTGTCTCTCACTGGATGTAATGCGCGGCGGTAGCCAGGGCTTGGGGATTGATGTTGTCGCTGGGTATCTGGGGGTGGACGGCCATCTGCCCGCGCACGGCATCGGCAGCCATTACGCTGGTGTCGGCGAGGTTGCTGGTGAGGTGAAAAGCTCGGTTCATGAAATAGCTCCAGGCATGGCCGCAGTCTTACCCTAGAGCATCTGGCGCCCCAAGCCAACCACTGTGAACAAATTGCGGGAGTTCGTTGCAGCGAGTACAGAAGTTGCCGGTTATCCGTGGCATAAAACAAAGGTAATCTATAAAATCGGACTCTGATAACAACAGCCGTGGAGGCGCCGTGCAGCAACCAGAAGTACTATTTGACGAAACCCATTGCCACCAGTGCGCCTGCGGTGAGGGGCTGGATTTCAAGTTCACTTTTGCATTCCAGCCTATCGTGGATGTACTCGATCAGTCGGTCTTTGCCTATGAGGCACTGGTACGGGGCGTGGAGCAGCAAAGTGCCTGGAGCATACTGTCCCGGGTCAATGAAAAGAACCGCTATTCCTTTGACCAGATTTGCCGGGTCAAGGCGGTAAAGCTTGCTTCCCGGCTGGGGATGCAAAGCAGGCTTAGTATCAATTTCATGCCCAACGCCGTGTACCAGGCGGAATATTGTATTCGCACGACACTGGCAGCAGCCCAGACTTACAACTTTGATACCCGCAAGATCATCTTTGAACTGGTTGAAGGCGAGGATGTGACTTCCACTGATCACCTGGTCTCGATCATCAAGGCCTACCAGGGTATGGGCTTCAGTACGGCCATTGATGACTTCGGTGCCGGTTTTTCCCGCTACAATATCCTGACCGCGAGCCCCCCGGACCTTCTGAAACTGGACATGGCCCTGGTGCGCAACATCCATCAGGAGCCGAACAAGCAGGCCGTGGTCAACGGTATCATCACCATGATGAGCCAGCTGGGCGGCCGGATCGTTGCAGAAGGTGTTGAAACGGTTGCCGAGTATGCCTGGCTGAAGAGCCGGGGTGTTAGTCTGTTTCAGGGATACCTGTTTGCCCGGCCGGGTTTTGAGAGCCTGCCGGAGCCCGTATTTCCGGATATCTGACCTGCCCCCGGAAAGGCCGCTTTGTCCCGAAATGGCTGATTGAGAATTCGCAATGATCCGGCAGACCTGGCGTGTTAAAAACATAGTCTGGGTTTTGCTTTGGCGAAGCCGGAACGCCGTTTTCTTGATGCGACTGACAGCGGCTCCAGGAGAGAGGCGTTGCTAAAGTGATCTGCGCTCTCTGTTGGCACCTGCTATCGGGTACGCGAATTACAGGGAGCCCATGGACAAAGATAATCCAGCCGATCGGAAACCGGACATAAAGCAGCCGCAGGCCCTGCCCTGGTGGAATTACCTTATCTGGTTTGTACTGGCGTTAATGTTTGCCTCCCTGTGGTTGGGTCCCGAACAGAGAACGCTGTCCTATAACCAGTTCAAGGAACGGATTCGCAGTGACGAGGTCGTCAGTGTCACCTTCCAGGGTGATGAGGTAAGCGGTCAATTGAAGCCCGCAGGCCCTGCGGGGGGTGACGAGGCTGGTCCGCGGACTTTTAAAACAACACTGCCGCCAATTGACGACCCGGAACTGATTACCCTGTTACAGCAACACGACGTGGAAATGCATGCCGAATCGGAGCAGGCCAACCTCTGGACCACGCTGATGATCGGCATGTTGCCCTGGTTACTGTTGATTGGTCTTCTCTGGTATGCCAGCAGTAAGATGTCTAAGGGCCTGGCTGGTGGCGCCGGTGGCATGTTTGACTTCGCCAAATCAAAAGCCAAAAAGTTTCGTGTCGAGGATTCCCAGGTCACCTTTGACCATGTTGCCGGGCTCGAGAATGCCAAGGCCGATTTGCGGGAAATCACCAGCTATCTCAAGAATACCGAGCGCTATAAGAAACTGGGTGCGAAGATTCCCAGGGGCATTTTGTTGATGGGTGCTCCCGGCACCGGCAAGACACTATTGGCCAGAGCGGTAGCCGGCGAGGCCAACGTGCCGTTCTTCAGTATCAGTGGTTCGGAGTTTATTGAGATGTTTGTCGGCGTGGGTGCTTCCCGGGTCAGGGATATGTTTGAAAGTGCCAAAAAAGAGGCCCCCAGCATTATTTTCATTGATGAAATAGATTCGGTTGGGCGGGCACGGGGTGCGGGCCTGGGGGGTGGGCACGATGAGCGGGAGCAGACACTGAATCAGATTCTGGGTGAGATGGACGGTTTTGATCCGCATGTGGCGGTGGTGGTGATAGCGGCGACCAATCGTCCCGATGTGCTGGATTCTGCGCTGTTGCGCCCCGGACGATTCGACCGCAAGGTGACACTGGATTTGCCGGATAAAAAGGCGCGTATTGAAATGCTCAGGATCCACAGTCGCGAGGTGCCCCTGGCGGACGATGCGGATCTGGAGCGCCTGGCCGCTCTCACCGTGGGGTTTTCCGGCGCGGACCTCGAAAACATGGTGAATGAGTCCGCATTGCTGGCTGGGCGGGAAAATAAGGAACAGGTTGATATGGCGGCCCTCCTTGGCGCCAGGGACAAGATTGTGCTCGGCGGAAAGCGCGAGATGGTTGTCACCGATGAGGAGAAACGCTGGATTGCCTATCATGAGTCAGGCCATGCGCTGCTGGCCGGGCTGTTGCCCAATGCGGACCCTCCGGACAAGGTCACCATTATCCCCCGCGGTCACGCGCTCGGTGCCACTGAACAGATTCCCGAAGAGGAGCGCCATAACCTGTCGCAACGGTACCTGCACGATCGAATTGGTGTAATGCTGGGTGGACGGATATCGGAAAAACTGGTTTTCGGCGAGTTCAGTAACGGCGCAGAGCAGGACCTCCTGCAGGCTACCCGTCTGGCCCGGCACATGGTGGCTCGCTGGGGGATGAGCGAGAAACTGGGCCCGATCGCCTTTCATCAAGGCGAGGAGCATGTTTTTCTGGGCCGTGAAATGGCGCAACAACAGGATTTCAGCGAGCACACGGCGCAGGTTATTGATGAGGAGATCGGCGCGCTGGTTAAAGGTATTGAACAGGAAATGATGGTTTTACTGAATGATCATCGTCCACAGCTTGAAGCGCTGGCAGAGGCCCTGTTGCAAAAAGAGACTCTTGGGCCGGGAGAGATTCAGGCGTTGCTTGCTGAACACCGTTCGAATTCCGCCGGTGAGACGGTGCAGATGGGGGTGTAACCCGGCCCGCACGTCCGATGTACGCGTGGACATTGGCTTATGGTCAAGCCGGTCAGGGGTGAACTTTGCCGCGAATCAAGACTCAGAAGTGGGACCGGCTGGCGGCAATCGAAGTCGAAGTCGAAACCCTCGTCGCCTCCTGGCTTGTACCAGCAAGCCCACCGTTATGATGATGCCTGAATGAACACGATGATACTGAAAGACCTGTTGCAGGAAGTGCGGGCCTGCCGCGCGTGCGATACGGTGCTGCCGCTGGGCGCAAATCCCATTGTGCGAGGACAGGCCAGTGCCAGGATCATGGTGATTGGCCAGGCTCCGGGTACCAGAGTGCATGCCACCGGGGTGCCCTGGAATGATCCTTCCGGTGATCGCTTGCGAGGCTGGATGGACCTGTCGCGGGAAGCGTTTTACGATGAAAGCAGGATAGCGATCATGCCCATGGGTTTTTGCTACCCCGGGCGGGGGAAATCCGGCGATCTTCCGCCGCGCAAGGAGTGCGCGCCGCTATGGCATCAGCGCCTGCTTGCCGCCCTGCCTAATATCGAGCTGACCTTGCTGGTGGGCAGTTACGCGCAGGCACACTACACCGAGGGACGATACCCTTCACTGGCCCGGCGGGTAATGGATTGGCGGAAGTTTGCTCCAGAGGTGGTGCCCCTGGTGCATCCCTCTCCCAGAAACCGGCGCTGGCTGAGGAATAATGAATGGTTTGAACAGGAGGTGGTTCCCTACCTGCGCTCCAGGGTCGCCCGCCTGTGCTAGCCTTTGGGCCCCAGCAGGAACCAGACAATAAGCCCGATCACGGGCAAAAATAGCAGGATGAGGATCCACAGTACTTTCGCCAGGCCCCCGGCCGGACTTTGGGCAACCTTGATAATCGCCCAGATAACGAGAACCAGCCAGATCAGGCCGAGCAGACCGCCGACTTCGATACCCATAATGATACTCCCTGTTTATGCCGTACTCTCATACGCAATGTTATTGGATCAGGAGCCCACAATGGCCGCCCCCGATGCCTGATGATGCACTACTTCAGTGTAGTGCGCCAGACGCGAAAAGACATTGCTTAATGACCTGGTCATAAGGCGGACAGTGGAGGTCTGGTTCTTTTGCCGCGCTCGTATTTACCATGCGTTAACCACACGCGGGGCGGCCAGGTTCTGAGCCGGCCCAATTGATTAATGAGAGGATTGCTCATGAACATTGTAAAAAGCCTGATAACCTCACTGACACTGATGACTGCCCTGGTTGCAACCGGTGCTCACGCCGGGCACCACGAGAAGGGCGAAATGCATAGTATGCCCACTATCGTTGAGACTGCCGCTGGGAATGCCGATTTCTCCACCCTGGTTGCCGCACTGAAGGCAGCGGGGCTGGTGGATGTACTCTCCGGGGAGGGGCCATTCACTGTCTTCGCGCCCACCAACGCGGCCTTTGCCAAGTTACCTGCAGGCACTGTGGAAAGCCTGTTGGCGCCTGAAAACAAGCAGAAGCTGGTTGATATATTGACCTATCACGTAGTCCCTGGGGCGGTTTACGCGAAGGACGTGGTCGAGCTCTCCGAAGCGACGACCGTGCAGGGCGGCACAGTCGACATCTCGGCGTCAGCAGCCGGCGTAATGATCGATAATGCCAACGTTGTCACCACCGATATCAAAGCGTCCAACGGTGTTATTCATGTCATTGACAGTGTGATCCTGCCGTAAACCGGGTCGGAAAATGGCCACGCCCTGCGGATAGCAGGGCGTGTCTACAACGGAATAGAAAGCGACAACACGACAATTTCGGTGCCGGGATTTTCCTCGGAGAGACCGCCATTGGACAAGTGGAAGACCGCCAGGCCAAGGCGATAATGGTTATCAAAGCGGTATCCCGCTTCCATTCCAGAACGGAATTCCAGCGAGTGACCCAGTCGAAACTCGCGAGTCTCATTAAATATACCCACACCAAAAGCGGGAGTCACATACCAGTGTGGCGACAGGAAAAAGTCCTTTTTCACATCCACGTAAACAAAACCGGCATCGGTTTCACTGGCCGCAAGGCCGATTGAAGGCACCAGCTGGTACCAGTCAATGGGTTGCAGGCGTAATTCGGCGCCGTACAGCCCCCGATTGTTAAGCCGGCGATCAATACCCAGCTGGCCCACACTCAGGTTCAACATACGCCCGGGCTCGGGTGGACTGGCCCCTACGGAGACCGGAAGGGTACCGATAACGGCACAGACAAACACGACTGAATTAATAGTATTGCGCATAAAGCGGCAAACCCTCACGCACGAAACACCTTTGCAGCGAAAACAGCTCATTTTTACTATAGATAATCATTGGCTTTTCCGGGTCTTCAGTGCTTATATTCACCGGATGACAGCCCGCAGGTAAGGCTGGCCCCAGATTCTTTCCGTGAGTAGACAAACCGCCAATGTCCAGCATTTATCTGATTCTAGACGACCTTTCCATTTCTCACCCTGGCCTCCCTGCCGACGCGGTTATCAGCTTTGATACCTATCTGAAAGAACACCCGATCAAGGGACAGAAAAAGACCCGAATCATTAACCTGTGTAATACGGATCGCTATCTGAGCAAGGGTTATTATTGTTCACTTCTGGCCGAAGCCCGCGGCCACAAGGTATTGCCTTCAGTGAATACCCTGAATGACCTCGGGAGCCAGCAACTTTACCTGCTGCAGGTGGATGGATTGCCGGTGCAGTTGAAAAAACTGTCGGGGGAGGGTGATTGTGCTGATATCCGTTTCAAGATTTATTTTGGCAAAACCGAAAATCCTGAGCTGAAGTTGCTGGCCCGCAAGCTGTTCGAGCGCTTCCCCTGTCCCATCCTCGAGGTAGCACTACTGTGGCAGGGTTCCTGGCAAGTGCAGTCCGTCGACCCTTCCGGTTTCGAGGAGCTGAACGAGGCGGAGTCCGGTCATTTCCTCGATGCACTGGAGAAATTCACCCAGAGTTTGTGGCGTAAACCCCGCCAGCACAAAGCCAGTCGCTGGGATATGGCGATACTGGTCAATCCCACGGAAAAACTACCGCCCAGTGATGAAAAAGCGCTCAGGCGAATGGAGAAAGCCGCAACCAAGGTCGGTTTTCATGTCGAGTTCATCGGCCCGGCCGACTACGCCCGGCTGAGTGAATTTGATGCGCTGTTTATCCGCGAAACTACCGGTATAGACCACCACACCTACCATTTTTCCCGGAAGGCGGAGATCGAGGGCCTGGTGGTGATGGACGACCCGACCTCCATTCTCCGGTGTTGTAACAAGGTGTTCCTGCAGGACGCGTTTACGTATAGCGGGGTGCCCACCCCCAAAACCCGAATCGTCTCGAATAATGCGCCTGACGACCTGGATGCGCTCGAGGCCTGTTTCGGCTACCCCCTGGTATTGAAAATCCCCAATGGTTCATTTTCGGTGGGCGTATCCCGCGCGGAGAACAGGCAGCAACTGGCGAGCGTGCTTGGCGACCTGTTGGCGAAGTCCGCCCTGGTGATAGCCCAGGAGTTTCTTTATACCGATTACGATTGGCGCATCGGGGTGCTCAACAATCGGCCCTTGTACGCCTGCCGTTACTTCATGGCCAAAGATCACTGGCAGATATACGACCATGGCGATGACCGGATAGGCAGCGGTGGTTTTGAAACACTTCCTACCTACGAAGTGCCCAGGAGCGTGCTCAATGCCGCCCTGAAAGCGGCGCGCATTATTGGGGATGGCCTCTATGGCGTGGATATCAAACAGCAGGGTAGCAAGGTCTATGTTATTGAAATAAACGACAACCCGAGCCTGGAGCAGGGAGTTGAAGACAAGTTTATCGGTGACGAGCTCTACATGCAGATCATGAGTGAGTTTGCGCGGAGACTGGAAAACCGGGGGCGATAGCCGGGGGCTCAGGCGGGAGAGGCTTTGCGAATAACCACGGCAGTTCGCAAGCGTTCCCGACCGAACAGGGACATTTTATCGAAGTCCGTCCGGGCAATGGGTAGATACTGGCAATCCAGGCCACTTTGTTCGCCCTCGGTGGGGTCCGGGTCATGCAGATAGAGACACTGGTCGTCCACCGCGCTGATAACCACCCAGTGGGGTGACTTTTTATAGTCCATCCGGTAGGTGCTGATCAGTACCAGTACCATGGCGCCTTCCGACAGCCATTGCTCAATGGCCTTCTGGGTCAGGTCCCGGTAGCGTACGCGGATATGAGCGTCGCTGGCGCGGTTCAGGAAGTGTTCGTGTACGGCGGTAATTACCTGCTTTTTTTCCGGGTTGCGTACGCTTTCCACGAACAGCGGCCCCTTGCGGTTGATCACCACCTCGGTGTTGAAGCCGCGCCGCGATGCCGCCAGCGCCAGACCTACCGGGTGGCTGCCACCATGGCCGGACGTCATGAAAATGGTTGTGGCTTCCCGCCAGATGTCCAGCTCCTGCTCCTGGTTGGGCTTGAACCCGGGATCCAGCGCGGCCATTGCCATCATCGCGGCGGCGGGTCCACAGGTGAACTCGGTGGTTTGCCTGTACCAGGGTATCCGTTTCGATTTGAGATTTTCCGGCGCATAGCGAATCTGTTTTTGCATCCGCAAGGCGTCTCGCTGGTCTTCGTAATAGGCGTGGTAGGTGCCGAATGCGAGATAGCCCAATGACTCATAAAGCCTGATCGCAGTGCTGTTATCCTGGGCAACTTCCAGGCGCATGAACAGCCTGCCTCTTGCGGCGGCGCCGGTCTCCAGCTCCTTCATCAGCGCCCGACCCAGGCCATACCCCCGGGCAAGATCCGAAACGGCAATGGAGTACAGGCGTGCCAGGCGAGTCCCCCGGTGGAGCAGTACCAGGCCATAGCCGAGAATGCCGTCACTGGTTTCGGCGACAATCAAAATACTGTTTGGGGCCTGAATCCAGTGTTTCAGCCGGCGGCGGCTCAACCGGTCGGAGGCAAAGCTGGCGGTTTCCAGGTGATCGAGAGCGTCCAGGTCCGACTCGCATGCGGGTCTGAGGGAAAATGAGAGGGCATTTTTACCGGGATTCACGAAATGTGCCTATACCACGACCGACAAGACAGGAGATGCAGGATGCTGGCGCATCGGCGGTTATTTTGCAATGCAGGGGTGTTATCCGATCCTGCGCTTCAGGCGGTGGCTGCGACCTTGCGCCTCGGGGCCGCCGCGGTAGTTCCACCTGCACGCTGGTGCAGCAACCAGGCTATGGCGGTGCAGTAGCTCAGGTTGGTTTGCAGTTCGCTGTCCGGGTCGCTGAGGAATGCTCTCTGGCTGGCAAGACCCCGTACCCGGCTGGCCAGTTCGGGTTTGAATGCGAGATAACGATCCCAGATATCGCGGTGTTGGGCGGCGGTGATGTGGAAGAGCCCCAGGCCGCTGTTTCGCGCCGAAAACAGGCCCAGGTCTGGCGCCGTGATGGCCGATTGCAGCAAAAAATCTTCGTATTCGACAGTCCAGACATCAAGATATCTGAGAGTGGGACGGATAACCTGTTCCCGGAGATGCTCTGCAGTTACATACATGCGCCTGTCCCTCGAAAGGATGTAATGGTCTTGCACGCTTCTTTTTTACCACAAGAAAATAATAAATCCAATAAAAATAACGGTTTGCGAGGGTTTATTTAATTATATTATGGAAGTCGGGCGTAACTGCGCGAATTTGCATGCTCTTCAGCGGTAAAATTATAGTCATTAATGGGCTTAAAATCGTCGATCAGTTGATAAATTCTTTTAAAAGATCAAATCATCCTCCGGAAATTTTAACCTGGTAGCCGCGACTTTCCAGTTCCTTTTGCAATAGCGAACGCTGGTCCCCCTGGATTTCAATGTCCTGGTCCTTGACGGCCCCGCCGACCCCGCATTTCTGTTTCAGTACCTTGGCCAGCGCCCGTAGTTCAGTGGGCGCCAGAGGTAGCCCCTTGACGATTGTCACAGCCTTGCCCCCGCGGCCCTTTGTTTCCCGGTGCAGGCGGACAATGCCATCGCCAACGGTCACCGGGCGATCTTTGCCACATACGCAGCCGGCAACAGGGCGCTGGCACTGAGGGCACAGCCGCCCGCTGGCAGTGGAATAAACCAGCCGGGAGTTTGTCGAGTCATGTTTGGCCATATCAGGTCCTGGTGATTGTGGCGGGGAGCAGAGTATATTAGCCTCCGGTCTGCATTTGAACCGCGCCGGAGCGCGAGCCTGGACATGAAGAAAAAGCACTTGAAGCTGGCGCTGGACGATTTGCAGAGTCAGTTTGCCTTTCAGGAGGACGTGGTACAGGCGCTGCAGGATGCTGTGGCCGCGCAACAGCGGGAATTGCTGCTGTTCAGGCGCCAGCTGGAGTTGCTCAAGCAGCGTCAGGACGAGCAGGGCTCACAGCTGGATGAGCGGCCCGGGGATACCGGCCCGGAGCTACCGCCACACTACTAGCCGGGCGAGCTCGCTTGCGATGGCTGCCGGAATCCACCACAATTCCGGGGCTGTTCAAAACTCGAATAACTGGATTTAACCGTCTACAGGAAGTGAATAATGTCCGAGAGTGCCCGTAAAGATACGCCTGAGCAGGCGGAATTCAGAGCCTATTGCCGTGAGTGGCTGGCTGCAAACAAGCCCGGAGAACCATCGGTGCGATTGCCGCAATCACCACTGGAAATCATGACTGAAGACCAGCTCTCCTACCTGCAGGCCTGGCAAAAATCTGCCTATGACGCCGGCCTGGTGGGTTGTGACTATCCGGTTGAGGTGGGCGGCGGTGGCCGCAGCAACTGCCAGACCGTTGCCAATGAAGAAATGATGGCCGCGCGGACCCCGTTTTTTCCCAATGTCATCGGCCTGGGCATGGCGGCACCGACCGTGTTCTACCACGCTCGGGAGGACGTCAAATCGGAGTTGCTGCCGCGCCTGTTTTCCGGTGAGGATATCTGGTGCCAGGGCTTTAGTGAACCGGGTGCCGGGTCCGACCTGGCCAGCGTACAGACATTTGCCGAACGCAAGGGCGACAAATGGGTGATTAACGGCCACAAGGTATGGACCTCCCTGGCGCATTTTGCCGAGTGGATGATCATCCTGCTGCGTACCGACAAGTCGCACAAATACGACGGCCTGTCTTATTTTGTGGTGCCGATTCGTTCGGCACTGGGCAAGGGTGTCACCGTGCGGCCGCTAATCAAGATCACCGGGGAAACCGGTTTCAACGAAGTGATTTTTGACAACCTTGAAGTCGATGATCGTTTCCGCCTGGACGAGCTCGGCAAGGGCTGGCAGGTGGCCATGACCACATTGCTGCACGAGCGCGGCGCCGGCGAACTGCAAACCCCCCGTGCTGGTGGCATGAAGAACAAGTCTACCCACGCCATCACTGCCGGGAACGTCATCGAACTGGCAAAGGCCTGCAAGCGCGGTGAGGAAAACAGTGCTGCCGACGATCCCCTGCTGCGCGACAAGATCATGCGCCAGCTGATCAGGGAAGAGGGGCTGAAACAGAACCAGCGCCGCACACGGGTGCAGGCGTTGCTTGATCACCCCATGCGCCTGCCGCTGCAGAACAAACTGCTGGCCAGTGAAATTGCCCAGCAGACTGCGGCACTGGCACTTGAAGTGGAAGGTATGCGTTCATCGCTGTATCTCGCGGATGAGAATGCTCCTGCCGGCGGGCAGTGGCCGCTGGCCTACATGAATTCCTACGGCATGACGATTGCCGCGGGAACCAGTGAAGTGCAGCGCAATATCCTTGGCGAGCGCGTGCTCGGCCTGGCCAAATCCAAATAAGCCGACGTCCGGACAACAGGAGCACCACCCATGGCACAACCCAATAATTACGGCTTCGGTGAAGAGGCTGCGTTGCTGAAGGAATCCGCGCGCAAGTTTTTTCGTGAACATTTTACCACCGACAAACTCCACGCACTGGTCGCGGCGGACCACAATCCGGACCGCGCCCCAACCTGCGACTGGGATCAATCTCTCTGGCAAAAACTGGTTGACCTTGGCTGGACCATGCTGGCTGTACCGGAAAGCGCCGGCGGTGTCGGCATGCCGGTGGCTGCGGTTGCAGGCCTGGTAGAAGAGTTGGGCCGGGCTGCCTTTCCCTGCCCCCTGCTGGGCACACTAAACGCAACCTATGTGCTGATCGGCTGCGGTGCCGACGGCGAGGCGGCTCTGGCGGATATCGCGTCCGGTGAGTCGGCCACACTGGCATTCAGCAATCGTCACGGCAGCTGGGACCCCGGTGCCACCGAAGTGCGCCATGACGCGGACGGACTCCACGGCAGCGCCTGGTTTGTCCAGGATGCGGCCAAATCCGACCGGCTTCTGGTCTGTGCGCATACGGAAAACGGCCTTGGCCTTTTCTGGCTGCCGATGAATGCCCCCGGCGTTAGCCGGGTCGCCGACGGTATTGTCGATCTTACCCGGGACCAGGCACACATCCGGTTCGATGGCAGCCCGGCGGTTCAGGTCAGCGCTAATGCACTCGCTGCCATCAATAATGCAATGCCCGCGGTCTGGACCCTGCTCGCCGCAGATATGGTGGGAGCAGCCGAGTGGCAGTTGCAGACTTCGGTGGATTACGCCGCAACGCGTAAGCAATTCGACCACACCCTGGGCTATTTCCAGGCGATCAAGCATCCGCTGGTGGAAGTGATGCTGCTCATCGATGAGGCCAAGTCGCTGGTCTACAACGCCGCCTGTGCGTGTGATACGGAAGTGGGAAAGGCGGCGCAGTATGCCCACATGGCAAAGGCTTCGGCCAGTGACATGGCCGCCTACGCCAGTAGCCGTTCGGTGCAGACGCACGGTGGTATCGGGTTTACCTGGGAATGTCATGTGCACCTTTATTTCAAACGCCAGAAGCACTCGCAGGTATTGTGGGGTGATGGCAGCTGGCATCGTGCAAGGCTGGCGGACATCCTTATCGGAGCCGCCGCCTGAGTAACCACCGGCAGTCCGCGGCGCACGGCGAGGGATCACTATGAACTGGAAAACGGGGCTTGCGGTACTCGTCGCGCTGATTGTCGGGTTGGCGACATTGTTCAGTATCGCGACACGGTTGCCGGCACCACCAGAGCACCAGGTGTTCATTAATGGTGAGGTTATCACCATGGACGCCAGCAACCGCGTGGTGCAGGCGCTTTCCGTGCGCAACGATCGCATTGAAGCCGTTGGCAGTACGGCGGACATAATGGCACTGGTGACCTCCAGTACCGATATTGTCGACCTCCATGGCGGTACCCTGCTGCCCGGTTTTATCGACGCTCACGGACATTTTCCGGGTTCCGGCCTCAATACCGTGGCGGTGGACCTCAACAGTCCGCCCATCGGTAATGTCGGCACTATGGCGCAGTTGCTGGCAGCACTGGCTGAGCGTGCCGCGATCACGCCCGCCGGTGACTGGGTATCCGGTTTCGGGTACGACGATACGGCACTGGCGGAGAGCCGCCATCCTACCCGCGAAGAGCTTGACTCGGTGTCGGATGAGCATCCCGTCGCGGTATTGCACATTTCGGGCCACATGGCGGTGGCCAATAGCAGGGCCCTGGCTGAGGTTGGCATTGACGAGACGACACCGAACCCCGAGGGCGGGGTTATTGTGCGAAGCAACGATACCGGCGAGCTTACCGGTTTGCTGGAGGAGACCGCTCGCCTGCCAGTCGTGGAAAAGATGCTGGACCTGGGCGTTGTCGACCTGTTCAGGATGATCGGGTCTGCAGTACGCGAGTATGCGGCGCACGGAGTGACCACCGCCCAGGCCGGGGGCGCCGGCCCGGAAATGGTCAGGGGTTTTGTCCTGGCCAATCGCCTGGGTACCATCCCGCTGCGGTTGATGGTGTTTCCCCTGGAGGCTGATTTTCGCGAGCTGGTGCTGGCGGGAGACTACGAGCCCGAGGAGTACGAGCGCGATCGACTGCAAATGGGTGCGGTCAAAATCATCGCCGACGGCAGCATTCAGGGCTACACCGGCTACCTGACCCGCCCCTATCACCAGCCATTTCACGGTGATGCCGAATATCGCGGTTATCCCGCGGTATTGCGCGAACGATTATTCGAGCAGGTACTGCGTTTGCACAGCGCCGGGTTTCAATTGGCGGTTCATGGCAATGGCGATGCCGCTATTGACGATATCCTGGATGCTTTTGCGGCAGCGCAGGCTGCGTACCCGGTGTCCGATCCACGTTTTATCCTGATTCACTCGCAGATGGCGCGCAAGGACCAGATTGAGCGCATGCGTGAGCTTGGGGTGACCCCCAGTTTCTTTGCCGCCCATACATGGTACTGGGGCGACCGGCATCATGATATTTTCCTGGGCCCCGAACGCGCCGCAACCATCAGCCCGGCGGCATGGGCAGAGGCTGCAGGCCTGCGCTTCAGTTCCCACATGGACACCCCCGTCACCCCCATGCGGCCATTGCAGGCAGCCTGGAGCCTGGTTCAGCGCGAGACATACGCTGGCAGGGTGTTGGGGCCGGAGCAGCGCGTGGATGCGATGACCGCGCTGCGAGCGGTGACAATTGATGCCGCCTGGCAGATTTTCCAGGAGGATAATCGGGGATCCCTCGAGCCGGGTAAATATGCCGACCTGGTCGTGCTGTCCGGAAGCCCGCTGGCCGAGCCTTCGGCGATGCGGGACCTGCGGGTCAAACAGACCTATGTCGGCGGCGCACTGATTTTTACCGATAGCTGACCGCCGGCCCCGCCGTGGTGATGGGCGGTGCCGTCGTGGACAGTGCCGGTTCAATCCGCTATAAAGGGACTTGCTACTGCAGCTTCCGATTGTTGCGGAATTTGATTTCAGCGGAGACAACAGCCAGTCATGTATCGCTATAGTGTCGACAGTGCGGTTACCTACACGTCCGAAGATCTGGTTCTGTTCAAGGAGTCCCCATTTGCTTCCTGGATGGAGCGGCTGACGGTTGAAAATCCCGGGCATGGCATTGCCCCGGATGCTGGTAGCCAGCCTCCCGGCAACAGCATGCAGCGGCAGGATGACGTTGCCGAGATTCTGCGCGCCGAGGGCCGACAGGTTCGGCTGATAGAGTGGGAGGAAACCGAGTCCGAGCGGCGTGGGGCCACGATGGAGGCGATGCGCGAAGGAATCGATTTCATCATTAACGGCCAGTTGGCTGTTGGCCCCCTGTCTGGTTCGGCCAACCTGCTGATGAGAACCAGTGGCTTCTCCGAGTTGGGCGACTATTTATACGTGCCCTGCGATACCCAGGGCAAGACCAATCTGCACTCGGCATTTCGACTGTGCTTCCTGGCGGACCTGCTGCACAGCTTGCAGGGTGTCCTGTCACCCAGGATGCTGATTGTCCGGGGTGGCGCAGATCTGGTGCCACTGCAAACCGAAGACCACATCTACCATTACCTGGCGGTTAAACACCGTTTCATGGATGCCCAGCGCCAGTTTCGAAAGCACCGTATGCCGGACCCTTCGGTGTCGGCACATTTTGGCCGCTGGTCGGACTGCGCCAATCAGGTGCTCAGGCAACGCGCGCTGGCCCAGCCCCCCGAAACGCTTGCCAGTGACCTCGCGCCGCTGGTCAACGAAGATCCCCGGGAGCCTGTGGCCGAGCTGGCAGAGCGCAGGCGGCATCGGTCGTCTCCACCTGGCCTGGATGATCATTATTTCCCCGCACCGGGCTCGTCGGCGCCAATTGATGTTCCCGGGCCACATCCCCTGGATTCACCGGGGTTTAATGTCGCCGTCCGGCAGCAGGCGGTTAGCCAGCCTGAGGCGATTGCCACAAGGCGGCCTGTAGTAGATCAGGATGATGACCGTGCTGACGAATTCAGCCCGGTGCCTTTTTCCAGCAGCCTCAACACCAGTGCGGCTTTCGAGCGCTAGTGCCGTATCCCGACCTGCCTAACGTACCTTCAGCGGGGCCCTCGGCCGTATAAACAGGCCTTCGCAACTCGCGGTGAGTTCGCCTGCCGCATGCATTTCCCCGGTAACGACGGTTTTGCGGCCCTCACTGCCGCGCAGACTCGCGCTGAGGTCCAGGGGGGTATTGAGGGGGGTTGGCCGGTGGTAACGGACCGTCAGGCAGCCGGTCATGCCGGGATTTTTACCCATCAGTTGAGCCATACCCAGAAACTGGTCGAATATGGCGGCAATATAGCCACCATGAATGTAACCTGGCGGGCCCTCGTAAGCGTAGCCACAAGTGACGGTGCCAAAGGCAGATTCTTTCTCCAGCCACATGTTCAGCTGCGGGGCCAGCGGGTTACTGAATCCGCCCACTGCGTTCAGTTCGTGGTTGACCTCACCGTGGTGGCCATGACCACCTTCGCGAATGAAGGCTGTCACTCCGTAAAGCCGCGGCTGCTCTGCCAAATGCTGCCTGCTTGCGGTAATGCTGTCGGTGAAGGCGTTGAGCGTGGCGATATCGGCGTTACTGGTCACCAGTACTTCGGTAAGTTCACGCACCGCCTGTGCCGCACGGCGTTTTGCTTCCCAGTGTGCGGAGAAGGGCGGCGCGATTTCCTCGGAAGTGAAGGGATTGAAGATGGGTGCGTCGTAATCAAAATCGGGTATCATCGAACGGGTCCTGTAAAGTGAAGCGCGTTGTTCAGCGCAGCGCGCGGAAACAGTCGCGGAGTTCTCTGATCAACAGCTCGGGCTGTTCAAGCGCGGCAAAGTGGCCGCCCGCTTCAAGCTCATTCCAGTGGATAATGTTATGAAAGCGTTTTTCTGCCCAGCGTTTGCTGCTGCGAAAAATTTCTTTCGGGAAAATTGAGCAGCCCACAGGCATGCTGATGGGGTCAAGATTAGGCGTGTTGAAACTTTCCCAGTACAGCCTTGCGGAACTGGCGGCGGTATTGTTGAGCCAGTAAAGCATGACATTATCCAGCAATTCATCGCGACTGACGGCATTTTCAGGATGTTTCACACCGTCGCGATCGCAGTCTGTCCAGGCATAAAACTTTTCAATAATCCACGCCATCTGGCCCACGGGCGAGTCCGCCAACCCATACCCCAGGGTCTGGGGCCGACTGGATTGCTGTTTGGAATAGCCTGAATCCCATTGCTGGTAGAAGGTCATGGCATCCAGTGCGCCCTGTTCCTGTGGGCTGAGATTGTCCATGGTAGCGGGGTCCGGAGCGACGATAGGCATGGTGATATGGATCCCGGCGCAATGGTCGGTTTCAGTCTGGCCCATGCTCTGGGTGATAACGCTGCCCCAGTCTCCGCCCTGGGCAACATAGCGATCGTAGCCAAGACGGCCCATCAGCTCGCCCCACATGCGTCCTATCACTTCCACCGACGTGCCGCTGGAAGTGGGTTTGCCTGAAAAACCATAGCCGGGGAGGGACGGGATAACGACATCAAATGCGTCTGCGGCGGCACCGCCGTGAGCGACCGGGTCGGTGAGGGCATCAATGACCTTAGAAAATTCCAGGATCGATCCCGGCCAGCCGTGTGACATCACCATGGGCAGGGCACCAGGGTGAGGCGAGCGACAGTGAATAAAGTGAATATCAATGTCGTTGATCCGGGTTGTGAACTGGGGGCGCTGGTTCAGTGCCCGTTCACAGCGCCGCCAGTCATAGCGCTGCTGCCAGTAATGCGCGAGTTCCCGGGTGTAGTCCAGGGGAATCCCCTGGCTCCAGTCACCACAGGTTTGCGCATCGGGCCATCGGGTCATGGCAAGGCGCTGCTGAAGGTCAGTGAGGCTGGCTTCCGGAATCTCGATAGTAAAGGGTGTGACCGCTGTGCTCATGGCTGCTTTCCTTATTGCGGAAGCCAACCCTAGCCATAGCCGGTTACAGATGCAAGTTGATGCGTGCGCTGTATGGCGCTGGTTCAGCTGCTCAGCCCGCCGGCACAGGGAGTGATTGAACGAAAACTACCCTGCAGGCGCCGGGAAAGAGTCCAGGAAAGGCTGCAGGCGTTTCCGCTCTTCGGGCCTGTCGGCGGTTTTGCCAAGAAGATGAGTGGTGCGTGGCTCGCGGTCAAGAAACAGTTTGCCGCTGACCTTGCCTGCCTCAGTGGCTACGGCCAGCCAGATAATGGTATCGGCCCCTTCTTCCGGGCTGCGCAGGATCCTTCGGGTCAGTTTATGAAAACCGGGTAGAGCGGACTCCACCCCCGGGGTATCGGCCCAGCCCGGGTGCATGGCATTGACAACGATACCGTCCGCGGCCCAATCATCCGCCCATTGCTCGGTGAGAACCATAAGCCCGCGCTTGGCACGTGCGTAGGCCACGCTGCCCGAATAATCGGATTCCTTTGCAACGAGTTTGTCGATCGCCAGCGGTTGCGAATACATACCACCGGAAACCACGTTGATTACCCGTGCCCGGGGTGCCGCTGCCAGCAGTGGCCTGAGCCCCTCGGTGAGTCGATAGGGGCTGAGCAGCAGCAGTGCAAAAGACTTCTCTATACCCTCTGCAGTTTCGGTTCTGGAGTTAAACAGGGCGCCGGCATTGTTTATCAGCACATCGATCGGCCTGGCCTTTGCCTGGAGTCGCTTGACCAGCGCCTCTACCTCGGCCATCAGGCTCAGGTCCGCCAGTTCTATTGAAATATTATGGTTACCGGTGTCGCGGCGCAGCTGGTCAAGTAGCTTCTTGGCCTTGTCCGGGTTGCGTAGCACCAGCGTCAGGGTGGCACCGCGCTCTGCCAGTGCGGTGGCGGTAGCAAGACCCAGGCCCGAGCTGGCACCGGTGATTACCACATGCTTGTCGCCCATCCAGGCCGACATGGGATACCAGTGCTTTCGACCCTTTTTGTAGCCGAGGCGACTGAACAGGGCCAGGCCGGGCAGCACCCAATGATCTGCCCGGGCATTTGCCGGGGAGATTTCCGGTACCGGAAAATCATCTTCGAGCGCAAGCCTCAGACCCTCCACTGACTTACGGCCCATGCGCTGCATGCCGCGTTTCACTGGCCCGTGCGCGGGGCCGAGGGGAACCTTCAACTCAAAGCTGGCCCGATAGTCGATATGAGTGCCGGATGCGGTCTCGCTGAAATGGATAACATCAGTTACCTCAAAGAGCCGACAGGTGCCGTGCAATTCCAGTACTTTGTCTGGTTCGAGACGGGTAATGGTGTAGCACAGGGTGACACTGCCGACAGGCATGTCGCAGACCACCTCGAAGCGCGTTCCAACGGCTATTGGCCCGGGAGTTAGTCGGGTGGCTGTTATCGCTGTCGCATCCCATTCCGTCGTGGTGCAAAAATCCTGCACATAGGCGAAGGCCTCGTGGACGGGGCGTGGTACGTCTATTTTTTCATGCAGGACAATCATGTGCAGTTAACCTCTGTACAGTAGTATAAAGTAGTATCAGGTAATACGCTGAAACAGGTGCTAAGGATTAAAACAGGCGCTTCCACCCGGGTAACCAGGCCGTATTCTGGCAGAGGGTTGCCAGCAGTGGATGTCCTGCGGGTTCGGTGCGCGGTCAGGTTTCAAAGTAGGCTAGAGGTGGAAAAATGGTCTGGGAGAGCAAGCCGATGGGAAAGCGACTGGGAAATGCGTTACTGCTCTTTGTGCTGGGTGCCACCACCAACGCCGGGGCCCAATATGATATCGAGACCCGGCTTGCCACCTGCGCAACCCTTGACTGGTCCGATGCGGTACACCAAAGCTACCCCGATATCGACGAAGTATGCCAGGGGGTTTATGAGAAAGACGGGGTGCTCTATGCGCAGGTTCAGGTGGAAGTTATCCGGGTGGTCGGTAATCGCCTGACCATTCGCACGGTGCACCGTGATGGCAGCACCGGCCACCAGGCCAGTGTTCGTACCAGCAGCAACTGGCGAGTCACTATTGAAGGCAGGCAGTACCCGGTTGGGGAGCTGGTGGGCGGCCAGATTCTTACAGTTTATGTGCCCGAAGATCGCTTTGTTTTTGCCCGGGAAGGTGTTGCCGGAAAAAATGCTGGTGGTGACGCCGCGGAGCAGTCGGCAGTCGAACAATAAAAGAGGGTTAATCCTCTACCCATATTTTCCGCAGGGGTTCACCGAAGTCGTCGTAGATCGTTTTACGCTTTGGCTGTGAGCGGACCGTTCGTGTCTGGCGGGCGCTGCGTTTGCGCAGCGCTCGGCGACGCGCCTCAATGGTGGCCACCACTTCGGGTACCGGGGTACGCTCGGCCCGGGGCTCCAGGAAAAGTCGCTGGGTAAGATGCAGTGGTGCTGCCAGTGGGTCTTTGCCACTGGTGCCCAGGGGAACCGCGTCTACAGTGCCGCCGGTGTTGAGGAACTGTTTCGTTTCCTGCTCCAGCGCTGCTCTGAGATCTGCTTTGGTTACCGGCTTTTTCACTGTCTGGTCCGCCCGAGGGCCCCTTGTCTACTTACTTAACCCACCAGTATAGCGCTCCCGACGGATATTCATAGGTCGGGCCGCGTAGGTGGGGCCGCCCAGGTCGGGCCGCGCAGGTCGGGCCGCGTAGGTGGGGCCGCCCAGGTCGGGCCGCCCAGGTGGGAAGTGTCCGCGTTGTGCTGTGCATTGGCATTCTGGTTTAATGCAACCCCGTATTTCCTCCGGAGTTACTTTATGGTCTGGTTCATCCTCGCTTTACTGGTGCTGTTTGCATTCAGCCTGTTATACCTGCGTGGCGAGAACCTCAGCTGGCTTGATGAGCCGCCATTGGCGGCCCCCCAGGACACGCCAAGCGAGTCGCATTATGCGGTGGTGGCGAAACTCGGCGAGTTTGCTGGCGCCGGTCGAGCCCTGCGGGGCAAGGCACAGTTGCGGGCAATTCGCGATTATATGGATTCAATGAGTGATGGCCGCGACTTCAGCAGCAGCTTTCAGCCCGTAGCGGAGGGCCAGCTTCGAGGCGAGTGGGTGCTGGCGCCCGGCGCTGATTGCCGCCGGCGTCTGCTGTATATTCATGGCGGCGCCTGGATTGCGGGCAGTCCCAAAAGTCACCGGGCGATTACTGATCGGCTGGCCCGCCTGACCGGCGCAGCGGTATTTTCCCTGGACTATCGGTTGATGCCCGAATACCGGCGCGCTGATGGTATAGAAGATTGCCGCAATGCCTGGCGGTGGATTGTGAAAAACGGGCCACACGGCCCTGAGCCGCTCGATTACCTGATGGTGGCCGGAGACTCAGCCGGCGGCAGCCTCTCCCTGGCCCTGCTGGCGTGGGCGCGGGATGAAGGCGTGCGTCAGGCCGATGCCGCAGTAGTGTTTTCGCCATCCACGGACATCACCATGAATGCGCCGAGCATGCGCAGTAACCTGGCTACAGACCCCATGCTGGGGCCCATGTTCGGTAAACTGGCGAAAATCCCATCGCTGGTGCTGCTGTGGTTGACCTGGTTCAACAACCGGATTCGCCCTTCGCACCCCGATGTGTCGCCTCTGCGCGGTGAACTGGCGGGGTTGCCGCCGGTGCTGGTGCAGGCCAGCGAGCAGGAAATGCTGTTGGATGATGCTCGCCGTTACGTGATCAAGGCACAACTGGCGGGCTCGCCGGTGGAGCTCCAGACCTGGCCGCACATGGTGCATGTCTGGCAGATTTTTACACCCGAGTTGCCCGAGGCCGAGGAGGCCTATGCCGGCATAGCGGAGTTCCTGGCCAAGTCCGGACTGCCCTTGCCAGGGGGGACCCAAGCGTGAATGCAGTTCGTTCAGCGCTGGTATTTATGTGGATGGTCGTCTCGGTCATTCCGTTCGGTCTTGGCCTGGTTGTGTGCTCCCTGTTTTTGAGTGATACGCGCCTGTGGTGGACCTTCGCCGTACCCTGGCTGCGCGGTGTCATCATCGCCGCGCATCTGGTCGGTGGGGTAAAGTACCGGGTTCACGGTATGGAGAACCTGCCCGATGCCGAGGATATGCGGCGGGTGGTGCTGTGCCCGAAGCACCAGTCGACCTGGGAAACGTTTTTTTTCCCGAGCATGACACCACATCCGCTGGCCTACGTATTCAAGCGTGAATTGCTCTATATCCCCATTTTTGGCTGGTGCCTGGCACGCCTGAAAATGGTCAATATTGACCGCAGGAAGCGCTCCCAGGCCTGGACCAAAGTCGCTGCCCAGGGCCGCGAGCTCATGGATCGTGGCAAGTGGGTGATCATGTTTCCCGAAGGGACGCGCACGGAGCGTGGCAAAAAGGGTGACTACAAGTCCGGTGCCACGCGCCTGGCGGTAGCGACGGGCGCCAGTGTGATCCCGATAGCGGTCACCTCCGGGCGTTGCTGGCCACGGCGTACTTTCACGTTTATTCCCGGTGTCATTGATGTATCCATCGGTACACCGGTGTCGGCGCTGGGCCGCAAACCCGGCGAACTGATGGATGAGGTCGAACGCTGGATCGAGTCTGAAATGAAGCGTCTGGATCCCGAGGCCTATGCGATCAAGCGCGATAGTGCGTTGCCCAATGAATAACCGAGGTGTCGCAACTCATGCGTGAACAGCAAGGTCGTGTGGTCATGGTCAGTGGCGACGAGGGTTTTGCCACCGGGCTGGTGGCTGAGCTCAACCGTTGCGCCGCCGTGGAACAGCGGCCGCAACACCATTGCGCATTGCAGTTTGTCTATGCCGGGAGCGCGGAACAGGCGCGTCGGCTGGCCGCGGAAGACGGACTGCTGCAGGCGGTGCTCATCGACGCTGCAGCACTCCCGGACGCCGCCGCGGTGATCGCCGAACTGAACCGCCTGCGGCCGGAACTGGACCTGTTTTTGATGCCGGTTGCGGAGGTTGATTACGGTCCGCTGCCGATAGAGTTGCTGGATCGCCAGGACGGCAAGCCGGCGCACTTGTACCGCCAGGTGCGCACGGCGATCCAGCGTCGCGCCCGCACGCCATTTGCCGATACCCTGCGCGACTATGTTTACAGCGCCAAGGATCCCTGGCATACCCCGGGTCACTCTGGCGGTGACAGTCTCCGCGACAGCCCCTGGGTGAGCGATTTTTACCAGATGATGGGAGAGCATGTTTTCAATACCGATCTGTCGGTATCGGTACAGTCGCTGGACTCCCTGCTGGAGCCGCACAGTGTGATCCAGGAGGCACAGGAGCTGGCAGCCGTGGCCTTTGGCGCCGACCATACGTTTTTTGTCACCAATGGCACCTCAACCGCCAACAAGGTGATCATGCAGCAACTGCTGGGTGCCGGTGGCAAGGTAATCCTCGATCAGGCGTGCCACAAGTCGGTGCATCATGCAGTGGTGTTATTTGGCGCCGAGCCGGTGTATCTCCAGGCCTCGCTGAATCCCCATTTCGGATTCTACGGCCCGGTGCCCCGGCAGCGGGTACTGGCCGCGATTGATGCGCACCCCGATTCTCGCCTGCTGGTATTGACCAGTTGCACCTATGACGGCTTTCGCTACGACCTGGCGCCGATCATCGCCCATGCCCACGCCGCCGGCATCAAGGTGCTGATCGATGAGGCCTGGTATGCCCATGGCCGGTTTCATCCGCAGCTGCGTCCCTGTGCGCTGGAAAGCGGTGCCGATTACGTGACCCAGAGCACCCACAAGATGCTCTCCGCCTTTTCCCAGGCCAGCATGATTCACGTAGCCGACCCGGATTTTGACGAGCACAGGTTTCGCGAAAATCTCAACATGCATACGTCCACCAGCCCCCAGTACGCGATGATCGCGAGCCTGGATGTAGCCCGCAAACAAATGAGCATGGAGGGCTTTCAGCGCCTGCAGGCCTGCTTCGATATCGCCACACAGCTTCGCGAAGGCATCAACCGCACGGGTGTATTCCGCGTGTTGACGCTTGCCGACATGCTGCCCGCGGAGCTCGTTGATGACGATGTCCTGCTGGATCCCTGCAAGCTCAGTGTGGATGTGTCCGGGTCGGGCTTTTCCGCACGGCAGATTCAACTGGCGCTGTTCGAGGATTACGGTATCCAGGTGGAAAAGGTGACCCACAACACGCTCAGTATCCTGGTCACCCTGGGTGCCACTGACAGCAAGGTGTTGCGGCTGCTCAATGCGCTCAGCAAGCTGGCCCTGAAGGCGCCCGCCAACCGGAGTGCGACTCCCCCCCGGCGCAGTGTCACACCGTTGCCTGCACTGAGCGAGTTTGCCTGTCTCCCGCGCGATGCCTACTTTGGCAACTGCCGGGTAGTACCACTCGCATCCGGTGGTCGCGGTGTCAACAGCGACCTGATCGGCGCCATCAGTGCCGACCA
This sequence comes from Kineobactrum sediminis, assembly GCF_002868715.1. Classification (GTDB taxonomy): domain Bacteria; phylum Pseudomonadota; class Gammaproteobacteria; order Pseudomonadales; family Halieaceae; genus Kineobactrum; species Kineobactrum sediminis. Next base: position 159,774 of record NZ_PKLZ01000007.1, read on the forward strand.
GATCGTACCGTACCCACCCGGGATCCCGGTGTTGATCCCGGGGCAGATTGTTACCGCCGAGATTGCGGATTTTCTGTTCGATCTCTATCACAGTAATACCGGCATTGAAATCCATGGCCTGGTTAATGACAGCGACCAGGCCTGCCTCCGGCTTCTCGAGGAGTAACCCGGCGGGGCTGGCCTGTGAGGCCTTCATGTACTAGGCTATGGGCTTTTTCGCACAGGCTGCTATTGGCCCGCCACACTAAAAGGAACAAGTGACCATGACTGAAGCATATATCGTAGGCGCCGTGCGCAGCGCCGGTGGCCGCAAGAACGGGCGCCTGTCAAAGGTGCACCCCATTGATCTGGGCGCGGCGGTAGTGGATGCCCTGGTCGCACGTACCGGTGTGCCGGTGACTGAAATCGACGATCTCATTTTTGGCTGCGTATCCCAGGTGGGGGCACAGTCAGGCAATCTTGGCCGCAATGTATGCCTGTCCTCGGTACTGGGCGAAGCCGTTCCGGGAACCACGGTTGATCGCCAGTGTGGTTCGGGCCAGCAGGCCATTCATTTCGCGGCGCAGGGCGTAATGTCCGGCACCCAGGATCTGGTTATCGCCGGCGGTGTTGAAAGCATGAGCCAGGTGCCGATCGGCGCCAGCATTGTCGACGGTTTCAAGGCGGGTCACGGTACGCCTTATGGTGAGCGTATCGGTGAGCGTTACCCCGGGGTACAGTTCAGCCAGTTTGACGGTGCCGAGATGCTGGTGCAGAAGTATGACCTGAGCAGCGACGAACTCAATCGGTTTGCCTTGTCCAGTCACCAGAAAGCGACCCGTGCGGTCGCGGAAGGTCGTTTTGATCGGGAAATCATACCCATTGATATCGAACTTGAAGATGGCAGCAGGGTTCAGCATGTGCAGGATGAGGGTATCCGCCAGGACGCGACCCTGGACGCGATCTCCGGCCTTCAACCCATGCGCGAAGGCGGCGTACTGACAGCCGCCAACGCGTCGCAGATCTGCGATGGCGCTTCGGCGGTGATGGTCGCCAGTCGCGAGGCCTGTGAGCGTTTGGGCCTGCAACCCCTGGCCCGCATTGTGGCAATGAGTGTGATTGGTTCCGATCCGGTGATCATGCTTGAGGGGCCTATTCCCGCCACTCGCAAGGTACTCGAGCGCGCGGGTATGACCCTTGATGATATAGATCTGTTCGAGGTTAACGAAGCTTTTGGGTCGGTACCGCTGGCATGGGTGAGAGCGCTGGGCGCCGACATCGACAAACTGAATGTTAACGGCGGCGCCCAGGCCCTGGGTCATCCCCTGGGTGGCACCGGTGCCAAGCTCATGACAACTTTGATACACGAACTGCACCGAACCGGCCAGCGCTACGGTTTGCTGGCCATTTGTGAGGGTGGCGGCACAGCCAATGGTACGATCATCGAACGGGTTGATGCGCTCGCCTGAATCACTGGCAACACAGACAGGAGGACATGACTATGGCTATCCAGACACGCTTGATCACCTACGAGCACGCAGGCACGACCTATGAAGGGCAGCTGGCATGGGATGATGCCCACGCCTCACCCAGGCCGGGGGTGGCGATTGCACATACCTGGTCGGGACGTTCGGAGTTTGAAGAAAACAAGGCAATGGAGCTGGCCCGACAGGGTTATGTTGGTTTCGCTCTGGATGTGTTTGGCCAGGGCGTACACGGCGAGGGTAAGGAGGAATGCAATGCCCTGATTGCACCGCTGCTTGAAGACCGGGAGAAATTGCAGGCGCTGGTAGGCCTTGCGGTGTCGGTGATGAGCGAGCAAGCGGAAGTGGATGCCGGTCGAGTGGCGGCAATAGGTTATTGTTTTGGCGGTCTCACCGTGCTGGACCTGGCGCGCTCGGGCAGTTCCGTCAGCGGCGTCGTGAGCTTCCACGGCTTATTCAATGCCCCGGACAATACCGCGGGCACCGCCATCAAAGCGAAGGTCTTGTGCCTGCATGGCTACGATGACCCGATGGCCCAGCCTGACAGCTTGCTGGCGCTCGCCGATGAGCTCACTGCGGCCGGGGCTGACTGGCAGGTACACGCCTATGGCAATACCCTCCACGCTTTCACTAACCCGGATGCGAACGACCCGGACTTCGGCGCGGTTTACAACGCCGATGCGGATCGACGCTCATGGCGGTCACTGCTCAATTTTCTCGAGGAAACCCTGGCCTGATCCACAGGCCGGCCTGTTGCCCGCCAGCGGAGGTGGAAAACCATGCAGCTCTATGATTATTTTCGCTCGTCGGCGGCGTTCCGGGTGCGCATTGCGCTTAACCTGAAAGAGCTGGAATACGATCGCGTACCGGTTAACCTGGTCGCCGCGCAGCAGCGTGACGAGGATTACCTGGCGCTTAATCCGCAGGGCCTGGTGCCGGCGATTGTCACGGAAGAAGGCTCGGTGCTGACTCAGTCGATCGCCATTCTGGAATGGCTTGAAGAGGCGCATCCTGAGGTACCGTTGCTGCCTCGCGAGGCGCTTGCCCGGGCGCGCGTACGGGCAATGGTGCAGACCGTTGCCTGTGACATTCATCCGCTCAATAACCTGCGGGTACTAAACTACCTGACAGGTCCGCTGGGGGTGGATGAGGAAAACAAGCTGTCCTGGTACCGGCACTGGATTGCGCTCGGTTTTGCGGCGCTGGAACAGCAGGTAGAGGGCCCGGAGTTCTGTTTCGGTAACACCGTAAGTCTTGCGGATGTGTGTCTGGTGCCCCAGGTTTACAATGCCCGGCGTTTCGCCGTTGATATGCAGCCGTATCCGCGGTTACAGGCCATAAGCGCCGCGCTGGAGCAACAGCCGGCCTTTACCAATGCCGCACCGGCTGCAGTTGCGCCGGCCTGAAGCACCCCTTGAGTTTCATAGCCCCCGGCAGCCAACGGGCCGCCGGACATTGTAGAAGTGAGGCAGTATGCTCGATAGCCAGCCCATTATTATTTCCCAGGCACAACAAACCTGGCGCGACCGCAACCCCGACCGCAGCCTGCTGGATGCGCTGGAGGAAGTGTCGCTTGCGGCGCTGCAGGATATCGGCAGTGCACGGCTGACAGCCGCTGTCGATACCGTGGCGACGGTCCCTTTTCTGGCCAGCCAGGTGCCGGACCTGGCCGGTATGATGCCGAAGAATTCCGGTGATGCCCTGTGCCAGCGCCTGGGCCTGCGGGCCGCGACGTTTACCTCTGACGTCGGGGGGAATACCCCACAACTAATGGTCAACTATTTTGCCGATCGACTGGCTGCAGGCGAATCCCGGGCGGTTCTGGTGACGGGTGCGGAATTGTTCGCCACGCTGTTTTCGGCCCTGTCCTCGGGCCAGGATCTCAGCCACTGGCAACAAACCGGTGCCCGTTCTCCCATCCAGCTGGATGAACCGAAGCCGCCCTGTACTGAACTGGAGCGTGCCCACGGTATGTTTGAGCCTATTCATACCTACCCCCTGTTCGAGAGTGCCCTGCGCCACGCAGCCGGCTGGGATCAGCAAACCCATCTGGCCCGCCTGGGTCGCCTGGTCAGCAGGATGAGCGACGTGGCGGCAGCCAACCCCTACGCATGGCGCCAGGAATCGCTGACCCCGGCGCAGGTGCTGGACCCGGCCCAGGGCAATCGGATGATCACCTGGCCTTATACCAAGGTCATGAACGCGATCCTTGCGGTCGACATGGCCGCTGCCGTGGTAATGACGACGGTGGGTACTGCGCGTGAACTCGGTATAGACCCCTCTCGCTGGGTCTATTTGCGCGGTGGTGCGGAGGCACACGATATCTGGAATGTCAGCGAGCGCGAACATCTGCACGAGTCACCGGCACTGGCGGCCTGTTCGCGCTCGGCACTGGACATGGCGGGACTCGAGCTGGCGGAGCTGGACCTGTTTGACCTGTACAGCTGTTTCCCCTCGGCGGTGCAGGTCGCCTGCAATGCTATCGGCCTTGACCCCGATGATCCGCGCGGTGTGACGGTCACCGGCGGCCTGACCCTGTTCGGTGGCCCGGGTAACAATTACTCCCTGCACGCGATTGCAGAGATGGTATCCCGGTTACAAAATGGCCAGGGCCGCCACGGCCTGGTGACGGCAAATGGCAACTACCTGACCAAACATGCGGTGGGCGTCTACTCGGTGGATCCGGGCAGCGCGCCCTGGCCGCTGGCGCGACCGGATCTCCAGATCCTGCTGGATGCCGGGCCGCGGCTGGTGGTGGATCCCACAGCCAGTGGCAGTGGCACCCTGGATGCCTGTGCCGTGGTGTTTGGCAAAGAGGGACCCAAGCGCGGCATCGTGCTCGGCCGCATGGAAGACGGTCGCCGTTTTGTCGCCAATACACCCGGTGACCCGGATCTTCTGGCCAGGCTGGTGGAGATGGATCCCGTGGGTTTACAGGGGCGCGTTACGGCAGGTGACAAGGTAAATTCTTTTGAGCTGTGAACCATCGCGAACAGTAGTGACCGCCGCGGCTCTCGCCGCGGCCCTCACCGACAATGACGACTCGGGTAAGGGTGTTATTCATACCTTAAAGCGCCTCTCCGGCGGCGCCAATATGGAGACCTGGGCCTTTGACTGGGAGGTCGATGGTGAGACCCGGCCGCTGATTCTGCGCCGTTCGCCGATTGATGCTGTCGATTCCGATTCGCCGCTTGCCCAGTTGCCGCTCACCAGTGAAGCGGCCCTGTTACCACTGGCCGCGGCCCAGGGCGTACCCGTGCCCACAGTGCTGCGGGTGCTGGGGGAGGACACCGATCTCGGGCCGGGCTATATCATGAGCCGGGAGCCCGGCGAAGCCTTGCCGGGCCGTATCCTGGCCGATGAGCGCTATGCCGGGGCGCGTGAGCAGCTGGCATACCAGTGCGGGGAAACCCTGGCCCGTATTCACCGGGTGGCCGCCGATACGGTACCGGCGGCGGTGCCGAACCAGCCATTGCCGGAGCGGCTGGCAGCGCAACAGGCGCTGCTGGATCGTTACGGTAACGCCTCCCCGGTTCACCAGCTGGCGCTTAACTGGCTGCTGGATAACGCTCCGGAGGCGAGCCGGCACTGCCTGCTTCACGGTGATTTTCGCAATGGTAACCTGCTGGTGGATGAAAATGGCCTGGTCGCCGTACTGGACTGGGAGCTGGCCCACTGCGGTGATCCGGCGGAGGATCTCGGCTACCTGTGTGGTAATGTGTGGCGCTTCGGTCGCAGTGACAAGCCGGTAGGCGGTTTCGGCGATTATGCATCGCTGTTGGCGGGTTACCGGGCAGTAGCGGGGTGGGCGCCTGATCTCGATGAGATCCATTACTGGGAAGTCTATTGTGCCCTCGGCTGGGGGCTGGTATGCCTGACCATGGTGGACCTTTACCGGAGTGGCGCGGACACAACCCTGGAGCGCGCCGCCGTAGGGCGACGCAACTCTGAATCGGAAATGGATTTACTGTTGCTGCTGGATGGCAGGCTGTGAATGACGCAGGTGCAGCGGCCGCAAGGAGAAAAAAACCATGAGCCAGACTGAGGCGACGGAACTGCTGCAGGCGGTGCAATCTTTTTTACGGCAACAGGTGCTGCCGCAGCTTGAGGGTTTTGACGCTTATACTACGCGCGTTGCCGCCAATAGCCTGGCGATTGTTGCACGTGACTATGCCGGTCGGGACGAATTGAACCGGCTTGATCAGGCCGCAGCCAAACGATGGGACCTGGGGGAGACTGCCGCCGCGACTAAAAACCTGAGCCTTGCGCTGAAGAACCGCAGCATTGCAGTCGACCAGCCGCTACTGGATTATCTGCGCGCACGCAGTTTGCACCAGCTCGCCATCGACAACCCCCGTTACTCGGGTTTCCAGCAGGGTTGTGAGCGCTGGCCCGGTCTGGCCCCTTAAAATATAATATGATATCCAAGGAGTTACCCTCACTGTGGACGCCCTGATTCCCGAGCACTTGCCCGCTTTCCTGGCCGAGCTGGACACCTTTATCGAACAACGTCTGGAGCCTCTGCAGGCCGAGGATGATAACAATCGCTTTTTTGATCACCGGCGGGAGTACGCCCGCACCGACTGGGAAAATCACGGCCTGCCAACGGCCGAGTGGGAAGCGCTGTTGGCCCAGGCCCGGGGGATGGCGCGGGAAGCCGGTTTTCTGGGCTTTGCCCTGCCGGGTGAGTATGGCGGCGGCGACGCCAGTAATCTGGAAATGGCGGTAGTGCGCGAGCATCTTGCGGCCAGGGGTATCGGCTTACACTGTGACCTGCAGAATGAGCACAGCATCGTCGGTAATTTTCCCACCACTCTGGCGTTTCGCGACTTCGGCAGCGCCGAGCAGCGCGATGCCTTCATCCCCGGCAGTATCAACGGCAGCATCGGGGTGGCTTTCGGTCTCACCGAACCGGATCATGGCTCCGACGCCACCTGGCTCGAGACCACCGCGGTGCCATCGGTGCGTGATGGGGTGAGCGGCTGGGAAATTAATGGCAGCAAAATGTGGACCACAGGCATGCACCTTGCCACCCACGTACTTGTGTTCGCCCGTACCGAAGGCGAAGCGGGCAGCGCGCGGGGGATTACCTGCTTTGTAGTGCCCAACCCCAGCGCTGGCCTGGTCATTGAGGAATGGCTGTGGACCTTCAATATGCCCACCGACCACCCACGAGTGAGTGTTAATCAGGTATGGGTGCCGGACTCCGCCATTCTTGGCGAGCACGGTCTCGGACTGGCGGTAGCGCAGCATTTTGTGCACGAAAACCGGATCCGGCAGGCGGCTTCGAGCCTGGGTACGGCGCGTTATTGCATCACCGAATCGGTTGCCTATGCGCTGGAGCGCCATACCTTTGGTAAACCCCTGGCGACGAACCAGGCCATCCAGTTCCGGCTGGCGGAATTGCACGCCGATTATGAGTTGGTTAAGGCGCTGACCTTCCAGGTGGCCGCGGAAATGGACCAGATGTCCAAACGCGAAGTGGCACTCAAGCTCTCGGACAAGGTGGCGATCTGTAATTACCGCGCCAATCGGTTGGCTTGCGAAGCGGCGGATGCCGCTATCCAGGTTCACGGTGCCATGGGTTATTCGCGTTACAAGCAGTTTGAACACCACTATCGTCATCATCGCCGCTACCGGATTACCGAAGGCTCGGATGAAATCCAGCTGCGCAAGATAGCCGGGCATCTTTTCGGGTTTATCGGTCGCTCCGGGTAGCGTTGATTTCATCGCGTGCCCCGTCCGTTCGGCGCGGGGCAATGTCATTTCAAGTCAATTTTTTTCAACTCTGACATCATTGCCAGCGCCGCCTGCTGCTCCCACTATGTGCGCTGTTATTTTATATCACCTGTAAAAGAGGATTCGCATGACAAACGCTGCCTACATATTTGATGCGGTGCGCACGCCGCGCAGTAAGGGCAAGGCCGATGGTAGCCTGCACGAAGTGAAGCCGGTCGACCTCGGCGCTGGCCTGTTACGGGAGCTGCAGTCCCGCCATGACCTCGATACGGCCTATGTGGATGACGTGGTCATGGGCTGCGTCACACCTGTGGGAGAGCAGGGCTCTGACATTGCGAAAATGATCGTACAGAACGCGGACTGGGACGAATCCGTTGCCGGTGTCCAGCTCGACCGTTTTTGTGCTTCCGGACTGGAAGCCGTCAATATTGCGGCGCAGAAGATCGCCTCCGGTTGGGAAGATCTGGTGGTGGCGGGGGGTGTCGAGTGCATGTCCCGGGTGCCAATGGGTTCCAATGGCGGCCCCATGGGCGGAGACCCCGCCTTCAGCATGAAAAGTGGATTTGTGCCCCAGGGTATCGGCGCCGATACCATTGCCACGCTGGAAGGCTGGAGTCGCACAGACGTGGACGCCTTTGCACTGGAGTCACAGCGTCGCGCCACTCATGCACGTGACAATGGTTACTTCGACAAGTCGGTTGTGCCCGTGCGTGACCGCAATGGCCTGTTGATTCTGGAGCGGGATGATTTCATCAAACCCAATACCACAATGGAGGGTCTCGCCGGGCTCAAGGCCTCGTTCGTGATGCCCGGGCAAATGGGTTTCGATGACGTTATCCTGGCCAAATACACCACGCTTGAACGTATCGACCATGTGCATACGCCGGGCAATTCCTCGGGTATCGTCGATGGCAGCAGTGCCGTCCTGATCGGCAGCGAGCGCGCCGGCAAGGACCTCGGCCTTACCCCCCGCGGTCGGATTGTAGCGACCGCTGTGCTTTCTACAGACCCCATCATCATGCTCACGGGGCCGGGTCCCGCCGCCAAAAAGTGCCTGCAGCGCGCTGGCCTGACGGTTGCCGATATCGACCTGTGGGAAATCAACGAGGCCTTTGCCTCCGTCGCCCTGCGTTACATGAAGGATCTGGGTATCGACCATGCGGTGACCAACGTCAACGGCGGTGCCATTGCCATGGGGCATCCGCTGGGTGCGACCGGGGCGATGCTGGTCAGCACCATGCTGGACGAGCTGGAACGCCGGGGGCTGAAGCGCGCAATGCTATCCCTGTGCGTGGGCGGTGGTATGGGTATTTCAACGATTATCGAGCGTATCTGACGCGTTTGCGAAGCTGATTTAAGGACACGGTAAAAAAATGAATGTATTCGACTATGACAAAGATTCCGACGGCATTGTGACCGTGACCATGGATATGACCGGGCCGGTCAATGCCATGAATGATGAATACAGGGTCGCCATGGACGCGACGCTGGAGAAGCTGGAGCAGGAGCAGGGGCTTACCGGGGTGATACTGGCCTCGGCCAAGAAAGTCTTTTTCGCGGGAGGCGACCTGAACGACCTGCTGGCCGCCGCACCTGGCGCGGAAGCGACCTTTATGGCCGAGGGTGAACGGGTTAAGGCGGGCCTGCGGCGATTGGAAAAATTGCCGGTGCCGGTGGTGGCTGCGATTAATGGCGCGGCCCTGGGTGGTGGCTTTGAGATCTGCCTGTCCTGTAACTATCGCGTTGCGGTCAATGACCCGGCGGTGCAGCTGGGCCTGCCTGAGGTATCCCTGGGCCTGTTGCCGGGCGGCGGTGGCGTGGTGCGCATGGTCAATCTGCTGGGTCTGGAAAAGGCCCTGCCGTATTTGCTGGAAGGTACTCGGGTTGATGCGGCTCACGCGTTGGCAGCGGGGCTTGTACATGAGGTGGTTGAAACCCGGGACCAGCTGTTGCCCGCGGCGAAAGCCTGGATTCTGGCCCAGCAGGGTGTTTCCGAAGCGGCATTGCAGCCCTGGGATCGCAAGGGCTTCCGGCTGCCCGGCGGCAATGCTTCAAGCCCGCATATTGCCCAGTTGATTACGGTTGCACCGGCGTTGCTGCGCAAGAAAACCCGCGGTTTGTTGCCGGCCCCCGAAGTTATCCTCGATTGTGCGGTGGAGGCGGCGCGTCTTGACCTGGATACGGCGCTGCGGATTGAATCCCGTGGCCTGACCTGGCTGGCGATGACGCCCCAGGCCAAGAACATGATTTCCACCTTCTTTTTTGCCATGAACCGGATCAATCGTGGCGGCAGTCGTCCCGCGGACGTGCCTTCCCGGAGCGTTGAAAAAGTCGGGATCCTGGGCGCCGGCATGATGGGCCAGGGCATCGCTTATGTCTCTGCCCTGGCGGGTATCAAGGTGGTATTGAAGGATATGTCGGTTGAGGCCGCTGCGAGGGGCAAGGCGTACAGTGAACAGCTGCTGGCCAAGCGTGTCCAGCGCGGCAAGATGACGGAAGAAAAGAAGCAGCAAATACTGGAGCTGATTCTCCCGACCGACAGTAATGACGACCTCGCCGGCTGTGACCTGATTGTGGAGGCCGTATTTGAAAACCTCGCGCTCAAGCAGAGTATTACCCGAGAGACAGAGCCACAGTTGGCAGCTGACGGTATCTGGGGGTCAAATACGTCAACACTACCGATCAGCGAACTGGCGACTGCCAGCGCGGCGCCGGAAAAGTTCATTGGTATTCATTTTTTCTCACCGGTAGACAAAATGCCACTGGTGGAAATCATCTGCGGTGACAAAACCAGCGAGGAAACCCTGGCCAGGGCCTACGACTACGCGCGGCAGATCCGCAAGACGCCTATTGTCGTCAATGACTCGCTCGGGTTCTTCACTTCCCGCACCTTCGGTACCTATCTCGATGAGGGCGTACGTATGCTGAGGGAAGGTCTGCACCCGGTGCAAATTGAGGCCATGGGCAGAGCGGTCGGCATGCCGGTCGGCCCACTCGCGGTATATGACGAGGTCAGCCTTGAGCTTACCCGCAAGGCCCAGGAGACCTGGCGCGAAATGGGGGTGCTGGACAAGTTCAGTGACTCCACTGTGACGCGCGAGGTCATCAATACTATGGTCGAGCAGCACGGTCGCGGCGGTCGCTACCATGGTGGCGGTTTTTATGAATATGCAGAGGATGGCAGCAAACACATCTGGCCGGGCCTGATGGATCTTTACTACAATGCGGATGTCACAGTCAGTGAAGGCGATATGCGCGACAGGCTGCTGTTCCGGCAGGTGATCGAGGCTTTGCGCTGCCTGGAAACCGGCGTTCTGCGGACCGTGGATGACGGCAATATCGGCTCAATCATGGGCATTGGGGCACCAGTATGGACAGGTGGCCTGATACAGTTCGTCAATACCTATGGTGTGGAACGGTTTGTCAGGCGTTGCGAGGCACTGGCCGCCACTTATGGTGAGCGTTTCGCGCCACCGGCAATTGCCCGGGAAAAGCTGGCCGCCGGCGAACTGTTCGAGTAATTGTGGGACAGGCGCAGTCCGGCTGCGCCTGCATGATATGTCACGGCGTTGGTTGTTGCTGAATGGTTTTCGTATGTTGTATTCGTATGTCCGCACAATGATATCCAGCAGCTTTCCGGTTGGCGGGAAGGTGTTGTGGTGTTATCTGCTATTGGCATTGGCGCCAATAGCAGTTCAGGCGGATGCCCTGGAAAATCCCGTGGCCTTGTATCAAATGCCGGTTGAGGGTGATGACCTGGTAGGCCGTCCGCGAGTGGTTGTCGCGGCTGAGGAGGATACCCTGGTGCGGATCGCGCGCCGCCACCGAACGGGCTACGGGGTGATCCGCGAAGCCAATCCTGCCGTTGACTCCTGGCTGCCGGGGGAGGGGACGAGCGTCGTGTTGCCCACCTGGCATATCCTGCCGCAGGCGAATCGCGAAGGGATCGTGATTAACACCGCGGAATTGCGTTTGTACCATTTTGAACCGGCGTCCGCCGATAGGGTGGCCACGGTCGGCGTCTATGCGATCAGTATTGGTCGCGATGGCCGTGAAACGCCGCTCGCCACTGCCGAGGTCACGCGTAAGGCCAGAGATCCCACCTGGTACCCGCCGGAATCAATTCGCCGTGAACGGTCCCAACAAGGCCAGGTGCTACCGCAGGTCGTGCCTCCAGGGCCCGACAATCCGCTGGGCACAAGAGCACTCTACCTGAATTTGCCCAGCTATCTTATTCACGGCACCAATCGCCCAATGGGTATCGGGATGCAGGTGACGGCCGGCTGCGTCCGCATGTACCCGGAAGACATCGACTATATTTTCGCTCGGGTACCGGTTGGCACTAAAGTACAAATCGTACACCAGCCGGTTAAGGCAGGTTTTTCCGGTGGCGTATTGTATGTGGAAGTACACGATCCCCTGGAGGGTGTTACGGACACTCGCGAAGAGCGCATGCAGGCACTGCGCGAGGCAATAGCGCAGACGGTTGGAGATCGGTCCGGTTTCAGGGTCGACTGGGACCTGGCTGAGCTGGCCGTTATCGAATCCTCTGGCATACCCGTTCCGGTAGGACCGGATCATCCGGGTTCCGGTACATTCGCAGGCGGCGCGGCTATTGGTACTTTGCCGTGACAGCTGGCAAAATAACCCGGAGTCGGGCGCTTCGCCCGATTCCGGGAAGCGAGGCCCGGGTGCTACTTCTGCATGGATTCCTGGAACGCGCGATCGATTTTGGTGTTGGCCTGCTCGGCACTGCGCATGGCAGCATCAGCAGTGCGCTTGGCTTCATTTGCTTTGCGCTCGGCGCTGGAAGCAGTCTGCATTGCCTCGTTGGCGGTGCGTTGTGCCGCTTCGGCAATGTTGCGAACTTCGTCGATCTTGTCTGTGCTCGCGCAACCGCTTGCCAACGCTGTAAATGCAACTACGGAAAGAGCCGTTTTTACTGTGGATTTCATTGTAAAACTCCTTGTGCAAGTAATCCTGTCAAATCGAAGATGCCACAATTGGCGGTAAAAAAGCTAAAGCCGGACTGCCCTGAACCGAGGATCAAGCGTGCCGTTTATTAAGCTAACACCCGGGAATACAGTAAAGCCAGCTGTCAGGGCGTGGTATGGGGGCTTTTGGGTCATTATTCTCGCTTTACTTGCGTCCCATCAAGCGGTGGCAGTGCATCAGGCAGACCAGGTGCTGGTGGTGAAATCCGAACGTATGTTGTACCTGCAACGCAACGGTGAGCCCCTGCGTAGCTACCCCGTCGCTCTGGGACCTGTTCCCCGGGGCCACAAGATGCAGCAGGGTGATGAGCGTACTCCCGAGGGGCACTATGTACTCGATTTCAAGAATGCCAGCAGCCGCTTTTATAAGTCAATACGCATTTCCTATCCCAGCCCCCGGGATCGGCTCCGTGCCAGTGAGCTTGGCGTGGACCCGGGTGGCGACATCATGATTCACGGCCAGCCGGACCTCTCCCGACAATCACTGGCGGGTGTTCAGCTGTTTAACTGGACCAACGGCTGCATTGCGGTCACCAATGAACAGATGGATGAAATCTGGGAGCTGGTCCCGCTCGGTACACCGATTGAAATTCGTCCCTGAGCAACAGCAACGACTGCTTCAGCCTAACCGGACACCGAGCAGACAAACGGTTCGAAGACGGGGTCAGGCTGCTCCAAAGCCCGGGCCAGGGTGCCGTCGCGGTGGTAGTAATCGCTGCGCAGCAGTAGCTGGTCGCTTGCATCAGTGGTCGCTGTCCAGTAGTCCATCAGCAGGGGTACCGGTTTGACCAGTGATACCCTGCGTGTCTCGCCGCCGTCGATGATTGCGGATAGTGCTTCGTGGTCGCACTCGCCGGCGCTTTCCAGTAGCGCCTTCACCAGGCTCAGTACATCCTCCACCCGCACACAACCGGAACTGTGCGCTCGTCGACTACGCTGGAACAGGTATTTTTGCGGAGTGTCGTGTAAATAAACCGCAAAGGGATTGGGAAAACGGATCGCGACTACGCCCAGTGGATTGTCGGCACCCGGTGCCTGACGCAATATAATCGGCCCGGGTTGCTGCCAGTCCAGCTGCTGGGGGTCCAGTGGCTGTCCCTGTTGATCAAGTACGCTCAGCTGCTGCTCCTCAAGGTACTCCAGGTCGTGGCGAATTGCCGGCAGCTTGTCGTGGCGTAAAATGGTCGGGGGTACTGTCCAGGAGGGGTTGAAGGTGAAGTGGGTTATTGCCGAGCGCAATGAGGGTGTTTTGCGTCTGTCAGTTCCCACTATGGTGCGCGCCTCCCACCACAATCTGCCATCCTGGTAATAGCGAATCTGTGCACCGGCGATATCGACAATTACCATTTCCGGGTCGAGCTCCCGAGCGAGCCAGCGCCAGCGTTCCAGGTTGGCCCGTAACTGTCGCAGACGATCTTTCCGGGTGATGTTCAGGGCCCCGACCGTCAGTGGACCGACCAGGCCATCTCCGGCCAGGGAGTGTCGGTACTGGAAGTCCGTGACCGCTGTTTCCAGTGACTGGTCATAATGGCCAGGAGTATCGGTAGCGGGCAGTAAATAGCCGGAGGCCCGTAACCGCTGGCGCAGTGCAACAACACGAGGGTCGTGTGAGCCGGGGCTGAGTGTCGGCCCTGTGGGCACTTCAGGCCAGGGCGCCGCGATAGCCTGTTCTGCGGCAAGTTGTGTGTGGGCCGCGCGCAAGGCCTTGTAGGTAGCCAGATCAACCCGGGCCCGGCCGAAAGCAGCGGCCGGGTTGTCGGCATGGGCCAGGGCCATTTCCAGCAGGTCATTGCGTTGTGAGCTGAAATCGGTATCCCGATAGCGCCACAATGGCTCGATACTGTCGCGATCCAGTGCGCCGAAATACAGGTGAAACAGTGCCTGCAGCCAGACTCGTGTGATGGCGATTTCTCGCCGCAGGGGGCCCCCGACCTCCGCGGCAATGTCCGGTACTGCATAGTGCCCGGGGTTCAAGCCATCGGCGGTCAGCTCGTTGAGAGCCTGCTTAAGTCCCCGCACGTCACCCAGCTGGTTCCAGAGCGGGCGGTAGTCACGGCTACGATAAAAACGTGCAAGGTCATTGTCAGAGACTTGATTATGCGCTTGCGGCTGTTGAGGCCTTTCCGGCAGCAGACACTGGCGAATGGAGGCCGCTGGCGTTGTCTCGGCGATACCGGGCAATGACAGCAGTAACAATAACAGGACCGCGAACAGTCGCAGCTGGTGCCGCCGGGGCATCTGGGTTAATATTGCAATCTTCATAAGGAGACCATTGCATGTTGAATCGCATGGGCAGGTCGCTGCTCATAGCCACGTTTGTTTGCGCACTCGCCACAACCCCTGTTACCGCCAGTACCGCTCCCAGAAGCCTCTTTGAGGAACTCGCCACTGCCGCGCCGGCCCTGGATCGCAATGTGCTGCGCAAGGCCATTGGCGCAATGTCCTGCGCGCTGGACCAGGGTATTGAGGCAGCGAAACGGCTGGCGGTAATTGACTTTTCCCTGCCGTCAAGTGTTTCCCGCTTGTGGATCTTTGACCTGGAGGAGCGCGCGCTGGTCCTGCAGGAGCTGGTCGCTCACGGCCAGGGCTCGGGCGACAATTTCGCTACCGAATTCTCAAACGTATCCGGTAGTCACCAGTCCAGTATAGGCCTGTTTCGAACACAGGAAAGTTACATGGGTCGACACGGTTATGCGCTGCGAATGGATGGCCTGGAGCGGGGGGTCAATGATCTCGCCCGGGCACGCGCCATCGTGATTCATGGCGCGGATTATGTGGCTCACGACTGGATTGAACACCAGGGGCGTATCGGTCGCAGCCACGGCTGCCCTGCCGTTCGTCAGGAAATTGCAGGGGCTGTAGTGGATGAACTCAAGGACGGACAGTTCCTCTTCTCCTACTATCCCGACCCGAACTGGCTGGCCGACTCGAAGTATCTGAACTGTCGCGCAACCGGGGCGCCCAGCCGCGGGTAGTGGCTTGCTGGCGACTACTCCTGGATTTTCCAGTTACCGTCTTCCTGCCGACAGGCAACACCATAGACCTGTTCCTCCCTGCCACCGATCTCCGCCTCGAGTACATATTCCCGGCAGGGTGAGCCATTGCGGTCAAAGGTACGTGTGGGTTCCACTTCGTAGTATGCGCCGGTATCGGGATTCTTCCATTCACCCGTTTGGCCGGTGGGGGTCGTTTCCAGGGTATACGCCGTGCGTTGCCGGTCTGTTTCATCCATTTGAATACCGATACGGCTGCCTACCTGGGCACCGAGCAGCGTCCCTATCACGGTAGCGACCGTGCGCCCAGTACCGCCACCTACCTGGGAGCCCACCGCGCCGCCCAAAACGCCGCCCAGTATGGTGCCCGCCTGTTCATTCTCGCCCTGGTAGGGTGTGCAGCCTACCACCGCGATTATCGTTGTTGCAGCGAGTGCGCTCCGCCATCTTGTCATCATCGCCTTATCCTGTCCGGTTTGTCAGTCCGGAAAGTATAGATCACCGACCGCTAAAATGTTGTCGCGCTAACGGCACGGAACCGCCTGCTCCGTGACAGTTTCATAAGCCGGCCTGGTGGACGTTGGTCATGGTCATCAACGACGCGTTGCCGCCGGCTGCGGTGGTGTCGATGCTCACCGATTTCTCCAGTAGCGTCTGCTGTAACAGGGCGCGCGGCGAAACACAGCTGATCAACGGCAGCAAGGCGCCTTCGCGCTCAACCAGCAGCCGCGCCACAGCCTGCAGGTAGGGGCTGCGGGCGTGTACCATGGCGCCGCCCAAAGCCGGGGCCTGCAGTAGGGTAGTGGCTATTGACAACGGCTGCAGGCTGAACAGGCCGGCGGGAAGCCCCGCCTCCAGCATCATCTCCGATAGCGCCTGCCATTCGGGCAGAAGTGTCTCGCTGGCAACGCCTGTCACGCTGTTGCCCGCCACCAGTGCAGAGATAACGGCCATCAGGTATTCGCCATTACAGCCGGGGTCATCCATCAATAGCAGCAGGCAGCCGCGCGCTTCGTAGCGCAGTGTATTGTCTTCCCCGGTCGGCCCCGGCAGTGTCACGGGCACTGCCAGCAATTCCATTGCGAACCGCAGCTGCTGTCGCGCCGCAGCCAGGGTGTGCTCGAGTATCATTGGGTTTCCCCCCACCACGGATCGTGTGTAGCGTGCAATAAACTGGCGCAGGACGGAAACCCGTGTATTCAGGTTTTGTTTTTTCCAGGCATTTTGGCTGCAAACCGCTGGTGCCAGGATGCTCGCCTGTTCGGGCGGATGCCCAGCTGGATCGGGTAGCAACCTCTGGTGTATTACTCTCTCTGCCTCCTCGCCGGTGGTCACCAGTCGCGGCAGGTAGTTGGGCCCGCCGG
Organism: Kineobactrum sediminis; assembly: GCF_002868715.1. GTDB lineage: Bacteria > Pseudomonadota > Gammaproteobacteria > Pseudomonadales > Halieaceae > Kineobactrum > Kineobactrum sediminis. The sequence goes on from NZ_PKLZ01000007.1 coordinate 176,327, forward strand.
CTTTGGGTCCGGTGCCGGATAGCCCGCGACCGCCGAAGGGCTGGACACCGACAATCGCGCCGATCATGTTGCGATTAACGTAGATATTGCCCGCCTGAATGCGATCGGCGGCACGGTTGCAGGTATCCTCAATACGACTGTGGATACCAAAGGTCAAGCCGTAGCCAGTCTGGTTTATCTGTTTGAGCACATCGTCAAAGTCTTCGGCACGGTAGCGTATGACGTGCACAATTGGGCCAAAGACTTCACGCTCCAGCAAAGCGAGATTGCTGATCTCATAGAGCCGGGGCGCGAAAAAGGTGTGGTTGCCTGGCTCTGGCGCCGTAGCCTGGTGCAGCAAGCGCCCGCTGGCATCAAGATAGCGCACGTGGTCTTCAAGCCCTTGCAGCGCCCTGCTGTCGATCACCGGTCCGATATCCGTGGCCAATAGCGAGGGATCTCCCAGTTTCAGTTCTCGCATGGCGCCGATGATCATTGTAATGACCTTGTCGGCGATGTCTTCCTGCAAAAACAGTACCCGCAGCGCTGAACAGCGCTGGCCGGCACTCTGGAAACCCGATGTCACAACATCCCGTACTACCTGTTCCGGCAGGGCGGTGGAATCGACGATCATACAGTTCTGGCCACCGGTTTCTGCGATCAGCGGTATCGGTGCATCGGCACGTTCTGCCAGGCGTCGGGCAATCCAGTGGCCTGTTGCGGTAGAGCCGGTAAACATCACAGCGCGGATTCTCGGGTCCGGCACCAGTTGTTCTCCCACCGCTTTGCCCTCGGCCACAAGCACAGAGACAACCCCGGCTGGAAAGCCACATTCCTGCATCAATTCAAAGGTACGCAAGGCGATCAGGCTGGTCTGCTCGGCGGGCTTTGCAACCACCGTATTACCCGCTGCGAGTGCGGCGGCCACCTGGCCCAGAAAGATGGCAAGCGGAAAATTCCACGGACTGATGCAAAGAATTACCCCGCGTGGCCGTAACCCCTCTGCGGTAAATCCTGCCTGTTCTGCCTGGGTTGCGTAATAACGCAGAAAATCGATGGCTTCGCGCACCTCGGCGACGCCATCGGGCAGGGTTTTACCTGCCTCCTTGCAGCACAGCGCCATCAGTTCATAACAGTGTTCCTCCAGCGAGTCGGCAAGGCTGCGCAGCAGGGCGCCTCGCCGCTGTACGCTGGTGGCAGCCCATCCATCGGCGGCGGCCTCGGCAGTTGTGATAGCGGCAGCAATAGCCTCGGAGTCGGCCAGATGGATGTGGCCTATAAGCTCGCTGCGATCGGCAGGGTTATAGATTGCGGCGGCGGTGCCGCGCCCGGCCGGGGAGAGCGGTAATTGTTGCTGCCAGGAGGTCATGACCTTGCCTATGGCGCGGAGTGTAGCCGCGTCGGTGAGGTCGACGCCGCGGGCATTGTCGCGTGCGGTGCCATACAGGCGCAGCGGTTGTGGTATCCCCGGATTACGGGCACTTCGCCATTGTCGCGCTGCTTCAACCGGGTCTTCCAGAAGGTCTTCAACCGGCACGTCCTCATCGACAATATTATTGACAAATGAGCTGTTGGCACCGTTTTCCAGTAGCCGCCTGACAAGGTAGGCCAGCAGGTCGGCGTGTACCCCTACCGGCGCATAAACCCGGCAGGGTACCTGTTCGTCTTCAACCACCTGCTTGTAAAGTGCTTCGCCCATACCGTGCAGGCGCTGGAATTCATAGCCCGTGCGTGTGGTATCCAGTTCCAGAATGGTCGCCACGGTATACGCGTTGTGAGTGGCAAACTGGGGATAGAGAACATCCCGGTAAGCCAGCAGGCGGGCAGCACAAGCCTGGTAGGAGACATCGGTGGCCTGCTTGCGGGAAAATACCGGGTAGTCCTTTTGCCCCTCAACCTGGGCCAGCTTGATTTCAGTATCCCAGTAAGCGCCCTTGACGAGCCTTACCATCATTCTGCGCCCCACCCGCTGTGCCAGCTCATGAAGCCACTCGATCACAAACAGGCTGCGCTTCTGGTAAGCCTGCACGGCAATGCCAAAACCGGACCAGTCAGCCAGGGCCGGATCCGCAAACACCACCTCGATCACATCGAGTGACAATTCCAAACGATCGGCTTCCTCTGCATCCACGGTAAAGCCTATGTCGTGCTGTCTGGCGGCAATGGCCAGGGCCAGCAAGCGCGGTACCAGTTCCTCCATTACCCGTGCTCGCTGGGCGAACTCATAGCGCGGGTGAATGGCGGACAGTTTGATCGATATCCCCGGGCTGGCGTCCGGGCCCTTGCCCTTGGCGGCGCGGCCTATGGCCTCAATGGCGTTGAGATAACTGTCGTAGTAACGCTGTGCATCGTCGGCGGTGCGGGCGGCTTCACCGAGCATGTCGTAAGAATACCGGTAGCCGCTCTGTTCCGCGGGTCGGGCCCGCTCCAGTGCCTTGTCGATGGTGGTGCCCATCACAAACTGGGTGCCCATGATCTGCATGGCATAGCGAACCGAGGCCCTGATAACAGGCTCTCCCAGCCGCCCCATGGTTTTTTTCAGCAACCCAAACTGTTGCGGGTTGTCTTCATCATTGTAGTTCACGACCTTGCCTGTGAGCAGCAGGCCCCAGGCAGAAGCGTTGACAAACAGTGAGTCACTCTGGCCCAGGTGCGCGCTCCAGTTGCCGTCCGCAAGCTTGTCGCGGATCAACCGGTCAATGGTTATCCGGTCGGGAACCCGCAGTAGCGCCTCCGCCAGGCACATCAAAACAATGCCCTCTTCAGTGGACAGTGCGTACTCCTGAAGTAGCGCATCGACGCCGCCTTTGCCCCGCTGTTCGCGGCGGATATTGACCACCAGCTTGCGTGCGCGCTCCCAGGCCCGGCTACGAGCGGCGTTGCCAATGTCAGCAATTGGCAGCAGGTCGCGCACCATGGTGTCTTCATCTTTGCGGTAACAGTTGCGCATTTGCTGGCGGATGGGGTCGTCAGTCGCCAGTGATCCTTCGTAAAGCATGTGAGTTATCCCGGTTGGATCGCGTTATGAACAGTGGAAATCGAAGTCTGGAATCGATATTGCAAATCGGCATTACAAATCGAGAGTGTAATGACTCAGTGACAGAATGAGCTGGCTTTTTTGTGGTCTGGAGGAGAATATATGCTGGTATAAATCAAAAACACCGCACAATATTCCGGAGAAGGTTTAGTGAAGAAGAAAACAGGTGGGTCCACGGTGCTGGACAAGGCAGATATGCGTATCCTGTCATTGTTGCAGCGCGAGGGCCGCATATCCAATGTCACCCTGGCGCGGCGCGTGAATCTCAGCCCCAGTCCCTGCCTGGAACGCGTTCGCAGGCTTGAAGCTGCCGGCCTGATCCAGGGTTATGGCGCCAGGCTGGATGCCGCGGCACTTGGGTTCGGTACCACCGCTTTTATCCAGGTCACCCTGGATCGCACTACCGCGGAGGTGTTTGATCGGTTTCGGGACGAGGTGGTACTGATCCCGGCGGTAGCGGAGTGCCATATGGTGGCGGGGGGGTTCGACTACCTGTTGAAACTGCGCCTGGCGGACATGGATGCCTACCGCAGCGTACTGGCGACCATCGTCGATTTGCCCGGGGTCGCCCAGACCCATACTTACGTGGTCATCGAACCCATCAAAGCTGATCTTGGGTTGCCACTGGGGAGCTGATTTATCAGCTGATGGTCTCGAAGCGATTGGCCGCCACATTCTTGACCACATTGTCGGCATCGAAGACCTGGCCATTCATGGCAATATATACCCCTGGCGGCTTGCTCTGCACGGCGCCAATGGCACAGCCGATGTTGAAAATGGCATCTGACTGGGCAAATGCGGCGGGTTGTAATGCCCCTGTCAGTACAATGCACTTGCCGGGGATGTTGGCGAGCGCCGCTGCGGTTGCTACCATGCCGTCGGTGCCGTGGGTGATGAGTACGCATTCCTCTGCGCACTGTTGTGCCGCCTTGCGAATCCGGGCTCGATCCTCCCCGGTCATATCCAGGCTGTCCTTGCGCATGGCTGACTCCACGGTGAAGGTAAATCCGGCTCCCATGCGCTCCAGTAACTCGCCAATAACCGGAGCACCTACCTGGTAGTCGCTCTTTGCATCGAAATAGATCTTGTCGATGGTGCCCCCGGTGGTGATGATGTGAAGCTTCATTGTTCGGCAACCGCAGAATGAAAAATGGTCGCTGAGTATAGCGCCAGGGCAGGGCGCTGGATACTCGCGATCCCTGTCCAGGACGAGAACATGCGCCATATGCGGGGCATTGGTGTGCAGCTATAATCATACGCACAATTCAGGAGAGCAGGTGTATGGGTTTTTACGAACGACGCGTTTTACCGTATCTGATCAACTGTGCCTGCGGTAGCGCACCGATCATGAAGCAGCGCCAGAAGCTGGTGCCTCGCGCAACCGGAACGGTGTTGGAGATTGGTATTGGTACCGGTCTTAATCTGCCGTTCTATGATGCCTCCAGGGTCGAGCGCCTGATCGGGCTGGACCCCTCTGAAAAATCCTGGGACCTGGCGGCCAAGCGTGCTTCGCACCTCGACTTTGATGTGGAGTTTATCGGCCTGCCGGGGGAGCAGATTCCATTGGCGGATGCGAGTGTCGACACCGTAGTGGTCACGTTCAGCCTGTGTACCATACCGGACCCGGTAGCCGCACTCGCCGGTATCGGGCGGGTATTGCGGCCGGGAGGTGAACTGTTGTTCTGCGAACACGGCAAAGCGCCGGACGAGGGAGTGTGTCGCTGGCAGGATCGGCTCAATCCGCTCTGGAAAACCCTGGCGGGAGGCTGTCACCTGAACCGGGATATCCCGGCGCTACTGAGTGACGCCGGATTTGCAACGCAGGCAATGGAATCCATGTATCTGCCCGGAACGCCGCGCTTCGCCGGTTTTAATGTTTGGGGCAGCGCCCGTTTTGCCGGTCGGCACTGAGTCCTGCAATGAGGTACCCCTGGATAACCCTGTTGCTGGCAGGTATTGCTTGCGGCGCAAATGCCGCGCCGACACTCACCTACAAAGTGGATGTTCCCGGCAAGCCGCTCGCAGATAACGTCAGGGCCTGGCTGGGCAACCCACCGGAAACGGTTCCCGCCCGGGCCAACTTCATGGTGTCAGCGCGGAGACGGGTGGAACAAAGCCTGCAGGCACTCGGGTATTACCGACCGGATATCGACCTTGCCCTGGACCGTGATCGCGATCCCTGGCGCTTGCGCATCATTATCGATCCTGGTGAACCTGTGACTGTGGACAGTCTGACAGTGACACTTACCGGGGCGGCCTCCGAAGATGAGGCATTTGCTGAGCTGCTGGCGAACAAGCCCCTCAACGAGGGCGACGTCCTGCATCACGGTCGTTATGAACGGCTCAAGAACGGGTTGTTGGCATTGGGCCAGCGACGTGGTTATTTTGATGCGGAATTGCTTGAAAAAAAGGTTACCGTGGAAGCGGGAGCCGGTCTGGCCCAGGTGCGCCTTCACTATGCCAGCGGTGATCGCTATCAGTTTGGTGAGTTGCGGCTTAACGAGGAAGTGGTATCACGGGACCTGCTGGCCAAGTTGCAACCTTTCGCCGAGGGCGACCCCTATACACTGGGCGGCCTGCAGACCCTGCAGTCGGACCTGCAGCGCACCGGTTACTTTTCAGGTATTACCTTACAACCGCAGTTATCGGAGCGCGCAGACCAGCGGGTACCGCTGGACCTGGAGCTGTTCCCCGCCAAGCGGCATTCATTTGATCTTGGTATAGGCTACAGTACGGACACCGAACAACGACTCTCCGTAACCTGGCGAACACCCAAGATCAACCGCCTGGGCCACAGCCAGGAGACCCGGTTGGAGTACTCGGCGATCAATCCCAGCGGCCGTACGACATACAACATACCCCTCACCCATCCCCTGGACGATATTCTGCAATTACAGGCTCGCGTTGAGCTGAACGAGTTCGGCGATCTCGAGAGTCGCCAGCGCGAGGCCAGTGTGCGCCGTGAACAGCGCAAGGGAAACTGGATAGTCAGTTACCATTTCCGCGCCTTGAACGAAACCTGGGATGCCAATCCGATCAGCGAAACGGAAGACTATTTACTGCCGGGTTTCACCGTTGCCCATAAATGGCGAAAGGGGTCGCTGGTAAACCCCCGTCGCGGCTTCAGCCAGTTTTACACCGTGGAGGGAACCTCGACCCAGGCCGGCTCGAACATCGACATGGTCAGGATCTATGGCAACTGGATTAACGTGGTATCCGTCGGTGAACGACACCGCCTGGTGAACCGGCTGGAAGCCGGCGCCGCGTTCATAGGTGATGGCCAGCGTCCGGCACTGGCGCCTTCCCTGAGCTTTTTTGCGGGCGGCTCACAGAGCCTGCGGGGTTTTGATTACCAGTCCATTGGCAACAGGGTATCCCTGCTGCGCACGGATGGTGAACCGACGGAGCTGGTGGTGGGTGGTAATCGCCTGCTTGTGGGCAGTCTTGAATACCAGTACCGGTTTCTGCCTGCCTGGCGGGCGGCCTTGTTTGTCGACGCCGGTGACGCCTTCGATGAAGGTGAATTCGAGGCAAATTATGGTGCCGGTTTTGGCGTGCATTACCTGACCCAGGTAGGTCCCATCAAACTGGAACTGGCCAATGGCCTGAGTAAGGATAATCCAGCCTGGCGAATTCATATTAATATTGGAGCGGAATTTTGAAACGCGCCGCGCAGTCTCTGGGAATATTGCTGGTACTACTGATAGTGGTACTGTTGGCGGCTCCTTTTACCGCGCCGGGAACGCGGCTTCTGCTGGCCCTGTTGCCGGCGGCATCACCGCTGCAGGTAGAATACCGCAGCGGCAGCCTTGGCGGAGAACTGCGGCTTGATCAGCTGGTGCTCAATACCGGCACCCTTCAGCTGACCCTCAGTGATTGGCGCAGCCAGTTGCGTCCCGCCTGTCTGTGGCGCAGCCGGTTTTGTCTGGACACCCTGGAGATCGGCGCCGTTGCTGTTGTAGTTGCAGGCGGGGAAACGGCAGGCCAGCCTGGACAAGAGTCGCGTGCGCCTGAACCCATCCGCCTGCCGCTGGAGGTGCGTGCGCCCCTGGTGAAGATCGGACGCGTTGACGCCAGCTGGCCGGGCGGAAGCTGGCAACAGCAGGACGCGAGACTCAATCTGTCGGTAAACCCGGACGGTGTGTATCTCGACGAAGTACAGATTGCCAGCGCGACTCTGGCACTGGAGCAGGGAGAGCCCGACAGCGGCGACACCGGCCCTCCAGCATTGCCCGATCTGTACCTGCCACTGGCTCTGGGTATCGATGAGCTGCTGCTGGAGCAGCTCATCCTGCAGGTCGGCGGCGGGGAATACCTGATTGAAGAATTTGCCCTGCAGGCGCACTGGCAGGGCGAGGAGCTTCAGCTGGCTGCGCTGGACCTGGCTAGCCCGGCCTGGGGCTCCTTCGCCGCCAGTGGAGAGGCGACCCTGGCCGGTAACTGGCCACTGGCACTGGAGCTCACCCTGCGTCCGGACAGCTCCGTAGTCCCCGATCCCCTGCAAACCCGTCCGTTGATGCTACAGCTGGCCGGCGCGCCCGGGGATCTTGATGTCAGCCTGCGCGCGCCCGGAAGTCCGCACCTTGAACTTGATGGCCACATTGACCTGCTGGATTCACTACTCCCGTTCAATGTCAGCGCCCGTTTGCTCGGTGATGCGCCTGTGGCACTGGCCGGGTTTGTGAACGAGTGGCCGCCGGTCCTGGCTGGCCTTGCTCTGCAGCTGCCCCTTGAACTGCAGGCGGAGGGCAACCTGGAAAGCCAGACCCTGGCGCTGGATTTGGCCTTGTCCGGAGCCGGTTACGAAACACTTGCGGTCGCAACACGTATTACCCATAGCGATAACAGGGTGCTGATTGAAAAGCTTGAGCTCGGTGACGAGGAAACCGACAGTGCAGTGGCACTGGCGGGCACCCTGCATTACGGCGAGGGGCTGGCCTGGCAGGTTGAAATAGACTCCCCGGGGGTCACTTTGCCCGAATTGAGCGACTACGTGTTTGGCCGGATTGCGGGTGAGCTGACGATAGAGGGTGCCATCAGCACCGGCAGCTGGCAACTGGCCCTGCGTGATATTGACCTGGCCGGTGAGGTCAATAACCTGCCCGCGATCATCGATGGTGAGGTGAGCCTCAATGGCCGGGATTATATTGCCGCGGGAACCCTGGAACTGGACTTGAACGGCGCGCAACTCCAGTTACAGCAAGGCGAGAGCGCCGATGCGGCAGCGGCGCTGAATCTACAGATTGCGGATCTGAGTCGCTGGGAGCCGGGTAGTCGAGGCAGCCTTGAGCTGCAGGGAGAGCTGCAGGCAGAGATGTCCTCGCTGCAACTGGCCGGGAACCTGAACGATGTGCGGTGGCGGGATGTGAATATCAATAGCGGCGAGCTCAGGGCGGATCTCGTATTCACCGAAGGCGGCGACCTGGATGCGCAGCTATTGCTGGACGAGGTTCTCGTCGGCGAACTCTATCTGGATACCGTTAACGTGTCGCTGGAGGGGCCCCGAACGGAGCCGGTACTGGAACTGGCTACGTCTGGCCGGATTGAAGGCCTGGTGCGTGTGGCTGCGGAGCAGGCGGGTGAAGATTGGTCCGGCCGGGTAACGACCGATGGCATTGTTACCCCTCTGGGCTCCCTGGCACCGGACCAGGCAATCAGCTTCAGCTACAGCGAAGGGTCAACACTGCTCGCGGCGCACTGCTGGCAATTACGCGCCAGTCGATTATGCGTGGATGACTGGCGGATCGGTCCCAGTGGCGGCGGCAGGGCCATCCTGGACGGAGACCTCAACCTGTTTGCGGCTCTGTTGCCGGAGCAGCTGGAGGCTTCCGGGCCACTCACGGCTGAGGTCAACGCCGAGTGGACACCCACGACTCCCCTGCAAGTTCGCGCGGAGCTAACCAGCCGCAATGGCGAGCTGACCCAGTTTTATGCCGATCGCGAGTCGGCCACATTTAACTGGGAGTCGCTTGACGTTATTGTGAGCCAGGGACCACAGGGACTGGATATCAATGCCGGTATCGTTCGTGATGACAAGCCGATTCTGGATTTTTCGGTGATTTTACCGCCCGAGCGGGACCAGCCTCTTGAGGGGGTGTTCAGGGTGAACCGGTTCCGGCTCACCGCATTGCGCCCGTTCCTCCCCGAATTGTCCTTACTGCAGGGTGAACTGGCGGGCGAGGTAAGTCTTCAGGGGACGCCGGCAAACCCCGGGGCAAGCGGACAGTTGGTGTGGAGCGAAGGTGTGGTGAGGCTTGTCAGCAACCCGACTGAGCTGGACGATATCACGCTAAGGCTGGATTTTAACGATGCGGATATCGATATCGAGGGTGAAGCCATCCTCGGAGGCGGGCCGGTTGACATCAATGGCAGTGCTGGCTGGCGTCCGCAACCGGGTTTTGATGTGGCAATCAAGGGCAGCGGTAATCGCCTGTTCTACCCACCGGCGACGGAACTCGAGGCAAGTCCGGATCTGCGCCTCGTATTCGCCGATGGCGCATTGGCACTGAGCGGCGAAGTGGTGATTGAATCCGGTGTCCTGGCCTACGAACAGCTGCCCCCGGGTAGCGTTACCCTGTCGACCGATGTGGTCGAGGTCGATTATGCCGGCAACCCCCTGACCGAAGCGGCTGCCCTGGATCTTGAGGCGAGAGTGCGGGTGCGGATCAGGGATCGGTTCCGGGTCAAGGGCAAAGACCTCAATGTGACGGTCGGCGGCGATCTTTCCGTGCGCAAGGCGAGTAATCGCCCACTGGAAATGTTCGGCAACCTGAATGTGGTGGGTGGCGAGTTAAATGCGTATGGCCAGCGTCTCTTGGTACGGCAGGGGCGGCTTACCTTCACCGGCCTGCCGGAGAACCCGGAACTGAATCTGCGCGCCGAGCGCGACATTCCAGCTGATGATGTTAAGGCCGGGGTCCATGTAACCGGCACACTGGAGACCCCCGATCTGTCGATTTACTCGGATCCGGTGATGTCTCGTACCGAAGCTTTGTCTTATCTGCTGAGGGGCAGGGGGCTGGATAGTGGTGCCGGCGCCGACGGTAGCGCGCTGGCCGCGTCGCTGGGGGTAAGCCTGGTGAACCAGACCGGCGTACTGCAGGAACTGGGCAGGATACCGGGATTGAGTAATATCGAAGTGGGCACCGAGGGTTCGGAGGATGCCACCACAGCCACGATCAGTGGTTACATAGGTGAGCGCATCTACCTCGCCTATGGCGTTGGCCTGTACGAACCGGTCAACGTGCTCACGGCGCGCCTCTATCTGGACACGCGCCTGTGGCTGGAGGTGGTCAGCCGTCTGGAAAGCTCGGTTGACCTGTATTACAGCTTCGACATCGACTAGGAGGCCGTCGGACTCCAGTTGGGCTTGTCCTCACGACCAAAGCACAAGCCCGACCGGCGCCGGTTAAACCGCTTTAGGTAGTATATACAGCTCCACGCGCCGATTTTGCGCACGGCCCTGCTCGCTGTCGTTATCGGCGATCGGCTGGTCATAGGCCATGCCCTGCACCTGCATCCGTGAGCGGTCTATATTACGACTGCTCAGATAATCGGCTACACTGGCGGCGCGGCGCTGGGACAAGGTTTCGTTGAGTTGACGACTACCGGTATTGTCGGTGTGACCCGATATCCGCAGATCAGTATCGCCATATTTGGCCAGCACCTCGCCGACCGAATCAAGCGTTGGGTAAAAGTTGCTGCGCACGTTATAGGAATTGCTTTCGAAGGTAATATTGCCGGGCATGATCAGGCGGATATTGTCGCCTTCGCGGGCCACACGGACGCCGGTGCCCTCCAGTTGCTGGCGCAGTTTGGCTTCCTGCACATCCATATAGGCCCCGACCCCGGCACCGACAATGCCGCAGCCCAGGGCTGCGTTACGGGCGTGCTTTCCCGAATCAATTGCCCCTGCGAGTCCGCAGACCGCGGCGGCACCCAGGCCATAGGTGGCGGCTTTACCGGCCTGCTTTTCGCCGGTATAGGGGTTGACTGTGCAGGCGCTTAGGAAGGCGGCAGCGGCGACTGCAGCGACAATTTTCAATGGCATGGTGAATCTCCTGGTCGGTTCAGGGCTTTGGCCCTGTTATAGTTAACATGAAATATGACCCGGCGTGGCACTTATCGTTCCGCAGGCCACGGCATTCAACGTCAAGGAGTGGAAACATGCAACACAGCGACACCCACTATGTGCAGAAAACTGTAAATGGTGATCAGTGGACCCGTTGACCCAGGGAGTCATCGGAGCGGCGCTACCGCAAGCTGCGGCCGGGCGCCGGCAGGTGCTGGTGGCCGGTCTTTTCGGTCTGGTTTCGGGAATGGCACCGGATCTCGACGTGCTTATTCAATCCTCGCGCGATCCGTTGTTGTTTCTGGAATACCACCGCCAGTTCACTCACTCGCTGGTCTTTATTCCCTTCGGCGGGCTTATCTGCGCCCTGGTACTGTATGGCCTTATCGGCCGCCGCACCGGTCTGGGATTTGCTCCAACCTTGTTGTTTTGTACGCTGGGCTATGCGACCCATGGTTTGCTGGATGCCTGTACTACTTATGGCACCCTCCTGCTTTGGCCGTTCAGTGACCAGCGTTTCGCCTGGAACAGCATTTCCATCATCGACCCGGTATTTACCCTGCCGATACTCGCCCTGGTGGTTGCCGCCGCAATCAGGAAACGGCCGTTACTGGCGCGATTGGCGCTGGTCTGGGGGCTGGCCTATCTCGCCCTTGGTGTGGTGCAGCGGGACAGGGCTATTGAAATGGGGCAGGCACTGGCGGCAGAGCGGGGACACAAGCCGCTGCGGCTGGAGGCCAAACCCAGTTTTGCCAACATCCTGGTGTGGAAAGTGGTTTACGAGACAGAGACGGAGTTCCATGTCAGCGCGGTGCGCCCATGGCCCTCAGCGGTGATCTATCCGGGCTCGGCAATCAGCAAGCTCGATATTGAACGCGATCTGCCGTGGCTGGACCCACTGAGCCAGCAGGCCACTGATATCAAGCGCTTCGCCTGGTTCAGTAATGGTTATGTGGCAACTGATCCGCGGCATCCTGATCGGGTAATGGATGTACGCTATTCAATCCTGCCCAATGAAGTCGCACCGCTGTGGAGTATTCAGCTGCGGCGCGACGCCAGTGACGATGCACACGTCGACTATCTGGTGCACAGGGATACCGGCGGCGGACGAGTGCAAAAGTTGTGGCAGATGCTCAGCGGCCAGCCCATCGCCAGGGAAGCCCTCGAGTCAACTGGCCAGTACGGCATTAGCCGCAGCCAGGGCGCGTTCGGTCGAGACTGCAAGTCCCTGCCTGGCGAGCGCAACGCCCAGTGCACTGAGGCACAGGGTGACATTGGTGGCGGTTGAGGCGTGCCCCATCAGGCCTATGCGCCAGGTTTTTCCCGCCAGGGCGCCGAGGCCGGCGCCGATTTCAAGGTTGAACTCAGTGAGCAGGGTCTGGCGCACCCCGGCGTCATCAATCCCTGGGGGAATCCGTACCAGGTTCAATTGTGGCAAGCGGTGGCTTGCGGCCACAGCCATTTCCAGACCCATGGCTTCCAGTCCGGCTACCAGGGCCAGGTGGTTGCGGTGGTGGCGGGCGTGACTGGCCTCAAGCCCCTCTTCGCGCAGCATCAACAGCGATTCATGCAGGGCGTATAGCGTGTTGATCGGTGCGGTATGGTGGTAAGCCCGCTTGCTCTCACCGCCCCAATAGCCCATGACCAGTTGCATGTCGAGAAACCAGCTCTGGACTTTTTGTGTTCGTGAGTTGATCCGCGCCACCGCCGCTGGGCTGAATGTGACCGGCGATAACCCAGGTACACAGGAGAGGCATTTCTGGGTGCCGGAGTACACGGCATCTGCACCCCACGCGTCGACCTGTAACTCGATACCGCCGAGCGAAGTGACGGTATCCACAATACTCAGCGCGCCGTGATCCCGGGCCAGGGCACACAAGGCCGCGGTGTCGCTACGCACCCCGGTGGACGTTTCAGCGTGGACAAAGGCGAGCGTGGTTGCCTCGGGGTGGGCGGCAAAAGCCGCGGCGACTTTGGCAGCACTGACGGGTTCACCCCACTCATCTTCCACCATGATCGCGGTGGCACCACAGCGCTCTACATTTTCCTGCATGCGCCCGCCGAACACACCGTTGCGGCACACGATTACCGTATCCCCGGGAGACAGCAGGTTGACGAAGCAGGCCTCCATACCGGCAGAGCCAGGCGCCGATACCGGCACCGTGAGAGAGTTCGTGGTCTGGAAGGCGTATTGCAGCAGGGTTTTTATGTCATCCATCAAACCGACAAAGAGCGGATCCAGATGACCAATGGTAGGGCGCGCAAGAGCGCCGAGTACGCGGTCAGGCACATCCGATGGTCCCGGGCCCATGAGGACACGGCGGGGAGGGAAAAAACTCTGGTTCATGGTACGGGCTCCTTGTTGACGGCTTAAAACAGCTACTTTGCAGTGTACGGACTACCAGCGGTAGCCGGCGCTACAGATCCAGTTCGCGCCGCACCTTGGCCTGGGCTGCAGCAATCCTGGCTACCGGCACCCGGAACGGGCTACAGGACACATAATCCAGTCCCAGGTCATGGAAAAACTGGATGGAGCGAGGGTCGCCACCGTGTTCACCACAAATGCCGTATTTGATCCCCGGCTTGCGAGCCCGGCTCTCGGTAACGGCCAGTTCCATCAGGCGACCGACCGCACGCAGGTCCAGCGATACAAACGGGTCGCTTTCCACCATCTTTTTTTCCAGGTACTGGGGCAGGAATTTACTGACATCATCCCGGGAGAACCCGTAGGTCATCTGGGTAAGATCGTTGGTGCCAAAGCTCATGAACTCGACCTCCGGCGCCAGCCGGTCCGCCCCCAGGGCCGCGCGTGGCGTTTCCATCATGGTGCCGATCTTGTAGGGAACCGAAATCTGTTTTTCCTGCACGACTTCCTGGATAACGCGGTCGATTATCTTGCTCACCAGGCGAATCTCGCGGACATTGATCACCAACGGAATCATGATTTCCGGATACGGTTTGAGACCTTCCTCGGTTGCCTTTACCGCGGCGCCAATAATCGCCTTGACCTGCATTTCGGTGACTTCGGGATACACCACCGACAGGCGGCAACCGCGAAAACCCAGCATCGGATTCACTTCCTTGAGGCTCTCTGTCATGGCCCGGATTTTGGCTACGGGCTTGCCGATGCGTGATGACAGGGCAACCATGTCCTCCTCCGTGTGCGGTAGAAACTCGTGCAGCGGCGGGTCCAGCAGGCGCACGGTCACCGGCAGGCCATCCATTACCCTGAACAGGTCCAGCATATCGCTTTCCTGGAACTGCAGCAGGATGTCCAGGTAGTGCTGCCGCTCTTCACGATTCTCGGCCAGAATCATGCCCCGCATCTGGTCGATACGGTCGCTTTCAAAAAACATGTGTTCCGTACGGCACAAACCGATGCCCTCGGCACCCAGCTCCCGGGCCTTGGCCGCATCCACCGGGGTTTCGGCATTGGCGCGAACCTTCAGTCGACGATGCTTGTCCGCCCAGGACAGGAGAACCTGGAAGTCATCACTGCTGCTGGCCTCGATTTTGGGAACATCGCCCAGCATCACTTCGCCGGCAGTGCCGTCCAGGGTGATGATATCTCCGCGCCTGATCACGACCCCATCGTCGGTGGTGGCGGTACCAGCGGGATAATTGATGGTCAGCGAGCCGCAGCCGGTAATGGCACAGACGCCCATGCCGCGCGCAACAACCGCGGCGTGAGAGGTCATGCCGCCCAGTTCGGTAAGAACACCGGCGGCCACCTTCATGCCGTGTATGTCTTCCGGTGTGGTTTCCCGTCGCACCAGCACCACGCTGTGTCCCTCGGCCGCGGTGGTAACGGCTTCCTCTGCAGAAAAAACCACCTGGCCGGTGGCACCGCCCGGGCTGGCGGGCAGCCCGGTTGCGACGATGGTGGTTTTCTGTGCCGGGTCGATCATCGGGTGCATGAAGGATTCAACATGTTCCGGCGAGACCCTCATCAGAGCTTCACGCTCGGTGATCAGGCCTTCGCGAACCATGTCCACCGCAATCTTGATTGAGGCGCGCCCGGTGCGCTTGCCGCTGCGGGTCTGCAGCATATACAGGCGACCCTCCTGTACGGTGAACTCCAGGTCCTGCATATCGCGGTAATGTTTTTCCAGCAGTGCCTGGGTGGCATACAGTTCGTCGTAGACTTCGGGCAGGCGCTCTTGCAGTGCCACCACCGGCAGCGGCGTGCGAGTACCCGCGACCACATCCTCACCGGCGGCGTTAAACAGAAACTCACCAAAGAAGCTGTGCTCACCGTTGGAGGGGTTGCGGGTAAAAGCCACCCCGGAACCGGAGGTGTCGCCAAAGTTGCCGAACACCATCGCCTGCACTGTCACCGCGGTGCCCAGGGTTTCCGGGATATTGTTCATTTCCCGATAGACGTGCGCACGCGGCGTGTGCCAGGAAAGAAATACCGCTTCCACCGCCAGCTTCAGCTGTATAAAGGGATCCTCGGGAAAGTTGACCAGGGTTTTGAAGATGCGGACAATTTCCTGCCAGTCTTGTGCAGACATTTCAACATCGTAGCGCTTGCCGTGTTCGGTCTTGTAGTGCTCTATCGCGTGCTCGAATTGTTCGCCATCTGCTCCCATGACGACAGCGGCGAACATCTGGATGAAACGCCGGTAACAATCATAGGCAAATCGGGGATTATCCGTCTTTCGCGCCAGTCCCGCCGCACTTTCGTCATTCAGTCCCAGGTTAAGTACGGTATTCATCATCCCGGGCATGGACACCGCCGCACCCGAGCGTACCGAGAACAGCAACGGGTTCTCCGGGTCACCAAAGCGGGCGCCCATCTCTCTCTCCACCAGGTCCAGGGCTACCCGGTATTCCTGTTCCAGCAATGCGGGGAGCTTGTTACCGGCTTGAAAAAATTCGCGACAGGTGGGGGTAGTGATAGTAAAGCCAAAGGGTACCGGGAGGCCCAGGGTGGTCATTTCGCACAAGTTGGCACCCTTGCCGCCGAGCAGGTCGCGATCGTCCTTGCTGCCTTCATTGAACAGGTATACGCGTTTGGCCATGGTTCCCCCGGTGTCTTTATCGTTGAATGCACGTGTTGTTGTCTTGCCACGGCTGGCTGCCAGGGCCACCCAGTGGTTGCAAGGCGGCGAGTATAGCCATAAAAAGTCCGTGCCGGGAGCGCGGGACAAGCAAAACCGGCATTACGATGTTTTTGTGTAGTTTAACTACCCAAAGACACGTGTGGGTGTGCCGATTGGCTACGGAAATAGCCGGGTCGGTAGTATTACTACCTGTTCCCGCCGGGGGCAGGGAAGAGGTAGCCGTGGCTCAGTGACCGCGTCGCGCGAGCAGGTCACTGAGGCGATCAATCTCTGCCAGGTCCGCAGTTGCCGGCACCAGGAACACCTCTTCACAGCCCGCGGCCTCGGCATTATCCAGGGCTTCGAGAATACGGTCTGGTGAGCTTCTGCTAACCGACTCAGCCATCATTTTCGCGACCTCGGGGCCGGCAATGGCGAGATACTCATAAACGTAGTCATAGAGCCGCTGTTGGCCATTGTCAGCCAGGGTGCACCAGAATCCGCCCAGGTGATAGGGCGGTTGTACCCGGCCGGCGGCGGCCCAGGCTTCATCTGCGGTACTGAAGGCCCGTTCCAGTTCAGCCCGGTTACCATCCCCTGACCACGCATACAGGCCATCGGCCCACTCGGCGCAGCGGGCGATACTCTTCGGCCCCAGGGCACCGGCCAGCAGTGCCGGGCCGCCGGGTGTCACAGGCGGTGGGCCGATGACGCCGGCGCCCGGAATAATCTCCTGCTGCGCCCAGACTTTGCGCAGTGTGGCTACCTGCTGATCCATGCGTCCGTAGCGTCCCTTGAATGGTGCCTCGACGGCGGCATAGTCCTGCTCCCGGCCACCGTAGCCCACACAGACCTGGGTAACCCTGCCACCTGACATGATGTCGAGGGTGGCAACTTCCTTGGCGACCTGGACGGCACTGTGCATGGGGAGTACGTAGAGGGTCGGGGTTATCTTTACCCGTTCGGTACAGGCCGCTGCTGCCGCCAACAATATTCGCATATCGTAGGTGGGCCCATGTACACGCTCGCCGCAGGACACACTGTGAAACGGTCCTTCGTCAACTCGCCTGAACCAGTTCATGTAGTCCTCGCGGGTAAGGCCCGCTTTCATATAAGGCAAGCAGATTCCGGTTTTCATAGTGTCTCCCATAGGTGTTATTTCCCCTATTATCACCCAGGCGGGTTATTCCCGCTGTATAAGACGTATGCCTATCTGAACCAGTGCCAGCACTCTGTGACAGCGGTAACAGGAGACACGTCTGCAAGCGTTCTGTAGATGGCGCAATGGTGCCGGCTGCGCTAACGTGGGCCGACACCGGATGATGTGTCGCAGTGACCGCGGTCAGCGGATGAGGAAAATAATGAAAATCGATGGACCATTTTACGCCCAGCTCGGCGGTGCGGCAGCAGAGGCCCGGCGACTGGCCGCAATCGGCTACGATGGTGTGTATACCCTGGAAGGCAGCTGGGATCCGTTTCTACCACTGGCCCTGGCGGCCGAGCATGCCCCGGGCATGGATATTGCGACAGGAATTGCGGTGGCGTTTCCGCGCAACCCGATGCACCTTGCCTATCAGGCATGGGATCTGCAGACCTATAGCCAGGGCCGGTTCCTGCTGGGTATTGGTTCCCAGATCAAGACGCACATTGAAAAGCGTTTCGGGATTGATTTCGATCCTCCGGCATCGCGGATGCGCGATTATATCCTGGCTCTGCGGGCTATTTTTTCCTGTTGGCAGGATGGCGTACCCCTTGCCTATGAGGGCCGCTTTTATCGACACACATTAATGACCCCGATGTTCAACCCGGGGCCGAATGCCTTTGGCGTGCCGCCGATCCTGCTGGGCGCGCTGGGCCCGAAGATGACGGAACTGGCAGGTGAAGTGGCGGACGGTCTGATTGTCCATCCTTTCAATAATGAGCGTTTTCTGCGCGACCACGCCCTGCCGGCCGTTGATCGCGGGCTGGTACTGGGGGGCAGGGCGCGTGCCGATTTTACCCTGCAGGTCAACGCAATAGTGATCACCGGCACCAGCGATGCGCAACGGTCGGCGGCCACCGCCAGCGTTCGTCAGCTACTGGGCTTTTACGGCTCGACGCCGGCCTACATTCCACCGATGGCCGCGCTGGGTTATGCGGAGCTGCAACCGGAACTCAATCGCCTGTCAAAACGTGGTGAATGGGATGCACTGGGCGCTCATATTGACGAGGAGTTCCTCGACGGTTTTTGCGTGCAAGGGCACCCCGGCGATATTGCCGGCCGCTTGCTGGCTCGTTATGGCGACTGTGCGGACCGGCTGGCGATTTATGCGCCCTATGCAGCCGATGACGGTATGTGGCGCGATATCATCAGTGATATCCGGCGCCTCTCCAGTGCGGCGGCTTGAACGATTACGACATAAACTTTGGCCCCGCCTGTCGCCTGTATGTGCTGCGCATGGCGGTTATGATCCAGCTTGAGATTGCCAGGGAGTGAAGGATGAAGATCCAGTTTACCGAGGCGCAAAGGGCCTTGCGAGATGAGCTGCGCGCCTATTTCAGCCAAATGATGACCCCCGAACTGCGCGCCGAATGCGAGCGTGATATGGGAGAAGGTGGCGGACCGTTATGGCGCGAGGCCCTGGCTCGTATGGGCCGCGACGGCTGGATAGGGCTGGGCTGGCCCGAGGAGTACGGCGGTCGCAGCCTGTCGCCGCTGGAACAGTTCGTATTCGTTGAGGAAGTGATGCGGGCCGGGTACCCCTTCCCGTTCCTGACCACGGAATCTGTCGGTCCCACCCTGGCCGAACATGGCAACGACTGGATTCGAGAGCACATTGTGCCCGCAATTCTGGCCGGTGAGTTACTGGTGTCCATCGGTTACTCCGAGCCAGCCGCGGGTACTGATCTCGCCGCTTTGCAAACCACCGCGGTGCGCGATGGGGATGACTGGATCATCAACGGCCAGAAAATGTGGACCTCACTGGCACACTTTTGCGATTACACCTGGCTTGCGGTGCGAACCGATCCCGACGCGCCAAAGAAACACAAGGGCATTACCATGTTCCTGGTGCCCAACAGTGATCCCGGCTGGAGTTGCACGCCGGTGCATACCCTGGGTGGTGTGCGCACCAATGCCACCTTCTATGACAATATCAGGGTTGGCGATGATCACCGGGTTGGCGAGGTCAATGGCGGCTGGAAACTCATTACCAGCCAGCTGAATCGTGAACGGTTGAGCCTGATCAATTTCGGTCCCATCTCCGAGCTTTTCAACCGGGTCGTGCAATGGGCCCGTGAAACAACCCTGCCCGGTGGTGCTGCAGTTGCCTCCCAGCCCTGGGTCCAGGCAAACTTCGCGCGCTGCCGTACCCTCATTGAGTGTATGAAGCTGATTGTCTACAAGCAGTCCTGGGCCATGACCGAGGGTACGCTGGGAATGGCGGACGCCTCGGCGGCCAAGGTCTATGGCTCCGAGGGCTTCATTGAAGTCTATCGCTACCTGGGTGAAGTTGTTGGACAGGCCGGTTTGTTGCGCAGTGATTCAGCCGGTGCCGATGCACTGGCCGGCAAGATTGAGCGTTTATACAGAACCTCCTCGATCATTACTTTTGGTGGGGGAACCAACGAAATCCAGCGCGATATCATATCCGCAGCGGGGCTGTGGATGCCTCGCGCCAGCCGCTAACCAGGGGACGACGATGGACTTTGGCTTTTCCGATGTGCAAGTACAAGTACAAACCCTGGCGCGCAAGATCCTGGATGACAAGGTCAGTCCCGCCACCCTGGCCCGGTATGACGAATACCAGCAGGAGCGGTTCGATCGCGATCTGTGGCGGACACTGCTTGGTGCCGGCCTGCCCGGCGTTGCGATTGCGGAACGGCACGGCGGTATGGGGCTCGGGTTCACCGAGCTGGGTTTGTTCATCGAAGAGCTGGGTCGCAGCCTGGCTCCGGTACCCGTATTGACCCACTGCGTGGCGGCGATGTTGCCCCTGCAGCAGTTTGCCCCGGCAGCGTTACAGGAGAGAGTCCTGCCCGCGGCTGCCAGGGGTGATGTGTTACTCACCGGTGCGTTCTGGTGGGGCCAGCCCGGGGTGCCCGACGATCCTGTGGATGCGACACTGGAAGCCGGGGGCCTGCGGCTGCGTGGCTGCTGTGAGGGTGTGCCTTTCGCCCTGCAGGCAGACAAGGTACTGCTTGCCGCTCGACATGCTGATGGAACGGCCATTGTGCTGCTGGACACCGCCGCGGAAGGGGTCGGCATGAGTCCCATGCAGGTTACCCATTTTGAACCTCACTATCGGGTCGAACTGCAGGATGTGCTGGTGCCAGCGGCGGATATCGTGTGCCATGAGGGTGGTGAAGCCCTGCTGGACTGGACCCGGGAACGGTGCATTGCCGCTCTGTGTGCCCAGCAGCTGGGTGCTGCTGACTACGCCATGCGCATGGCGGCAAGCTATACCAGTGAGCGCGAGCAGTTTGGTGTGCCGATCGCGACATTCCAGGCGGTCGGGCACCGAATGGCCGACTGTTACATCGACGTTGAATGCCTGCGGCTGTGTGCCTATCAGGCGATATCCATGCTCAATGAAGGCGGCGATGCGACAACAGAGGTGCAGATCGCCAAAATATGGGCCGGCGATGTAGGCCATCGGGTCAGCTACGCCTGCCAGCACGTGCACGGCGGAACCGGCATTGATCGCGATTATCCCCTCTGGCGCTATTGCCTGTGGCTGCGCTATAACGAAATGACGCTGGGAAACAGTAGTGCCCACAGTGCAGACCTGGGTAGTCGCCTGGCAGCGGGACAGGCGCTGTTCAACTGATATTCAACCGCTAAAAGCCCCGGGGCTACTGCTGCACCCGGGGTAGTCTGGGTTACACTGTGGTCAATGCCTGCGTACCCTTCATATCTTGTTCTTACGGCTGCCATCCTGCTGCTCTGCGCCTGTGCGCAACAAAAACCCGGAATCCAGCCGACGGCCAATCGTACCGGAGTGGATTTCAGTGGTACCTGGGCGCTGGACTACGGCCAGAGTGATAACATCCAGACGCGCCTTAATGGCATGGTCCGGGAGTTGCAGCGCCAGGCTGAACGCAGGGCACAGAACGGCGACACACGCGGTCCTGGAGCCAACCTGACGATTGGTAACGGTACCGACAGCGGCTCCTCCATTATCGGTCTTGCGCGGATGTCTGACCTGGTTACCCGCTCGCAACTGCTGGATATCGACCAGGATCCCCAGAAGATCCGGGTGCGTCGGGAAGACAATTTTGCCCTTGCCTGTGACTTTCACGACGGCAAGCCTGTTTTGGTGGAGACTCCACTGGGCCGCGAACAGTGTGGCTGGGAGGGGCACCAGCTGGCTTTCATAATCGCCTTGCCCGAAGGCCTGTCGATCCGGCACCGGCTAACCCTCGGCCCTGATGGTGAATGGCTCAACATCGCCACCACGGTGGTGTCGGACAGGGTCTCGTCTCCGTTCACCCTGAACCGGGTCTATCGGCGCATGGAATCCGGAGCAGCCGGTTACTCCTGCCGGCAAACCCTGACCCGAGGTAAAGTGTGCACTACCGAAACGCCCTGACAGGCTTGTTGCTCGCCGTTTTACTGGCAGCGTGCTCTGCTCCGCAAACCGTCGCGCCGCTCGCCTTCGATGCCAGCGCCTGGCCGGCGCGCGTCGGCGCCGTCGACCTGCAGCGCCTGGCCCAGGCACCTGCCGAGACCCTCGATATCGCCCTGGTCAGTTTTGATGCCGGTATCCCCGAGCGTAGCGCCGGGCTTAGTCGGCAGGGGATTTTCCCTGATATCCGCCAGGCCGAGGCGCGCTTCATCCCGGTGCGCCTGCGCCAGGTGTTGCAAAAAAGTAATGCCTGGGGCGTGGTGCGAGTGCTTCCGGAGCCGCAACTGGCGCCAGAGTTGCAAATTGAAGGCCGTATTGTGCACTCCGATGGAAGATACCTCGTTGTGCATGTCAAGGTACTGGACGCCAGTGGCCGCGCCTGGCTTGACGCTGTTTATGCCGATGAAAGCAGCGCGGCGGACTATCCCGTTGCGATGGACACAGACCCGTTCATCGATCTGTATCGTCAGCTTGCCAACGATCTGCTTGCGACCTTCCGCGGCCTCTCGAGCGAGGAGGTACTGCGTATTCGCCGGCTTGCGTTGTTGCGGCAGGCCAGTGCCCTCGCGCCACAAGCCTTTGGCCGATTCTTGCAGCGGGATGAAAACGGTAATTATCAATTGCAGGGACTGCCGGCGGAAGGTGATCCGATGCTGGCCCGGGTGCAGCGTATACGGAACCAGGAACACCTGTTTATCGATACCGTCGATGAGCAATATGTGGATCTGTTCCAGGCCATGCAGCCCACTTACAATCTGTGGCGCCAGTACGGACGCGAGCAAGCCCTCTACAGGGCCGACTACCAGCGTCGTCTGGCGCAGCGCGACAGCGCCGGTGCGCGCGGTTCCTACGCCGCCATGGAGCAAAGCTATAACGCCTACAGATGGAGTAAAATACAGCAGCAGGATCTCGAAGAGCTTGCCCGCGGATTCAATAACGAAGTGCAACCCACGGTGCTTGATGTTAGCGGCAGTGTGGTTCGGCTCAGCGGCAGTCTCGAGAGTCAGTACGATGAGTGGCGTCGGTTGTTGCAGGCCATTTTCGCGCTCGAAAGTGGGCTTCCCGGTACCCCACCGTGACTCCTGTACCGTACTGAATTTAGTGCCCGCGCCCCTTATTATCGGCTAAGCTACGCTAATGACAGACAAAAAAGACAATGTCGCCACCGAGGGGCTACTGGCCTCCCTGGCTCGATTGACAGGCCAGGTTGCCGGTGGCAGCCTGGAAATTGCCCGCAATACGGCGACCATGACCGCCATGTTTGGTGAAAACTGGTTGCGCGGGGCCTTGCTTAACACCATGGAGCCGGAGCGGCTAGAGGCCATGGCAGATGCTGGCCATTTTCTCCGCGATACCCGGGAAACTGCCGGATTATCCCTGAAACAGCTGGCTGACAGCCTTGGGCTGTCGGATAAATCCTTGCTTGAAGATGTCGAAAGCGGTGAAAAAGTGATGCCCCTGGAACTGGTGTTACGCAGCGCCAGCTTGTTGGCACGGCACGATCCCATTCCTTTCCTGATCAAATTCATGCGCACCTATAACCCGCAACTGGAGCAATCCGAGGTAATGGTGTTGCCACGGCAGTATGAGCGCGAGCGACGTTTTGTTAACCTGTACCGACAGCACGATATCCTGCGAACGTTGTCTGATGCCGAGCATGAGCGCTTCATAAGTTACATTGACAGCTCTGCACAGCTGGTGCTGGATTTGATGCAAAAGGAAAAGCTGGCAAATGCGGTATCCCCGGAATCCGTTCGCGAAAACAAGCCGGCCAAGGGTGCCGCGCGCAAGCGCAGCCGGCGCCAGGTGTAAACAGGCACCGCCATTACGGCTGCTCCTACCTCAAGGAATACATTAATGATCTTATCGCTGATACTCGCGCGGAATCTGCAGCAATGTCGATAACCGCGCCCCGGCAGTGGTTTGCCACCTGCCCCAAAGGCATTGAAGGCCTGCTCCTCGACGAATTGAAATCCCTGGGTGCAATAACAGCGCGTGAAACCGTAGCCGGCGTTCATTTTGATGGGCCGCTGGCGCTGGGTTATCGCGCATGCCTGTGGTCGCGGCTGGCCAACCGGATCCTGCTACCACTGGCCCGCATTGAGGCCCAGGATGCTGATGAGCTGTACCGCGGGCTTATGACCGTTGCCTGGGATGAGGTGCTGGGTCCCGAGCAGACCTTCACTATCGATTTTACCGGTGAGAATGCCCATATCCGCAATACCCAGTTCGGTGCCCAGCGCTGTAAGGATGCTATTGTGGACTGGTTTCAACAGCGCACCGGCCAGCGACCCTCGGTCGATCGCAAGGATCCCGACCTGCGTTTTAACGTGCGCCTGTCCCGACACGGTTTTTTGCTGGCGCTGGATATGTCTGGTGGTAGCCTGCACCGGCGCAACTATCGACTGCAGGCGGGTGCCGCACCCCTGAAGGAAAATCTGGCGGCGGCGGTTTTGCTGCGCGCCGACTGGCCGGGCATGGCTGCCCGGGGCGGCGCGTTGATCGATCCCATGTGCGGTTCCGGTACCCTGCTCCTCGAAGGTGCGATGATGGCCGCGGATATCGCTCCCGGACTACACCGCCCGCGCTTTGGTTTCGAACGCTGGAGGGACCACAATCCGCTACAGTGGCAGGCGCTACTGGCTGATGCACAGGGCCGGGCTGCGCGGAGCAGGCAGCTGCAATTGCCGGAAATTCGCGGCTATGACGCCGATCCCAAAGTGGTGCGCATGGCCCAGGAAAATATTGCCAGGGCCGGGCTGGAATCAGTCGTACGGGTTAGCTGCAAGCCTTTATCGGAGCTGCAGAAGCCCAGCCACATGCCGCTACCGCAGGGACTGCTGGTATGCAACCCGCCCTATGGCGAGCGGCTGGGCGAAAAGGCCAGTCTGCGCTATCTGTACCGCCAGTTGGGCGAAACCATGCTGCGGGAGTTCCCGGGTTGGCAAGCTGCCGTATTCACCGCCGATAATGACCTGGCGCGGGCCACCGGCCTGCGCAGTCACAAGCAGTACAAGCTCTGGAATGGTGCGCTGGAGACCACGCTGTTGCTGTTTGACCTGGCCAACAATCGGCTTAGTGAACCGAAAAGTGGTGAACGGCAACCGGCCATATTACCCGGCGGCGAGTTGTCCGCGGGGGCGCAGATGTTCGCCAACCGGGTGCGCAAGAACCGGCGTCGGCTATCGGGCTGGGTCAGGCGCGAGGGTGTGAGTTGTTACCGGTTGTACGATGCCGACATGCCGGAGTATGCGGTGGCGATCGATATCTATGGTGAGCAGGTACACGTTGCAGAATACCAGGCCCCATCCGGTGTCGATCCGGAAGCGGCGGCAACCCGCCTGCAGGAAGTGCAGGCGGCGCTGCCGGAAGCGCTTGCAGTAGCCCCGGGAAATATCGTCTACAAGACGCGTCAACGCCAGCGCGGTGATGAACAATACCGCAAGCAGGGCGACAGCGGTGAAATGCATACGGTGACGGAGGGGCGCGCGCAATTACTGGTAAACCTGCGCGATTACCTGGACACCGGCCTGTTTCTGGATCATCGACCATTGCGTTTGCGTCTTGCCGCAGAGGCTGAGGGCCAAGATTTCCTCAATCTGTATTGTTACACCGGTACTGCCACAGTGCATGCCGCGCTGGGTGGTGCCCGCAGTACTACCAGCGTGGATCTATCCAATACCTATCTGGGCTGGCTGCGCAAGAACCTCGCTCACAACGGCCTGGACGAGAGTCGCAACCTGATCCACCGCGCCGACTGCCAGCAATGGCTGCACACCTGCGAACAGCAGTTTGACCTGATACTGCTGGATCCACCGTCTTTCTCCAACTCAAAGAAACTGGACGATGCGTTTGATGTGCAGCGCGATCACGTACCGTTGCTGCACGCCGCCATGGCCCGGTTGCGACCTGCGGGCGTGCTGTATTTTTCAACCAATCGGCGGGGCTTCAAGTTGGATGAGGAGGTGCAGGAAACGTATTCATGTGAAAACATTACCCGTGAGACCCTCGATCCCGATTTTCAACGTAATGCCCGTATTCATCTCTGCTGGCGTGTCACTCGGCTTGGGTGAGGGTTAGCAGACTGTTGGGCGCTGCAAGGTAAGTGTCCGCAAACCTTGCGAGTGCATTCTATCCACATCTGAAAAGGTGGAATAAGTCAAGACATTGACTCTGCAAAGATTGCCAAGCTACTTTATGTCATGAGTTTATAGCATTGATTGATAAGCATTTATTGTGATTTTTCCCGGCAAATATAAATTTGGGAGCGGTTGTCGGCCAGGGTCCGGTCCTGGTACCGGATTATTTGTCCCCACAGTTATCCACAGATCGAGCTGTGGATAACTGTGGCGGGTGACCGGTTTTGACGATTCTGGCCGCGACCGGTTTGGCAACAGGCTCAAAGAACAAGGATTGGAACCATGACCTCGCTGCTAATTGTGTATCACAGCCAGAGCGGTACCAGTGCCAAGCTGGCAAGAGCCTGCTGGCGTTCGGCCTGTCGTGTCGAAGCCGTTGCTACCCGAGTGTGCAGGGCCTGGGATGCGGGTACTGCCGATATCCTTACCGCTGACGGACTGATTCTGGTGGCGGCCGAAAACTCCGCCAGCGTCAGTGGGGGAATGAAAGACTTTCTCGATCGAACTTTTTATCCGGTTGCGGCAAGCGGGCGGGTGCTGCCTTGCGCGCTGCTTGTTAGCGCTGGTAACGACGGACGCGGCGCACGGCAACAGGTGGAACGTATCCTCTCCGGTTACCCCATGCGCCTTGCCATGGCCACGAGTATCTTTCGCGGAGAGTTCACGGCGCTACACCGACAGCAGGCGGCAGAACTTGGCGAGGGGTTTGCCACCGGACTCGAAATGGGCATTTTTTAATACTACGGCCGTTGTTGGCGGAACAGGGATACCACGGAGATCAGGATGACGATGAGCGATAACAATGGCGCGGTGCCCGCAGGGTATGAGCCGCTGCCCACGGGGCTGGGCTTCACCGATTTTTTGCAACCCAGCTACCGACGGCTGACCGGGGAAGCAGTCAGTTTCGGGATCCTGGTGCAAAAATCGCATTGCAATATCATGGGTATTTGCCACGGGGGAGTGATCATGACGCTTGCCGACATTGCAGCAGCGACTGGTGTCAACCATGCCTGTGGGCGACAGGCCGGAAGCCCGACAATCAACCTGGCAGTGGACTTCATTAACGCGGGCAAAGAAGGTGACTGGTTACAGGCTGATGTGGCCCATGTCTCCATCAAGCGCCGCTTCGGCTTTTGTAATGGTTTACTGACTGGCCCCCGGGGAGTTGTTGCCCGTTTTAACGGTACGTTCTACCTGCCCGATCACGATGGTATCTGGAAACAACCGGCCAGCGATGGCGTTGAGGCTGGCTAGCAGGGTGGGGCGGGCGCCCCGATTGCTGCGGGCTTGGCCATGCCATCGCCGAAGGCTTGTAAAATTGCCATGAAAGACTGCGCCGCCCGCGAAAGGCTGCGACCCCGGTGGTGGATGCTGCCGAGGGTCCTGTCGATGGCAATACCTTCCACTGCCAGCGGCGACAAGCCTTTATCCAGCATGTTTCGCGGCAATACAGTCCAGCCCAGTCCCACCTGCGCCATCATGCGGATAGTTTCCAGGTAGTTGGTGGCCATGGATACCTGCAAGGTTAAATCGTGGTCCGCGAATAGCCGCTTCACGATCTGGCCGGTATAGGTACCCAGTCCCGGCAGAATCGCCGGGTGCCGGGCCAGCTCAGCCAGGGTGCAGGCCTGGTGTACAGCCAGAGGATGTTCGCTGGCGGCCATGAACACCAGTGGGTCGTGCCACACCGGATGGCTGACCATGCTGCTTTCACCGGCCGGGGCCAGTGTTACCACTGCCAGTTCCAGTCGCCCCTGCATAATCAGGTCGTAGGCCTGCTCCGAATCCATAAAATCGATATCGAGCGCAACCCCGGGAAACGCCTTGCTGAAGGCACTCAGTACCGGGGGTAAGCGGTGCAGCCCGATATGGTGGCTGGTAGCAATACGCAGGTCTCCGGCAACCGCACCGGAGAGATCGCGTACCGCCTGCTCGGCACTGTATAGCTGCTGAATGATGGTCTTGGCGTGAGGTAGCAGCGCCACGCCGGCTTCGGTTGGTGTAATGGTACGCCCGATGCGATCAAACAATTCACAGCCAAGCTGCTGTTCGAGCAGGGCTATGCGCTTGCTCACTGCGGGTTGGGTCAGGTGCAAACGTTGCGCGGCAGCGGAAAACGAACGCTCTTCAACAACCAGTAGAAAAGTGCGGAGAGTCTGAATGTCCAGTTTATGATTCCTTGAGGGAATGGAATGTATAAAAATAATAAATTTGAGTTATCTCTTGGTCAAGCTTAAAATAGCAATTCATTAGCGTTGCCCGGAGAATCACCCATGGCTGGCAAAACCCTTTATGACAAATTGTGGCACAACCATCTGGTAGAACAGCGGGACGATGGCTCGGCGCTTATCTATATTGATCGCCACCTGATCCACGAGGTGACCTCGCCCCAGGCTTTTGAAGGCCTGCGCCTGGCCGGCCGCAAACCCTGGCGTCTCGATGCCAACCTGGCGGTACCCGACCACAACGTGCCGACCTCGACGGAAGAACGCGCCGGTGGCGTAGCCGGCATTCTCGACCTGGTATCGCGACTGCAGGTGCAGACGCTGGATGATAACTGCCTCGCTTTCGATATTACCGAAATCCCGATCAATGATATCCGCCAGGGTATTGTTCACGTTGTGGGCCCTGAACAGGGTGCAACCCTGCCGGGAATGACCGTGGTGTGCGGTGATTCCCATACTTCCACCCACGGTGCCCTGGGCGCCCTGGCCCACGGTATTGGAACTTCAGAGGTGGAGCACGTGCTGGCCACCCAGTGCCTGATCCAGCAGAAGATGAAAAACCTGCTGGTGAAAATAGACGGTCAGCTGGGCCCCGGGATTACCGCCAAAGACGTCGCCCTGGCGGTGATTGGTGAGATAGGCACGGCCGGCGGTACCGGGTACGCCATTGAGTTTGGTGGTGAAGTGGTGCGCCGCATGAGCATGGAAGGGCGCATGACCATGTGCAATATGTCGATTGAGGCGGGCGCGCGCATGGGCATGGTGGCGGTCGATGACTGCACGCTCGACTATGTGCGCGGACGCCCTTACGCCCCAACAGGTGCCAACTGGGACGCAGCGGTTGCTGCCTGGCGCGATTTACACAGTGATGCCGATGCCGTGTTTGATCGCGTGGTGAGCCTCGACGGCGCAGCGATCAAGCCCCAGGTCACCTGGGGTACGTCGCCGGAAATGGTGCTGCCCATTGATGGCGTACTTCCCGACCCGGCTGCCATTGGCAATCCTGCTGCCCGCGAGGCCGTGGAGCGTGCGCTGACCTACATGGGCCTGCGCCCGGGCATGGCGATTACCGATATACGCCCCGACCGGGTATTTATCGGTTCCTGTACCAATTCCCGCATCGAGGATCTGCGAGCCGCTGCCGAGGTCGTGCGCGGTCGCCGGGTCGCTGCCAGTGTCAAGCAGGCACTGGTGGTGCCCGGCTCCGGGCTGGTCAAGGCACAGGCCGAGGCCGAGGGCCTGGACGCCATATTCATCGCCGCCGGAATGGAGTGGCGGGAACCCGGCTGCTCCATGTGCCTGGCCATGAATGCCGATAAACTGGGAGCGGGGGAACACTGCGCTTCAACCTCGAACCGTAATTTCGAGGGTCGCCAGGGATTTGGTGGCCGGACCCACCTGGTCAGTCCGGCCATGGCGGCTGCGGCCGCGATAGCAGGCCATTTCATCGATGTTCGCAGCTTGCAGGAGACCACAGCATGAAGAACTTCACCGTTCTGGACGGCCTTGTGGCGCCGATGGACCGCGCCAATGTCGACACTGACATGATCATTCCCAAGCAGTTTCTCAAGTCCATCAAGCGCAGCGGTTTCGGCCCCAACCTGTTCGACGAAATGCGCTATATGGACGAAGGCCAGCCGGGGGAAGACTCCAGCAAGCGGCCGCTCAACCCCGATTTCCCACTTAATCAGGCTCGCTATCAAGGGGCTTCAATTCTGCTGTCACGGTCCAATTTCGGTTGTGGATCCAGTCGTGAGCACGCTCCCTGGGCACTGGAGGATTATGGCTTTCGTTGCATTATTGCACCCAGCTTTGCCGATATTTTCTACAATAACTGTTTCAAGAACGGGGTGCTGCCGGTAGTGCTGGATGCGGAGAGTGTTGAAATCCTGTTTCAGCAGCTCTATGCCACCGAAGGCTATCACCTGGTAGTGGATCTGGAGCAACAGCAGGTGTGCTGTCCCGATGGCGAGGTGTTTCACTTTGAGGTCGACAGCTTCCGCAAGCACTGCCTGCTCAACGGGTTGGATGATATAGGCGTAACCCTGGAAAGTGCGGAGACCATTCGCCGCTTCGAGGCCGGGTGGCGCCGGCAGTCACCCTGGTTATTCGGTTCCATGACTGTGGGGGAACGCTGATATGGCAGCGCATATTCTGGTTTTACCGGGGGACTACATAGGCCCTGAAATCATGACCGAAGCGGTCAGGGTACTGGAGGTTGTGAATCGCCGTTTTAACCTGGAGCTCACCTGGGAGGAGGGCCTGCTGGGTGGCGCAGCGCTGGATGTCCACGGTGTGCCATTGCCCACCCAGACCATGGAGCGCGCGCGAGCCGCCGATGCTATTCTTCTCGGAGCCGTCGGTGGGCCGAAGTGGGATGCGGTAGAGCGGCATCTGCGCCCGGAACGGGGATTGTTGGGGCTGCGTTCGGAGCTCGGGCTTTTTGGCAATTTGCGCCCTGCAATTCTCTATCCCCAGCTTGCCGAGGCCTCCAGCCTCAAGCCCGAAGTGGTAGCGGGGCTGGATATCCTGATAGTGCGTGAGCTCACTGGAGGCATCTATTTTGGCGAGCCGCGTGGCATTCGCGTTCTGGAAAACGGTGAACGCGAGGGATTCAACACCTATGTCTACAATGAGTCCGAAATTCGCCGCATCGGTCACCTGGCATTCAGCCTGGCTCGCCAGCGCGATCATCGGGTGTGCTCGGTGGATAAAAGTAATGTGCTCGAGGTAACGGTATTGTGGCGGGAGGTCATGGAGGAAGTGGCCCGGGACTATCCCGATGTCACCCTCAGTCACATGTATGTGGACAATGCTGCAATGCAGCTGGTGCGAGCACCGAAACAGTTTGATGTCATGGTAACCGGCAACATGTTCGGCGATATCCTCTCGGACGCGGCGGCCATGCTGACCGGCTCGATCGGTATGTTGCCGTCCGCCTCGCTGGACAGGAATGGCCGGGGGATGTACGAACCCTGTCATGGTTCGGCACCTGATATTGCCGGAGAGGGCAAGGCCAATCCTCTCGCGACCATCTTGTCGGTGGCGATGATGTTACGCTATACACTGGCGAATCCGGAGGCCGCCGCCGCCATTGAGCAGGCGGTAAGCACAGTACTCGATCAGGGTTTGCGAACCCCTGATATTCAGCGCGCTGGGGTCGAGGCGGTGTCGACGTCCGCAATGGGCGATGCAGTCGTCGCCGCACTGCGAACCTGATCCAGCGCCCAACAAACCAAAAGAGGTAAGACAATGGCAGAAGCATATGACGTCGCCGTAGTTGGCGCCACCGGCGCAGTCGGTGAGACCATGATATCCATTCTCGAGGAGCGCAATTTCCCGGTGCGCAACCTGTATCCCCTGGCCAGCGCCCGTTCGGCGGGCAAGACCATACGCTTCCGGGGCAAGCAAGTGATGGTCACTGACCTGGCGGAATTCGATTTCAGCCAGGCACAGATTGGCCTGTTTTCCGCAGGTGGCAGTATTTCCGAGGAGTTTGCCCCGAAAGCGGCGGCAGCGGGTTGTATCGTTATCGATAACACGTCCCATTTTCGCCGCGATGAGGATATTCCGCTGATTGTGCCGGAAGTGAATATTGAAGCACTGGCCGGATATACAACGCGCAATATCATCGCCAACCCGAACTGCTCCACCATTCAGATGCTGGTGGCGCTGAAGCCCATTTATGATGCGGTGGGTATCGAGCGAATTAATGTCTGCACCTATCAGGCAGTGTCCGGCACCGGTAAAGAGGCGATTGACGAGCTCGCAGGGCAGACCGTGAAGCTGTTGAACGGACAGGATATAGAGTGCGAGGTCTATCCCCGGCAGATCGCCTTCAATGTGCTCCCTCATATTGATACCTTTGAAGATAACGGCTACACCCGGGAAGAAATGAAAATGGTGTGGGAGACCCAGAAAATACTGGGCGACGCAACGATCAAAGTTAATCCGACCTGTGTTCGCGTGCCGGTATTTTTCAGCCATTCGGAGGCGATCCACATTGAGACGGTCAACAAGCTGTCTGCGGCAGATGCCCGGAAATTACTGTCCGCTTTTCCCGGTATTACCGTGATAGACGAACACGTCGATGGCGGCTATCCGACAGCGGTGACCGACTCCGCCGGCAAGGACGATGTTTTCGTCGGCCGCATCAGAGAGGATATTTCACACCCGCGAGGTCTGGACATGTGGGTTGTGGCAGATAATGTGCGCAAAGGTGCCGCCCTCAATAGTGTGCAAATTGCCGAGAGCCTGATTCGCACTTATCTTGATTAAAGACTTGCGTTAAAACATACTTGCGATATCTTCAGTTGGGTCGGTAATCGCGGGCGAAGTGGGCGCCGGTGTGTATCTGGAGACTGGGTAGGCCACATCTTGGCTTGCAGGGGAAGAATAACAAGGCATGGTTATGGTTCATAAGCGAAAGTTGGCAGCGGCACTGGTTTCCTGGAGCTGCATGCAAGCAGGGTCGGTTTGGGGGCTTGGCCTTGGTGAACTGACCCTGGAATCCTTTCTCAACGAACCATTGAAAGCCCGGGTGAGCCTGCTTGATGTGGGCGACCTGCACGAGGACCAGATTCGCGTGCGCCTGGCGACCACCGAGGATTTTGATCGTCTGGGCGTCGATCGCGCCTACTTTCTTACCGGCATAAAATTTGATATCGAATTGGATGACAATGGTCGCGGTGCGATTTTACTGCGTTCGGATGACCCGGTGCTGGAGCCGTTTCTCGATTTTATTGTCGAGACACGCTGGCCGTCGGGGCGGGTATTGCGTAATTACACTGTACTCGTCGACCCCCCCGTGTTCGATCGCAGTTCCCCCACTGCGTCCGCCAGCGAGCGCGTAGCGGCTGCCGAGGGCAGCCCAGAGCCCACCGCGGAGAAAAAAAAAGCGGACGTTAGCACCGGTACGCGGGTAGAAACCCGTCGCTCGGAACTGGCGCCCGGAGCCATGCCGCAACGCGATTTCGGCGCTGATGCGGCGGCGCGGGCGGCACCGGGTTCCCGCTACATGATCCGTCGTGACGATACCCTGTGGGCAATTGCCCAACAGGCGCGACCCGAAGGCGTATCAGTACACCAGACCATGCTCGAGATTCAGCGCCTTAATCCGGAGGCGTTCCTCGGTGGCAATATCAACCGTATCAAAGCCGGTTACATCATCTACCTGCCTGCCTCAAATGATATCGGCTCGGCCGATCTCGAAGCGGCGTTGGCCGAAGTCAGGCAGCAAAATGAGGATTGGCGTGCGGGGCGTTCCTCGACACCCGCCGGCGAGGGCCCGGCCCTGCGCATTTCTTCCGCCGATGTTACCCCCGCTGCCAATCCCGGTGAGCCGGCCCAGGATTCCCCTGCGGAAAGGCCCGCGCCTGCTGGTGCCGGGACTTCCGCCGCGAATGCCGCCATGGAGGGATTGGAGAAATCCGAACGTGAGCGGGAAGAGTTGGGGCAACGCTTGCAGGCCCTGAGCGAGCGGCTGGAAACCCTGGAGCGGATTGTTGAACTCAAGGATGCCCGGATCGCTTCACTGCAGCAGGATCTCGCTGCGGCCGGCAGCGGCGAGGCGCCAGCGGCAGGCGCCGGGGATCAGGATCCTCCGGCAGTTGCGTCGACTGCGGAAACACTTCCGGCCCCCGTCATTTCCCAACCGAGGGCCCCGACACCTCCACCCGCAGAGGGTGGCAACTGGTTTTACGCCCTGGTTGCCGCAGTGGTTGCAGCCCTGCTCGGTCTGTTGCTCTGGCGCAGGCGTAGCTCTGCTGCGCAGGCCGGCACGGATGACTACAGTGGCCCGGCCGCAGCATTCTCGAATGATCCCGGACAGGACGAATTTGCCGATGTGCAGTTGCGCGACCAGGCGCTGGTTGAGGACGCGGACGGGGCGGTCCCCGCATTCGCCCCCGCGGCTGCTTTCACCCCCGAATCACCGGTGCCCCAGCCTTCAGGAGAGCGTGGCTATGGGGAACGCAAGCACGATGAATACGCCTCGGATGTAGAAGCCGGTGGTGCGCTGGCAGAGGTTGATATTTACATCGCTTACGGTCGTTTTTCACAAGCTATGGAGTTACTGCGCAACGCCCTGCGCTCTGAACCTGAAAACACGGCGTATCGGCTGAAGTTACTCGAGCTGGCGGTGGAAACCGCGGATCGCGCGGAAGCCGACCTGCAACTCGGGGAACTGCGGCGAATCGGTGACCAGGATGCCATTGCCAGGGGCGAGTCACTTATCAGCGCGGGCAGCGCGGCAGCAGTGGCACCGGAGCGCCGCTTCATTGATGAACCTGCAGCGTCTGATGATCAATCGGAAAGCCTCGCGGACAGCCAATTTTCCGGCAACCTTTCAGATTTCGAAGACGCCGGCGCAGAGTCGGCGGTCGATACCGAAGACGATCTCTCTCTCGAGCTGGATGATGTTCAGCCCGCCGACGCACGAGACGAGCTCGTACCCTCAGTTGGCGACAGCGATCTGTCGGATTCGGATTTCCTGGGTCTGGAACTCGAGGAAGACTTGCCGGATGACCTCATCGTATCCGCTGAAGCCACACCGCGTGCTACCGCTGATGCCGCCGATGATGAAGACGACTTTGTCTTTGCCGAAGATGGCGACCCCCTGTCCACCAAACTCGATCTCGCACGCGCCTATATCGACATGGGTGATGATGACGGCGCTCGTCAGATACTGGCGGAAGTGGTGGCCGATGGTTCCGCGGAGCAGCAGCAAGAGGCGAGGGAGTTGCTGGGTCGGCTTGGTTGATACCCCGAACGCAACAACCATTCTCGCCTGAGCCGCTCCCCGCAGGTACGCGCATCGCCTGCAGGATTGAGTACGATGGCCGGCTGTTCAATGGCTGGCAGGCGCAGCCTCACCCCGGCACCCGAACTGTTCAGCAGGCGCTTGAGAAGGCCATCTCCCAGGTTGCCAACGGCCCGGTTCGCGTACACTGCGCCGGGCGCACGGATACCGGTGTCCACGGGCATGCCCAGATTGTCCACTTCGATTCTCCCACTACCCGCAGTGCCAAAGCCTGGGTCCTCGGGGTTAACGCAGCGCTACCGACCGATGTCCGGGTGCACTGGGCAGTGCCGGTGGCAAGCGACTTTCATGCCCGTTTTTCAGCGCAGGCGCGCTCCTACCGCTACATTATCGTCAATACGGTGGTGCGCCCGGCGTTGCTGGTCGGTCTGGTAAGCTGGTGTCGCTGGCCACTTTGTACAGACTCCATGCACACTGCCGCCCAGGCGCTGGTGGGTGAGCAGGACTTCAGTGCATTTCGCGCCGCTTCCTGTCAGTCAGAGAGTGCGTTCAGGTGCGTCTCGCGGGTGTCGGTTGCTCGACGTGGCGACCTGGTGATTATTGATATTGAAGCAAACGCTTTTCTGCATCATATGGTCCGCAACATCGCGGGGAGCTTGATGGTCGTCGGTCACGGCCGACATCCACCAGAGTGGATCGGGCAGTTACTGGCTAGCGGGGACAGGGCCCGGGCCGGAGATACTGCCGCTGCCGACGGACTGTATCTGGTCGATGTCACCTATCCGCCGGTATACGGTTTGCCGGAAACACCCCCGGGGCCGCTATTGCTCGCTGGTTGAAGACACTGCGGGGCAGCTTCTGCTATGATCCCCCCCTCATTTTTTACCGGTACCCGACACCCGTGCCCCGTACCTTCGTCAAGATCTGTGGAATTACTTCCGGCGCCGATGCGCAAGCTGCCTGTGAAGCGGGCGCTGACGCACTGGGACTTGTGTTCTATGGCCCCAGCTCACGCTGTGTCAGTCCCGCCCAGGCGGCGGAAATCGTTGCGGCGGTGCCACCGCTTGTCACGATAGTGGCCCTGTTTGTTGATGCCCCAACCGCAACGATCCATAACGTTTTAAAGTGCGTACCCATAGACTGTATACAGTTTCATGGCGATGAGCCGGCAGCCTTCTGTGACCAGTTCCAGCGGCCCTACCTGAAGGCAATCAGGATGCGTGAGGGCGTCGATGTCGCCGACACCTGCAGCCGGTATGGCGGCGCCCGGGGTGTACTGCTGGACAGTTGGCAACAGGGTATGCCCGGCGGTACCGGCAAGACTTTTGACTGGACAGGTGTACCGCGGGATTTGTCCCGGCCTGTTGTACTCGCCGGTGGCCTGAACCCCGGCAACGTGGCGCGTGCGATAGCAGCGATCCGGCCGGCAGCAGTTGATGTCAGCGGTGGTGTGGAACTGGCGCCCGGTTATAAAGACCAAGAGAAAATGATTCGCTTTATCGCCGCAGTGCGAGCGGCTGACCAGCAACAGGGGATATAGGTAATGACTACAGATGTGACCGGTACCATTTTTTCGTCAGTTCCTGACAAAGAAGGACATTTCGGCCTTTATGGGGGCAAGTTCGTTGCAGAAACACTGATGTCAGCGCTCGCTGAGCTCGAGGTTTTATACCGCCAGCTGGCCGATGACGAGGCATTTCAACGTGAACTTGACCACGATCTCGCCCATTTTGTCGGCAGGCCTTCCCCCCTTTATGAGGCGAAGCGCTGGTCCGATCGTATCGGCGGCGCGCGCATTTACCTGAAACGCGAGGATCTCAACCATACCGGCGCCCACAAAGTGAACAACACCGTCGGCCAGGCACTGTTGGCCAGGCACATGGGCAAGCGTCGGGTCATTGCCGAGACCGGTGCGGGACAGCACGGGGTGGCAACGGCGACTATCGCGGCTCGTCTTGGCCTCGAGTGTCATGTATTCATGGGTGAAGAAGATATTCGTCGCCAGTCGACCAACGTCTATCGGATGAAGCTGCTGGGCGCCACTGTGGTGCCGGTGACATCGGGGTCGCGTACTCTCAAGGACGCCATGAATGAG
Organism: Kineobactrum sediminis; assembly: GCF_002868715.1. GTDB lineage: Bacteria > Pseudomonadota > Gammaproteobacteria > Pseudomonadales > Halieaceae > Kineobactrum > Kineobactrum sediminis. Next base: position 213,284 of record NZ_PKLZ01000007.1, read on the forward strand.
GCCATGCGCGACTGGGTCACTAACGTGGACGACACATTCTACATAATTGGTACCGTGGCGGGCCCGCATCCCTATCCCATGCTGGTGCGCGATTTCCAGTGTGTGATTGGCCGTGAGGCAAGGGCACAGTCATTGCAGCAGACCGGTCGCCTGCCCGATGCGCTGGTGGCTTGTGTGGGCGGCGGGTCCAACGCTATCGGATTGTTCCACCCCTTTCTTGAGGACGAGTCAGTCGCCATGTATGGGGTTGAGGCGGGCGGCCACGGGCTGGGGTCGGGCGAGCACGCCGCCCCATTAAGTGCGGGTACCCCGGGGGTATTGCACGGCAATCGCACCTACCTCATGCAGGATGAAGATGGCCAGATCATGCATACCCACTCGGTCTCTGCGGGTCTCGATTATCCCGGTGTGGGTCCGGAGCACTCCTGGCTCAAGGACATAGGCCGGGTTAACTATGTCACCGCCAATGACGAAGAGGCCATGCAGGCATTTCATTCCCTGACCCGTACCGAGGGCATCATGCCGGCGCTTGAAACCAGCCACGCCCTGGCCTACGCGGAAAAACTGGCCGCCACCATGACCCCTGAGCAGACGATTATCGTCAATCTGTCGGGTCGCGGTGACAAAGACATTAATACCGTTGCCGAAATAGACGGCATCAACTTCCAGGAGTCATAGCATTGAGCAGGATAGCCGGGCGTTTTCAGCAGTTGGCGGCCCAGGGGCGCAAAGCATTAATTCCCTATATCGTGGCCGGTGATCCCGTTGCCACGGTGACTGTGCCGTTGATGCATGCCCTGGTGGCTGCCGGTGCGGACATGATCGAATTGGGGGTGCCATTTTCCGACCCGATGTCAGAGGGACCGGTGATCCAGAAGGCTCATGAACGGGCACTGGACAACAAAATAAGGCTGCGTGATGCACTGGCCATGGTGACCGAGTTCAGGCAGCACGACGTGGATACGCCGGTGCTTTTGATGGGCTACGCCAACCCCATAATACGCATGGGCTACGCCGTATTCGCCGACCTCGCCCTGGAAGCGGGGTTGGACGGCCTGCTGACAGTGGATATACCGCCGGAGGAAGTCGCCGACGTCAACGCAGAGCTACATCGGGTCGGCATGGATAATATCTTCCTGGTGGCCCCGACCACGCCCGACGCCCGAATCCAGGCGATCGCGGACCAGGCCAGCGGTTTTATCTATTATGTGGCCCTGAAAGGGGTAACCGGCGCCGGCCATCTCGACAGCGATGATGTGGCTCACCATGTTGGGCAGATCCGCAGCCATACCACACTGCCGGTGGCGGTAGGCTTCGGTATCAAGGATGCCGCTTCCGCCCGCCGTGTGGGCGCTACTGCAGAGGGTGTGGTTGTCGGCAGCGCGCTGGTTGAGCACATTGCCGCCGCGGCTGCGGCAGGCGGCGATAATGCGGCCCTGTTGCAGGCCGGTGCGGGGCTGATCGCAGAGATTAGGGCCGGATTGGATGGCATCGCTTCCTAGTTGGTGGTGCGCGCGTTTATAATGGCCGCTCACAATCGGGGGAAGCCATGAGTTGGATTGACAGGATATTGCCATCCGGGGTGCGTAAAGAGACCGGTGAGCGGCGCTCCACGGTGCCGGAGGGCCTGTGGAAGAAATGTGTAAAGTGTGACGCCGTGTTGTACCGGCCGGATGTCGAAAACAACGACGACGTCTGCCCCAAGTGCGACCACCATATGCGCATCAGTGCCCGCCGTAGATTGGCCATTTTTCTGGATGCCGAAGGACGGGAAGAAATACTTGCCGATATCGAACCGATAGACCGGCTCAAATTCCGCGATAAAAAACGCTACCGCGATCGGATTAGCGCAGCCCAGAAAGCAACCGGTGAGAAAGATGCCCTGGTGGCCATGCGCGGTAATCTTCAGGGTTTGCCGGTCGTTTGTGTCGCCTTCGAATTCGCTTTCCATGGCGGCTCCATGGGTTACGCGGTCGGTGAAAAGTTCACCCGGGCGGCGCAACTGGCGCTCAGGGAGCGTATCCCGATGGTCTGTTTTTCCGCTTCCGGTGGCGCGCGGATGCAGGAGGCTCTCATATCCCTGATGCAGATGGCCAAGACCAGTGCTGTCATCGAGCGCATGAAGGTGGCCGGGGTCCCTTATGTCTCGGTCATGACCGATCCTATCTACGGTGGGGTCTCTGCCTCGCTGGCTTTGCTGGGTGACATCAACGTGGCGGAGCCGGATGCCCGCGCAGGGTTTGCCGGCCCCAATATTATTGAGCAGACTATCCGCCAGAAGCTGCCAAAAGGCTTTCAGCGCAGTGAATTCCTGCTGGAGCATGGTGCCATAGACATGATTGTGCATCGCAACGATATGCGCGACACCCTGGCCAGGTTGCTCTCCAAGCTGACCAATTTCGACCTGGTGGCAGACCCCGAAGCGGAAATTGACGACGAGAAGGAGCCGGTCGAGTTTATTCCCGACGAACAGGATGACTGAGCCTTCACTGGCAGTCTGGCTGGAGCGTCTTGAGACGTTGCACCCGGTGGCTATCGAACTGGGGCTGGAGCGTGTGCGAACGGTGGCCGCTCGCCTGCAGTTATTGCCGGTAGCGGTGCCGGTAATTACCGTTGCCGGTACCAACGGTAAAGGATCTACCGTGGCGGTACTGGAGGCACTGGTAGCTGATGCGGGCCTGGTTGCCGGGGTGTATACGTCGCCACACCTGCAGTTTTTCAATGAGCGCATCCGGGTTGCCGGTACCAATGTGGACGATTCTTCCCTATGCGATGCACTGGCACAGATTGATGCGGCGCGGGGTGAGATATCCCTGAGTTATTTCGAGTTTGCCACCCTGGCCGCACTGCTTGTTTTTCGTTCCCGCGGTGTGGATATTACGGTCCTTGAGGTGGGTCTCGGGGGGCGCCTGGACGCTGTCAATATCGTCGACCCCACCGTTGCCGTGATCACCAGTATCGCACTCGACCATCAGGCCTGGCTGGGCGACAGTCTGGACGCCATTGCCAGGGAGAAAGCCGGTATTCTGCGTGCAAGTGCGCCTGCGGTTATTGCCGATAGCAGTCCTACGGCGGGACTTTACGCCGCGGTGAGCGCGGCGGGTGCCCGGGCCGTGTGGCTGAACGAGGACTTCGGGTTTGAGGAGCAGTCCGGCGATCGCTGGCAGGGATATCTGCAAACTGCAGACGGCGACAGGCGGCAACTGCCCTCTATCGCCAGTAGTGGCTTGTTGCCGGCGAACATTTGCGCAGCCCTGCAGGCGCTCGAGCTGCTGGGGTTGCCCGCCAGTGACAAAGCCCTCGCCCGTGTGGTTCCGACGCTGCAGTTGCGAGGGCGCCGACAGCAGCTACGGGTAGGGGATATCGACTATGTGCTTGATGTTGCACACAACCCGGCCGCTGTTAATAAGCTAGGTGAGTTTTTGAGTGCAAAGCCTTGTAAAGGAAAGACTATTTCGTTGTTTTCAGCGATGGCTGACAAAGATATTTCGGGCATGATTAAGGCGGCGGGAGACCACTTCGAGGCATGGTTTGTTGCTGACCAGCCAACCAATCCGCGGGCGGCAACAGCGGCGGATATCGCTACCGCGCTGCGCCAGAATGGGCAACAAATGATCAGCGTCAGCAAAAATTTACGCCAGGCCCTCGCACGTGCGCGCAGCGTGATGGCAGTCGGCGACCGGTTGGTTGTGTTCGGTTCTTTTTTTACAGTGGCGGCGGTATTGTCGTCACTGGACAAGCAGGCGCACGGGTATGACCAGTGAATGATATCCTCAAGCAACGACTTGTCGGCGCACTGATACTGATTGCCCTCGGGATAGTGTTCTGGCCCATTATTTTTGTTGAGCCGGAATCCGCTATCAGTATTGAGGACCTTAGAATCCCGCCGCGCCCACAGGTCGATTCGACCCCGATCGCAGCACCGGAAAATACCGGTCTCAGAGGTTCCCCGGATAGTCAGTTTGAAGAAGAACTGCCCCAGGCTCTGGCTGGTGAAACCTATACCATTGCGGAGATCAACCCAGACGCAGACAATGGGCAACCGGAGCCATCCGCGGCGCCCGCTCCGGGACAGACCCGTAGTGAAGCGCCTGAGCAGCCGACGCTCGATGCGCAGGGCGTACCGGTGGCGTGGATGCTGCAAGTGGTGACTGTCAGTAACGCCGGCGCCGCAGACGAATTACGTCAGCGCCTGCTGGCAATGGGTCACAAGGCCTGGGTCAAGCCGGTGTCAGTCGAGGGCAAGCGCCTGTATCGGGTCAATGTCGGCCCCAAGTTTGAGCGCGCCCGACTCGACAACCTGCGTGCAGAAATCGATGCCGAGTTCGCGGTGCAATCACTCATCAAGCGATACCTGCCGTGACTATCGCCGCCTTCACCTGGGTCGACTGGGCCATGGTGGGTATTATCGGCCTGTCGACCCTGCTGAGCCTGCTGCGAGGATTCACCCGCGAAGCGTTATCGCTGGCGGGCTGGATAGCCGGGTTTGTTCTCGCTTATGTGTTTGCCGGGGATCTCGCCAGCCGCATGGCAGAGCTGATCAGTAACATTACCGCGCGTTACATAGCGGCCTGGTTGTTGATTCTGGTCGGCACGCTGCTGGTAAGCGGCTTTATCAGCATGCTGATGTCGCGGCTGGTCAAGGTCACCGGGCTGGGCACCCTGGACCGCCTGTTGGGTACCCTGTTTGGTTTTGCCCGGGGGGTAGTGATAGTCCTGGTGCTGGTGTTTGTTATCCGCGAACTGTTGTCGCCACAGGACCAGGCGTGGCTGCACGAGGCGCAGCTGATGCCGCAGGTTGATACGTTAATGAACTGGGCCCTGCTCACGCTGGGTCAGTGGAATAGCCCCTAGATGCTTGCATGCAGGCATCCAATCAACGAGGTAAGCGTCACATGTGTGGTCTGGTAGGACTGGTAGGGAAGGGCGATGTTGGCCCTGATATTTACGATGCATTAACGGTACTGCAGCACCGGGGGCAGGATGCCGCGGGTATCATGACCTGTCGCGGGGGGCGTTTCAGCCAGCGCAAGGGTGAGGGACTGGTGCGCGATGTGTTTCGCCAGAACCACATGCAGCGACTCAAGGGGCCGATCGGCATCGGCCATGTGCGCTATCCTACGGCGGGCGCGTCGGGCCCCGCGCTGGCTCAACCTTTTTACGTGAATTCACCCTACGGGATTGCCCTTGCCCACAACGGTAACCTCACCAATTCGGCGCAACTGGCCCGCGAGCTGTTTGAAGACGACCTGCGGCACCTGAATACCGACTCCGACTCCGAGGTGTTGCTGAACATCTTCGCCCACGAGCTGCAAACCCTGGGTAAGCTGAGCCCGGCTGCGGATGACATTTTTCACGCGGTCGAGGCGGTACACCGGCGCTGTCGCGGCGGCTATGCCGCAGTGGCGATGCTGGTGGATTACGGGGTGGTTGCGTTTCGTGACCCGAATGGTATCCGGCCATTGGTGCTGGGGGTGCGCCACAGCGCCCTGGGTGACGAGTATATGGTGGCCTCGGAGAGTGTCGCGCTGGACGTGCTGGGTTTCAGCCTGATCAGCGATGTGGAACCGGGTGAGGCCATATTCATCGATAGTTACGGACAACTCCATCGCCGGCAGTGCGCGACCAATCCACAATTGCGCCCCTGTATTTTCGAGCATGTATATTTTGCGCGCCCGGACTCGCTGATGGATGGTATTTCGGTCTACAAGACGCGGATGCGCCAGGGCGAGGCGCTGGCCCATAAAATTCTGCGGGAGCGTCCCGATCACGATATTGACGTGGTGATACCGATTCCCGATACCAGCCGCATTGCCGGCCAATCGCTGGCGTCTGAACTCGGGATCAAGTTTCGCGAGGGGTTCATGAAGAATCGCTATATCGGGCGAACCTTCATCATGCCCGGGCAAAGTCAGCGCAAGAAATCCGTACGTCAGAAGCTGAACCCGGTACCGCTCGAATTCAAGGGTAAGAACGTCCTGCTGGTGGATGATTCCATCGTCCGCGGTACTACCTGTCGCCAGATCATCGACATGGCGCGCGACGCCGGTGCCAGCAAGGTCTATTTTGCCTCCGCGGCGCCGCCTGTGCGCTTCCCCAATGTGTACGGTATTGACATGCCTTCGGCCTCGGAGCTGATCGCCCATAACCGCACTGTTGCCGAAATCTGCGAACAGATCGGTGCGGACTGGCTGGTCTACCAGGACCTGGATGATCTCGTTCAGTGCTCCAGGGAAGGTAGCAGGACCGCAACAGGTTTTGACTGTTCGGTATTCAATGGCGAGTATGTAACCGGAGATGTGGATCGGGCCTATCTCGACCGTATCGAGGCACTGCGCAGCGACGAGGCGCAACACCTGAGTCGGTCGCAACTGGTTGAGGAGGGGTCGGTGGTCGGCCTGCATAATGACGCCACCTGATACAGATATGACACCCAATGATGATCCCCTGGCGGGCGCGCACCTTGATACGCTCGGAATACGCGCCGGCATCACACGCACCGCAGAAGGAGAGCATTCGGAGCCGATTTTTACCACTTCAAGCTACGTCTTCGATTCTGCCGCGGACGCCGCTGCCCGTTTTTCCGGCGACAGTCCGGGCAATGTCTATTCCCGTTATACCAATCCTACCGTGCGCAGTTTTGAGCAACGTATCGCCGCTCTCGAGGGGGGTGAAGCAGCCGTGGGTACGGCCTCCGGTATGGCCGCCATTCTCAGTACCTGCATGGCGCTGCTGAAATCCGGGGACCATGTCCTCTGTTCACGGGATGTGTTTGGCACTACCACCAACCTGTTTGCACGCTACCTGGTCAAATTTGGCGTTGCAGTCGATTTTGTGCCGTTGCTGGCCCTCGATCAATGGCGCGACGGCCTGCGCCAGGAAACGAAATTACTGTTTGTGGAAACGCCTTCCAATCCCTTATGCGAAGTGGCCGATATTCGTGCCCTGGCGGAGCTGACTCGCGGCACCGATGCCCTGCTGGTGGTTGATAACTGCTTTTGTACCCCCGCGCTGCAGCGGCCACTGGAATTGGGTGCCGATATAGTCATTCATTCCGCCACCAAATACCTGGACGGGCAGGGCCGATGCGTGGGCGGTGCGGTTGTCGGCGGCGCTGCGCACATGGCCGAGGTTGTCACTTTCCTGCGCACCTGTGGCCCGACCATGAGCCCTTTCAATGCCTGGGTATTCCTGAAAGGCCTGGAAACCCTGCGCCTGCGTATGGAGGCCCACAGCCGCTCGGCGCTGGACATTGCCCTGTGGTTGCAGCAGCAACCACAGGTAGAGCGGGTCTTTTACGCAGGCTTGCCATCGCATCCCGGCCACGCCCTGGCAACGCAACAGCAAAGTGCCTTTGGTGGGGTTCTGTCGTTTCAGGTCAAGGGGGGGCGCGAGGAGGCCTGGCGCTGTATTGATGCCACTCGCATCATGTCGCTCACCGCCAATTTGGGAGATGCAAAGTCCACTATTGTTCATCCCGCGACCACAACCCATGGCCGTCTCACACCGGAACAGCGTGTCGAAGCAGGTATTGCCGACAGCCTGATCCGCGTGGCAGTGGGACTCGAGCACGTCGACGATCTGAAAGCGGACCTGCAGCGGGGCCTGGACGCCGTTGTTTGAACAACGCCGGGGAATGTTCGGCAATTACCTCACCGCTGGAGCGGACTAATGGAAATACAGGCCGCAATTGAAGGTGCGATCACCCAGGTAGGTAGGGTGCTGTTGGGCAAGGATGCCCAGGTCAGGCTGGCCCTTTGCTGCCTGTTTGCCCGTGGCCACCTGCTCATTGAAGACCTGCCGGGGATGGGCAAAACCACCCTGTCCCATGCGCTGGCCGATGTTCTCGGCTTATCCTGCAAGCGGGTACAGTTCACCAGCGACTTGCTGCCCGCCGACATACTGGGCGTCTCCGTATACGACCGTAACCACGGCAACTTCAGTTTTCATCCGGGGCCGATTTTTACCCAGGTGCTGCTGGCGGACGAAATCAACCGTACAACGCCGCGGACCCAGAGCGCGTTACTGGAAGCCATGGCCGAGGGCCAGGTGACAATCGAGGGGGAGACGCGTTTGCTGCCGCAACCCTTCTTTGTCATCGCCACCCAGAACCCGATTCACCAGGCCGGCACCTACCCGTTGCCGGAAAGCCAGCTCGATCGTTTTCTGATGCGACTGCAGCTGGGCTATCCCGATCCCAGGGCGGAACGGCAAATGTTCGTCGACAGGCATTCCGGTAGCGGGGCCCCGACATCGCTGCCGCGCTGCATAGAGCCACGGCAACTGGCCGCAATCCGCAGCGGTGTTGCGGAGGTGAACACCTCCGACAACCTGTTGGATTATCTGCAGCGCCTGGTCGCGCGCTCCCGCCAGGGCGGCGAGTTCGCTGTTGGATTGTCACCCAGGGGGGCACTGGCCCTGCTTGAATGCGCCCGCACCTGGGCTTTCATGGCCGGGCGTAATCACGTGGTGCCGGAGGATCTGCAGGCCGTATTGCCCGCCGTCGCCGGCCACCGGTTGATCCCCAGCGGCGACTATGCCGATGATGGCCAGGCACTGGTGGCACTGCTGCAGCGCACTGTGGACGTGATCCGTCCCTGAAGCTGTCTATGCGCTCTCGCCTGCACACCTCCATTGCCGGTCTCCGTCAATATGCCCACCGTGGTTTCGGTCACTGGATGCAGCGCCGGATTCCCGCCGCGCGATCGGTTACCCTGAATCAGCGCCGGATCTTTATCCTGCCCTCCAGGGCCGGCCTGTTCTTTGGCGTACTCTTGCTGGTCATTCTGCTCACTGCGATTAACTACCAGAACAACATGAGTTACGCGCTGGCCTTTTTACTGGCAACCCTCTTTGTGGTGGCAACCCTGCATACCTATGCCAATCTTGCGGGGCTCACCCTGCATGCACTGGCTGCCACTCCCGCTTTCCCGGGTCAGCAGAGCACATTCAGCCTGCGGCTTGAACGCGGTCGACTACAGGCTCACTATGGTTTGCGCCTGGCGTGGCCCGACAGTGGAGAGGCCACCGTTAACCTCGTCACCACAGACAGTGCGGAGGTTCACCTGTACCTGCCGGTGGGCAGCCGGGGCTGGCATCACCCGGGACGCCTGCTGCTTGAAAGCACCTACCCTCTCGGCCTGCTGCGTTGCTGGACCTGGGTTGATCTCGACCTGAGGGCAGTTGTGTATCCGCAGCCCCTGGTATCACCTGAGCTGGTGGGGGCGCAGGGCAATCGCGCGGACGGTGCAGCGGCAGCGATAACCGGGAGTGACGATTTTTACGGCTTCCGGGAATACCGGTTTGGCGACTCCCTGCGCCAGGTTCACTGGAAGGGCCTGGCCAAGGGCCAGGCTTTGCAAAGCAAGGACTATGCGTCCTACGCCAGCCACAGTGCCTGGCTGGACTGGGAGCTGTTTCACGGGGTGCCCCCGGAACAGCGACTGTCCCACCTGTGTTATTGGGCGCTGGCCTTTCACCGACGCAATGAGGACTACGGCCTGCGTATTCCCGGATTGCGGATTGACCCCGCACGCGGTGACGTGCACCTGGACCGGGTATTGAGTGCACTGGCGCTTTACGGCCACGAGCAACCCGTCCTGTGACCGGCCAGGAGCTACTGCCACGCAATGCGCTGGTCTGGATTATCATCAGCCAGTTTGCCTTGCTGGCACCACACCTCGCTCGCCTGCCCGTGTGGGTGATACTGGTGTACCTGGTAGCCGCCTGCTGGCGGACGATGGTGCACCAGGGACGCTGGTCATACCCCCGACGCTGGACCAAGCTGGGCCTTATCCTCGCGGGTTTTGGCGCTATTGTCGCAAGCTACGGCAATCTGCTGGGCCTGGAACCCATGGTCGCACTGTTGCTGACCGCCTTTGCCCTTAAGCTACTGGAGCTGGTACAGCGCAAGGACGCTTATGTGCTCCTGTTTCTGGGCTATTTCATCTGCGTCACCAGCTTCCTGTTCAGTCAGGATATTGTGCTGGTACTGTACTCATTGTTCACTGTGGTGTTGGTAACAACCGCCCTGGTCGCCTTGCACCAGCCCGGCGAAAACCGGTTTCGCCCCGGTACCATCCGGTTGCCGGCCACGATGCTGGCCCAGGCATTCCCATTGATGCTGGTATTATTTTTCCTGTTTCCGCGCATAGGGCCGCTCTGGACGGTACCGGTGAAGAGCCACGCGGCCAAAACCGGGGTCAGCGATTTCATGAAGCCCGGTGATATCTCCAGCCTGAGCCAGTCGGGAGAGATGGCGTTTACGGTTCAGTTTGAAGGGCCCATTCCGGCGCAATCGGCACTGTATTGGCGCGGCCTGGTGTTCAGCGTACTGGAAGAGGGTGCCTGGCGGAGCCTCAGGCGATCGGAAATTCCCGCTGCAGAGACTCGTCCCTCGATACCCGACAAGGCCGACGAGACGCCCCTGGCTTACAGCGTGCTGATGACGCCAACCCGGCAGAACTGGCTGTACAGCCTGCGATATGCGGAGTCCAGCCAGAGTGGTCTCCTGTCGACTGCGGATTTTCGGTTGTTTACACCGGTGGAAATTGAAGACCAGTTTCGCTATCGCGCCCGCAGTTGGCTTGCAGCCCCGCTGGATATCCAGCTGTCGTCCTGGCGACGGCGTGCCGAACTGGCCTTGCCCGAAGGCGAAAACCCCCGCAGCGTGCAATTGGCGAGAGATATGCGGGCGACCAGCAACAGCGACGCTGAATTTGTCGACGCCGTACTGGGCTGGTTCAACCGGGAGTCTTTCGTTTATACCCTGCAGCCACCACTTCTGGGCCAGAACCCCATGGATCAGTTCCTGTTCCAGACCCGCAGGGGTTTTTGTGAACACTATGCCTACGCCTTTGTACTGATGATGCGTGCGGCGGGGGTTCCTGCACGGGTAATTGCCGGATATCAGGGTGGCGAGGTCAACCCGGTAAATCGCACGGTCATCGTGCGTCAGTTTGATGCCCACGCCTGGGCGGAAGTCTGGCTACCCGGACAAGGTTGGGTACGAGTTGACCCCACCGGCGCGGTAGCCCCTGAGCGCATCGAGTTCGGGCTTGAGCAGGCGCTGGTGACAGAGGGCAGCTTTCTGGCCAATTCCCCGTTGTCGCTGCTCCGCTATCGTGGGGTTGGCTGGGTGAATATGTTACGGTTACGGTATGAAGCACTAACGTATCGCTGGCAGAGCTGGGTCGTGGGCTTCAATAGTGAGCAGCAATACCAGCTGTTGGAGGATTTGTTCGGGAGTATTCGGGCCAGGAATTTTGTCATTCTTTTTCTGGTGAGTGGTATTCTGGTATTGGTGCCTGTTGCCTGGCTGTTACTCGGCCGCCGACAGCAGCGACGGGCGAATGCCACCCAGCAGTGCTATCTTGATTTTTGCACGCTGTTGGCCAGGCGGGGCCTGTCACGGGACCCCGGTGAAGCACCGGCAAGCTTCGCCCATCGCGTGGCCCTGGGGAATCCGGCGCTTGCTGGCTGGGCACAACAATTCACTCGCGACTTCAATCACCTTGCCTATGCCCACGACGGGCTTGCCGCAGGAGAGTACCGGCGACTATTGGCGGCGTTGCGAGCGCAGCTTCGACAAATACCCTGATCACGAAAGGATAATCCATTGATGGTTGACCATACAGACACAGACACCCGCTGGTCGGTCGCAGATAGCGCCGAGCTTTACGGTGTAAACACGTGGGGAGCCGGCTATTTCAGCATCTCCGATAGCGGCGACGCCCAGGTAACGGTGAGCATCGATGAGCGCGATGTGAGCGTCTCGCTTATGGATATTGTTGCCGGGATGCGTGCGCGCAATCTGGAAATGCCTGCTGTGCTGCGCATAAAGAACGTGCTGGACCACCGTATCAAGGTGCTCAATGAGGCCTTTGCCAGCGCTATCAGCACCGGCGGTTATGGCAATGTCTATCGCGGTGTTTTCCCGATCAAGGTGAACCAGCAATGCCATGTGATCGAAGAGATTGCGGACTATGGTGCTCGCTATCACCACGGCTTTGAGGCAGGCAGTAAAGCCGAACTCATCATAGCGTTAAGCCAGTTGCGTGATACCGACAGCCTGATTGTGTGCAACGGTTACAAGGATGCCGAGTTCATTGACCTGGGCCTGTATGCCCGGCGCATGGGCTATCCCTGTTTTTTCGTACTCGAGTCGCTCAGTGAATTGAAGGTGATCATTGAACGCAGCCGTATCCTTGAGGTTGAACCCCTGATCGGTGTGCGCATGAAAAGCTCGGTCAAGGTCGATGGCCACTGGAGCCAGGACAGCGGTGACCGCTCGATTTTCGGGCTGTCGACGGCGGCACTGATTGGGGTTGTTGATGAGCTGCGCGCGGCTGATATGCTGCACTGCCTGCAAATGCTGCACTGTCACCTCGGTTCCCAGGTGCCAAACATTCGTAACGTGCGCAACGGGGTACTTGAGGCCTGCCGGTTTTACGCGGGGCTGGTTGCCGAGGGCGCGACCATGGGTTACCTGGATCTCGGTGGTGGCCTGGCGGTGGATTACGAGGGCGCTCGCACCAACAGCACTCACAGCATGAATTATCAGCTGGAGGAATACTGCGTCAATATTATCGAGAGTATTCGGGAAACACTGGATCCTCAGGGTATAGACCACCCGGTTATTATTTCCGAGTCGGGCCGGGCGACGGTTGCCTATTCGTCAATGCTACTGTTCAACGTTCTCGATGTGCGCAGTAGCGAGCCGCTTGCGCTGCCTGCCGTATTGCCCGGCGACTGCAACGAGACCCTCAAGCATATTTTTGACGTACTGAACGTTGTCGGCACCGGCAATTTCCAGGAGTGTTATAACGACGCGCTGTTTTATCGCGACGAGCTGAGGGACATGTTCAATCACGGTCGGGCGACGCTGCGCGAACGCGCCATGGCGGAAGATATCTGCCTGGCCATTCTGCAGCGTATTGCCACCATCTTGCCGTCGCTTGCACGGGTCCCGCCCGAGCTGGAAAACCTGCCGGAAATGTTGTCGGACATTTACTACGGAAACTTCAGCCTGTTCCAGTCATTGCCTGACATGTGGGCAATCGACCAGCTGTTCCCGATCATGCCATTACATCGTCTGCATCAACAGCCTGACCGCCAGGCCATGATTGCGGACCTGACTTGTGACTGCGACGGCAAAATCGATAACTTTTCCACTGCAACGGGGACTGCCGCAACCATGCCGCTGCATTCCCTGCGCGAGGGGGAAGATTATATTCTGGGCGTTTTCCTCGTTGGCGCCTATCAGGAGACACTGGGCGACTTGCATAACCTGTTTGGCGACACCAATGTTGTCAATGTCGCCATCAACGCAGACGGCAGTTTTGATTTTGCCCGGGAATTTCACGGCGACAGTATTGCCGACGTACTGACTTACGTGGAATACGAACCCAAGCACTTGCAGGAGCAGTTCCGTAAGGTGGCAGAGAGCGCGGTGCGCAGCGGCTGTATCAGTGTCGCCGAGCGCCAGCAGATCCTGCGTGCCTTCCACGACAGCCTGAACGGCTACACCTATTTTGAACATCACTGAGCAATACCTGAATAAAAGGAGCGCAACCATGTCAAAAGTTATGATTATCGGGGCCGGCGGTGTAGGCGGCGTCGTCGCCCACAAATGTGCCCAGTTGCCTGAGGTTTTCAGCGACATCATTTTGGCAAGCCGTACCGAGTCCAAGTGCAAAAAAATCGCGGCACAGCTGTCGCGGCCGATACGCACTGCGCAGGTGGATGCCGATAATGTCCCTGAACTGACAGCCCTGCTGCAGGCCGAACAGCCCGAGCTGGTGATCAACGTGGCACTGCCCTACCAGGATCTCAGTATCATGGACGCCTGCCTGGCAGCGGGGGTCAACTATCTCGACACCGCCAATTACGAGCCGCGCGATACCGCAAAGTTTGAATACAGCTGGCAGTGGGCCTACCAGGACCGCTTCGCCGATGCCGGCCTTACCGCGATCCTGGGCAGCGGCTTTGATCCCGGTGCCACCAATATCTTTACTGCCTACCTGGCGCGGCATTACTTCGACGAGATTACCGAGCTGGATATCATTGATGTCAACGGCGGTGATCACGGCTATCCGTTCGCAACCAACTTCAATCCTGAAATCAATATTCGCGAGGTCAGCGCCGAGTGCCGCCATTGGGAAAACGGCGAATTCGTGACCACGCCACCGATGTCCACGCAGGCCCGTTTCGAGTGCCCGGAAGGTGTCGGCAGTTACGATATCTACCGCATGTATCACGAGGAGCTGGAATCACTCAGCACGCATTTCCCGGGCCTGAAGCGAGCCCAGTTCTGGATGAGCTTTTCGGAGAATTACCTCACGCACCTGGAGGTTCTGAACAATGTTGGTATGACCAGCATTGAACCGGTGGAATACGAAGGCCACAAAGTAGTGCCCATTCAGTTCCTCGCTTCGCTGTTGCCCGACCCTTCCACATTGGGGCCACGCACCAAGGGCAAGACCTGCATCGGTTGTATGGTCCGCGGCATCAAGGACGGCAAAGAGCGGCTCATGTATATCTACAATATCTCTGATCACCAGGCATGCTACCGCGAGGTCCAGTCCCAGGCGATTTCCTACACTACCGGTGTGCCGGCGGTTATTGGCGCCAAGATGATTCTGGAAGGTTACTGGCGTGAGCCGGGTGTGTGGAACGTGGAACAGCGCGACCCCGACCCCTTCATGGCCGATATGAATGAGCTTGGGCTGCCCTGGACAGTGGTCGAACTGGACCCCGGGTTTCGTCTCGATATTGTGAAAGGCCAGGATAGCTGATGTCGGAAGCGCTGCAGTTTACGGATTTTGGCAAGCTGGACCTGGCGCGTCTGCCTTCTCCCTGCTATGTGGTGGACGAGGTGGCGGTGGAACGCAACCTGGCGATTCTGCGGCAGGTCGCGGATGACAGCGGCGCCAGGATACTGTCGGCATTGAAAGCGTTCTCCATGTGGCGCCTGGCACCCCTGGTCGGCCGTTACCTGGACGGTACCTGTGCCAGTGGCCTGCACGAGGCTCGCCTGGGGCACGACTATTACGACGGTGAATTGCATGTATTCAGTGCCGGGTACAATGAAGCCGACCTGCGGGCAATACTGGCCATTGCCGACCATGTGGTGTTTAACAGTTGCGGCCAGTGGCACCGCTTCAGGGAATTGGCGCTCGAGGCCCAGCGAGAGCGTCCCCAGCTACGTTTCGGCCTGCGTATCAATCCCGAGCACTCCGAGGGGGACGTACCCATTTACGACCCCTGTGCGCCGGGTTCGCGGCTGGGAATACCGCGCTCACAGATTGACGCTGCCTGCCTCGACGGGATTAGCGGGCTGCACTTCCATACCCTGTGTGAGCAGGATTTCCCCCCCCTGCAGCGGACCCTGGAGGCTGTAGAGACCCGCTTCGGGGACCTGTTGCCGCAGATGGAGTGGGTCAATTTTGGTGGCGGACATCATATTACCCGGCCGGGATACCAGCTCGACCAGCTGGTCACGTGTATTCGCGATTTTTCCCGCCGTCACGAGGTGCAGGTCTATCTGGAGCCGGGGGAGGCAGTGGCGATTGGCACCGGGGTGCTGGTAACCGAAGTACTTGACCTGGCCTGGAATACGCTGGACCAGGCCATTCTCGATTGTTCCGCCACCTGTCATATGCCTGACATTCTCGAAATGCCCTACCGGCCCCAGCTCGCCGGTGCCGGCCTGCCGGGAGAGTATCCCCACAGCTACCGCCTCGGTGGCCTGACCTGCCTTGCCGGGGATGTGGTCGGTGACTACAGTTTTCCGCAACCGGTACAGGTGGGACAGCGGTTAATGTTTGCCGATATGGCCCACTACACCATGGTCAAGACCAGCACTTTCAATGGTACCCGTTTGCCGGCCATTGTGCTCTGGAATTCCATCACCGATGCGCTGGAGGTCGTTCGTGAGTTCGGCTACGACGACTTCCGGACGCGCCTCTCCTGACCTCTCCTGACCTTTTGCCAACCCGGCAATGAACCGTTTGTGCCGGCTGCCAGTCGGCTGAAGCGCCCCTGTCCAACTGATTTTTTGCCCTCTTTGGGGCACTGATCATGCCCGATACTGGGGCTTCGGGGGAGTTTCTTGCGGGATGTCAATTTTTTGACGTTTTGGGTCTCTTGGGTATTGAAACGGTAACATAGTGTCAGTAATCTGACGTTTCTGACGTTACGTAACCGGTTCAAAAAAACCCACACAAATAACCCTCGGGATACCACGATGGATCTGACTACCGCAAAACACGCATCAAAACGAGTCTCCGCTGGAGCTATGTCGGAAATGGATACCGCACGAGCTGATCGGCGGCCTGCACCGCCACCTTCATACCCTGTGCCGCCACCTTCATACGATGAAGAGGGGGCTCAACGCGCCCCCGCGAAAGCTCGCGACGATTTTCCGCTGGACGATCTGCTGGCTGAGCAGGAGGCGGAAGAGCTTGAGTTTGACCTGGCCAAGTCGGCGCGCACCGTTGAAAAATCGCTGGATGCCACCCAGCTTTACCTTAACGAAATTGGTTTTTCGCCGCTACTCAGTGCCGACGAAGAAAAATACTACTCCCGCCTGGCCCGCAAGGGATGCGAAGCCAGTCGCCAGCGGATGATTGAGAGCAACCTTCGCCTGGTGGTGAAGATCTCCCGTCGTTACATAAACCGGGGATTGACCCTGCTGGACCTGATCGAGGAAGGGAACCTCGGGTTGATCCGCGCAGTGGAGAAGTTTGACCCGGAGCGTGGCTTCCGTTTTTCCACCTATGCAACCTGGTGGATCCGCCAGACCGTAGAGCGGGCCATCATGAACCAGACCCGAACCATCAGGCTGCCCATTCATGTCGTCAAGGAACTCAATGGCTGCCTGCGGGCGGCGCGGGAACTTACCCAGCGCCTGGACCATGAGCCTACTGCTGAGGAAATCGCAGACCTCCTGGAAAAGCCACCTGCAGACGTCAAGCGCCTGCTGGGCCTGAATGAACGGGTCAGCTCAATCGACGTCCCGATAGGGCCCGACTCAGACAAGGTTGTGGTCGAGACCCTGGCGGATGAGCGCGAGGCGGATCCTTCGGAATTGCTCCAGGACAAGAATATACGTGAAAGTATCGATTTCTGGCTGGATGAGCTGTCGGACAAGCAGCGCGAGGTGGTATCCCGTCGTTTTGGTCTGCGAGGCCACGAAAGTGCCACCCTCGAAAATGTGGGGCGCGAGATCGGCCTTACCCGGGAGCGGGTGCGACAGATCCAGGTTGAAGGTCTGCGCCGGCTACGCACGATAATGGAAAGCAACGGCCTCAATAGCGAAACCTTATTCAGTTAGGTTGCGCCAAACCGGAACCATAAAAAGGAGCCACAAAAAAACCCCGCGATGGCGGGGTTTTTTTGTGGCTCCGGCTCTTTCAGCGTTCGAGCAATCGCAGTTTGTCGGGCTTGTTTGCCCACTCTTCGGCGTCCGGCAGCGGCGGCTTCATTTCGGTGATATTGGGCCAGACTTCGGCCAGCTCGGCATTGAGTTCAAGGAATACCTGCTGGTCCTCCGGCAATTCGTCCTCGGAATAAATGGCATCAACAGGGCACTCGGGTTCGCACAGTGCGCAATCAATGCACTCATCCGGGTGTATGACGAGGAAATTCGGGCCCTCGTAAAAACAATCTACCGGGCACACCTCGACACAGTCTGTGTGTTTGCACATGATGCATTGTTCGCCAACTACAAAAGTCATGTCGCTTTCGCCTCGGTGTCAGAAAAGAAGGGGGGCAGTTTACCTGCTCGGTGAAGAGAATTGAAGGCTTTTCAGTGTAGCTTGGAACGCATCTGATAGAGCAGATCCAATGCTTCCCTGGGGCTCAGCTCGTCGAGGTCCAGGGCTTCCAGCTGATCTATCACCGGATGTGGCTGCGGGCTGTTGAACAGCTCTGCCTGGGTGGGTGCGGTAACGGCACCGGTGGCCGTATCCCGGTTGCTCTCCAGTTCCCTGAGTTTGTCCCGCGCCGCCCGCAGGACCGGCTCGGGGATACCGGCAAGCTTGGCAACCTGCAGGCCAAAACTGCGATTTGCGGGTCCGTCCTGGATATTATGCAGGAACACCACATGGTCCTGGTGTTCGGTGGCGTCGAGATGCACATTGGCCATGGTCGGGCACAGTTCCGGCAGTGCGGTGAGTTCAAAATAGTGGGTGGCAAACAGGGTGAAGGCCCGCACCTGCTGTGCCAGCGCAATTGCCGCGGCCCAGGCCAGGCTGAGACCGTCAAAGGTGCTGGTGCCGCGGCCCACTTCATCCATCAGTACCAGGCTGTGCTCGGTGGCATTGTGCAGGATATTGGCGGTTTCAGTCATTTCCACCATGAAGGTGGAGCGGCCGCTGGCGAGGTCATCGGAGGACCCGATGCGGGTAAAGATGCGATCGACGGGTGACAGTCGCACTGCGGTTGCCGGTACGAAACTGCCGACATGAGCGAGCAGGGTGATTACCGCGTTTTGCCGCATATAAGTGGATTTACCACCCATATTGGGCCCGGTAATCAACAGCATCCGGCGCTGGTTGTTGAGTACCGTGTCGTTGGCGATGAAGGGCTCATCCAAAACCTGCTCCACGACCAGGTGGCGCCCCTCGCTGACCTCCAGCTGCTGCACCCGGGTGAACTCGGGCTGGCACAGGCGCAGGCTGTCTGCACGCTCAGCCAGGTTGGCGAGCACGTCTATTTCTGCCACTGCGGTAGCGCTGTCCTGCAACAGGGCAAGCTGTTCGTTGAGTTGTTCAAGTACCTCTTCGTAGAGTGCTTTTTCGCGCGCCAGTGCCCGGCTCTTGCTGGACAGCGCCCGGTCCTCAAACGTCTTCAGTTCAGGGGTGATGAAGCGCTCGGCGTTTTTCAGCGTCTGCCGGCGCTGGTAGCTGTCGGGGGCGCGTTCCGACTGGCTTCGACTTATTTCGATGTAGTAGCCGTGCACCCGGTTATAACCCACTTTGAGGCTGCTGATGCCGGTGGCCTCGCGCTCACGCTGTTCGATTTCCAGCAGGTAGTCGCCGGCGTTGCTGCTGATTTTTCGCAACTCGTCCAGCTCGGCGTCAAAGCCCGGGGCGATGACGCCGCCCTCGCGGATAACAACCGGCGGGTTATCCCTGATCGCGGCCTGCAGCAGGGTGCACAGCTGGGGATATTCGGCAGCCTGGCCGGACAGTGCCTCCAGCCGCGGGCTGCTGCACGTCGCAAGGGCACTGCGCAACGCTGGCAGCGCTTCAATGGAACTGCGCAACCGGGTCAGGTCCCGCGGACGTGCCGAGCGCAGGGCAACACGGCTCAATATGCGCTCCATGTCGCCAATCGGTTTCAGTGCCAACCGTACCGGTTGATAGTGGTCCTCGTCACACAGGGTGCGAATCGCACCCTGGCGGGCTTCCAGTGTAGGGATGTGGGTGAGCGGCCGATGCAGCCAGCGACGCAATAGCCGGCTGCCCATGGCGGTAACGCTCTGGTCCATCACGGCAAACAGGGTATTGTCGTCACCGCCGGCCAGGTTTCGGTCAATCTCCAGATTGCGCCGCGTTGCGGCGTCGAGAATCACGCTGTCGTTCCGGTTCTCGTGCCCCAGGCTGCGAATATGGGGAAGATTGCTGCGCTGGGTGTCTTTAACATATTGCAGCAGGCAACCCGCAGCAGCGATCGCCAGTGTCAGTTGATCACAGCCAAAGCCCTGCAGATCGTGGGTCTGGAATTGCTGATTCAGGCACCTGTGTGCACTTTCAAGTTCAAACTCCCATGCCGGTTGCGCCCGCGCACCTCGTCGCCCGGTAATCGCAGGGTGGCTGATATTTTCCTGGTACAGGGTTTCCGCGGGGTTCAGCCGCTGTAACTCACCGCCAAGCGCTTCGTCGCCCTTGACTTCCAGCACCCGGAAGCGACCACTGGCCAGGTCCAGCCAGGCCAGGCCGAACAGCTCGCGATGTTGGCTTACTGCCAGCAACAGGTTGTCCGCGCGCTCTTCCAGCAACGCTTCGTCACTGAGGGTGCCCGGGGTGACAATGCGTACGACCTTACGCTCCACCGGTCCCTTGCTGGTTGCGGGGTCGCCGATCTGCTCACAGATGGCCACGGATATACCGGCCCGGACCAGCCGTGCCAGATAGCCCTCGGCGGCATGATAGGGGATACCCGCCATGGGTATGGGTTCACCATCCGCCTTGCCTCGCGCGGTCAGGGTAATATCCAGAAGCTCCGATGCCCGCCTGGCATCGTCAAAAAACAATTCGTAGAAATCCCCCATACGGTAAAAGAGCAGTTCCCGCGGGTGCTGCGCCTTGATCCGGAGAAATTGCTGAATCATCGGAGTATGGGCTGGATCTGGCGCTGGAATCACTGGTTTTCAGGCGTCCCGACAAGTATATGGGAAAAGATCGATTGTACCGCAGAAGCGAGCGGGAGAGGCAAGCAGCGTCCCGGTGTTTAATGAAGGATGGAGGCCGGGCGGGGTTCAGCGGCGGCTTCTGCCGAAAACAGGTAGTCCAGTCCCAGGCACTCCTGGGCGAGCTGTCTGCTCGCCTGCATGGTCAGGCCCGTAAAGCTTGCGAACTGCTCTGGAACCAGGCCCGATGCACAGGGGAACACCCCCGCAACGATAAGTTGCGGCGTGGCGTCATCAACGATATCAAGAAAGATCTTGAGTGTGGGATACTCCATGCTGAGCCTGCCGATATCCGCGGAAACGGCCAGCAGCGCCATCGGCCGGATCTCGAGCTCGGTGGTCAGTACGAGACCAAAGGGCTCCAGTAACAGCCTGCTGTCGATGACGCCCTCAAGAGACCGCAAATCGGCGATGTGCAGGCTTTCACAATGTTCACAAACATAGCAGTGCACCCTGGCTTCTTCGAGCCAGCGTTCCAGCAATGCGCGGTCTGGTTTTGCAGTAGGGACATGAGTATCCGGTTTTCAGGGCAATGGAGGGGCAATTCTATGTCATTGATACTCAATGCTCCACCGCTAAGGCCCGGCTTTCTGCTTTAACCCGAACAACTCATCAGCCCCGTCCCTGTGAGCAGCGGCGTGGGGCTTTTGTTGGCGGTTTGCACGGCCTCGCCAGATCTGTCGCCTGAGCATACATATTTACGCGCACTGGCCGTATTTGGCCAATTTTCCCACCCAAAGGGTCTTGCATTTCACGCTCAATGCACTGAGTATATATACAGTACTTTGGTGGGCCGCAACGGCGCGGTCAGCCACTCAAACAGTCCCACCACGACAGGAGAGTCGATTATGGATGCCAATAAACAGAAAGCACTGGATGCAGCCCTCACCCAGATAGAGCGCCAGTTTGGCAAAGGTACCGTGATGCGCATGGGTGACGATCGTCCAGCCATGCCGGCGATCTCCACAGGTTCCCTGGGCCTGGATATTGCCCTCGGCATCGGCGGTCTGCCGAAAGGCCGCATCTGTGAGATTTACGGCCCCGAATCCTCCGGTAAAACCACCCTGACCCTGCAAGTGATTGCCGAGTCCCAGAAAACCGGGGGTACCGCGGCATTCATCGATGCCGAACACGCACTGGATCCCACCTATGCCGAAAAGCTGGGCGTCAAGGTCGAAGATCTCATCCTGTCCCAGCCGGATAACGGTGAACAGGCACTGGAAGTGGCGGAGATGCTGGTTCGTTCCGGCGCCGTCGATGTACTGGTTATCGACTCGGTGGCAGCACTGACCCCCAAGGCTGAAATTGAAGGCGAGATGGGGGACTCCCATGTTGGTCTCCAGGCGCGGCTGTTGAGCCAGGCTATGCGCAAGCTTACCGGGGCCATCAAGCACAGCAATTGCCTGGTGATCTTCATTAACCAGATCCGGATGAAAATCGGGGTCATGTTTGGTAATCCCGAGACCACAACGGGGGGTAACGCACTGAAATTCTATTCCTCCGTGCGCCTGGATATTCGTCGCATCGGTGCGGTCAAGGATGGCGACGAGGTCATCGGTAATGAAACGCGGGTGAAGGTGGTTAAAAACAAGGTCTCGCCGCCGTTCAAGCAGGCCGAGTTCCAGATCATGTACGGCAAGGGTATCTACCACATGGGGGAAGTCATCGACTGGGGCGTGAAACTCAATATGGTCGACAAGTCCGGCGCCTGGTATGCCTATAAGGGCGACAAGATTGGCCAGGGCAAAGCCAATGCAGCCAGGTTTCTGGAAGAGAATCCGGCAATTGCCAATGAGATTGAAGCGAATATCCGCAGCCAGATGCTGGTTGGCACCGCCTCCGAAAAAAAGGAACCCAAGGCCGCTGAAGTTGAAGGCAAGCCAGAGGAAATATAGGTTCTACGCAGCCCCGGCGGCGTTTTATACACGTCGGGGTTACTTTTCCGACATCGGGATATTACTGCTACACACTCACTCCCGATGTCGTTTTTATTCTCCGGGAATAGTGACATAGACAGTGACTGACCCTATTCGACAGCCCGATAAGCCTGATAGCCCTGTTGCGCCGGTTCGACCGGCCGACATTCGGCTGGCTGCAATGAATTTACTGGCGCGGCGCGAGCATTCCCGGCACGAACTGCTGAACAAGCTCGGGCGTCGTTTCGCCAACCCGACCCTCGTTGAAGAAGTGCTGCAAAGTCTCAGCGAGGAAAATTTGCAGAGCGACCAGCGCTACGCTGAGAGTTTGCTGCGCCAACGTATTGCCCGGGGCTATGGGCCGGGGCGGATACACAGGGATATGCGTGAGCGAGGCCTTGACGACGAGACCATCGATAAGGCTCATGCGGTGGTGCAGCCGGAGTGGTTCGCCCTGGCGGAGGCGGCGTATGCCAGAAAGTTTGGTAATTCACCTCTACCCGGCCGGGTGGATGATGAGCCTGATCCCGACTTCGCCCGGCGCAGGGCCGCCCGGGAGGCCGCGCTGAAAGAAAAAGCCAAACGTAGCCGGTTCATGCAATACAGGGGGTTTCAGCCCCAGCACTTTCACCATTTGCTGGAAGATTAAGAGCGGTTTCCACTTTGCGCAGGTGGAGCGCTGTGGTTTTTGCTATCCTGCCGTCTTTTTACCGCGTGATCACCTCGGGGGGCAGTATGTGCTGGCTCGATGAGGCGCGGTGATTTCACGGAAGCATAGAGGTTTCATGCGTTCTCAAGCAACAGCAGAGTCAGGGCAAACCCTGAACTGGTCCATCCTGCCGCGGCTTTGGCCCTACCTCAGGGATCATCGCCGCCGGATAGGGCTTGCCATGGCCTGTCTGTTGCTGGCAAAGGCAGCAACGCTGGTCATACCCTTCATCATGAAACACCTGGTGGACGGCCTGGATGTGTCTGCCGATACGGCACTGGCCGGTAGCCTGGCTCTCGGCCTGGTTGTCGCCTACGGTTTGGCCCGGCTCACCAGCGTTTTGTTCGCTGAACTCAGGGATACCCTGTTTGGCCGGGTTACTGAACGTGCCATGCGTAGTTTGGGGCTCCAGGTATTCAAGCACGTGCATTCGCTGGATCTCGATTTTCACTTGCAGCGCCGCACCGGTGGCTTGGCTCGGGATATTGAGCGTGGCACGACCGGTGTCAGCTTTCTGCTTCGTTTCATGGTCTTCAATATCGTGCCCACGCTGTTTGAAATTATTGCAGTGGTCACGGTTTTCTTCATCAACTACGGCGCAGGCTATGCACTGGTCACCCTCTTGTCGGTGGTGGCATACGGCTGGTTTTCGTTTGGTGCCACGGAGTGGCGCACGCGCTTTGTGCGCGAAATGAACGAAGCCGACTCGGCCAGCAATACACGCTCGGTAGACAGTCTGTTGAATTTTGAAACAGTGAAGTATTTCGGCAATGAGGATTATGAAGCCGAGCGCTACGATGAAGAACTGGCTCGCTGGGAGCAGGCCAGGCGCAAGAATCGCCTGTCGCTGTTTGGCCTGAACGGAGGCCAGGCACTGATCATTGCGCTTGCACAAACCAGCATGATCGGATTGGCGGTCTACCAGGTACGCCAGGGAATATTAACGCTCGGTGATTTCGTGCTTATCAGTCAGTACATGATCCAGTTATTCATGCCATTGGGGTTTCTCGGGTTTGTTTATCGGGAGATGAAAGGTGCCATGGCGAATATTGAAAAGCTGTTCGCGCTGCTGGATATCGCGCCTGCTGTTACCGACGTCGCCAACGCCCCGGCACTGAGTGCTCCCCAGGGTGCGATCCGCTTTAACAATGTGAGTTTCTGGTACCAGCCCGAACGGCCGATCCTGCAGGGCGTCAGCTTTGAGGTATTACCGGGACAAAAGGTGGCCGTGGTAGGCGCCAGCGGTGCCGGCAAATCGACACTGGTCAAATTGTTGTTTCGTTTCTATCAGCCGCAAAGTGGCAGTATCACAATTGATGGCCAGGATATCAGCGCGGTCAGCCAGTCGTCGCTGCGCCAGGCGATCGGTATTGTCCCCCAGGATACCGTATTGTTTAACGATACCCTGCTGGAAAATATCCGCTACGGTAAGCCGGGTGCCAGCGACGCCGAAGTGGCCGAGGCCATTGCCATGGCCCACCTGGAAGATTTTATCGCGCAGTTACCGGAGGGTGGCGACACCCGCGTTGGCGAGCGCGGCCTGAAGCTTTCGGGCGGTGAGAAACAGCGTGTCTCGATTGCACGCACAGTGTTGAAGAGACCGCCTGTGCTGGTATTTGACGAGGCGACCTCTTCCCTTGACAGCCGCTCGGAACAGTCCATCCTCGGCGCCTTGCGGGAAATTGCCCGGCATCATACCAGCCTGGTAATCGCCCATAGGTTATCGACGATTGTTGATGCCGACCGGATACTCGTACTTGATAACGGCGCCATAGTCGAGCAGGGCAGTCACCGTGAATTACTCGCGCGGGGCTGCCATTATGCCGCGTTGTGGCAGGCGCAACAGGAACAGGAACAGCTACCTGATGTTGCGCCCTAGTACACGTAGCTTGATTGCAACCCGAGGGGCAGGCCGGTCGCCCAATAAGCCAGCAGGAACAGGGTCCACAACACAATGAAGGTGATTGTGTAGGGCAGCATCAACGCGGTTACGGTCCCTATCCCCGCATGTCTTATGTACCGCTGACAATAGACCACGACCAGGGGAAAGTAGGGCATTAGCGGTGTAATGATGTTGGTAGTGGAATCGCCCACTCGATAGGCAGCCTGGGTGAGGTCAGGAGAGATCCCCAGTTCCATCAGCATGGGTACGAAGATTGGGGCCAGTAACGCCCATTTCGCCGACGCCGAGCCCACAAACAGGTTCAGCAATCCGGTCAGGAAAACAATGCCGGTTATGGTGAGTGCAGCCGGAAGGCCCAGGGCCTGCAAGCCCGCGGCGCCCTTCAGGGCCAGCAGGATACCCAGGTTGGACTCCCCGAAAGAATAGATGAACTGAGCAATAAAAAACATGATAACCAGGTAATAGGCCATGGTTTGCATGGTTTTGGTCATGCCTTCAATAATATCCCTGCTACTGGTAACAGTGCCGGCGGCAATACCGTAGACCACCCCTGGCAGGAGAAACAGCAGAAAAATCAGTGGCACGATCGAGGCCATCATGGGTGCGCCAAACTCGGTAAGGGAGCCCCCGGGACCGCGCCAGGCCGATCCCTCCGGTAGTGCGCTGATCACCAGCAACACCACGGCGGCCAACATGGCCCACAACGCAATCCGCAGTGCCCGGCGCTCTCGGCCCTGTAGCGTTTGCAGGCTTTTTTCCGCTTCCACATCGGCATCTATCGGGCTGGTGCGCAAACGAGGCTCCACGAAACGGTCGGTCACCAGCCAGCCCGCCGCGACAATCAGCAGCGAGGAGGCCGCGGTAAAAAAATAATTGTTCAGTGGGTTGAGAACGACGGAAGCATCGATAATCTGCGCCCCGGACTGGGATATGCCTTGCAGCATGGGGTCAATCGCAGAGGGGATGAAGTTTGCAGAATAGCCACCTGATACCCCGGCGAAGGCCGCGGCGATACCGGCCAGCGGGTGGCGTCCGGCGGCGTGAAAAATGATCCCGCCCAGGGGGATAACCAGGACATAACCGGCATCCGCCGCGGTATGGCTGACAATGCCCACCAGAATAACCATGGGCGTCAGTAACCAGCGCGCAGTGACGCCCAGCATGGCCCGCAGAGCCGAATTGATGAACCCTGTATGCTCCGCGACCCCGATGCCCAGCATGGCAACCAGCACGACACCGATCGGGTGAAAGTGGGCAAAGGTATCAACCATGGCTGACAGGAAGCTGGTGATGGCCCCGGGGGATAACTGGTTGACCACCACCAGGGTTTCACCGCTGCGCGGGTCGATCAGGTTATAGTCGAAAAGGGAAAATGCCAGTGACAGTATCCATACTATAAACAATAGAGCGATAAACAAAACGGCTGGATCAGGCAGTTTGTTACCAATCCTTTCGATGCTGGCGAGAATCCGTCCTGTTGTCGTGGTTGTCTGTGAATTCCCGTTCATGCCTGCACTGTCCCTGCGCGAAAAAAATCCAGTGTAAGCGGCGCGCCGGTTTCAGACAAACCCTCTATTCGGGCGAGCTGGTCGTCCACCCGGGTGTGACTCTGTTGGGAGGGTGGTTTGATATCCTGTACGAGTGAAGTCGGAGCCTGTTTCATACTTGCCCGCCCGGGTCGGCTGGTTCATGCTTGGCCACCTAATTAATAACAACAAGGATTGAAACATGCTCTCCAAGCTGGATGATTACCCGGTCCACCAGACCGCAGAACCGATTGCCCTTACCGCAAGCAGCGATCGCTGCACTTATGACCGCTATTGGTACAACGCTCATGATCGCGATGGCGCGTTTTATTTTGGTGTGGCGCTATGTCGTTATCCCAACCTGGGCATTATGGACTGCAGCCTGAGTCTGGCGATTGACGGTCAACAATATGCTTTTCACGGCTCCCGGCGTGCTCCCGCCGAGCCTACTGACACCAGCGTCGGACCCTTTGTGCTCGCTATTCTCGAGCCCATGGGCCGGCATCGCCTGACTATCGCCGCCAACGATACCGGTATTGAGTGCGATCTGGTATTTACGCCGCATACGGCATGCATGGAAGAAGGCCGGCAGACCCTGCGTAATGATCGCCACCTGGTTATGGATGCCACCCGACTGGACCAGTTTGGTAGGTGGGAGGGGTGGATCCGCTTTGAGGGTCGAGAGTTACAGGTGAATGGGCATACCACCTTCGGCCTCAAGGATCGGTCCTGGGGCATTCGCCCGGTAGGTGAACCCTGGTCGGGCGGCGCACCCGCGGATAATTTCAAGGCTTTACACTTTTGCTGGTTACCGATTCATTGGGAAGACCAGTGCAGCCTGGCGGGCTGGTTTGAAGATGACAGCGGCCATCAATGGCACACCGACCAGGGTTTTCTGCCGGTCTATAGTGAACCGGCGGCTATTCCCGGTACGGTTGATCCGGGGGCAACGGTTTGGCAGGGCACGGTCGGGCACCAGGTTGAGATGATTCCCGGTACCCGTCGAATGCGCAAAGCCACAGTGACGATGCAGGATCGATCAGGTGCGAGCATGAGGGTAGAGCTTGAGCCGGTACTGGTGCACAGAATGAAAGGCCTGGGTTACCAGAACCCCGAGTGGGGGCATGGCAAGTGGCATGGCGAGCTGGTGATCGGTAGCGAAAGCTGGCGCGACAGTGACCTGGACCCGTTGGCTCTCGAGAACCTGCACCTGCAGCAGGTTGTGCGCGTCACATGCGGTGACCGGGTGGGACACGGTGTGCTCGAACAGCTGCACATCGGCGCTTCCACAAGCTACGGCTTCAGTGACTGGTTGGACGGCGCGCTACCAGGCTCCTAAAGAGGGTAGGGCTGGCGTTGACCGCCACAGAGCACATCAGTGACCTGTTCGGTATCCATATACTCCGTGAGTTTGACCAGTTTGCCCTTGTCGAACTCAAACAGGAAGTGGTAGTCGTTGCTATAGGTCTGACCGGAAATGTGTTCGCCCTTACTGGAGGCCTCTACCGCGACTTTCTCGCCCTCGGCGACCATGCCTCGAATGGTAAAATTGATACCGCTTGGGAAAACACCAAACACGCCGCTGATTGCCGCCGGCAGGCCTGCATAGTCAGTAGTGCCTGAAATCAGGGTTGTGCCCATCGTTTCAAGGCAGCCGTCCCTGGAATAGGCGTCAACCAGTGCCTCTAGGTTGCCGATACTCAGGTCGTGGAGAAATTGCCTGACTCGTGCCTTGTTATCAGTCTCTGTCGTCATGGTTGTCACTCGCTTTGCCGGGGGTGACGCGTACACCCTGGTTAACAGCATAGCCGCCAGCGGCATCGACGCCACCATAACCGGTTCAGAATAATGATCTGGTCCGAGGAAATACCCCTGGGAAAGCAAGTCGGGTTCAACTATTCGAGAACAGGCGCTGCAGCGCAAAAAAACGCGCTACAGCGTTGTCGAAAGGGACATCCTAGCGGTTGCGTCCCAGTCGCTCGTGGGCATCCACCCATTCGTTGCGACGGGTGTCTTTATCGAGCCTGGTGGCGGCGCCCAGAGAGAGTTCGCCGGCCATTGTCAGTGCCGCGGCGATTTCAGCAAGCTTTAAAGCCTTGCCGACCCCGAAACAGTCCATAATCTCGAGACATTCGCGCTGGGTTGGCAGTGCGGTACCGCCACCATAGGTGGCAACAATGAGCGAGGGCAGGGTTATTGAGAAATAGTAATCACCGTCGCGAGTCACCTTGTTATAAGTGGAGCACTGGTTCGACTCGCCAATGTTGGCGATATCCTGTCCGGTGGCCAGATACAGTGCCGCGAGGCCATTGGCCGGGTGCGCTGCGTTGTTGGATGAGTTGGTCAGGAAGGAGCTCAGCGTACTGATACCCTGGCCGTAGTGCATTTGCTGGGGGGTAATGCGCAGGTTGTTGATCAGTACGTCGCGCGGAATGGTGATTTCGGCGGTAACCCGACGACCCCGACCCTTGAGCATGTTGACCGAGGAGGTTTTCTTTTCGGTGTCGAAGTTGCCCGACAACAGGTAGTGAGACAAGCGCGGATATTGCTGGTTAATCCATTCGCAGGCCGCGAATGTGGCTTTGCTGGTCATGTTCTGGCCGGCGGCGTCACCCGTGCTGTAGTCAAAGCGGGTGAAGACCATGTTGTGGGCAATATAATGTTCGATTTCCAGTAACTTGCCGATTGAGGTGGTGGCCTCGGCCACCGCCTTTATTTCTGTGAAATGGGCTACCAGCCACTGTTCGAAATCCCTGGCGTCCCTGGCATCGGCACACACAAACACCGGTGCTCGCTGCATGGCTTCACCACACACTGTGGTCTTCACTCCGCCGCTCTCCCGGATCACCTTCATGCCGCGGTTATAACTCGCCAGCATGGTTCCCTCGACTGTCGCCATGGGCACATAGAACTCGCCCTTGGCGTGCTCCCCGTCCACCAGTAGCGGACCTGCCAGACCTACAGGAACCTGTACGGCGCCGAACATGTTCTCTATATTGCCCGACATGACGTCGGCTTCGAAGGAGTACTGGCGGGTGTGGTGAAGCCGCGCGGGGGTTTTCTCCTCAATGAAATCCTGTCTTCTGGCGAGTATTTCCGGGCTGTAATCATCTTCACTGGAACGGGGTATCTTGTTGTCGCTCATGATGGCAATCCTTTAAAAAGAAACCAGAGTAGGAAAAAGCCGTGATGGGTGCAAGCGGCCGGTCTGGTCAGGAAGGTGTGGGGCTCCGGTGTCGGCCAATAACATCAAGGAAAGCCGAGCCATACTTGTCTCGCTTGCGCTCGCCCACACCAATCAAAGTGCCGAACTCGGCGATGGAGCGGGGCAGGTGAGCGCACATTTCCTGCAGGGTTCGATCCTGAAAGACAATATACGGGGGAATGCCCTGGCTGGCGGCCAGTTCGCGGCGACATTCACGCAGGGCCTCCCAAAGTTCAACGTCGAGATCTTCCGGCAGCGCCTGCCGGGTCTGTTGGCGCTGGGCCTTGCGGGCGATATCCAGGCGCAACTCCAGCGATTCCTCTCCCCGCAGCAGTGCCCTGCATTTATCCTGCAGACGCAGGGCGCCAAAGCGCTCGAGGTCCGCGTTCAGGTAGCCTCGGGCTACCAACTGTCGAAACACCGAGTTCCATTGGGTCTTGTCCAGCTTTTTACCAACCCCGAAGGTCGGCAGGCAGTGGTGATCCGATTGCAGGATCTTGTCATTCTCCACTCCTCGCAAGACATCGATAAGGTGGTTTACGCCAAAGCGCTGGCCCGTGCGGTACGTGGCGCTGAGCGCCATGCGTGCCGCCTCGGTGCCGTCCCAGGTTGGCACCGGTTCCAGGCAGGTATCGCAATTGCCGCAGGGCTCGGGCAGTTCGTCGCCGAAATAGTTGAGCAGGGCCTGGCGCCTGCAGGTGGTGATTTCGCAAAGACCCAGCATGGCGTTCAGGCGTTGTTGCTCTGCGCGCTTATGGTCCGCACTGCCTTCCGAACTCTCCATCATCTGGCGAAGCTTCAGGACGTCCTGTAACCCATATACCATCCAGGCATTCGCAGGTAATCCGTCGCGGCCGGCGCGGCCGGTCTCCTGGTAGTAGGCTTCGATGGTCTTGGGCAGGTCGAGGTGGGCCACGAAACGTACGTCGGGTTTGTCGATGCCCATACCAAACGCAATGGTAGCCACCATGATCACTGCCTCCTCGCGCAAAAAGCGGGATTGATGAGTAGCCCGGAGGGTGGCGGGGAGTCCGGCGTGGTAGGGTAGGGCGTTAAATCCCTCCTGCTGCAACCAGGCGGCAGTCTCCTCGACTTTTTTGCGCGACAGGCAATAGACAATGCCCGCATCGTGGCGATGTTCGGCCCTGAGGAACCCGAGCAGCTGCTGTCTGGGTGTGCTTTTCAGGGTGATCCGGTAACGGATGTTCGGGCGATCAAAGCCGGCTATGTATTTTTCGGCGGACTCGAGATTGAGTCGGCTGACAATTTCCGCTCGGGTGCGCGCATCCGCGGTCGCCGTCAGGGCAATGCGCGGTACCGCTGGAAAGCGTTGGTGGAGCAGGCTGAGTTGCAGATAGTCGGCGCGGAAATCGTGACCCCACTGAGACACGCAGTGGGCCTCGTCTATCGCAAACAGGGCTATCCTGGCTCGCTCCAGCAATGCCAGGGTACGAGCCTGTACCAACCGTTCC
The DNA here is from genome assembly GCF_002868715.1 of Kineobactrum sediminis. GTDB lineage: Bacteria > Pseudomonadota > Gammaproteobacteria > Pseudomonadales > Halieaceae > Kineobactrum > Kineobactrum sediminis. Next base: position 244,431 of record NZ_PKLZ01000007.1, read on the forward strand.
GGTGCAATGTAGAGCATGTCCAGCTCGCCCCGCAGCAGCGCCTGCTCAATGCCCTGGGCGATGCCTGGCTCCAGGGTTGAATTGAGGTAGGCTGCCTTCACGCCCAGTTCACACAAGGCGTCTACCTGGTCCTGCATCAATGCGATCAGTGGCGAGATCACGATACCGCAGCCGTCCCTGGCCAATGCGGGCACCTGGTAGCAGAGTGATTTGCCGCCGCCGGTGGGCATCAGTACCAGCGCATCGTGGCCCGCGATCAGGCGCTCCACAATGGTTTGCTGCAGGGGACGGAAGTCGTTGTATCCAAAAACGGACTGGAGGATATTCAGGGCAGGTTTCATGGGGCGGGAGTATACCTCATTACACCCCAGCTACCGATCATCCAATCCATGCAGGAGCGTGCTTATTTACCCGCCGCAGCTTTATCCACCGCAGCGCCAGTCGGAGGATTGAGCCCGAATGCGCTCCAGTCAGGCTCAGCCATACTGGCCACGAAACGGGAGAAGTTCCAGGGCCAGCTTGAGGGAATTCCCGATTCGTCAAGATACCAGCTGACGCATCCCCCCAGGTACCAGACGGTTTTCTTGGCGGCGGCCGTGCGTTCTTCTTCAAACTGCTGCATGGCGCTGTGCACGGGTGCGATCTGGTCGCAGTCGCCGTTGCGGAGCCGGGCCATCAGCTGCTCAATATAGTTGAGCTGGTGTTCGGCAATATCAATCAGGGAAAAATTGCCCACCGGACCGTTCGGGCCATTAAGCATGAACAGGTTGGGGAAGTCGGGCATGGTGATGGCAAAGTAGGCCTTGGGGCGGTCGGCCCAGAAATCGTCCAACCTGACACCATTGGTTCCACTGATGGTCATCGGTCTCATGAAATAGTCCGCGTGAAAGCCCGTGGCATAGACAATCACGTCCAGCTGATGCAATTGCCCATCCGCGGTGCGTATTCCATCAGCTTCGATGGCTTCGATATCCTCGGTGACCAGGTGAGACTGCGGGTGCTGTATGGCCTGGTAATAATCCGGAGAGAAAATGAGGCGCTTGCACAGGGGCGTATGGTCCGGGCGCAAACGCTCCCTGAGCACCGGGTCCGTTACCCCCTGCTCCAGATTATCAAGGCAAGCCTGGGCCATGCCCCGGGCCGCGTCGGATTCAATATCGGTAATCGCGGATGTGTAGGCTTCCACCGCCGCCATGTACTCCTCAACGTTCATCGCTTTTGCAAGCTGCTCGGGGTCGCGAAAAATCGCGCGTTCCTCGGCACTGAATTCGTTGTTTTCAACCGGCATGATCCACTGGGCGGTGCGCTGGTAGTGCTCCAGATGCCCGACCTTGCCCGCCAGGGCCGACACGATCTGCACACCGGTAGAGCCGTTGCCGATAATGCCGACCCGTTTGCCGGCCAGGTCAATACTGTTGTCCCAGCGGGCGCTGTGCAGCAGCGTGCCCTGGAATTGGTCCGCACCCTTGATCTTCGGGTACTTGGGGTGATGTAGCACGCCGGTGGCGGCGATCAGGATATCGGCGCTGTCGCTGTGGCCGCAGGCGAATTCGAGCTCCCAGCGACCCTCGATAAAGCGTGCTGCAGTGGCCTCCCGATTGAAGCGGACCATCGGGGTAACACCGTATTTGTCGGCTGTACGCTGGAAATAATCCTGCACCTCGGGACCTGGTGGCAACTGCCGGCTCCAGTGCGGATTGCGTTCAAAGCTGTAGGTATAGAAATGCGAGGGCACGTCACAGGTCAGGCCGGGATAGGTATTGTCGCGCCAGGTACCGCCAACGCGATCTGCTTTTTCGTACACAGTAACGTCGTCATAGCCGGTGGCTTGAAGGCGAATAGCGGCCAGGATGCCCGCCATGCCGGCTCCCAGGATAATCACACGCGGTTGTTTTGGCTTCATCCAGTAATCCCCCAGCAAATTTATGGCGCTCAGGTTACGCTACACCGATTGCTGTCGACGCATCGTAATTGCTCACTAAAAGGTACATAATTGCTCTTTTAGGGTCGGTTCGGACTTGCAGCGAGAGGCAGGAGGCATGGACGAGAGCACACCGGTACTCCCCCGCACAACAGCACCGGTATCCGCGCCCGGGATATTCGCACCGCTGGTGGAGCTGCTTTGCAATGAGCTTCGCGCCTGTGGTGCTTCGGTTCCGCAGCGCCCGCCGGCGGGCGACGCAATGGCCTTTACGCGCTGGTATCTGCTGGTGGTACAGCAGCTTGAAATGCATGTCGCCGGGGATGACGCGCACCCGCCAATGACCCGTGGTGAAGTCGAGCTGATGTGTCGTTGCGCCCTGAGTGCAGGGACACTCGAAGAGGCCATTGTGCTCTGTGCCCGTTTTGCCGGCATGCTTCATCCCCGCGCCGGTTCCATTCGGTTAAAGTGTCACGAGGGCAGAGCCTCCTTTCGACTCGACTCCCTGCGCGGGCGAGTCTCGGGTGCCAGCAGTCTGGTCGACATCACCGGTCTGTTTGCCTTTCGCCAGTTGCTGGAATGGCTTGTGGGGCGCAACCTACCCCTGGTACAGGCACATATTGGCCCAATACGCCGGAATGATGTATTGCCGTTTTTGCGTTTATTCGGCGCGCCGGTACTGGCCGGTGGCGATGACTATGCGCTCGATTTCGAACTCCCCGCACTGGCCTGGCCGGTGGTGCGAACCCCGGATGAATTCGATCTTTTCTTCAGGAGTTTCCCCTGCGCCATATTCCGCGTGGAGCAACATTACCTGCCGGACCAGGTCAGTGCACTGCTGGCAGCCGCGCTACGCCAGTCTGTCCCGCTGCCTACCCAGACCGAACTCGCAGCGGGACTGGGCCTCTCGCTGGCTACCTTTCGTCGGCGTCTGGCGCAGGCCAATACCGGCATGCGCCAGCTGCGCAAAGCGGTATTGCGCGACGCTGCCTGCGATTGGCTCGAGCAGGGTGAGTTGGGTATTGCGGATATTGCCTCGCGCCTGGGCTTTGCCGACGGCGGCAGCTTTCGCCGGGCTTTCCACCAGTGGCTGGGGGTTGCGCCGGGCACCTGGCAGGCTGTACAGAGAGGCGGGCAGGATCGGGCTTAACGCATGCACCGGGTCGCTGGCAAGCAGAGAGTTGACAAATAAAACCTTTACGCTATACTCCTACTTGCTTGAACGTTTTACACCTATTTATGCATACCATTTCGAAGTCACGATGTTAGTACCTCGGCCCTGATTTCATAAGTAATTGCACTACCTCAAGCCCAATAGCCCTCATGCAGGGGGTATCAATCTTTACCTGAAATACAGGACAGTAACATGGCTACTAGCACCGGCACCGTAAAATGGTTTAACGAAACTAAAGGCTTCGGCTTCATCGAGCAAGAATCCGGCCCAGACGTATTTGCGCATTTCAGCGCGATCTCTGGCTCAGGCTTCAAGACTCTGGTCGAAGGTCAGAAAGTTGAGTTCAACGTTACACAGGGCCAGAAAGGCCCACAAGCTGAGAACATCGTCGTCGTATAAGACGTAGCTGTTTTCCGCGAAAACCCCGGTGGCAACACCGGGGTTTTTTTTGTGTTGAACTTTGCCCGGAAGACAAATCCACGCGTGCAGTTCAACATTCCGGCTTCGGCAATTGACCCCACTATCCGCAAGCCTCTATTGTCAGTGCTTCGCTGACAATAACAGAGTCGTGCCATGGATAAGCTCACACACAGCGTTTCGCCGTACCACATCCTCTTTTTCATCCTCCTGCTACTGGGCGGAAACACCTTTGCCAGTAGTGAAAAGCGCGAAGCCTGTGCTGATCACCAGGCTGATCGACAAGCCTTTTTCGGCGACCTGCACGTGCATACCCGCTACTCTCTTGACGCCAGTACCCAGGGTACCCGAACGACGCCCGCGCAGGCCTACCTGTTTGCCCGGGGCCAACGTATCGGCATACAGCCCTGGGATGAAGAAGGGGAGCCGGGGCGTACACTGCAGCTGCGCCGGCCACTGGATTTTGCCATGGTATCGGACCACGCGGAACTGATCGGCGAAGTCAATATGTGTACCAATCCCCAGGTAGCCGGCTACCGCAGCTGGCAGTGCCGGGTTTACCGTGCCTGGCCCAGGGGGGCTTTCTATCTGTTCAATTATATGGCGTCCATGCGCGCCTCTCACCTGGGCATGTGCGGGGATGAGGGTGAACGGTGCCTGGCGGCGGCGCTGGCGCCCTGGGAAGAGATGCAGCAGGCATCAGAAGATTATTATGACCGTAGCGCCGATTGCAGTTTCACGACCTTCACCGGCTACGAGTGGACCGCCAGTGAGCCGGGGTCCGGCGGTAATCTGCATCGCAATGTCGTATTTCGCAATGCCCAGGTGCCGACACTGCCGGCAAGCTACATCGATACCCCCGGAGAAACACTATTGTGGGACAGCCTGGAAAAAGAGTGTAATGACGCCGCTAGCGGTTGCGAGGCCCTGGTAATCCCGCACAACTCCAACCTCAGTGCCGGCTATATGTTCAGTGGTTTGCAGGCGGATGGCACGCCCATCGATGCGGACTATGCCGCCCGGCGTCGGCGCATGGAACCCCTTGCGGAAATCATGCAGCACAAGGGTGCCTCCGAGTGTTTCTTTGCGCCCGGCATCACCCGGGACGAGCTCTGTGCTTTCGAACAGCTGGCCCTCGATAACATCGCGGGTTTCAATAACCTGCCACAGCCTGACACCGGCTTTCTTCGTGAAACCTGGCTCGAGGGGATAGCCCTGCAACAGGAGCTGGATATCAACCCGTTCCAGTTCGGGGTGATCGGCAGTACCGATACCCACCTTGGGGCTCCCGGCGCCGTTGCCGAAGACGACTTTCCCGGCCATGGAGGCGCGGGTGTACCGGCATTGAAATCGGTTCCCCCGGGCCTGACGGACAAACTCGAATATAACCCCGGTGGCCTGGCGGTGTTGTGGGCGGAGGAAAATACCAGGGACGCGCTGTTTGCCGCCATGCAGCGACGCGAGGCCTACGGCACCAGCGGCCCCCGTATTGTCACTCGCCTGTTCGCGGGCTGGGAGCTTGATGCGGATTTGTGTGCCGCACCCGACCAGGCCTCCAGGGCCTATGCCGCGGGAGTGCCGATGGGTGGTGAACTCGGTGCCGCTCCGGAAGGCGCGGTACTGCGGCTGCTGGTGTCGGCGCAGCGCGATAGCGGTACCCCGGACCATCCGGGCATGCCTTTACAGAAGTTGCAGGTCATTAAAGGCTGGATTGACGACGAGGGTACCCTGCACCAGCGGGTAGTGGATGTAGCCGGTGACCCGGAAGCGCGTGGTGCCGTGGATACCACCACTTGTGAGACCTCGGGCGAAGGTCATGCACAGCTCTGTGCGGTGTGGGAAGACCCTGCTTTCAACGCGCAACAGTCGGCCTTCTATTACAGCCGTGTGGTGGAAAACCCGGCCTGTCGCTGGAGCCAGCGGCAGTGTGTGGCAGCCGGTGTCGACTGTACTAACAAGCAGACCATTGGTCGCGGTTACGAAGGCTGCTGTGCGGCAGAGCACCGCCCGGTGATCCAGGAGCGCGCCTGGACGTCACCGATCTGGTATCAGCCCGCTTCGGCGGACAATACCTCAAGTGCGAAGAGCAGGGCGGCGTCGGCGGCCACTCGCCTGCTGTAGCCGTCCAGAAACAATGTGCCCGCTACCGTGCCATCGGGGGCAATCACGATCATGCCCGGATCGGGAATGCCGTAGTGATCATCCCCCGGCGCGTAATCGGTATTGAGGATGCCGAGTGTCTTGAAACTGAGCGCATCGATATCCGACAGCAACGGGATGGTTATGCCGTGTTTATCGGCAAAGGCCTGTTGCAGGTGTGGGGCATCATAGGTGAGCGCCACCAGGCCGACGCCGGCGGCATCGAAGGCCGCTTTGTGGGCCTGCAGTTGCACCATTTCCTTCATGCAATACGGGCACCATTCAACTGACCGGCTCGCCACCAGAACGGTGCCCCTGCTGCCGGCAAAGGGTTCCAGTAAGGTAATCTCCTCGCCATTGTGCAGTGCCCGCAGGCCCGGGAACCGCGAGCCCGGCGCCGGACCCTTCTGCATGGTGTCCTGTGGTACCGGGACAAACATATCGGCCGTTAATGTATCAACTGCAACCTGCCGCAGCGGTGCTCGCAGGGAATAGACAAGAGCGGCGAGCAGGACTGCCGCCAGGGTCACCATGATCAATGTACGTTTCATCAGCAGTGCTTCCACAGGCCCGGTTTGTTGTTATTCTACGCTGATCAGAATCCCAACAGCACCCCGGCAGAAAATAGGGTGACACCCTGGCATGCCTTACTTGTTAGCGGTAACGGGTTACACGTATGCTTGTGCACCTGTGTGCTTCCCCCTGGCTGGATACCCCTGCATGATTGAACAGTTATTGATTTCGGGCCTGTTTCTCTGGTTACTGTTCTGTTTGATCTTTACCGACTGGCCGGCAGCTCGCGTGTTTGTCGCCGCCATGTTGGCTGCCTATTTCCTCGGCCTTGTCGACACCTCGCAGGTGCTCGATAAAGCCTCGAATACCGGGTTGATCACGTTGATCCTGCTGCTGCTGGTATCCATCGGTCTGGAAAAACTGTCCTGGCTGAGCAAACTATCAGGCCACTTGATATCGCCAAGCTATACCCTGAGTCTGTTACGCTTGGGTGGCGTTACCGCGGTGTTTTCCGCCTTTGTCAATAATACGGCGGTGGTCGCGACCCTGGCCACCACTGTTCGCGCCAACAGGCACCACCCGGCATCGCGCCTGCTGATCCCCCTGTCCTACGCCGCGATCATGGGCGGCACCATGACCCTGATCGGAACCTCAACCAACCTTATTGTCAGCAGTTTTCTCGAGGACACGACCGGGCAGGGGCTCGCCTTTTTCGATTTCTTCATTATCGGCGTTACCGCGACCGGTGCCGGCTTGCTGGTGTTGTTACTGTCGGCGCGCTTACTCCCCCACGACAGCGCCCACGAAATCCAGGTGGCGGAGTATGTTGTCGAGGCGGAGGTGGGAGCCGGCTCCAGCCTGGTGGGCAAAACCATCGCCGAAAATGGCCTGCGGGACCTCGATGTCCTGTTCCTGGTGGAAATTGTGCGTGCCGAGCACCTGATCTCTCCGGTTGCTCCCACAGAACATATAGAGGCCGGTGACAAGCTGATCTTCTCCGGCGACGTGACCCAGGTGAATACACTGGACCGGTTTGATGGCCTGCGTCTGTTTGCGGTAGAGGAGGGGCTATTACGGGAAAACATGATGGAAGTGATCGTCATGCCGAATGCCGCGATCGAGGGGAAAACAATCAAGGACTCCGGTTTTCGTTCCCTCTTTGACGCCGCGGTCGTGGGCATGCGTCGCGGGGGCAAACGTCTTTCGGGCAAGCTTGGCAACATAACAATTCAGGCGGGTGACAACCTGATGCTGGCTACCGGTCCTGACTTCAATGAGCGCAAAAACCTCGACAAGAACTTCATGGTGGTGGATGACGCTGTTGCCGGGTCCACGACGACATCCTTTCAGAACTGGTTTGTGACGCTGTCACTGCTGGCCGTTATTGTCCTGGCATCTCTTGAAATCATACCGCTGATCAAGGGCCTGGCCTTTCTGCTGGTGGGCATGCTGGTGTTGCGACTGGTGCGCGCTTCCGATTTGCGGCGCCGTTTCCCCTTTGAATTGTGGTTGATTATTGCTTCGGCCCTGACCCTCTCACAGGCCCTGACCAACTCCGGACTGGTAGAGGTAGTGGCGCTGGGGCTGCAGGACAACCTGACCGGCATGGGGCCCTATACCGCGCTGATCGGGGTGTATTTGTGCACGTTGTTGCTGACCGAGCTGATGACCAACAATGCCGCCGCGGCGCTGAGCTTTCCCATAGCCTTCGGGTTGGCGGAGAGCTTCGGGCTGAATGTCATGCCCTTTGTGATGGCCGTGGCCTATGGCGCCAGCGCCAGTTTCCTGACACCCTACGGCTACACCACCAACCTGATGGTGCAGAACCTGGGGGGCTATGGCTTGCGCGACTATGTGCGCAGCGGGTTGCCGCTCTCGGTGGTGTACTCCGCTGTCGTCTTATTGATGCTGCCGGTGGTGTTTCCGTTCCAGGCGACATGACGCATTAGTGCGCCGTGCCGCAGCCGGGCGTGACGTTTTCTGGTCACTGACGCCAGCTGTCACTGGTATAGAACTGGGCGTACCACTTGCGGAATTTGGCGAAAGGGCCATCGTTGTCGCATAGCATCGGCTTGTCAAAATACTGTTTGTGCTGCCAGATGATCCGGTCCTCATCCATCTGCTTGCAAATGTCGGCAACAATGGCGTCGGCAACACCGCCCACCGGTTCCCGCCCATCCACCTTTTTCTGGAAAAAGGCGTAAAAAGCCTTGCTGTTTTCCGCATCGACAGGGGTCAGGTTAGCCATCAGCACGGTTTCACAGATACCGCTGAAGCGCACCGTGGCCTGGCCGGGCCCGGTATTGCGGTTTTCGATAATGCCGGTGATCTCGCCGCGCGGGGTGGACATTTTGCTGACCAGGCGCCCGGAGCGATTAATGCCGTTGAAGTCCAGCACCTCCGGCATCGGGATATTCTGGGTGCCGTGAACGTACAGGAAGTGCGCGGGGTCCACGGCATTTTCACCGATTTCCTGCATATGGGTACCAATGTCCCAGGTGTGGAGCTTGGGAGTACTCCAGGCATCGTTGCCCGGCGTGGCTTCTTCAATAACTTCCGGCTCGAACTGCGGCGGCGCATTTTCCGGGTGATACCAGACCCAGATCACCTGGTTGAGTTCTCGTACCTGCCAGCTGCGGATGACCTGCTCGCCCCGGGCGACCTTCGGTGGCAGGTTGCCAGCATAAGGCACGTCCGTGCACTGGCCTTCACCATTATAGGCCCAACCATGGAACGGGCAGACGATGGAGTCGCCCACCACTGCCGAGCCTCCACCGGCGTGGCCGCGGATACCGTACCCCAGGTGCGCGCCCATATGGGGACAATAGGCGTCGAGTACCTTGGCCTCTCCGTCCTCGGTGCGAAACAGTACCAGGTCAGTGCCAAAGTAACGCAGCGGCATGGAAGCGGCAACCTCCAGTTCGTGGGAATAGGCTACCTGGAACCAGCCCAGCGGAATTGGCATCGGAATACGTTTACTCATCACCCTAGCTCCTGCAAGATTCTGTCGATTCAAGTGTAGGTAACTCTACGGGAGCCGCGCAGTAATTGGTATGGCTTGCAAATACCTTACGAAACGTTACCGGGGTAAATAATTATACCGAGACTCCTATTCGGCGCTGGGGCAGGGCAGAAGCCAGCGGGGTGGTCTGTCGATAGTTGACCGCGCAGGCACCCGCTGCCTAAGCTGCAACCCGCTTTTTATTCTATCTTGAGAGAGGATTGTGCATGAGACTACAAGGTAAAGTTGCCATTATTACCGGCGCCGGCCAGGGCATCGGTGCCGCCACCGCACGGCGCTTTGCCGAGGAGGGCGCCGCCGTCGTTCTCGCCGCGCGCAGCGCGGACAAACTGGCGGCGGTAGCAGCAGAAATCGAGGCAGCGGGTGGGCGCGCGTTGGTGCAGCCTACGGATATTGCGGACGAGGCCGCCGTGAAAGCGCTGGTGGCCGCCGCGGTTGGCACCTTCGGGCGCCTGGATATCGTGGTCAATAACGCGGTCCTGATGGTCCCTGGCATGCTGGCGAAACACGATACCAAAGGCTGGCGACAGAATTTCCTGGTATCCCTCGACGGTGCCATGTTCCTGATGCGCGAAGCGCATTCACAACTGCGGGAAAACAATGGCGCCGTGGTGAATGTATCTTCTGTCTGTGGCCTGCTGGGGTCGATGGGCACCGCCGGTTACAGCGCCGCCAAGGCGGCCATGCTGGCCCTGTCGCGTAATGCGGCGATCGAGTGGGGCAAACAGGGCATTCGGGTCAACAGTGTTATCCCCGGTGCCTTCCTGACGCCAGCCACCGAATCGGTATTGCAGGACGATGCCTCGCGCAAGGCAACCGCGCAATCCATTCCTGTTGGCCGAATCGGCGATCCCCGTGAATGTGCCAACGCCATCCTGTTCCTGGCCAGCGATGAAGCTTCCTACATCACCGGTGCCGAACTGGTCGTGGACGGCGGTCGCATCGCCGAGCTCAACACCGGTAGCGCGAGCTGGGAGTGAAGCATGACCGACAACACATTGCTGCAGCGTATTGACCGGCTTGAATCCCTGGACGAAATCAGGCAACTGGCCGCGAAGTATTCGCTGTCCCTGGATATGCGCGACCTCGACGCCCATGTCAACCTGTTCGCGGCGGACATCCGGGTCAGTCGTGAATTGAGCGGACGCCAGCACCTGAAACGCTGGCTGGATGATACCTTGCGCCTGCAGTTCACCGGGACCTCACACCACATCGGCAATCACATCATTGAGTTTGATGATGCGGACCACGCCCACGGAGTGGTCTATTCGAAAAACGAACACGAAACCGGTGACCAGTGGGTGATCATGCAAATGCTCTACTGGGATAACTATGAGCGGATTGACGGACGCTGGTATTTTCGTCGGCGTTTGCCCTGTTACTGGTATGCTACCGACCTGAACAAGCCGCCGATCGGTGACGACAAGATGCGCTGGCCTGATCGTGAGGCTTATTCGGGTGCCTATCATGACCTGTGGCCTTCCTGGGATGATTTCTGGGGCAATCCACCCGGGGATGACGTACCCGAGGTGGCGGCCCCGGCACCTCTTGAAGAATTTCTCAACACCATGCGCCGCGGCGCGCCCGAGCCCCGTATTCGAATACGCTAGGAACTGTTATGGATTTGTTAACACCGCTTGAACTGGGTGCCCTGCACCTGCGCAACCGTCTTGTCATGGCGCCTATGACCCGTAGCCGGGCCACAACGGACGCCCGGCCCACGGCGTTAATGGTAGAGTATTATCGGCAGCGCGCAGGCGCCGGCATGATCATCAGCGAGGGCATTGCACCCAGCGCCGATGGCCTGGGGTACTGTCGTACACCCGGCATCTACACCCCCGAGCAGGTCGAGGGCTGGCGCGAAGTGACCGCGGCGGTGCACGGCGAGGGTGGCTGTATCGTTGCCCAGATCATGCACGTGGGCCGGGTCGCCAGCCACTACAACAAGCCCGCGGGCAGCCATACGGTGGCGCCCTCGGCGATCCCGGCCAAGGCTAAAATGTACACCGACCAGGCGGGTATGCAGGAGATGGATACTCCCCGGGCGCTGGAACTCGGGGAGATCGCCGGCCTGGTGGAGGAATATCGGCAGGCAACACTGAACGCCCTTGAGGCCGGTTTTGACGGTGTTGAGTTACATTGCACCAGTGGTTACCTGCCCGCCCAATTCCTGTCTACCGGTACCAATCAACGCGATGATGCCTATGGGGGCAGTGTTGCCAACCGGGCGCGCTTTGCCCTGGAAGTGATGGATGCCATGGTGGCGGTGGCCGGGGCTGATCGCGTGGGTATGCGTATCTGTCCGGACAACCGGTTTAACGACCTTGCCGACGATGACCCACAGGAAACATTCGAGTACCTGCTGGAGCAGGCTGCAGCCCGCAAGCTGGCCTATCTTCATGTAATTCGCATGCCCAAGGGGCGGGTGGATAATATTGCCCTGGGCCAGCGTTATTTTCCGGGCCGGCTGATCGCCAACGAAAGTTTTGATTTGCAGGAAGCCGAGGACGCGGTTGCAGCCGGGGAAGTCGCCGCAGTGTCCTTCGGTCGCGCTTTTATCGCCAATCCGGATCTGGCGGAGCGCTGGCGGGCGCGGCTGCCGCTGGCGGAGTTCGATATAGCCACGCTGTATTCTCCCGGTCCCGAAGGCTACACCAGCTACCCACCCGCGGTGTAGAAAATCCCACAGTAGCGACGGTGTTATATCGGTATAACACCGTCGCTACAGACTGAAGCCGTGTTTAGCGCACTGCGCCGCCACCGTCCACGGAGAGTAGCTGGCCGGTAATGAACGAGGCCCGGTCACTGCACAAAAACGCGACTGCCTCGGCGATCTCGCCCGGTTCTCCCAGTCGGTTCAGTACCGCGTTCTTTTTCAGCTGCTCGGCCATTTTTGGCTGTTCCTCAAAGTATTTTTCAACACCGGGGGTACGGATTACCCCGGGTGATACGGCGTTGATGCGAATACCCTGGCCACCGTATTCAGCGGCGGAACTTTTGGTAAGGATGTTGACGCCACTCTTGGCGGCAGCGTAGGCGGTATTGTAAGCCTGGCCGCGCAGGGAGGCGTTGGAGGAGATGTTGACAATGGCGCCACCGCCCGTGGCAAGCATGGCCGGTATTTCGTATTTCATGCACAGCCAGGTATTGGTCAGGCACATCGCCAGGGTCTGGTCGAATACTTCCCGGGTAAACTCATGAATGGGGCCGGAACCGCGGCTGACTGCAGCACTGTTACAGGCGATATCAAGACGCCCCCAGGTGGTAACTGCCGTAGCCACCATGTCCCGCACCGATGCCTCGTCGCTCACATCACCGTGTACAAATAGCGCCTCGGCGCCGGTTGCGGTAATCAATTCCGCTGTCTCCCGACCGGATTCGGCGTTGAAGTCCGCCACCACAACCCGCGCACCCTCGCGGCCAAAGCACTGGGCAATGGCGCGGCCGATGCCCTGTCCCGCGCCGGTGACGATACCGATTTTGCCTTCCAGAATTCCCATGGTGATACTTTCCTGTCGCTAGTGTTGTGTCGATTTTAGCGCGGGGAAAAAACCCTCGCAGTCATTGCGGCTTGATTTGAAACGACATTTTCCGCTGGGTACAACATGGCAGTACAGCGCCCTGAACAATGGCCGCCAGCCGTCATAAATACGACCTGTTCTTTTGTATCCCGGCGCGCAACGTTACTCTGTGGGGCTTGTAAAAAGGAGGATGAATATGGATACGTTGTTGAAAGGTAAAGTGGCTCTGGTTACCGGTGCGGGGCAAGGAGTAGGGCAGGGGATCGCGCTGGCATTAGCGACTGTGGGTGCACGGGTGGCGGTGAGCGGCCGCACCCGGGAAAAACTGGATGCGACAGTCGAGTTGATCCAGCAGCGCGGTGGCGAGGCGATCGCCGTCGTCTGCGATGTGAAATCACCGGAATCGCTGGGCCACAGTGTTGACGCTGTTATCGATGCGTTTGGCGGTCTCAACATCCTGGTCAATAACGCCCAGGAGGTGCCCCTGGGCAAGTTGCTGGACCTGACTGACGAGGCGGTAACAGCGGGCTGGGAATCCGGACCGATGGCCACGCTGCGGCTGATGAAACTGTGCTATCCGCACCTGAAGGGCGATGGCGTTATCATCAATCTGGGCAGCTCCGCAGCCAAACGCTGGGACATGGCAGGCTATGGGGCCTATGCGGCCAGCAAGGAGGCCATTCGCTCCCTGACCCGGGCTGCCGCCTGCGAGTGGGGCCCGGACAATATTCGCGCCAATGCCATCTTGCCGCACGCGCTGTCACCCGGGATGGCCTGGTGGGTGGACAACAACCCCGCAGAGGCCGAGGAGTTCTTTTCCCAGATCCCCCAGCGCAGGGTCGGCGATTGCGAGCAGGACATTGGCCGTTTTGTCGCCCTGCTGTGCAGCGAGGGCGCGGGCTATGTCAATGGCCAGAGTATTGCGCTCGATGGCGGCCAGGCCTTTCTGGGCTAGGAGCCTCTCACTACAGTTCCTCGACCGTCAAGCCCAGCTCGGCGATTGCCGCGCCAAGGGACTGATGCTGCTTGCGGCTGGTGATGACTGCGGTGCTGGCATTTTCCGGTTGCAGATAGAGTCCGGTAACCCTGCGCAGGTCGTCGAGGGTCACCGCCAGAATGGCGCGCCTGAACTGTTCCCGCTGCTCGTGGCTGCGACCGAACAGCCGGTTGTAAAAGTGTTGTCGTGCTTCTCCCGAGGGAGAGGCCGGCTTGTCCATGCTGCTGATTACGCCGAGGATGGCTTCTTCCAGGGCCTGTTCCTCGTGCCTGTGCTCGAGCATCCAGGCTATCGCCCGGTCAAAGTCGTTCAACGTCTCCAGCAGCCGTGGATCCCGATAAGAGAAAAAGCGAAAGGCGGCAATGCCTGAGTCCTGCGAACCGCCGCCGCCGTAAGCGCCGCCCTGCTCGCGAATGGCACGATGCAGGAAACCATTGCGCAGGAAACCACCCAGAACGGTGAGCGCCGCGGCGTCCGGGTGTCCCGAGGGTACGGTGGGATACGCCCTGGCGCAGAAGTTTACCTGGGTGTTGGCCAGCCATAATTCACGGCGCGGAACGCGCACCGGTGCCGCGCTGAAAACCGCCTGGCTATGGGTGGTGGCGGCAGTGGCGTCGCCCCAGGCGGTTAACGCGTGCTCCGCCACTGCGTGCACCGCATGCTCATCGGCAATAGCCAGCAGTTGTGGCGGCATACTGACGATTTTGGTGTGAATACCCTGCAGGGCAGCGGCAAAGTCCTCAAGGCCACTGTCGGTGGCCAATGCGTCATCCAGCGCCTTGATGCTGCGGATTCCGGCCAGCCCGCTAAGCTCGTGGTTGATTTGCGCCACGGGGCTCATGCCTGCACTGGCGGCGGCCATCGCCAGACCGTGGCCATTGCCGGTAACTGCCTGTTCGCGGCGCGCGCGGTACTGGCTTACCAGCTCTCGCATGCGGCCCAGTTCATCAAAGCGCACCTGGTACAGGCTGTCCTGCATAAGTGCCACCTGAGCCTCACTGTTACGTGCCAGCGCTTTCGATGACAGTACGAAATGAGCCTGTAGTTGCTGTTCATCATCGACTGCGCTGCGCATTGCGGTAGAGGCGCCAATACTACCAACAGTCCCCGCCTGGCGATGTTGTACCGCCAGGTAATCTTCACTGCCGAGCCCGACCTCGGTCAGCATCCGGGTGTACAGCGGTAGTAGCGCCAACTGCTGTTCCTCCAGCGCCGGCAGCTCACTGATCATCTGCTGGTACACCAGACCGTTGGTACCCTGTGTGTAACTGGTCAGTTTCAGGCCGTTGCGTTGATGGGTTTCGTAGCTGAGATCCGGGAGGCCCGGCGCCACATCGGCGAGGGTGACCTTGGGCAGGATGCTCATGTCATCCACCTGTTGCTGACGCGCGTCGAGCTGCTCGGCCAGGGTGATAACCGCGTGCCGCTCATCACTGTCCAGGGTGGCCTTGAGTGCTGCCAGCCGGTCGGCTTCCGCTGCCATCCGCAGGCCTGCCAGCTCTGCGTCCGGGGTCATTACCAAAGTGACCCGGTGAGGATTGTCCAGCAGGGTGCGCTGGGCAAGACCCTTGATATAGTCCGGATCGGCGATCTTTTCCCTCAGGCGGGCCAGTACCGGATCAAGGTCCAGCACCGCTACCGGGTCGGCATAGTGAGTGGCCGGCCCCAGCGCCTGGAGAATAAGCTGCAAACCATAGGGGAAGCCGTCGCCGCTGATTTCACGCTGGTGCAGTTCCAGCTGGTGCAATACCGCCTCCAGTTGCGCTGCAGGTATGCCATCGCGGGCGACGTCGCCAATCACCTTGAGCACCAGTGCCTCAAGTGCGTCCGCGGAGTCAGCTTCACTGCCTTCAATCCCGCAACTGAACACCATTTCGCGTTGCGAATCTTCCAGTCCGCACAGCGGCGATGGAGCCTGCCCCAAATCGGTGGTTTCCAGCGCGTGCATGAGCGGCGACGCGCTATTATCCATCAACACACTGGCCAACAGCTGGGCTTCCAGCAACTGCTCGAGGTCAGTGCTTTCACCGAGCAGCCAGCCGACCACAATGTGGGTTTTACGGGCGGTGTCACTATCGTCCACAGCATAGGGCTTGACGACACGCCGTGGTTTGCCAAAGCGTTTTTCCAGTGGCACCTCAATGCGTCCGGGCAAGGGTTCAAACCGCTCCAGGGCACGCTGCTGGAATACTGCCTGGTGCTCGTGTGCAGGGATATCGCCAAAGGTCATGAAAATGGCGTTGCTGGGGTGATAATGGCTTCGGTAGAACGCCTTGAGCTCCTGGTAGCTGAGCTCGGGGATATGCTCCGGATCACCGCCGCTGTTGTAGTGATAGGTGTTGGCGGGGAACAGGTGTTCGCACAGGGTCTGCCACAGCGTACTGCTGGCAGAACTCATGGCGCCCTTCATTTCATTGAAGACGACCCCTTTGTACACGAGTTCGCTATCGGGGTTGCCGGCCTCGGCAAACTCCACACGGTGCCCTTCCTGCGCGAAGTCCAGGGGGTCGAGCCGGGAAAAGAATACCGCGTCCAGATACACATCCAGCAGATTGCTGAAGTCCTTGCGATTCTGGCTGGCAAAGGGGTAGGCGGTCCAGTCGCTGCTGGTCAGGGCGTTCATGAAGGTATTCAATGAGCGCCGCAGCATCATGAAGAAGGGGTCGCGCACCGGGTAACGCTCGCTACCACACAGTACGGTATGCTCCAGGATGTGGGCAACGCCGGTGGAATCATGGGGAACCGTGCGCAGCGCCACCAGAAACACATTCTCGGTACTGTCGGCGGCAAAATGGTAATGCAGGGCGCCGGTATGCCGGTGCTGGTACTGTTCTACCCGCAGTTTCAGGGTTTCTATATCGTGGCATCGCAGCAGTTCGAATTCGGGATTGCTGACGGGCATCGCATTGCTCATCTCAGTCATTGTGCTCTCGCAGGAATAAAAACAGAACCCATAGTCTAACGCGATTTGGCGGTCGCTGCCGGGATTGGTGTCAGGACGATGCGATATAGCCAGGGCCAGTTCTTGCCGGTTACCCACAGCTCACCAGTGGCCGGATTGCGGGCGATGCCGTTGAGAACATCAGTACCCTGCCTGCGCTCTGCGCGTGGCAACAGGCCGGTGAGGTCAATGGTGGCGGTAACAGCGCCAGTATCCGGATTGATCACCACAATCCGGTCTGACTGCCACACGTTGGCCCAGACCTCGCCGTCTATCCACTCCAGTTCGTTGAGCCGGTCGACGGGCGCACCCTGTTCGTGCACCGCAATACTGCGCAGGTGACGACCATCGACCGGATCCAGAAAGTGCAAATGGTGGCTGCCGTCAGTATAAATGAGCTCTTTGCCGTTATTGGTAAGGCCCCAGCCCTGGCCGGGAATGGCGAAATAACCCTCAGCCGCGAGGTTTTGGCGCCGGTAAACGAGTAGTCGACGTGCCCGCCAGGTGAGTTGGTAAACACGGCCCCCGAGTACCGTCAGGCCCTCGCCGAACAAAGCGGGCGACAGGTGTTTCTCCCTGACCAGCACGCCGTCGTCAAACCGGTACTGCAACAATTGCGAGCGACCGTAACCACCGGTGCTGACGTAAAGCATCCCGTCCACAATCTGCAGGCCCTGGACAAAATGAGTGCGCGATTGTGGCCTTTGCTCCACTACCTTGAAACTGTAGTGTTGTAGTGGATGTGCTTGCGCGGCTGTTTCCGCCGGCGCCCGCAGGCTTGCACCCAGCAGCAGACACACCAGCAGACCGCGATAACTGAAATGATTCACAAACGTTTTCTCCCCAGGTCGCGAATCAGAAACCGCGCGGGCGACAGGGCACGCACCAGTTCGGGTTCGAGAGGCAGGGGCTCCTCGCATATCTGGCTTGCGATCAGTTCGGCTGTGAGTGGAGTAGAGGTTAACCCCCTCGAGCCGTGACCGGTATTCACATACAGTCCCGGCAAATAGGTGCCCGGTATCGGAATATCGCAGCGCGCATCCTCGCGCAGGGCGCCATAGGTGAGTGCAAAGGCGGTTCGATCCGGCACCGGGCCCACCAGGGGCAGGTAGTCGGGACTGGCACATCGCCAGCCTACACGGCCATCCAGCCGGGCGGCGGTCATGGTCTCCAGATTGTCAGCCCATGCGGGCACGGCGCCGGCAAGCTGGCGCAGGTTGTAAGTCTGGTCACTGTTGCGCAGTTGCGGGTCAGTGTCACCCGGATCGAAGGTGGCGCCAATACACTGTCCCGCAGCGATCGGCGGACAGACGTAACCCGTGTGGCATAGAACCGCGCGCAGCGCCGTGAAGCCGGCGTCTGGCGGCAACCAGGTGGTCTGGCCGCGAACCGGCCTCAGTGGCAGCCATTCAAGTCCGCTGAAACCAGTGCACGTCGTGCCTCCCGCCAGTACCGCAATGTCTGCCGTAGCGATGGTGTGCGAGCCCGAGACGGCTGCCCAGCCCTGTGCCGCGGACTGAATCTGTAACGATCCGCAGTTGCTATGAAGGGTAATCAAGGGATGTTTAACAAGTTGGCGGCACAGGGCCGCAGGCTGCATCCAGCCTGAATCGGGGAACCAGTATCCATCGTGGTCCTGTTTTACGCCCAGAAGGGTCGAGGCAGTGGCTGCGTCGACTACCTGGGCGAGTTCAGGCACAGCTGCCAGCAGCGGCGCCATCCGTTTCAGCTGTTCAGCATCTGCCACCTGGTGAAAGCTGCCGCAGAGCGCCCCCTGCTCACCTTGTTGCAAATCGCCGCGGCGGAATGCCCGACGATACTGGCGCACCGCATGAGCAAAGCTGGCCAGGGCAAAGTCCGTGACCGGTGAATGGCGATGGGAGACACGGGTATAGAGTGCGCCCTGGCCATTGCCGGAAGCTTCGCCGGCAAGCTCGCCCCGTTCCAGCAGGGTTACTGGAATGCCGCGACGGGCGAGGGCGGCGGCGGAATGGCAGCCCGCAAGCCCCGCGCCAATAACCAGCGCCCGTAATGGTTGGGGCACGGCCTGCTGCGAGATATCCCAGGGGGTGCCCGACAGCGGCATGGGGGGTGCGGCTATCGTAAGTTTGCCGCAAAGACGTTCCGGGATGGGGCCATTGGCGGGCAGGGATTGGACACTGAACCCGGCGGTTCCCAGCGTTTCGGCGATGGTGCCGGTGGTCGCAAATGTCGCCAGGGTTGCGCCACTGCGGCTCAAGCGCGCCAGTTTGGCTCCCGGTACGGAGTCGGGGGTTGCCGCAGAACTACCGAGGTACCAGGCATCCACCAGTGTTTTGCGTGAGTGGCAAAGATCATCCAGTGCCTGCCCGACATCACACCACCAGAGGTCCAGTACCAGGCTGTCTTCGTCCAGCAGCAAGCGATGGGGCCCGGGCAGGGGAGACGGGTACTGGGCCAGCAGCTCGCTGGCCAGTGTCGCCAGCTCGGGCCAGGCAGCGGCCGCGCGGGCGAGTTGCGCGCGCGATAATGGACGGGGTTCCATGGCCAGGTAATGCAACCGCCGCAGCGTTGCATTTGCGCCGGCGTTGGCGCGGTGAGCGCGCCAGGCCTGCCAGGTGAGCAGAAAATCAAGACCGGCGTCAAATCCGGTTGCGGCAATGACAAAGTGGGCCAGGCGGTGCTGCGCCCAGCGCTCGGGCAAGCGGTTGCCGGCCAGCAGACCGTTGCGCACCTTGGGAAGGCCATTATCCTGGCGAAAAGGGCCGTTATCGACAGCGACGGAGTCGGCATTGCCCCCATAAACAGGATCCGACACGGGGCCTGCCATCGTCTGCCAGGGCAGATTATCGCGTTTCATGGGCAGGTAGCCGCAGGTAGCGATATCGAGGGCCCGTCCGTCCGGCGGTCCGGCGTGAAGTCTGGCATGGCGCTATCCGCAGGCTGGAGTGAGGGCGCAAGAATAGCAAAGCTCCGGCCACCATAGTACCTGTCGAGCCCTGGGCAGCTGGTTTTTAGTGCCGCCAGGCAGTAAACTTGCGCCCCTCAAGAGAGGGCATTTCCATGGCGCAAGATCAGACGCAAACAATACCCCGGGACAAGTTTCTGACGATGTCGGTCAACCTGTTGTACAAGGCATTTCTGGAGTCTCGTCGCACCGAGGCGAAAAACGTATTCAGGGATATGCTGGCGGGCAAGTCGGTGCATCTCACCAATGTACAGATGGAAGACAAATCCCAGGTTCGTTTTGATATCGCGCTGGATCACAGTGAATATCCGGGAAAGCTCAATTTTGGTGGCTTTCGCGCCAGCCTGGCGATGCTGATCTCCCAGTTAAGTGAGGCGCTGCGGGCGGAACAGGATATTAAGGTATTCACTGCAGAAGAAAATCCCGATGTCATTATTTTTGGTGTCACCGGGGTTACCTATGAAGATGACCAGGCCAGCGTGCTGGTACTGGGAGCGGATTCCAGCGAAAGCAGGGGGGCTATTGAACTGCGTTTGCAATACCTCGACCCTGCACAGTTTGCGCCGCAGCCGGCAGCGGGTGAGGAGCCCGCCCAGGCCTGATTTTTGCCGCTTAATGGCCTGGTGGCCACACAGCTATACCCGGGAGCCAGGTAGGGTAACGGTTATTGTCTCCCGCTGCGCCGGTGCCATGACCCGCGCCGTGCCGGTAACCACCTTCTTGCCTTGCTGGTTGGTCACCCGGCAGTCGAGTTCCACCAGGCGACGCCGTGCCTTCTTGTCGATCACCTCGAGTTCTACGGTCAGTGTGTCCCCGATTTTCACCGGCAGCAGAAACTTCAACTCCTGCCCCAGGTAAACGGTGCCGGGTCCTGGCAGTTGCATGGCAAGTGCCGCCGAGATCAGACCGCCGGTAAACATGCCATGAGCAATGCATTCACCAAACACCGTGCCCGCAGCGTAATCCGGGTCCAGGTGCAAAGGGTTGAAATCACCGGACGCGGCGGCAAAAAGGCGCACGTCTTCAGCGCTGACAATACGCGTAGCGCTGGCCGTCTGGCCGAGGGTGATTTCATCAAAGGTGTGATTACTGACGATGGGCATGAATGACTCCGCAGGGATTTTGTTGAGGCCGCAATGATACCCTGACAACCTGGCCCGGAATACGTCACCCGCAAAACAGCACGAGAGAACCAGCATGTCCAGCCCCACGGCGACAACCATGCCGCGCACCATCCCGGCAATCAGTTATCCCCCGGACTTGCCGGTGGTGCAACGGCGGGAGGATATTGCCCGCGCGATCAATGACCACCAGGTGGTGATCATTGCCGGCGAGACCGGGTCCGGCAAAACCACCCAGATACCCAAAATCTGCCTGCAGCTGGGGCGCGGTCGCGAGGGCCGTATCGGCCACACCCAGCCCCGGCGGCTGGCCGCGCGCTCGGTGGCGCAGCGTATCGCCGATGAACTTAAAACCCCGCTGGGTGAGGTGGTGGGCTATCAGGTACGCTTTACCGACCAGGTCTCGGATGCCTCCGCCATCAAAGTGATGACCGACGGCATCCTGCTGGCGGAGATTCGCCACGACCGGTTGTTGAGCCAGTACGACACGCTGATCATTGATGAAGCTCACGAGCGCAGTCTCAATATAGATTTTCTGCTCGGCTATTTGCGCCAGTTACTGCCGAAACGACCGGACCTGAAGCTGATTATTACCTCGGCGACCATCGATGTGGAACGATTCGCAGCACACTTTGGCGGTGCGCCGATTATCGAGGTCTCGGGCCGCAGCTACCCGGTGGAAACCGTTTATATCGACCCGGCAGAGGATCGCGACCTCGGGCTGCAGGCGCAGATTGTTGATCTGGTCGGCTCGATTGAAAGCGGCAGTTTTGGTGAGCGCGGCGACATTCTGGTGTTCCTGCCCGGTGAGCGCGATATCCGCGAACTGGCGCGGGAACTGCGGGGCCTGGAGCGGCTGGAAGTGCTGCCGTTGTACGCGCGACTTACCCGCCAGGAACAGGACCGGGTATTTGACTTGTCCCGGCGGCGGCAGCTGCGGGTTGTGCTGGCCACCAACGTGGCGGAGACCTCGCTGACCGTACCCGGTATTCGTTATGTGATTGACCCGGGCGAGGCTCGCATCAGCCGCTACAGCTTTCGCACCAAGGTTCAGCGCCTGCCCGTCGAGTCGATTTCCAGGGCCAGTGCCAACCAGCGCCAGGGGCGCTGTGGGCGAGTGGCCCCGGGGGTCTGTATCCGCCTGTACACCGAGGAAGATTTTCTGGCCCGGCCAGAGTTCACCGATCCTGAAATCCTGCGCACCAACCTGGCCGCCGTGATTCTGCAGATGCTGCAGCTGGGTCTCGGCGAAGTGCAGCGTTTTCCTTTTATAAACCCGCCGGATCCGCGGATGGTGCGCGATGGCTACAAACTACTGGAAGAGCTGGGCGCGGTTACCCGCCGGGGCCAGCTGACCAGTATTGGCAAGCGCATGGCACGGCTGCCGGTAGATCCGCGCCTGGCGCGTATGGTGTTGGCCGCACAGCAGCTATCCTGCCTGGACGAAGTGCTGGTGATCGCTGCAGCACTTGCAATGCAGGATCCCCGGGAGCGCCCTGCGGACAAACAGCAACAGGCTGACCAGATGCATGCCCGGTTTCGCGATCCGCGCTCCGATTTCATGTCCTGGCTGGCCTTGTGGCGCTATTACGAAGAACAACGCCAGGCGCTGAGCCAGGGCCAGTTGCGCAAACTGTGTCAGCGCGAATTCCTGTCCTTCTTGCGGATGCGGGAGTGGCGCGACCTGCATGCGCAGCTGCGCATCGGGTGTCGCCAGCTGGGCCTGCATCCGGCGGCTGAACTGGCGATAGTGGAGGAAGAGCCTTACGAGGCTATCCATCGCGCCTTACTGGCTGGCCTCTTGTCCAATATCGCCCAGCACCAGGAGGGCCGCGATTACCTGGGCAGTCGCAATCGCAAACTGCAGATATTTCCGGGTTCGGCGCTGGGTCGTCAGCGACCCAAGTGGCTGGTGGCTGCGGAGGTGGTGGAAACCTCACGCATTTTTGCCCGGGTAGTCGGCACAATCGATCCCCTGTGGATCCTTGACACAAATCCGGACCTGCTCAAGTTCCAGTATCATGAACCGCGCTGGGAACCTCGGCAGGGGCGGGTGATGGCCTCGGAACGGGTGACGCTGTACGGTCTCACCGTGGTTGACAAGCGGCCGGTACATTACGGCCCGATAAAGCCCGCGGAGGCCAGGGAACTGTTGATCAGGGAAGCACTGATCGCCGGACGATGCCCACGGCCGCCGGCTTTCCTGAAGCACAACCTGCGCCAGCTGCGTGCACTGGAAGACCTTGAGGCGCGAGCACGGCGACGCGACCTTCTGGCCGATGAACAGGTTTTGTTCGATTTTTATGATGAGCGCCTGCCCGGGGATATCACTACCGCTGATCGCTTGCGGGCGTGGCTGAAAACAGCGCCCGATGCAGACCACAGCCTGCGAGTGCCGCGGGAGCTGCTGCTGGCCCGGGATCCCGGGGCGGAACTGGGCCAGCAGTTTCCCGACCGGCTGGACTGGAACGATATCAGCTTCAAGCTCGGGTACCAGTTTGAGCCGGGGCAGGTGGCGGACGGCGTCTCGGTGACCGTGCCGGTAGGCCTGCTCAATCGGGTGCCACGGTTTCGTTTTGACTGGCTGGTACCCGGGCTGCTGCGAGAAAAGTGTATTGCGCTGGTAAAGGCCCTACCCAAAGACAAGCGCAAGCAACTGGTGCCGGTTCCCGATTATGTTGATCGTGCCCTGTCGACACTGCAAGCCGGCGATGATGACCTGTACGCGGTCCTGGCAGAAGCGTTGTCGCGGCTTGGAAACACCTCTGTCGCTACGAGTGACTGGGATCTGGCCAGGCTTGACCCGTTTTACCACATGAATATCCGTGTGGTGGATGCCAATGGCAAGTTGTTGGCCCAGGGAAGGGATCTGGCGCAGCTGGTGGCCCGATTTCGCAGTGACACCCAGCAGACCATCGCCACGGTTTCCGAGCACTCTCTTGCGCGCACAGGTCTCACAGCCTGGGACCTGGGTTCCCTCCCGCAGGAATGGCGATTCCGTCAGGCGGGTGTGGATATCATCGCCTGGCCGGCGATGGTGGATCAGGGTGAGTCGGTCGCGATTGAACTGTTCGATTACCCTGCCCAGGCGCAGTTGCAACACCGCCTGGGCGTCTTGCGCCTGCTCCGCCTGCAGCAGCGCCAACAGGTCAAATTCCTGCGCAAGCAGCTTCTGCAGGGCAATGAAACCAGCCTGTTGCTGGCCGCTTGTGGCCTCGAACGCTTACCGCTGGTTGAGGACCTGATTGATAACGCGTGGTTACAGGCTTCGGCACTGGAAGAGAACCTGCCCTGGGACGAGGTCGCATTTGGAGCATTACTCGCCCGCAGCAATCGGGTGATTGAGCACGCCAACGAACAGGAGGCAAATTTGCTCAATGCGCTGCGGCCGCTGGCGGCGGTGCACAAGTTGCTGGCCCGCTATACTGACAAGTCCTGGTCGACCTCGGTTGCAGATGTCCGGCGTCAGTTGGGCGAGCTTTGGCAGCCCGGATTCCAGCGCGACACCCCAGCCGCCTGGCTCGCGCAATATCCACGCTACATGAAAGCGCTTCGCGTGCGGCTGGAACGCCTGAACGGCCAACTGGAGCGCGACAGGGCACACTGTGCAACGCTGGAGGGACTACTGACACCATTGGCGCAAGCCGTTGCCGCGCAGCCGGGGTTGTTACTGCTGTGTCCGGCCGCCCGGCAGTATCGGTGGATGATTGAGGAGTTTCGGGTATCACTGTTTGCGCAGCAGCTGGGTACCCGGATTCCGGTGTCCGTGAAACGGCTGCAGGCCCAGTGGCAAGAGGTGCGCACCTGGCTGGACAGCCAGCCAGAACAGGGACTGGGCGCATAAAAGTGTGAATATTTACCACATCGTGGGCACGCAAAGGGAAACCACAGCGTTAATACTGGGTCTTAGTACGTGAGCTGAGGGCCGTTGAAGTGTTGGCGGCCCGCTTGTATCGTGCGTTAAACCAACCAACAAAAGGACAACCATCATGGCTCAATCAAAGAAACCACTTATCGTCGCACTCAGCGCAGCCTTTCTCGCCAGCAGCGTTGTGCCAATGGCGACCGCAGAGGTAAACCCGTTTTCCGCTCATTCGCTGAACGGCGGCTATGACCTTGCCAATTACGACAAGCACAAAGAAGGTAAATGTGGCGAAGGTAAATGCGGCGAGAAAGATGCCGAAGGCAAGTGCGGTGAGAAAGACGCCGAAGGCAAATGTGGTGGCGAAAAGACAGCTGAGAAAGACAGTGAAGGCAAGTGCGGCGAAGGCAAGTGCGGCGGTGCATAATGCCTGAGCTCTCATCCGGACCCGCAGGCGCGGGTCTTGGTCTACGGCGGGCCCTTCTGGGCCCGTTGCTCGAAGCTGGGCCGGGAGCGGCGGATTTCCTGGAAGTCGCACCTGAAAACTGGATTAATGTCGGGGGACGCTACGGGCGACAACTTCGCCAACTGGCGGAGCGTTATCCGGTCGTATTCCATGGCCTGTCCCTGGATATCGGTGGCCCCGACGCCATCGATGACGCTCTGGTGCACGCGATACGCGAGCTGATGAACGAGTTGGGGGCGACAGTGTATACCGAGCACCTGACCTATTGTGCCGCCGAAGGCCACCTTTACGATTTGCTGCCCATTCCCTTTACCGAGGAGGCCGTGGCACACGTAAGTGCACGAATCGGCAAGGTACAGGATATTATCGGAGCTCCTATCGCACTGGAAAATGCATCCTATTACGCACAGCCCGATGCGGATATGAGCGAAGCCGAGTTTATCAACGCGGTACTGGACACTTCCGGTTGTGACCTGCTGCTCGATGTCAACAATATCTATGTGAACAGCATCAATCACAATTACGACCCTGTGGGGTTCCTGCGCTCACTGCCCCTGGCGAAAGTTCGCTATATTCATGTCGCAGGCCATTTCGACGAGGCGCCTGACCTCAAGGTGGATACCCATGGTGCCGACGTAATCGACCCGGTATGGTCACTGCTGGAGGAGGCCTATCGCCTTCTTGGCCCTGTGCCAACGCTGCTCGAACGCGATTTCAATATTCCGCCACTGCCTGTGCTGCTGCAGGAAGTTGCCCACATCCGGCACTTGCAGGATGGGGTCGCAACGGGCACGCACCAGCGTGTGGGTAGCCGTGGCTGATCTGCGTACAAGCCAGCTGACAATGGCCCGGTACCTGCGTAACCCGGAAACCTCGCCTGCACCCGAGGGTGTTGAACCGCGACGCCTGCAGATTTACCAGGATCTTATATACAACAATATAGAGGGGTTTATCAGCAGCGGTTTCCCGGTACTGCGCAGTCTTTACAGCAAGCCTGCCTGGCATGCCCTGGTTCGTCAATTCATCGACGATCATCGCTGCCATAGCCCCTATTTTCTCGAAATCAGCCAGGAGTTCCTGCAGTTCTTGCTGGAGGGACACAATCCAGGCCCCGACGATCCACCTTTTATTACTGAGTTGGCGCACTATGAGTGGGTAGAACTGGCGCTCATGGTGTCCTCTGTGGAAATACCCAAAGCGATATCCGACGATGCGGATCCGCTGACAGCGATTCCGCGGCTTTCGCCTTTAGCCTGGGTTTTAGCCTATCAGTTTCCGGTGCAGATGATCGGGCCGGATTATCAGCCCGCCGAACCGGAAGCCCCTGTATACCTGGTGGTTTACCGGAACAGGGACGATGCCGTGCAGTTTATGGCGCTGAACGCAGCCACTGCGCGCCTGCTTGAGCTTACACGCGAGAACGCGACCGTCCCGGGTGCTGAACTGCTGGTCCAGTTGGCCACCGAACTGGGCGTGGATGCCGCCGTTGTCCAGCAATTTGGCGCCCGGCAGCTTACTGAATTTGTGGACTCCTCGATATTGACACTCTCCTGACCGAAACTACCCGGGTGGGTTGCTACCGGTCAGGCAGAGGCGTAATATTCGGGCCAATTTTATGGATGCCATTTTGATATGTCCCCCCGGCGCACTATTATACTGCTGTTGTGTCTCCTCCTCACGGTCCCGGCAATTGCCCGGGCCGAAGCCGAGGCGGACCCGTTCGAGAGTATTAATCGCCCCTTGTTTGTATTCAATGACAAAGTTGACGAGTATCTGTTGCGCCCTACTGCGAGAGGCTATCGCTGGGTTATGCCGGACCCTGCGGAGCAGGGCGTCACCAACTTTT
Organism: Kineobactrum sediminis; assembly: GCF_002868715.1. Classification (GTDB taxonomy): domain Bacteria; phylum Pseudomonadota; class Gammaproteobacteria; order Pseudomonadales; family Halieaceae; genus Kineobactrum; species Kineobactrum sediminis. Next base: position 271,318 of record NZ_PKLZ01000007.1, read on the forward strand.
TCAGCAACTTGCGTGACGTCAATGCGGCCGTTAATGGGGTTCTACAGGGTCGCCCAGCCAACGCCGCACGCGCCAGTGGTCGTGTCCTGTTGAATTCAACCATTGGTATTCTGGGTCTGTTTGACGTTGCCTCGCGCATGGGCCTTACCCCTTATCGTACCGACTTTGGACATACGCTGGCCGTGTGGGGATTTCCCCAGGGCCCGTACCTCGTGGTTCCTTTGCTGGGACCAAAGACGGTCCGCAGTGGTACCGGTACGATCTTTGACGGTTATACGTCGGTAGAATCGACCATTGACGATGTGCGGCTGCGTAATTCAACGCGCGGGCTGGATCTGGTGAGTACCCGCGCGCGATTGCTCAAGGCGGATGACCTGATATCCGGGGATCGCTATATTTTTGTACGTGATGCCTACCTGCAAAGCCGCAGGGCCCTGGTGAGTGAGGGCGAATTGAAGGATGACTTTTCCGATTTCGGAGACAACGGCTGGGACGAGGAGTTTTGACCATACGGTTGTTTTACCCTGCACGCACCAAAAGTGTGAAATCCTGCCCAAAGTTTGTGCAATGCGGTTGCCGGGGTCCCGGCAAGGGCGTAGTGTCTTGCCAAAGAAACCCCTCAAGTAGTACATGATGGTTGCCAACGGCTATGTGCTGGTCATCGACGACGATGTCGCCCGAGCGACGGAACTGGCGGATACGATTTCCGCAGCCGGTTATCGCACAACGGTCTTCACTGATGTCGCCGCTGCGTTTGATTTTCTGTCCGCGGACAGCGATATCGACGTTATCCTGTGTGAACTTGATCTTGAATCGGTGTCCTGGGGAGATGCACGCAAGGCTCTGAAGGAACTGGACCTGCAAATCCCCGCGATTGTGCTCAGTGATACCGCTGATGTAGACAAGATGATGACAGCGCTGCGTCTCGGCGCCAGCGACTTTTTTGTGCGCCCCATTGAAGACTGGGACGCCCTGCGTAAATCAATTGGCCGCTGTGTGCGCCAACGGGTGCTTCGGCGTGAACTGCAGGAGTATCGGCAGCGGCTGGAGCTTGCCAATATAGAGTTACGGGGTACGGTAAAGGTACTTGAACAGGACCAGCAGGCAGGTCGCCAGGTGCAGCTGCGGATGCTGCCGACCAGCCCGATGGTGCTGGGAGAATATGTGTTCAGCCACACGGTTATCCCCTCGCTGTACCTGAGCGGGGATTTCACCGATTATTTTACCGTTGGCGACCGGTATGTAGCGTTTTTCATGGCGGATGTCTCCGGGCACGGCAGTTCATCCGCATTCACCACAGTGCTGCTGAAAAACCTGTTTGCCCGCAAGCGCTCGGACTACCTGCGCCACAATGATGACACCATTCTCAGTCCGGTAGCGATGCTCAAACATGCCAACAACGAGCTTCTGGAACTGGCTGTCGGCAAGCACGCCACCATGGTGGTGGGATTGCTGGACACAGCCGATAATACCTTGCGCTATAGTGTTGCGGGGCATTTACCGCAACCGGTGCTGGTTTCCCGGGAAGGCTGTCGTTATCTACGGGGGGAGGGTTCAGCAGTAGGTATCATGGCGGATGTCGGCTACGAAGAGCATTTGATTGACCTGCCGGACAGCTTCATGATGGCGCTGTTTTCGGATGGCATTCTGGAAATACTGCCCCCCCGGAATTTGATTGAAAAAGAGAAGTACTTCCTCAAGGTCTTTGAGGAATCGGCTGAGTCGCCGGAAGATATTGTGACTCGGCTCGGTCTCAATCGTGTAGAGACTGCTCCGGATGATATCGCTGCGCTGTTTATCAGCAAACGGAACTGAAATGGAAGAAGGTCAAATTCTTGCTGCCTGCCAGGATGGAGCATACGTTATACGCCTCACCGGTGATGTGCGCCTGACCCTGTGTACCACTATTGATGATTACTTTCAGCGAATGCTAGACAGCCCCGATTTCGCCAGCGTCTGGGTAGATCTGTGTGATGTTCAGGGTATAGACAGTACGACCCTGGGCCTGCTGGCCAAGCTCGCTCTTGAAGTACGCGAGCGCTACGGGTTCATGCCCGCCATTTATTCCTGCGATCCTGGTATTACCCGCTTGATCAGGAGCATGGGTTTCCAGCGTCTGTTCGAGATCCATGAAGACGTGTGCAACCAACTGGCTGACATACACTCAATTCCCGTGGTCGAGGGCAGTGAGGCTGCCGTGCGGGAGAAAGTGATTGAAGCCCACCGGGTACTCATGGGTATTTCCGATGAAAACCGGGCCCGATTCAAGGATCTGATGGTGGCGCTGGAACACGGCTGAGTCCGGTCGAACGACCAGCGCAATCAGTTAGTCGGGGCTGGCCGCCAGTTTGGTGCGAATGTATTCGGCATGAGGCACGTAGGTAAGCTCTGCAACCTGGCGAATGAGGTGTTCTTCGTACTTGTCGAGGTTGCCGTCGGCATAGGCAACCCCCCACATTGTTTCAATCAACTGCAGTTTTTGCTCAGGGCTGCAGTGGTCGTTAATCACCCGGGTAAATTCGTACAGTGAGGTTGCGTGGTCCACTCGCGTAGTCGCCGACTCGACCAGTGCATGCACTTCTTCCCGGGGCAGTGAAAGGCTGCTGCACAGCAGCGATTCCAGCGCGGCTTCCTCCTGTGCATCCTCGGTAAAATCCGCCCTGGCAGTCTCTATCAACAGAGCCGCCACGGCCAGATGCAGGCGGTGCTCAATATCTTCCGGAGACTCCGACGGCTGGGTGATGAAAAGAGATTTAAGTGCATTAATCATGGTTGGCTAATCAGTTGTTCCAGTTTTAGCTGGTCGCTAATGAAATTGCGGATACCCTCCGCGAGTTTCGCTGTGGCCATGGCGTCATAATTGAGCTGTAGCCGGAATCCGGCTTCTGCAGATTCCTCTCGGGCATCGGCAGAATGCGCATCCAACGGCGTCAGCCTGCGCGCCAGCGGGGCAGTGTCAGCGGCCAGCGCCGCCAGCAAATCAGGGCTGATGGTAAGCCTGTCACAGCCTGCGAGCGCTTCGATTTCACCGGTATTACGAAAACTCGCACCCATCACTACGGTAGTATAGTCATGGGCCTTGTAATACTGGTAAATACGACGCACCGATATCACACCAGGATCATCTTCCGGGCTGTTGATCACCAGGTCGGTATTGGCCAGGTGCCAGTCCAGGATCCGGCCGACAAACGGCGACACCAGATACACCCCCGCATCGGCACAGGCCGCGGCCTGGGCAAAACCGAACAACAGGGTGAGGTTGCAGTTTATACCTTCACGCTCCAGTTGCTCACCGGCGCGTATACCCTCCCAGGTAGAGGCAATCTTGATCAGGATGCGGTCCCGGGATACGCCTGCCGCCTCGTACAGGCCCACAAGCTTACGCGCACGGCTTATGGTCGCGCTGGTGTCAAAAGACAGCCGGGCATCCACCTCGGTAGAAATCCGGCCGGGCACAATTTCAAGAATTTCCCGCCCTACATCCACAGCAAAACGATCACAACAGTTGGCCAGTCGCTCGCTATCACTGCCGCCCTGGCCAGCAGCCCAGTCCCTGGCCTCCTTCAGCAGCATTGCGTAATGGGGCAGGGCCGCGGCCTTTAGCAGCAGGGACGGGTTGGTGGTTGCATCCTGGGGCTGAAAGGTGCGAATGGCTTCAATATCACCGGTATCGGCGACAACATCCGTCATTGCTTTCAGTCGTTCAAGTTTGTTACTCATAGTGCGGTGGCTCTTGCGGTCCAGGCCCCTATTGTAACGGCATTCTCCGGATTCTGCTTGCGCGGGCCATGCCCCGTTCGGCACTTGTGCAGTCAGGCCGGCTGAACGGCGGCGCCACTGACAAAGCGATAGGCCTGTTCAAGCACCTCAACGCCGGCGCCTGTGCGATGGGCATTCTCACTGATATGACGGCGGAACTGGCGGGCCCCTGGCAGGCCCTGGTAAAGCCCCAGCACATGCCGGGTAATGTGATGCAGCTGCGTACCCGCGGCCAGTTCCGCGACCACATAGGGCAGCAACTGTGCGATAACCTCATCCCGCGACGCTACCGGATTGGTAGCACCGAACAGGTGCCGGTCGACATCTGCCAGCAGCCAGGGATTCTGGTAGGCGGCCCGGCCCAGCATGACCCCATCGAGCTGCCCGAGGTGAGTATCGCATTCCTGCAGGGAATTGATGCCTCCATTAAGCACAATGGCAAGCTGTGGCAAGTCCGCTTTCAGCTGGTATACCCAGGGATAGTTGAGCGGCGGAATTTCGCGGTTCTGTTTCGGTGACAGGCCCTGCAGCCAGGCCTTGCGTGCGTGCACGATAAACACCTTGCAACCGGCTTCCGCGACGGGACCAATAAAATCCAGTAATTGCTGGTAGGACTCCATCTCGTCGATACCGATGCGATGCTTGACGGTAACCGGCAGCGCGCAACTTTCAATCATCGCCCTCACACACTCCGCCACCAGTTTTGGCCTGGCCATCAGGCAGGCGCCGAACATTCCCGATTGCACCCGGTCAGAGGGGCAGCCGCAATTGAGGTTTACCTCATTGTATCCCCACTGTTCGGCCCAGTGCGCACAGCGTGCCAGTTCGGCAGGGTCACTGCCGCCAAGCTGCAATGCCACCGGCGCCTCAGCCGGGTCAAAGCGCAGGAATCTCTCCCGATCCCCATGAATCAATGCGCCTGTAGTGACCATCTCCGTATACAGCCGTGCGCGCTTGCTCAACAGGCGCCACAGATAACGGCAATGGCGGTCAGACCAGTCCATCAGCGGGGCAGTACAAAAACGATAAGGGGTGATATCGGGCATGGTGGAGGCTTGGGTCCGAAAACCGTCTATTGTACCCGATCAGCCCCTTCTCCGAACACCAGCTGGGAGAACCGGCCGCCGGATCGCCGGATCGCCGGATCGCCGGGCCGCTTTCCCTGAAAGCCGATGAACTTCTAGTCCGGTATCACACTGAGTTTCAGGTCGATGATAACGGGATCGTGGTCCGAGGATCGGTAGGGTGTCGGCGCGTACAGGGTTTTGTGCTGACTCGCTGTCTTGAACTCGGTGTTGTAATCAAGAACACGAGGTTCATCCGCGTTGATATGCCAGTCCTGTACGTTGACGACCTTGGCTTTGAGGCTTGCGGAGGCCAGGGCGTGATCGAGATTGCCGGATTCGCCATCGTACACATAGGTATAACTTCCCCTGCGCTTCAGGTTGCTATAACCGGCTGTTGCCAATGCACGGATCGGATCTTCCATGGAGTACGCATTAAGGTCGCCCATTACCAGTATATCGGTATCGTCTATCCCTGTTGGATGGGTTTTCAACCAGTGCGCCAGGGCAATGGCAGCGTTGGTGCGCACGCCGTTACAGTTTCCCTGCAGCTGCGGATCCTCGGGGTCGCCGACATCGGCACAGGAAGACCCCTTGGACTTGAAATGGTTGATCACCAGGGTGATGCGATCGCCACTGGCGCCATGTTCAAAACTCTGGGCCAGGGCAGGGCGGTTCTTGCGATCGTTGAACAGGGCTGCACCCTTGTTGTTGCGCGGCGAATTGGCAGCGCTGAGCAGTTGCGCAGGATTGATGGGCATAACCACCGATGGCCGGTACAGCAACCCCACCGCGATAGCGTCAGTACCAATTCGCAGGGTGTCAGTGGAAATAAAATCATAGCGCTCACCCGGTCCGCCGGCGCTATTCAAAGCCCCGGTCAGCTGGCTGATCGCACTGCGGGCAGCAAAGCCATCATTTTCAATTTCCATCAAGCCGATGATATCAGCGTCCATTGCCAACAGGGCTGCGACCAGTTTTGCCTGCTGCCGTTCAAGCTCGAGTGGGGTATCGGCGCCGCGGGCAGTCGGGAAGCCACCACCGGCGCCATCGCCATTGAAATAGTTGTACACATTAAAGCTGGCAATGCGCAGATCGGCGCCTGCGGCTGGCTGGGGAACTGCACGGCGCGCGTTTACAGTGTGCCGGTGCAGAGTGCCCTCGGGAATCAACCGATAGCTTCCGAAGGCGTAAGTCATGACCCCGGACAGATTGCCGATGCCATCGCCGACACGCAGCGGATTATCGGCTCCCAGCCCAACCCCGGGAAAGCGTATCGGCTCGGGATTCTGCCTGTGGATACCGTCGTCGACCACCAGCCGGTTAAGGTCATTGGCGGCATTTACTGCATTGGCAGCGGTGCCCGGCGCGGCGACTTCAGTCGGTGTGAAGCGGCGGCCAAGGCCGACCGTGAACTCACCAAAACGCCCCAGTTTGAACACGTCGTTGACAGTGAGTATCTGTGTGCTGGCGACCCTCATACCTTCAACGGTTTCCAGCTCGGACGGATTATCGAACGGCAATGTTATAACGGCTGCTGATGGCAGAGCGCGGCCCCGGGCACAGATCCTCACAACGGAAGTTTTGCTGATCTGGGTCAAGCCGTGATGCTCACCCACAATCCCCCTGACACGCACTCTATCGCCAACGGTTACCGGGCTTTTTGAAAACACGAAAATACCTTCGGAGGTTGCCGGGTCCCGGTCCTGGTCGACATCTTCCTCCTGCATGAAAAAGCCACCTGGCTGGCCGGCTTCCTGCAGATTGGCGATGACTATCGCTTCGGTATCGACTGCCTGGCCGCGCAGTGGCGAACGTACGCCGCTTCCCTGAATAACGGAGATCAGGGTGGCCGGGTGGCCACACGCCGCGCGAGCCGCCTGCTGGCTGCCGGCTATAGGGGAGAGGATGGCCAGTAGAGGAACCAGGAGGAGTGATATCAGGTTCATGGTACGTTCCTGTGGGCGGCGGGTATTTCGCGGTTATACTGATTTTCGTTGATGTTGGGCCAAAGTGTGCTCCCGTAACGTACAAGCCCCGAGCAACTGATTAACCCGGCAACTGCAGAGATCGAAGCATGAAAAACCCCAACCCGCAAGGGAAAGGACTGGTGCCCGTACTGGAACACTGGCACGCATTGCAGCCTGGAACGGTCGCTGCAAAACCGGCCGGGGAGTTGCTGGTGGATTACTTCGCCTCAGCGCTGGTGCTGTCTGCGAGTTTTGCCTTCAAGCCGGTGGTCGGTTGTGACTATTTCCTGTACTGGTCGGGCCACCGCTGGCAACTCTCACTGATCAATCCGCAGGAGTGGGGTAGCCGCGCACCCGGGGCCTGTGTCGGTGAATGCCGTCTGCGCTCCGACATGACCTGGCAGATCGTCCCCGGTGAACAATTGAAAGATGATTCTGGATTGCAACGCGCGCTCGCCAATTTTCTCGACGGCTTTCTGGAGACGATAGGGGGCGCCAGTAGTCTCGAGCAAACCTTGCCGGGTTATGTAGCGGAGCTGCCGTATTACCAGCGTCTGCTCGCCACTGGCCTTACGTCCTCTGTACGCCAGTCATTGCGGCATTCCGGGCTGACCGATATTCCCGGGGCCCAGTGGCTTGATCACGACAGGGTCCGGTCGTTATTCTCGCATTCGGGCAATCAGTAAAGTAACGTTCTACACTAAGAACACGGGAGTCTGTTATCAACATCACCGAACCCATGCAGGGAATCATTTTTGATCTCGACGGGACACTGGTAAATTCGCGACTGGACTTTGATGCCCTGCGAGCTGAAACCGGATGCCCGGAAAGCCTCGGACTGCTGGAGTTTATGGATACACTGTCATGTCCGCAGCAACGTGCGCAAACCGCCGCCATTATTGATCGTCATGAGCAGGAGGGTGCTGTTGCGTCAACATGGATAACGGGCGCGCAGCGTTACCTGGAGGCACTGGTTGCGGCCGGCGTGCCTGTGGGTATTGTTACCCGCAACTCGCGTAGCGTGGTCGCAAAGGTACAGCAGAAACTGTTGTTACCGGATATCCCGGTGATTACCCGCGAGGATGCGCTGCCCAAGCCGGATCCTGCCGGGCTGTTGCAACTGGCCCGCCTCTGGCAGTTACCGGTGCACCGGTTGGCTTATATCGGCGACTTCCGCTTTGATCTGGAGGCGGCCCGCAACGCCGGTATGCTGGCTGTACTTTACGCCGAACAGTCCGGTGGTGATGATGAACACCTGGCTGATCTCGTGTTCAGTCACTTCGACCAACTGGCAGAATTATTGCCCGTAAAGCGAGATTAGGAATGCATTATATTTTTGAGGTTTTTCTGAAGCCGGGTTACAGCGCTGAACAGTATGCCGAGGCATGGACTCGCGCCAGCGAAATTATCCAGCGTGCGCCCGGCGCCCAGGGCACCCGCTTGCATCGTAAAATCGGCGATCCACAACGGCTGCTGGCAATTGCCACGTGGGAGAGTAAAGAGGCGCGTGACGCCATGGAATCGCAACTGCCGGAAAGCGTTGCCGAGATCATTGCCGAACAGACGCCTCATGTTGAAATCACCCTGATCGGCGAATTCGAAGCGCCGGAGTGGACGGTGCTGCCCGAACAACAGCGATAACTTCTTGCGAGGATTGCCCATGAACCGTATCCGTATTGTGATTGCCATCTGGACCCTGCTCGGATTTCTCATCGCAAGCGCCACTCACGGCGCAACACTGGTGGTGGCCAATAAAAGCGAGGCAACCGTCAGCCTGGTGGCAGTCGAGGATCTGCGGGTAGTGGCCACGCTGCCCACGGGCAATGGCCCACACGAGGTCGCCGTCTCCCCCGATGGGCGTCACGCCCTGGTCAGCGACTACGGTACCGGCGCCGAACCGGGGCACAGCCTGACCCTGGTTGATATTGTTGATGCCGCGGCGATGGCCACTATCGCGTTACCGCCAAACAGCCGCCCTCACGGTCTTGAGTGGCTGGATGACAGCCACGCTGTGGTGACTGCGGAGGGCAGGAGAAGCCTGCTGGTTATCGATGTCAATGCAGAGAAAGTGTTGTATGAAGTTGCAACGGACCAGGAGGGAACCCACATGCTGGCCCTGTCCGCAAACCAGAGACAGGCCTTCACCACCAATATCGGTTCGGGAACACTCACGGTGGTGGATCTGCTGGCGCGCAAAAAGCGCACTGATATAGAGACCGGAGAAGGCGCGGAGGGCATCGCGCTGGTGCGGGAGAACGAGATATGGGTAACCAATCGCGCCGCCGGCACGGTGAGCATCATCGACGCGAACGCTCTCGAGATTCTCGCGACACTGGACCTGCCGGGCTTCCCGATCAGGGCGGAGGCGGACGATGCGCGCGCCCGGGTCTACATTACCCTGGCCAGGGCCGATGCACTGGTGGTCATGGATGTTGCCGAGCGCCGGGTGCTGGAGCGGCTGGACTTTGATGTCAGTGCGGCCCGTCCCGAGAAGACCCTGTTGAGTGACCTGATACCAGACAGCTCCATCCCTGTGGGCGTGCTGCTTTCGAGAGATGGAAAATGGTTGTTTGTCGCCCACACCAACGCCCATTTAATAACAGTGTGGGATGCGGCGACCCTCGAGTACCAGGGCGATTTGTCCGTAGGCCTGGAGCCCGACGGTATGGCCTGGTCGCCGGTAGCGGTGGATCAGCCCTGATTCGCGGAGAACACGACCACATGCTGAAGGTGGAACCGCACCGGCAAATGACTGCCCAGCGCCACATCCACATGGCTGGGTGTGAGGCAGGGCACATGCTGGCCGTCGGGCAGTAACAGGTCATAGAGGTTGTGCGCGCCGCGGAATGCCTTGCCCACCACCCGCAGTTGCAGATCGCTGCTGTCATCGTGGATGACATCGTCCGGTCGCACCAGCAAGCGCATGGGCTCGCCTGCCCGCCACCGGGGGTGGCCCTGGTCGAGTACACCCAGGCCATCACTCATTTCCCCGGCGGCGTTAACAGTCACGGTAATCATGTTGCCATCACCGATAAATTCCGCAACGAATTCATTACCGGGATTGTGGTAGAGATTGTAGGGCGTATCGGATTGTGCGACCCGGCCATGATTGAGCAGACTGACCTGGTCCGCCATGGCGAACGCTTCATTCTGATCGTGGGTCACCAGAATGGCAGTCACTCCATTCTGTTTCAGCAGGTCCCGTACCTCTGTCGCCAACTGGGTGCGCAGTTCGCTGTCGAGACTGGAAAAAGGCTCGTCCAGCAACAGGATTTCCGGATTGGGAGCCAGTGCCCGCGCCAGCGCCACGCGCTGTTGCTGGCCCCCGGAAAGTTCATGGGGAAAGGCCCCGGCATAAGGTGCCAGGGCCACCAGGTCCAGCATTTCTTCAACCCGCTGCCGGCGTTTCCCCGGGGGCAGTTGGCTCAACCCGAAGCCGACGTTACGGCGCACGTCCAGGTGCGGGAACAGCGCGAAGTCCTGGAACACCATGCCCACCTTGCGTTGCTCGGGGGGCAATTGCCTGCGGGGTGTACTGATGACGGTCCCACGCAGGGCGATACTGCCTGCGGTAATCGGCTCAAAGCCGGCAATCGCACGCAGCAGGGTGGTTTTACCGCAGCCCGAGGGGCCCAGCAGACAGCCAATCTGGCCCTTTTCCAGGGTTAACGTAACAGCATCCACGGCGGTAAACTCACCATATTTAATCGACACCTGCTGCAGTTCCAGCTGGCTGTTCATGCGGACTCCTGTGGGCCGGGCATACTGCGGGACATGAGGATAACAGGCAATAGACCGATCAGCACGATCGCCAGTGCCGGCAGCGCCGCATCGGCCAGCCGTTCATCCGAGGCCAGCTCGTGTGCTCGTACAGCCAGGGTATTGAAGTTGAATGGGCGCAGGATGAGTGTTGTCGGTAATTCCTTGAGGACATCCACAAATACCAGCAACAGTGCGGTTAATACACTGCCACGCAACATGGGCAGGTGAATCCGGCGCAGTATACTTAATGGGCTGTGGCCAAGGGATCGCGCGGATTCATCAATGCCGGGACGAATGCGCGCCAGTCCTGATTCGACGGTTTGCAGCGAGACTGCAAGAAAGCGCACAACATAGGCAAAAACCAGGGCAATCAGCGTACCACTCAATAATAACCCCGAGGATATGCCCAGGGTTTCCCGCAGCAGGCTGTCCACCGTGTTATCGAACCAGGCGAAAGGTATGAGAACACCTACCGCTATCACCGTTCCCGGTACGGCATAGCCCATCCCGGCAACGCGCACTGCAGCCGTTTCCGCAGGCCCCGGATATAAACGCTTGCCGTAGCCGAACAGTAGCGCCAGTAGCAGGCAGCAAAAGGAAGCCAGCGCCGCCAGCATAAAACTGTTGCTCACCAGTTGCAGGAAACGGACATCGAAAATCTGCAGGTAATTAGCTGCGCCCCACACCGCCAGCTGGGCGGCCGGGAACAGGAATCCGGCCAGCAGAATCATCAGCGCCACGCTGAAACCCAGCGCGGCACGCCAGCCGCGCAGGGAAATACGGGTGGGAAAGTCACGCACCGCGGTCTTGTGAAAACGGAGTCGTTGTCGGGAGCGTCGCTCCAGAATCAACAGGGTGAACACGAATAACAGCAGAAAAGCCGCCAGCTGCGCTGCTGTCTGCAACTCACCGAGCCCGTACCAGGTCCGGAAGATGCCGGTGGTGAAGGTGCTCACGCCGAAATAGGCCACCGTCCCGTAATCAGCCAGGGTCTCCATCAGCGCCAGGCTGACACCGGCCGCAATCGCCGGCCGGGCCAAGGGCAGGCCGACCAGGAAAAGGGTTTGCCACGGTGTTTTGCCGAGATTGCGGCTGGCCTCAAGCACCGCGGTGGACTGCTCCAGAAATGCAACCCGCACCAGCAGATACACATAGGGGTAAAGCACCAGGGAGAGCATACAAATGGCGCCGCCCAGTGACCTGATCTCCGGGAACCAGTAGTCGCCAAAGCCCCAGCCAAAGGTGTCTCGCAACAGGGTTTGTACGGGCCCCGCATAATCGAGCATACCGGTATAGGTATAGGCCATGATATAAGCCGGCATGGCCATGGGCAGCAACAGCGCCCAGCTGAAGAAACGGCGGCCGGGAAATTCGCACATGGCGGTCAGCCACGCAGCGCTGACCCCCAGGCTGAAAGTGCCCAGCCCCACGCCCAGCATCAGCACTATGGAATTGAACACATAGTCGCTGATTACCGTACTCAACAGGTGTTGCCAGGCAGGGCTGTAGCCCGCAAGCAGGCTGGCAACCACTACCAGCACGGGTATGGCTATGAGTAGCGTTCCCAGTAATATGCCAGTGCGCCAGAGTCGCGCTGGCCAGGGACTGGGCTCCGGGTAGGTAAACGCAGGGGTGCCTACTTCCAATTCGCTCTGTCCATAGCCATTACTGCGGCGGCGTTCAGGCGACCCAGTTCACTGACATTGATCATATCGGCCTTGAAGGACCCCCAGGACAGCAACAGTTCGCTGGGCGCAACGCCGGGCCGCACGGGATATTCATTATTGCTTTCGGCATACCAGCGCTGGCTCTCCTCCCGGAGCAGGAACTCAATCAGACGACGGGCCTGCTCGGGGTGCTTCGCTGCCTGTGTCACGCCGGCACCACTAATGTTCACGTGGGTGCCGCGGCCTTCCTGGTTTGGCCAGAACAGCTCGACCCTGGTTGCGGCGGCACGCTCCTCGGGCTCTGGCGATTGCAGCATTGCTCCCAGGTAATAGCTGTTAACCAGTGCCACATCACACTGACCGGCAGCTACCGCCTTGATCTGGTCGCGGTCACCACCCTGGGGGGGCCGGGCAAAGTTGCCGACAAACCCCTGCAACCATTGATCAGTGGCCTCGACACCTTCGCTGGCCAGCATTCCGGCAACCAGTGACTGGTTATAAATATTGGCCGAGGAACGCACGCAGATCCGGCCCTCCCACTGTGGTTCGGCCAGTGCCTGATAGCTGCTTAGTTGATCCGGATTTACCCGGTCCCTGGCATAGACAATGACCCGCGCTCGCAAGGACAGGCCATACCAGTAGCCTTCGGGGCTGCGCAAATGTTCGGGTACGGCGGCCTCGAGTTCGGCAGAGATTGCCGGCTGCAGCACCCCGGCCTCCTGTGCCCGGTACAGGTTGCCCGCATCGGATGTCAGCAACAGGTCAGCGGGTGAATTGCGACCCTCGCTGCTCAGTCGCGCAAGCAGGGCGTCACCGGCACCAGTCACCAGGTTTACCTCAATACCGGTTTCGCTGGTAAAACGGTCCAGCAACGGCTTTATCAGCGACTCCTGGCGCGCGGAATAGATATTAACGGTCTCGCTCTTGGAACAGGCAACAAGGGCGGGCAGCAGCATCGCCAACAGGGTCAGGATGCGGATCATGGGCCAGTGGCGAATACGATTCAAAATCAGGTCCTCTCAATGCTGTGAATGATATTAGTGATAACGCTAATTATTCGCATTTAGAGCCAGGATAGCAAGCCTCTTCCTTTCCCGGCGCTTTGGCAGAAGCGCCGTTGGCACGTACACTGCGCTTACTTTAAACAAGGTAGTGCATTATGACATCAGCTATCCCTTTCTCACTACTGGAGTTGGCTTCCGTACGCGCAGGTGATTCGGTGGGTAAAACCCTTGCCCACAGCGTCGCTTATGCGCGCCATGCCGAAGCGCTTGGTTTTCGTCGTTTCTGGCTGGCTGAGCATCACAATATGGAGGGGGTCAGCAGTGCCGCAACGTCGATCCTGGTCGGGCACATCGCGGGAGCCACCGAGTCCATTCGGGTGGGCTCCGGTGGCATCATGCTTCCCAATCATCCGCCGCTGGTGATTGCGGAACAGTTTGGCACCCTGGCCAGCCTGTATCCGGATCGAATTGACCTCGGCCTTGGCCGTGCCCCGGGTACGGACCCGATAACCAGCCGCGCGCTGCGTCGGGCCGGGCCCGGTGCGGAGGCGTTTCCCGCGGATATTGAGGAGTTACAGCGGCTGCTCGGCCCGCTACAACCCGGCCAACAGGTCAAGGCTATTCCCGGCGCTGATACGAATGTGCCGATCTGGCTGCTGGGTTCCAGTCTCTATAGTGCCCAGTTGGCCGCAGCGCTGGGTTTGCCCTATGCCTTTGCCGGCCATTTTGCGCCGCGCCTGTATCGCGAGGCGCTGGCACTTTATCGGGCCAGATTCACGCCCTCCGCGCAGCTTGCCGCGCCCCATGCCCTCCTGGCTGTGCCGGCGATCGCGGCAGACTCGGATGCCGAGGCCAGGTTCCTCGCCACCACCAGTCATCAGCGCATCCTTGCACTCATGCGCGGCCAGCCATTGTTCATGCAGCCGCCGGTAGCGGCCATGGATGGCCTGTGGAGCCCCGCAGAGGAAGCCGCGGTCAGGGATTTTCTCGGCTTGCAGTTGTTGGGCGGGCCGGATCGACTGCAGCAGCAGTTACAGCAATTGCTCGAGTCCGCGGAAATCGACGAACTGATGTTTACGGTTGATATTTACGACCCGGCCAGGCGCTGCGCTGCGCTGGATATTCTGGCGGGACTCGCGCCGGGCCTGGAGACCGGCAGCGGTGTGCTTTCCAGCGGCGAATCCGTATAATCGGCGACTTCGCTCTCTGCCCGGAATCATCATGACTGTTCGTACCCGTATCGCGCCTTCGCCTACCGGCGACCCACACGTTGGCACCGCTTATATCGCCCTGTTCAACCTCTGTTTTGCCCGCGCCCACGGTGGCGAATTCATTCTGCGCATCGAGGATACCGATCAGCTGCGGAGCACGCCTGCGTCCGAGCGGGCCATCCTCGACTCATTGCGCTGGCTGGGCCTGGAGTGGGATGAGGGGCCGGATATCGGTGGTGCCTGCGGTCCTTACCGGCAAAGTGAGCGCATGGAGATCTATGGTGAATATGCACTGCAGCTGGTAAAGCAGGGCAATGCCTTTGTCTGCTATCGCACCCCGGAAGAACTCGAGCAGCTGCGCGAACAACGCAAGGCCGCGGGCAATAGCACGGCACTGAAACCCTCGGATCTGGCGCTGCCCGGGGAAGAGGTCGCCAGGCGCAGTGACGCCGGCATGCCCTATGTTATCCGCATGATGGTGCCCGAGGGTGAGGGTAGCTGCGCCGTTGAAGACCTGTTGCGCGGCACCATCGAGCTGGACTGGAGCATGGTGGATGCCCAGATTCTGCTCAAATCCGACGGCATGCCCACTTATCACCTTGCCAATGTGGTGGATGATCACCTGATGGGTATTACCCATGTACTGCGCGGGGAAGAGTGGATTAATTCGGCGCCCAAGCACCTGTTGTTGTATCAGTATTTCGGCTGGGACCTGCCGGTGTTCTGCCACCTGCCGCTATTGCGCAACCCGGATAAATCGAAGCTCAGCAAACGCAAAAACCCGACCAGTATTCTCTACTACCAGCGCATGGGCTTTTTGCCGGAGGCCCTGCTCAATTACCTGGGGCGCATGGGCTGGTCCATGCCCGATGAGAGTGAAAAATTCTCCCTGCCGCAGATGCTGGAGAATTTTGATATCCACCGTGTTTCCCTGGGCGGACCCATTTTTGATGTGGACAAGCTGCGTTGGCTGAACGGCCTGTGGATACGCGAAGACCTCAGCCAGGAACAGTTGGCGCAGCGTCTGGTGAGCTGGGCTTACAACGCCGACAACCTGATGCAGGTGCTGCCCCACGCTCAGCAACGGCTGGAAACCCTCAGTGACTTTGCGCCCCTGGCGGCGTTCCTGGTATCGGGGACGCTACCGATCACCCCGGCGTCGTTCGCCGAGGTGAAAGGCGAGCCCGAGGACCTGATTGCCAATATGCAGTTTGCCTTGTGGCGGCTGGAAGCAATCCGCGAATGGGATCGTGATGCCGTTTGGGAGGCCCTCAAAGACCTGGCAAATGCCCGGGGTTACAAGATCAAGGATTTTCTGGCACCTTTGTTTGTCGCCATAGCCGGTTCCAGCGCCTCGTTTTCGGTGGTGGATTCCATGGCGATGATCGGGCCGGACATGAGCCGCATGCGTATCCGTCATGCCATTGACGTGCTTGGCGGGGTATCCAAAAAAGCGGCCAAACGGCTGGAAAAAGAGTATCAGCAACTGGCACCTGGCGGAACGGCGCGCGAGTAAATGGCAATCAGCGCGTTCGATCTGTTTAAAGTCGGCATTGGTCCCTCCAGTTCTCACACCGTAGGGCCGATGAACGCGGCCCGGCGATTTGCCGTTGAACTGCAGGTGTCCGGGTTACTCGCACGCTGCTCGCGGATTACTGCCGAGCTCTATGGCTCGCTGGGCGCAACCGGGGCGGGGCATGGCTCTCCCAAGGCGGTGATCCTCGGCCTTGAGGGCGAGACGCCGGAAACGGTAGTGGTTGAGGAGATTGCTGATCGGGTAAGGGGCATTCGCGAAGGCGCCCGGTTACACATACTGGGCGAGTACCCGATCGACTTCAGCTATCGCAATGACCTGGTCATGCACCGCGAAGAGACATTACCCTGGCACTCCAATGGTATGCGTTTTACGGGCTTCGACGCATCTGGCGAGCCCATGCTGGAGAGAGTGTATTACTCGGTCGGTGGGGGCTTTGTGGTGGATGAGACGGCGGCGGAGGGCGGTGACCCCGTAGTCGATGATCCCACGGAGCAACCCTATCCGTTCACTACCGCCGGGGAATTATTACAACAGTGCAAGAACAGCGGGCTGTCGATCAGTGGGCTGATGCTCGAGAATGAGAAAGTCTGGCGCAGTGAGGCCGAAATTCACGCCGGGCTACTGGCCCTGTGGCGAGAGATGGATGCCTGCATTGAACGCGGCTGTCGCGGCGATGGCGTGATGCCCGGCGGCCTCAAGGTCAGGCGCCGCGCTGCGGCCCTGTACCGGCAACTTGAAAGCCATACCGGTGGCCTCCGGGATCCCTCGCTGAACACCCTGGACTGGGTCACTCTGTATGCCCTGGCGGTGAATGAGGAAAATGCCATGGGCGGGCGTATTGTAACCGCGCCCACCAACGGTGCAGCCGGCATTATCCCTGCGGTACTGAAGTACTACCTCAAGCACTGCGAGGGGGCCAGCGAGTGCGATGTTACCCGCTATCTGCTCACCGCCGCAGCCATCGGTATCCTGTACAAGATCAACGCCTCGATTTCCGGCGCCGAGGTGGGTTGCCAGGGCGAGGTCGGCTCTGCCTGCTCCATGGCCGCAGGAGCGCTTGCAGACGCCCTGGGCGGCACTCCGGAGCAAGTGGAGAACGCCGCAGAGATCGGCATGGAACACAACCTGGGGCTCACCTGTGACCCTGTGGGCGGTTTAGTGCAGGTGCCCTGTATCGAACGCAATGCCATGGGGGCGATCAAGGCCATCAGTGCCGCCCGCATGGCCCTTCGTGGCAGCGGTGAACACTATGTCTCCCTGGACCAGGTGATCAAGACCATGCGCGATACCGGTCGCGACATGCAGGACAAATACAAGGAGACCTCGCGCGGTGGTCTGGCGGTGAATGTATTGGAAGTGCCGGTCAATTTTGTCGATTGCTAGTGCCGAATTCCGTACCTGCCCAAGATAGGCTTGACAGCCGGATGCACCCTCACTAGAATTCGCGTCCTCAGAGAATTACGGGGCTATAGCTCAGCTGGGAGAGCGCAACACTGGCAGTGTTGAGGTCTGCGGTTCGATCCCGCATAGCTCCACCATCCAAGAACCCTGAACTGAAAAGTTCGGGGTTTTTTTTTAATACCGCGGTACAACGGGCAGGCCTTCCTGCGCAGACGGTCCGCGCAGGGTGGCCTGCCCGTTCGATCCCGCATAGCTCCACCACTCAAGAAACCCTGAACCGAAAGGTTCGGGGTTTTTTTTGGGAACCGCGGTCCAACGGGCAGGCCTTCCTGCGCAGACGGTCTGCGACGGATGGCCGCCCCGCCGGAAGGCCGGACCCTCGATCCCGCATAGCTCCACCAAAAAGATAAACCCCTGCCGCAAGGTCAGGGGTTTTTTTTGGTTCGGCGGTCGGCGATTCTACGCTCTACATCAGGTAGTAGAACACCACATACATCATCAGCAGTAGCGCTATCCACAGCGCCGTGGTGCCAATTTCCCAGGAGCGGCCCAGGGGGCCATGGGATCCCATGGTGTTGCGTATGGAGTTACCGGCGCTGCCCACCAGGGATTGAAGCCGCTGTTGCCCGGCGCTTATCAGCGGCCGGCTTAGCCTTGCGCTGATACGGGCCAGGGCGGGCAACCCGCGCCGCCACAGCCAGTCGACGTCCAGGGAGATGGTGCGTGTGCGTTGCATCCACGGCAACAGCAGGAAGAAGGCCAGTCCCGAGAACAGCAACAGCTGCAAGTACATCAGTACCTTGCCCATCTTGTAGGGTACGTAGTCCACTGCATAGGGGAGCAGCGGGTAAAGCAGTTCCGGAAATATGCCGAGGAGAATACACAGGCCGGCAAAGAACACCATGGCGATGGTCATATTCCAGGGCGCGTCCTTGGGCCGCAGACCGGAATCCTTCTGGAAGAAAACAAACCACGGAAACTTGATACCGGCGTGCAGGAATACCCCGGCAGAGGCCGCCGCCAGCAGGAAATAAACCGCCACCAGGCTCTCGTCCATGGCCGCTTGTGAAATCATGGTTTTGGTCGTGAAACCGGAGGTCAGCGGAAAGCTGGAGATGGCGAGGGCACCGATCACCCCGCACACCATGGTTACCGGCATGGTCCGGAACAGGCCACCCACGTCGGTGCACAGGGTTTTGCCGGTGCGCATCACTACTACGCCCGCACTCATGAACAACAGCGCTTTGTAAATGATGTGGGCGAAAGCGTGTGCCGCCGCCCCGTTAATCGCCATCTCGGTACCGATGCCAACCGCCACCACCATGAAGCCCACTTGGTTGACAATGGAAAATGCCAGGATACGGCGGATGTCGTTTTCAAGAAGGGCGTAGATAATCCCGTAGAACACCATGAACAGGCCCACGCCGATCAGCACCGGTTCACCCGGAAACAGCAGAATCAGCGCCAGGATAGCGGTCTTGGTAGTGAAGGCGGATAAAAACACCGAACCACTGGGGCTGGCGGTAGGGTAGGCGTCTGACAACCAGGCAGATACCGGGGGCGCAGCGGCGTTAATCAGGATGCCGATCAGAATCATCCAGGTACTGAAGTCGGTGGCCAGCAGGGGACGAATATCCAGTGAGCCGGTGTTGACCATGAGGCCCTCAATACCCACCTTGAGCACGACGCCACCCAGCAGGTGCATGATGGCGTAACGGATACCGGCTGCCCGGGCCGCTTCGGTGCCTCCGCACCACACGACAACAGTAGAAAACAGCGCCATCAATTCCCAGTACACAAAAAGAGTCAGCAGGTCACCCGCAAAACACACGCCAATGGCGCCCGCCGCATAGAATTGTGCGGCGACCAGCTCCGTGCGTCGTGCGGTGTTAAACGCAAACACCGCCCCGGTGGCCGCCATAATGGCAAAAATCGTCGCAAACAGGCGCCGTACCGGGCTGCCCTCAACCAGCTCCAGTGGATACCCAAGGAAGGCGCCGCGCAGGACCACCCCGTCGGGTATCTGCCAGATCATGTACAGGCAGATCAATGGCGCGGTGATTACCACCGCAGCGCGCAGGCCCTTCGAGCTGATCAGGAAGGTAAGAAGGGCGCCGGCAATCAGGGCCAGGGCGGGGGGCAACATCTCAAACATCGTAGTAATCTTCCGGCCGTTTGAGCAGCTTGCCGAGCAGTTTGGCGGCGAAGACCATTAACACGCAGCTGAAAAAACCAAATGCGGCACCAAAACCAAACCAGCCATCGACGCCGAAGTGGCCCTTGATGGGGATAAGCCACTGCAGGGCTACGGTCAAGGCCAGTAAGATGCTGCCAATCCACCATAACCGGCGGATGGTTGCCGGGCGAGTCAGCCAGTGGTTATCCGGTGTGGTCATAGCGGCAGGCTCTCCACAAGTTGGCCTTCAAGGTCCAGCAGTGGCTGGTTGAAGAAAAAGAACAGGATAGTGAGACCCGCGGTCACGCTCAGGGCAAGCAGAATGGCTCCGGGTGCCTCGCCATGATCCATGTCGACGCCTGTTGCCGGAGGACTGAGCCAGGCGAAATAGATAATCGGCAAAAAGTACATGGCATTGAGGGCGGTGCTGGCAATAATGGTAAAAATGGCCAGGTAGTTTTCGGCCTGGAAAGCCCCCGCCAGAATAAACCACTTGGACACGAAACCCGCGGTAGGGGGCACCCCGATCATGCTCAGCGCGCCGATGGTGAACGCCGCCATGGTAATGGGCATGCGCCGGCCTATTCCCGCCAGCTGCCACAGCTCTGTCTTGTGGGAGGCGGTGTAGATAGCCCCGGCCGCGAAGAACAGGGTGATTTTACCAAAGGCATGGGCCGCAATATGCACTGCGGCGCCAATCTCGGCCAGTGGCTTGAGAATCACCGTGGCCATGATCACATAGGACAACTGCGCGATGGTGGAGTAGGCCAGCATGCGCTTGAGATTGGTCTGGTAGAGTGCCACCACACTCGCCGTGATAATGGTGAACGCCGCCATGTACTGCAGCCACTGTGCGCTGGGCTGGCTGAACAGGAAATCCACGCCAAAGATGTAAATGATGATCTTGGTAACACTGAACACACCGGCCTTGACCACGGCCACCGCGTGCAACAGGGCGCTGACGGGTGTTGGTGCCACCATGGCCGCCGGCAGCCAGCGATGCATCGGCATCACCGCGGCCTTGCCGATGCCGAACACAAACAGGCCCAGCAGCAGGCCGACGGCGGCACCTTCCAGTTTGCCTTCAATAATGCCGCCCACGGTGAAATCGGTGGTCCCGGCAATCACATAGGTCCAGATGATGGCCGGCAGCAGCAAGCCAATGGAAGTGGCCAACAGCACCCCCAGGTAGATCCGTGCGGAGGCGATGGTTTTGGCATCGCCCTTGTGGGCCACCAGCGGGTAAGTAGAGAGGGTGAGAATTTCATAAAACAGAAACAGGGTGAACAGGTTGTCGGCGAGGGCAATGCCCATGGCGGCGGCGATGGCCAGTGCAAAACAGACATAAAAACGGGTCTGGTTTTTTTCCCTATTGCCTCGCATATAGCCGATGGAATAAATCGTGTTGATGATCCACAGGAACGACGCGATGCAGGCAAACATCATCCCCAGTGGCTCCAGCGACAGGGCCAGCGACAAACCCGGCAAAGGTTCCGACAGGGTGATCTGGGGCCGTGCGCCATCACTGATGGCGGGAAACCAGGAAAACACGAGGATGGCCAGGGACACCGCGGTCACCAGGCTCACCGCCTCCCGAATGTTGGGCCAGCGTCCGCTAAAGGCGATGACTATTGCGCCCAGCAGAGGTAACAGCAACATTAAAGGCAGGGTATATTCAGGCATCAAAACAGGCCTCCAAGCAGTGTTTCAGTGCCACTGCGGGCCAGGGCCAGGGGCAACTGCGGGAACAGGCCAAAGTAGATGTTCGCCAGCGCCGCAAACCAGATCAGGCAACGCAGGGGCCGGCTGACCTCCATCGGTACAACCTCGCCGCCGGGAGGCTCACTGTAATAAGCCAGTTCCACGAATCGCCACAAGTAGACAACCGCCATCAGTGAACTGATGACAATGGCCGCAACGAGCGCCGCGCCCCAGCCATCCCAGCCAATTACCGCAACGACCAGGTACCACTTGCTGATGAAACCTGCGGTACCGGGCACACCGACCAGGCTCAGCCCCGCCACCAGGAAGGCTGCCATCGTCCAGGGCATGCGTTTACCGATACCCCTGAGGCTGTCCATTGAGGCACTGCCACTGGTTAATACAAACGCCACTACACACAGGAACAACGTGCCCTTGGCCAGGGCATGATTGAACATGTGCAGCAACGCTGCCATCAACCCGGCCTCGGAGGTAAGACCGGCGGCCAAGGCGATGTAGCCGATCTGGGCGACGGAGGAAAAGGCCAGCATGGTCTTCAGGTTGGTCTGGAATATGGCAATCGCCGAAGCCAGCACAATACCCGCCAGCGCCAGCGGAATAATGAAAACCCCGAACAGGTCGGTATGCCCGGGCAGGTTGCCGTGAAACACTTCGAAATTGAAGCGTAACAGAACGTAGATCACCACCTTGGTAGAGCAGGCTGCGATGAATACGGTTGCCGCATTGGGGGCGTAGGTATAGGCGCGGGGCAGCCAGACATGAAGGGGGAATATCGCCGCCTTGAGTGCCAGCCCGATGGTGATGAACCCCGCTGCAATGACGATGGGGCGGGTCTCTGTCACCTCATCCAGGCGCAGCGCGATATCGGCAAAGTTCAGGGTACCGGTCATCATGTACAGGAAGCCGACGCCGATCAGGTAAAACGTGGCGCCGATGGTGCCGATAATCAGGTATTTGAATACCGCAGACAGCGCCCGGCGATCGCGCCCCCCGGCAATCAGCACGTAGGTCGCGAGTGCGGAGATTTCCATGAAGACAAAGACATTGAAGGCGTCGCCGGCTACGGCAATGCCGCACAATCCGGCCATGGAAATCAGCCAGGCGCCATAGAACATGGGCGCGCGACGATTATCGATATCCTTGCGCAGGGACAGGCGCCCGCCGGCCAGCGCCAGGGAAGAAGCACCGGTAATCAACAGTAATACCAGGGCACTCAAGCCGTCCACGGTGAGGCCGATGCCCATCGGTGGCAGCCAGCCGCCGACGGCATAGTGTTGGGTGCCGGTCTCCAGCACCGTTGCAGTGAGCAGCATGGCCAGGCCCAGGGAACACAGGCTGGCCAGCAACGCCACCAGCCAGGCCAGGAAACCGGTGCGCAGCAGAATGACGAGGGGCGCCGTCAGCAGCGGCAGGGCAACCTGCAGGGCCGGAAGATGGTCAGCGAGCATCACGCTTTACGATCCAGTGCCAGGATCTCGTCGTCCTCAATGGTGCCGTACTCTTCATAGAGACGCACAACAATAGCCAGCCCGAGTGCGGTCGTGGAAATGCCAACCACAATCGCGGTGAGGATAAGTACCTGGGGCAGCGGATTGGAGAAAACCTGCCCGCTCACACCCGCCTGCACAATGGGTGCGGTACCGCCTTCAATCTTGCTCATGGTGATGAAAAACAGGAATACGGCCGACTGGAAAATAGCCAGTGCCATGATTTTCTTGACCAGGTTGTGTTTGGTGATGAGCGCGTACAGACCGATCACCAACAGGATCGCGAATACCCAATAATTGAAAAGACCCAGGAATTTCATGGCAACTCAGTCTCTGGCGGCGAACGCGTGAAAAATGGATAACAAAACCCCGGTGACGGTGAGTCCCACCCCGAGTTCGATAACAATAATACCGATATGCTGCCCGGTAACAGGATTGTCAGCCAGCACCGAGTACTCCAGAAACTGGCCGCCCATGGCAATGCCCAGCAGGCCGACGCTACCGTACAACAGTGCGCCACCAGCGCTCATCCACAGCAACACGTGCGGTGGGATCACGGCCAGCGCTTTATCTTCACCACGGACCAGGGCGTACAGGATCATCCCGGCCACAAAAATGGCGCCTGCCTGAAAACCGCCGCCGGGACTGTATTCACCATGAAACTGTATAAAGAGGGCAAATAGCAGGATAAAGGGCGCCAGCATCCTGGCAATCACTTTGGGGATAAGATAATGGCTTAGCCCCTGCGGCGGGTCGGTATGCAGCCGGGAAAAAGGTTTGCCGCGGCCGCCGCCCAGCAGGAACATCACCCCGATGCCCGCAGTGAGCACTACAAAGACTTCGCCAAGGGTGTCATAGCCACGGTAACTGGCGAGTACCGCGGTAACGATATTGGGGATGTCCACCAGCTCGGGTGTATTTTCGATATACCATGGCGCCACATGCGTTTGGGCCGGCGCCGTCGGGTCGCCCAGGGAGGGCTGGCCAAAAGAAGCGTAAATCATCAGCAACGCGATTATCGCCACCACAATAATGGCAATCGGCCGCACCGGGCGCGCCCTGGCTTCGGTAGAGGGTGTGAGCTTGAGTCCCGCCAGCAACAACACGGTGGCCACACCGGCGCCCACTGCCGCTTCCGTCAACGCCACATCGGCGGCATCCAGCAGGAAAAAATTCAACGCCATCAACAGGCTGAAAATACCGCTGAGCATGACACCGGAAAAGAGGTCTGTGGAGCGCACGATAGCGACTGCGGTTATTACCAGCAGCAACAGCAGGAAAACGCCGATCAGCAGGGTTGTCACGCGGAATCCTCCTCCTGGTTTATGACACCGGCCCGGGTCGTGGCATCCATTTCTGCGGGACGCAATCCCGCGAGCAGCGCCGCATTGGCAAGGGCATAACTGGCCGTGGGTGAGGTCACCATCAAGAACAGCAGTACGGCTGCCAGTTTGATTGTCACCAGCGAGAGGCCGGCCTGGAGCATCAGCCCACCCAGCACGAGTACCGGCCCAAGAGAGTCGGTGAGACTGGCGCCATGAATGCGGGTATAAAAGTCGGGCATTCTCAGTGCCCCGATTCCGCCCGCCAGCACAAACAGGCTGCCCAGGACAACCAGCGCTCCGGACACGATCTCCACTGCGCCATTCATGGTTGACGGTCTCCGCTGTGCTCATCACCCGACTCTGTGCCACTGTGACTCTGGTTGCGAAGGTGATGCTGGTGACTGAACCAGAGCACCGCGAGTACACCGATAAAGTTGATCAGGGCATAGGCCAGCGCCAGGTCCAGGAAATCGGTTCGCCCCATGGCAAAGGCCATTACTGCTATCAGCAACACCGTTTTGGTGCCGAACATGTTCACTGCCAGTACGCGGTCGTAGACGCTGGGACCGAGCAGGGCGCGGGCCAGGGCCAGGGCCATGGTGACCAGGATGGCGATAGCGGCAATAAGCAGCATCAGTCCGGGTCCACGCGGGCAACGCGCCGGGACATGGCCCCGGCCTGCAGTGATTGGGCGGCCGCTGCAGTCAGGCAGTGAGCGGTGATTTTGTTATCATCAATATCGATTGTCAGGGTACCCGGTGTCAGCGTAATGGAATTGCCGAGGAGGGCGAGTGCGAATTTATTCGACGCCTGCGCATCCACTTCAACGAGTACGGGAGACAGCGCGGAGCGGGGGCCCAGCACCAGGCGCAGTACCTGTATATTGGAAACCACCATTTGCCCCAGCAACCACAGCCAGTAATGCGGTAGCCGGTACGCCAGCCGCCAGTTGTATTTCTGCTGGTCCGGTTCTGCCATACGCAGCATCAGCCAGGCCACCAGGGCGCAGGAAAGAATACCCAGTTGCAGCACAGGGGTCTTGTAAAGTCCGCCCCACAGCAACCACACCGTGAACAGGGCAACGATAACAAGCAGCAGCCTCAATAGGCGCATAGAAGTTTTGCTCCGGGCGAAAAAGCCGGAATGATACCTTAACGTCGTGAGTCTATGCCACCGGTGTCGACCAATACAGCGTATGCCGGATGGGGTGCCGGCGGTTTTATGGTAGACTGGGGCATGTTTTACTACCCGGGTTTCCCTTTATGAAAGTACCGTCTCGCCTGCAACCCCTGGTTGAGGACGGCCTGATCGACGATGTCTTGTATCCCCTCATGAGCGGCAAGGAGGCGGATATTTTTGTCGTGCGCTGCGGGCGCGATATACGCTGTGCAAAAATCTACAAGGAAGCGTACAAACGCAGTTT
Source organism: Kineobactrum sediminis (assembly GCF_002868715.1). Classification (GTDB taxonomy): domain Bacteria; phylum Pseudomonadota; class Gammaproteobacteria; order Pseudomonadales; family Halieaceae; genus Kineobactrum; species Kineobactrum sediminis. The sequence goes on from NZ_PKLZ01000007.1 coordinate 296,826, forward strand.
CAAAAAAGCGGCCACCTACACCGAGGGGCGCAAGGTGCGTAACAGTCGCCGCGCCCGGGCGATGGAGCGCGGCTCCAGCTATGGTCGCAAGCAGCAGGAAGAGGTCTGGCAGAATGCCGAGGTTGATGCGCTGTACCGGCTGGCGGCGGCGGATGTGCGGGTACCCCAGCCCTACGGCTGTTTTGACGGCGTTCTGCTGATGGAACTCATCACCGATGAAGAAGGCGATGTGGCGCCGCGTCTGGGCGATGTCACCATGTCCGCGGAGCAGGCGCTGGAAGACCACGCCGTGCTGGTGAACTACGTCGTACGGATGCTGTGCGCCGGTCTGGTGCACGGCGATTTGTCGGAGTTTAACGTGCTGGTGGACCCGCAGGGGCCGGTGATTATCGACCTGCCCCAGGCGGTGGACGCTGCCGCCAATAACAACGCCCGGGCCATGCTGTTGCGCGATGTGCGCAAGGTTACCGAATACTATGGCCTGTTTGCCCCGGAGCTGCTCGACAGCCACTACGGTGAAGAAATCTGGGAGCTGTATGAGGAGGGGGAGCTAAGCCCCGAGCGTGTTCTTACCGGCCAGATTGAACAGGACGATACCCCCGCGGACGTGGATTCCGTCATGCTCGAAATCAAGGCCGCCCTGGAGGAAGAGCAGGAGCGCCAGGAACGCATGCGCGAAGCCGAACTGGGCCCGGACGCAGACTAGTGGGCCCGGGCGCAGGCTTCAGCTGCCGGGAAACTGGTATTCATGGCCCCAGAGGTCGCCAACGGTGCTCACAGTGGGTGTGTAGGTAGACCAGTCCACCAGCAAGCCGTCATAGCCATATTCAATGGCGATACCACCGGGTGCCAGAACATAGAAAGAGCACATGTTGTCGTTCACGTGGCGGCCCATGCTGGCCAGGATCGTGTGGCCGGCAGCCCGGGCGCGGTCCAGTGCCCGGCCCACTTCATCCAGCGTCTCCACCTCGACCATCACGTGCACTACACCACCGGGGTAAGGGTGGTTGTAGAGAGCCAGTGAGTGCTGGCGCGGGTTATCCGCATGCAGGAACAGGATACTGGTCTCGGGTGCTCCCTCGGGCATGGGTGGGTACAGCAAATCACTGACTCCCATACCCAGCAAATCGATATAGAAAGCGGCCGCTGCATCGCTATCGGGTGCGGGTAACACCGCGTGGCCAAAGCCCAGGTCGCCACCGTATTCATCCCCGGTGATAAAGCGCCGCACACCCGCAGGCGAGATCAGCGGCGTGTAATCGAGACGACGACCATAGAACAATTCCAGGTTGTTGCCGCAAGGGTCCTGCAGGCTGACGAATCCGGTCACACAGCGTCGCGCCGCAGCGTCACTGTCACCTTCCTCAAGTGTGTAGCCTGCCTCGCGCAGACGTTCGCACAGGGCCAGCCAGTCGGTTTTGCTGCGACACTCCAGGCCGCAGGCCAGCAGGCCGTCTTCGGCCCCCGGCTCGAGCATAAAGCGAAACGGATGGTCGTCCATGCGCAGGAAGCGCGCCCCCAGCGAGTCTTCGCGCTTGGCGTCCATCAGGCCAAGAATATCGGTGCCAAAGCTCATCCAGGCTGGAATGTCGGTACTGGCAATCCTGAGATAGCCGATGGTTGCAATGGACATGATGTGGTCTCCGTAATTGTAAAATACTGGCAGCCCAGCCGCGTTTGTAATGGCTGTTGGCTTGGGGTGCACTCATCTTACGGTGCTTTGTTCGCAGCCGACAGCGTAAACGCAAGCAAGCACAGTGCTGGTATAAACAGTAAAACCCAATCCGGCGGATGCCAAAGGTGATCAGAAATGTCACTGGCTTTGTTCTATTGCGTCATTGAGCTGGCCCCTGCACTGTTCAATACTCATGCCCTCAACCTTGAACGCGCACGGAGCGGTGTCTTATGCAAGCGACCGAACACCTGAGCCAGACTTTCGAGCTCGGTTTTACGTATACCCGATCTACCGGCCCGGTGGTGGGGCGGTTTTTGACCGGCCTGCGGGACCGGCGCATTATCGGCAACCGCGGCAGTGACGGCCGTGTCCTGGTGCCACCGGTTGAGTACGATCCGGTGACCGCCGCAGCGCTGGACGAGTTTGTCGAAGTGGGCGAGGAGGGCACCCTGGTGAGCTGGTGCTGGGTCAATGAACCACGGGCAGCACATCCGCTGGCCAAACCCTTTGCGTGGGCCATGGTACAGCTCGATGGCGCCGATGTGGCGATGATCCACTGCCTGGAAGCTCCCGGCGAAGATGCTCTGGCAACCGGAGCCCGGGTAAAAGTCAGCTGGGCCGCCGAGACCATCGGTTTTATCACCGATATTCGCTGTTTTACCCTGCTAGAGGAGGCGTAACCGTGGCTGAGCAGAAAGAGCCGGTTACCGGCATAAAATCCCCGGTCTACCTGCATTACCGATTCACCGCGGGCAAGGCGCCAACACGCTTCCTGACGCGGCTCAAGGAGGGGGTGCTCACAGGCCAGCGCTGTCCCCGCTGCAGTAATGTCTATATCCCGCCACGAGGCTCCTGTCCCGCCTGCGGAGTTGCCACCGAAGAGGAGGTGACGCTGGGTAACAAAGCCACCGTGCAGTCGTTCACCATCGTTTCCATCCCGATTCCGGGCAACATTATCGAGCCTCCCTATGTGGTCGCCAATCTGGTACTGGACGGCGCCAATATCGCCTTCATACACCTGCTCAGTGAATGTGTTAACGAAGAGATTCATATCGGCCAGCGGGTGCAGGCGGTATGGAAACCCAGCGAGGAGTGGGATTATGCAATGGATAACATTCTTTATTTCAAACCGCTGGATGAGCCCGATGTACCCGTGGACCAGATTGGCCATATTCCGATCAGCGGGTGGAGGAGCTAACGTATGCGTGATATAGCCGTTGTTGCTTTCAGCCAGTCCATCTGCGTCGCCGACGCCGGCGCCGTCAATGAGGTAGAGCTCATTATGCCGCAGTTGCAGGCGGTGTATGACCAGCTTGGTCTGGCCAGTGCCCAGGACGTGGATTTTGTCTGCTCCGGGAGCTGTGACTACCTGCAGGGCGCGGCATTTGCCTTCGTCGCCGGGGTTGATGCCCTCGGCGCGGTACCACCCATCCGCGAATCCCACGTGGAAATGGATGCCGCCTGGGCGCTGTATGAATCCATGCTTAAAATCCGTATGGGGCATGCGGATTCCGCGCTCATTTACGGGTTCTCCAAGTCGTCCCCCGGGGAATTACCCATTGTTTTGTCCCAGCGACTGGACCCTTACTACCTGGCTCCGCTGTGGCTGGATATCGTATCCCTTGCCGCCCTGCAGGCCCGAATGCTCCTGGACAGGGGGCTTGTCAGCGAACGCGAGATGGCCGAGGTGGTGGTGCGTTCCCGGCGCAACGCCATGGCGAACCCGCAGGCTCAGTTGGCGGGAGAGGTGTCCGTTGAAGCATTGCTGGCCGAGCCTGCATTCGTCGCGCCGTTGCGGCGTACGGATTGTTGCCCGGTATCCGACGGCGCCGCCGCCATGGTGATCGCCACGGTAGAGCAGGCGCAAGCCTGGGGTAAACCCTACGCCCTCATTACCGGCATTGATCATCGCATTGAGAACCACAACCCGTGTCTGCGTGACCTGACCGATTCGGTCTCCACGCGACAGGCGGCGGAGGCTGCCGGCGTTGCCGGTGGCGCGGTTGATATCGCCGAAATCCACGCCCCCTTCAGCCACCAGGAAATTCTTTTGCAGCGCGCACTGGGGCTGGGCGGGGACACCGTCATCAACCCCAGCGGCGGCGTCCTGGCGGGAAACCTTATGATGGCGTCGGGCTTGGCTCGAGTGGGTGAAGTGTTCCGCCGCATTGTTGCCGGGGAGGCCCGTCGCGGTGTGGCTCACGCCACCAGCGGCCCCTGCCTGCAACACAACCTGGTTGCTGTTCTGGAGGGCGTGTAATGGCTGAATTGGCTGCAGTGGTCGGCATTGGCCAGACCCGTTATAAAACCCGGCGCGGCGACGTCTCCATGGCCGGTCTGCTGCGCGAAGCCGTAGACCGTGCGCTGGTGGACGCCGGCGTTGAATTCGCGGATATTGACGCGGTGATTATCGGCAAGGCGCCGGACATGTTTGAAGGTGTGGTCATGCCGGAAAGCTATCTCGCGGATGCCCTTGGCGCTGTCGGCAAACCGATGATGCGGGTGCACACCGCCGGTTCTGTGGGTGGCTCCACAGCGCTGGTGGCGGCCTCCCACGTCCAGAGCGGAACTTTCAAGCGGGTGCTTGCCGTCACCTACGAAAAGCAGTCCGAGTCCAATGCCATGTGGGCGCTGTCCACGCCGCAACCGTTTGCGGTGCATCTGAACGCCGGGGCCGGGGGTTATTTCGCGCCGATTATCCGGGAATATATCCGTCGTTCAGGTGCGCCGTATAACGTTGGCATCAAGGTTGCCGTGAAAGACCGCCTGCACGGTGCGCGCAATCCTCTGGCGCATCTGCAGCTGCCCGATATTACCGAGCAGGAAGTCGAGGACTCGATGATGCTCTGGGACCCACTGCGCTTCCTGGAAGCCTGTCCCTCATCGGATGGTGCCTGCGCCATGGTTATTTCCGCTGCCGACAGCGTCACCGGCACCAAGCCGCCGGCCTGGATTCGCGGCGGCGCGATGCGCTCCGAGCCCACCATGTTTGCGGGCAGGGAAGAGGTTAGTCCAAGGGCTGGCCGCGACTGCGCAGCGGATGTCTATGCCCAGGCCGGCATCACCCATCCGCGCAAGGATCTCGATTGCGCTGAAATCTATGTACCCTTCAGCTGGTATGAGCCGATGTGGCTGGAGAACCTGGGTTTTGCCGGGGAGGGCGAGGGCTGGAAGCTGACCATGGAGGGAGCCACGTCCCTGGATGCAGGAGGTGATATTCCCTGGAACTGTTCCGGTGGTGTACTGTGTTCAAACCCGATTGGCGCATCGGGTATGATACGTTTTGCCGAGGCCGCGCGGCAGGTGCGGGGCGATGCCGGAAACCACCAGGTGGAAGGTGCCCGCCTGGCAATGGGGCATGCCTATGGCGGTGGTGCGCAATTTTTTGCAATGTGGGTAGTTGGCGCGGACAAGCCCTGACCTCACACGGTTATTCACGCCACGGAGATAATAAATGGCCAGGCATTTTAACATTGCGGACCTGTTTGAACTGGTTGCGGACCGGGTACCGGATCGTGAGGCGCTCGTCTGTGGCAGCCAGCGGGCCACCTACCGTAAACTGGATGAGCGTGCCAATCGCATGGCCCATTACCTGCGCAGTCGCGGCATCGGGCCGGGAGACCATGTAGGGCTCTACCTGTATAACTGCAACGAGTATATCGAGGGCATGCTGGCCTGCTTCAAGCTCAGGGCAGTACCCATCAATATCAACTACCGTTACGTAGAGGAAGAGCTGTCTTATATCTTCAACAACGCCGAGCTGGTTGCCTGTATACACCACCGGGCGTTTGCGCCACATATAGCCGAGGTTCACGCCAGCGCCGGGCGCCTGACCACGCTGGTCTATGTCGATGATGGCAGCGCTGCGGACACCGACACCATTGGTAGCGTCGACTACGAAACCGCCCTGGCGGGCCAGAATGCCCAACGCGACTTCGCTGAACGCGCGGACGATGACCTGTTCATCCTCTACACCGGCGGCACCACCGGCCTGCCCAAGGGCGTTATGTGGCCGCATAAAAACGTGTTTCATGCGGCGATGGGCGGCGGCGGCTATTTCCATCCCGACGGCGTGATCACCGAGCCCGAACAGATTGCCGACCGGATCGGCGACTTCGTTATCGTCGGCATTGCCCTGGCGCCGTTAATGCACGGTGCCTGCTGGTGGTATGCCTGTATCCAGTTACTGGCCGGCAACACCCTGGTACTCAATCCCTCTCACCACCTGGACGGCGCCGAGGTCTGGGACATCGTCGAGCGCGAACATATCAATTCCATCACCATAGTCGGCGACGCCATGGCGGTGCCACTACTGGATGCACTGGATGATAATCCGGGCCGCTGGAACCTGGGCAGCGTATTTGTGGTCGGCTCCGGTGGCGCGGTGTTTTCAACCAGCAAACAGGAAGCCTTTAGAAAACACCTGCCCAATGTCATGCTCAGGAACAGCTTCGGTTCATCCGAGTCCGGTGCCATGGGTGCAGACAGCGGCGGCAAGGCGGGGCAGGGCCTTGGCAACGTGCCCCGCGATCCATTCATGTCCGTAATCGCCCAAGCGGAAAACGGCTCCCATTACGAAGTCAGTCCCGGTGAGAAGGGCATTTTTGCCCGCAGTGGCCACATTCCAGTGGGCTATTACAATGACCCGGTAAAAACCGCGGAGACTTTTGTTACTGTTGAGGGCAAAACCTGGTTGCTCACCGGCGATGAAGCAAGGCTGGAGGAAGACGACACCATCACCGTGTTTGGCCGCGGCTCCAACTGCATCAATAGTGGCGGCGAAAAGATTTTTCCGGAAGAGGTGGAGCAGGCGCTGAAGAACCACCCGGCGGTGTTCGATTGCCTGGTGGTGGCCACACCGGACGAACGCCTGGGCAGTAAGGTGACCGCAGTGGTGGCCACCCGGAATAACCTGCCACTGGACCTTGCCGCGCTGCAAAATGAGGCCCGCAAACACATTGCCGGCTACAAAGTGCCGCGGGAACTGCATATTGTTACCGAGGTGCCGCGCGCGCCCAGCGGCAAACCCGCGTACCCCAAAGCCCTGGAAATAGCGCTATCGGGCAGCCACCGTATCAGCTAGACAAGTGGAGTAAATAATCTTGCAGGAACTCGAAATCAGTACCCCAAGCTGCCTGGTGCAGCAAGACGGTGCAGTCCTGGTGGTGACACTGAATCGACCGGAGGCGAAGAATGCCTTCAATCCGGCCATGTTGCTGGGTATGTACCGGGCCTGGCGTCGTCTGGACGAAGACCCCGTCCTGCGCTGCGCCATCCTTACCGCCAATGGCGACACCTTTTGTGCAGGCATGGATCTCAAGGCCGGCGCCGATGGAGACCAGGGCGCCAGCGAAGAATTCATGGCCCTGATGGGCACCGTGCCCAACCTTCACTGGCAGGCACTGTTGCGTGACAATCGCCCGAATAAACCACTGATCCTGGCCGTGGAAGGTTATGCCCTGGCCGGCGGTACCGAGATCCTCCAGGGCACGGATATTCGCGTTGCCGCAGATAATGCCGTATTTGGTGTTACCGAAGTCGCCCGGGGGTTGTATCCTATGGCCGGGTCCACCGTGCGCCTGCGCCGGCAGATTCCCTACTGCCTGGCGGCAGAGATGCTGTTGTGTGGCGAGCATATCAGCGCGCGGCAGGCGCTGGACTGGGGGCTGGTCAATAAACTGGTCGCCCCGGGCGCAACCCTGGCCGCCGCCCGGGAGTACGCGGCCAAAATCTGTGCCAATGCCCCGCTGGCGGTGGCTGCGGTTACCCGCTCGCTGCGCGAACACCAGGAGTGCATGGCGGAAGACGACGCCATGCTGGCCTCGGATGCACTCGCCGGGCCGGTCTTCGCCTCGGCCGATGCCAAAGAAGGCATGCGCGCCTTCAAGGAAAAACGTCCCGCACAGTTCAGGGGCGAATAACCCACCATTTGTCACGGAACCAATACATGTCTGATCACGCACAAGCCTTCAGTGCTGTTGTTGCGCAACGTCGCTCGCTGAGAGCCTTTTTGCCGGAACCGGTTGCCCCGGAGACCCTGCGAGCCATTTTCGAGGACGCGGCGAGAGCGCCGAGTAATTGTAATACCCAGCCATGGGTGGTCCACCTGGTGTCCGGAGAGACGCTGGAGCGCCTTCGGCAGAAGCTCCCTGCGGACTTTATGGCCGGCCGGATGAGTATGGATTTCCCCTACGACGGCAAGTATGAAGGTGTTTACAAGGAGCGGCAGTACGGTGCCGCCCAGGCATTATACGACGCGATGGATATTCCCCGGGAAGAGAAAGCTCGCCGCCACGAAGCGTTCATGCGCAACTTCACCTTCTTTGACGCACCGCATGTCGCCTTCCTGTTTTTACCGGAACCCTTCGGTCTTCGCGAAGCCGCGGACCTGGGCATGTTTGCCCAGACCCTGATGCTGTCGATGTCCGCCCATGGGCTGGGTTCCTGTCCGCAAACCGCACTCAGTTTCCAGGTTGATTTGCTGCGCGAGGAACTTGGCGTGCAGCCCGAGCACAAGCTCCTGTTCGGCATCTCCTTTGGCCACCCGGACCCGGACGCGCCCGCCAACCAATGCGTTACCAAGCGTGCGGCGCTGGACGACTTCGTGATATTTCACCACTAACGGACAACTGCAATGGTCTCTTCTTCATTACCGGAATCGCTTCTGCAGGAACAGGTCGGGCGGGTACGGGTGCTGACGCTGAACCGTCCGCAAAAGAAAAATGCCATCAACGATGCGCTGTGGATTGCCATTCGCGAAGCGTTCAGGTCCGCCGCTGAGGACGAGAGCGTGGCCTGTGTGGTGCTTACCGGGGCCGGCGACAGTTTCAGTGCCGGGGTCGACCTGTCCAGTTTCGGCGGCACTCCGGGCGAGGAACCGCATCCGTTTGAGAGTGCGGCGCGGGCAGTGGCGGAATTTGACAAGCCGCTGCTGGTGGCTGCCCGGGGAGTCGCCGTGGGCGGGGGCGCGACAGTCCTGTTCCACGCCGATGTTGTTTACGCAGGTGCCAGTTTGCGCCTGCGACTGCCCTTTGCCAGCCTGGGACTGGCCCCGGAATGGGCGAGCAGTTATATGTTGCAGGCGAATATAGGTGCGCAGCGAGCCGCAGAATTGTTTTACACGGCTGAGTGGATTAATGCGGAGAAGGCACTGGCGTTGGGTATTGTTGCACATGTTGTCGACGACGCCGACTTGCTGGACTACGCGATGGAACGGGCCCGCCAGATTGCCCAGTGGCCGGTAAGCTCGCTGCGGGAAATAAAGCACTGCCTGCGGTTGCCGCACAGGGCGGCGATCGATGCCGCCTTTGTCGCCGAAGAGGCGGCGATGGCCCGTCAGGCTGGATCTGCGGATAACATCGAAGCTCTCACTGCCTTCCTCGAAAAACGCCCCCCTCGCTGGGACTCTTCTGATTGAGGCCCCGAGATACGCGTATTTTGCGCGAAACTCCGGGCTCTCTTCGCTTCAGGGCTGGATGAACTCGGTCACTTCGAGGTTAAAGCCGGAGAGGGCGTTGAAGCGTATCGGCGCCGACATCAGCCGCATCTTGCCGATTCCCAGGCGCTTCAGGATTTGTGCGCCGGTGCCGATCACCCGGTAATTACCGATGCCGTCGTAACTGCTGCCAGCCACACTCTGGGTCGCGGGGAACTCGATAACCTCTGCCAGGGCCTGCCGGGCGCTGAACGGCTGTCCGATCAGGACCAGGGCACCGCTGCCCTCAGCGGCGATACATTGTAACGCGCGGCGACAGGACCAGCCGGGAGTTTCATCGGCAATCAGGGTGCTGAATACATCGCGCAGTACATTCAGGGTTTGTACCCGTACCGGGGTTGCCGAGTCCTCGACGGCTGTACCCAGGGTGAGCGCGTAATGCAGGGTATCGTCAATCAGGTCGCTGAAGGTGTGCAACTGGAATTCGCCGAATTCGGTGAGTACGGGTTTGCTGTCGGCAAGCTCCACGGACTGCTCGTGCAGCGAGCGGTATTCGATCAGGTCAGCGATGGTACCCATGCGCAAGCCGTGATGCTCGGCAAAGACCTCCAGCTGTGGACGCCGCGCCATGGTACCGTCCTCATTCATGATCTCGACGATCAGCGCCGCCGGCTCAAAGCCTGCCATGCGGGCAAGGTCAACCCCCGCTTCGGTATGCCCGGCGCGGCGTAATACGCCGCCGGATTTTGCCACCAGGGGGAAGATATGGCCCGGCTGGGTGATATCCCGGGGTTTTGCATCCGCGGCCACCGCGGACCGCACCGTGTGGGCGCGCTGGATTGAGCTGATGCCCGGCCCCTTGCGCTCGGCGGCGTCAATGGACACGGTGAAATTGGTTTCGTGCTGGGAGCGGTTGTCGCGCACCATCAGTGGCAACCGCAATTGCCGCGCCCGCTGTTCAGTGATCGGCATGCAGATCAGGCCACAAGCCTCGCTGGCAAAAAACGTGATGATTTCCGGTGTCACCGCTTCCGCGGCAACAATCAGGTCGCCTTCATTTTCCCGGTCCTCGTCATCCATGAGGATAACCATCTTGCCGGCGCGAATGTCGTCGAGAATGTCAGGGATACTGCTCAGTGCCATGGGCGCCTCAGGATTCGGCGGGGAGTCCCCGCCGGGTCGTGTTCAGAGTGGATCAGATCAGTTCTATTGCAACCGCAGTGGCCTCGCCGCCACCAATACACAGGGCTGCCACGCCGCGCTTTTTACCCTGCTTTTGCAGGGCGTACATCAGGCTGACGATAATGCGCGACCCGGTGGAACCGATAGGATGGCCCTGGGCACAGGCACCGCCATGCACGTTGACTTTGGCGTGGTCCAGGCCCAGGTCCTGCATTGCGAGCATGGTCACCATGGCGAAGGCTTCGTTGATTTCAAACAGGTCAACATCCGCCACGCTCCAGCCTGTCCTGGCGAACAGTTTGTTAATCGCACCAATCGGCGCAATCGTGAACTCGGAGGGATGCTGGCTATGGCGGGCATGGGCAACAATCCGGGCCATCGGTTGCAGGCTGCGGCGCTCGGCTTCGCTGGCTGACATCAATACCAGGGCACTGGCGCCGTCGGAAATCGAGCTGCTGTTGGCGGCGGTAATCGTCCCCTCTTTGGCAAACGCGGGACGCAGATTCGGAATTTTTTCAACGGCGGCCTTGTGCGGTTGCTCGTCATCGCTGACAACGGTGTCGCCACCGCGGCCTCGCACCGTTACCGGGGCAATTTCAGCGGCCAGGGAGCCATCATCGATGGCTGTTTTTGCGCGATTCAGTGACTCAATGGCAAAGGCGTCCATTTGTTCCCGGGTAAGCCCGCGCGAGTCGGCCGTTTCCTGGGCAAAACTGCCCATTGCGCGCCCGCTATCGGCGTCTTCCAGGCCATCGATAAACATGTGGTCCATCAGTTTGGCGTGGCCACTGCGCACGCCACCGCGAGCGCCGGGAAGCAGGTGCGGCGCGTTGGTCATGCTCTCCATGCCACCGGTGACAACAACCTGGTTGGTACCGGCAACGATACTGTCGTAGCCAAAAATGGTCGCTTGCATGCCGCTGCCGCACAGCTTGTTGAGCGTGACAGCGCCGGCTGCATCAGGAATGCCCGCACCGCGGGCAGCCTGGCGTGCCGGACCCTGCTTGAGCCCAGCGGGTAGCACGCAGCCCATGAAAATTTCATCAATATCGGTCGCGGCCACGCCGCTGCGCTCGAGGGCAGCGGCGATAGCGGTGCTGCCCAGTTCCGGTGCGGTTACGGCAGACAAACTGCCCTGGAGGCCGCCCATCGGGGTGCGGGCGCCGCTGACGATAACGACAGATTCCTGGCTCATAGAATACACTTCCGGCTGATTACTAAAACGTGTGATACGGGCGGGACGCAATCCCGGCCCTTGAGTAAAGCGGGCCACATTAAGCCACAGACCGACAGTCGACTCAAGGTAGCTTCCGGTATCCCGGAGCCGGTGCGGTCCATTGACCGGCATCGGCAAGGGAGTCCTCCGTGACCTGGGGGGCAAACAGTTTTCCGCGCACGGCGGCGCGGTAGGCTCCCGGTGTCACGCCGTTAAAACGACGAAACAGCCGCGAAAAATAGCTGACATCCTGCAGGCCCAGCTGCCAGGCAATTTCACTGATACTCAGGTTGCTGCGACGCAGTAGCTCCCGTGCGTTATTGCTGCGCAGGGTATTGAGGTAGGTTAGCGGACTCAGTCCGGTAGCCTGGCGAAAACGCCGGTTCAAGGTGCGTGGGCTGATGCCGAGTTCAGCGGCAAGCTGGTTGATTGTCACCGGGCGGTGCAAATGCGCCTGCAACCAGAGTTGTGCCTGAAGTACGGTTTCGTCGTGATGACTGGTCCGGGGCTGGTCCTGCCAGGCAGCGGAGCGAAACGGCTGGCGAATTTCCGGTGAAAACTGGTGTTCCACCGCGCGGGCAATACGGCTGCCATACCAGTCCTCGACAATGTGAACGCAGAAGTCGGCAATGGAATTAACGCTGCCAACACAATAAATACTGCTACTTTGAGTAATGAGGTGCCGGGTTTTCAGGTCCACATCGGGGTAGCGTTTGCGGAAACGCTCAAAGTCGTTCCAGTGGGTGGTGGCCGGTCGCCCTTGCAGTAGATTTGCCTCGGCGAGGAGGCTACTGGCAGTGCCCACGCTGCAAATTCGGGTTCCCGCCGCAGCGATGTCTGCCAGGGTCGGTAGCCAGCTCCTGCAAACGGCCAGGGTCGGCAAAGGGTTGCGCCAGATAGCCGGCAACAGAAGCAGGTCCAGCATTGGCAGCTTATCCCGCTGTGCGGTGGTATGAAGGGTCAGGCCGCTGGCGAGCGTGACTGCGCCAATGGCCTCGCCCGCCAGCAGGAACTCCACTTGTGGTGCCCTGCGATCGGCGCCACGCGCCATCTGCCCGGCAGCACCCATTATCTCCATGGGCAGGGTCAGGCTGGAGGCCAGCGCATCCGGATAAACAAGGGCTGCAACGGTATACATGCACTCTGATCCTGCGTTCAGGCAAGGAGGAAGATTGTGAGTGACCAGAATAGCATATTATGTGGCTGAAACAGCCTAGGATATTTACGTTGTGCACCCTTACACTGCAGCCCACTAAAACCTCTTCAGTTACCAGGAGATTCAAATGGCCCAGCAGCGGTTACCCGTCATCGTTGGTTTTGGCGGCGTTAACGGTGCCGGTCGGGTATCCGGCCACCACGCTTACCGGCGCATGGTTCACGATGCACTGACCACTCCCGAGCGAGCTCGTACACTGGCATCCCTCGCCCAGCTCATGGGTGTTGCCGACACCGCCGACAACGAGCGTTTCATTCTCGACCATACGTTGATCAGGCGAGTAGAGAACAACCATTTCGATCCCGATGCGGTAGGCTGGAATCAACGCCTGACTGCGACCGGGGAGGACCAACGCCTGACCTTTACGCTCAGGCGACAACAGATTCCAGGGGTTATCCCCAACAACTGGATAATAACACCACTGTCTGCCAGCCACGTTACTGTGCAGGTTCAGGGCCAGCTGGACCTGCTGCTGCCCACTCTGCGTGAGTTTGAAGTCAAGGCGGCGGGGCAGCTTCCCGCCGGCTTTGATCCGGGCACCCTGTATCAGTCCAGAAATCACCCGCGCGGCCTGCAGATGATGGTATACGCCGCATCCGACGCCCTGGGCAGCCTTGGCATCAGCTGGGATACCCTGCAGCAACGGGTAGCGGCGGACAAGATCAGTGTCTATGCAGGCAGTGCCATGGGGCAGCTGGATAATGCCGGGGCCGGTGGCATGCTCAAGGCCCGTTATAACGGCCAGCGGGTGACCTCCAAATTCTGCCCCCTGGGGCTGGCCGAAATGCCGGCTGACTTCGTTAACGCCTACGTGCTGGGTAGCCTTGGTGCCACCGGCGCCACATTGGGGGCCTGCGCATCCTTCCTGTATAACCTGCGCCTGGGGATCGAGGATATTCGCAGCGGTCGTGCCCGGGTGGCTTTTATCGGTTCCTCCGAGGCCCCGGTTAACCCGGAAGTCATGGAAGGATACGGGGCCATGGGGGCGCTGGCCTCGGACAAGGACCTGCGGGAACTGGATGGCCTGGCCGCGGATGCCAGCCCGGATCACCGCCGTGCCTGCCGGCCCTTTGCGGAAAACTGCGGCTTTACCATCGCCGAGTCCGCGCAGATGGTGGTGTTGTTTGACGACGCGCTGGCAATGGAACTCGGTGCCACGGTCTACGGCGCCGCCACCGATGTCTTCGTCAACGCAGACGGCTACAAGAAATCCATTTCCGGTCCCGGGGTCGGCAACTACATTACCATGGCCAAGGCCGTGGCCGCGGCCCGGGCGATGCTCGGTGAGCGCGCCATGAGGGAGGGTGGGCTGGTACAGGCGCACGGCACCGGTACACCGCAAAACCGGGTCACCGAATCACAGATACTGTCGGCTACAGCCAGGGCGTTTGGTATCGACCAGTGGCCGGTAGCGGCACTGAAGTGTTACCTGGGCCACTCACTGGGCTCGGCCTCGGGTGACCAGGTGACCGCCACCCTGGGTATCTGGTCCGGTGGGCTTATTCCCGGCATCAGCACCATCGATGCGCTGGCCGACGATGTCTGTCGCGATAATCTCGCCTTCACCCTCAAGCACACCCAACAGGACACACAAGAGCAGCATTACGCAATTATCAATTCCAAGGGGTTCGGCGGTAACAATGCCTCAGCCACTATGTTGAGTCCCGGTGCGACCGGCCGGATGTTGCAGCGCCGGTACGGCGCCCAGGGCTGGCAGCAGTGGCAGCGCGCCAATGAAAGCGTGCGCGAGAACCAGCGCGATTATGACGATGCCATGATCGCCGGCAAGGTGGCGCCCACCTACCGCTTTGATTACGGCGTACTCGGTGATGCCGATGTCAGCGTGGGAGACCGCGCCATGCAGGTGGGTAACTACCATATTGACCTGGACCTCGCCAATCCTTATCAGGACATGTCGGTCGGGGAATGAGAAAACCAAAGAACCAGGCCCCGAACAGCAGCGCATAAAAAAGCAGCCCGGAGGCTGCTTTAGAGGGTGCTGCCAGGTGGCCTACAGGTTGTAGGTCACCTCCAGACCGATGCGACGTCCCTTGGACAAGGGTGCGAAGGTGCCTCCAAGGGGGACGCCGAAGATATCATTGGGCAGCTGGGTATCGTTGCCGTGCAGGACTTCGTCCAGCAGGTTGCGACCGTACAGGGAAAAGACCCAGTGGCCGTCGTTACTGTAAAAATCCAGGCCGCCATCAATCCGCTTCTGCTCGTTGAGTACGCCCAGGTTATTGTCGGTGTACGCTGAATCATCGCGATAGGAATAGCTGATTCGCGATGCCATGTAACCCCAGCTACCCAGTTCCAGGTCATGATTCAGGCCGACTGTGTAGGTGAGGTCCGCCGCGCGTGGCAGGTCCAGATCCTTGTCTTCGCCATCAATGACACCGTCACCGTTGAGGTCGACCAGTACCTTGTCATAGCTGGCATCCAGGGCACCAACAGACGCGAGAAGGACCAGGTTATCCGTAAGGGGATAGGTTGCATCCACCTCGACACCAAAAATCGTGGCTTCTGCGGTGTTGCGAACCAGCTGAATAACCCCTATCGGGCCCGGCAGGTTGATTTCACGCTGCATGTCATCGACCTGGTTATAGAATATAGCCGCGTTCAGGATACCGCGACCGCCAAAGGATGACTTGTAACCAAATTCGATGGTTTCAGCGGTTTCCTGATCGAAGGGCCCGGGGGTGTCGGCAGGGTTGAAGGAGGTGTTGCGCATGTTATAGCCACCGGAGCGGGTGCCCTCGCTGTAATGGCCATAGACCATGGAATCATCGTTCAGCGTATAGGTAAATCCTACTTTCGGCGAAAAGCTATACCAGGTGTCCTCGTCCACGAAATCAAAGTTGCAGTCGCTTCTCAGGACGTTATTGCAGGCCTCATCAAGTGTAACCGACGGAAGCGGTACCGCAGCCGGAAAATCTGTAGAAATATTGCGGCTGAGTGAAGCGATTTCGGTGTCTTTATCTTCTTCCGAATAACGTGCACCAACAGTTAAGGTCAGTCTGTCGGTCAGGTCATAGTCGAGACTTGCAAAAACACCCCAGGTTTCCGTATTGAGGTTGCCGCCGCCATCAAATCTTGCAAAGGGTTTGACGCCACCGGTCAAGAAACCAACCATATCCCGGCGTTCGTGATAGTTTATTTCACTGTCGAAAAAGAACACGCCCGTAGTGACGTTATACCGATCTGCAAATAAACCGTTGTAGCGTAACTCATTGCTCACCTGCTCGTATTCGAGCCAGGAGGGCGCATGGAAAACCCACCGTGGCTGGGCATCAATATCACCGACGCCGGTAGCACTATAATCGCGCCAGCCAAAAATATTGGTAACCGTGCCATCGCCGAAGCCTACATCCCAGTCGGCCTGTGCGGTAAAGGCGTTGGTTTCATTATCCTGGGAACCGGGTTCGTCAATGGAGGCGCCAAAGCTCTCGCGATCAAAATTGGCGGGAGTACCGGGAACACCAGACCCGTTGGTATGGCTTTGTGCAATAGGGCCATCGCCGCTCACTTCGCTGTATTCGTAACGCAGGGTCACTTCAAGCGCATCGGTCGGGGTCAGTACCACGACGGGGCGGAACATGGTCTGCCTGATTGCGCCGACGTCCTCGCCATCAAACTGGTTTTCGATAAAGCCATCATCGTCGTTGTGATAGGCCGTTAGCCTGGCGCCCATCCAGTCTGTTACCGGACCGCCAACGCTGCCCATGATGTAACGGCTGGCCCCGCCTTCGGGACCCTGGTCAATGGCCGCACGGATGCTGGCTTCCAGCTCCTCCCCTGGCTTTTTGCTATTGAGCAGCACCGCACCCCCGGTTACGTTGCGACCAAAAAGTGTGCCCTGGGGGCCGCGCAGTACTTCGATGCTTTCCAGATCAAAGGTATCAAACAGGATGCCGCTGTTGAGACCGATATACACACCATCGACAATGACCCCTACGGTGGGATCAATACCGGGGATGGAGCTGTTGACCCCGAGGCCGCGTATGGAGAAGTTGGCGGTGCCCCGAGCGGTACCGACATCGTCCAGGGCCACGTTGGGCAGGCGCACGGCAATGTTGGTGAGATCGCGGATCTTGAGCGCATCAATCTGGTCGGCACCCAACGCCGAGATCGCCAGCGGTACATCCTGCGAACCCTCTTCGCGCTTACGGGCCGTTACCACGACTTCCTCAAGCAGCGCCGAGGTGCCACGACGTACTTCCTGTGCCTGTGTTCCGGCAACCATGGTAGTGGCCATGACGGAACCCAGCAGAGCGGCAATGCCCGCCGCCAGGGGGCGTTTCTGCAGGGTTTGAGATTTTTTTGTGCTTATCATGCTCGTACTCCTTATTTTTAAATAAAATCTGCTTGATCGTTCCTGTCGCTAATCCTTTGCGCCGCGCCGCGCTGCTTTCAGGGTCAGGTAGGGAAGTGTGGTGCATTTTCTCGGGATCAACAAGTCAAGCCAGGGCAACTTTTATTATGGGCTCCGGCTTAAGTTTACACTTTAAACATCAGGCCACACCGGAGCAAAGTGTACTACCGTAAAAATTACCATCAGTTGCAGTTGCCGCGGCGCCGAATAACGGTGTGGTATACGTGGGTTGAAACGTGGATTTCCCTGCACGGGGGACTGACTGCTATCATGCGCCATTGAAATGCTACTGGGTCTCCTCAATACCATGCCGGATATTCTGCAATTTCTCCAGAGCCGCAATTCCGCACCTCGCCTGACCGATCCAGCACCGGATGCCGACCAGACAGCAGAGCTGGTATGCGCCGCACTGCGCGCGCCTGATCATGCCTGGTTGCGCCCCTGGCGCTTCATTTCCATCCGCGGTGAGCGCAGGGAGGATTTTGGCGAGGTGCTGGAACGGTGCCTGCTCAGTCGCGACCCGACGGCTGACAGTTCGGTGCGCGAGCGAGCTCGCGCCGCGCCCCTGAGGGCACCGTTGTTGATGGTCGTTGTGGCCACCCTGCGCGAACACCCCAAAGTCCCTTTTGCGGAACAGCGCTTGTCGGCCGGGTGTGCCGCACACGCCATACTGCTGGCGGCGGAGAGCCTCGGCTACGCGGGGATCTGGCGTACCGGTGACGCCGCATCCGACCCCTCCGTACGCGGCGCCCTGGGGCTCGAGACTCACGAGGAGGTTGTTGCCTTCCTGTATCTGGGCACCCGGGACAGCAATCCCAAGAACCTGCCCGCGCTTGATCCCGACGACTTTCTCAGCAGCTGGTAGGCGACCGCTGTAGCGACCAATACATCAACTACAACAAGAGTATGGGAGTACCCCGAATGAATATCCCGGAATTTACAACGCTGGCTGTTTCCGTTGATGAGCAGGTGGCAACGGTCGCGCTCAACCGGCCCGACAAAGCCAATTCGATGAGCGAGGCCATGTGGCCCGAACTTCAGGCCTGTTTTGAGTGGCTCGATGCCGAACCCACAGTGAGGGTTGTCATCCTGGCGGGTAATGGCAAACACTTCTGCGCGGGACTGGACCTGACCATGTTCAGTGGCCTCGGCGGCAACTCCAGTGACCCGGCACGCCAGGCAGAGACGCTGCGGCGCAATGTACTGCGCATGCAGGACAACCTGAGCGCCATTGAAAAATGCCGCAAGCCGGTGCTGGCGGCGATCCACAATACCTGTATCGGCGGCGGGGTGGACCTGGTGTGCTGTTGCGATATGCGTTACGCCAGCGCTGACGCCTGGTTTGCCATTCGCGAAATTGATATTGGCATGACCGCCGACGTTGGCACCCTGCAACGCTTGCCAAAACTGATCCCCGATGGCATCACCCGTGAACTGGCCTATACGGGCCGCACCATGGAAGCGACCGAAGCGCGTGAGGTGGGCTTTATCAACAGGGTCTATGAAGATCGTGAAACCCTGCTGCGCGAAGTCACCGCCATTGCCCGGGACATTGCCGGAAAATCACCGCTGGCAGTGCGCGGCAGTAAGGAAATGCTGGTTTATAGCCGTGATCACAGCGTGCAGGACGGGCTCAACCATATTGCCACCTGGAATGCCGGCATGATGAGCCAGGCGGATCTGCTGGCAGGCATTCAGGCCCAGGCAGAAAAACAACAGGCGCATTACGAAGACTGACCCGGCAAGGGCGAGTCTTCATAATGGATCCCGCTTGAGGTTCGTCCCGGGCCTCAGGGGTTGCCCGGCCAATCTTCCATCGCAATGAAGGGGTGAAAGGCAAGGGCAATGCCTTCCTTGACGAAGTTGGTATTCTCAAGGATGTTGCGGCGACGGATGTAGCGGCCCGTTGAGGAGCGCGCATCGATGGCGTCGGTGGCGTCCAGGCCGCCGCGACTGGCGAATAAACGCTGCAACTCCATATCGTAAACACTGATCTGCAGCGAGGCTACGGAGGCACCCTGGGACCAGTCAAAGTCTGACGACACACCGCTTCCCGGACCTTGCAGAGATGGCTTGCGGCTCACCCCATCCCAGCGCGCAATATGTTTCATGCCGCCGCTGAATGGCACCTCAAACTCGACCAGGTCGGTAAATACGAAGGCGTCCAGCTGTGTGGTTTTGCGCAGCTCATCGCGCACACTCTGCATTATCTGGCTGAAGGTGCTCATGTTCACCCGACCGGTAGTGGGGTCCAGCGGGTTGCCAAAAGCGCGCACGGCAGTGTTCCATTGCTGGATGAAGTCACGCTGGGGCAATACCTTGTAGCCCTGTTCCTTGAGGTAGGCCGCAACCATGCTGTCAACTCGTGGTGCCTCCTTGTCCAGATACAGGCGGGAGGGAGGACCCAGATTAACGTGGGGGATAATGACTGTCTTGACTTCTTGCTGTGCGAGCTTTTCCTGGTCAAGCTCATAGGCAAAAACCGTGGGGTTGTAAGTTGGCGTACTACTACAGGCCATCAGTCCAAACGCAATCACGGCGAGAGTGGCGAGTCGGCCCGGGATAGTGAAGTAACGCATAGTGGCTCCAGTTGGTTTATAGTTCGCGCATGGTAGCAAAATCTCGTTGGGGAGACAGGTAAAATGGTGGCTGAAGTATTCGATTCGGTGGCGGGTGATGGCCCCGACGTGGTGCTCATGCATGGTTTGTTCGGTTCCGGCAACAATCTCGGTTCGCTGTCGCGCTCGCTGCAGGACCGCTACCGGGTTCACAGTCTAGATTTGCCCAATCACGGTCGCTCCGCCTGGATGCCAGACATGGCCCTGGGCGATCTGGCCGCCGCTGTGCAGCACTGGATGACGCACCGCGGGCTCGAGACCGCACATTTTGTCGGGCATTCTCTCGGTGGCAAGGTCGCCATGCAGCTGGCGCTTGATGCTCCCTACTGCGTAGATGCACTGGTAGTAGCCGATATTGCCCCGGTGGCCTACCCGCCAGGTCACGACGCGGTTTTCGCCGCCCTGGCCGCGGTGGCCGAGGCGCAATGCCACAGCCGCCAGGAAGCCGCCGAACTGATGACCCCCTTTCTCAAGGAGGAGAGCACCATCCAGTTTCTGCTCACCAGCCTGCAGCGCGCAAGCGACGGCACCTGCCACTGGCGCTTTAATCTTCCGGTATTGCGCGACCATTACAGCGACGTACTGGCGGAGGTGCCTGCCCAGGAACCGTTTGACGGACGGGTCCTGTTTGTAAAAGGTGAAGCGTCTGATTACATCCAGGAACAGCATGAAGAAGCGATCAGGGAGCGCTTCCCGCGCGCTGAAATTGAGGTCATTCCCGATAGTGGCCACTGGCTGCACGCACAGCAGCCGCGCCTTTTTAACACAGTAGTAGGACGTTTTCTGGATGCATAAATACTCTCTGACACGGCAGCGAGGCTAGGGATGCACTTTACCCTCGGGGAAATACTTGTCGTATTGGGCCTGGGCGCCGCCTGTGTCTGGTTCATGACGTCCATTCGTGTGCGTGAACTTGCCGTTACCGCGGTGACCAAAGCCGGACAGCGCGATGATTTCCAGCTGCTGGATCAAACGGTACAACTTAACCGGCTATCCCTCAGCCGCGATGAACAACGCCGCTGGCGGGTCTGGCGTCAGTACAGGTTTGACTACAGTTATGACGGCGTGCAGCGTCACGAAGGCTTCGTGGTCATGCTGGGGCAGCGTTTGCAGGCGGTTATCGTGCGCGAGCCGGAAGCCACCCTGCACTGAAGGCTCAGCCTGCACCAATCATCAGGTTTACCACCATGCCCACCCCCAGCGCGCTCAATAGTGCGCCAAACAGGGTATTAACCACTACTGTACTGCGCTGAAAGCGTCGCATCAGTGGCGGCCTTGAAATCAGCGCCGCCACCAGGGCGTACCAGATGGCATCGGTAAGGCCCACGGCAAGAACCACGAGAACCAGTGTTAAGCGGTCGAGTTCATCCGGCAGAAACTGGCTTAACAGAGCCAGCATGAAAATGGCCAGCTTGGGGTTCAGGAACGCGACCAGGAAACCACTGATGGCCGCCGACACCATTTGCCGGGGGGTGGTGTTAACGGAACCGCCGGTGGGCGTTGCAGGGGCGGTCGGGGATGCCGTACGCCGATTGCGCAGGCCGTTGACTCCCAGGTAGACGAGATAGACTGCGCCGCTCAGCTGAAGTCCTATAAACAGCAGGGGCGAGCGTGCGATCAGCATGGCCAGGCCGGCGACGGTCACCGCGGCATAGCAGGCCACCGCGAAACCGTGGGCCACGGCGCAGGCAAGTCCTGCCCGGTGCCCCCCAGCAAGCGTATTGCGCAACACCACGACAAGGCTTGGTCCCGGCGACATGGCGCCAAGCAGGCAAATACCCAGCAGTGAGAACCACAAACTCAATGACATGAAAAGCCCTTTTTGCAGTAACGTAACCCGTTTTCCCGACTCATCATTTTTCCACAATATCTGTGGATAAGTCGGTGAGTAAATTGTTTAAGCGAGCCTTCAGGCCAGTAAGTGAGGGATATGTTACAGATTGGTTAAAAAACCAACAATAATAATATATTCAATAAAAACAACTAGTTAAAAATAAAACCTCATGTTGAAAGTGCGGGAGTGAGGCTAAGCAACCATTGAGGGTACCGTGCACTGCTAATGTGCATAACCTTTTGAGCCTGCTACCTAAAGTAACCCGGCTGCGTCAAGGGAAACATCGCCCGCGGATCGTGGCTCGGTAATAATTTGCATAAGCTGTGAAAAGTGCTATCTGGATAGAGTTTCCCCATCCGTCAAGTAATTTTGCTCATGTTACCGCAGTAACCGTTCAATCCTGTCCCCGATAGATACAGCCGGAAGTGCAGGTTTCGCGAATTTCAACCTGCGCCAGTTGCGGGAGCGCTGAAGCCAGCTGCTGCCAGATCCAGCGCGCAATATTCTCACTGGTGGGATTTTCCAGCCCGGGGATATCGTTCAGGTAGTAATGGTCGAGACGATCCAGGACCGGCTGGAAGGCGCGCTTCAGGTCACCGAAATCCATTACCCAACCGCTGGGTTCGCGAGCTTCGCCGGAGACAGTGAGCCGAACCTGGAAGGAATGTCCGTGCAGGCGTGCACATTTGTGTCCCGGCGGTACATTGGGGAGACGATGCGCTGCCTCAAAATGAAATTCTTTATAAATATCCATGTGCTGCAAACCTGTGTGATGGCGTTGGATGCCAGCACTGCCAGCGCTGGAAGCGCGCGATTTTACTACGAAATAGCCTTTATTTTCAGCACCTGGTTTTTTTGCCGTAATTTCCGCGTGAACGTTTGACAGCCCCACTTTTATCTCTATAATGCGCGTTCTCGGTCAGGGGGTGGTTAGCTCAGCTGGGAGAGCATCTGCCTTACAAGCAGAGGGTCGGCGGTTCGATCCCGTCACCACCCACCATATCGACACCGGGAAAAGTTCTGGAGCGGTAGTTCAGTTGGTTAGAATACCGGCCTGTCACGCCGGGGGTCGCGGGTTCGAGTCCCGTCCGCTCCGCCAACTTTTTCAACAAGTGACAACACACGGGGTAAAGCAACAGAAGCCCCTTCAGCCCCATACCCGCAGCACTCCCTATCCCAAACTACTGGTTCTACCCAATTAACGGGGGATGAGCCGGTTTTCACTAAACCCGATTGATACTGCCCGCGGAACGCCGCACCGTCCAGCCGCAGTGGGTTAAGACCCTCAAGCGGTAATTTTCAAAGTTTCTGAACCCGCACGCTCTCCTCGACATCATTTCCATCTTGTTGTGGAAGCCCTCGGTCACACCATTACTCTTCGAGAATCGCCACATGGCGGTCACGGGCTCCAGCCAGGATTTGAGGGGTTTCGCCAGCCGGTGAAGCGAGCTTGCGTGAAGCTGTTTGATCAACTTGGGTAGCGCTGTTTTTGCCCGTTTCCTGGTCAAGGTTTTCAGGAGCAGCAACCGATTCAGGCGCTGCTTGGCTTCGTACAGGGCGTTTAGCACCGGGAATGCTCTGAGGTACGTGCCGAGGTTGTCGCTCTGCTCGTGCCACAGGCGCCATTGATGACGGCGCATCAGGCTAAGCAGGCCGCGGTTCTTGCGGCCCTCGAGGTCGTGGTCCTGCCAAGCCTTCAAATAGCGCCTCAGACTGGACTCGGAGCGCCCGAGCACTACATCAAACACCTTGTTGCGCTTGAGGTGCACCAGGGTGGTGGCATCATAGCCACGCTTGCTGCGGGTAAAGAAGTGCTCATCAATCCCCAGGACCTTGGGGCAGGGCCTATTCTTCATCTCAGACGGCCGCAGATGGCAGTGGCTCTGATGCCACCTCTCCACGGTGGCAGGACTAATGTTGTGGGTCAGCGTGAACTTACGCTGGGTGACACCGCCGTCGGGGGCAGAGCGGCCGGCCTGGCGTCGACCTCAAGACCTCGATCGCGGTCGACCCGCTCGACCTCCAGGTCGGATATGCCTAGCAGTCTGTCGGACTTGCGCCTGACAGACATCGTTTAAAGTTGCAGTAATTGCCCGGGTTCGCATTTCGGTGTCTGTTGGCTCTCAGGATGAACAAATCAGGCTTCACAACGGCTCCAGGCGCTTCCTGTAGGGCGGGGAAACGGTAAAAGACCATCACAGCGCTGGTCTCAACACATTCATCCGCTTCACGTTCCATGCCAAGGTGGCTAAGGTCCACTCGCCCCTGACGTTGTCCGCACCTCGCAGCGAGAACTGCCGCAAACCCATGACATGCTTGATAATGCCAAACACGGGTTCCACCGTTTGTTTTCTCAGCGCGTAAAGCGTACGCCCCGACTGCGTCGTTAACTGGTGTTTCATTAACGCCACCGGATCTTCCGTATCAGGAGCCGGCGCGTCAGGCGCGAATCGGTCAAACACAGATCGATGATGTTGATCCCGCCCTGCCGCCAGTGACGGCTGGATATTGCTCGTGATACAGGCCTGGACATTCGTCTGGCTGAAGTAGCCGGTGTCAGCCAGCAGGTGCGTAGCGGTGCCTAATGCCTTGGGCAAGGCGCATAGTTTGCTCAGGGCCGGCACGATCTCCTGCTTGTCATTGGTCGCTTGCGTGATGTGTGCACTAACCACCAGCATCGTCTCGGTATCTACCCCAGCTTGTGCGTTGTAGCACTGCTCAAAGCCGCCGCCGGATACCGCATGATGCGTGACTCTTCATCGGCCAGATTAACCTGATCTCTATCCTGAGGGCCGGGTAGCGGTGGTTCAGGCTCCCGGCCCCGGGGTTTTTTTCCCGCATCCCTCTGAGCCTGCCGTTTGGACTGCTTTTGCTGATACTCGGCCTGCTCTCGCTCAAAGCGTTCCTGTGCTCGTGCTTCAATTTTCCGTTTGGCCTCAGCCAGCGCTTCCAGCCGGGCTTCGCGCCGGGCGATCTCCGCAGGAACGTCCATTCCTTCAACAACCGGCGCCTGATCTGCCGCCTCCGCTTGCGCGGTGAGGGCGCTGACTTCCGCCTTCAGCTGCGCTTCGATCTTCCTGGCATGCCCATAAGATAGCGCCTTGTGCTTGCTGGCGTTCGCCTTCACCTTGGTGCCGTCCAGGGCGATCCGCCCCAGCTTCATCAACTTCATTTCGCGCGCCAGCAGCAGGACCTGAACAAACAGGCTCTCAAGCTGGGGCAAAAAGCGGCGCCGGAACGCGGCTATGGTGTCGTGATCCGGATGCGTGTTGGCCGCCAGGTAGCGGAAGGCAATCGAGTCATAGGTGGCGCGTTCACTCTTGCGACTGGAAAATACCCCGGTCGCGTAACCGTAAATCAGCAAGCTGAGTAATACAGCGGGGTGATGAGCCTGCGAACCCCGCCCTGCATACTGGCGTGTCAGTTCAGACAGGTCGAGCTGATCAACCACCTCCACCACAAAGCGTGCCAGGTGATCTTCGGGCAGCCAATCCTGCATGGAGGGTGGAAACAAATAATCGGTATCCCGATCCGCGTTTACGAAATTCGCCATCATTGCGCCCCGATCACTGATAGAGTGGCATCATTATCCCATGTCGATACTGTTTGGTTAAGTCCGACAGACTGCTAGAGTGCTTCCTGCGTGGGACATCGGTATTCTCCATTAAATTGATCGTCGCAAAATCAGTGTAATGAATACCGGTGTCCCCCGTTAATGATGAAGAGCCCACGCCCAGCTATTAGCCACTCGGTGGCTTTGGCAATACAATAATGAACGGCCAAACACGGCTATTGGAGGCGAATCACCAACCCAGCTGGCACAGGTAGTATAACCCTCTACTCAACGGGCGATTAAAAATGGGGGGATTACACTGGGTTTTTCGAAATAGTGTTATCTAATCCATGGATAGCTGTTGGGTTTCCATGGTTGCGTTGTCGGTTTTTTTTACACTCCAACTATGTGGCGTTTAGTGATTCACGACGACCACATTGATTTTTATTGATTAAGTATACTTTGGCATAATAATTGCTTGACAGAGAGCGTTAGAAGTTTGTTGCGGCTATCGGCCTTTCCTTCAGCTATTTTCGTAACGGGGTTTTGAAGACATACCGCGAAACCAGAATTGCACTCCTGTCTGGGTTCACGCAAATAAAAATTAGACGGAAGATCTGCAATGAACCGACTCCCCCTGAACAGTGCCAAAAGATGGCTGGAACTTCGTCGACAAGCCTTTTCTGACAGTCCTCCGTTTGAGAAAGCGCCGAACCAGATGGCTCAGGCATTTCGCCTCGAAGCCTTGGAGCCGCGGCTGCTCTTGTCTGCAGACCCGGTGCTTGGAGAGCTGGCCCGCTGGGTAGAGGACAACGGAAGCGATGAAACCGATACGCTATCGGCCATTATTCAGGAGATGAACGAGGCTTCCCAGGCGGCTCTTATGTCTGGTGCAGAGGCGGGTGGTCGCAGCGACATTCCAGTCTCCTGGCCAGAATCCTGGTCTGATACTGACGAAAGCCCCGGAACCGAGGTGCATGCCCTGACTGCAGAAGGGACGCCCGATGCGGAGGCACCGGCAGATATTGATCAGAGTGTGGCCGATGCGGCTTTGGCCGCCGCCAAAACCCGATTTACCCAGCTGGGTACGGGCTTTGACGCCGCCGACCTTACTGGCATCAGCATCACTGTTGCTACAACCGGAGAGCTCGCTGAGGGCGTTGTCGCCCAAGTGGCGGGCAGCGTTATCACCGTCGATGCTAACGCTGCAGGCTTTGGTTGGTACGTCGACGATAACTACATGACGGATGATGAATTCGACGCGCCTTCCCCCGGAGTTGCCGGCAACATTGACCTGCTCTCCGTGGTCATGCACGAAATTGGCCACGTGTTACTCGGGGAGGCGCACGATGGCACTCCTGACACGTTAATGTCCGAGACGATTGCGGAAGGTGAGCGGCAGATTGCTGTGACGTTCGACAATACGGTCAATGCACAGCTGGCCAATATCGTTGGTGATATCACCCTCAACTCAGTGATAGACGCAGTGCTCGGTGCACTGGATGGCGTAGCACCCGTTGACGGGGCAGTGTCTTTCACCACGGATCTTGGGCGTGAGATTGTCATTGGTGAAACAGTAAACGATGGCCACGACCTGGTTCTGGATGGGGTGACGTTGTCCTTCAGTGAGCTGGCGTTCGACGGCACGGCCTGGGCCGGCAAAGTTGTCGTCGAGGCGACGAAAGGCGAGCTGCTGTCAAACTTCCTGAGCATAGCGCTTGAGGATTCCGACAAGGATGCCGATGACTATGCTGTCGTGGGGACCGTCGTGCTGGGTACGTCAAATCTCTCTCAGCTGGCCATTGACGATGTAGACGCCTTTACGTCGAACTCCGACAAGTTGGGCATTCCAACGCTGCTGGATGTAGATATTACTGGCGTAACCCTCTCTTTCAATGATTTTCGGGGTGACGCCAACGACAATAACCTGGCTTTCACGGCAGCTGTCACTGGCCTTAAAGGAGTTGTGCCAGCCTCTTTCAAAGATCAGTTCAATTTAGAGTTTTCTGGCTCGGTCAACGTGGCCTTTGAGCTTGATGAGCTGGAGGGGACAGATGCCGACGCCTCTGCGCTCACGAAAGCCCTGTTCAATGATGTTGCATCCAGTGGTTTCACTTTCAGCGCCTCCGGGAAGTTGGAAAATGTCGGCAGTTTCTCTGGAGCTGTCATCTATGAGTCTGTGCCTGACGAGAACGATCCTGAAAATCCGATAGAGCTGTTTGCGCTCTCTGGCAATATCACCCTGGGCCCCAAAATCATGGGCAAGGACGCCGCGGGCAAGGACATCACCAAGAACGCCCAATTTGCGTTTGCGTTCTCCGAGTTGGGGCCGCTCGATGCCTTCATAGGCAGCAGTACAGATCCGATTGCGATTCAGGGCCAGGGTTATCAGATCAAGGTGACCGGCCTGGGGGTTGCTTTCAATAACACCATCGAGGGTCGCCAGACAGATGTAGACTTTACGGTCGGTGGCAATGCTATCCCCGCGTACGATGAGAATGGGGATGGTGGTAAGGGCACTATTACCCTTCAGATTCCTCATGACCATGATCACAACAAGGATGGCAAGGCCGATCAAGCTCTGGATTTCGAAGCAGGTGACGAGCTCCGAATCCAGAAAGCGACCAACGCCGTGCTCAATGGCCTGTGGGTGGTTACCGAAGCCACGGCTGAAAGCGTTACCTTCTCTCTTGGTGATACCGACCCCGGTACGCTGATAGCGGAGGTGGGAGCACAGCTGATTCGCCACACGATCCGCGAGCCTGAGGATCTAACCGATGAAGGCCTTGCCAACGGCATTGCCCCGCCCTCCGATGTGGCGGCGTGGCGAGACCAGCTGGTAGGGGCGGTGGGCAACCAGGTTGCCAATTATGTCAGTTGGGCATCGTTCTCCGGGCAGTTCGTGCTTGGCGGAAAAGCGGATATCGAATTCAGGGATAAAGCCCAGGAAGCAGCGGAAACAGGAATTTCGCCCGACAAGCTCAAAGGCAACCTTGATGTGATGATCGACAGTGACCTGAACTTGCTCCTTCAGGGTCAGCTCAACATCTATAACAAGACGCTTCTGCTGCCCGCCAAGCTCTTCGCCAGCCTTGACAGTATTGAATACGGTGAAGCCGCATTTCTGCTAAATGCAGAGCTGAATGGCGGCTCGAACCTGCCGTCAGATTCCACCAACCCCAACAGCAACAAGTTCCTCGAGCTGAATGCAAAAATTGCGTTCAGTGCGGTTGACGACGCCTTTGCCATCGAAGCTAACGGCCGCTACGACCTTTTGGTGCCTGGCGATATCACCACGATCACGCTGGAAGGCGCCGCCGAGCTCGTATTCACGCCTGATGTGTCGAATACCGCTGTCGAGATTGAATTCAGCTTCGGTGCGGAATTGCGTGAAACCTTTGTCGGCACTATTGGCCGCGCTGATGGCGCCTTCACTGCGACACTTTCTGATGGCGCTCTGCCCACCATTTACGGTGCGGCGGTTCTGGATATCAATCTCGATTTTCTTGATGGCTACGGGATTGAGTTTGACGCCGGTATTGAGGGTGCCCTGCTGCTCAATACCACTGGCCTTGACCAAACCGTGGTTATTGAGAAACGCGACGAGAACTTCGAGAAGACCGGCGAAGAGTTGTTAGCACTCACCATTGACGATAACCAGATTCTTGCCATGGCGCTGGTCGGTAATGCTTCGCTGGATATTGGTGACGCGGAGCTGTTGAAAGTCGATGGCGGCTATGGAATTGAGATAGCGAGGGACGGGTATAGCGTTGGCATTTTCGGGGATCCTGAGTCCGATGATCCGGAGGTCGCCTCTGTCTCCCTGCTCGATGGCCTGTTGACGGGTACGGCGAGCGGTTTTTTTGCCATTCGCGGTGATTCCGATGGCGCCGGTCCGGGACTGGCAGGCATCGCGGGACGTCTGAGTATCAGTTCGAAGACCTCACTGAAAGTGCCGTTTGAGGGCTCGCAGTTTGAGTTCGCCACTCTCGAGGGAAGCGCGCTGATGGTGTTCAACACCACGCTGAAGGAGGTCACCTTTACGCCGCCGATTGAGGGCGCCGTAACTCAGACGATTGCAGCAGGCGCGCCGTCTGTCACCGAGGCGCAAACAAAGCTCAAGGACGTACGAAACCCGAGCAAGATATCCGGTGTACCCAGTGGCGGCTTCACTAACCTGGCCGATATTCCTAGTGACTGGACCAGTGAGCAGGCTCCCTCGGCATACGGCGTTCTGTTCCTCAAAGGCTCTTTTGGAGCCTTTGGCGATGTGATTACTGCCGATGCAGCGGGAAGTATTCTCGTCTCTAGTGATGGCAGCTTTGGGTTTAGCGCGAGCTTTTACACCGAGGCTGATTTTCTCGATCTTGCGGGCGGCTTCGTCGGCGGCTACATCGACCTTTCCAGTAACGGCAGCTTCACCGTCGATCTGGATGCAGGGCTAAGTGTCGGCCCGAGCTGGCTAAACATTTATGGGGATGCAGGGTTAGATATCCGTTACAACGGTGACGACAAACTTTCCATTAATGGTTTCGTTGGAGTTGGTATTGATGTTGATATCGGTGTCGTAGATGTAACTCTCAGTCCCGATCCGTTGCGCGTCGGTTACGACAGTGATAGCGGCGAGATCAGCTTCAGCGTCACTTATCCAGAGCCTTTTATTGATAAAGATTGCTGGGATAGCCCCCTCGGTGAGATTTGTGTTTATTACCCCAACATCCGCGATGCAAATTATGACTTAACCGTTGGTACACTGTTCCTGTTTGGTGATGGTAATCCGCCCAACCTGGGGCAGGTTGATGCCAACGGCGTATTGACGCTTAACGTGGGTGATCTTGCCGGCGACCGAAATCTTGAAGAGGACAACATCAACGAAATCGTTAGCATCGGTGCGTTGACGGCCCAGAGCGATGGCGCGCAGGACTTGGCGGTGACCATGTTTGGTTATACCCAGGAATTCAAGGGTGTCACAGAGGTGCGTGTCGGCGCTATGAGGGACGGTAATGATGCCGTCTACATAGAAAAAGAGGGCAAGAACACGAAGCTGATGGTCACCGAATTATCGGTCAACTTCAATAAGGGTGACGATGTTCTTCGCAACGATGGTGCAGGGAAAGTCACCGCGAACGGTGGCTTGGGTAACGACCTGTTAATCGGCGGCCGTGGCATCGATATTCTCGACGGTGGCGACAACGCCGACCGCATTCAGGGTGGGGCCGGTGCTGATGAGCTACGCGGTGGTGAAGGTGATGATGTCATAACCTGGCTATCGGGCGATGGTGTGGACACCGTGATCGACGGTGGCGGTGGGGCTGCTGACCTCTTCGAGGTAGTGGGTGTTGACGGAACACCGCTTGACGTCGTAGTGAACGCCAACGGTAGTGATGTGGATCTAACAATTGCGGGAGCGGGAATCCTCACTCCCAGGGCCTTTGAGAATCTCAATATCATTGGCGCAAATAGCCCAGATCGAATCGTGGTCAATGATCTGACCGGTAATAATCTCAAGCGCATCAATGCAGACTTCGGAGATGACGCCGCTCAGGATGAACTGATTGTCAACACGACGTCCGGCGCCGATCAGGTTGACTTTAATCT
Organism: Kineobactrum sediminis; assembly: GCF_002868715.1. Classification (GTDB taxonomy): domain Bacteria; phylum Pseudomonadota; class Gammaproteobacteria; order Pseudomonadales; family Halieaceae; genus Kineobactrum; species Kineobactrum sediminis. The sequence continues at coordinate 327,525 of NZ_PKLZ01000007.1, forward strand.
AGACACTGAAACACTGGATTTAAAGATCGTTGACCCCAAAACGGGGGATGTATCCAGCGTGGTCCGTACCGTGAATACCACACAGGTGGAAGTCACCAACAGCGTGACAGTTGGCTTGTCCGGTGCAGGAGGCTCGGGTAACGATGATCGTGTCACCCTCAACACTGAGGGAGGCAACGATACTGTAGCCGTAGGCGGGACTTTTGAAGGTATCACCACGACCATCAATTCCGGATCTGGCTCGGATACGGTAAACATCAACACCACCGCAGCAGGCAGCACCACGGTCGTCAATACAGAAGAGGGTGCTGACACTATCGTGGTTGGCAGCGCCGGGGTGACCGATGGTATCGATGGGCTGGTGGATGTAAATGGCGGTGATGATGCCGCTATCGACGAGCTGACTGTCAATGATGCCGATAGCACCGCTGGCAAGCGCGCCGACCTCACTGCGGCCATGGTTACCGGCCTCGGTATGGCGAGTGGCGTTAGCTATGACGGCGTGGAGGAGCTCGAAGTGCGCCTGGGTTCTGGTGCCGATACGCTATTTGTCGACAGCACCCATACGGGCAGCACCGATATCTATGCCGGTGACGGTGTGTCTCAGCGCGATGACACGATTGCTATTAACTCTATCAGCGGCGAAACCACTGTTTACGGTGAAGATGGCAACGATGCTGTTCTGGTCAATGTGGAGGATATCGGCAACGACGGGATTGGTAATGGCACGGGCAGTTTTGTACGCACCTTTGAAAACGGTATTGATGCAGTCCTGACGATACGTGGACAGCAGGGCAGCGACGATGTCACGGTTAATCTGGCGGGCATTGGCGAAGCGCTGATCAATGTGCTGGATGGTGGCAGCAGTGGCACTGACACCCTCACTATCAACACCACAGATCAGGCCGATACGGTCCTGATGCGTAAAGATGTGGTAGCCCTGATCAATAACGGAGATACAACGGAGCGAGTCAATTACAACACCGACATCAATGACGACAACGATATCGAAGATGACAAAGGCGGGCTGTTCATCAACACCCTCGGCGGCGATGACAAGGTTGTGTCGGATGACAATAGCGCCGTAACAACGATTGACGGTGGTCAGGGTAATGACACCTTCCAGGTAGGTCAGGTGTTTGGGACGCCGAGAGATGGACGCGCGGGTCTAGATGACGGTGATCGATTCGACACTCAGGCGATTGTCATTGGTGTGATCCAGCAGACTTCTGATGGTGAAGTCCTGTTTGACCCCACTGAGATTCAGTTGGGTGATGGTTTTACTCTTGATGAAGCGACAGCGAAAGCGATTAAAGACGCCGCCAATGAACAGTATGAGCTAGCTCCCTCGGAGGCATTGGACGGGGTTGCGTTTGTCAGCGTTGGCGTGTCCTACGACACCACTATCCGCGGTGGTGATGATAACGATGTGTTCAATGTCTACCAGAACAAGGGTGAGTTAACCCTCGAGGGTGAAGATGGCAATGATGAGTTCGTCGTCCGTGCGTTTGCCACACTGAATATTGACGGACTGGGTGGGGATTTTGTTCAGGCCCAGACCAGTGTTTTAGCCGGAGACGGTAACGACACCATTAAATATGCGGAGAACGCGCCGGTTGACATCGACGGTGGCGCTGGCTTCGATACGCTGGTGGTCCTGGGAACTCCGTTTGGCGATAACTTCGCCATAACTGACGAGGGGGTCTATGGTGCCGGTCTTGCGGTTACCTATAAAAACCTGGAGAGCATCGAGCTCGATGGTCTTGAGGGTGATGACAACTTCTATATCCGCAGCACCAGCGCCGCTGTCGCGACCACGGTCATCGGCGGGCTGGGTAACGACAACTTCTATGTCGCGGGTGACATCCCCGACGATCAGCCTATTGTCTCCAAAGGTGCTGAGGTAGCTGAGAGTGACTTTGCCACGCCGGTCCAGGATCTGAGTGCCATCAAAGGTGCATTGATCCTTGAGGGCGGAGCAGGCCCTGAAGGTGCCTCCCGGGCCCTGCAGGCTCCGTTGCTATTGCCGGGTGAGCTCAATGATCCCAGTATTCAGATTGCCTCGCAGACAAATAAAGGGCGCGATCAGGATACCGTTACCGTCTACCACGCTGACAATGCTGATGATGAATCCGGCGATCTGTCTTACCGCAGCGACGTCGCATTGTCTGATAACGGGCTTGCGCTGACCGGATTTGGCATGGGCGGTGAGCAAAACTTTGTCGTCGGTCAGGGTGAGCCAGATCAGGACTTCGGTGGCGGCATAACCTTCAATGGCTTCGAGTCCCTGGAAGTCCTGTTGGGTACGGGTAACGAGACGCTGACCATTTCTGATACGGGCGATGCTTCCTCGAAGGGCGACGTGTTCTCGGACCCTGAAGACACTGCTGATGGAGTACCAGCCGCCGAGGGCGATATCTCAGAAGAGGACGCTATTGACCCGCCGATGATCACTGCGATCCACGGCGGAGGTGGTGCTGACACCATCACGGTCACTGGTCGTGGCGATGGCCCACTCGTTATTTATGGCGATACCTCGGAAGACGGCAGCCGCTATAGCAATGGTGGTGAGGGCCCGAATGATAGTGCCGCCAGCTTTGACAATGCCGCTGGCGACACGATAGATGCCTCCGGGATGGCAGATCCTGACGATGGCTTTGCTGGTGTCGTGATTTACGGTGGCGACGGCGATGACACCATCACGGGTAGCCAGGGCGATGATCACCTTGCCGGTGGTCGTGGCTCAGACACCATTAACGGTGAGGCAGGCGAAGATCACATCTACGGCGACTCCCAGTTCAATATTGATCTGGCTGAATTCCGCCAGGATCAGGAGTCGGGTGATGCCGATCCAGCAACGATGTTTGAGGTCGTCGATACGGCCATAGGCGCTGCGGATATTATCAATGCAGGCTCTGGCAACGATGTAGTGTTGGGCGACCAGGGTGAGATCAAGCAGGTCGAGGGTACACGTCGCATTGAGACAACGGGCGCCGTGGTTAGTGTTGAGACAACCAATCTGGCATCCGGTGCTGGCGACACCATTCATGGTGACGCGGGCAATGATCTGCTCTTTGGTGGCGCCAAAGGCGATACGGTTTACGGTGATGAAGGCAGTGACCTGATCTTCGGTGATCAGGGCAAGGTTTCCATTGAGTCTGCAGCGAACATTGATCTGAACGCGATTGGAATCGAGGACGGTGCTGGTGTCAGCAACCCAGCAGCTCAGTTCATTTACACCTCCGATATTTCTTCTGCGGCGGACGCTTCTGCTGCAGGCGACACGCTGTACGGGGGTTCCCTGGCAGATAATGACACCGATACGGGTGGCAACATTATTCTGGGGCAGCAAGGTGCCGACACCATTTACGGTGGCGGCGGTGACGATGACATTTACGGTGGCCATAACGTCGCCGGCGGCAGTGACACCGGTGATCGCATTGATGCCGGTGCGGGCAACGATGTGGTGCTGGGTGACAATGGTCTGATTGAGCGTAGCGCGTCCGCGACAGATCCAAGGTTCACCGTCCTGACCGGCAGTGAAATCTACGACGACCAGGGCAATGCGCAGGTCGCAGATGGTAATACCATCGGGGCCAACCCCGATGGTGCTGTTGCCCGCAAGATCGAGTTGTTTGACCATTCCAACGGCGACAACACTGGCAAATTTGGCAGTGACGTCATTGCCGGTGGTGCCGACGATGACGTGCTCTTCGGTCAGCTCGGCGATGACGTCATTCACGGTGATGGCAGTCTCTCCGGGGAAGGAATTGTCGCCCTCGTAACAGATATCGACGGCGCTGACGTTGGCGGCGATGACTATATCGAGGGTAACGGCGGTGACGACACCATTTATGGTGGCCTGGGCCAGGACGATATCGTGGGCGGTAGCTCTGCGTTGTATAACCTCAATAGCACAGACAAGCGTCCGGACGGTGCCGATACGATTTACGGCGGCAATGGTGATGCGACTGACCGCAACGATGCGGGCGACGGTTCGAATAGTCGCGATGCGGATGTGATCGTCGGTGACAACGGTGATATCTACCGGCTTGTTGGAATCAACGGCGCGAACTCCAGTGACTACCTGCGATTCCAATACAACACCGATGGCAGAATCGTGGTCCGTGCGGTATCGGAACTCGACTACACCCCGGGCGATGGCGAAGACAGCGACATCGGGGCCGGCGATACCATTCGAGGTGAAGCCGGTGATGATGCCATTTTTGGAATGTCCGGCGATGACGTCCTGTTCGGTGACAGTGGCAACGATGACCTGATCGGTGGTGTGGGTAACGACTGGATTTCCGGTGGCCGGGGTACCGATGGTGTCCTGGGAGATGACGGCCGCATTTATACCAGTCGTAACGGCACGGCCGAGCCCCTATACGCTATCGGGGTGAATGCTGAGCAGACCATCAGTGGTGGTAAGCATATCGAGAGCACCATTTACGTTGCCGGTGAGCTCAACAAGTCGGTCAATCTGACGCCGTTCGAGTTGGGTGGAAACGACATTATCTACGGCGGCCTTGGCGATGATTTCCTTCACGGTGGTGCCGGTGATGACGCTATGTCGGGTGCCGAGGCGCTGGAAGCCTTCTACGATGCACCGATAAATAATGGCGATGTGCTGGCCTATGATCCTGAGACGGGTGAGTTTGCCGATTACGATGAGAATGCTCCGAGAACAAAAATTGAAGGGTTCCTCCTCAACTTTGAGGTGGCTGATGATGGAAAAGACCGCCTCTTCGGCGATCTCGGTAACGACTGGCTGGTCGGCGGTGGTAACAGCGACCACCTCTACGGTGGCATGGGCGACGATCTGCTTAATGCAGACGATGATCAGGACAGCCTGGGCGTTCTCAACGATACCCCTGATGATGATCCGTCAGCGGCCGAGTCCTACGCGGATATCGCTGTCGGCGGCGGCGGTCGCGATGTGCTCATTGGTAATACCACGACTGATCGGCTTATCGACTGGGTAGGCGAGTTCAATAGTTATGTTGTGCCCTTCTCGCCCTTCGGCCTGGAAACGATTAGTCGCGATGCGCGCCCCGCCTTAGTCGCGTATCTGTACGCCCTATCTGAGGCAGATGGTGCAGATGCGACACGGGCCTCTGATACTGGTACGAATGCTGCGCGCAATGGCGAGCCGTTTGGTGAAGTTGGTATTGTTCTGCAGAAAGATGATGCCTGGCGTCGCCAGTCTGGCGCTCCGGCAGACCCACAGCCGGGTAACAGCAAGCGGTAATCTGGTGCCCGTGACTGCGAACGCCCCCCTTAGCCTTGGATTCCTCAGTTTGACAATGGCAGGAGAAATAGGGAATAGTGAGGCGTCTTTAAACGCCACCTGAGACAATCCCCGCTGAGCTGTCGACGGGAACCTTCTGGTAAGTATTTTATAGGTCGACAACGGTACTCATGACGCTATTTGTCTCTTGCAATGACTGATTCAACAGGTTCCAAGTTGAGCGCTTTTGCCAGCCAGTGGCTGGCGCAAGGCTGTGGAAATGTTGATGGTGATGTCCATTTCGGCGTGGTGCTGCTTAGCGTCTCGGCTGATGGCGCCCTCGCCCCGGCTGCAGTGTGGCCTGCATCCGCTAATCCAAATCCCGTGGTGATGGAGGCAGTCGAAAAGGCTGTCTCAGAGCGCGCCGTGCAGGAACGACACCACGAAGTGGTAGTTGCCGGCGCTGCGCAGTTACGCTGTGTTCTTGCATTCCCTCTGATGATCGATGGCCATGTGCACGGGGCGGCCGCGATCGATATTGAGCCGGGGCAGGTGCAGTCCCTGGATGCGGTGCGGCGAAGCTTCGCGTGGCACCTGCATGCCCTTGAAGCCATGGTACGACGTGCTATGGGGACCAGCTCCGATCGCCTTAACACCGTTCTCAATCTGGTCGCTACCGGGCTTCATCACAAGCGCTTTCAGACGGCGGCGACGGCGGTTATGACTGAGCTGGCGGCAATTCTTAAATGCGAGCGCGTCAGTATAGGTTTTGTGCAAAACGGTCATGCGAAATTGGTCGCGCTTTCGCACAGTGCAGGTTTTGGCGAGAAGGCCAACCTCATTCGAGGGATAGGCACTTGCATGGACGAAGCGATCGATCAGCAGGCAACTGTCGTCTATCCGCCGATCGATAAGCGGGCCATGCAGGTCACTCGCTACCACGCTGAGCTTTTACGTAGCAGTGGCGAGGGGGCGGTTTGTTCTATTCCCTTTGCTACCGGAGAGGCGATCATCGGTGCGATTACCTTCGAACAACCGGCGCGAGCCTATTTTGATAGCGAGACACTTCGCCTTTGTGAATACGCCACGCTGTTGTTGGGGCCACTGCTTGATGTGCGTCGCAAAGATGATCGGAGCCTGTTCAGTAAGGCCCTGGACAGCGCGCGGGTAACCATTCAGCAGCTTATTGGCCCGCACCATACAGGCTTAAAGCTCGCCGTAACTTCCATTGTCTTTTTGGTGTTGTTCTTCACGTTTATGACCGGCGAATATCGCGTCACCGCTGATGCAACGCTCGAAGGTGCGGTGCAGCGTGCGATCGCCGTGCCGATTTCAGGGTTTGTTGCCGAGGCCAATATTCGTGCAGGCGATGTGGTCAAAGAAGGCGACGTGCTTTTCACTCTGGACGACCGGGACTTACGCCTGGAACGTCTGAAATGGGTGGGCCAGCGGTCCCAGCACCGGCGTGAGTACAGTGAGGCCCTGGCGGCGAGAGAACGTGCTCGGGTGAATATTCTTAACGCCCAAATCGAGCAGGCCGATGCCCAGGTTGCGCTGGTCGAAGAGCAGTTGCTGCGCACTCAGGTCATAGCCCCGTTCGATGGGTTTGTCGTCTCTGGTGACTTGAGTCAATCGTTGGGCGCGCCCCTTGAGCGGGGCGAAGTGGTTTTTGAGCTGGCCCCCCTGGATGACTACCGTATTGTGTTAGAAGTTGATGAGCGTGACATTGGGTTTGTGGCTCTGCAACAGCCCGGAGAGCTGGCGCTCACCGGGGTGCCCGGGAGGTCTCTCCCGATACGCGTGGATCGCATAACACCCATTGCAGCTGCTGCTGAAGGACGTAATTTTTTCGAGGTGGAGGCGAGTCTTCAGGACGCTAGCTTACCCACCTCCCTCCGTCCAGGAATGCAGGGAGTGGGTAAAGTATTGGTGGGGGAACGCAAGCTTGCCTGGATTTGGACCCACAAGATTATTGAGTGGTGGCGCATGTTTATCTGGTCCTGGTGGCCATGATGGGGCAACCCCTTGGCTGATTCTTTTCATAGCGCTTCGTGGTATCGGGTCGCTGATCTAAAGCCGAGGCTCCGTGTTCACGCTTTACTGCATCGCCACGTTTATCGCGGGCGGGTGTGGTACGTGCTGCAGGATGCGGCGAGCGGCAAGTCGCATCGTTTTTCCCCGGCCGCCTACCGTTTTATTGGCCTGATGGATGGTGAGCGATCTGTCGATGAGCTCTGGCAATCGGTGAGTACGGACGCTGGTGATGAGGCCCCAACGCAGGATGAAGTGATCCGCCTTTTGGGTCAGTTGCACGCTGTTGATGCTTTGATCTGCGATGCCATACCAGACAGCGAGGAGTTGTTTCGGCGCTTCAGCAAACACGACCGAATGAAGTTTAAACAGCGTCTTTGGTCTCCACTGGCGGTGCGCTTGCCGCTCATCGACCCTGAGCGTTTTCTGGAGCGAACCTATCCACTTATCGCTCCTCTATTTTCTCGTTGGGGCGCTTTTATTTTTTTCAGCGTCATTGCGGTGGGGGCTGTATTTGCGGGTATCCACTGGGTCGACCTTACTGAGGACGTGGTGGATCGCGCGTTGACGCCGACGAATCTTTTGATTCTTTGGCTCGTGTATCCGGTGGTGAAAGCGTTTCACGAGTTGGGCCATGGCTATGCGGTAAAGCATGCGGGTGGAGAAGTACATGAGATCGGGGTCATGTTGCTGGTGTTCATCCCGGTGCCTTATGTGGATGCCACCGCCGCCTGGGGTGTGCGGGATAAGGGGCGACGCATGCTCATTGGTGCTGCGGGTATTTTAGTTGAACTGCTGATCGGCTCTCTTGCGCTTGCTGTCTGGCTGCATATTGAAGACGGTATGATCCACGGCATTGCTTACAACGTGATGCTCATTTGCGGAGTGTCGACGCTCTTGTTTAATGGCAATCCCTTGCTGAAATTCGATGGCTATTACGTCCTTTCAGATGCCTTGGAAATTCCTAATCTGGGTACTCGATCCACCCAGTATCTGAGCTATCTGGTGCAACGTTACCTGTTCAGGTTGGAATCCGCATCATCTCCGGCAAACACCCCGGGCGAACGTGTTTGGTGCTTTATTTATGGCATCGCCGCTTTTATCTATCGGCTTTTGATTATGTTTATAATCATTTTGTATGTCGGTGGAAAGTTCTTTGCCATTGGTGTTCTGCTAGCTTTATGGGCCGTCACTACACAGATTCTGGTCCCAATTAGCAAAAGTGTGCTGTTTCTTTTTAACGATTCGCGACTGCATCGGCACCGAGGTCGAAGCATCGGCCTGGCAGCCGCTGTATTAACAGGTATTGTAGTCACAACGACCCTGCTTCCGGCACCGTTCTGGACGTTGGCCGATGGCGTAGTCTGGCCAAGCGAGCGCTCCTATATCAGAGCTGGAGCCGATGGTTTTGTTGCCAAGCTGCTGGTGAGCAGTGGTGATTTCGTAGAGCCTGATCAGCCACTTCTGCGCATGCGCGACCCCTTTCTTGAGATGCGGCTTAAAGTTCTCGAAGGGAGTGTTCGGGAGCTCAATAGTCAACTGACGTTGGCTCGAGCCACTGATCGCGTGCAGGTTGCCTTGATCCGGGAGGAGCTCGCCAGTGAAAGTGCAGAACTGGCTCGGGCGAAGGAGCGGGTCGAAGCGCTGCTGGTGCATAGCAGTCGATCAGGACGCGTCATCATCCCTGACGAAACGGATGCCGTGGGCCAGTTTATTCGTAAAGGGGAGCGCCTGGCCTACGTCATTGAGCCGGAAGATTTACTGACTGTACGGGTCGTTGTTTCAGATGACGAGGTCGCGCTTATCGCTGAATCTACTCGGTCGGTTCTCGTGAGATCCAGCTCTTGGGACCCATCGGTGTGGGAGGGTCAAATTCGGCGCCAGGTTCCCGGCGGCACCACTCGCTTACCCAGCACGGCACTTGGTACTACCGGAGGCGGCACGATTTTGGTGGACCCCAGGAGCAACGATGGCTTGACCACTCTGGAGCGTGTCTTTGAAGTGGATGTTGCTCTTCCCCTGGCAGCGCAGCCGGAATTTATCGGACAACGCATGTACGTTCGCTTTGATCATGGTTCCTTGCCGGTTGCCCAGCAGCTTTATCGCGCCCTGCGTCGGCTATTCCTCGCGCGCTTCAGCGTATGAGTGCTAATTCCAGCACTAGCATGTTCGGGAGTTTCCGACGTTGACAGCGCAGGTAAGCATGCTCAGACCGGGCGTCGTGACGGGGCAGTATCCGCAAAGGCCCGACCTGCGATTTGGGTGGTTAGATAGACAAGCTGCGCGATTAACCGGTGCTTTACGTCAGCAATTGGGAGGAAGATCTGATACGTCCCCGGCCTTCGTGAGCTGGGTTAACGCCCTTGAGGAGGGCTTGCTTGATATATCTGATGATCAATTAAAAGGTCGTATCGCCGCGCTTCGCCCACGCCTTTACGGACTAGGCTTCGATCTTACGACAGTGGCTGAGAGTTTTTCCCTGGTCCGAGAAACATCCCGCCGCAATCTCGGCTTGCGTCACCATGACGTGCAGATCAGTGGTGGCTTTGCGATGTTGCAGGGCAAGATTGCCGAGATGGAAACCGGTGAGGGGAAGACCCTCACAGCCCTCCTGCCGGCTTGTACCGCAGCCTTTGCCGGTGTTCCGGTGCATATCATTACAGTAAATGATTTTCTGGTTGCTCGCGATGCACAAACCCTTGCGCCGGCGTATGCGGCCATGGGGTTGTCGGTGGGTGTTATTTGCGAAGGTATGGATATCGAAAGTCGTCGAGCAGCCTACCGTGCCGACATTACTTATTGTACGAACAAGCAGGTCGCCTTCGATTATTTGAAAGACTCGCTTCTGCTTGAGCAGGAAAGTCGCTCCTTACATTTACAGCTCGAGGGACTTTACCGCGAGTATCCGCGAACAGAGCGACTGCTGATGCGTGGTTTGTGCTTCGCCATTATCGATGAGGCGGACAGCGTGCTCATTGATGAGGCGCGTACACCATTGGTTATATCGGCTCCCGGTAAGTCGGATGGTGAGCCTGTACTTTACCAGCAGGCACTGGATATCGCGGATGCGCTACAGTCAGAGACTGACTTTGTTTTACGTAAGAAAGAGAAGCAAGTCGAGCTCACCGCTCTGGGGGCGAGGCGTCTGCTAGAACTCACTCGCGGTTTAGGCGGCATATGGTCGGGCAGCAAACGATCCCGAGAAATGGTTACCCAGGCTTTAGTGGCTCGTTATCTTTACTTTATTGATGTGCATTACCTCATCCGCGATGACAAGGTTCTGATTATCGATGAATACACGGGTCGAGTGATGGAAGATCGCGCTTGGGAGCAGGGCTTGCACCAGATGATTCAAACAAAGGAAGGGTGCGCTTTGACCGGCCGACAGGAAACCCTCGCACGGATCAGCTATCAGCGCTTTTTTCGTCGCTATCTTCGATTGTCCGGTATGACTGGCACCGCTGCGGAAGTGACAGCGGAACTTTGGTCGACCTATCACATCGGTGTGAAACGTATTCCCAGTCACCGTCCTCTGCGGCGGCATGCTCTCAAGGATAAGGTTTTTATAAGGGAGTATGACAAGTGGCAGTCGGTACTAGAGGTGGTCGTTGATATGTACGCTCAAGGCCGTCCCGTATTGCTTGGCACGCGAACAGTCGCAGAATCCGAGCATCTGGCAAACTTACTTAGCGACCAGCAGTTGCCGCACGTTGTGCTGAATGCGCGGGAGGATGTCGGTGAGGCTAGCATCATTGCTGACGCTGGCCGTGCAGGTAATATTACTGTTGCCACGAACATGGCTGGAAGGGGGACGGATATCAAGCTCGATGCTATAGCGACAAAGCATGGAGGCCTGCATGTGATCGCGACCTGCTACCATGAAGCACGACGCATTGATCGGCAGTTGTTTGGTCGTAGCGGTCGTCAGGGCGACCCGGGGACTTTTCAGGCCATCGTGTCTCTGGAAGATGAGGTCTTTACTCACTTCCTGGGCGGCCCGTTGCTGGCCAGCGTCAGGCGACTGGGCTCTGCCCGTGGCACAGTACCGCGCTGGCTGTCTGAGCTGTTAAGGAGACTGGTTCAATACCGCGCGGAAGCCCACCATCGACGCATTCGCGGTGAGATGATGACTATGGATGAGAATCTTGGCGACATGTTGGCATTCAGTGGAAGAGGAGAGTAAGGCCATGAAAGAAAGAATATTCTTGAACTCTCAGGCGGCGCTGATAGCCGTTTTACTTCTGGGGACAGGTAGTGCAGCGGCACAGATACGGGATTCTGTGGCTTATGACTGTCTGATTGAGCCAAGTAAATCCGTTGAACTTGGAAGTGCGATCCGGGGGATTGCTGACGAGATCAAGGTCGAGCGAGGCGACGAGGTCAATAAGGGTGACGTACTGTTGCAGCTTGACTCGCGGGTACAGCGCGCAACGGTAGATCTTGCGAAGGTCAGAAGCGAAAACACCGCGGCGCTGACTTCAAGAGAGGAAAGTATGAAACTCGCGAGGCGCTTGTTGAAGCGGCTGGAAGGGCTGTACGAAAACAATAATATTTCGCAACAGCAACTCGAAGAATCGCAGAGCCAGGCGGCAATCAGCGAAAGTGAATGGCATGAGGCACAGGAAAATCAAATACTGGCTGAGCTGGAATTGCAGGAAGCCCGGCAAATTCTCGCCATGCGCACCATTACTAGTCCTATAACGGGGGTGGTCGTAGAGCGCTTGATTTCGCCGGGAGAACTGGTAAATGAAGACGAGCCGATCATGCGTCTTGCCAGCCTCGACCCTCTTTATGTGGAGGTGATTTTACCGGCCTCTGAGTTTGGGAAAGTGTTAGTTGATAGTTCCGCTACTATTTTCCCGGCGCAGCTCACTGGCGGCGAATATGAAGGTCGCGTAGACATCGTCGATAGTGTGATTGATGCTGCGAGCGGAACTTTTGGGGTCCGCATTGAACTTCCGAACCCAGAGCATCGACTACCTGCCGGATTAGGTTGTGACGTTAATTTTTCGGGCACATTGGCGCGCTAACCCCAATGGCAACCGCTCATTTTAACGCGTTTTATTGTAAGCGGTCATTCGAGGACGTTGTTGCCAGCCTGACTATTTTGCCTTTGGCGGTACCAACGCACGGACGGCGGTGACGATTTCTCGCAGGTCACCGTCACTCATTTGTTTATAGTCATCAAAGCTATTGATCGTGTACTTGGCAAATACCGAGTTCACTTTGCCGAACGCCGCCAACACCTTGTGGCGGTGCTTGGATTGCAGTCCTTCCAACGCGAGCCCCGCATATGCCTGGTTGACCTTGCGGGCTTTTTCCCACAACGCCAGGCTGTTGTCGGCGGCAATCGCGTTCACAGCCTTGGCACTCTCGCGCCATTGCCGGTAGGCCGCTTCATCTGCCATGCGTGAGCATCTCCAGATCCGAGCGCAGGGGATTGTCCGCGAAGCGCGCTTTCCATTGTTATTTCGACCCTGTAGATGAGGGTTGTCGTTACGAGCCTGCGTTCGCTGAACTGATCCTCAAATATATGAGGGAGGGTGAGATGTTTGCCAACGCGGAGCCTATTCTTCCACTGTAGCTGAAAATTACTCGGTCTTCTCTGGAAACAGTCCTGGCATCCATTCATGCGCAAGAGTTGCAGGAAAAGCGAGGCGTAACGGAGTCTTTGTGGTCTCGGACACGATGACTCCCCGGTCCATCAATGCCGATACGACCCTTCGCGCCTGGCGATCGGTGACGCCGAGCAATCCGGGTAGTTCGCTTCGCGGTAGTTCGCCCCGATAGAGCAAGGCCTCTATTATTTTTATTGATCTGTCCAGTAACCGGCCGGCCTGGGTCTCATTCGCCGTCCATTGTAAAATGCGCTCTCGCAGCCGCCCTGGCGCCACCAGCTTTTCCATGAACCTGACCTGATCCAGGCAGGTTTCCAGGAAGTACTTGGTGAAATCTGCCAGCGCTTCTTCACTGAGGGTGCCGCGTCCATCCAGATCATTCCGGCGCGGAAGGTCGCAGTTCGACAGTTTCTGTTTGTACTCGCTTACTGTGCGCGCAAGGCCGCGCGAAACTGACCAGATCGATCCGGTATCAAGCGTTTCGCGCAGGATCGCGTGGGACATCAGCCGAGTGACCCTGCCGTTGCCATCAAGGAACGGGTGTATCCAGGCGAAACGGTGATGGATTGCGCCGGTGGCAATCACCATCTCAGCTTTGCCAAGGCCGGTGAATACCTCTTCGAATCGTTGCAGAAAGCGCGGCACAGCCGCCGGGCTTACCGGCGTATGCCGGCCTACCTTTACGTCTCGGATTCTGATCTTGCCCGGAACAATGTCGAGCTCCTCACCAGTATCGGGATCTGTGATGATTAATAGTTCGGGCGGAAGCAGTTCGCAGAACCGCCTGTGTGTTTCACAGGCTCCATCGACTGTGAATGCGAGACCTCCGTCCAGTCCGCCTTCGTCGATCCAGGTCTGGACGGCGATATGTGCCCTGGCTTCGAGTTGAAGATTCCGCTTGTTCGCATCTTCGCTATAGTCATTCTTCAGAGCCCGCTCGATATCTACCGGGTGGGTGTCGTGGCCCTCGATTAGATTGCTGTAATAGCAGTTCATTGCGCGGACCAGATCCGCAAGCGATCTGACGATCTGGTCCGGCAGGCTGTGCCGAAAGGCGGCGGATGCCTGCGCGAGATCCATCGCCAAGTCGGCGAGCTCGCCCCGCTGCCGGGCCCCGTCCGAGAGCTTTACGGGCTCCATTGAGCCAATAGGCTCGCCGCGATCAATTATCTCGCCGGATGCCGCTTTTTTGTCCGCTTCTTCTTGTCTCATAAATACAAAAGTATCAGAGAGTTACGATAATGCAAAGCGGATTCATGTCCGGTTCTGTGTCCGGATAGGCATCCCTTTGCATCAGCATTCTCATTTAGCCGTATATACGATCCGCCTGAGCGAGGCGAGAGGGAGATAAGGCCCTGATCACTAACAGCTTTTTCTCCAGTTCTCGGCTGCTTCCTCCTGCGGCCAGACATCACGGCATCTTTTTCCTTTGCGCAGGTCTTCGTGGGGACAGGCTTGTTTCGTTCCTTTTTGCATTAGCTCCGAAATTTATCTTCCGCGGTTCTAACCGGGGCGCGCCCGCTCGCGCAACCGGTCTGCCCCGCCACACCAGCAGCACTTCCTGCCCCAAACGACGTTCGGCCAGCTGATTTTATTCGGCTGCTTTGCTGCGCCTGCCGTTTTGTCCTCTTGAATTGACTTATAATGCTCCCATATCCACTATCATCTGACAGTAAAGTCATTATGATCAAACAGTAGAGAAAGTGAGAATTATTGCGTGAGTGACGTTTTTCTGGCCAGTGAGTGGCGCTTGTCCGCCGGTAATAAGCCCCGTGAAAGCGATGGCGGGGCGACCCTGCAGGAGTCGCGTCCTGAACTTAAAAAGGCACCGCGGTTCAAAGTCGTTCTATTGAACGATGATTACACGCCGATGGAGTTCGTGGTGGAAGTACTGGAAGTGTTCTTCCAGATGAACCGTGAACAGGCGACACACGTAATGCTAACCGTACATACCAAGGGAAAGGCTGTGTGCGGCGTTTACACCCGGGATATTGCCGAAACCAGGGCTGCCCAGGTGAATCAGTACGCGCGGGATAACCAGCACCCGCTGCTGTGCGAAATCGAGGCATCGGAAGACTAGCGCCACGCTGGTCTTCCCTTAGGAGTGGTAACGTATGCTGAGTAAAGATCTGGAACTGACCCTTAACGAAGCCTTTCGCGAGGCCCGGGCCAAGCGCCACGAATTCATGACAGTGGAGCACCTGCTGCTGGCATTACTGGACAACAATGATGCCATTCACGTGCTCAAGGCCTGTGCGGCTGACATTGGAGCGCTGCGAGGCGACCTGGTCGAGTTTGTCGACGCCACCACGCCGCTCATTCCCGATGATGACGATCAGCGCGAGACGCAGCCCACCCTGGGGTTCCAGCGGGTGCTGCAGCGCGCCGTTTTTCACGTGCAGTCATCCGGTCGCAGCGAAGTGACCGGTGCCAACGTGCTGGTGGCTATTTTCAGCGAGCAGGAAAGCCAGGCGGTCTACTTTCTCAAGAGCCAGAGCATTGCCCGCCTCGATGTGGTTAATTTCATTACCCACGGTATTTCCAAGGTTGCCGATGACAGCGAGGGTATCGAGCCCGGCCAGGCCGCCGAGGCTGAAACCACAGAGGAGGGCGAAGGCAACCCGCTGGACAATTTCACTACCAACCTCAACGAGGAAGCCGCTGCGGGGCGTATTGACCCACTGATCGGCCGTATTCCGGAAGTCGAGCGCGTCGCGCAAATCCTGGCACGTCGGCGCAAGAACAACCCTTTGCTGGTGGGTGAATCCGGCGTTGGCAAGACAGCCATCGCCGAGGGCCTGGCGAAGATGATCGTGGACGGGGGTGTCCCCGACATACTCAAGGACAGTGTTGTCTACTCCCTGGACCTGGGCGCCCTGCTGGCGGGCACCAAGTACCGGGGCGACTTCGAGAAACGATTCAAGGGGCTGCTGGCGAACCTGAAAAAACGCGAGGGCGCGATCCTTTTCATCGACGAGATCCATACCATTATCGGTGCCGGGGCCGCCTCGGGTGGCGTGATGGATGCCAGCAACCTGCTCAAGCCCCTGCTGACCTCGGGCCAGATGCGCTGCATCGGTTCCACGACCTTCCAGGAATACCGTGGTATTTTTGACAAGGACAAGGCGCTCAGTCGGCGCTTCCAGAAAATCGATGTCATGGAACCCACGCCGGACGATGCCTACAAGATCCTCAAGGGCTTGAAATCGCGGTTTGAGGAGCATCACCAGCTGCGCTACACCAACAAGGCGCTGCGGGTGGCAACCGACTTGTCCGCGCGTTACATCACCGATCGGTTTCTCCCGGACAAGGCCATTGACGTAATCGACGAAGCGGGTGCCTACCAGCAGCTGCAGTCACCTTCCAAGCGCAAGAAAGTGATTGGGGTGGCCGATATTGAGGCGGTAATCGCCAAGATCGCCCGTATCCCTCCCAAGTCCGTCAGCTCGGATGACCGCGAAACCCTGCAGAAACTCGAACAGAACCTGCAAATGGTGGTGTTCGGGCAGAACCGCGCTATCAGCAGCCTCGCCACGTCCATCAAGCTGGCGCGAGCGGGCCTTCGCTCCGGGGACAAGCCTATCGGCTCGTTCCTGCTGGCGGGGCCCACCGGTGTGGGCAAGACCGAAGTGACCCGCCAGCTTGCGGGCATTCTCGGCCTGGAACTGATTCGCTTTGACATGTCCGAGTACATGGAGCGCCACACGGTGTCGCGCCTGATCGGTGCGCCTCCGGGTTATGTGGGTTTTGACCAGGGCGGCCTGCTGACCGAGGCGGTAACCAAGCACCCCCATGCCGTGGTGTTGCTGGATGAAATAGAAAAAGCACACCCGGAGGTATTTAACCTCTTGTTGCAGGTCATGGATCACGGCGCCCTTACCGACAACAATGGTCGCAAGGCTGACTTCCGCAATGTGATTCTGGTAATGACAACCAACGCCGGTGCGGAGAGTATCAGTCGCCGCACGATAGGCTTTACTACCCAGGATCACAGCACCGACGGCATGGAGGCGATCAACAAGATGTTCACGCCTGAATTCCGCAACCGTCTGGACAGCGTCGTGCAGTTCGAGCCTCTGGGCGAGGACGTTATTCTCACGGTCGTCGACAAATTCCTGATGGAATTACAGGGTCAGCTGGATGAGAAGAGGGTGACGCTGGATGTGGATGAGGATGCGCGCTTGTGGCTGGTGGAGAAAGGCTATGATCCGCACATGGGTGCGCGGCCGATGGAGCGCGTCATCAAGGAGCACATCAAGAAGCCCCTTGCCGAACTGGTATTGTTCGGCTCCCTGTCGCAGTCTGGTGGCACCGCACTGGTACGCCTTAACAAGGCCGGTGACGGGCTTGATGTACTGGTAGAGGAGGAA
The DNA here is from genome assembly GCF_002868715.1 of Kineobactrum sediminis. Lineage (GTDB taxonomy): Bacteria > Pseudomonadota > Gammaproteobacteria > Pseudomonadales > Halieaceae > Kineobactrum > Kineobactrum sediminis. The sequence continues at coordinate 344,774 of NZ_PKLZ01000007.1, forward strand.
ACTCCCGAGCTTGCCGAAACCTGAGACCCTGTTGCCGCCCCGGAAGGGGTGGCAACCTTACCCCGGCCTAGCGCTCGCGGTAAGTAATGCGACCCTTGGTGAGGTCGTAGGGGGTCAGCTCAACCCGGACTTTGTCTCCGGTGAGAATGCGAATGTAGTTTTTACGCATCTTGCCGGAAATATGCGCGGTCACGACGTGCCCGTTCTCCAGCTTTACGCGAAAAGTAGTGTTGGGGAGGGTGTCGATCACCTCTCCTTCCATTTCGATCTGGTCTTCTTTTGCCATGCGGCGGCAATCCCTCTATAAAAGCAGGGACGCATTTTGCACTAAAGTCCCCGCCGGTGCTATATGAATATCCGGCAAAACTGCACGCACTGCCTTGAATCCGGCTTTTTCACCCCCGGGAAGCCCACTATCGAGCAATCATACGCTCTATTTCGCTATTGTGAGCCTGCCGCGTCCTCCTGAAAGGCCTGCCAGCGATTACCAATACAGAGCTCGAGGGGGCGGTAGTCCGTCTTGTAGGACATCTTGGCGCAGTTGCGAATCCAGTAGCCCAGGTACAGGTAGTCAAGGCCCAGTTCCCGGGCGTGCTCAATCTGCCACAGGATAGCGTAGCTACCGAGGCTGCGACGCTCTGCTTCCGGCTCGAAAAAGGTGTAGATCGCAGACATGCCGTCTGTCAACGCATCAACTACCGCAACCGCCAGCAGCCGTTCACCCTCGTAGAACCGGTAATAGCGGGTGCAATTCCAGGCGTCACTGAGAAAGGATGTGTACTGCTCACGGTCGGGCGGGAACATATCCCCATCGGCATGACGCTGTTCTATGTAACGATAATAGAGGTCGTAGGCGACCGGGTCATTGATGTCCCCGGTCTGCTCGATCCTCAGGTCACTGTTACGCTTGAAGGTCCGACGCTGGGCGCGGGAGGGCCGAAATTCGCGAACCGGCACCCGGGCCGGGATACAGGCGGTACAGCTGGCGCAGTGGGGCCGGTATATATGGTTGCCACTGCGGCGAAAGCCCATGGTCGACAGGCGACTGTACAGCGCCTGGTCCATTTCCTGCCTGGGATCGATGAACAGCGTCGTTGCCTCCTGGTCTTTCAGGTAGCTACAGCTGTGAGGATAGGTGGTGTATACCTTGAGGTCCCGCATGGATGAAGTCACGGCAGAAGATCTCCACAGGTTGCCGGAAGTGCCCAGGTTGCCGGATTGAGCGTCGCATCTATAGTGTGGGCAAGGGTCTTCTCAAAGTCCAGCCTGCTGATGGTGCGTGCCCCCATTGTGTTCATGTGGGCGCTCTCCACCTGGCAGTCAATGAGGACACCTCCACCCCGGCGCAGTATGTAGGCCAGTGCCACCAGAGCGATACGCGAGGCGCTGGGTATTCGCGAAAACATCGACTCCCCAAAAAATACCCGACCCAGGGAAATGCCGTAAAGCCCACCCACCAGCGCACCGTCGTGATCGAGGACTTCAATGGAATGGGCGATTCCAAGATAGTGCAATTGCGTGTACGCCCGCAACATATCGGCGCCGATCCAGGTGCCTTCAACACCGTCCCTGGGTTCGGCGCAGGCTTGCATCACTTTTTCGAAGCGCTGGTCTACAGCCAGCTGGAGACCGCCCCGGCGCAGGGTCTTGCGCAGCGAGCGGGCAATGTGCAGCTCATCGACAAACAGTACCGAGCGCGGGTCGGGTGTCCACCACAGTACGGGCTGGGGCGCTTCATACCAGGGGAAGATGCCACGCCGGTAGGCCGCAAGCAGGCGCTCCGGGCTGAGGTCGCCCCCGGCCGCGAGCAGGCCGTTGGGGTAATCAAGGGCCTCGCTGGTAGGGGGGAAGTCCTGGCCATGTCCCAGCCGCACAATGCCTGCCATCGCAGATCAGCCGATGTTATCGAGATACTTTTCCGCATCCAGTGCCGCCATGCAGCCGAATCCGGCCGAGGTAATAGCCTGGCGATAAACGTGATCGCCCACGTCGCCGGCGGCGAAAACACCGGCTACGCTGGTGGCAGTGGCATTGCCCTGGGTACCGCTATGAATGGTGATGTAACCGTCTTTCATTTCCAGCTGGCCCTGGAAAATATCGGTGTTGGGCTTGTGGCCAATGGCAATAAATACGCCGGCGAGGTCGATGTCCTGGGTAGCGCCGTCGGCGGTTGCCCTGACCCGCATCCCGGTAACGCCGCTGTTGTCGCCCAGCACCTCATCCAGCGTGTGGTTCCACAGAAACCTGACCTTGCCTTCCCGTTCGCGTTTGAACAGGCGGTCCTGCAATACCTTCTCCGCACGCAGGCTGTCCCGGCGGTGCACCAGGATCACTTCCGAGGCAATGTTCGCCAGGTACAGCGCTTCCTCGACCGCGGTATTACCGCCTCCAATCACCGCCACTTTCTGGTTGCGGTAGAAAAAACCGTCACAAGTGGCGCATGCGCTCACCCCCTTGCCCATGAAGGCCTCTTCGCTGGCTAGCCCCAGGTACTGGGCCGAGGCGCCCGTGGCGATGATCAGGGAGTCGCAGCTGAACTCGCCACTGCCTTTCAGCCGAAAGGGCCGTACGGCAAGGTCCACTTCATCGATATGATCAAAAATGACCTGAGTCTCGAAGCGCTCGGCATGGGCAAGCATCTCCTGCATCAGCTCGGGTCCCTGCAAGTCGGCATGGCCGCCGGGCCAGTTTTCCACCTCGGTGGTCGTGGTGAGCTGGCCGCCCTGTTGCATACCTGTGATAACAACCGGGGTGAGGTTGGCCCGCGCCGCATAAACCGCGGCGGTATAGCCTGCGGGACCCGACCCGAGGATGATCAGGGGGTGGTGCTGGACGTCGCTCATAGTGGTCATTTCCTGGTTGCTGGTGTTAAATGTGGCGCTGTGGCCACCCGGCCTGCGGCCCTGGGCCCCGATTGTGTTTTTGCGGTTGCCCATAGTAATGCAAAGTGGCGTCTCCGGCAAAGGCGAGGCCGTTTCTAAATATGGTTTATAACTTATTGAATATTCGAATAAAAACAGCGACAATTAACTTACTTGTCAGCGGTGCCCCGGCCTTCGGGTCACCGCGCGTAAGGGGATCATAACGCGTGCCGGAGAGTTCAAAGAACACCAGTTTACTGGCGCCGAGATTGCGCGAGGGCGCCTTTATTGGTGTCAGTGCCGTCTGCCTTTACCTGTTGCTCGCGTTGCTCACCTACAGCGCCCAGGATCCGGGCTGGTCCGCAACCGGCGTCGGTAATCGCATAGCCAATGCGGGCGGCCCTACTGGCGCCTGGGTTGCCGATGTCGCCTTTTCCCTGGTGGGTTATGCCGCTTATCTGTTTCCTCTGCTACTGGCCTATCGGGCCGTGGTAATTCTTGTACAGCGACACAGCAACAAAGCGTTTGAGTGGATCAACTTTGGCATCCGTGCACTGGGGCTGGTTCTGGTCATGATCGCGGGCACCGCGCTCACTGCCATCAATGATGTTGGCGGTTCCGGCCTGCCACAGGGTGCGGGCGGCATTCTCGGCCAGGCGATCGGCGATGCCTTTACCATAGCCTTCAGCGATATTGGCAGCCGGCTGATCCTGCTTGCGGTATTCCTGTTCGGGATGACCATTTTCACCGACCTGAGCTGGCTGAAACTGATGGAACGGCTGGGCCGCTGGAGTATGGCCCTGTACGCAAAAACCACGCAGTGGCTGGTTGCAACGATCGACCGCATCCGCGACCGTCGTTTGCGCGAGCGTGCACTGGAGGCTCGCAAGGCGGTTATTGAGGACCACGTGGAGCGTGGCAAGCGGCGCGCGCCCCCCAAGATAAAACCGTTTCAGCCGAAACCTGAAAAAAGTGAACGGGCCGAGAAAGAGCGGCAGCAACCCCTGTTTGAAGGGCCTGTTACCGGCGAATTGCCGGCCCTGGGCCTGCTTGATGCCGAGATTAAAGACCCCAGCAAGGGCTTTTCCGAAGAAGCACTGGAAGCCATGTCGAGGTTGCTGGAACTGAAACTGGCAGATTTCAGCATTACCGCGGAAGTGGTGGCGGTATATCCGGGACCGGTTATTACACGTTTCGAAATCCAGCCCGCCGCCGGCATAAAGGTGTCCCGCATCTCCAATCTTGCCAAGGACCTGGCACGGTCACTGGCGGTCATCAGTGTACGGGTGGTCGAGGTGATTCCGGGTAAATCGGTCGTCGGTATCGAGATTCCCAACGAAGACCGGGAAATCGTCAACTTCCGCGAAGTGCTGTCCTCGCGCGCCTTCGACCACTCCAAATCCCCCCTCACGCTGGCCCTGGGCCACGACATTTCCGGGGAACCGGTAGTGGCGGATCTCGCCAAGATGCCGCACCTGCTGGTGGCCGGCACCACCGGTTCCGGCAAGTCGGTAGGGGTGAATGCCATGCTCCTGAGCCTGCTGTACAAATCCACACCGGCCGAAGTGCGACTGATGATGGTGGACCCGAAGATGCTGGAACTGTCGGTATATGACGGTATTCCGCACCTGCTGACCCCGGTCATTACCGACATGAAAGACGCGGCCAACGGCCTGCGCTGGTGCGTGGCGGAAATGGAGCGCCGCTACAAGTTGATGGCGAATCTCGGGGTGCGCAACCTGGCCGGCTACAATCGCAAGATCGAGGACGCCCTGAAAGCGGGCAACCCCATCCCCGACCCACTGTGGAAGCCCGACCCGATTTTTGCCCTCACCGAAGAGGAGCAGAATCCTCCCGCCCTGGAGCATCTACCGGCGATTGTGGTGGTGATTGACGAATTCGCCGACATGATGATGATTGTGGGCAAGAAAGTGGAAGAGCTGATCGCGCGCATTGCCCAGAAAGCGCGCGCGGCTGGGATTCACCTGATCCTGGCCACCCAGCGGCCCTCGGTCGATGTCATTACCGGCCTGATCAAGGCCAACATTCCCACCCGGATCGCCTTCCAGGTATCTTCCAAAATCGATTCCCGCACCATCCTGGACCAGGGTGGCGCTGAACAGTTACTGGGTCATGGCGACATGCTGTACTTACCGCCGGGCTCGGGCCTCCCCACCCGGGTGCACGGTGCCTTCTGTTCGGACGAGGAAGTGCACCGGGTGGTCGCGGACTGGAAACGGCGCGGCACGCCGACCTATATTGACGGTCTGCTCGACGAGGGCAGTAACACGCCGGTCACCGCGGGGGAACTCCAGGCCACCAATGGTGACGAAGGAGAGGAGGGCGACGCACTTTACGACGAGGCAGTGCACTACGTGACCCAAAGCCGGCGAGCGTCCATTTCGTCGGTGCAGCGTAAACTGCGGATCGGTTACAACCGCGCCGCGCGTCTGATCGAGGCGATGGAAGGGGCCGGGGTAGTTACCGAGATGAGCAGCAACGGCCAGCGTGAAGTACTGGCGCCGCCACCGCCCGAATAAATTACTGCCGGTTCGCGTCCCCGCGCTCCCGCCACCCACTATCAGGAAGCATGCCCGTGTTGAATACCGTTACGGCTCTTTTGTTCAGTCTCTTGCTGCTCGCCACACCCCTGCGCGCGGAACCGGTAGACGAGTTGCTGGCTGCACTGGACAATATCAGCCAGTTGCAGGGTGAGTTCCGGCAACGTCAGTACAGCCAGGGCGACGTTCTGGAATCCGAATCCAGCGGCCGCTTCCGGCTACTGCGGCCCGGCTATTTTGCCTGGGAAATAACGGCGCCGGACAGCCAGCTTATTATCGCCAATGCCGAATATCTGTGGCACTTTGACCGCGATCTCGAAACGGTCACCCGGCGACCGCTGGCCGATAGCGAGGCGATGACGCCTTTGCAGGTACTGGGAGGGAACGACGCGGCACTGCGCCGGAATTATGCCGTGGGCCAGGATGCTGAAGGTCGCTTCGTATTGACACCACACACGACAGACGCGGGCTTCAGGCGTCTTATCCTGGAACTGGACGGGCGGCTTATTCGCGGCATGGAGGTACTGGATAACCTCAATCAGCGCGTGCTCATTGACTTCGAGGCTCTGGACCCCGACAGCCCGCTGACAGCCGCGGATTTTGAATTTATGCCGCCGCCGGATGCAGACCTGTTTTACCATGACGAATGATTTGTTCGGCGGCGATGCCGGTGCCGGTTACCAGCCGCTGGCCGCACGTTTAAGACCGTACACCCTGGCGGAATTTGCGGGCCAGGGTCATCTGCTGGGGGAAGGCAAACCCCTGCGCCAGGCAATCGCCAGGCAACAGCTGCACTCAATGATTTTCTGGGGGCCGCCCGGCGTTGGCAAAACCACCCTGGCGCGGATTGTCGCCGGTTCCGCCAATGCCCATTTCCTGCAACTTTCGGCGGTACTGGCCGGGGTCAGGGAGATTCGCGAAGCTATCAGCCAGGCACGCCAGCATAAGGCCAGTGGCCGCGATACCGTGCTGTTTGTGGATGAAGTTCATCGCTTCAACAAGTCCCAGCAGGATGCCTTTCTGCCGCACGTGGAGGAGGGCACCGTCATCTTTATCGGCGCCACCACTGAAAATCCTTCCTTTGAACTCAATAATGCCCTGCTGTCACGTTCCCGGGTATACAAACTGCGCGCCCTGGAGGAGGGCGACCTGCTGGGTGTATTGCAGCGTGGGCTGTCCGAACTGCTGCCGGCCACCGCCGCGAGCGAGGACTGCCTGCGCATGATTGCACGCCAGGCCGATGGCGATGCCCGGCGCGCGTTGAACCTGCTTGAACTGGCCGCTGACCTGGCCGAGGAGGGGCCTTCAGGTCTCCCCCGTGAGATCACCCCTGCCACACTGGAAGAAGTACTGCAGGCCTCGCTGCGCCGTTTCGACAAGGGCGGCGACCTGTTCTATGACCAGATCAGTGCACTGCACAAGGCGGTGCGAGGCTCATCCCCGGACGCGTCCCTGTACTGGCTGTGCCGCATGCTGGATGGCGGCTGCGATGCGCTGTATCTGGCGCGCCGGGTGGTGCGTATGGCCAGCGAGGATATCGGTAATGCCGACCCGCGCGCCCTGAGCCTGTGTCTCGACGCCTGGCAGGTGCAGGAGCGACTGGGCAGCCCGGAAGGGGAGCTGGCCCTGGCCCAGGCGGTGGTCTACCTGGCCTGTGCCCCGAAGAGTAACGCGGTTTACAGCGCCTACAATGCGGCCCGTGCGGATATCGCCGCCAATGGCAGCGAGGAAGTGCCGCTGCATTTGCGCAACGCCCCCACTGCGCTGATGAAAGCCGAGGGCCATGGCGCCCAATACCGCTATGCCCACGATGAAGACGGCGCCTTTGCCGCCGGTGAAAACTACTTTCCCGAAGCCCTGCGTGATCGCCGCTACTACCACCCCACGGAGCGCGGCCTGGAACAGAAGATCCGGGACAAACTCGAGCACCTGCGCCAACTGGACCAGACCAGCCCCCTCCGCCGCTACTCCTAGGCCACAGCGCCTACACTCGGCGCTGCAAAATCAGTACAATGCCCGCCTGCACGCCACAAGGCACCGTTCACGATGAAATACCTGCTGTTCATAGCCCTTGGCGGCGCCGCCGGGTCAGTGGCTCGATACTCGCTTTCCCTGTGGACGCAAAGTGTTTGGCACAGCGTCTTTCCGGTGGCCACGCTGCTGATCAATATCACCGGCTCCTTTGCAATCGGCGTCGTGTTCGTGCTGCTGGAGCGGCACCTGCTGCACCCTGACTGGCGCAGCATTCTGGCAGTGGGATTTCTGGGCGCTTTCACCACCTTTTCCACTTTTTCGCTGGAGGTGGTGACCCTGTGGGAGTCGGGGCAAGCGACCCAGGCGCTCATTTATATGGCAGCGAGTATGGGGCTGTGCGTACTCGGTGCAGGGGCGGGAATCGCCCTGACCCGAACCCTGGCCTGAACCACTACAAAAAATACACAGGAACTGGAATATGTTGGATATCAAGGCCATACGGAACAATCCTCAGGCTGTTTCACAACAACTGGCCCGGCGTGGTTTCAGCTTTGACGTGGAGGCATTCCAGGCACTGGATGCCCGCCGTAAGCAGGCGGATATGGATAGCCAGAACCTGCTGTCCGAACGGAAGAATGCCTCAAAAAAAATTGGCCAGCTGGTCGGCCAGGGCCTGAGCGTCGACGATGCCAAGGCTCAGGTCAATGAGACCCTTGAGAAAATTTCAGCCCAGCTGGATACGCTGACCGAGCAGGCCAGGACCGTACAGGCAGAGATTGAAGCACTACTATTGGAAGTTCCAAATATACCGGCAGACGATGTACCGGACGGTGCCAGTGAGTCCGATAATGTCGAACTCGCGCGTTGGGGGACGCCACCGGCCTTTGATTTCCCGGCCCGGGATCATGTTGAAATCGGCGAGGCGCTGCAGCAACTCGACGCCACCACCGCCGGCAAAATCGCCGGCTCCCGATTCACCGTCATGTATGGCCCCCTGGCTCGACTGCACCGGGCACTTATCCAGTTCATGCTCAACTTGCACACCGGTGAGCATGGCTATTGTGAAATCAACGTCCCTTATATCGTCAACAGGGAATCACTGCGCGGCACTGGTCAATTGCCCAAGTTCGAGGCCGACCTGTTCAAGCTGCGCGCAGACGCCGACTATTACCTGATTCCGACCGCCGAAGTGCCGGTAACCAATGTTGCCCGGGACCGCATCTATGAGGACGTTGAACTGGGGCCAGAGGGTATCCACTACGCCTGCCACAGCCCCTGTTTTCGCAGCGAGGCCGGCAGCTATGGCCGCGATACCCGTGGCATGATTCGCCAGCACCAGTTCGAAAAAGTAGAGCTGGTACAGCTGGTGCGTCCGAACCAGTCTGCCACAGCCCTGGAATCACTGACCCATCACGCCGAGCGTGTGCTGCAGTTGCTGGAATTGCCCTATCGCAAGGTGGTGTTATGCAGTGGGGATATTGGTTTCTCTGCCTGCAAGACCTACGACCTTGAAGTCTGGCTGCCGGCACAGGACACCTACCGGGAAATATCCTCGTGCAGTAATTTTGGCGACTTCCAGGCACGGCGCATGCAGGCACGCTGGCGCAACCCTGCTACCGGCAAGCCGGAGCTTCTGCACACAGTCAACGGCTCCGGCCTCGCCGTTGGCCGCACCCTGGTCGCGATCCTGGAAAATTACCAGCAGGCCGATGGGAGCGTGGCCGTGCCCTCGGCCCTTGCACCCTATATGGGCGGCCTGGCCACCCTTTAAGCAATCATTTGCCGGTACCACACTATGGAAACCCTGCCGCTTTTTTTAAAACTGGACGAGGTCTGCGTGGTGCTGATCGGCGGCGGGCAGGTGGCCACACGCAAGGCGAGGCTGCTGGTCAGCGCCGGCGCGGCACTGACCGTGATCGCGCCTGAGATCACCCCGGAATTGCAGGATTTGCTGGGGCTTGGCACCGCTGATGTGCCAGTGCAGGCGACGCCTGCCGATAACCGACACCAGTGGTTACCCGAGCCATACGCCGGAGTAGAGCAGCTGTTGGGCGCACGGCTGGTGATTGTGGCAACGCCGGACCGGGCAGTGAATGCCCTGGTATCCGAACAGGCTTGCGCCCACAACATTCTGGTTAATGTGGTGGATTCTCCCGCGCTATGCACGTTCCTGTTCCCGGCAATCGTTGACCGTTCGCCGCTGGTGATCGCGATTGGCAGCAACGGCGGCAGCCCGGTGCTGGCACGCCAGGTGCGCCGGCGTATTGAAGCCATGGTGCCGGCAACCTATGGGCGACTTGCCGCCTTTGCCCGTCGCCTGCGTACCACGGTGGCCACAGCATTGCCGGATGTGGAACTGCGCCGGCGCTTCTGGGAGCAGATTATCGATGGCCCCATTGCCGGCAAGGTGCTCAGCGGGCGCGAGGCGGAAGCCAGTGTCGATCTCGAGACATTGCTGCAAGCCCAGCAGCACAACCCGGAAACCCTTACCCACGGCGAAGTCTATCTGATCGGCGCAGGCCCGGGTGACCCCGACCTGATGACCTTCAAGGCGCTGCGCCTGCTGCAGGCTGCCGACGTAGTGCTCTATGACCGTTTGGTTAACCCCCTGATCCTCGATATGGCGCGCCGCGATGCGGACCGTATCTATGTGGGCAAGCGACGGGCCGAACACAGTGTGCCGCAGCCCGCAATCAACCAGCAGTTGCTGGAGCTTGCCCGCCAGGGCAGGCGGGTGGCACGGCTCAAGGGCGGGGACCCCTTCATTTTCGGGCGCGGTGGTGAAGAGATTGAGCTGCTGGCCGAACACGGCATTCCGTTCCAGGTAGTGCCCGGCATCACTGCCGCTTCGGGGGCCGCATGCTACGCCGGTATTCCGCTTACCCACCGCGACTACGCCCAGTCGGTACGCTTTGTTGCCGGGCACCTGAAGGCCGGCCAGGAAGAACACGACTGGCAGGCCTTCAGTTCGCCCACGGAAACCCTGGTGTTTTATATGGGCCTTTCCGCGTTGGATAAAATCTGCCAACAGCTGCAGGCCCACGGACGCTCACCAACAACGCCGGTAGCGGTTATCGAGCGCGCCACACTGCCAGAGCAACGTATCCTGGTCGGTACTCTGGACACCATTGAAGATATAGTTGCTGCCGCAAGGCCAACAGCCCATACACTGATCATCGTCGGTGAGGTAGTGCGACTGCAGCGCGATTTGTACTGGTTCGGCAATACTCCCGCCAACGGCTCCTAGTAGCCGTGGTAGCGGTTGTAGTCAAACATTCCGGCTGCGAGTGGATCCTGAGCGCGTTGCAATGTGTGGAAACGATCGCTCACTGCCCAGAACCACGGTGAGGTGCGCAAAACACCATAGCGATAACGCAACAGGTCCATATCCTCCTCGTCCTGCAGGGCAAGAATATCCGCCACGAACAGCGGCACCTGTTTTTCATGAACCTGAAAAAACTGATTCGGATGAGCGCCAATAAATCCGGCCGCCACGGTCACCGCGTCCTCTTCCGGTAATCTGCGTTCTTCTTCCTGAAACAGCTGGGCGATATTGCTGTAGCCGGCATCGTGCAACAGGGTATAGGCCTCGTTGCGGCGCCCGCCAATCACGTTGATGAAACTGACCGCCGGCAGAAAGCGATTATGGGCACCGCGCGTTGCCTGCAAGCGGTCAAAGGCATCGGCCATAGTGCCGCTGGCAGTACGCCGGTAATCAAAGTTGGCCGCATTCGCGCCGTGAATATGCTCGCGCATCCAGCCCAGGAATTCAGCCTTCGGGTCTGCGCTGGTATAGGGCAGGGGGCTTTCGCGTTCAATAACAGCAGACTGGGTGAAAACGTGGTCCCGGGCAGATTTGGGGGCATCCCGGTACCAGTAATCCCGCAATGGCTGACGCGTATCGGCGGGTAAAAACATCAGGAAGTTGAACTCGCCCTCCATGCGCAGGAAGTCCATATACAGCCGCGATTCCAGCTGGTGCGACACCGCGCCGTAAACATCAAAGCCGGCTACCAGCAGGTAATGGATCCGCTCCAGCAGGGAGTAGGTGATGACCCAGGCGGTCTTGGGCGTGTCGCCCACGAACCCCTTGACCACCGACGCCGTATCAATATGGCGAAAAATCGTCAGCGAGGCATTGGGGTTGACTCCGTCGCCATCCCAGATAGTGTCTATCCCGGGTGCACGTCCATTTTCCCGGTACTGCGTATCCAGATACGTGGCCTTTGCACTTTCATAACGTTTGTGCGCGCGCGCATAACGGCGCCAGGCCAGCAAATCAATGACCGAACCCGTGCGCGCGCCGGGCAGGCGCAAATTATCACTCTCGCGCTGGAGGAATGCGGCATCAACTTCCGGGTCCATGGCATCCGGGTCCATGAACATCACCCAGAATCGATCCTCAATAACGTTGAGCGCAATCTGGCCGCGGCAGACAGGGCCCTTGATGAAATTCATGATGGTGAATTCCGCATCCTCCAGCAGAAACCGGTAGCGGTTACGCACCGGGATTGCGGCAAAATTGCGAAAGGGATTGCCGGCGAACCGGGGGTCGTAGTCGGGGAGTGTGGCGACACTATAATCTGCCTCCAGAAACAATTGCCGATACCAATCCCTGCGTGCCCGGTCAAAACGGTAGGGCTGGTGGCTTTTGGCCGCCACCACAATCGGCATGCGCTGTAGTCGGTAATAAAACTCGCTGGTGCCCGGATCATCATAGGGGCGACGGCTATTAATTATTTCGAGGGGGGTGCCCGGCGCGGTATATGAACGCACCACCCGGAACCAATCCGGTGAATCAACAGTTTCCAGATATAGAGCCGCAAGAAACAGGTGTTCGTACAGATAACGCGCCATCAACCGACTCTTATCGTCCGGCACATTGAGAAAGTGCTCCCAGGCAGCCACTTCATCTTCTACCCGAACAGACAATGGTGCTTGCGCCGGAGCGCGGGCGCCATCGCGCAGCCATTGTGTCAGTAACTGGTGCTCCTCCGGCTTCAGCCCGGGCAGACCGTAGGGCATACCCCAGAGCGGGTATTCCCGGGCAAACTCATCAAACTCGCCCGATTTGGGACATTGTTGATCCCGATGCAGGTCAAAATCGAAACCCTCGGGCAAATCGCCGCCCACAGGCATGGGGTGTTCCTGCTTCAGGGTGAGCAGGCGGTATAGGGTGCCACGCTCTGCCGAGGTTTCATCCAGAACCGGGTAAAAGCCTTTCTCCCGCCATGCCTCAGTACTATGGGCATCATCAAACAGCCGGGTTAAATCCCCCGCCAGCAATCGGGTGGAATCATATACCAGTGTCTTACTGGCGCCGCGGACCAGGCCTTCATGCGCCTCCAGCTTGAGTTGGCAGGGGGCGTCATAACAGGCGTGACAGACCACGCAGCGTTGCTGGAGAATTTTTTGGGCGCGGGCATCGGCGTTGAGGCTGTCATCTGCTTCAGCTGCCGCCAGGGAAGCATTTCCCAATAGCATCGACAGCACTGTTGCCCCGCCGCATAGCGACCTCGAAAACCGCCGCAGGTAGCCGGGAATGTGCATAATCGTACCAATGAGGGTTAGGGTGATGGAATCATAACACGCATAATTACCGCACCGTGCCAGATCTACCTACGCAAGGAGCACACATGGAGACCGAGATCATTATCTATACCTTTGATCTTTTGGGTATCGCCGTTTTCGCCATCAGCGGGGCATTGGCAGCGGCCCAAAAGCGCCTGGATATCCTCGGGTTTATCCTGTTCGGAACCATCACCGGTATCGGTGGCGGCACACTTCGCGACCTGTTGTTGCAAACCAACGAAGTGTTCTGGATCGGCAATACCACCTATCTGTGGGTTTGTATCGGCGCCAGCGTAGCGACCTGGTTCCTGGCGCACTTGTTTCTGTCCCTCCGTACCTTGCTCCTATGGGCCGATGCCCTGGGGCTGGCGCTGTTCAGCGTGCTGGGAGCGCAGAAAGCCCTGGCCTGGGACGCGCCCCTGCTGGTGGCCATCGGCATGGGAATGATGACTGCCACCTTTGGTTCGCTGATCCGCGACAGCCTGCTCGGCCGTCCACCGGTACTGCTGGAACCGGACATTTATGTCACCGCGGCAGCACTGGGGGCAGTCAGTTACGTGCTGATGACAAGCCAGGGCGCAAGTCCCGACCTGGCGCTTCCACTGGCCGTCGCCGCTGCCTTTGGCCTGCGCGCCGGAGGTATCGTCTTCCGTTGGCGGCTCACCAAATACAGACCGCGGTGGGTCGGGTCTAGCTAGGTCGGGCCGCGTAGGTCGGGCCGCGCAGGTCGGGCCGCGCAGGTCAGGTCGCGTCTCGCTAGCCTTTACCCACCGGTTTGTTGGGCCCGGCCAGCGCATCTTTTTCGATGTAGGCAATGATCTTGCCGGCGATATCGATACCGGTCGCCCGCTCAATGCCTTCCAGGCCGGGAGAAGAATTCACTTCAATCACCAGCGGCCCGTGAGCAGAACGCAGGATATCCACGCCAGCCAGGTCGAGGCCCATCACCTTCGCTGCCTTGACCGCCAGGCGACGCTCGTCGGGGCGAAGTTTGATGACTTCGGCGGTGCCACCGCGGTGCAGATTGGAGCGATACTCTCCTTTTGCCGCCTTGCGCTGCATGGCCGCGATCACTTTGTCGCCAACAACAAAGCAGCGGATGTCCGAGCCACCCGCTTCCTTGATGAACTCCTGGACCAGGAAATCAGAGCCGATACCCCGAAAAGCGTTGATCAGGGCTTCCGCCGCTTTCTTGGTTTCCGCCAGCAATACACCGTTGCCGTGTGTACTCTCGGTGAGCTTGAGGATCAGCGGGGCACCACCCACGGATTCGATCAGCTTATCAGTGGCACGAGCGGAGTGCGCATAACTGGTTACCGGCTGGCCGCAGCCACGGCGCGCCAGTAGCTGGTGTGCGCGCAACTTGTCACGAGAGCGGGTAATGGCAATCGACTCGTTAATGGAATAGACATGGCCGACCTCGAACTGGCGCAATACGGCACAGCCGTAGGAGGTGATGCTGGCGCCGATGCGGGGGATCAGGGCATCAAACTCCAGGGTCTCTACCCGTTCTGCTGAATGCTGATAGGTTACGGTGGGGTCATTGGCGGTAATATTCATGTAGCATTTCAGGACATCGACTACGCTGGCATCATGTCCTCGTGCCTTTGCCGCTTCCAGCAACCTGCGGGTTGAATAAAGCCTGCGGTTCCTCGAAAGGATACCAATTTTCATACATATTTCCTGGGGTGATGTGGATTACCTGCGCATCATAGCTTGAATGCCGGCTATTTACACAATCACTCGCCAGGAAAGGGGCAGGGGAGAGGCATTACCGGATGTAATCGAGTTTCTGGTTGAGCATTTCCGGGGTCACCAGCACCACTCCTTCGGGCGACACTTCAAAGCGCTGGCGGTCGTGCTCCGGGTCAAGGCCGATCACCGTACCGGGGGCGAGCACGCAGCCGGTCTCGATAACGGCTTTATGTACCTGGCAACGGGCCCCTATGACTACGCGAGGTAATACCACGGAATATTCTACCCGCGAGGATTCCTCTGCCCGAACGTTCGAAAACAGCACCGAATGACGGATGTAGGCACCGGAGATAACACAGCCGGTGGTGACCATGGAATCCACCGCCATGCCTCTGCGACCCTCATCATCGAATACGAATTTAGCCGGCGGCCCCTGTTCCTGAAAGGTGCGGATAGGCCACTTGGTATCAAACAGGTCCAGCTCCGGCAACACGCCAATGAGCTCCTGGTTGGCCGCCCAGTAGGTATCAAGGGTACCAACATCGCGCCAGTAGGCGCGTTCGCCGGTGCGCGGATCTCTGAACGGGGACGCAAACACCCGATCCTCTTCTACCGCACGAGGCAACAGGTCGATACCGAAATCGTGCGCGGAATCAAAAATATCGTTGTCATGCTGCAGGCGGTCAATCAGGTAATCCGCATTGAACACATAGATGCCCATGGAAACGAGAGCGGTATCTGGCCGGCCGGGCATTGGCTTGGGTTCTGCCGGCTTCTCTCGAAATGCCGAGACCTGGCCGTCTTCCTCGATCTCAATCACCCCAAACGCGGTAGCCTCAGCCACAGGCACTTCCATGCAGCCCACCGTAACATCAGCGCGGTTCTCCACATGGGTTGCCAGCATCGAACCGTAGTCCATTTTGTAGATATGGTCACCACCCAGAACCAGCACGAACCGGGGATCGTGCGCTCGGATGATATCGATATTCTGGTACACCGCATCTGCGGTGCCGTTATACCAGGACTCACTGGTGCGCTGTTGTGCGGGCAGCAATTCTATGAATTCGCCCAACTCACCCCGCATGAATCCCCAGCCCAGGTTCAGGTGGCGAATAAGGGATTGGGCCTTGTACTGGGTAAGAACACCAATACGACGGATTCCCGAGTTCACACAGTTGGACAACGGGAAGTCGATAATGCGCATATTGCCGCCAAAAGGCACCGCCGGTTTGGCGCGCTGGGTGGTCAGACCACCCAGGCGACTACCACGTCCGCCTGCCAGCACCAGTGCCAGCGTGTCACGGGTAAGGGCGCTGACATAACGATCCGGGTAGTGAAAACTCATATCAGCGACGCCACTCCGCCTGCAAACCCAGGCATTCGTCCCGCCACGGACATTGTGAATCGGTACAGGTAAAGCGACGCTCGGTGGCAAAACACGGCTCGATTCCCTGTTCAGCCTGTAAAGACCAGATTTCCCAGCGATCCGCGGTTCGTATGGGAATTGAATCGTACGCCCGTGCCGCAAATTCCTGGACGGCGCTTTCGTCGCGAAGATTTGTAACAGACATGTTTGTAGCTCCTTCCAGTTGAGTGATGTAAAAAAGTGATGTGAAAAATTGTGGGCTTTCTACCTTTAAGGCTAGACGCGAATCCGGGGATGGCATTGACGTATATCAATACGCACCAGTTTTGGGTTTGCCGCAATCGCAAGCGCATTGAAAAAGATCATTGCCAGCGACCGTTACGTTTATGAGCATAGTTCAGAATTTTCAGGTTCGCGGAAGAAAATAAGCGTCGAAACCCTGTAAAACATGTCTGCGGCTTCAATCGCAAAAGAATCCACATATGCGCATAATATATAAGGCATCATCCAGT
>NZ_PKLZ01000008.1 GCF_002868715.1 Kineobactrum sediminis
TGTAACCCTCTACTCAAAAGGGCGATTAAAAATGGGGGGATTACAAGCGCAGCTGACGCCGGATTGGCGCGTTTGCTCAACGGCACCGCGCTTGAACTCTGGGCTGTATTTTCTTCTCTTCGACATAAACACTCCTTTTACCCATTATGGGCTTCTTTGAAGTGTCCGTAAAAGCGGGGTAGAACCCGTCGCCTGACTGCCCGCTCTTTGAACTCTTCGCTATATTGTCCCACGTTGGTCTCACTGACCGCTCCCTCTCTGAGGTTTAGAGTTAAAAATGGACACGACAACTATGCTGACAGAGGGGGGGATCTGGCCGTCCGTAAATCGTGACTTTTTTATGCAGAATCTCCTGCGTCTAGATTACGAGAAAATTCTACTTTTGGGGACCGCTATTTACCGAGGGGATTACAGTCGGCCTGATGTTACCGAGAAAAGTGAGCTATCGCTTGAGAACAGCACGCCACGCGTAATTGATGAAATAAAATACAGAAATCGGGAAAGGGATATTATGAACCCTACGATAAATAAACCATTGACGTTTCGCTTTTTTTAACTTGTTCCTCGAAATTGAATTTGGAACAATTCGATAATGAGTTAGAACGTCGGGTAGAAGATGTGCTCTATGTCCCATCTTGAGTAAGTCAAGCCAAAACGCATAATCTTGACCAGTTCTAATATCCCGCATACGCAGAGAAGAAACCAAATCACTTTTCAAAATTACCGTAGAACAACCGAGGGTCGCTCTTTTTTTAAGCATGTCCTGAAAATTAAAGGATCCTTTATTTTTGGAATCAATTTTAAGGCCGGTTGGATGACCCTGGACGTTAGCCTGCTCATAGGCCGTGAATGAAAAATCTATAGTGTCACCCATAAACGATAATTGTCGCACCAATTTACCAGGCAACCATAAGTCGTCACTGTCTAGAAAGGCGGCAAAGTCTCCGCGAACATGGTCCAGGCTATTATTTCTTGCGATTGCTGCCCCCGAATTAATATTGAGAGAAAAAACCCTCACCCTAGAATCTTCCGCGCTAAGTTGACTTAAAATCGACATAGTGTCATCTGTCGAACAATCATCAGTGACTAACCATTCCCAATTTTTATAACTCTGCTTAACTATAGATTCGTAGGTGCTCTTAATAAAACGGCTTGAATTATAAGTCGGAGTAATGATGGAAACTAAGCCGAATTTATCCATGAGTTCTCTTGGTTTTAATATATGAAAACGTACCGTGAAAAATATCACGGAGCGAACAAAAAACAGATTTAAAAGGAACTTCTTTTCGTATAACTCGTTTTGCGACGTAAGGTAAAGCAAGCACAAAACCACTTAACCCAAAAATTCGAGCAAACATGGCACCCTTACTACGTAGTATAAATGAACTGCTAAAATTTCTTCCCGACGTCATGGGTGGATGCCTCGCAACTACAATAGGATAAAAAATGCCCCAAAGACCAGCTTTTAAAGCATCACTTAAAAAAATATTTTCTTCCCCCGATGGATACTTTGCACCGAGGCCAAACTGATTGTCGAACTTGATCCCTGCATCTATGAATTGACATCTTTTGACAAAAATCTCAATTGAACTAACTCTCATTACGGTTAACTGACTATGAAAAAAACACTTACTTGAATAATTTTTAAACTGATTGCCATCCAAATCTTCGAACATAGCGGTCAAAAAGTCAGGCTCTTCGGATTTAATTACATCAACAATATCTAGCAATCCTGAAAACTGGACATCAATATCATCATCTAAAAACCAAATATATTGAGCGGTGGACAGAGAAAGCGCCAATCCCCTACTTTGCGATAATCCTTGTGTGCTAGAAAATTGCACATAACCAAAATCAAAATACTCTCGAACCCCATCTTCAATATCGTTAATCTGATCAAACGTTTGACATACGACAATACTCCGAATACCGATTGAATTATAAGCTGACGCTGCAATTAATTTAGCGCCTTCTATACGGCTTAACGTTGTGGAAATAAGGATTTCGAGAAACATAGGAGTCATATAAACCTACAAGTGTTAAATAGTAAAAAAAGAAAACTGGATGTATATACACAGACAGTCCAAATATTGCCACGACCAAAGCGACAAAGGACGGGAACAGGAATCGTAGCTCATTACATTTTAGTGAAATACGAAGCGATAAAAAGAGGGAAAATAATATAAAGGAAGAAAAAATAACAAAGCCGATTATCCCGGTCTCAAATAACACTTCTAAATATGTGTTGTGTGCGTGCCGATAGTCGTTAAATACCTCCCCCAAAACATCCTGGAAAGAAAATATCCCATAACCAAACACTGGTCTGCTTTCCCAAAGCTCCAATGCATTTCTCCAAATAATCGTTCGACCACCTGCCGTTTCGATTCCAGAAACACGTTTGTCTATATATATCCCGATGACGTCAACTAGATAACCTGCGGGCCAAAAAAAATACACGGTTAATAGAATCGAAAAGCTCAATATTATATAAACCCAAGCCCTTGGACGTGCCATAACAATAACGCCGACTAAGCCAAAGATAAATGCTACCCCCCCTCCTCTGGACATTGATAATAATAATGAAGCCACCCCAAGACCAGCAAACATTCTTGACCACCGACCTGAAGAATATATAAAGTAAAATATGAAAATCAATATTGTAAATGCAAAAATATTAGGATCATTCGATAAGCCAATCATTCTTGGGACGCCCTTTTCTATGGTCAAACCAAAAAAGTCAACATGTTCTGCCCCCAGATCCATTGTCAATAGACCAAAAAAATAATTTAAAAGGCTACCAAGTAAAAATAATTTAGCCGCGCGGTCAAAATAAATAATCAAATTAAATTTATGACGTGAAATATATGCCCGTGAGAGGACGTAGGTAGAGCAGGCAAGTGAAAACCCTGCTATAAACCTTAGTGAAGAATCTATCGAAAAAGTATAAAGCGACGTAAACATCGCGTAAATGTAAAAAATAAAAGCAAAGTATTCGATCGGATAGAACTTAACAGATAACCTATCTCCTCTAATTAAACATCGCAATAAAATAAAAAGCAGAAGTAAATAGATCGGTATAAGTTTAAAGCCAACATCTAAAGAAATTCTGTTTATTGGATAAAGTGTTAGTAGAAATGAAGGTAGCATAAGCCCTACAGATTTTGATCATATAAGCGGACAAGTTCATTTATGGCAGTCTCTAGAATTTCGTCACTCGAAAATCTTGTCCACATATCAACAGAATCAATAAGATTTAAGACGTTTACAGAGGAATTCGGGCCGAGAGAAAAGCTACTCGTTCTCAATGAATAGACTTTAAGATCGTGTTTTCCATCAATTTTCAGAGAGATAGCCTCGAATGGTACGTGTCCGGAAATTATCGTGACTCGACTAAAACCGGCAAATAATTTCGTATACTCTTTTATATCTTCAGATGGATGTATTTTTACGACTATTTTTGGCGAGTAATAATCAAGAAGCTTTTGAACTAGTACGTAATAAATATTGAGCTTGTCCTTTTTTGAACATAATCCCGCAATATCAAGCCCTTGGGTGAGGACGAGTATCGCGTTACTTTCCATCGCTTCAACTCTAAAAAAAGAAATTATTGTTCTGACTGTATCATTGCTTAGTCTGTTTACAAATTCAGTTAACGGCTTTACTTTTCCTTTAATACAGCAGGGGGCATACTCTGGCTTCATCAGATACACGGATGAGATTTCACTAGACTCCCCGAGAAACTGATATTGATAACTGTATCCTAAAACAAACCTAAGTGTTCGCTTCAAATAATTTCGAACGATCTTTCTTCCCTGATAGTTTGCGCGACCATCTTCAATCAAATTTACTTTATCAAAAGACTTAAAGTACTTTGATAAATAGGTCCTATCATGAAACAAGTAAATTTCCTCCACATCTTCATGAACTAAAATATCCTGAAGTTCATGTCTAATAATATTCTTTATATGGCATAGTCTATTTAGGCTTAAAAACAGATTATTTGACAAAAAATGATTGATGCGAAAAATATTTTTTTTATTTATTCGATCTCTAATATTAGATTCATTTATAAAAATAAGCTCGACATTTAATTGTTCCAGGATTGACGTATCGTAGCAATCTTCATTACCTGCGTAATGATCAGAGCAAGCAAGTATCAAAAATGACCCCGTATTCCCCTTACTTTTAAGATGAAGAATTATAAGTATAGAAGTGAGAATATGACGGGGATTCAAGCATAAGTAGATTGTCACGTGATTCGATCCAACTTTTTTAGAGGATATTCAAAAATCTGTATCAGCTAATCAGCAGTCATTACCTGATGTAGTCATCAAGCCGATCCGGGAATTGGATCGTCAGCTGGGACAGCGTTAGATTCCAGTTTTAGATTGGATGCGTCCATAGCTCGGAGTCTTTGAGTATACCGGATAAAGGAGCTTGAGTAAGCTGTTATCCTTGGCGAAGCCGCCCTTGGCTTTGGTCAACTTGCGGAACTTTGATCCTACCCACCAACAGTGGACACGCCCCTAAGCGACTTGTTTTGCCTCAAACGCCGCAGGGCTGATATAGCCATTGGCGCTGTGTCGACGATCTAGATTGTAGTCCACTTCAATGTACTCGAATACCGCTTGTCTCATTTCTTCCCTGGTGCCAAAACGTTCACCATGGATCGCCTCCACCTTAAGCGAATGAAAGAAGCTCTCAGCGCAGGGTCGTCGAGTAGCCCGGCGGAACCTCCCCGCCAGGCTCTCACAGAACCGTACGTGAGCCTCTCGACTCATACGGCTCTTGTCATCCAGCCTTGATGCTGCCAATGGACAAAAAGCCCAGGGGCACGCCGGGCGACTGCCTTTAACCACGCATTCGCGCGAGTGAGCCGACGACGCAACCGTTTGAACTTTCGCATTGCCCAGCCAACCAGCGCAGAATTGATGTGGTTGAGGACAGAATGGAGTGCTGATCGACAAAAACGACCGTAGTAGTTGATCCAGCCTGCGATGACAGGATTGAAGCGCCGAGCCAATTCGTCCAGATCCGCATATGTACGCGCCTTGAGCTGCCATCCCCGCCGTACTTCTTGGCGTAGGGCCCTGGCGGCCTTCTGGCTGATCGCGGGGCTGAAGCTCACAAAGAACTTGCCCTCTCGATTCCGCGCCGATCTAGGTCGAAACGTATACCCCAGAAAATCAAAGCTTTGACACTCCCAGCTCTCAGGCTGACGTGAGTCTTTGCAGTAAACAACTCCCGTCTTTTCGTTCGATACGCTCTTTGATCCAATTTAGCTGCTTGAACGACCGGCAGTGCACGACAATATCGTCGGCATACCGCTCGAAGTGAATGGCAGGGAAATTCTCCTTCATCCACAGATCAAACGCTAAATGAAGAAAGATATTGGCAAGCAGTGGACTGATTATGCCGCCTTGAGGTGCACCGATTGAGCGCGGTAGCCGCTCCCCGCCCTGCAATTGAACATCCGCCTGCAACCATCTCTCGATGTACAGAAGGACCCATTTGCAGTCGGTGAACCACCGAACTGCACGCAACACAAGCTCATGATTCAATGTATCAAAAAACTTGGAAACATCCAGATCAAGCACCCAATTGTCCCGCCAATAACGTTGTCGTGCCCGCGCAACCGCATCCAGAGCAGAGCGCCCAGGGCGATACCCATAGGAATCCTCATGAAAATGAGGCTCCACCAGTGGTTCAAGGTACCGTTTAGCGGCTGCCTGCGCTAGCCGGTCACTGATAGTCGGAATCCCGAGCTGTCGGACACCTCCATCGGATTTCGGTATTTCAACCCGAAGTACCGGCGGAGGCATGTAACTACCCGACGACATCCGATTCCAGATCTTGTACGCCGATTATCTCTGTCTTTATCGAACTCCTCCATTGTTTGCCGATCCACACCGGGCCCACCTTTGGCACGCTTAACCTCCCAGTAGGCGCTCCACACCAGTGACTTCGGTATATCAAAGACCTTGTTCAAGCTCACATGCTCCTCCCGTTTCCGGTTGGCATACGAGCTGAACCACATGACGTAGCCCCTTCGCTCCACAACCTTTCAGCCGCTTCAACACTACTACGGGCTACTCCGCCCCTGTGCCTCGCATCGGTACTCTTCTCCTTCAGGGGGCTGCCCTTTCGGATTTCTCCCTTATCATCGAGGCGACAGGTTCCCACGTTCCCCATGAGAGCCTGAAATGGACTCACGCTGCCTCCACACCGGAAACCGCCCAACCCGTAAACAGGTAACGTCTGGACTTGCCCCGAGCCAACAACGCTGCTCGGTTTTGATGTCAGTTGAATTGCTTTTCGACGCGTCATCAGCAGTTCACTTACGTTCGTCTTTCCATTCCACACATGACGTCTTAATGGACGCCTTTTCATTGACGCTCACCACCATGACTCTTAACCACAGCAGCTCAACGTAGTTTGAAACCAGGTCCTGCAACCCGATTCCGAGGGGCCCACCCTCATCTCCCATGGAACACCACTTCTATGAAGTGTTCGTGGCACACCATTATCGTAGCAATTGCCTTTGCCACTCATGCTGCAAATCAAGCCATGCTTGGCCAGCAGCGCCTGGTAAGCAGCTGAGCAATATTGGCGGCTGCCACGATCGGAGTGCACAATCATGCCGGTGGGCATGCCACGGCGCCAGAGCGCCATCTTCAGCGCATCGCAGACCAGTTGGGCGGTCATCCGCTCCGATATCGCCCAACCCACTACCATGTGTGAGTACAGGTCAATGATCGTGGCGAGATACAGCCAGCCTTCATCGGTCCAAAGGTAGGTGATGTCGCCGACGTATTTCTGGTTTGGCGCTGTCGCGGTGAAATCCTGCTTCAACAGGTTGGGTGCCACTGGCAGATTGTGACTGGAGTTTGTGGTTGCCTTGAATCTCTTCGCGGCCTTGGCCCTCAAACCCTGACGACGCAGGCTGTTGGCCACTGTTTTGCGATCATGCTGGTGCCCGGAGTCTGCTAGCTCCAGCGTCAATCGAGGCGCCCCGTAACGACTCTTCTTGCGTTCGAAAGCCTCTTTCACCACCTCGTCCATATAGCGTCTTTCTTCCTGAGGGAGCGAGGGCTGCTGTTGTCGCTCGCGCCACCGATAGAAGCCACTGCGGGACACCTTCAGCACTCGGCCCATCGTCGTCACTCTAAAATTGCCTGCATTCTGGTCCATAAACACATACGTCATTTCAGGCTTTTGGCGAAGTATGTTGCCGCCTTTTTTACTATGGCGAGCTCCTCTGCCTGCTCGGCCAACTGGCGCTTGAGGCGGGCAATCTCGACAGCCTGTTGCTGTTCAACCTCAGACCGATCCTGAGCTGCCCGGGCTTTTGTTCTCCAGCTATACAGCTGCGATTCCTGCAATCCAAGCTCTTTGGCGGCCTTGGCCACTCCGACCTTTTCCGCCAGGGCCAATGCTTCGGCCCGGAACTCCGGAGTGTGTTGCCGCCGTGGCGTTGATTTCTTTTCTGTTTGCTTTGTCATGATTCACCTCTGTAGCGTAGTTTACTCGCTTAACAGGGTGTCCATCACTGGTGGGCAGGATCATAATGCTGTTTCTCCGATTTCCAGAGACCGGCTGGCTTCCTCCACGGAGTAACCCTGGTTAAGCACCAGGCTGGCAGCTTCACGTTTGAACTCGGTTGCAAATGACCTGCGTCGTTTTACCATTGAACACCTCTCTGGGGGCGATTTTACCACCCATATTGGTGTCCGGTTTCAGTAGACCACTACAATTTCTCTCACGCCCCTTACCCGAAAGCCGGTAAATAATTCCATTGTTTTGGCCAGAAAACTGCAAACTCAGCTCAACCGCCACCAATGCCTGAAGTGCTGATTCAACGATAAATAAGTTATCAACCACTTACAAAAGTCTCACAGACCCGAAAATCAACTGGTTCGTCAATATCAAAAGACCTGGCCCTAGGCATTATCGATGCCCGCAACCGGTCAGTGAACAATGTCTTCTTATTCATCAAAGTTTCTGCCCTAGCCACATAAACAGCCCCATTTAATCGATACTCTATTCGGTAGCCCTGAGACCGATTACCCGACAAATCAACGCCGCTGAAAGTCGAGTGATCATCGATAACACCAACCCAGGACGTCGGGTGATCAACCTCGCAAACGCTTACAACGGTGTCGCTGCAACCCGTTTCCTCAAACACCTTTACCGCTGCCAGGATATCATCCGTATTGCGAAGCGGAGATGTCGGCTGTAAAAGAATCAAAATATCCGCTGCATAACCGGCTGCATGCTCTGCTTTAATAGCATCAATCAGCACATCCGCAGTTGTTGCAGTATCAGTTGCCAGCTCATCAGGGCGCTTGTGAGCGATGACACCCTGCTCTGCGTATTCCTGTGCCAGGCTTAAAATTTCGTCGTCATCGCTTGTTACCAAAATGCGTGCATCCAAGGATGTTGCTAAGGCTGTTTCGATGGACCAGCAAATCAGAGGCTTGCCGGCAAGTGGAAGTATGTTTTTCCGGGGTAGCCGCCTGCTTCCACCCCTGGCAGGGATCACCATAAGTACTTTGTGGGAATCATCCATTGAAGCCACTCGCCGCCTCGCCTTGGGCACGCTGGAAGTCATCCATCCGCCCTATATCCAACCAATACTCGTGGATCGGAAACATGTAAACCGGCTTCTCTGCGTCGATCTGCTGCTCCAGTAGCGTGGGCATATCAATTCTGATGTCAGGCCCAACACTTTTAACGAGTTCAGGGTTGAGCAAATAGATACCGGCATTCACGAAAAATTTCTGTATCGGTTTCTCAACCATCGATTTGATCTGTGTACCCTGGCTGGTAATTACACCATAGGGAACTTGATACTCATATTCCCTCACACACATGGTTGCAGCGCTACCATGATTTTCGTGAAACTCCAGAAAGCTGTGTATGTTTAGCGATGTCAGTAAATCTCCGTTCATCATAAACAGCGGCAGATCTATTTCATCATGCGGCAAAAGGCCCAGAGCACCACCTGTCCCCAGAGGTTCGTCTTCGTAAACGTACTGAATACTGATCCCCCATTTTTCACCATTACCAAAGTGCTCGCGAATCACTTCCGGCATGTAGTGGGTCGATATGTAGAAGCGGTGAAAGCCAGCATCTACAAAATTGAGAAGGATCTGCTCCAAAATTGGCTTGTCACCCACTTTCAACATTGGCTTGGGGCAATTGTTAGTCAATGGGCGCAGCCGAGTACCAAACCCTCCTGCCATTAGAAAGACTGGGTTGTCATGGCGGTGTTTGTTCAGCAGATCATGTAAGTTCGCGAGACCAACTACTTTTCTATAGCTATCCACCAGCGGTAACTGAAGCACCTCGTACTGCTCCATGAGTGCCAGAAGACGACTCTCAGTCCAGCCTTGCCCCGCAGTTTTGGGATTGGCATTCATCACCTTGTTAACCGGCGCATCCAGCGGTAAGCGTTTCAGCAAAGCGCGTCGAACATCACCATCTGTGAGCGTACCAAGTAAAACGTCGGCTTCATCCACAACCAGAACAATACGAAGGGCTGCTTTGTCCAGAACCGCAATGGCTTGTTCCAGGCTCACGTCAGGATTCACTAATGCGTTACGCCACTGCTTCATTGCTGTTCCCTTGCTTTGTAAGTACCCGAAAGTGACAAATTGTAAAAAGATTTTTTCAATAGGTTATCGAGCGAGGAGTCTGCAAGTACCTGCACAATCGCTTTACTCGCACCACCATTACCATATGGGTTGTCGACGGCATCAAGCGAGCTCCTAAAAGTTGGCGAGTACAATCTATCGATTGCCTCAAGAATAGCGGCTTTAGTGGGTTCACAATCAATTACGCTCGCAGCTTTCAGACGCCCTTTTTGCCGATCTCCGATATTGACAGTACCAATGTTAAAAGCCGGTGCTTCCAATAGACCACTTGAAGAATTACCAATAACACCGTCTACCTGAGCCATGCAGGAAAAATATCGAAGTTGGCCAAGAGAGGCATACATGCTGGCATTGTCATGAGAACTTACGAACTCATGAACTATCTTGGTTAGTTCACGTCCGCCAGTGTCAGCGTTGGGCATAGTGAAGATGAGGTGAGTCTGCTTTAGCTCGGCTAGAGCATTAAGCAGGGCATTCAGTTGCTCTTTAGAACTTTCCTCCCTTTCAAGAGTCACCGGATGAAAGGTGATCAGTAGGTTCTTATCATCCAAAACAGCGTCGATTGACTTTTCCAGCTCTTCCCGGCTCAACAACTCAAGACGCTTAATAGCATCGATACCCATTCCCCCGACATTGAACACACGCTCCGGAGACTCACCTAGTTGAATGACACGGTGCCGATACTCTTCCGCTGCCACAAAATGCAGGTGAGACATTTTTGTAATCGAATGCCGGATAGCCTCATCAAACGCACCCTCTGTCGTTTCTCCACCATGCAGGTGTGCGATCGGAATCCCTGCAATCAAAGCTGCAGATGTCGCTGAAAAAATCTCGAACCGGTCACCCAATACCACAACGATATCAGGCTTCAAGCGTTGGTAGGCATCTGCAAAGCCTATAACACCAAGCCCCATAGATTTCGTGACAGCTGTGCTCGTGTCGGAACTTAGCAGCATTTCAACTTTTATATCAATGATGAAACCAGCAGCTTCAATTTCCTGGTAGGTAGATCCGAACTCTGGTGACAGGTGCATTCCGGTTACAGCAACCTGGAGTTCAAGCGCCGGATGTTGCCGAATATCTTCCATTAAGTAGCGCAAAAGACCAAACTCGGCTCTAGTACCAGTGACAACACAAACCTTTCGGGTCACAACTCTATCAACTCATCTTCGTCAAAGCCCCGGGGTGCTTTACGACCAAGGACCTCATCCCATCGCATGGGAGAAACGCCTGTACCGGGCCGCTTTGCAACAAGGTTTTCAGCGCTGAAAAGTTCGCCCCGTCTGATTGGCTGAGCCGCTACCAGCGACTTACGGGCTATAGGTTTGTTCTTTAGTTCACTGGAGCCCGGGCGTTTAATGCCGTCTCCCATAGCTTTTTCTATGTTACGGATGGCCGATACCATGGCCTTTAGCTCATCTGGTTCAAGGCTTGCGCGATGATCGGGGCCTGGCAAGGAGCGGTTCAACGTGAAATGCTTTTCAATCACTGATGCGCCCAGCGCAACCGCTGCAATGGGGACTTCGATACCTTGCGTGTGATCAGAGTATCCAATTCCGACACCAAAGGCCTTACCCATGTTAGCCATAGCGTTTAGATTCACTTCATCCATGGGCGTTGGGTACTCTGTGGTGCAATGCAGAACAGTAATGCACTCCCTAGGGGTGCCGGCTTTTTCAACCGCGTCTATGGCAGCTTCGATCTCACCCATCGTGGCCATCCCAGTGGAGAGGAATACCGGCTTACCGTGCCGGGTCAAATATCTGAGATAAGGCAGATTGGTCAACTCTCCAGAGGGGACTTTCACATAATCCAGCGCGTGCAGATCTTCGAGTAAATCAATGCTCTCATGGTCAAAGGCTGTTGAGAAAAATCCGATCCCGTATTTCTTACATTCATCTATTAATTCGACATGATTCTCTCGGGTCAACTCAAGTTGTCGGATCATATCCCCCTGAGATTCCGCAGGGTCGGTTGTGTTTTTTTGGTAGTCCGCTTTCGGGGCAGATTTGGAAACGATCTTATTCGCAATAAACGTCTGGAATTTGACAAGGTCTGCACCGGCTTCTGCCGCAGCAGCAATCAGCTTTTTCGCCAGAACCATGTCACCGTTATGGTTAACACCCGCTTCTGCTATGATCAGAGTTTTCATTTAATCCTCTTTGCCGGCACACCTACATAAATGCCATTTGGTTCGCAGTCTTCGGTCACCACAGCACCGGAACCGATAACCGAATTCATGCCAATAGTAAGTCGGCGCTTGTCGTCACCCTGATTAATGACGGCACCTGCTCCAACCCAAACGCCTTGTCTTAGGTGAACATTGCCCGATATATTGGCTCCAGGAGCGACGTGGACAAAGTGCTCAACCACGCAGTCGTGTGCGATGGTGGCGTTTTGATTGAATAGCACAAAGCTTTCAACTGCGATGTTACTAGTAAAACGAACACCTGCGGCAACTATGACGCCCTGAGCTTCATTGATTACTTTCCGCTGCCTGTAACCAAATGTGGCGCTTGGATGAACGAGGTTGGAGAAATCTAATTTGCCCTCAAATCGAAGAGCCACTTTTCGCCGAATTTCGTTGTCACCAATCCCAATCACAAATGGATAATGAGAATAAGCTCCAACCTCTTTTTCGAGAATGACTTCTCCGGCACCTATCCAACCCGCAACCTCGATCTCATCTCGCGCAACATAAAACGGTTCAATCCCACAAGCCCGAGCAACGTCACCCGCTTCTCGACCCATACCAGAAGTTCCGAAAATACCAATACGCTTTTTCATAGACGCTCAAGCACTACACTGCTCGGCAAATTCACCACCCGCTCTTCCAGCCATTGTGCGTTGGTTAGATCCCCTCGCCGGCAATTTTGGTACATTATCAGATGATTCATCAATGCCCATATAGGGCGGGTCATCACCCCTTTTTTATTCGTACTATCGAGCAGACTATCCCGGTCTTCTTTGCTTTCACAAATAACTGCATTAAGCCAATAGTTAGAGCGGCAATCGACGGGCTCTTTCACAAACTGTAGCGCACCGCCTTTAAAAAAGGTCTCGTAGGCAGCGGCAAGCATTCGCTTGGCTTCTATAAAGGAGCCCAGCTGTTCTAACTGGGCGCAGCCAAGCGCAGCATTCAGGTTGGGTAGCCGATAGTTGTAACCCACTTCATCATGAATGTATTCGTAGGTATGGGGTTTTTTGGCCGTTGTTGTCAGGTGTTTAGCTCTATCCGCCATAGCCTTTCCCGCCAAAATCATGCCGCCACCGCCAGTGGTCATAATTTTGTTGCCGTTAAAGCTCAAGATGCCAATAGCTCCAAAAGTACCGGTATGTTGACCTTTATAGAAGCTGCCAAGGGATTCCGCGGCATCCTCAACCATGTGGAGACCCCAGCGCTGAGTCACCTCACATAACCCATCCAGGTCGGCAGGATGACCAAAGGTGTGCATCGGTACGCAGGCTCGTATGGCTTTACCATCCGATTTAGTGCGGCACACTCCCTCAGTATCGACTTGAGCGTTTTCGTCCAGCCAGGCTTCCAGTGCGTCTGGCGACAAACCCAGCGTATCGCGATCGACATCTACAAATACCGGTTCAGCGCCGCAATAGGCAATAGCATTACAAGTCGCTACAAACGTCAGAGGCTGTGTGATTACCAAATCCCCGGGCTCAACTCCAGTCAGCTTCAAGCCGACATGCAACGCGGCCGTACCGTTCACAGTGGCAACCGCCCGGGGCGACCCTGTGTAATTCGCCATGTCTTTCTCAAAGCGATCTACATAGGCGCCAACACTGGAAACAAACGTGGATTCTATAGTGTCAACCACATACTCTTTCGCTCGGCCCGGGAAAACCGGCGCGTGAAGTGGAATAAATTCGCTGGTACCGAAGTAATCCCGAACAAACTCAGTCAGGTGCTTACTCAAAATGGCCTCACATCTTACTGTCGAGGTATTTGCCGGTTTCTTTATGGCCGAAATCCGGAATTAGGCGAAAAAATAGTTGCACGATATCTTCTTTTCTCCAGGCTAGCTTATGTTTCATCGACGCTATGCGCTCCTCGAATTCACTCAGCAGCTCCTCATCAAATATAGCTTCATTCTTAATGATCCCCATGTTGTCAAAACGTTCCATGTCCAGCACTTCTTGATCTGTGTAGAACTCTTCGAAATCCTTTTCTCCAGTGGTATCACTATTGCTAAACAGGCACGGCCACTTCCCTTGCTCCGGAAGGGTCTTTGCCAACTCTCTAGCCTCATCCTCATCACGGCACAGTACCGGCTCCAGCCCCTTCTGTCTGAGGTACTTCACGGCGATATCAGCAAAAGAGACCAGGTGAAGCACTTCGCTCAGCTTCGGGAAAAAAATATCCCTGTTATCACCAAAAATGCAGGACATCAGGCAAAGCTCGCCAGATTCTTTTGGCGTAACAAAGTAACGCCGGACATCCATGGGGGCAACGATGGGTTGCCGTTTTTCGAGGCGTTGGTTAAAGCCATGAAGCAATGAGCCATCCGAAAACGCCACGTTGGCGAACCGCGCAGTGGAAATTTTCATACCCTGGCTACGGCGCATCAGGAACATTTCCATGATGCGCTTCGACGCACCCATCATATTCACTGGATTCGCCGCCTTATCCGTGGACACACAGAAATACTTGGTCACGCCTGCCTCACTTGCCTGCCGCACAGTTTTGTCTGTGTTAAACACATTGACGTCGACCATACGCATGAGCGTAAAAGGATCTTCCTCACTGCGCACATGCTTAAGCGCTGACAGATTAAGAACGTAGTCGTAACCGCCATCGGCCTTGAAAAACGCATCGTACTCAATGGAACCAATATCTAGCGCGAAAGTACGGAAATCACCCGGGATATAACCAAAACTACTTCGAATGTCGCGAACCAGCTCCACCAAATTGTTTTCACTAATATCGACAACGTGGAGCCTTGTAGGGGCACGTTTGAAGATTTCTTTGGTGACAGCCTGGCCTATCGAGCCGGCACCGCCGAGGATTAGGAATCGAGAAGCGCCAACAATTTCGGAGAGTTCGGCTTCATGGTTTTGGATGTCGGTGGAGAAGAGCTCTTTGTCTCTGTCTATCAGACTTAGAATTGAATTCATACTTCATTCCAAAAGTTAATTCCTCAATGCAAACCAAGGCATGGAGTGTCGTTTCTGAGCGACATACCATGAAAGTAAAAAACGGAGTGCCATTGAGAAGCAAAAGGCGTATGCCGCGCCCTCAAGGCCGAGGTGACGAACTAAGACAAGCAGCAGGAAAAAATTAACCAAACCCGCAAGCACGCTTGCTACAGACAGGAGGCCCGTTCGCTTTGAGAAAAAAATGTAATTTGTAACCATTAAATACATGCCACTAAAGACGTGCCCCAATATGAGCCATCCAATGACGTCGCCAGCTCTGGCGTAATCTGCTCCGGCAACAAATAATATCAACCAGGGCCCAACGAGGAATCCAACACCTGCCCCCAAAAGGATAAAACAAAACCAAGCATAGGTATAACGAACAATCTGTCGCTTTTCAGCTTCATCATCTCGCTTTAGTCGCTCAAAAAGCCACGGTACGTAAGCTTTATTGATAGCGTCAAATACTAACGATATAGCCATCCCGAACTGCACCGCAACCATGTAAATACCTGCTTCAGCCAAACCTAGTTCAGCGCTGATCACGAAACGGTCTACGGTGGTTAACAGGAATACACCTCCCACATGCGGGATGAGTGGAACACCGAACCTAAGCGCTTCTCGAATATAGTCAGCCCGCCACACAAAAAATTTGAGTAGATCATCTCTTTTCAATAGCCACAACGCTAAAAGTCCAAAACTCCCCGCCGCCACAATCTGCGCGAGAATACGACCGTCTGATCCTTGCAAGAACACAACAACCAGAAGAAGTGACAGACCAACGTTAAGGAGACTCTTGGAAATCTGCAGCGCTCCATAGGATTTGGCCTTTTTTCTGACTTGCCACTGCCCCAGCCGAATCTGAGCGATTATGGTTGCTGCTGTTGTCAGGCCGGCTAAAAGCACCCATTTAGTGTCAAGACCTAGCCATTGCCCAAATTCACCACTGAACACAAACAGAATACTGAGCATAATCAACGTCGTTACAAGCAGGATTTGCAAGCAAGAGCCGATAAATTCTTTTAAGTCATTTGCCGCCAAGTTTCCATCATAAAACTTCCGGCCGGCAGCGCCATGAAGACTCAGCCCGATGAACGCAGTTAAGGCCCCAAGCAAAGTTTGGAACATGGCAACTTGACCGTACTCCTCCGGGCTAAGATAACGTGTCAATACTGGAAGTAGCGCGAAAGGTATGGCTGCATTCAGAATATTGGAAGCCAAGTATACAGCCGAGCCTGCCAAAAACGTATTGCCTTTTAATTTGGAAAACAATAGCTAGCTCTGCCTTTCTGGTTTTCGCGTGAATATTTGGTCAAATTTTTCCTTCAAGGCCCATTAGTCTGAGATTTAATCTCCGTTCGTCCGCAAAGCACGGGCACCGACCAAATGCATCTCAACAACGTCGAGAGTTGTGATCGCAATGTTTTTCGGCTGGTGTTTCTCAGTGAGGGCAATTCAGCTCCAACGGGATCATTATGCACTTTCTTGAAGAAGGGAAACGATAGCGTTTTCCCTGCAACAGATCGACGGGAGTGCCCAGCACCTCGGACGGGAAGCGTATAGACTGGCGCAGGGTTGGTACGCTTTCCTACCTGTGATTTCTCATTTGCGTGGAATGTGTGCGAACACCTGACTTTGTCTTGGCGTGCATCCGGTATCGTTCAAGTTTGATTAAATATGGCACGGTACTTACGTCCGCTTAGACGTCTCCGTACGCAACACTTCGATTTCCACCTTCAATGCCTCATACTCTAAAAGCTTGCGCTTCAGGAACCGGGCGGTGAGCACTGTCTTCGCCTTAACGCCACGCGGGGTGAGTAGATAAGTATATTTCAGCTTGTTTGAGTTCCGACTGAAATTTTCCATCTTCACCCACCCCTTCTGCACCAGGGCCTTAAGGCAATAGTTCAACCCACCCAGGCTGATACCCAGGTGCTGGGCCATCTGCCGTTGGGTGATGTCAGGGTTTTCCTGCAGCAGGCGCAGTACCTTGAGGTGCTGTTCGGTGTCTGACATGGGGGGCAATTTTGTGACAAAAACCGGGGGTTCGGGCAGGCTACCGCAGGGAATGCATGAGAATGCTACCCGCTGGGTGGATCGGATTGTTCAGAGCGTGAACAGGTTATACGGGGTTAATGGGCCTTGCAAGGCAATTTCTTCCGAAAAGTAGCGTTAGCTGCCCCGCACAGGTAAGGAGTTAACGGCCTACGGGTTGTCGCGATTGAGCTGTACCTGTATGCCACAAAATCCTGTTTCTATTTTGAATACCGCCAGTTGCGCAATCACCATTTGTTAAGATAAACCCATCACGATATCGTATCATGCCTCGATTGAGAGGAACGCCCTGAATAAACCCCGATGGGCCAAAAACGTTTATCAAATGGGTGTTTAATTCATCACTATCAAATTTAAGTTACCGCGGAGCACCCCATGACCACCCCACCCCCCTTCTCCCGGGCCCGCGAAAACAACAAGCAACCCATCCTCGAGCACCTGCGGAACATCTTCACCGCCCCCGCCACAGTCCTGGAGATCGGCACCGGTACCGGCCAGCACGCGGAATATTTTGCCACCGCCCTGCCCCACCTGCTGTGGCAGCCCAGTGACCACCCGGATAACCTGTGGCAGTGTGAACAGCGCCTGCAGGAGGCCGCACTACCCAATATTGCGCCCCCCTTGGGATTGGATGTGGGTGCGGCCAAATGGCCACTAGCCGAAGCCAACGCTGCTTTTTCCGCCAATACCGCGCACATTATGGCCTGGCCAGAGGTGCAGGCCATGTTCCGCGGGCTGGCACGCGTGCTCACTGCGGGTGCGCCCTTTTGCCTGTACGGCCCATTTAACTATGGGGGCCGGTTCACCAGCGAGAGTAACCAGGCATTTGACGCTCACCTGCGCGCACAGGCGGCGCACATGGGCATCCGCGATAGGGATGACCTCATTCACCTGGCACAGGAAGTCGGCATCGCGCTGGAAGCCGACCACCCCATGCCCGCCAATAACCGCCTGCTGGTGTGGCGCCAGGCTCGAGCGCACTAGTGGTCGATAAGCGGGTTACTGTTTTGCATGCCGGTCACTCCCAGGCGTTCGCCCTCTTCGCCCTGGTCGGTACGCTTGTGCTGCTGTTATTGCCGGGCCCTGCGGTGGAAGTGTTGGTTGATCTGGCAAGAGGATGGTTTCCTGCGTCTGCGCCGGATGTGCCGGGACTTGAGCTTCCCATGGACAAGCTCGGCCACGCCAGTTTGTTTGCCCTGTGCGGTGTGCTGCTGGTGTGGGGGTGGCTGCAGGGTGCTACGGTTTCACGCTTTGTGCTGGCTTTTATGGGGCTGACGGTAATGGCCGTGTGCACAGAGCTGGCACAGTTGGCTATACCGGGACGCTCGGGCGATGTGTGGGATGTTGTGGCGGATATGGTCGGGGCGGTGCTGGGAATCTGGTTGGGGGTGCGGTCAGGAGCGTGGCTGGTGGCGCGGCGAGTCGAGGTGCGGCAATAATCATCCGATGCGGGCAGCGGCTTGCTCGGCGCCCTGCCTTGTTCGACAGTGAGGTTTGAAGGTCAGAAAACCTGATACAACCGCCACGGAGGGCGCGATGGTTGCACTGCTGGGAACCGCGCTACAATTGACGGTGATCGAGCTGAAGAAGGCGGATCGGCTGGGGCAGTTACCCACCCAAACGGGCGACTGGGTCCGCTTTTTCGAGCACTGGCAGGAGGACAGCATCATGACCGACATCACGCATGAACCCGTCAAGAAAGCGATGGGCCGCATTCTGGAACTCAGCGCTGATGAGGAAGCCCAGCGCCTGGCGTTTGTGCGCGAGCGCGGGTTGCGGGACTGGAATTCATCGATTCGGGCGGCGCGGGAGGAAGGGCTGGAACAAGGACTGGAACAGGGTTTGGAGCAAGGGTTGGAGCAGGGCGAGCGCAGGGTTCTTCAGCGCCAACTGGTCCGCCGCTTCGGTGAACTGCCTGTCTGGGCTGCTGAAAAGCTGGAGGCCGCTTCCGCGGAGCAGCTGGATACCTGGGCTGATGAGATTCTGGCGGCCAAAACACTTGACGAGGTGTTTGGGCGGTAACGTTTTGTTTAACCTCGGGTGCGGTCACCGGGTGCTTGGACCATTGGCGCCTGCGGCTATTTCGTCAGATCCAGCCATTGGCTTGCCCGGCGCCCTGCCCTGCTCCACAGTGAGGTCTCCAGGTAAGGAAGCCTGACACCACCGCCACGGAGGGCGCGATGGTCGCACTGCTGGACCCAAAAAACGATTACGTATTTAAGCGCCTGTTTGCCGGCGACCCGGATCTAACGGTCGCACTGATCAATGACCTGCGCCCGGACCTGCCGCGGGTGACTTCAGTGGATATCGTCAACCCCACTATCGAGGCCTCGGAACTTACCGGAAAGGGCATTGTGCTGGATGTGCGGGCCCGGTGTGTGGACGGCCACGAATACAATATCGAGATGCAGGTCCGGCGGCAGCTGGATTGGGGTGCCCGGAGCCTGTTTTATCTGGCGCGACTGCTGTCCCAGCAGCTGAGCGCGGGTGAGGTCTATCAGGCGGTGGCCAGTGCGATTGGCATTCATTTGCTGGATTTTGAGCTGTTTACAGCCAACGCATCCCAGCGCAACCAGGCCCTGTGGCGGTTTGAAATGCGCGACGCGATACAACCTGACGTACTGCTGGGAACCGCGCTACAATTGACGGTGATCGAGCTGAAGAAGGCGGATCGGCTGGGGCAGTTGCCCACCCAAACCGGCGACTGGATCCGCTTTTTCGAGCATTGGCAGGAGGACAGCATCATGACCGATATCACGCATGAACCCGTCAAGAAAGCGATGGGCCGAATTTTGGAACTCAGCGCCGATGAGGAAGCCCAGCGCCTGGCGTTTGTGCGCGAGCGCGGGTTGCGGGACTGGAACTCATCGATTCGGGCGGCGCGGGAGGAAGGGCTGGAACTGGGTTTGGAGCAAGGGTTGGAGCAGGGCCTGGAGCAAGGTGAACGCAGGGTCCTTCAGCGCCAACTGGTCCGCCGCTTCGGTGAACTGCCTGCCTGGGCTATTCAAAAACTGGAGGCGGCATCCGCGGAACAGCTGGACATCTGGGCTGATGACATTCTGGCGGCCGGTAGCTTGGATGAGCTTTTCAAGCTTTAGAGCCTCGGCACCTCAATATCCCGGATAGTCAGATTCGTCCATTCGCTTGCAGACCGCCCTGCCCCGAGCCAGACTTAAAGCGCCCAGATAATTGGTCGCAGGCAGGGACGCCATGGCCAGCCAGCATCACGACACCGGCTACAAGGAACTGTTCAGCCACCCGGAGTTCGTCCAGCAACTGATCGAGGGCTTCGCCCCGGCGGAAATTGCAGGGTTGATGGACTTCACGACGCTGCAGATCCACTCCGGCAACTACATCACGCCACTGTTCGAAGAAAAATTCGAGGACGTGGTCTGGTCAGTCGCTATCCACTCGCAGGGCGTTAGCTCAACGGTCTACCTCTACATCCTGCTCGAGTTTCAGTCCTCGGTGGACCGGCGCATCCCCATCCGCCTGCTGCACTATGTGCGTGCTTCTACGATCATCTGTTCAAGTCCGGCGTTACCACACCGTCGAAGGGGCTGCCGATTGTGCTTTACAACGGCGCTCGCCGCTGGACTGCCTGTCACGATATTTACCACATGATTCGGCCAGAGCCGCCAGTCTTTCTGCAGGCCTACCAGCCACACCTGCGCTATTACCTGGTCGATGAAGCGCGTTATACTGACCAGGAGCTGGCCACACGGCGCACGCCCTTGAGCGGGGTGTTTGGCATCGAAAAAGCCTCGCGAAACCGGCAATCGCTGCAGCGGGCCGTGGATCGGGTCGTCACCATCATCCGCGCTGATCCCCAGAAAGAGCGCACCGATGCAATCGTCACCCGCTGGCTCAAGCGACATTTGCAGCAGCTCGGTGCGCATATCGATCTGGAGAAGTTGAATAGCTTGGTGGAGGAACGGGACATGTTAGCGGAAAATCTGGAACATTGGGCAAAGATAGAGCGGCAGGAAGGGCGTCTGGAAGGCGAGCGCCGGGTGCTCCAGCGCCAACTGGTCCGCCGTTTCGGTGAACTGCCTGCCTGGGCTGCTGAAAAGCTGGAGGCCGCTTCCGCGGAGCAGCTGGACATCTGGGCTGATGACATTCTGGCGGCTCAAACCCTTGACGAGCTGTTTGGCCGGTAGCGCCTTGGCGGGCGCAATTATCGCTCTTCTATTATTGCCCGACCCTCCGATGTAAGCGCGGCATCGCGGTGCATGGCAGTAACCTTCCGCAAAAAATGGTGCTCACGGCTATAACACTGTACCTAACAACCGGAGCAGATGAATGGAATCACCCCTCGGTACGTTTGAAAGGCTCCTGAGCCTGTGGATTGCGCTCTGCATCGGCTTGGGTGTCTGGCTTGGGATTGCCTCGCCGGAGGCTTTCGCAGCCATAGCCGAGCTCGAATACGCTCACGTTAACCTGGTTGTGGCGGTTTTTATCTGGGTCATGATCTACCCGATGATGCTCCAGATCGACCTGGCTTCCATCAAGGCCGTTGGCCAGCGTCCCCGGGGCCTGGCGCTCACCCTTGTGGTTAACTGGTTGATCAAGCCTTTCACTATGGCGGCGCTGGGCTGGTTGTTTTTCCGGGTATTCTTCGCGGGGTTTGTAGAACCGACCACGGCCACCGAATACATCGCCGGCATGATTTTGCTCGGTGTTGCCCCCTGCACGGCAATGGTGTTCGTATGGAGCCAGCTCGCCCGTGGCAACCCCAATTACACCCTGATCCAGGTGTCGGTGAACGATCTGATCATGATCTTTGCCTTCGCACCCCTGGCCGGCTTCTTGCTGGGCATGACTGACATTCAGGTGCCGTGGGAAACCCTGTTATTGTCCGTGCTGCTCTACGTGGTACTACCGCTGGTCGCTGGGGTACTCACCCGCCGGTACCTGCTGTCGCGCTCTGGCGAGGCTGGAGTCCAGCGCCTGGTGCATCGTCTGAAACCGGCATCCGTGTCCGGCCTGCTGGCCATGGTGGTGCTCCTGTTCGGCTTTCAGGCCGAAGTCATTTTACAGCAACCGCTTCATATCTTCCTGATTGCGATCCCGCTGACCATCCAGAGTTATGGGATTTTCTTTATCGCTTATTTCGCGGCGCGACGGCTACGGCTGACGCACGACATCGCCGCGCCGGCCTGCCTGATCGGCACCTCGAATTTTTTCGAACTGGCCGTGGCCGTGGCGATTTCACTGTTTGGTCTCAATTCCGGCGCGGCGCTGGCGACGGTCGTGGGCGTATTGGTGGAAGTGCCGGTGATGTTATCGCTGGTGGCTTTCGCTAACCGGACGCGGCATTGGTTTGAATAGAGGGATGGCACACGTATCAAGGGGCAGTTTTCCAGCCGCAGATAGCTGAATCGACGGGGCCGGTACACTACTACGGTTGGGGAGAAATTGGAAACTTGGCAAGTTTTTCAACCCCTGTTGAAGTTGTTAACGTAGCAGGCGTCAATAATCCGTCACGCGGTAGTGTTTCCCCGCTAAGGTCCCCTGTGAGTCCTGATTCAGTCACCCCAATAAAACCCGAACCGGTGGCCGCAACCCACTTTGTTCCGGGCGAAATACCGCGGCAATACCACCTGCAGCTGTGGCGTCAGGCCTGCGGCTTTGGCACCCGCGTAGAGCCACTGGAAGAACAGTGGCGATTTCTCGGCACCACCTCTACCTGGCATGCGGGTGACCTGGTGTTCATGCATGCGCACACCTCCCCTACTCAATATCGCCGCACCCCGCAGCACACCCGACCCGGCCGAAAAGGCTGTGTCATGCTCAAGCTGTTGTTGCAGGGCAGCCATAACAGTGTGATTGATGACCGCCATCATTTTCATGCCCGGGTAGGTAACATCACGGTACAAGACTGGTTGCAGCCTTTTACGACGGCCACCAGCGCCTGTGAGATGCTGTCCGTAATGGTGCCCAGGGATCTGCTGCGCAGCAGCTCCCTGATGAACACCAGGGCACCGGTAACCGTCTGGTGCGCGGACTCAACCGAATACCTGTTGCTGAAATCCGCCCTGTTCACCATGAGAGCCCAGCTTGAACAGGCCACCGCGGAGCAGGCACGAGTGCTGGCCGCCGGCTTTATCGGCCTCCTTGATGGCCTGCTGCTCAATGACCGTGAGTTGTTGCGTCACCAGTACACGGACGACAGCCGGCTGAACCTGATGAAGCAGTATCTCAATCAACATTTGCAGGAGCGTGGCCTGGGACCGGAGCGGCTGGTCGCCATCTTTCACTGCTCCCGGGCCACGCTATACCGCCTGTTCCAGCCCGACGGTGGGGTGGCGGCCTATATCCAGAAACAACGGCTGCAGCAATGCCTGCATGAACTGTCCCGCATGCAACGCGGCCACCAGGGTTTACTGGACGCTTTAGCAACTACCTGGGGATTCAGTAC
This sequence comes from Kineobactrum sediminis, assembly GCF_002868715.1. Classification (GTDB taxonomy): domain Bacteria; phylum Pseudomonadota; class Gammaproteobacteria; order Pseudomonadales; family Halieaceae; genus Kineobactrum; species Kineobactrum sediminis. The sequence goes on from NZ_PKLZ01000008.1 coordinate 23,284, forward strand.
GGTGGGCACCTTTGCTCGCCAGTTTAAGAAGCATTTCGGTATCAGCGCGCTGGATGCGCTTCAGGCGAGGAATACCGCCAGCGTCGCCGTGCCTGCGGCCAATACCAGTAATCCCCTCGCCGGCTACTGGCGCCAAGCCACCCGCATCGATGACTGGGTGCGGGAGTGTTCGGGGTGAGGGTGAGGCTGGCGTCAGGTCTCGCATGGTAGCATTTGGTTGTGGTGGGGTGGGAGCTGGGGTCAGGTCTCGCATGGTAGCATTTGGGTGTGGGGGGGTGGGAGCTGGGGTCAGGTCTCGCATTGTTGCATGCGCCCGTCGGGGCACATGCAACAATGCGAGACCTGACCCCAGCCTTTAAATTTCACCGCCAAATGCTACCATGCGAGACCTGACCCCAGCCCTTCAAGCCTCACCACCAAGTGCTACCTGACCCCACCTTTCAGCTATGCGGCCCGCTATTATGCTGCCACAACTTGAGGACACTGCGCTCGACGGCGCCACTGGCGGCGAGGCCCAGTTTTTCCTGCCAGTGTTTCTTTTTGGCGTAGCGCACTTCGAATACGTCCTTGTTCTTTAGCTGTTCCTGGACGAAGGCGTCGCTGGTTTGCAGGGCGTCAATCAGCCCCATCTTCAATGCGTCACTGCCGTACCAGATCTCGCCGGTGGCCACTTTATCGATATCCAGGGTGGGGCGGTTCTCGGCCACGAAAGCCTTGAACAGCTTATGGGTGATTTCCAGGTCTTCCATGAACTTCTCCCGGCCCTTGTCGGTGTTTTCACCGAACAGGGTGAGGGTGCGCTTGTACTCGCCGGCGGTTAACAGTTCAAAATCGATATCGTGCTTTTTAAGCAGGCGATGGAAATTGGGCAGTTGCGCCAGTACGCCGATGGAGCCCAGTACCGCAAAGGGCGCGGCGATGATGTGCGGGGCAACACAGGCCATCATGTAGCCGCCACTGGCGGCCACTTTATCCACCGCGATGGTGAGTGGCGCGCCGGCATCGGTGATGCGCTTGAGCTGGCTTGCGGCCAGGCCGTAGCCGTGTACCAGGCCGCCGGGGCTTTCCAGTCGCAGCAGGATCTCGTCACCATCGCGTATGTGCGGCAGGACCGCGGACACTTCTTCGCGTAACTGGTCGGTGGCGCTGGCTCTCATGTCTCCATCAAAGTCCAGTACATACAATCGCTTACGGGTGCTTTCTACAGCGTCTTCTCCCTTCTTGCGCTGCTTCTTTGCCGCCTTGGCGGTCGCCTTGTCGGACTTGTTACGGGCCTTTAGCAGGGCCTTGCGCCCCTGCTGGTCGGTTACCGCCTCGTTCAGGGTGTCGCTGATGTCTTTGTATTTGTCGTTGACCTTGTGCACTTCAATGTGGCCTTCCTGCTCGGCTTTCCTGCGCTGGCTGATGGCGACGATGCCGCTCATTAGCAAGAGCACGGCCACCACAAAGGTAATGGTCTGGGCCAGAAAAAGTCCGTAATCGAAAAGGTATTCCAAGAGTCTACTCCCCTGTGAGGTTGCCAATATAGTGGCGGATAAGCTGCCCGGCTATGGAGGTGGCGGGCGGTATTTGTGGTAGGTCACGGTAGTGAAACCAGTCGGCGTGCGCAATCTCGCCGGGTTCGCAGACGATCTCACCGGCTTCGTATTCGGCGAAATAGCCCAGCATCAGCTGGCTGGGAAACGGCCAGGACTGGGAGCCAAAATAGCGCAGCTGCCCTATCGTCACGCCGACTTCCTCCAGCACTTCACGGTGCAGGGTTTGCTCGGCACTTTCCCCGGCTTCAATAAACCCCGCCAGTGTACTGTACAGGCGTCCGGGAAAGTTGACGTTGCGGGCCAGCAGCAGCTCTTCTCCCCGGTGCACCAGGGTGATGACACAGGGATTGATGCGCGGGTAATTAACGGTTCTGCAGGGTGCACAGCGCATGGCGCGCTCGGTGATGTCCACCGCCATGGGAGCGCCGCAACGCCCGCAAAACTGGTGGTCGCGCTCCCAGGCCAGCAGCTGCAGGGCCCGCCCGGCCAGGGCGAACAGGCTGTCGTCCATGCGCCCCAGCATCTGGTAGAGGTTGCCGCGGTGAAACCGCAGCGGGTCCAGTTCAATGCCACTGTCGATATCCACGGCGTAACAGGGAGTGCCCTGCCAGTAGCCGAGAAACTGCTCACGCAGTACGTCCCAGCCGGCTTGCTGCAACTGCGACCGCGGCAACAACGGATCCGGCGACTGCATATCACTCACCAGCTGTTCGCGCTGGAACACGATGTGCAGTGCGCCCTCGGCAGATACAGGTGGGATATTGCCTGCCTGGAAACTCATGCGTCTATCCTCTCTCGCCATAACACGGTGCCGCCGCTACTGCGGGCAATGGCCTCCAGCTGTTCTTCGTGGGCGCGCAACTCATCGGCGCTGGCGCGAATAACCGGCAGCGGTGCACGGCCCGCAGCCAGCCGCTGGATACCTTCGCTGCGACCATGACCACCGGCCTCACCGGGACCGTGGTCCGCGAGCTGGAAGGTCGTCTGGCCGCCGGTGATGGCCAGGTAGACATCCGCCAGGATCTCCGCATCCAGCAGCGCCCCATGCAGGTCGCGCTGGGAGTTGTCCACGCCATAGCGCTGGCACAGGGCATCCAGGCTGTTGCGCTGCCCCGGGTGCTTGCCGCGAGCCATCACCAGGGTATCGGTTACCCGGCATACGGATTCCAGCCCGGGATGGGTATCATCCATGCGCCGTAGCTCGGCATTGAGAAAGCCCATATCAAAGGGCGCATTGTGAATGACCAGCTCGGCACCGCTGACAAAGGCCAGGAAATCCGTTGCCACCTGCTTGAATACGGGCTTGTCTGCCAGCATTTCCCGGGTGATGCCGTGCACCTCGATGGCGCCCTGGTCAATCTCCCGCTCGGGGTTGATATAACGGTGGAAACGGTTGCCGGTCAGGCGCCGGTTCACCATCTCCACGCAGCCGATTTCAATGATGCGGTGGCCCTGGCTGCTTTCCAGGCCGGTGGTTTCGGTATCGAGTACGATCAGCCTCACAATGTATCCTTCCCGGGCGTTCGCTTGAGTTCGTCTATGCCACGATTGGCGAGCTGGTCGGCAATCTCGTTTTCGCGGTGGCCACTGTGGCCCTTGATCCAGTGCCAGCTAATCTGGTGTTGGTGGGTTTCCTGCTCCAGCGCCTGCCATAAATCGATGTTTTTAACCGGCGCGCGGCCGGCGGTTTTCCAGCCCCGCGCCTTCCAGGCGGGGAGCCAGCGGGTAATGCCGTCGCGCACATAGGCGGAATCGGTAGTCAGTTCTACCTGGCAAGGCTCCTTCAGCGCCCGCAGTGCCTCGATGGCGGCCCGCAATTCCATCCGGTTATTGGTGGTGTCAGGCTCGCCACCATACAACAGGCGCTCGCGGCTGCCAAAACGCAGTAACGCTCCCCAGCCACCGGGGCCCGGATTACCGCGACAGGCGCCGTCGGTAAAGATCTGCACGGCTTTCACGCCGCATGATCCCCCTGCCGGGGCGTGGCCGCGGGTACTGACAGGCCTATCAACCGCGGCCTGCTGCGGGCGCGACGCACTGGCCGGGCACTGCCGCCTACCTGCTTTACTGCGTGCATGACATATACGCCGCCCAGGGGCAGCTTGTGGCGCTCGCTCCAGGCGTTGAGGCGGCCCGCGAGCCGCGCGCCACTGCCCGAGCCCCCCACGGGTAACGGGCTCAGGAAATGACAGTTTTCCTGCTCGAAGCCCAGCAACCGCAGCCAGTCCAGCAAGCGGGTACGACCCACCGCATGTTGTTCCTGCCACAGGCTATTGCCCACCAGGCCGCGCAGGCGCTGCACCATGCCTAACAGGCTGTAGGGATTGAAACCGATCAATAACAGTTGCCCCTGGGGCGTGAGTACCCGGTGCAGCTCTCGCAATACCTGGTGCGGCTGGGCGGAGAATTCCAGGCAATGGTGTGCAACCACCACGTCCACACTCTCGCTCTCCAGCGGTAGCTCCGCAGCCTCTGCCACCAGGCTGATATGTTGACCACCCTGGGGCGCAATATAGGCCCGATGGTGAATACGGCTATTATTACACAGGGGCTGCTGGCGAGTGTGGCCCACCTGTACCAGATGGTAACCGAAGGCGGTGTCCAGAATCGGTTCCAGGGCACTTTGCAGGCTGGCCTGCAGGTTTAATCCCTGGTCAGTCTGATACCAGGATTCCAGTTCCGTTAGAATATCGCTACACTCGCCCATCATCACCCTGGTGGCAGGTGCCGGCAAACCGGCCTGTCTGTTGTTGGCTCAAGGGCCCATGTTACTGCATTTTTAAAGCTTTGGGAGGTTATGCATGCTGACAATTGAACCCATTCGCGCCTTCAGCGACAACTATATCTGGTTGCTCACTGATACCGCCAACAACCACTGTTTCGTGGTTGACCCGGGTGACGCCGAACCGGTACTCGAGGTATTGGCTGAGCGTCAGTTGACCCTGGCCGGCATTCTGGTGACCCACCACCATTTTGACCATGTAGGAGGCCTGCCGCTGTTGCGTGAGCACACCTCCGCCGTAGTCTATGGCCCCCACAACCCCGCTATTGAGGGCGTTGACCATCGGCTCGCGGAGGGTGACACCCTGACGGTGCTGGGCCTGGAGTTCAGTGTGCTGGCGGTGCCGGGGCATACCATGGATCACATCGCCTACTATTGTGCCGGGGATAGCGAGCAGCCACCGCTGCTGTTTTGCGGTGATACGCTGTTTGCCGGTGGCTGCGGTCGCATGTTTGAAGGTACCGCGCCGGTGCTTCACGGCTCACTGGCAAAACTGGCTGCCCTGCCCGGTAGTACCCGGGTATACTGTGCCCACGAATATACCCAGGCCAACCTGCGGTTCGCCAGGGCCGTGGAACCCGACAATGAGGCCCTTGCCGAGAGAGCCCGCGAGGTGGCTGCGCTACGCGCCACTGATGACCCCACCGTCCCCTCGGAGCTGGCGCAGGAACGCGCCACCAACCCATTCCTGCGCTGCGCGGAGCCGGCGGTCGCCGCCACCCTGCACAGCCAGGGTAAGTGGCAGGGTGAAAAACCGGAAGAGGTGTTTGCCGCCCTCAGAACCTGGAAGGATTCCTTTTGAATAACGCACTAAAAAACAATACGTTAAAACTAATTTCTATAGTATTTTCGAGCATTTTTTGGGTCACGGGCTGCCAGCTTCTACCACCGTCTGAGGAGTCAGCCGAGGTGAGTGCTGCCACCAGCAGGCTCCCGCAACCGGCCCCCTCCGTGGCCGGGGTACCGGCACCAAAAGCGAATGCGTCGATAGTGGCAAAGATGCCTGTCAGCGAGCCTCCGGTGGATCTCTGGGATCGCATGCGTCAGGGCATGGCCTGGCAGATACCGGACAACCCACAGGTGCACAAGGCGAGAACCCATTACCTTGGGCAGAACAATTACCTGGAGGCCCTGGGGCCACGCAGCACGCTCTACCTGCACTACATTGTGGACGAGGTGGAGCGCCGCGGCATGCCCATGGAGCTGGCCCTGTTGCCGCTGGTGGAAAGCGGCCTGAATCCCTTTGCCCGCTCCTCCCAGCACGCCCTGGGCCTGTGGCAGATCATGCCCGCCACAGGCCGCCAGCTGGGTATCACCAGTGACTGGTGGTACGACGGTCGCCGCGATCTGCGGGAATCCACCGCGGCGGCGCTGGACTACCTGCAAAGCCTGCACGACACGCTGGACGGCGACTGGATGCTGGCCATTGCCGCCTACAATGGGGGTATCGGCCGGGTCGGCCGGGCCGTGCGCGCCAACCGGGCCAAGGGCCGCAAGACCGATTTCTGGTCATTGCCTCTACCGCGGGAAACCCGCGCTTATGTGCCGCGGTTGCTGGCACTGAGCAGTATGGTCAGCGACCCGGACACCTGGGCAGTTAGCCTGCCGCCACTGGCCAATGCACCGGCCTTCGTGGCGGTACCCACCGGCGGCCAGATCGAGCTTGCCCGGGCAGCGGAGCTGGCGAATATTGAGCTGGCCCACCTGCAGGCACTGAACCCCGGCCATCGGCGCTGGGCCACAGCACCCACAGCGGCCGAATTGTTACTGCCACCCGAGAGCGCCGCGCACTTTGCCGAACGCCTGGCCGACCTGGATGCGGACCAGCGTGTTAACTGGCAGCACTACACCATTCGTAACGGCGACACCCTGGGGGCGATTGCGCGCCGCTTCAACACCCAGGTGACCCTGCTGCAGGAAGTGAACAAACTCAATGGCAGCTTTATTCGCGCCGGCAAGAGCCTGATGATCCCCCAGGGCGGAGACTGGGCCACCAGTCTGGCCGGGCGCAGTGCCGGCCAATCCAGGGAGACCGATTACAAAGTGCGCCGCGGCGACTCCCTGTACCGTATCGCGGGCCGTTTCAAGGTCAGCATCGATGACATCATTGCCTGGAATGCCCTGAATCCCCGTGGTTACATTTATCCCGGCCAGCAACTGACCCTGTATGTCGGAGACGGTTGACACCCCCTTTGGCTCGTTTGCACTAAGCCGCTATCCGGCCCGACGCAAGGAACCCCTGCGCGCCTGGTGCGGCGCAGACACCCTGTTGCTCGATGCGGCGGCGGCGCTGGACACATTGCCCCCGCGGGTGCTCACCGTTAATGATGAGCACGGTGCTCTGAGCGTGCCCCTGGCGACAGCACAAGCCACGGTGACTCTCTGGACCGATTCCGCGCTGGCCGCCCTGGCAGTTGCCGCCAACCGCGAGGCCAACCAGTGCCCGCCAATAGCAGTGGTGTGGAGCACCGAGCGACCGCCGCCGGCCAGCCTGGTGCTGTTGCGTATCCCCAAGCAAAAGGCCTTTCTTGAATACCAGCTGGCGTTACTGGCCGCGCAGCTGCCCGTCGGTGCACAGGTGCTGGCGGCGGGCATGGACAAACACCTGCCAGGCGACGTGGCGGCGCTGATGGAGCGTTACCTGGGCGCCTGCGAGCGTCACCATGGGCGCTACAAGGCACATTACTTCAGTGCCCGTATGGGTGACCGTATGGGCACAACCACCGCACCGCTGGCAGCCCATCAGCCACCACTCGCCCCTGCGCACCGGCCTGCTGCAAGCCCGGGCACGAGCCCCGACAATGCCTGGGTCGAATACGACTGCCCATTGCTGGGCGGCCCCCTCGCGGCGCTGCCCAACGTATTCAGCCGCGACCGCTTGGACCAGGGCAGCCGCTTCCTGATCGAACAGCTGGGCCAGCTGGCACCCGTGCAAAACGCGGTGGATCTGGCCTGTGGCAACGGCGTACTGGGGCTGGCGGCATTGCAACAGGGCGTTGCACAACACGTGTTGTTTTGTGACGAATCGGCCATGGCACTGGCTTCGGCCCGGGCCAACCGGGAACGGCTGCTACCCGCGGCGCAGGCCGGCTTCCACCACGGCGACGGACTGCTGGATAACGTATTGGAGTCCCCACCGGGCGGGGTTTCGGACTCAATCGTGGACGCACCCGCACCCGAGCTGATCCTGTGCAACCCGCCCTTCCACCTGCAACATGCGGTGGATGACTTTGCCGGCCGCCGCCTTCTTGGCCAGGCGGCCAACAGCCTGGCGCCGGGCGGCCATCTGTGCCTGGTAGCCAATCGCCACCTGGATTACCGCCCTACCCTGCAGCGCCACTTCCGTACTGTGGTGCTGGCACAGAATAGCAAATTCAGGGTCTACCTCGCCCGCCGCGAAGGCGGGGGTATGACAAATTGACCGCTCGCCTTCTGATTATTCCCTTTCATACGCGAGCGACGTCCCACCGCTGCCAGCGGCCGCCCAAGGTTGCTAGAGTAAGGCCATAACACCAAAAATTCCTTGCGGAGTCCTGATTGTGAAATTTGTCCTTTCCACCTCGTTCAGCACCGTTGCCCATCTCACCCGGATTGCGCCAGTGGCAGACGAATATGGCTGGGAAGCGATGTCGTTTTCCGATCACGTGGTGCATCCCGAACAGATCAGCCACGACTACCCCTACACCGAGGATGGCAGCCGCCGCTGGTCGGCCTTTACCGATTGGCCGGACCCCTGGGTTGTCATCGGCGCACTGGCAGCTATCACCACCCGCCTGCGTTTTACCAACAACATTTTCGTGCTGCCCATGCGCAACCCGTTCCTGGTAGCCAAGGCCATTAGCACCGCTGCCATTATCTCCGACAACCGGGTTACTCCGGCCTTTGGGGTGGGTTGGTCCGAGGATGAATTTGCGCTGATGCAGCAGGATTTTCGGACTCGCGGCAAGCGCACCGATGAAATGCTGGAAATCATGCGCCTGCTCTGGAGCGGCGAGATGGTGGAGTACCAGGGCCAGTTCTACCAGTTTGACCGACTGGAGATGAACCCTGCCCCCAGCGAACGCATCCCCTTCTGGATTGGCGGCATTTCAGACCCGGCCATGCGTCGGGCAGCGCGTCTGGCCGATGGCTGGGTGACCGACCTGCAGCCCTCCGCGGAGATCATCGAAAGCATCGAGCGCATCCGACAGTGGCGCAGAGAATACGGCCGGGAGCACGAACCCTTTGAGGTCATGGCCACCCCCAACGATGCCTGGGACGCCGACGGTTACAAGCGGCTGGAGGATGCCGGCGTCACCCATATCCTGACCATGCCGTGGATGTTCTACCACGGCGACACGGAAGACGTGGCGCTGAAAATCGACGGCACCAGGCGCTATGCGGACGAGGTGATCGCGCCGCTTTCCTGAACCATGCCCGAACCATGCCCGAACCATGCCTGAACCACGGCCTGAGCCGCCTGACTGTGCCGGGTAACTACCGCGGTAACAGCCCGCTGATGCGCCTGACCGGTGTGGCCACCGCCTGTTCAAATACCTCTGCCCGGGTTGTCACCAGGGTGAACTGCCGACTGGCCCGGGTGATGCCGGTATAGACCAGCTCCTTGGTGAGCACCGGGCTGCGGCGCTCGGGAAGCACCAGTGCGGCGTGGCTGAACTCCGAACCCTGGGATTTGTGTACGGTCATCGCAAACACGGTTTCGGCGTCGGTCAGCTGGCTGGGCAACACAAAGCGGATTCCGCCGCGACCGTCGTTGCGTGGAAATGCCACCCGTAGTTGCGCCTGGCTGATGCCTGATCGTGCCACCAGGGGTACCTGCAGGGTAATACCCACGTCCCCGTTCATCAGGCCCAGGCTGTAATTGTTGCGGGTGACCATCACCGGGCGCCCCTCGTACCAGCCCTGCGCCGCCGGCAACAGACCCTCGCCCTGCAGCAAAGCTGCTACCCGGACATTGACCGCCTCCACGCCCCAGTCGCCGCGGCGCACCGCACACAACAGCTGGAACTGGTCAAAAGTTGCCAGCACCGTGCGTGCCCAGGCCTCCCAGGCCAGATCTCCCGGTGCGGCGGCTGCAGGACGCAGTGCCTGCAGCTGTCGCAGGTAAAGGCCGTAACCGGGCGTGTTATCGCGGCCCACCACCAGGGCTGCAAAAGCCGGGTCACTGGCACTGTTCATACGCCGCCAGGCAATATCGGCAAACTCGCCGGCACCGAGCAGACTGGCCGCCCGAGCTACATCGCAGCGGTTGACCGCCCGCGCCAGTTCACCGATGCCACTGTTGGCCCCAAACCGGTGTGACCGGCGCAGCATCACGGTCTGCTGGGCCAGGGCATGTTGCCCGGGTACACCGGGTCGCAAGCCTGCAGCGGCCAGGGACTGGCCGCTCACCGACTCCAGCCACGCCACGGTGTCGTCGGTGTAATGCCCCGCCTCGGCGTCGCGGCACAAGTCCCCCAGCACCGCGCCCGCTTCCACCGAGGACAACTGGTCCTTGTCACCCAACAGGATCAACCGTGCCGCGCGCGGTAGCGCGGCCAGCAGGCAGGCCATCATTTCCAGGTCAATCATCGAGGCTTCGTCCACCACCAGTACGTCCAGCGGCAGTGGGTTACCCGCGTGGTGGCGGAAATGACGGCTGTCCATGCGGCTGCCCAACAGGCGGTGCAGGGTGCTTACTGTGGCAGGAATATGCTGGCGTACTGTCTCCGGCACTGCCAGGTCGCCCACTTGCCGACCAATGGATTCGGTGAGCCGGGTGGCGGCCTTGCCGGTGGGTGCCGCCAGCCGAATACGCAGCGGCTGGCCAGCGGCCACTGCCGAGGATTGCAACAGGGCCAGCAGCCGCACCACCGCCGTGGTCTTGCCGGTACCCGGGCCACCGGTGATGATGCTGAAAGCGCCGCGCGCGGCCAGGGCACAGGCCAGGCGCTGCCAGTCGGGCTGGTCATCCCCTGCGCCGCCCTGATCCTCACCCTGGCCCGTATCGGCAAACAATTCCGCCAGGCCCTCGAAGAGCCCGTTCACCGGTGTCGGCGGCCGGCTGACCCGCTCGTGGAGGGCCGCCATAACCTCGTGTTCGTAGCGCCAGTAACGGCGCAAATACAGCCTCTGCCCCACCAGCACCAGGGGGCTCTCGGGAGCCGCGGCACAGCTATCGACCAGGGGGCTGGCGGCCAGCCGGGCAAGCCAGTCCGTGGCCGCCAGACCAGCCAACAGTTGCGAGGGCAGCAACGCCGCCGGTGCTGCCTGCTGCCCTTCGGGCGGCAGTGACAACGCCAGGTCGGGCGCCGCGAGTGTCGCCGCCAGATCCATACAGATATGGCCGTGGCCGAGCTGGTGGCTGACCAGCGCCGCCGCCAGTAGCAGGGCGGGGTCACTATCCGGCTCAAGCTCCAGCAGAAATCCCGCCAGTGCCCGGTCCAGCGCTCGCAGCCAACCCAGTTCCACCCACTGGTCAAGCTGTGCCAGCAGCGCCCCGGTGCTCTCCAGGGGGCTCCTGGAGCCGTTCTGCAGCGGGTCTCCGGGTTGGCCACCGGGGCCGCGGTCCGCCGTTTCGGTGGCGGCGAGTGGGTCCCCCAATGGCAACACGGCCTGTTCGTATTCCGTCATCAGACGAGCTCTCTCGTGGGGTTCGGCGCGAGTAACGGCGCAGACAGCGGGTCCTCGCCGGCAAACTGCCGATCCAGGGTTTCAATCAGGGCGCGCGGTGGGCGCTGGTGCCAGATACCGGCGTCGCTATCCGCGCTGCCGCGCACAAACCAGTACACGGCGCCGCCGATATGGCGGTCGTAGTCGTAACCGGGCAGGCGGGCCTTCAACTGCCGGTGCAAAGCCAGCAGGTAGAGTGTGAACTGCAGGTCATAGCGGTGCTCCAGCACGGCCTCCTCCATCGCCTGTGCGTGGTAGGCCACGGCATCGGTGCCCAGCCAGTTGGACTTGTAATCCACCACGTAATAGCGGCCCTCATGTTCCAGCACCAGATCAATATAACCCTTGAGCAGGCCGTTGACCTGGTCGTCAAGCGCGGGCGGTCGCGGCCGGCCGGGCAAAATGTGCTGCTGGATCAACGCATCCATTTCCGCCACCTGTACATGACTGGCGGCGAACAGGAACTCCAGCTCCGGCTGGAAGGCAGCGGGCGGCAAGCCGGCCAGTGACAACCCCGGGGTTCCGGGCAGGGGCCATTCGCGTTCCAGCAGCTCACTGAGCCACAGGCCCAGTGTTTCAACCCATTCACCCAGACCCCGCCGCAGGCAGCGAGGTCGTAACCCCTCGGCACAGGTGGCGGAGTCTGCCAGGGTGCCAAACCCCTCCCGGGCCGCCAGTTCCAGCAGGCCATGCAGGAAGGTGCCCGGCCCCGGCCCACGGGGGAAACGGTGGATGGTGGGAGTTTCGCCTGGCCGCAGGGGCAGGAATACGGCGTGCCGTTCGTCGTCACTGGCCTTGGCGGCAGCGGCGCTCTCCGGGCCGGCGTCATCGGTACGCAACTGGCCACCCTGGCGACTCGCGGCCTGGGAGTCCATGCGCAGTGCACTGTAAGAGGCGATCCACCAGTGTTCCGCCGCGGCGCGCACCGGGGTGCGAGCCTGCAGATCAGGCACGCCGGCCTCTTCCGGTATGAAACGCAGGTGAGCCACCACCGGCGCGTCGGTAACCGCCACCCCTTCAAATGCCTGCCATCGCGCGAGATGACCACCAAGATCGGCGGCGGTCGCTACTTCTTCACCGCCGCTCAACAAGCGGCCAATCGCCGACAAGTGCAGTACCGGGTGTTTGCCGGCGCCGCGCACCAGGTCGGTCAGCCCCAGCCAGCAGGCGTGGCGGGCGCGGGTGACCGCCACGTACAGGAGTCGCATATCCTCCGCCATGCGCTCGTGGTCCGCCAGTACCAGGTCGGGTTCGGTGGCTGACATGACCAGGCGCTGAGTACCATTCTCGCGCACTCGCAGCGGCTTGCCCTTGCCTTCTTCCAGGCGGGCATTACTGATGAAGGGCAGAAACACCAGGGGGTATTCCAGCCCCTTGGACTTATGGATGGTCACGACTTTGACCAGCTCGGCATCACTCTCCAGCCGCAGTACCTGGTCATCGCCGTCGCCCCCTGCCCTGCCCTGAACCTGGTCATCCAGGTGGCGGATCAGTGCCTGCTCACCGTCCAGCTCGCGCGAAGCCTGCTGCAATAACTCAGCCAGATGCAGCAGGTTGGTCAGGCGGCGCTCGCCATCATCACTCGCCAGTAACTGTGCCGGCACATCAAAGTCGTGCAGCACTACCTGCAACATCGGCAGCACGCCCTGGCGTAACCACAGGTTGCGATAGCCGCGAAACTGCAGCACCCGCTCCTCCCACTCACGCTCATCCTGGTTCAGTCGGTCCAGCAGCGCCCAGGGCTGGGCCAGGGTGGGACTGGCGAGTGCGGCCCGCAACAGGCGGTCGTCATCGGGGGCCGCGCAGGCACGCAGCCAGCGCAGCAGGTCCGCGGCCTCCGGGCTTTCCAGCACCGAATCCTTGTCCGACAGGTACACGCTCTTCACCCCGCGCGCGGACAGTTCAGCGCGCATGGCCTGGGCCTCCCTGAAGTTGCGCACCAGTACTGCCATATCGGCCGGGCGCACCTGCTGCCAGTGACCGTCGGGGCCGGCAAAACCCGCCTGTCCCTGCTGGCCCAGGGTGAGCAGGTGCACCATCTCACTGGCACAACGCTGCGCCATGGAGCGTATATAGGCCGGGGCGCCCAAGGACTCCCCCACATCCAGCTGCCAGGCGGTCAGCGCCGGAGCCGGCTGGCCGTTCACCTGCCAGCACTCGTTGCGGCCCTTGGCGGCAACGCCGGCAAACGGTAGTGGGTTCTCGCTCTCCGTGGCCAGTGCAAAGGCACCACCCGGCCGGGGCTCCGCCGACCCGAAAAGTGTGTTGACCGCCGCTACCATGGCCTGGCTGGAACGAAAATTGGTGCCCAGGTGTTCGTGGCGTTCCGCCGTATCCCGTCGCGCCTGCAGGTAGGTGTAAATATCGGCCCCGCGGAAGCTGTAAATGGCCTGTTTGGGATCACCGATCAGGAACAGGCCGCAGTCGCGATTGTTCGCCGCCACCTGGTACACCGCGTCAAAGATGCGGTACTGCACCGGGTCTGTATCCTGGAACTCGTCGATCAGGGCCACGGGGAACTGCTGCCGGATGACCTGCGCGAGACGCTCGCCATTGCCGCCCTGCAGGGCACTGTCCAGTCGGCTGAGCATGTCGTCAAAACCCATTTCCGCGCGCCGTCGCTTGGCCGCCTCAAATTCCGCCTGCACCCAGCCGGCGGCGTGTTGCAGCGCGGCCCACGCCGGCTCCGGCAGCCCGGCCAGCCGCTCGGGCAGCAGCGCCAGGGCCGCGAACGCCGGGTGTTGCGGTGGTGCATCACTCTTCCAGGCTTCGGCCATTCCCTCGGGGCTGAGTCGATGCAGGGCAGAGTCGGTAAGCCCCGGTTTTTCCAGTGCGGGATCACTCGCCCATGCCCGCAACAGGCCCAGCCAACCTTTGTAGTGGCGCGCCTGTAATTTGTGTCCATTCACCTGTTTTTGCGCAACGGCGGCGTCCAGCAGGGGCTCTACTTCCTCAAGCCAGCGGCTCCAGGGCGCCTTGAGTTGCGCCAGTTGCTCGGCACGCTGGCGCAGCACCGGCACAATAACCGAGCCGATATCCACCGTGGGCGACGGCGGCGCATCCGCCAGCGCCAGCCGGATCTTTTTCACCAGCAAGTCCGGCGTTGCCCAGTGCTCGTTGACCCAGTCCAGCGCGTCGCCCTGTAAGGGGTAACAGTGCCGACGCCAGTAGTCGCGCACCACTTCCAGAAACAGCTCGCTGTGGTCGGTTTCCAGGGTCTGGGTGAACAGGCTGCCGCTATCGAATGCGTGCTCGCGCAACATACGCTGGCACCAGCTATGGATGGTGGATACCGCGGCCTGGTCCATCCATTGCGCGGCGATATCCAGGCGCCGGGCGCAGGCGGGCCACGCCGCCGGCTCAAAGTCCTCCCGCAGCGCCAGCAACAGGGCGTCAGCTTCCGGGGCCTCATCACGGAACGCAACGGCAGCCCGTACCAGGCGCTGGCGGATGCGGTCGCGCAACTCACGGGTTGCCGCCTCGGTATAGGTGACCACCAGGATATCCGGCGGCAGCAGCTCCCGGCCCAACCCGGCGTCGGTCCCGCCATGGCCCAGAATCAGCCGCAGATACAGCGCCGAAATAGTCCAGGTTTTGCCGGTGCCGGCGCTGGCCTCAATCAGACGGCTGCCGTACAGGGGAAAACGCAGCGCCAGGGGCCGTTGTTCACTGGTCATGCATCATCCTCCAGGGCGCCGGGAGTAACGGCAAAGGTGATCTGCTCAGCCCTGAAAGCCTGCAACAGACCGGCGTACAAGCCCTCGCAGTACTCGCTGAAACGGCCGTCGGCGCTGAGTGCATTAAAATCCGGGTACTGGCTTGCCAGGGCGGTACTGCGGGCAACCTCGCCCTCGTTGAAGGCCCCGTTGCCGTCGAATACGAGGCACGCTTTTGCCGCTGCCTGCTCCTCGCCCTTCTCCAGCCCCTCGAGCCAGGCAAAGGCGGTTTGGGGAGCACAGGGCAGGGGTTCACAAAGCCCCGCCAGCCATGCCCGCAGCCACCACTGCAGCTGCTCCCGGGCGACCTCCCGGGGCAGCGGTTGCAGATGAACCACCGCATCGGTGGCCACCAGGTAACTGTTGATCGGGCGGCCACTGGCGGCGGCCAGCACATGCACCACCCAGTCATTCAACAGGCTGTGCCAGCGCAGTTTTTTGGGACTCTTGCCCAGTAATTTGCCAGGCAGCAATACCAGCCGTGCGAGCGAGGCGCCATCAGGGCTGCTGCGCAGGCCCCCCAGCCAGCTTTCCAGCTGGGCTTCCGGGATGCCGTCCGCCAGCACCAGGGGGCTGTCCAGCAGTAGCGGCCACTGCTGCAGCAGGCCCTGATACTGCTGTAACTGGGCAGCGAGTGGCTCCAGCACCTGCGCCCTCGCCAATGCCCCAAACCCCGCCAGCGGCAGTTGACCGGCGCGCTGCAGGCCATCGGCCAACGACTCCAGCACCTCAGCCATATCGGCCTGCGGCGGCAACTGGCCCGCCACCGCCAGGACCTGCTGCCGTAATTGCCAGAGCTGCAGCCCATCCAGGGCGAAAGTCTCGGCATCGTCCTGGGCCTCGCTGCCAGTATCCAGCCAGGCATTGAACCGGCCGCTGAAAAAGTGCGCGGCCGGATCCCGTAAAAAACGCTGCACGCTCGGCACTTCCAGCGGCGCTTCCGGCAACAGCGGGGGCAGTGCAGCCTGGCCTGTCACCGCGGCCCTGACGGCATCGCTGCCGGCGCGGTGCATCGGCAGCCATTCCCGGGCATAGCTGAACAGCGCCGGATTCAGGCCATCAAAATAGGCGGGGCTGAAAGGTTGTAGCGGATGGCAGGTGGTGAGCGCCGCCAGCAGGTCGGCATCGTTTGCGCAGCGCCAGCCACTGCTGAAGTGATCGCGTAACTGGCCGACCAGCACCGAAGGGGGCCGCTCACTGTTATCGCGTATGCTATGCCCCACCCAACTGATATACAGCCGCTCCCGGGCGGAGAGTAACGCCTCCAGTGCCAGGTAGCGATCATCCTCCCGGCGGGAGCGGTCGCCGGGGCGATAATCCCGGGCCATCAGGTCAAAATCCAGGGGCACATGGGCCCGGGGGTAGTCACCGTCGTTCATGCCCAGCAGGCACACCCGGCGGAAGGGAATCGCGCGCATTGGCATCAGCGTACAGACATTCACCGCCCCAGCCAGAAATCGCTGGTTGAGCGGGCTCTGCTCAACCGCTGCCAGCCACGCCTCCCGCACCACATTGAGTGGCAGCGCCTCTTCCAGCGCGACGCTGTCGCACAGCTCCAGCCACTGGTCCAGGGCTGTCTGCAACTGCGTCAGCAGACGCTCATCGCGGTCTCCCCCGGGCACAAAAAACTGCGCCAGTAGCGCCCGCAGGCGCTCGCCCCAACGCGCCGGGGATGCCGGCTCGGTAAGGAGCGAGGTAGCGTCATCCAGGGCATCCAGCAACTGTACCAGCGGCCCTATCAGTGCCGCATCCAGGCCACCGATTTCATCGTAGGGTTCAATCCCCGCCAGGGCCTCGCCGCTACCCGAGGCATAACCCAGTAACATGCGCCGCAGGCCAAAACGCCAGGTGTTGGTGTCCAGCCCCGCGGACAGGCCCAGGGCCTCGCGTCGCCGCGCGTCCAGGCCCCAGCGGATGCCCGCACCGTCCAGCCAGCGGCGCAGCATGGGCAGATCCGCTTCGGCAATGGCAAAGCGGGCGCGCAGCGCCGGCACATCCAGCAGGTCCAGCACTTCGCTCACCGGCAGGCGGCTGTCGGGCAGGCCCAGCAGGTGCTCCAGGGCGATCAACAGCGGCTCTCGCCCGCGCTGGCCCTGGTCGGCCAGGGTAAAAGGTATATAGCGCTGTTCCCCGGGAGCGTACTGGCCGAACACCGCCTGTACCGATGCCGCGTACAGGTCGATATCCGGAACCATGACGATAATATCCCGCGGTCGCAGGGTGGTATCCTCGCTGAACCAGGCCAGCAGCTGGTCGTGCAGTACCTGTACCTCACGCTGGGCACTGTGGGCGCTGTGAAACCGTACCGATTGATCCCGGGCGGGGTCCACCGGCGGCCAGTGATCGCGGCTTTCATTGAGCGGTGCGAGGTCGAGAATATCGTGTTGCAGCTGGCCCAGCAGGTGGTCCCGGGGCGGCGGCTCAAACAGGTCGATCCGGCCCTGGGTAATGTCCCGGAACAGGTGTTCGTAACTGCTGCGCTCGTCGTGGCTATCCAGAAGGTTAATGTAGTCCCGGCCCTGCTTGCCCCACGCCGCCAGCAGCGGATGGGCATGCTGGTGCAGGCTGGCATCGTCCAGTTGAACGGGCATGCCCGGGCGCCGTGCCTGGCGCTGGTAGGCGTGGCGCAGCAGGTCCTGGTCCGCCACGATGTCACTCCAGTGATGCTGGCAGGGATTGAGCACGCACAGCAACACCTGGCTGAACCGGCTCATGGCCGCCAGGGCCTCCAGGGACTGGGCCGGCAGCGAGGATATGCCGAACACGATCACCCGCCTCGGCAGGCCCTGGGGGCGCTGCTCAAGATCGCCGAGGGTTTTGATGAACTGCGGGTGAATGCCCACCCGGCTGTCCGCCAGGCGCTGCTCGCCCACATCCTCCAGCAGTGCCCGCCACAGCGCCGGCTGCCAGGTATCCGCCTCCGCCAGTAGCCCGGGCCCTTCGCGCAAACCCCGAATGCGATCGTGTCCCGCAGACCAGTCCGCCAGCCAGTCGGCGCGGTACACCTGGTACTGGTCAAACAGGTCCGCCAGCCGCTCGGCCAGCTGGTAGCGCTTGCGGCAGTCGACATCATCCGCCATGAAACGCTGCAACGGTGCATATACGGGTTTATCCAGCAATGTGGGCAGCAGTCGGACAAGGCGCCAGGTGAGTGGCGCCTTGTCCAGTGGCGAGGCCACGGGCACGGCATCAGCGCCCAGCACCGCCCGGTAAGCCTGCCACTGCAAACGGGCCGGCAACTGCACATCCAGCGCTGCTGCAATGCCGCAACCGCCGCCACCGGAGGCAGAGGGATCCGCCGCCAGGGCCTGTTGCAGCCACTGGGCAATGCCGTTGCTCTGCACCAGCACGACTTCGTTTTCCAGCGGCGCCAGCGGATAGCGACGCATCCACGCTACCACCAGCTCGCGCAGGGACTCCAGGCGATTGCCGTGAATAATCATCATGCCGGGTTCGAGGTCTGCGGTTGCCTGCACGGAGGGCCCTGTCGTTGAGGATTTCAGCGGCGCTTGGCAAGCGGCCGGAGTTGAGCTGCAAGGTTACCCTGCCGCCGCGGGATGTCCAGCCATATGCCTTTTCCCTGTCGCCTTTTCAGTCACGTTTCTATCCACAGGTACCGGCCTGTTATAGAATGGCGCGCCGCGATTAGCGCCCCGGCCATGGTGCCGGCGCCGGCTGGAACACTTTATCAGGTAATGAGCAATGAACACGATGGAAGTACACAACGTTAACGTGGCATCCCAGGAAGTACTGGTGACACCGGCGCAGCTGAAGCAGGCACTGCCGATCAGCGCCGCCGCGCGCGCCACCCTCACCGAGAGCCGCCGGGTCATCCAGGATATTCTCGACCGCAAGGATCACCGCATATTCGTGGTAGTGGGTCCCTGCTCCATCCACGACATCGATGCCGCCATGGATTACGCCCGGCGCCTCAAGGCCCTGGCGGATGAACTGTCAGACACCCTGTACATTGTCATGCGGGTATATTTTGAAAAACCCCGTACCACGGTGGGCTGGAAAGGACTGATCAACGACCCGCACCTGGATGATTCCTTCAGGATTGAAGAGGGGCTGCATATTGGCAGGCAGCTGTTGCTGGACATTCTGGAACTGGGCCTGCCAACCGCAACCGAGGCCCTGGACCCGATTTCCCCGCAATACCTGCAGGACCTGATCAGCTGGTCCGCCATTGGCGCCCGCACCACGGAATCCCAGACCCACCGGGAAATGGCCAGTGGCCTGTCCTGCGCGGTAGGCTTCAAGAATGGCACTGATGGTGGTCTTACCGTGGCTACCAACGCACTCAACTCGGTGGCCAAGCCGCACCGCTTCCTCGGCATCAACAGCCAGGGCAAGGTGTCGGTATTCACCACCCGGGGCAACCGTTACGGGCATATCGTGTTACGCGGCGGCAGCACCGGCCCCAACTATGATTCGGTACACATCCGGCTCTGCGAACAGGCGCTGGAAAAAGCCGGGGTGCCGCAAAACATCATGGTGGACTGCAGCCACGCCAATTCCAACAAACAGCCGGAACTGCAGCCACTGGTGGTGGAAAATGTGGGCAACCAGATCATCGAGGGCAACCGCTCGCTGGTGGGGCTGATGATCGAGAGCCACATAAACCCGGGCAGCCAGGCAATACCCGCGGATCTGGAGCAACTGCAGTACGGTGTGTCGGTAACCGACGGCTGTATCGGCTGGGAAGAGACCGAGGACTCACTGCGCGCCCTGCGCAGACAACTGCGCGAGGTATTGCCGGCGCGCCTGGGAGTGGCCTGACCACCCGCCGGCCTCGCGTGGAGCGGCGGCCGGCGGGTTAGCGCGGGCTAATCAGTAGTAGGCGTTACTGCGATCCGAGTGGTCGGTTTCATCGCGCACACCCTTGAGCTCGGGCAACTGTTCCAGCAGGGTCTTCTCAACACCGCTTTTCAGGGTCTGGTCGACCATGCCGCAGCCCTGGCAGCCACCACCGAATTTCAGAATGGCATAGCCGTCCTCGGTAATGTCGAGCAGGCTCACTTCACCGCCGTGGGCAGCCAGGGCCGGGTTGACCTCGTTGTAGAGTACATAGTTGATGCGATCTTCCAGCGGACTATCGGCATCCACGCGCGGCAGTTTGGCGTTGGGCGCCTTGATGGTGAGTTGCCCACCCATGCGGTCTTTGGCGTAGTCGACCAGGGCGTCCTCCAGAAAAGGCAGGCTGCGGGCATCAAACCACGCGGTGAGTTCACCGTAGTTGCGTTTTTCATCGCCCTCTGCAAGGTCGCCCTCGCGCGCGTAAGCGATACAGGTTTCAGCCTTCGGTGTGCCGGGTTGGTTAATGAACACCCGAACGCCGAGGGCGTCCTCCTGCTTGGAGAGCAGTTCGGCCAGATAACCCTGAGCCGATTCTGTAATGGTGACCATGGATTCCTTCCATTCCGAGTAAATTAGTCAAGTATTCTAGCAAACTTCTGCCGGGCTGCGCGAGTAGTGTTTACACACAGCCAAAGTCGATCCGAATCTGCTAGAATGCGCCCCGTTTAGTATGGACCGAATCTCTAAGGATGACGGGAACAAATATGGCGAGTAACAAGCAGGCAGAGCATCCACTGGCACGGGCGCTGAAAGAGCGTATTCTGGTGCTGGATGGGGCCATGGGCACCATGATCCAGGCTGAGGAGCTGCAGGAAGCCGATTATCGCGGCGAACGGTTCCTGGACCACCCGGCAGACCTGAAGGGCAACAATGACCTGCTGTCGCTCACCCGCCCGGACGTGGTCGCCCGTATTCACCGCCGTTACCTGGAGGCCGGCGCCGACATTATCGGCACCAACACCTTCAACAGTACCGCGGTGGCGCAGGGCGACTATGATCTCTCCGGCGTGGCCGTGGAACTCAACCTGGCGGGGGCCAGGATCGCCCGCGAAGTGGCCGATGAGCTCACTGCCCGGGAGCCTGCCAAACCCCGTTATGTGGCGGGTGTACTCGGCCCCACCCCGCGCACGGCCTCCATCTCGCCAGATGTTAACGACCCGGGCGCGCGCAACATACACTTTGCGCAACTGCACGATGACTACGCCGCTGCCACCCGCGCGCTGATTGAGGGCGGTGTCGACCTGCTGATGATCGAAACCATTTTCGATACCCTCAACGCCAAGGCCGCCATCTTTGCGGTGCACTCGGTGTTCGAGGAACTGGGCATGGAAGTGCCGCTGATGATCTCCGTCACCTTCCCCGATATCAGCGGCCGGGTACTGTCCGGGCAGAGCCCAGAGGCCTTCTGGAACGCCATCGCCCACGCCAACCCGCTCATTGTGGGTAGCAACTGCGGGCGCCGGTTCAAGGAGATCCAGCCGTTCCTGGAAGAGTTGTCCACGGTGGCCGATTGTTATTTCAGCGCCCACCTCAATGCCGGCCTTCCCAATGCCTTTGGCGAATACGATGAGACCCCCGAAGACATGTACGCCGACTTTCGCAGCTTTGCCGAGCGCGGCTTTCTCAACCTGGCCGGTGGCTGTTGCGGCACTACCCCCCATCACATTGAAGCCATTTCCCGCGCGGTACAGGGCGTCGCACCCAGGCCCCTGCCCGAGCGCGAGCCGGCCTGCCGCCTGAGTGGGCTGGAACCGTTCAACATCACCGCCGACAGCCTGTTCGTGAATATCGGCGAACGCTGCAATGTCACCGGTTCCGCGCGTTTCAAGCGGCTGGTGCTGGACGGTAACTATGAAGCGGCGCTGGATGTCGCCAGGCTGCAGGTGGAAGACGGCGCCCAGATCATCGACATCAACATGGACGAGGGCATGCTCGACGCCGAAGAGGCGATGGTGACCTTCCTCAACCTGGTGGCCTCGGAACCGGATATCTCCCGGGTGCCGATCATGGTGGACTCCTCGCGCTGGTCGGTGATTGAGGCAGGCCTGCGCTGCATCCAGGGCAAGCCGGTGGTGAACTCCATCAGCCTGAAATCCGGTGAGGCGGAATTCATAGAGCAGGCCACCCTGTGCAAGCGCTACGGTGCCGCTGTGGTGGTCATGGCTTTCGACGAAAACGGCCAGGCGGATAACCTGCAAAAGCGCAAGGCGATCTGCCGGCGCTCCTGGGACCTGCTGGTAGACACCGTGGGCTTCAACCCCAACGACATCATTTTTGACCCGAACATTTTCGCCGTTGCCACCGGTATTGAAGAACACAACAACTACGCGATGGACTTCATCGAGGCCACCCGCTACATCAAGGATTTCCTCCCCGGTGCACTGATCTCCGGCGGGGTGTCCAATGTCTCGTTTTCCTTCCGTGGCAACAACATGGTACGCGAGGCCATTCACTCCGTATTCCTCTACCACGCCATTCGCGCGGGCATGGATATGGGCATCGTCAACGCCGGTCAGCTCGCGATCTACGACGACCTCCCCACGGAGCTGCGCGATGCGGTGGAGGATGTCATTCTCAACCGCCGCAGCGACGGCACCGAGCGCCTGCTGGAACTGGCCGAGCGCTACCGTGATGATGGCGGCGGCAAGGCCCGGGTGGAAGACCTCAGCTGGCGCGAGGCCCCCGTGACCAAGCGCCTTGAATATGCGCTGGTCAAGGGCATCAACACCTGGGTGGTGGAAGATGCCGAGGAGGCCCGCCAGCAGTTTGCGATGCCCATCGAAGTGATTGAAGGGCCTCTGATGGACGGCATGAACGTGGTCGGCGACCTGTTTGGCGAGGGCAAGATGTTCCTGCCCCAAGTGGTCAAGAGCGCCCGGGTGATGAAGCAGGCCGTGGCGTATTTGCAGCCCTACATTGAAGCCAGCAAGTCCGACAGCACCCAGACCAACGGTAAAATCCTGATGGCCACGGTGAAGGGCGATGTGCACGATATCGGCAAGAACATTGTCGGGGTGGTACTGCAGTGCAATAACTTCGAGGTGATCGATCTCGGCGTGATGGTGCACTGCGATGAAATCCTGCGGGTTGCGCGGGAACAGAAGGTCGATATCATAGGCTTAAGCGGCCTGATTACACCGTCCCTGGATGAAATGGTGCATGTGGCCAACGAGATGCAACGCCTGGACTTCCAGGTGCCGCTGATGATTGGCGGTGCCACCACATCCAAGGCCCACACCGCAGTTAAAATCGAGCCCCGCTACAGCAACGACCTGGTGGTCTATGTACCCGATGCCTCGCGCAGCGTGTCGGTGGCGACCTCCCTGCTGGGCGAGGGCAAGGGCAAGTACGTGGCGGAGAGACGGCAGGAATACACTACCGTGCGCGAGCGCGTGGCCAACCGCAAGCCCCGCACCCGGCTGATGCGTTACCAGGAAGCCGTCGCTCACGCGCCGGAGTTGAACTGGTTTGACTACACGCCGCCCAAGCCCTCCTTTATCGGCACCCGGGTATTTGAAAATTTCCCCCTGGCTGACCTGGTGGACACCATCGACTGGACGCCATTTTTCATCTCCTGGGAGCTGGCCGGCAAATACCCCAACATTCTCGAGGATGAGATTGTGGGTGAACAGGCGCGGGAACTGTTTGCCGACGCCCAGGCCATGCTCAAGCGCATTATCGACGAAAAGCTGATCACTGCCAGCGGCACCATCGGCTTCTGGCCCGCGGCCCGCAACGGCACCGACGACATCGACCTGTTTAGTGATGAAAGCCGCCAGGAGACCGTGGCTACCGTGCATCACCTGCGCCAGCAAATGGCCAAACCCAACGGTGAACCGAACCTGTGCCTGGCGGATTATGTGGCACCGATGGCCTCCAGCGCGCCGGATTACCTGGGCGCATTCTGCGTGACCACCGGCCACGGCGTGGATGCCCTCTCCGACCGGTTTCTGGCGGACCACGATGACTACAACAGTATTCTGCTCAAGGCCCTGGCAGATCGTTTGGCGGAAGCCTTTGCCGAATACCTGCACAGGCTGGTGCGCACCGAATTGTGGGGCTACGCACCGGATGAGCAGCTGAGCTCCGCGGACCTTATTCGTGAGCGTTACCAGGGTATTCGTCCCGCGCCGGGCTATCCGGCCTGCCCGGATCACACCGAAAAAACCATCCTGTTTGAGCTGCTGAAGGCACCCGAGACCTGCGGCGTTACCCTGTCAGATAATTTTGCCATGTCGCCCGCCTCCTCGGTCAGTGGATTTTATTTTTCCCACCCCCAGGCGCGCTACTTTGCGGTGGGCAAGATCGGCCGCGACCAGGTGGCTGACTTTGCGCAGCGCAAGGGCATGACAACCGATGAAGTGGAACGCTGGCTGGCCCCGGTACTGGATTACTGACCCGACGGACTTGCAGGTAAAGCCCCACGTATGGAGAGCCAACATGGCTGAACACCCGAACAATGAAGAAAGCGAACAGCAACACACAGAACAGGCAACGCAAGAAGGCGCTGAACGCGCAGGGAGCCCGCAGGAACCGGAGCAGAAAAGCGGGATGAAGGTATGGCAGGTGATTACCAGCGTGCTGGCGGCCGGGCTTGGTGTACAAAGCAGCCGCAATCGCGAGCGTGATTTCAAGCAGGGCAAGGCCGGCGTATTTATCGCTGCCGGCTTCATCTTTACCCTGTTGTTCATCCTGGCGGTGGTGGGCATTGTGCAGCTGGTTATAAAAGGGGCCGGCTCCTGACCAGCGTGCACATGGTTCCGTTATTAACCGGGCATGCCCGACAGCCACAGGTAGAGGGCAAATATGACGATGCTGATAACAGCGGTGGCGGCAATCGCGTCCGCGGCACCATCCTTGTCCGGCTTGGGTTGGTCTGTCATGGAGAGGATTCCTTGTAATGGGTGGTCGGGCCAAGCCGAGGCATAACACCCGGCGGTAAAACGGTCGCGGGATTATAGCAGGAAAAGCCGTTTAACCAATCCGTGAATACCACATCGCTGCTACCCGAAACCGGTAATCCGGCGGGTGAGCCGGCCACACCACTGGTTCTAACCTTATACATATTCAGCATAATTAACGCCCCTCTTTTCTGGTAAGGTAACGCCTCAAATTTTTTGGTTCCGTGACTTCGGTTCCATAATGACAGGACGCCCAGATGTACCTCTATGACCAGTATGATCAGCGCATCGTTGACGAACGGGTTAACCAGTTCCGGCAGCAGACCACCCGCTATCTGGAAGGTGAGCTCAGCGATGCCGAATTTTTGCCGCTGCGCCTGCAAAATGGCCTTTATGTGCAGCGCCTGGCGCCCATGCTCCGCATCGCCGTACCCTACGGCATGCTCAACAGCGCCCAGTTGCGCAAACTGGCGCACATTACCCGACACTACGACAAGGGTTATGCCCATGTCAGTACCCGCCAGAATATCCAGCTGAACTGGCCACAACTGGAAGAGGTTCCGGATATCCTGGAAGAACTGGCCAGCGTGCAGATGCACGCCATCCAGACCAGTGGCAACTGCATTCGCAATACCACCACTGACCAGTTTGCCGGGGTGGCTGCCGATGAACGCGAGGACCCCCGCCCCTGGTGCGAACTGATTCGCCAGTGGTCAACATTTCATCCCGAATTCGCCTTTTTGCCGCGCAAGTTCAAGATTGCGGTCTGTGCCAGCGAAGAGGATCGCGCCGCCATTCATGCACATGATATCGGCGTGGAACTGCTCGCCAATGCAGCGGGCGAATACGGTTTCCGGGTGCTGGCGGGCGGCGGCCTGGGCCGCACCCCGGTGATTGGCGCCGTGGTCTGCGACTGGCTTGAGAAAAAGCACCTGCTTACTTATCTGGAAGCCATCCTGAGGGTTTATAACCAGCACGGTCGCCGCGACAACAAATACAAGGCGCGGATCAAGATCCTGGTCAAGGCGATGGGTGTTGACGCTTTTCGGGAAGCGGTTGAACGGGAGTGGGAAATCCTGCGCGACGGGCCCTCCACGCTTACCGAGGAGGCTATCGCGCGCTCAAAATCTTTCTTCACCGCTCCTGCCTACGCCACCCTGGATGGCGAGGCCAGCGCCCAAAGCCTGCAGGCACGTTGTGCCGCAGAGCCCATATTCGGCAACTGGGTGCTGCGCAATACCAAGGCGCATCGAGTGCCCGGCTATCGGGCCGTCACCATCTCCCTCAAGGCCACCGGGTTCGCCCCGGGAGATGTTACCGACCAGCAGCTGGAACTGCTGGCCGACATGGCGGACGGCTTTTCATTCGGCGAGCTGCGCACCACTCACCAGCAGAACATGGTGCTGGCAGACGTTGAGGAATCCGCGCTCTACACCCTGTGGCAGCAGCTGCAGGCCGCCGGCCTGGCAACGGCGAATATCGGTTACCTTACCGATATCATCTGCTGCCCGGGGGGCGATTACTGCTCGCTCGCGAATGCCAAATCCCTGCCGGTGGCCGAGGCTATCCAGGTCCGCTTTGAAGACTTCGACTACCTGTATGACCTCGGGCCGCTGGAACTGAACATCAGCGGCTGCATGAACGCCTGTGGTCACCATCACATTGGCCATATCGGCATTCTGGGCGTGGACAAGAAAGGCGCCGAGTTCTACCAGATCAGCCTCGGCGGCAGCCAGTCAAAAGACGCCGCTATCGGCAAGATCCTCGGCCCCTCCTTCAGCCAGGAGGATGTGCCGGAGATTGTTGAAAAAATTCTCGCCACCTACGTAGCGCTGCGCGAGGAGGAAGAGACTTTCCTGCAAACCTATAATCGCGTGGGCATAGCGCCCTTCAAGGAGCAGGTCTATGCCAAAACTCATTAAAGACGGCGACATTACCGAAGACAACTGGTTGCCCGCGGACACAGATGCGGAAGCCCCGCCGGCCGGTCATTTGCCCAGCCTCGCCCAGTGGCAGGCGCTGCCG
Source organism: Kineobactrum sediminis (assembly GCF_002868715.1). Taxonomy (GTDB): domain Bacteria; phylum Pseudomonadota; class Gammaproteobacteria; order Pseudomonadales; family Halieaceae; genus Kineobactrum; species Kineobactrum sediminis. The sequence goes on from NZ_PKLZ01000008.1 coordinate 49,757, forward strand.
GATAAATCCGGCTCTGCACTGCAGCTGGAGCCTGGCGATGATGTCAGTAACGTGCTGCCGTCACTGGATCAACTGGTGTTGGTGGCGGTGCATTTCCCGGTTTTTACCGACGGCCGCGGCTTCTCCTATGGCCGGGAGCTGCGGGAGCGCGGCTATCGCGGTGAGCTGCGTGCTCTGGGGTATTTCCTGCCGGACCAGATCCACTACCTGCAGCGCTGCGGTTTTGACGCGTTCCAGTTCAGTGACGAGGCGCGGCTCGAGGAAGGCTTGCGACAGGCAAACCTGTCCGCAGAGCACTATCAGGCTGCAATTGATGAGCCCCTGCCCCTGTTCCGGCGGCGTGTCTGAACCACTAACCACCACCGGGCCAGCTCACCGGCTCAGATCGAAGCCCGCCGCAACAATTGGGCGTTAATCGCCACAATCACGGTGCTGGCCGACATCAAGATGGCCCCCACCGCCGGCGATAACAGCACGCCGGCCCAGACCAGGACCCCGGCGGCCAGTGGAATCGCAACAATGTTGTAGCCCGCGGCCCACCACAGGTTCTGTATCATCTTGCGGTAAGTGGCGCGACTGAGGGTAACAATACGCGCCACGTCCCGCGGGTCCGAGCGCACCAGCACCACATGCCCGGCCTCGACCGCAACATCCGTACCGGCGCCAATGGCGATGCCGATGTCGGCGGTGGCCAACGCGGGGGCATCATTGACGCCGTCACCGACCATGGCAACCCGCTTACCCTGGCTTTGCAGTTCCTTGATCTTCTCTGTCTTCTTGTCGGGCAGGACCTGGGCAAACACGGTATCAATGCCCAGTTCTTTCGCGACACTGTCGGCCACGGCCTGGGAATCGCCTGTCATCATCGCCACCTCAATACCCATTTCATGCAAGGTATCAATGGCCTCGCGGGACTCCGGTCGAATCGCATCGGCGATGGCAAATACGCAGAGTACGCGATCGCCCTCAAGCAAATAGATTGCGGCCTGCCCCTCCTCACCAAAGCGTTCACCCGCCTGCTTCAACTTGTCCGGCACATCGATAGCCTGGTCTTCCAGCAATGCCGGCCCGCCTACCTGTAATTCACGTCCATTTACAGTAGCGCGCACCCCCTGGCCGGCTATGGCTTTAAAGTCTTTCGCTTGCGGCAACTCGAGATCGCGTTCTTCCACACTCTTCAGCAGCGCCTGGGCAATCGGGTGCTCCGAATCACGCTCTACAGCGGCGGCCAGGCGCAATACGTCATCTTCGCTCTCGCCCTCTGCCGCTTGCGTTGCCACCACCCGGTGCTCGCCCAGCGTCAGTGTGCCGGTTTTATCAAACATCACCACAGTAAGATTGCGCGCTTCATCCAGGCCAGTACGGTCGCGTACCAGCAGCCCGTTGCCCGCACCGATAGTGGTCGAGATCGCCACCACCAGTGGAATGGCAAGACCCAATGCGTGTGGGCAGGCTATCACCAGGACTGTCACTACCCGGGAAATGGTAAAGTCCCACTCCGCACCCAGCAGCCACCAGCTGGTGAGCGTGATCAGGCCGGCGGCTATTGCCACCAGGGTCAGGTAAAAGGCCGCCCTGTCGGCGAGAGATTGCGTTCCTGACCGCGATTCCTGCGCTTCTTCCACCAGCTTCATCATTCCGGCCAGTGCGGTTTCTTCGCCCGCACCGGTGACTTTCACCCGCAGCGACCCCTCGCCATTGGTGGTGCCGGCAATTACCTCCTCTCCCTCGGATTTTTTTACCGGGCGGGATTCACCGGTAATCAATGCCTCGTTAACAGAGCTGTTGCCGGATTCAATCACGCCATCGGCGGGTATGCTACTGCCCGGGCGTATCAGAATGCGATCACCCGAGCGCAGTTGGTCTGCGCGAACCTCTTCAGTCTGGTCGCCCTCGGTAATGCGCAGCGCAGTGTCCGGCAATAGCTTGGCCAGTTCCTGCAGCGCGCCCTGGGCCTGGGAAATGGAACGCATTTCGATCCAGTGCCCCAACAGCATGATAAGGACCAGGGTGGACAGCTCCCACCACAGTGAGGTGCCCTCCCATCCCAGTGTCGTGGCGGCACTGAATACAAAGGCCACGGTTATAGCCAGCGCGATCAGGGTCATCATGCCCGGCTGACGACTGCTCAATTCCCGCCAGGCCCCCTGCAGAAACACCCAGCCGCCGTAAAAGAAAATGAGGGTGCCGAAAATGGCGGGGATATGCTGCGCGCCGGAGAATTCGGGGGCGGCAAACCCGAACCATTGCTGTAGCATGTCGCTCCAGATCAGCGTTGGAATCGTCAAAACGAGAACAATGAAGAACCGGCGCTTGAACATGCCGGCGTGGTGGCCTGCATGTTTGCCCTGCTGTCCGCCGTGATTGTTGTGACTCTTCGCTTCCCCGTTTTTATCGGACCGGTTCCGGTCTTCCTGACCTTCCTGACCTTCCTGACCTTCCTGACCTTCCTGGCCTTCCTGGCTTTGCTGATTATTCATATAACGCCTCCTTATCGCCGGCCGTTCTGTGGGCTTGCCCTCCTGCCGGCATCATCTCCTGACAGTATAGTCGCCGACCGGTGAGACCGCGGAATTCGCAAATACCTGATGAGCTACTAAGCTTTGCTAGAAACCAACGGCAGGCCAGAGTCCACCCATCAGGAGGCCGCATGACAAAGCACCTCAGGCCCAGACGATCGGCCGCTGTAACCCGTCGCACGTTTCTCACCATGACGGGCTCTTCGGCGCTCGGCAGCTACCTGTTACTTCAAAACCAGGCCTGGGCTGAAAATCCGGCAGTGCCGCGGGCAGGGAACTTCACTGAACTCAACGCCACTGCAGAGGGAGGCATCGATCTCTACCTTGAACACCGGGAGCTGCTGATCAATGGCAGGGTCGGCCGTGCTATCGCGATAAACGGTTCTATTCCGGGGCCGGTAATACGCATGACAGAAGGCAGGCAGGCGTTAATCCGCGTTCATAACCGGCTGCCTGAATCTACCTCGATTCACTGGCACGGCATACTCCTGCCCTACAACATGGACGGCGTACCGGGTATCAGCTTTGCCGGCATTCCCGCGGGGGAGACATTTACCTACCACTACCCCGTTCGGCAGAATGGGACGTACTGGTATCACAGCCATTCCGGGCTACAGGAACAGCTGGGGCACTACGGCCAGCTCATCATAGAACCCGCCCAGGCTGACCCCGTTGCCTATGATGTGGAGCACACGGTCGTACTGTCGGACTGGACCTTTGAAAACCCTCACGATGTTCTCCGCAACCTCAAAACCATAGAAGGTTATTACAACTTTCAGCGACCCACCCTGGCCAACATTGACGACCAGATGCGGGCCACCGGGATGACCCTGCGTGAAGTACTCAAAAAGCGCCTGGCGTGGCAGAGAATGCGCATGGACCCTACCGACCTTGCGGACGTTACCGGCGCGACTTACACCTTTCTCATGAATGGAAAGGCGGCACGGGAGAACCCGGTCTTTATCGCCCAGCCCGGACAGCGCGTTCGCCTGCGTATCGTCAACGCCTCGGCACAGAGTTTTTACGATGTCCGAATCCCGGGCCTGCCAATGACGGTAGTGCAGGCAGACGGGCAAAACACCAGGCCAGTGGTAACCGATGAGTTCCGCATCGCCGTTGCCGAGACCTACGACGTGATAGTCACCCTGCCCGATGCACAGGCCTACACGCTGTTTGCAGAATCCATGGATCGCAGCGGCTATGCGCGCGGCACCCTGGCACCCCGGGAAGGCATGTCGGCAGCTGTACCGCAGCAGCGACCGCGGCCGATGCTGACCATGGCTGACATGGGCATGATGATGAATGGGCACGGGTCGGACAGCAATGATATGGCCGCTATGGAACACCCAAAAAGTGACAAGCGGCACAACACGCAGTCGCTGCCGTCATCAAGTGACGGTGAGCTACCTACCGACAACCTGGTCGACAGTATCAAACACGGCCCTGATGAGCATGGGCCCGCCAGTATTACCATGGCGGAGAATGCCTACCGGCGCCTGGATTATCCCGGCGCGGGCCTTGGCGAGGACAACTGGCGGGTGCTGACCTACAGCCAGCTCCGGGCCCTGGAGCGGCCGCCGCTTCGACGCCCACCGACCAGGGAGTTTTCCCTGCACCTGACCGGCAACATGCACAAGTTCATCTGGGGCTTCGACGGCAAGAAGTGGTCCGAAGCAGACGCGATCCGCTTCGAGTATGGTGAGCGATTGCGGATCAACATGATCAACGACACCATGATGAACCACCCGATTCACCTGCACGGCATGTGGATGGATTTGTATGCCGGTGGCAATCTTGCTACCAATCCCCGTAAACACACGGTCAATGTCCAGCCAGCGGAGCTGATTACTGTAGACATTACCGCTGACGCTCCCGGTCGCTGGGCCTTTCATTGCCACCTTCTCTACCACATGGACGCGGGGATGTTTCGTACTGTTGCTGTTGTGCGTTCGCTCGAGGGAGACTCAATTGAAACTGATACGTAATGCTCGCTGGGTGACGGCAATGCTCCTTGTGGCACTGTACTCCGTCTCGACAGCTGCACAGGACACCCCGGATATTACCCTGGATCAGGCACTGGACTATGCCGACGAAGGGCCACCCCCACATTTTCCGGACCCGGTCCCGGACGACCAGCTGTTTGCCTTCACCCTGTTCGACCAGTTCGAATACCGCGTTACCGATGATGATTCACCCGATCATCTCGGCTGGGAGGCCGAGGGCTGGTACGGCGGAGACTTCAACAGGTTCTGGTGGAAAAGCGAGGGTGAAGCCTTTTTCGACGGCCCCAATGAGGGCGAAAGCGAGAATGATCTATTGTACTCCCGTCTCCTCACGCCGTTCTGGAGTATCCAGACCGGGGTGCAGTACGCCAACGAATGGACGCCGGATGACTATACCGACCGTTGGTCGTATGTGCTTGCTCTACAGGGTATGGCGCCTTACCAGTTCGAAGTCGACAGCTCGCTCTATGTCTCCGAAGACGGCGACGTGTTGTTCGAGTTTGAAGCGGAGTATGACCTTCGGGTAACCCAACGCCTGGCAGTCCAGCCCCGCATGGCACTGGGTTTTGCGGTCGATGACATCCCCGAGAGAAACCTGGGATCCGGCATCACCGATGGTAATCTCGACCTGCGCCTGCGGTACGCGATCGAACGCGAGTTTGCACCCTATGCAGGCGTCCGTTACCAGTTTCTTGTCGGTGATACCCGAGACATTGCCGAGGCCCAGGGACAGGATACCGAGCAGTGGTTACTGATCGCGGGATTGCGCTTTGCCTTTTGACTATGTATCCGGGACGGGCTTGAAAGCCCGCATTTTTTCTTTAGCGGAGAGATCATCATGAGAATAGGTATTAACGGATTTGGCCGAATTGGCCGTAATGTATTTCGAATAGCGCAGGAATACGACGGCGTGGAAGTAGTACACATCAATGACCTGACGGACGCGGCGACACTGGCTTCGCTATTGCAGTACGACAGCACGTACGGGCGCTGGCAACATACGGTCCGGGGAGAAAACGGGGTGCTGACCATCAATGGCAAGGAGGTTTCAGTAACCGGGGAAAAGGATCCATCCCAGCTCCCCTGGGACGATAAAAATGTCGATGTTGTGCTGGAGGCAACAGGCATGTTCCGCACCAGGGATAACGCCGAAATGCATCTCTCGGCGGGGGCGAAAAGAGTCCTCATATCAGCACCGGGCAAGGGCGACCTCGACGGAGACTTTATTATCGGGGTGAACGAGCGCGACTATAACAAAGAGCAGCATCACGTCATCTCGATCGGCAGCTGCACGACCAATTGCCTGGCGCCCGTCGCAAAAGTGCTGCACGATGAATTTGGCATCCAACTGGGGCTCATCAACACCGTTCACGCCTACACCTCCTCGCAGAACCTGATGGATGGCCCCCATAAGAAACTACGTCGGGGACGCTCCGCATCCGAAAATATCGTACCCACCACCACCGGAGCGGCGGCGATGATCGGCAAGATTATTCCCGACCTCGACGGAAAATTAAACGGTATCGCTGTGCGAGTGCCGGTAAAGTGCGGTTCGTTGCTCGACCTGACCTGCACCCTGGAACGCGAAGTAGACGTACAGCAGGTGAATGCAGCGCTGCAGCAATATGCCGAAGGCGCAATGAAAGGCATATTGGTCGTGGATGACGGGCCTCTGGTATCCAGTGACATTATCGGCACTGAAGCAAGCGCAATTATCAGCACCCGGGACACCCAGGTCATGGGTGGGCACCTCGTGAAAGTACTCGCATGGTACGACAACGAGTGGGCTTTTTCCCATCGCTGCGTCGATATGATGGCCAGGATGCGCTAAAACGAAAAACCGGCTCCGAACCCACAGACCAACGAGGACTTGCACCGTGAAACTGTATATTTTTGAAGTTGAAAACTGGGAGCGCGAAGCATTCGATAAACTATCCGGCAGCTACGAGATCAGTTTCGTGGAAGAGACACTTAGCGCCGACAACGCCACTGATTATGCCGATGCTGAAGGCATTTCGACGTTTATTTACTCACAGCTCACCCGGGAAACGTTGGATGCCCTGCCCCACCTGGGGATTATTGCGTCGCGGTCCACAGGCGTGGATCACATTGATATGGATACCTGTAAAGAGCGAGGCATTACCGTCTGTAACGTGCCCAGCTATGGTCGCAACACAGTGGCCGAGCATGTATTCGGATTGCTGCTGATGATCAGCCACCGTCTTGAGGAGGCCGTGGACCGAACACGTAAAGGTGATTTCTCGCCCCGGGGACTAACCGGTTTCGACCTGCGCGGGAAAACCATTGGCGTTATTGGCACCGGTGATATCGGCAAGGCCGCAATTGGCATTGCCGCGGGCTTCGGCATGAAAGTCCTCGCCTTCGACATTAAACCGGATACCTCCGCGGCTCGTGAACTGGGCTTCAATTACGTGGACCTGGATACTTTATTGGAGAATGCGGATGTCATTACGGTACATTTACCGTCGACACCGAAGACACGTGACTTCATCGGCGAGCCGCAATTCGCAAAAATGAAGCCCGGTGCGGTACTGATAAATACCGCCCGCGGCGATATCGTTAACATCACCGCGTTAGCCAAAGCTCTGGCGGAAGGTAAACTGTCGGCTGCGGGCCTGGATGTACTCCCGGGGGAACCGGTGATGCGGGAGGATACCGAAGTGCTGCGCTCTGTGTATGAACAAAAGCACGACCTGGCTTCGCTGCTCGCAGACGAGGTGCTCCTGCGAATGAGGAATGTCGTGGTAACACCCCACAGCGCGTTCAATACCCGGGAAGCCGTAGAGCGGATCCTCAGCTCAACCATCGACAATCTGGAGCTTTATGCGCAAGACCAACAGCCAGATAATGTGGTAGCAACCTGAGGGCGTAAAAAAAGCCGGTCCCCTGGGCCGGCTTTTCAGGGTGTTACCGTATGTACTTACAGCTTTGCTTCAAGCTCGGGCAGCGCCTCGAACAGATCCGCAACCAGGCCGTAATCAGCTACCTGGAAAATCGGCGCATCTTCGTCCTTATTAATGGCAACGATGACTTTCGAGTCTTTCATGCCCGCCAGATGCTGGATCGCGCCGGAAATCCCAACGGCGATATAAAGGTCCGGGGCGACGATCTTGCCGGTTTGGCCCACTTGCATGTCGTTGGGCACAAAACCTGCGTCCACCGCCGCACGCGAAGCACCGATAGCAGCACCCAGCTTGTCTGCGATACCTTCGAGCAGCTTGAAATTCTCGCCATTCTGCATCCCCCGCCCGCCAGAGACGACTACCGGGGCTGCGGTGAGTTCCGGGCGGTCAGAGACTGCCACTTCCTCACTAATGAAAGTGGAAAGGCCGGAATCGTGTACCGCGGGAACGGCTTCAATAGTGGCGGAGCCACCTTCCGCAGCCACAGCGTCGAATGCCGTGGCACGCACGGTGATCACTTTCTTGGCGTCTGTGCTCTGCACCGTGGCGATCACGTTACCCGCGTAGATCGGGCGAGTGAAGGTATCGGCGGATTCCACGCTCAGGATTTCCGAGATCTGCGATACGTCCAGCAGCGCGGCGACCCGGGGCATGGTGTTCTTGCAATTGCTGGTAGCCGGCGCGACGATATTGTCAAAACCGGCGGCAACCTCTGCAATCAACAGGCTGACATTTTCAGCCAACTGATGTTCATAGGCCGGATTATCGGCAACCAGGACCCGGCTGACGCCGGCAACGGCCGCCGCCTGCTCGCCCACCGCGGCACAATTGGCGCCGGCAACCAGGATAGCGATCTCGGCACCCATTGCCTGCGCAGCTGCTACCGCATTGAGAGTGGCGGGCTTGAGGCTGCTGTTGTCGTGTTCTGCAATAACCAGTGTGCTCATGAGATTACCTTCGCCTCGTTCTTCAGTTTGTCTACCAACTGGGCAACGTCTTCAACCTTGATGCCCGCCTTGCGCTCGGCCGGCGGCTCAACCTTGAGCTGGGACACATGCGACGTTACGGAGACACCGAGATCTTCCGGAGTGTATACGTCCAACTGCTTCTTCTTGGCCTTCATGATATTCGGCAATGACGCGTAGCGCGGCTCATTCAGGCGCAGGTCTGTGGTGACGATTGCCGGCAGGCTCAAGCTGAGCGTTTGCAGGCCGCCATCGACCTCACGAATCACATTAAGTTTGTCACCTTCAACCTTGATTTCAGAGGCAAAAGTCCCCTGGGGCATATTGGCCAGGGCACCCAGCATCTGGCCGGTCTGGTTGTTGTCGCCGTCGATGGACTGCTTGCCCAGGATTACCAGCTGGGGCTCCTCCTTGTCGACCACGCCCTTCAGCAGCTTGGCGATAACGAGCGGCTCCAGGCGACCTTCGGCCTCAACATGGATACCGCGGTCGGCACCCAGTGCCAGGGCGGTACGGATCTGTTCCTGACAGGGCTTGGCGCCCACGGAAACGGCGATCACCTCAGTGGCAACTCCGGCTTCCTTGAGTCGTACCGCCTCTTCAACGGCGATTTCACAGAATGGGTTGATGGCCATTTTGACATTGTTCAGGTCAACGTCAGTGCCATCCCCTTTGGCACGGACCTTGACGTTATAGTCAACCACGCGCTTAACGGCAACAAGAACCTTCATAGGATTTCCAACATGTATGCTGAGGTGAATTTAAGGGGATCGACCTGCAGCACGCAGGCCACCCCGTTTTGTATCGGGCGGCTATGTTGCCGCCAAAGCGGTGGCAGGTCAATAGCGCCAGATGACAGCGAATTAAACCCCAGCGAACATAAAGGCTATACTTGTCATTCACCGCGTTGATAGTTTTTAAGTCCCAAAAATTATATAATTACTGTCTTTAACGACTCGAAACGCCGTTTTCGGTTGCCCACCTGCAACGAGAGGAACAGTCCGTGGAACGTGAATCAATGGAATTTGACGTAGTGATAGTTGGTGCAGGCCCCTCGGGCCTGTCCGCCGCCTGTCGCATTATGCAACTGGCCCAGGAGCAGGAGCGCGAAATCACTGTCTGTGTCGTTGAGAAGGGTTCCGAAGTCGGTGCACATATCCTGTCCGGCGCCGTACTGGAGCCACGGGCCCTTAACGAACTGTTTCCCTCCTGGTCGGAAATGGGCGCGCCAGTGGCCACCGCGGTTACCGAAGACCGGTTTTTCTTCTACACCGGCGCCAAAAGTGCCATAAAACTGCCCAACTTTTTAATTCCCAAGCCCACCCATAATGACGGGAATTACATTGTCTCAATGGGTAATGTCTGTCGCTGGCTCGCAGAACAGGCCGAAAACCTGGGTGTGGAAGTCTACCCCGGGTTTGCCGCGGCTGAGGTCCTCTATCACGCTGACGGCAGCGTCAAGGGTATTGCCACCGGCGATATGGGAGTCAGTGCCAGCGGCGAACACAAGGCCAGTTACACTCCCGGCATGGAACTGCACGCCAAGTACACCCTGTTTGCCGAGGGCGTCCGGGGCCACCTTGGCAAACAACTGATCAGCAAGTTCGACCTGAATGCCGGCAAGGATCCCCAGCATTATGGGATCGGGATCAAGGAAATATGGGAAATACCCGCGGACAAACACCAGCCGGGGCTGGTTGTACACGGCCTCGGCTGGCCGCTCCAGGAAAGCAACGCCAGCGGCGGTGCCTTCCTTTACCACGCCGAAAACAACCAGGTGTATCTGGGCCTGATTACGGACCTCAATTACAGCAACCCGCACCTGGATCCCTTTGCAGAGTTTCAGCGCTGGAAAAAACACCCGCAAACCCTGAAATATCTCGAGGGAGGCTCGCGGTTGAGCTACGGTGCCCGTGCCATTGCCAAGGGTGGCTACAACTCATTGCCGAAAATGCATTTCCCCGGTGGCCTGCTGATCGGCTGTGATGCCGGTACCCTCAACAGTGTCAAGATCAAGGGCAATCACACGGCCATGAAGAGCGGCATGCTGGCTGCCGAGGCGGTCGTTGAGGCACTGGCAAAGGGCGAGTCGGCACCCGCTGACCTGTCGACCTATGCCGACAAGGTGGCCGGTTCCTGGCTGCAGGATGAACTGTATACCACCCGTAACTTCAGCGGCTTCATGCACAAGTTCGGTTTCCTGCTGGGCTCCGCCATGGTCTGGGTCGACCAGACCATCTTCCGCGGCAGGCTGCCCTTTACCCTCAATGATCGGATGCCGGATTACGCCGCGTTGAAACCGGCGGCAGAGTGTAAAAAGCCGGTGTATCCAAAGCCGGACAATACGATCACCTTTGATCGCCTGTCCTCGGTGTTTCTGTCCAATACCAATCACGAGGAAGACCAGCCCTGCCACCTGACCCTTATTGATCCGAACATACCCATTGAGCATAACCTGCCGCTATACGATGAACCCGCCCAGCGCTATTGCCCGGCCGGTGTTTACGAAGTAGTGGAGGACGCCCAGGGACAGCGTTTCCAGATCAACGCGCAGAACTGCGTTCACTGCAAAACCTGTGACATCAAGGATCCGTCACAGAACATCGTCTGGGTAACACCGGAAGGCTTTGGCGGTCCCACTTACCCGAATATGTAGTACCAAGAAGAGGTACCAAGAAGAGGTACCAAAACAGGTACCAAACCAGCACCGCCGCGAACCCGTGGCGGTGCTGCGCTCAGTTACTGCAGAGGGAACCACTCGTCGCCGCTACGGACTTGTGCCCGCCCGTCCACGTCTTCCGCGCTGTCCACCAGGCGATACCAGGCCGCCCGCGACAATATCGCGGTCAGGCCATGGTCGAGCCTGACTGCGGCTACCTCACCCACAGCGGGCTCCAGAAACAGGGGATGCGCGGCGTCGATCACCACCTCACGACCGGTGTTGAGCCGTGCCCGGAGCAGATGGCGACCGCCCTCCTCCTCAGCGTCAATCTCAGTGACAACAAGAGGGTGCAGCTCCACCTGGATACGCCATTTTTCCGCCGGCGTCACCAGGTAGTAATCACCGTCCGCTTCGCGCCGCAAAAGACTGGCAAACAGGCGTACCAGCGCGGGCCTCACAATCGGCCTGCCCTCGTGGTACCAGGTGCCGTCCGCGGCAATACGAATATCAATATCCCCGGACAGGGGAGGATGCCAGAGATGCAGGGGCGGGGTATCGAAGTTTCGGCCCTTGCGGGCCTGCTGCTCAATAGCGGCGAGTTTATCGGTCATCAGTCGTTGCCTTCTGCCAAAGTCACGCGACCTGTGCCAGGCCACACTCTATCCCCAGCTTACGGCTACAAACACCTGGCGGATTAGTACTCAGCCGTGCTCAGGCAATATGACGTACGTTGATAACACCGTCCAGGGCCTGCATCTTTGCCAGGCTATCCGCCGTCGGGGCGCGATCAATATCAATCAGGTTATAGGCGAGTTCATCGCGGCTTTTGTTGAGCATATCAACCACGTTGATATCCAGCTCCGCGAGTATCGCCAGCACACTACCCAGTATTCTGGGCACGTTGGAGTTGGTGATGGCAAGTCGGCAGGTACCGGCACGCTCCAGTTGCAGTGTGGGGAAGTTCACTGCATTGCGGATATTGCCGTTTTCCAGGAAGTCCCGCAGTTGATCCGCCGCCATGATCGCGCAATTGTCTTCCGCCTCGTCGGTGCTGGCACCAATATGCGGCATCAGGATCACATCCTTGCGTCCTATCAACGCCGGGCTGGGAAAATCGGCAATATACTTGCGCAGGCCGCCACGTTCCAGAGCGGCGAGCAAAGCGTCCTCGTCTACAATTTCCTGGCGGGCAAAGTTGAGCAGGCAGCTATCTGCGGGCATGGCCTGCAGCAGCTCGGCGCTCACCAGTCCGCGAGTGGATTCCAGGGCGGGAAGATGCAGGGTCACGTAATCGCTGCGGGCAAAAACCATCGACAGGGTATCGGCCTTGCGCACCTGGCTTGACAGCCGCCAGGCCGCATCGACCGACAGCGCGGGATCGTAACCGATAACATCCATACCCAGGGTAAGGGCCATATCGGCAACGAGAGAGCCTATCGCGCCAAGGCCAACCACGCCCAGCGTCTTGCCCTGCAATTCGTTACCTTTGAAACGCTTCTTGTTGGCTTCCAGCGCCTGGTTGAGTGCCGCTGCATCGCTGATACCGCGAAGCCCCGCCACATAATCCACGCCGTCGATAATACCGCGGGAACCCAGCAACAGCCCTGCAGCCACCAGCTCCTTGACTGCATTGGCGTTGGCACCCGGGGAATTGAATACCGGAATGCCACGCTGGGTACACGCATCCACCGGGATATTGTTGGTCCCCGCACCCGCACGAGCTATTGCAAGCACTGAATCAGCGATGTCAGCGGCACCCAGTTTATGGCTGCGCAGCAGGATCGCATCGGGATTGGTGAACTCGCTGGCGATTTCATAGCGCTCGCGTGGCAGGCGCTCCAGCCCGCGCACGGAAATCTGGTTAAGTGTAAGGATCCGTTTGGCCATGATGTCCCTGTCAGAATACGGTGATGTCGGCGTCGGCGAGCAGGCCCTGTTGATGTTCAACCTGCACTATTGCGCCGTACTCTTCGCTAATACGTTGAGCCAGGCCACGCTGCTCCTCGCGGGAAAGACGGGCGAGGTCGCCGGGGGTGACGCGCAGCAATTGCACTACCCGGGCATCGCCACCGGGCTCTACCACGTAATCAACAACAGGCTCCGTAGCGGGTGCTGCCAGCGCAAAAGCGCGCTGTAACACCGCTCTCGGCACCATCCGGCTATCGCGACGGGCGCCCAGCTCCACCTGCCATTCGTAACCGAGACGTGTTGCCAGGGCCTCGACACCTTCACCCGATCCGATTGCCTCCATCGCCTGTTCTGCTGCCGCAGCGAGCTCTTCCCTGGCGCGCTGTTCGATAATGGCGGCTGCTATGTCCTCGCGCACCGCTTCCAGCTCCTGCACCGCAGCGGGGTTATAGCGGTGCAGGTGCACCGCCACGAAACGATTGTCGGGCAATTCCAGGACTTCGCTGTTGTGGCCGCGTTCAAGCACATCCTCGGAAAACGCTGCCCGCAGCACCTGGGGATTGGACAAAGGTCCGGTGGGCTGGTCTCGCAACAAGGGTTCACTGCGCTTGATCTCAAGACCCAGCTCCTCGGCGGGCCGGGCCAGGCTATCCGCGGTAAACGCCAGGTCGCGCAGTTTTTCCACGGTACTCAACAATGCCAGCTTCGCCTGGCGCTCCTGTACCCGTTGTTCCAGCTCGGGCCTGAGTTGTGCAAGGCTGGGAGCACCGGCTTCGCGACGCTCGGTCACTTTCAGTATGTGAATACCGGCCTCAGTCTTCACCGGAGCTGATACTGCATCTACTTCCAGTGCCGCGATCGCCTCTTCCATTTCGTCCGGAAACGCGTCACCGGCGGTGAAGCCCAAATCACCGCCGCTGCCCGCCGAACCGATGTCGTCCGATAGCTCCGCGGCCACCTCGGCAAAATCCCTGCCTGCGGCAAGCTCGGCCTGCACCCTGGCAACACGTTCGGCAAGCGCCTCGTCGGACTCGCCACTGCGCTGCTCAAGCAGGATGTGGGAGACACGGTTCTCATCCTGGTACTGGTAACTTTGTGCTTCTATCCGGTATTCCTCTTCAATCGCCGCTTCTGCCACCGGCTCGCGAAAGTCATCAAGAGACAGCTCGACATAGTTCAGCTCCACGGATTCAGGTGTCATGAACATAGACTGGTTGTCGGCATAGAACGCCTCAATTGCCGATTCATCAACAACCGCATCATCGCGGAATCGCGCCAGTGGAATAGTCAGGTAGCGGATATCTCGTTGTTCGGCGAGTATCCTGGCGTTCAGGGCCAGCTCAGCCGGGGTTGCAAAATCGCTTCCCGACAGCCCGGCCTGCAACTGGGAAAGGATGAGGTCATCTTTAAGCGCCCGCTTGAAGGTGCCGGGCGTATAACCCGCCGATGCCAGAAGGCCCTTGTACATGTCCGGCGCAAAGCGACCGTCAACCTGGAACTGCTCCATGCCACTGATCATGACTCCCAGCTCCCGTTCGGACACGGTGAGTCCCAATCGGGTGGCAGCCTGCATCAGCAATTTACGATTGATGATACTCTCGAGCGCAGCGCTATTGAGCCGCTGCTCGTCGAGCATGGCGGGATCAAGGTTCTCTCCCATCATGGAAATTATCTGGCGTCGCTGGGTGTCCACCACCTGTTGCAACTCTATCGGCGTGACAGGTTCGCCATTGACTTCGGCGACGCTGTTGCTATTGCCGCCAACCAGAATTGACTCGATACCAAAGAGCGCAAACGAAAGCACGATTACACCAATGATTACCTTGGCGGTCGTACCACGGGTGCTTTTACGTATGTCCTGGAGCATGGGTTTTATCCAATCGATATCAATAAAAAAGCGCACCTTGTGTGCGCCTTTCGTTTGATGGTTACTCAGTCACTGACAGAACCTTGCATTCTGTACTGACCGCGTTGGTAACAACGCTCAGGAGTTGACAGCGTCCTTCAATGCTTTGCCCGCTTTGAAACCGGGAACATTGGAGGCGCTGATCTGGATCGTTTTACCGGTTTGAGGGTTACGCCCTTCACGCGCGGCACGGTGCTTGACCGCAAATGTGCCGAAACCAACCAGAGTTACCTGGTCACCCTTGGCAAGGGCTTCGGTAATGCTATTGACCACGGCGTCGAGTGCACGTCCGGCCGACGCTTTCGGTAGGTCAGCAGATGCAGCAATGGCGTCGATAAGTTCTGTTTTATTCACGTGTATCCCCTTGAAGTGTTATTTGGCAAAGCGTCGTTGTTACGCACCGCAGGTGTTTGCGGCTGCGATTGGAGCCCTTGCTGGCAGCTCCGGAAGTCCACCCGGTCTGGATCAGCCGATGGTGGAAGGTTCATGAAAACCACCGCAGGCACTGGGTTCGAGCGAAAGACTTTATACCAGTGCCCGGATAGCGGTCAACCGCACTGCCTGCTTTAATGCGTATTAATCCTGTTTTTTTCAGCCTGCTCAGCCTCTTTGCCCGCTCCCGGTGCCGGCGCAAGATACTCTTCGTCGGTGAGCGGCTCCGGCATATGTTCAAGTGCAATTGCCAATACTTCATCAATCCACTTCACTGGCCGCAGTTCGAGGTCCCGCTTGATGTTGTCTGGCACTTCTCTCAGGTCGCGCTCATTCTCTTTTGGAATGATCACCGTCTTGATGCCGCCGCGACGTGCTGCCAGTAATTTTTCCTTCAGGCCACCGATGGGCAATACCTCACCACGCAGGGTAATTTCACCCGTCATGGCAACATCCGCTCGTACGGGGATACCCGTGCAGACCGACACCAGCGCAGTACACATGCCAATGCCGGCACTGGGACCGTCCTTGGGCGTGGCACCTTCCGGAACGTGGATGTGGACGTCGTGTTTTTCATGCCACGATGCTGCGATACCCAGCATTTGCGAACGGCTGCGCATTACCGTGGTTGCCGCCTGAATTGATTCCTGCATGACATCACCGAGTGACCCGGTTTTGACGTAACGCCCCTTCCCGTCGACCGCAGCCGCCTCAATGGTAAGCAATTCGCCGCCGACGGACGTCCAGGCAAGGCCAGTTACCTGCCCTACCTGGTTCTGTTCTTCGGCAATGCCATAGTTGAACTTGCGCACGCCAAGCAGGTCGGCAAGCATCTCGGAAGTAATTTCCACCGTGCCGCTCGCCTCTTCAAGCGCGTAACGCTTGACCATCTTGCGACAGACCTTGGCGATCTCGCGCTCCAGCGAGCGCACTCCGGCTTCACGAGTGTAGTAACGGATAATATCGGTAATTGCTTGTTCACCAATCTCGATCTCACCTTTGGTAAGACCGTTCTGGCGCAACTGCTTGGGCACCAGGTAGCGGAGCGCTATGTTGACCTTTTCGTCTTCGGTGTAGCCGGGAATACGGATGACCTCCATGCGGTCAAGCAACGGGCCGGGGATGTTCATCGTATTGGAGGTGCACACGAACATCACATCAGAGAGGTCGTAATCCACTTCCAGATAATGATCGTTGAAGGCATGATTCTGCTCGGGGTCCAGCACTTCCAGCATGGCCGAGGAGGGATCACCGCGATTATCCATGCCCATTTTGTCGACTTCATCGAGCAGGAACAGTGGATTGCGCACACCGGCCTTGGCCATTTTCTGCAACAGCTTGCCCGGCATGGAACCGATATAGGTGCGGCGATGGCCGCGAATTTCAGCCTCGTCGCGAACGCCACCCAGGGCCATGCGCACGAACTTGCGATTGGTCGCCCTGGCCAGGGATTCGCCCAGCGAGGTTTTACCCACACCAGGAGGACCGACCAGGCACAATACCGGACCCTTTATCTTGCGCACTCTTTTTTGTACGGCGAGGTATTCGAGAATACGTTCCTTCACCTCTTCAAGACCGTAATGATCTTCGTCGAGAATGGCGGAGGCGCGCTTGAGATCGTGTTTTACCTTACTGCGTTTGGCCCACGGAACAGAAACCATCCATTCAATATAGCTGCGCACGACGGAGGCTTCAGCTGACATCGGCGACATCATCTTCAGCTTGTTCAGCTCGGACATGGTTTTGGTGCGCGCCTCGTCCGGCATCTTGGCTTCTTCGACACGCGCCTGCAGGTCATCCAGTTCGCTGGGTGCATCGTCCATGTCACCGAGTTCGCGCTGGATGGCTTTCATCTGCTCATTCAGGTAGTACTCGCGCTGGCTCTTCTCCATCTGCTTCTTGACCCGGCCACGGATGCGTTTCTCTACCTGGAACAGGTCGATTTCCGCTTCCATAAGCCCCATCAGATGGTCGATACGCGCCCGCACCTGGGAGATTTCCAGGATTTTCTGCTTTTCCTCAAGATCCACGCTCATGTGGGCGGCAATGGTATCCGCGAGACGACCCGGCTCATCGATGCCGGACAGCGAGGTAAGCACCTCGGCAGGTACTTTCTTGCTCAGATTGACGTATTTCTCGAACTGGCTCACGGTGGAGCGCAACAGGCCCTGGGCCTCATCGTCGGGAATGTCCTCGGCTTCGAGCTCGCGGACCCCGGCGACGGCAAAGCGCCCTTCGTCGTCAATGTTGTCAATGACTGCGCGGTAGCTGCCTTCTACCAGGACCTTGATGGTGCCGTCGGGCAGCTTAAGCAACTGCAGGATATTCGACACCGTGCCGACCTGGTAGACATCGTCGACGCCGGGATTATCGTCAGCGGCATTGCGCTGGGCAACCAGCAGTACCTGCTTGCCGCCTTCCATGGCATCTTCGAGCGCTTCGACGGATTTTTCGCGACCGACAAACAGGGGCAGCACCATGTGCGGGTAGACAACAACGTCACGCAATGGCAGCAGGGGAAGTTCTGTAATAGAAGAGGAACCCATAATTATCTCCGGGTTGTGGATATATTCAACCTCAGGCTTATGTGGGGACAGTTCCACATAAAGCAAGCACGGTGTTCGGTAAAGACCACCGTGCTCACCGGGAAGACAGCAGGCGCGGCGCTAGTCTTCTGTTGCCGCTACCCGGGGAGGCTCGTGGTTCTGGTATACCAGCAAGGGCTCTGAGTCGCCGCGAATGACCGACTCATCAATCACCACCTTGCTGACGTCATCCCGCGACGGGATGTTATACATTGAATCAAGCAGCACGCCCTCAAGGATCGAGCGCAGGCCACGGGCGCCGGTCTTGCGCTCCATGGCCTTGTCGGCAATGGCACGCAGGCCGTCTTCCCGAAAATCGATCTCCACCCCTTCCATTTCAAACAGTTTGCTGTACTGCTTGGTCAGGGCGTTGCGAGGCTCGGTAAGGATCTGCACCAGAGCGTCGATATCGAGCTCTTCAAGCGTTGCAATAACCGGCAGGCGACCGACAAACTCGGGAATAAGGCCGTACTGGACCAGATCTTCGGGCTCCAGATCAAACAACAGCTCACCGACGTTGCGTTTTTCGTCCTTGCTCTTGACCTCGGCGCTGAAACCGATGCCGCCCTTCTCCGAACGATTGCGAATGACTTTTTCCAGGCCCGCGAAAGCGCCGCCACAGATAAACAGGATATTGGAAGTGTCTACCTGGAGGAATTCCTGCTGGGGATGTTTGCGTCCACCCTGGGGGGGCACGGATGCAACGGTCCCCTCAATCAGTTTCAGGAGCGCCTGTTGCACACCCTCCCCTGAGACATCGCGGGTAATGGAGGGGTTGTCGGACTTGCGCGAAATCTTGTCAATTTCGTCGATATAGACAATCCCGACCTGTGCCTTCTCAACATCGTAATCACACTTCTGCAACAGCTTCTGGATGATGTTTTCGACATCCTCACCTACGTAACCCGCCTCAGTAAGCGTGGTAGCGTCGGCAATGGTAAAGGGAACATCAAGCAGTCGGGCCAGGGTTTCCGCCAGCAGCGTCTTGCCGCTGCCAGTGGGGCCCACCAACAGGATATTACTCTTGCCGAGTTCAACATCATCGGCGCGGGCAACGCCCTGGCTATGGCGCAGCCGCTTGTAATGGTTGTACACCGCTACCGACAGCACTTTTTTAGCGCGCTGCTGGCCGATGACATATTCGTCGAGAATCGTCTTGATTTCGAGCGGCGTGGGCAGATGATCGCCCTTGGCATCGTTGCTGTTTTCCTGCACCTCTTCGCGGATGATGTCATTGCAGAGATCAACACACTCGTCGCAAATGAATACCGACGGACCGGCAATCAGTTTGCGAACTTCGTGCTGGCTCTTGCCGCAAAATGAGCAATACAGCAACTTGCCGCCGTCGTCGCCTGATTTTGTGGTGTCTTTAGTCATGCTTCATCCTGTGCCGTGAAATTACTCTAACTGTATCATCTGTCTTTAAAGATGATGTTTTTTGCGGGTTTTTGCAAGTCCGGAGACATGTACACCCCGGAAGGCGGCGGGCCGGCCTATTTTACGGTGGCGACACGGCGATCGATAACCGCGTCCACCAGCCCGTATTCCTTGCTTTGTTCGGCGTTCATGAAGCGATCACGCTCGGTGTCGCGTTCAATGGTCTCAAGGGTCTGACCAGTATGCTCCGCCATTAGTTCATTGAGACGACGGCGGATGATCAGGATCTCGCGAGCGTGGATATCAATATCGGAGGCCTGGCCATGAGCACCCCCGCTGGGCTGGTGAATCATGGTACGGGCGTTGGGCAGGCAATGGCGCTTGCCGGCTGCGCCGCCGGCGAGCAGGAATGCGCCCATGGAGGCAGCCTGGCCGATGCACATGGTGCTCACGTCGGGCTTGATGAACTGCATGGTGTCATAAATGGACAGCCCTGCCGTTACCGAACCACCCGGGGAGTTGATGTACAGGTGAATGTCTTTGTCGGGATTCTCGGATTCCAGAAACAGCAGCTGGGCAACGATCAGGTTGGCCATGTGGTCCTCCACCTGGCCAACCACAAAAATCACCCTTTCCTTGAGCAGGCGAGAATAAATGTCATAGGACCGTTCACCGCGCGCGGTCTGCTCAACCACCATCGGAACCAGGCCGAGGTTGTTGATGGTGCTGCTGTTACGGCCGTTTTCAGGGTTCCACATGGCGTCACTTCCCTTACAAAATGATAGTGATGGGCGACGCACAGTGCGCCGACCATTTGATCAACCCTGCGCTTGCGCCTGGTTGATGGCTTCCTGGTAACTGCAGGCCTCTTCGTGAACAGTTGCGTTCTCGAGGAGTTTTTCCACAATCGTATCTTCCAGCACCTTGGACTCCACCGAAGCCAGCTGCTCGGGGTTGCCGTAGTACCAATTGATCACTTCTTCGGAATCCTCGTAGGTTGCGGCCATTTCTTCAATGGTCTCACGTACCCGGGCAGGATCAGCCTTAAGTTCGTATTTGGAGATCATTTCCGACAATATCAACCCCAGCTTCACCCGACGTTCCGCATTGTCCTTGAACATCTCATCCGGCAGCAGCGACTTCAGGTCAAGCCCTTCCGGCGCCGCACCGCCGAATTGCTGGAACATCTGCTTGCGCAACACGTCAGCTTCCTGGGCGACAAGGGCCTTGGGCACCTCGAGTTCCCGGTGCGCTTCCACTACCGCGTCCATGACCTGTTGCTTAACCTTGTTTGTTACGGCGTTTTTGAGCTCGCGGGTCATATTTTCCGCAACTTCCTTGCGGAACTGCTCTTCTCCACCTTCGTCTACGCCATAAAGCTTGAACAGCGCTTCATCGAGGGGCGCGAGAGTCAGGGACTTGACGCTGTTCACTTTTATCGCGAAGTTGACGGTTGCACCGCGCAGCTCTTCGTTCTGGTAATCTTCCGGAAAGGTCAGCTCGAGGTTTTTCTCATCGCCAGCCTTCATGCCCACAATACCGTCTTCAAAACCGGGAATCATCCTGCCGGAGCCTAGCTCGAGGTCAGAATCCTCGGCGCTGCCACCTTCAAAGGGCTCGCCGTCGCGGGTACCGGTGTAATTGATATTGACCTTGTCGCCCATCTCCGCGGGCCGTTCAACCTCATCCCAACTGCCTTGCTGCTTACGGAACACCTCGATAATGTTGTCGACGTCGGCGTCGGTCACTTCGGCTACCGGACGGGTAACTTCAAAGCCGCTCATTTCGGCCACTTCAATTTCCGGAAACACCTCAAAGGTGGCTACATATTCAAGATCCTTGCCGGCGTCCAGGGTTCTTGGCTCAATATTCGGCTGGCCTGCGGGACGCATCTTTTCCTGCACTACAGCTTCCTGGAATGAACGGCTGACGACCTCTCCCACGACTTCCTGGCGGATACCCGGACCAAAGCGCTGGCGCATCACGTTCATAGGCACCTTGCCGGGACGAAAACCCGGCAAACGAACATTCTGGGCGGCTTTCTTCAGCCGGGAATCGACCTCACTGTCAACACGCACCGCGGGAACGACAACGTTAAGACGACGCTCCAGGCCTGAAGTCGTTTCAATGGACACCTGCATGGTTTTTCCTCACATTCCAATCGATAGCGGGCGCTTGAACGCCCTGTAATTAGGAGTGACGCTTCTGTTGAAACGCCACAACAAGTTGGTGCGGAAGGAGAGACTCGAACTCTCACGCCTTGCGGCACTGGAACCTAAATCCAGCGCGTATACCAATTTCGCCACTTCCGCGTATTCCTGTTGCTGCTCAATGCAGCGGCCCCGGCACCCTCGACCAATCCCGAAAAAATGCCGTAAGCTTTTGATTCTTTGGGGTTAAACGCTTTTTACGGCGCTGGGCTGAAGCATTCACAAGGGCGCAGATTCTGCCACAAACACCGCCTCGGCACAACTGCAAACCCATGGAACACGGGGGCTGGCAGCAAGACACCGAGGCTTTTGCCGAGTGGCCCCGTCAATCGGTCAGGCAAGCGGGGTCAAAATCGTCATCGCCGCGCAACCAACCCACGACTTCCGCGGCTGCAGGGTTGTTCAGGGCCGCGTATTCGGCTTGCAGTGACTGTCTGCGGGCCACGCCGAGCCCGTGGAGACCGATATCCCGAAATAATACGCTGTCGCGCAGCAGCAGTCGCCAGGTCGACTCACCCAGTGTTGCTTGCAGCCATGGCACCTTCTGTGTCGCCGCTGCGCCCGAATACAGCGCCGCAAGCCCGGTCAGTGCCGGCAGTGAGCACCGGGCCTGGATCATGGGATTGCAGAAATGACCATGCACTATGTCTGCGGGGGCCTGCTCCCGGCCCTGAAGGGGGTCCAGGAACAGGTGCTTGCTGCGTACCGCGCCGTCGTTCACCGGATAGTTGTCCCACAGTACCAGGGGCCGCTTGAATTCAGCCCGGGCGCGCTGCAGGTCCGCAATGCTGACGCTGTCCGGGCAGACCCGGTTGCCGGTCCAGAAAATATCGACTTCCGGCGCCAGCAAGTGCCCGAGTTGCGCCCAGTAATTTTCCGGCCTGCGACCAAAAAACCGCTCCAGCACCGGATCAAAGGAATAGTAGGTAGGACAGACAATGATCCGTTCGGCGACTGTCCAGGCGCAGATGTCGGCGACAATCTCTGCCTGACGACCCGCCAGATCCGCCTGGTCCCCTGGCATGTCATCGAACAGAATCGCCAGCAGCGGTGCTCCGAGGCCGTTAAGCTGGTCGATCCTGGCCCACAAATGATCGCGCTGGCGAGGTCCATATTCGGCATACAGGGCAAAAGGTGACAAACCAATACCGAAGCTGATGCCGAGCCGGGCAAAATGTTGCGCCAGTTCCTGCAGCCCCAGCCATTCCTCCCGCGGCCAATGCCGCTGCCACTGCCGGCGCAGCCACGGATCTGCCTTGGGCGCATAAATATAACTGTTGAGACCCAGCTGGCTGAGATAATCGGCATAGTCCATGCGCACCTGGTGGCTCCAGGGGCGACCATAGAATCCTTCTATAACGCCGCTAAGAAAGGTCGGGGCTGCCGGTTCCCGCGCAGTCGGAATCACCACAGTTGCAATCCCTGGCACAGCGGACAAACCCGGAGGCAGAACGGCTGAATCACTGGAGCGGTCATAGGGCATTCCTTGCGTAAAGCGGTCGCGTCATTCCTGAAGGAAATAAAAACCAATTCCTTATCGCTAAAAAACCTAAAACTGATTGCATATGACGGTGGCAAAATACCCAGCATGAGCAATACTTCAAGAGCGGTTGCTTATCCCCCTCGCAACATCAGGCAACCGCCAGGGCATCCCCCAATGCCCTGCAAAGGAAGCAATTCCTTTGAGTTTCACTCCTAATGGTCTTTTTGGGCCCCGCACGGGGCCCTTTTTTTGTCCGGATGCCCTGTCCGGAGACGGCCTGGCGTGTTACATCGTGTGGGTCGGGCGATCCGAGGTAAGGGAGCCGGCCAGATGGTTTTCTATTTTGCTGTTGGCGGTCGCATCCTGCTCGCTGAACTGGACGCCGATTCCTGCAGTCCGGTTACCCTGCGCACCCCGGGGCGTCACCCACACGACCTTGCCCGCAATGGGGATCTTCTCCGATTCATCCATTAGCGTGAGCAACATGAATACTTCATCACCCACGGAATAGCTTTTGTTGGTGGGCACAAACAGGCCACCGTGGTTAAGGAAGGGCATATAAGCCGAATAGAGTACAGCCTTGTCCTTGATCGTCAGTGACAGAATGCCATTGCGGCCGCCTGCAGCAGTATCAGTCATAGATTACTCTCCCAGAGAAGGGCTTCATGGTAGCACCGCCAGTCGCACTCCCCAAACAGTTCTGAAGGTCGATAAAAATGGATTCCAGCACCAGTTGCGGGTTCGGGTTGGAACCGGCATCGGCAGCCCGCTGCAGTACACACAGCCGGTCGAGCAAGCCAAACACGGGCCGCGCTGCGTTGCGCAGAGTCGCACCATCCTGCAAGCACAGCCATTGCTGCAGAAATTCAGCCACCTCGGCCAGTGCGGCCGGCAATTCCAGCTGCCCGAACAGCGGCGCCACCCTGGCTACCTGCGGCTGCCCTGCAGCGAGTGCCGCCAGCCCGGCTCGCCTCGCCTCAAGCGGCTCCACACCACAGTCATGAAACAAGCGCTCCGCGCGCAAGGGCTTGCCCGCCGCGAGCTGCAACAACCTGGCACTGGCAGTCCTGTCGCCGGACAGGTGATCCAGCCAAGGCAGACAGAACTCCCTGTCCGGCAGGGGTAATGGAAACTGCTGGCAGCGCGAACGCACGGTCGCGGGAAGGCCCTGCAGCCGATCACATACCAGCACGATGTGCGTGTTGGACGACGGCTCCTCAAGACACTTCAGCAGTGCGTTGGCAGCCGCCACGGTCATGCTCTCGGCGGGCGCCAGCACCAGCACCTTGCGCTTGCCAAAGCCGGCGGTGCGAAAAGCGAACGCTACCGCATCCCGTATCTGCTCAATCTTGATAACACGGCTCTTGCCTTCGGGTTGCAACCAGCGAAAATCCCCGTGACTACCGGCTCGGCTGTACTGACAGCCGGAGCAGTGGCCACAGTTGTGGCCGGCTTGCGGCGCATGGCACAACAGCAGACGCGCCAGTGCCAGGGCCAGACGGTTCTTGCCGATTTCCGCCGGGCCACTCAACAACAGTGCATGGGGCAACTGACCGGCGGCCAGCTGCTCCTGCAGCCGCGCCCACGGGACAGACTGCCAGGGCAAGGGCGGGCTTATGGCCGGCAGCTCTGTCAGATTCATTGCCGCGGTGCCCCTCGTTGAGGCAATTCCCGGTGCCGTGGAGCCCAACAAGCGAACAGTTCCTCACAAATCACCAGCAACTGTCGCTGTACCTCGGCAAGCGGTTCGCTGGCATCAACCAGGTGGTAGCGACCACTGCTCTCTTTCGCCAGTTGCAGGTAGGTATCGCGCACTCGCTGGTAAAAATCCAGCGCCTCCTGCTCAAAACGGTCCAGCTCTCCCCTGCCCCGGGCACGCTCCAGGCCGATACTGACCGGCGCGTCCAGCAGCAGGGTGTAATCCGGACGCAGCTCTCCCTGAACAAGGTTCTCAAGCGCACGCACTACTGCAGCATCAATGCCGCGACCACCGCTCTGATAGGCATAACTGGCATCGGTGAAGCGATCACAGAGCACCCACTGGCCTGCTTCAAGGGCCGGGAGAATTACCTGCTGCAGATGCTGGGCGCGAGCGGCGAACAACAGCAGCAGCTCGGCCATCGGCGCCACCGGCTCCGGCCGAACCCTGAGCAGGGCATTGCGCACGTCCTCGCCCAGCCCGGTGCCACCCGGCTCACGGGTGACTACCAGATCGACTCCCCGGGCTCGCAGATAGTCGCTGATGCAGGCAATATTAGTGGACTTACCCATGCCCTCCCCGCCTTCAACGGTAATGAATAATCCGCGCATTGACTGCATGTATCAAAGTTTCCCTGGAGTGGAGCGATAGTCCTGCCGTCGCTTTAGCTGGTATTTACGCACAGCCTGTTGATGGCCTTCAAGTGTTGCGTTGAACTCGTGGCTGCCGTCACCTCTGGCGACAAAAAACAGAGTATCACCCGGTGCCGGATTCAGCGCGGCGCGAATCGCTGCCAGGCCGGGCAGCGCAATCGGGGTCGGTGGCAGGCCGTGATGGCGGTAGGTGTTGAACAGGTTACCGGCGTCTCGCAGGTGGCTGCGGGCAAGGTTACCGTCAAACTCTGCTCCCAGCCCATAGATAATGGTCGGGTCCGTCTGCAGGCGCATCCCCTGCTGCAGGCGCCGGACAAACACACCGGCGATCTGTTCGCGCTCGTCCGGGACCCCGGTTTCCCGCTCAATAATAGAGGCCATGATCAATGCCTCATACGGTTCACTATAGGGCAGACCCAGTGGTCGCTGCTGCCACTCTCGCGCCAGTACATCGCGCAGGGCCAGGTGCGCCCGGCGAAGAATGTCCAGGTCGGTATCACCGCGTTCAAAGCGGTAGGTTTCCGGAAGAAATAGCCCCTCCAGGGCCTGATAAGGGGCCACCAACTGCAGCAGGCGCTCGTCGTCGCGCCCCACAAGCACTGTCTCGAGCGCAGCTTCCTTCTCCAGCAGCACCAGCGCCTGGGCTACCGTAATACCCTCCGGCAGCGTGACCTGGTATTGCAGCACTTTGCCGCTCACCAATAAAGCCAGCAGCGCCTCAGGAGTGGTGCCGGGAATCAGCCTGTACTCTCCCCGACGTAGCCTTGAATCCAGGCCGGTCACTCGCCCATAGGCAATTAACAACCGGGGATGGGCCAGGATGCCCTGTTGGTGCAGGCCGGCGGCGACAGTGCGCAGCGTGTCTCCGGGCGCCACCGTGATCACCGCGCCCTCCGCCGGCACCACCAGCGGGGTATGCCAGCGTTCCAGCAGTTCGCGTCCCGCCAGCGCCCCCACGCAGGCGATGACCACCGCCAGCACTGCAGCCCAGCGCAGAGCCCGCCTCATGCAAGCCACCCGACATAGGCCCCGTGCAGGGCGGAAGTGACAGGGTGCCGGAGCCAGCGGCGATGCCGGAAACGGGAGACCGGGCGCAGGCCGACAACGGTATTGCAATAAAACAGCTCGTCGGCCGCCAGCAACTGTGCCACGTCCAGCCGCGCTTCGCTGACCTGCAGGCCGCAGGCCGCGCCCAGCTGTTCGATAATCAGCTGGCGCCGGGTACCGGTAATCCCGGCGTCGCACAGTTGCGGCGTCAGTAGCTTGTCGCCCAGGCATACAAACAGGTTACCGGTGGTGACCGACAACGGCTCACCACACTGCCCCAGCATCAGTACCTCGTCGTGGCCACTACGTGCACAATCGGCCGCCGCCAGCACCTGTTCAAGCCGGTTGAGGTGCTTTATGCCGGCCAGCAACGGTTGCTTGCCCCACCGCACAGCGGTTTCGCCCAGGTCGGCCGGCGAGCTCAAGACCCAAGGATTCGCGGATAAAGGGGCAAGGGTAATAATAATCCGGGGAATAGCATCAGTCGGGGGCGCGTAACCACGGGGCCCGGCACCACGACTGACGGTCAGGCGCATCACACTGAACTCGTGCTCATGAGTCACCGCCTTACAGGCCACAGCCAGCTGTTCCCGAACCGCAGTCATGCAATCGGGTATACCCAGGCGTCTCAGCCCCTCACCGAGTCTGGCAAAATGATAATCCTGCAAGGTAATACGCTGTCCTGCCAGCAACAGGGTTTCGAACAGGCCATCGCCGTACGCAAGGGCCCTGTCGGGTAGCGGTAGAGCGTCCGCCTGTTGCCCGTCTACCCATGTCGTCGTTGCGGTCGGCACCCGTTGCGTAGTCAGCCCAACTCACTGAACAACAGTGATCCGTTGGTGCCACCAAAACCGAAGGAGTTGGATAGTGCGCAGCGAATACGGCGCTCCTGCGCAGTATTTGGTACATAGTTCAGGTTACAGCCCTCATCCGGGTTGTCGAGGTTGATGGTGGGGGGGGCGACCTGATCGCGAATGGCGAGCACCGAAAAGATCGCTTCCACTGCACCCGCGGCACCCAGCAGGTGACCGATCATGGATTTGGTAGAGCTCACCGCGACACCACTGGCGGCATCGCCCAGCACGGTTTCGATAGCGCGACTTTCCGCCAGATCGCCGGCAACGGTTGAGGTCCCGTGGGCATTGATATAATCCACGACATCGGGATTCAGGCCTGAATCGTTGATAGCATTGCGCATCGCAGTTGCCGCACCGCGACCGTCTTCTGGCGGCAGGGTCATGTGATAGGCATCACCACTCATGCCAAAACCAACCAGCTCCGCGTAAATGCGGGCACCCCGTGCCTTCGCTGATTCATACTCCTCCAGCATCATCACACCAGCTCCGTCGCCCAGGACAAAACCATCGCGGTCTCGGTCCCAGGGGCGGGAGGCGCCAGCTGGATCATCGTTGCGAGTCGAGAGCGCGCGGGCGGCCGCGAAGCCACCCAGCCCAACCGGTGTGGTGGCCATTTCGGCACCACCTACCAGCATGGCGTCGGCGTCACCCAGGGCAATAAGACGCGCGCCCAGGCCGATATTATGGGTGCCCGATGTGCATGCCGTGACAACCGCCAGATTCGGGCCCTGGAGGTTGAATTTGACCGAGAGGTTGCCGGAAATCATGTTGATGATGGAGCCCGGCACAAAAAACGGGGAAATCTTGCGAGGCCCGAATTTTGCAACGATCTCCGAGTTTTTTTCAATCTGGCCAATACCACCTATTCCCGAGCCAATCGCGCAACCGATACGGGGCGCATTGTGCTCGGTCACTTCAAGGCCGGAATCCTCCATTGCCTGAATACCGGCAACCATCCCGAATTGAACAAAGATATCCATTTTACGGGCATCTTTTTCGCTCAGGTAAGGAGTGGCGCTGAAATTTTTAACGCTGGCACTGAACCGGGTACTGTAAGCGGAGACATCAAACGCCTCGATAGGGGCGGCACCGCTTTTTCCCGCTACGATGTTCGACCACGTCGTGTCGACATCGAGGCCCAGGGGACTGACCATACCGAGACCCGTGACTACAACTCGTCTACCAATCACAGCAGCAACTCCTCATTTAACAAAAAGGCAGGAAGCATAAACAGAAAAAGCCGTTCTATCAAAACATAGAAACGGCTTTTCGGGTTACAGCGAGAAGTATCAGGCGAGGTTTTCGGTAATGTAATCGATCGCCAGTTTCACTGTAGTGATTTTTTCGGCTTCTTCATCGGGAATTTCAGTTTCAAATTCCTCCTCAAGAGCCATCACCAATTCAACGGTATCAAGAGAATCTGCGCCCAGATCTTCCACAAAAGACGCTTCGGTCTGCACTTCGTCCTCTTTGACTCCAAGCTGCTCTGCAACAATTTTCTTAACGCGTTCTTCAATGCTACTCATGTCGTTGGTTACTCCTGAGATAATTTAAATAAACCTGATGACCCGGTCCGAGGCGGCATTTTACTCTGTTTTTCCGCTGAGTAATAAATTTTTTTTAGGCTGTATTTCAGCGGGGCGCGTATACACCCGCCGAGGCGGTCTATGCCATGTTCATGCCGCCGTTGATATGAATGGTTTCGCCGGTGATATAAGCGGCGTTATCGCTGCAGAGAAAGCCAACCAAAGCCCCGATTTCGGCGGCTTCGCCCAATCTCGACAGCGGTATTTGGCGCACCAGCGAATCGCGCTGCTCGTCCCCGAGTTCCCGGGTCATGTCGGTATCGATAAAGCCCGGAGCGACGCAGTTTACGGTAATTGCACGGGAGCCCAGCTCGCGCGCCAGCGCCCGGGAGAAGCCTTCTGCACCCGCCTTACTGGCCGCATAATTGCTCTGCCCGGCGTTGCCCATGGCCCCGACTACGGAAGTAATGCTCACGATACGTCCCCACCGCGCCTTGGTCATGCCGCGCAAACAGGCCTTGCTCACCCGGTACAGGGCATTGAGATTGGTATCAATCACCGAGTGCCACTCGTCGGTTTTCATGCGCATGAGAATATTGTCACGGGTAATGCCGGCATTATTCACCAGCACCAGCGGGGCACCGAAGCGCTGGGTAATACCCTTGACCACAGCTTCAACCCCAACCTGGTCAGCTACATCCAGGGTCATGCCGCAACCCTGATAGCCGCCCTCTTGTAAATAACCACTGATGGCATCGGCACCGGCTTGGGTGGTGGCAGTACCGACAACGGTAAAACCGTCACCGGCGAGCCGTTCCGCAATTGCCCGGCCAATACCGCGACTGGCACCGGTGACCAGTGCCACTTTGCCTGTGTCGCTTGCTGTCGCATCGTTACTACCGGCATCACTCATCGCTTACATCCTTGGTCAATTGTTTTATTCCGTATCCGTCGCAGAACCCGCCGCCTGGCCCGCAAGCTCCTCAAGGGCCTGTGACAATGCCAGGGGTTCCTCCAGCGAATAACTTTGCAGCTCGCTGTTAATGCGACGATTCAAACCACTGAGGACCCTGCCCGGGCCGCATTCCACTATTTTGCAGATGCCCGCCGACGCCATGTGTTCGATGCAGCGGGTCCACTGGACCGGACTGTAAATCTGCTCTACCAGCAAGCTGCGAATGCGCTCGGGATCTGTTTCGGTCTCGGCATGCACATTATGAACAACCGGTATTTTCGGCGCTTTCAGCGTCAGCTCTGCCAACGCCTGGGCCAATTGCTCACCGGCGGGCTTCATTAACTGCGTATGGAAAGGTGCGCTTACCGGCAAGGGCAAGGCGCGCTTGGCTCCGGCGGCTTTAAGCGCGTGGCTGGCCTCGGCCACTGCAGCGGTGTGCCCCGCAATCACTACTTGCCCCGGTGAGTTGAAGTTGACCGCGGCCACCTCGCCAGCGGTGCCGGCGCTGATTTCCGCGCAGACCTTGTTGATACTGTCGTCATCGAGGCCGATGATGGCGGCCATTGCACCTTCGCCGACCGGCACCGCTGTCTGCATGAACTCACCGCGCTTGCGCACCAGCTGCACCGCATCGGCAAACTCCAGGGATCCGGCACACACCAGAGCGGAGAATTCACCCAGACTGTGACCCGCCATCATGGCGGGATCGGGACCACCAGCCTCCCGCCAGGCCCGCCACAATGCTACGCTCGCGGTCAGCAATACGGGTTGGGTGGTCGCAGTCAGGTTAAGCGTTTCCTGCTCACCGTGTTGCACCAATGCCCAGACGTCGTAGCCGAGGGCATCGGCTGCCTCGGCGAATGTGGCTCGCACGGCCTCCGATCGGGCATAGGCTGCGGCCAACATGCCGACTTTCTGCGAGCCCTGGCCGGGAAAAACAAACGCGATGGTTGATGATGTCATGGCAGCTGAATTCTCCAAATAGTAAAACGCAAAAACGGGAGCCTGGGCTCCCGTCTATGCTGGCGCGTCATACCTGCATTGCTGCAGCTGGACGCCCGGGGGTGCCCGTAATCGGGTGCCCGCCTACTCGTCGTTACCGGTGTCGACCACTTTCTTGCCGCAGTAAAAGCCGTCGGCAGTGATGTGGTGGCGACGATGGGTCTCACCGGAAGTCTGGTCCACGCTCAGGGTAGGCCCCTTCAGCGAATCGTGGGACCGACGCATACCGCGACGTGAGCGCGTTTTCTTGCTCTTCTGAACAGCCATGACTTACTCCTGCTATTTACCGCCGGGCTTTTTTAATTGCGCCAGCACGTCAAAGGGGTTGGGCCTTTCAGGGAGTGCTTGAGCAGTCTCCGCAGCGAGGTCCACCAATAATTTATTACAATCCGTCTGCTCGTGATAATTAACTACTGGCAACGCCAGTATCAATTCATCCTCGACCAGCTCCCGAAGCTCACATTCCTCGCCCGCTACAATGACGGGCTCGAGATGGCTCGGCAAATTTCCTGCCTGCTCATCCGTCCAGACCACTCCGAGTGTGCTGTCAGTGTGCAATTCCGTACGCACCGGTTGCAGGCAACGCTGGCAGGTCACTGTGACGGACGCATCCACCACAACTCGCACCACGTACCTGCCCTCCTCGTCCCGGGACAGCGTAAATACCGTCTCGATTTCTCCTTCGTCACTGGCAAGCAAGCCCCGCAAACGCGGCAATTCAAGCGGCTTTAACGTGCCCTTGACGGTCACACCACGGGTGGCAGCCTTGCGGATATCCAGCGTGACGGGAAGAGGGTCGGTCAACATAGGCGCGCATCATAGGGATGGTTTAACACTTTGTCAAAAAAATTCTTTAAAATACAACCAGTTCACCGCTTCCCTGCCGCACTCGAGGAAACTGATCATGGGTCTTATTCTAGCCTCCACATCACCCTACCGCAAAAACTTGCTGGAGCGGCTGCAAATACCCTTTCGCTGCCTCTCCCCGGAAACCGATGAAACGCCGCTGCCGGGAGAGGCCGCCGCGGCTGTAGCCGGGCGCCTGGCCCTGGCCAAGGCGCGATCAGTCGCCACCCAGCATCCGGCCAGCCTGGTGATTGGAAGCGACCAGGTCGCGGCACTGGGGACTGTCGTGCTGGGCAAACCCCTGGATCATGCCAGGGCCAGCGCGCAATTGGCTGCCTGCGCGGGCAAAACCGTACATTTTTACACGGGTCTTGCCCTGTGTTGCATCGAACGGGGCATCGAAGAAACCCATGTTGAGCCCTTCAGCGTTCACTTCCGGCCACTAACCGCCGGCATGATCGACAACTACCTGCGGCGAGAGCAAGCCTACGACTGCGCCGGCAGCTTCAAGTGCGAAGGGCTGGGCATTGCCCTGTTCGAGAGCCTGTCGGGGCAGGACCCCACCAGTCTTGAGGGTTTGCCGCTGATAGCGCTGACCACGCTGCTTGCGCGAGCCGGCCACCCCGTACTTGCCTGAACCGGAACCGGTCTTTCGCCCGCCGCAAGGGCGCGTTCGAAGCCGGCGTTGGCAACACCCTAGTGATCAGCCCAGATATATGCCTATATTATTGATTAAAAAACAGCTACTTGCGCAGGTTTTTTAATATAAACTCAAGGTCGTCGTCCAGCGCCGCCTCGAGCTGCAGGGGCGGCTGTTCTGGCAGCGAGAAACGCAGCGAGCGGGCATGCAGAAACAAACGCTTGAGGCCAATCGAGCGCGCGAGAGTTTCGGCCTGGTCATCGCTGTATTTGCTGTCGCCAAGGATAGGGTGCCCGGCAAACTGCGCATGTACGCGTATCTGGTGAGTCCGACCGGTAATCGGGCGGGCCTCCACAAGTGTAGCGTCGGCGAACTGTTCCACTATTGAAAACCCGGTCACCGCAGATTTGCCCTCGCGATCCACCTTGACCATCCGCTCACCGGATTGAACGATATTCTTTTGCAGGGGCGCCTCTACAATACGCCGTTCTTTCGGCCAACGACCTGCCACCAGTGCCAGATAACGCTTGTCCACGCCCTCCCCGCGCAACTGGCGATGAAGCTCCCTCAGCACAGCGGGCTTGCGAGCCACCATGATCAGTCCCGAAGTATCCCGGTCAAGCCGGTGCACCAGCTCCAGGAACCTGTCCTCCGGGCGCAATTGCCGCAGACACTCGATAAGCCCGTAGTTAAGGCCGCTGCCACCGTGCACTGCAAGCCCCGAGGGCTTGTTGATCACCAGCAGGCCGGGGTCTTCGTGGACAATACGTTGCGCGATCTGTGCCGCCCAGAACCCCGGTATCATGGGCGCGGCACTGGGCGCCGGCTGGTGCAAAGGCGGAATGCGCAGTATATCGCCTTCCACCAGACGATAGTCAGCCTTAACCCTGCCTTTGTTAATGCGGAACTCACCCTTACGCAAACCCCGATAGATTCTTGTCTTGGGTACACCCTTGAGAATTTTCAACAGGTAGTTATCCAGGCGCTGGCCCGCACTGTCGGCCTCAATCTGTTGCTGGCGCACGGCGCCCTTTGGCTCATTCAGGATCAGATCACTCTTTAATAAGAAAAACGTTTGATAATTGAAGCACTTACCATTTACTGCTATAGTCCGGCGCGTGTGTCCGGGGTCGAGGTGCAAAAACAGCCTTCCCCCACTCACGCACTTCCCGGATGACAGCAGGGCCTGCCGACGCAATCGCAAGGTTCCATCAGGGTAAGCACACGCGTGTAAACACACAAAAGGCTGTCGACGTAGCTGGCGCCTGGTGGGTCTTAACCCCCTGGCACCGACCTTATTATCGCGTCGATACATATGAACCGCGCAGTAAGACTGCCGGGGCACAGAATCAGTTGTTACTTTGGGCAACGTTGTCGCATTCGTCAGGTGTTGCGACACTACCAAAAAGGGGGGTAGAGCGCCAGCGCATCTTCCCTCCCCAGCGTTGCCCGGCGCCGTTCCCTCGGGTGCGCCGCTGCCATACAGATCACCTGAGCGTACAGAGTAGCGCCAATGCAACGCCCTGCCCATTTCGGGCCCGGCAACTGTTGTAGCGGCTTTCCACAACTCTGCTATGCCTGGCTCACAGCCGGCTGTATAGCTGATACTCGCCCTGCCAGACCTGTGCGCACCAGGTAAAATGGCACATCATGAAAAAAATGCTTATCAATGCGACCCAGCCCGAAGAGCTGCGCGTCGCCCTCGTTGACGGCCAGCGTCTGTACGATCTGGATATCGAAAACCGCACCCGTCTGCAAAAAAAATCCAACATCTATAAAGGCAAGATCACCCGCGTAGAGCCCAGCCTGGAGGCGGCATTCGTTGAATTCGGCGCCGACCGGCACGGCTTCCTGCCCCT
The DNA here is from genome assembly GCF_002868715.1 of Kineobactrum sediminis. GTDB lineage: Bacteria > Pseudomonadota > Gammaproteobacteria > Pseudomonadales > Halieaceae > Kineobactrum > Kineobactrum sediminis. Next base: position 83,815 of record NZ_PKLZ01000008.1, read on the forward strand.
GAAAGAAATTTCCCGGGAATACTTTTACAAGGACCCGGGTCCCGTCGAGGGCCGCCTGAAGATCAAGGAAGTGGTCAAGGAAGGCACCGAGATCATCGTCCAGGTCGACAAGGAAGAGCGTGGCAACAAGGGCGCGGCCCTGACCACCTTTATCAGTCTCGCCGGTCGCTACATGGTCCTGATGCCGAACAATCCCCGCGCCGGCGGCATTTCCCGTCGCATTGAAGGCGAGGAGCGCAGCGAGCTGCGCGAGGCGTTGAGCGGGCTCGAAATCCCCAACGGCATGGGCGTTATCATCCGCACCGCCGGGGTCGGCCGCTCCACAGAAGAACTCCAGTGGGATCTCAACTACCTGCTGCAACTCTGGGAATCCATTACCACAGCCAACGAGGAAGTCCGGGCACCTGCCCTGCTCTTCCAGGAAAGTAATGTCATTATCCGGGCCGTTCGGGATTATCTGCGCGACGATATTGACCAGGTGGTGATCGACTCCGACGACGCCTTCGCCGAGGCATTCGAATTCGTCAGCATGGTCATGCCCAAGTACAAGAGCAAGATCCGCCGCTACGAAGACAACATCCCCCTGTTCAACCGGTTCCAGATAGAGAGCCAGATTGAAACGGCCTTCCAGCGCGAAGTACGGCTGCCCTCAGGTGGCTCCATCGTGATCGACCCTACCGAAGCGCTGGTGTCCATTGACATCAACTCTGCGCGCGCCACCAAGGGTACCGATATCGAAGATACTGCGCTGCAGACCAACCTTGAAGCGGCCGATGAAATCGCCCGCCAGCTGCGCCTGCGGGACATGGGCGGCCTGGTGGTTATCGACTTCATCGACATGCTCGCGCCACGCAACCAGCGCCAGGTTGAAAACCGCGTACGCGACGCTCTCGAGGTCGACCGGGCACGCGTCCAGGTGGGTCGCATCTCCCGCTTCGGCCTGCTGGAAATGTCACGTCAACGGTTGCGGCCTTCCCTGGGGGAGACCAGCGCGATTGTCTGCCCACGCTGCACCGGCCAGGGCACCATTCGCGACACCAAGTCCCTGGCACTCTCCATCCTGCGCCTGATGGAAGAAGAGGCCATCAAGGACCGCAGCGCCGAAGTTCGCGCTATCGTGCCAGTGGATGTCGCCGCCTATCTGCTGAACGAGAAGCGCGCTGCCCTGAGTGAAATCGAACAGGTCACCCGCGCCCGCATGCTGGTCATCCCCAACCCCAACCTGGAAACACCGCATTTTGAAGTTCAGCGCCTGCGCGATGATGAAATCTCCGAAGATCGTGCGGTCAGTTACAAGATCGAGATCGCAGTACCGGATCCGGACCTTGTCAGCGACGCCCATTCTGCAACACTGCCGCCTCAGGAAGCCGCTGTACAACGCCTGAAGCCGCAAATGCCCGCACCCGAAGCGGTTGAAAAACCCGTTGAGGAGAAGCGCCCGCGCAAGCAGGCCAGCAGGCCAAAAGCACAGCAGCGGGCAGAGCCGTCCGCCGCCAGGCCTGGTCTCGTTGGTCGCCTGATGGGCATGCTGTTCGGCGAGGCTGAAAAGGCGCCGGAACCGGAACCCGTAAAGGCACGCAAGCCTGCGAAGGAAGAAAAGAAACCCGAAGCCGATGAAAAATCCGAAGGCCGCGGTCGCAGTCGTGGCCGGGGTGGACGCCGGCGCAGCAGTGGTAGCGCAACACAGGCAGGCGCTGCGACTGCAGAAGCAGATTCCGGCACTACCCAGGCCAGGAGTGAACGTCCGGCGCGTGCCGAGCAGGAAGAACGTACAGGCGACGAGGCCGCACCTCGCCCCCGCAAGCGCGGAGGCAAACGCCGTCGCTCCGAACAGGGCTCCGAAAAAGAAGGCCAGGCAACAGCCGAGGTGGCGACTACTGAAGAACCGGTCACTGAAGCCGATACCGGTGATGAACAGGACAAGCCGCGCAAACGGCCCGGTGACATGAAGCGCAGCGAACCCCGCCGCCGCCGTCGCAGCAAGCCAAAAACAGATGAGGCAACTGCTGCGACCGAGGGTGAGGCCGCCGTCAGCGAGGCGAGCGCCAGTGCGAGTGAGACTGCAGAAAGTGTTGAAGCTGCGGAAGTGGCGCCAAAAGCGCAGGAAGAGCAGCCGACAGCATCAGTTGCGTCCGAACCGGAAGCTGAGGCCAAGCCCGAAACGGCTGCGCCTGTTGCGTCCGAACCGGAGGCTGAGGTCAAACCCGAAGCCCCCGCGGCTGTGGCTGTGGCTTCAGAACCGGAAGCCGAAACCAAGCCCGAAGCACAGACCGAGCCTGTGCCTGAAGCGATGGCTGAGGCCCAGGTCCAGCCCGAGGCAGCGCCAGAGCCTGCTGCAGAGGTTCAGCCCGAACCGAAAGCAGAGCCCAAACCGAAAGCCAAGTCGCGCGCCAGGGCCAAGCCGGCAGCCGAAACCCCTGAGGTTGTTGAGGCCAAAGCACCCGCCGGCATTACTGCCGACGGCCGCGCCTGCAACGATCCCCGGGTAGCCCCGAACCGTATTGAACGCGTCGAGATAGCCACCGGCCATCCGGTACTGTTCAAGGCGGAGCAGGCGCCGCCGGCCCCCGCGGTAGAGCGTGCGGCTCCGCGTGCCAGCAATGACCCCCGCGGTCAGCGCCCGACGGCTGCAACGCAGGAAACTGCAGAGGGCTAAAAAATGCTGCTAAAAGCGTGCCCGGGGAGCTCCGGCCCTTGTGCACGCTAGACAGCACTGTATAATCTCGCCTGCCTCGCTGCAGTGGGGTGCAACAACACGGTGGGCTGGCTGAGTGGTCGAAAGCGGCGGTCTTGAAAACCGTTGAGGGTTTATCCCCTCCCGGGGTTCGAATCCCTGGCCCACCGCCATACAAAGAACACAAAAAAGCCCGGATATCCGGGCTTTTTTGTTTCCGATCCCCACACTCAAACCCCTGGGGTCAGGTCTCGCATTGTAGCAACGGGGGTAAAACCCACCTCATACTCGAGCTGCACGGCCTAGGGCGGGAGCTCACTGCCTTCCTGTACTGCGGGTTAACCCGAATGGGTGTCCGGGTGAATGCTACAATGCGAGACCTGACCCCGGCCTTGGTGGCCCCATCCCTGGCTAGCCATTGCCTCGGGAAAAAATACGAGAAAGCCCGTTTCGAATACCTCATAATGCCTGTTTATGTCGTCAATTGCGTGCCCCAGCGGGTTTTCATACCGCAACCTGTTCGAAATACGTTGCAATACCCTGTCGACCCCCACAAGACTCTCGCAGCTATACAGCCAGTCAGCGGCGATCATGCGCGGTACAAAATCAGCCAGCTGCCCGGGAAGAATCGCTTCATGCGTAGTCAGCGTCGCGTAAACCTCATTTACAAACGGCCTTTGCATGACCTCGGAAAATCGCGACCAGTGCTTAATCAGGTAATGATCGAAAACAACATCGAGTAGAATGCCGGCATAACGCCGGTTTACCGGCTTGAAGATTTTTTTCAACTCCGCTGTTACCTCATGCTGGTCAGTAAAAACATCCACCCGCCGATGCTGCCTGATACCTTCCCGCACCCGCGCATGGATCTCCAGCCCGTCAAGCGGACCTTTCACGAAATCACCCGACAGGTTGCCGATCAGACTGTGGTGACCCGCATTGGCCAGCAGTGCATGGGCGAGATGGTTCATGAGTACGCACAATCCTTTTCCAACAAAAAGCCAGTCTATCGTGATGCCTCCAGTGAGGCGAGAGCCTGGCGCCTATCCGCCGCAACGCGCTCCAAAGCACGCACAGTGCTAAACTGTCTTTAAACCCTTTCGGAGTCAGCAACCGGAGGTAGTTCATCCACATGAATGCACAACACCAACATGCGCCTGCCAGTTATGGCAAGGCCTTCACCATCGGTATCACGCTGAACTTCGGGTTTGTGATTATCGAAGCCATTTACGGCTGGAGAACCGGTTCCCTGGCACTCCTTGCGGACGCGGCACACAACCTGAGTGATGTGGGAGCTTTGCTGCTGGCCTGGGCAGCATTTGCTGCCGGTCGCTTGCCGGCAACCCGGCGACGCACCTATGGCTGGGGCCGCGCCTCTATTTTGGCAAGCCTGGTCAACGCTACGGTCCTGCTGGTCGGCATGGTTTATCTGGCCTGGGTATCAATCCAGCGCTTACAGACCTCGGTCACAGTAGACGCCGGCACGGTCATGATAGTTGCAGGGATTGGTGTGGTCATCAACGCCGCAACCGCTTGGCTTTTCCTCGCAGGTAGCAAACACGACCTTAATATCCGCGGCGCTTTTTTACACATGGCGGCGGACACGCTGGTCTCAGTGGGCGTGGTTATCGCCGGCGGCCTCTATCTCTGGCGCGGCTGGACCTGGATTGATCCCGCGGTAGGACTGTTGATTGCGATGATGATTATCATTGCCACCTGGTCACTGTTTCGCCAGTCGCTGCATTTATTGTTTGATGGTGTGCCTTACGGACTGGAATTTGACGCCGTACGTTCGGCGCTGCTGGAACTGCCGGGCGTCATCGACGTCCACGACTTGCATGTGTGGGCGATGAGTACTGAGGATAATGCATTGACAGCACATCTCGTTGTAGAAAGTTACCCGGCCAATGATGAACTCCTGGAACAGGCTGTGGCGATGCTAAAAGCACGGTTCGGAATCCAGCACGCTGCGCTGCAACAGGAATCCACCGAGTTTGCCGCCAGATGCCAGAACTCAGGCCTCGCATTGTAACATTGTTACAATGCGAGACCTGACCCCGAATTCTTGACTCCCGAGTTCTGGTCAGGGCCAGTGGCGGAGCAGGTGTTCGGCTGCACGCAGCGCCAGGGCGTGTATCGTGAAAGTGGGGTTGACTGCGCCTGAGCCGGGGAACAGGCCGGGACCGGCGATATAAAGATTATCAATCTCGTGGCTTTGTCCATAGCTGTTGGTCACCGACTTTGCCGGGTCCACTCCCATTACCGTGCCCCCCAGTATGTGCATTCCGGCTTGGGGCCCACGCCATTGCTCCCGCGCGCCGGCGGCATCAAAGACGGCGCGCCCCTGTTCCAGCGCATGGACTACCAACGCCGCACTGGGCTTGGCCAGATTATGCACCGCACGGGCCAGAGGTACGCCAAATGCATCGCGGTTACTGCTCAGTTCCACCCGGTTTTCCGGCAACGCAAGGTCCTCCGCCACGAGTGTCATTACCCCAAGATGATTCACCGCTCGCTGCAAAAATGGCTTGAGTTGCGGCCCGTAAATATCGGCGCGGTTGTTGGCGATCCCCAGCAATCCGTTTGGCTTGACGGCATTGGCAATAATCCACTGAAAGCTGCCATAGGCATCCTTTACCGCACGTTTGTTGTCGTAACCATCCTGGTTGATCAACTGCCCCCCGGTGGGACCAAGACCCGGCTGGGTTTCCGCCTCAAACATCCCGTAAAGGCTTACTGTGGGATGAGTCATCAGATAACGCCCCACCAACCCACTGTGATTGGCGAGGCCCTGCGGATGATGACTATTGGCAGAAGCCAGCAACAGCCGGGCGTTCTGTACGGTAAATGCCGCGAGTACCACAACCTCTGCATACTGACGATGCAGCACACCATCCGCGGAGTGGTATTCAACGCCCTCAATACGTCGACCATTCGCACTGGTGAGGAGTCGCGTTACGGTGGCCTCGTGCCGTATTACCGCGCCCGACTTTACCGCCTGGGCAAGGAACACGGTCTGGGCATTGCCCAGGGCACCGATCGGGCACCCCGCATCACACCAGCCATCATAAAGACACGCCGGGCGCCCGCGATAGGGAATCGTGTTGATGGCCAGCGGCAACGGTGCGGTATGCATCTCCAGCCGTGAAAACCCCTCGGCAAGCAGGCGTCCCTGGCCGAACACCGGGACCGGCGGCATGGAGTACGCGGCGCCGGGGGGTCGCCAGCGCTCCTGGGTCGCATCACCGCTGAGCCCTATAGCGTCCTGTATCCTGTCATAGTAAGGTCGCAACTCGGCATACTGGAAAGGCCAGTCGAGGCCCTGGCCATGCTCCGTAAATGTGTGGAAATCATTTTCGTGAAGCCGCGGCCAGACACCGTAATGGTGCATGGTGCTACCGCCAGTACCCCAGCCGGCATTGAAGTTATGTCCAACCCGGTGATCGCCCTCCTCTTCCACATGGGCGCCGCCCCACTTGTGTCGACGCGCCCAGAGTTGGGAGCTGACCAGATCCTTGGGGGTACGCGCCGGCCCCGCCTCAAGAACCAGGACCTGCTTGCCCGCCGCGCTCGCCTCGGCGGCGAATACGCTGCCCGCGGCACCACTGCCGACCACCAGCAGATCGACCTTGTCGCGCACCGTCACCATAGTTTTTCGGGCCTTATGTGGGCCATGTAGGGAGTATCCAGCGCTGCCATACCATCTTCCGTTCCATAGGTCACATCAACGCCGTCACTACGCCAGACAAAATAAAGAAACGAGGCTGGCGGCCCGGCCCAGTCGGGTGTGTCATCAGTAATGAGATCGGTAATCAGCTGATCCAGAACCGGTGCCGGCAATTGCGACGGACGCTTGCCGTAACGTGCGATGGCATGCTGTGCAAGCGCCGCCAGGCCACTGCGATAAAAATTCACATGGGGCTGAGGCACACCCAGGTAACGAAGCATCAGCAGACTGTCGATTGCGGGCCGCGCCAGCTGGTAATCGATAAAATGCACCGCGCCCGCCTCGGCAGAACCGGGCACGAGTGCTTCTATAACCGCCTCGAGATCCGCAGCCTCCTCGACATCCAGCACAGCAAGTGGCAGCTTCCGTTCCCGGGCCTGTGCCGGCGACAGCAACAGCGCCCCCGATACCAGCGGATATGCCAGCACCAGGGCTTTAACAACGCTGCGCCGCCCACGTAACGGATGCATCAGGCTCAGAACTCATACCGCAGGGCCACGGAGTACAGGCGCGGCTCGCGAAATGCAATTTCATTACAGCCGCACAGGGATGCCAGGTCAAAACCCTGGGTTCCTGCCCTTTCATCGGTCAGGTTACGCACAGCCAGTGTCGCCTGCCATTGGCTGTCGGTGCTGCTCCAGACCAGCGAGGTGTTGTAGATGGTGTAGCTGTCGAACTTGTCCGCATCAAAGTTGCGCAGATTGTAGAAAAACTCGTCCGAATAGGAGAAATCCGCCTGCACCGCGAGATCACCGCCCAGAGCAGGCCACTGATAGCGAATCAGGCCTGCGGCCTGCAATTCAGGCGCATAGGTTGGCTTGACGTCACGTGGCGGCAAAGGCGATCCCCTGCGCAGCGGTACATCCTTCACCGTCGCATCAAACCACGCTGTACTGAGCATGATGTCCAGACCGTCCATGGGCGATGTCTGCAACTCGAGTTCCGCGCCGTAGGTACGTGCGTCATTGTTCTGCACGACCCCACCAACACCCACAAAGAGGAAAGACTGGTAATCGCTATAATCGTAGTAAAACGCGGTGCCGTTCAAGCGGGTCATGCCACCGGCAAAAGACTTCTTGAAGCCGCCTTCGTAGGACACCAGGATTTCTTCATCGTAGGGCAGGCTTTCATCCCCGCCGGCGCCGAGAAATGCTCCCAGCAAGGGCGCATTAAAACTGCCCGCCTTTACGCCGCGATTGATCCCGGCATATAACAACAGGTCTTCGGTGTAATGCCAGTCCAGTTGCAACTTGCCCGTCCACAGGGTGTCGGAACTGTCATCCGTGTTGGTATACGGCGAACCGGCCCCAAAAGCATTGGGAATGGGCTCCCCACGATTAACCGAGAAACTGTCAAAGGACGGAAAGATGGCGATCAACAGGTCAAAATCTTTCTCTTCCTGGATCAGCCGGGCACCTGCAGTCAATGTCAGGGTCTCGGTCAGGTCGTAATCGACTTGCCCGAATACACTATAGGAATTGGTTTCCAGGTCGGCAACCACACCGATATCGACGGGCGCGAAGGGTGCGCTGCCGGCAATACTGTTCACTGGCGCCTTCAGGCCGTTGTCGGAAGTGGTATCAATATTCAGGTAAAACGCACCGGCAACCCAGCGGGTGCGTTCGGTTTCACCGTTAAGCCTGAATTCCTGGGTGAAACTGGTTGCATCAACCCCTGCATAGTTAGCCAGCTGATTGGCCGGCGCGGCATCCACATCAATGAACAGCAGCTTTTCATAATCCTTGAAGTCTGTAATTGAGGTGAATTGAACACCGCTTGACAGTTCGTACTGCAGATTAACATTGATACCCCAGGTTTCAGTAAAGGCCTGGTCCTCAAACGCAAAGTCCCCGGAAAACGTAAAGTCTTTGCCATCGGGATCAATATAACCAAAAAAATCAGCGCCGGGAGCCAGGCGGCTGGGCAAACCAATGCCTGCACCGGGAAGAAAGCTGCTGCCATCAATCGCGTTGGCGCCGCCGTCCTGGTCACCCTGGATAGTGAAACGGGTTTCATCAGCGGGCATATCGATTACATTGATGAGCTCGCCATTTTCATCCAGTATGCCGATAGTGGGCTTGCTCTGGTACGGCCCGGTTGACAATTCGGACTTCGAATAGTTAAGCGACACCATGGCCTGCATTTTGTCGTCGGGCTGGAACAGCAGTGTGCCGCGTGCGGACTTGTCTTCCTGCCCACCCAGATCAGCGCCGGCACCGGGTCCCGGGGGGCCGAGGAACGCGCTATCCGGATAGAGGTTTTTCAGATAACCGTCCTGCTCCTTATAACGAAAGGCCACCCTGCCCGCAACGGTTTCTGTCAGCGCGCTACCCAAAGCGCCTTCAATGACCATTTGGTTGGCGTTAGCCGGAGTATCAAACTCACCAACCTGAAAATCGAGGTAGCCTTCGGTACCATCAAAATTTGGCTTGTTCGAAATATAATGGATCAGTCCGCCGGTTGCGTTACGACCGAACAGTGTGCCCTGGGGACCTTTCAGAATCTCCAGTCGTTCGATATCGTAAACTGCAAAGGTCTGGGCCTGTGCCACCGCCAGATAGCCCTCGTCAAGATAGGCAGCATTGGGCGCCTCAATAATATCGTTGAAGTCATTCTGGGTTACACCACGAATTGAGAACTGTGTATTCTGCCCCGCTATATTTCCGCTGATATGAACCCCGGGCGTAAACCCGGCAATATCGAAACTCTGCTGGACACCCAGCGCACGCACCTGGTCACCGCTGAAAACCGTGATTGCGATACCGACATCCTGCAAATTCTGTTCGCGCTTCTGGGCAGTGACAGTTACTTCTTCGAGCAGGTTCTGGGCGGCTCCGGTCAATGGAACAGTCAGGGCGGCACATAACGATCCAAGCTTGAAAACAGATCTATTCTTCATGAAATTTCCCTATTTTTGTTCTTGATTCAATAATTTTTGTTTTAAAAGAGCTAGGCCCTGTTGTTGGCCACAGGTTCACGTAGGCCCTTTGCTTCAAGACGGGGGATCACCTCGTCACGAAAATAAGGGAATTCTTTTGCATAATCAACAAACGACAAAGTCGTGCCGGCAAGACCGGCATTACTGAGTTTTTCGATTTGATCGGCAATATGATCGGGCGTGCCGACGAGGGGAAAACCGCCATGGCCGGCGGCAAAGCGGTCGCGAAAGCTGGCCAGTGCCTCGGGCGTAAATGACTGCGCGTGCATTCCCTGCAGTTTCATCAGGTAATCGACCGCCTCCCAATCCGCATGTTGATTTGCATAGTAATCAAGGTACTCTTCTGCTTCCGCCTGGGTAGGCCTGCAAACCACGGCGGAAAAGGTGAACACGCCGACATCACGCTTGGCCGCCGCGGCGGTTTCGCGTATTTCAGCTGCGGTCGCTGCCGCCTGCTCAAAATCGAATACCGGCGTGAACAGGAAATCCGCGTTACGCATCGCAAACGCGCGCCCTTCCTTTGATGCCGCCGCGTTCAGTACAGGCACATGATCCTGCACCGGACGAGGCCTGCCGTAGACTCCGGTTCCCTGAAAATACTTGCCGTCCCAGTCAAAAGGCTGATCTTCGTGCCATATTTTCTGGATATAGTCATACCATTCCTGGGCACGCTCATAGCGTTCCGGGTGTCCCTGCGGCAGATCAACACCAAAGGCGTCATATTCGGGTTTATTCCAGCCGGCCACAACATTCAACCCCACCCGGCCGCCACCGAGCTGGTCAATCGTAGCGAGCTGCTTTGCAGTAACAATGGGGTGATTGAAGGCGGTATGTACAGTCGCAAATACCTGGATCCGCTTACTGTTCGCCAGGAGGCCGGCGGCCCAGGTGACGGTTTCCAGTACGCCACCATGAAAATCGGTCTCGCCGCCGTAGCCGATCCAGCGCGCTATCGGCAGCATGAACTCAATACCTGCTTCATCGCACATCTGCACCAGCTTGATGTTATTCTCCCAGGTATTGTCCCAACGTTCATCGACCTTGGTAACCGCCATTCCCCCTGAGCAATTGGCCGAAAATGTTCCCAGTTTGAATTTGTTATTGTTGAACATTGGACTTGAAGGCATGTTTTTATTCTCCGAGAATAACATTTTAGACCTAAAGTGTTCTGGATAATAGAACTAGTCAGCGGTGTTGTAAATACCCTGACTACAGAATATTTAACAATCGTAATAACGATCATCGGGAGAGAAAGGATGTGGCGTTTCAACAATTTTGAGGCTGGACAAACAATTGCGCTGGAAGACTACCCGGTGACAGCGGAAGAAATCATTGAATTTGCAACCCGTTATGACCCTCAGCCAATGCACACCGATCCGGTGGCCGCGGCGCATTCACCGATGGGCGAATTGATAGCCAGCGGCTGGCACACCTGCGCCATTGCCATGCGGCTGATGTGTGACGCTTTCATCACCGATTCAAGCTCGGTAGCGGCTCCGGGGGTGGAGCAAATACAGTGGCTTGCCCCCGTCCGGCCAGGCGACATAGTGAGTGGGCATTGTATGATCGAAGAAACCCGCCTCAGTCGAAGCAAGCCGGACCGGGGAGTGATAACCGCACATGTGTGCCTGCAACGCCAGGATGGGGTGGAAGTGTTACACATGAAAACGACGGCACTGTACCTGGTTTAGGCAGCGCGCACCAAAACCGTGCGCTATCAGTGCCTCAATACCGCCGCACGCGGATTCCAGCCGGTGTGCTTTTCAAGCTCCAATGCGTCGGCAATATGTTCCCAGGCCGCTGCTTTATAGTTCTGATAAGCAGCTGGCATCAGGTTACGCCCATCCTGGGCAATGAAGAGGCCAAAGGGGAAATCCTCGCCCAGTGGGGTGCTGATAACATCCAGCCCATCAGTTTCTGACGCGCCATCGATATCAAGTACCGGATTGGCAGTGACGACGAAACTGCCCAGATACCTATTACCCCCACGGCGGTCATACACCGCATAGCTGTCGTTACCCTGGCTGGATACGATCAGGTAACCGTTACCGCTCTCGCCGTAATAGATCGCAACACCTTCGAAATCGTCCTTAACTGCTGGATTTTCAGCAATTGAGGCGATCACCCTGCCCTCGCTGTCACCGTCGGCGGTGGCATCGAATAGCCACAGTGCCTCGTCTTCCTCACCCACGTAAAGTACACCGTATTCGTCGTCCGCGGCACAACCCTCAGGTTGACTCGGCACCGAAAACTCGCGCACCAGATCGGTGCGAACCCGGCCGTTGCCGCTATCGTGTAATTGCCATTGCCGGTAGAGTCCGCTGCTGTCATTGACAAAAACGTAGGTGGCCCTGGTAACCGGGTGCTGATACATGCAAGCCCCATAGGTATCCGCCATATTTGTTGCCTGCAGACCATCAGCCACCTCGGTCAACCTGCCGGAAGCAGGGTCAACCCTGTAGATATTGATACTGGCATCGGTTCGATTACTGGCTGTTACCAAATCGACCTGCTCGCCACCAAGGGCAAAGTTATAGCGCAGATCAACATTATTGATCTGGCCGTCTTCAAGGTACTGAATGACATTGCCCCGCAGATCGTACACATATAGGCCGCCCTGCTTGTTGGTGCCAATCAGTGTACTCAGGGACGGGTCTGTGGGATGAACCCAGATTGCGGGGTCGTCAGCGGCATCGCCAGGGGTCGCAACAGGCGCGGTTTGCAGTCCCGCCTGCACCGCAACAAACCCGGCCCTGGCAGGCGGCGTGGCATCCCTGGATATACGCTGCTGGAGCCCAAGAGCGGCCTCCACATCACGCCAGGCAACCAGCTTGTAATTACTTGCCGACTCCTCGTTATCATCATCCGTGGCAACGAGAAGCCCCGCGCTGAAACTGCCGGTAAAGTCGGCAGCGCTTGCCAAGAGACCACCGGCCTCCTCGACGCCATCAACAGCACCCTCGCCCTGTAGAGAGGCCCGTGAAAGCAAGGTGTAATCGTTATTCATGTCGTAAAAGTGAATGCGGCCGGTAGCAGCATCCGACGCCATTAACAGGGCCATGCCTGCTGGACTGCGATAGACTGCCAGGCCGCCTACTTCCTCGGTAATAGCTCCAAACTTGACGATATCTATAATTTCAGGGACTACTTCCGTCTCCACATCCGCGTTGAAGCGCCAGATGCCAACTTCTTTTTCGGACACAAAAAGCGAGTGGCTGGTACTGTCTGTAGTGCAAAAGCCGGCTTCGGAGGCAACTGCAAGATCGCGCACATGGCGCGCGTGGATATCACCAGCACCGGCATCACGCAACCACCACTGCTCCAGCTTTCCGGAACCCTTTGTGAGGAATATATAGGATTGCTTATCAAGCAGGCTTTGATAGGCACAAAGACCTTCATAAGAACCCTCGAGATTAATGCCTGCAAGTTCCCGGCGACTGAGATCACCAGTTACCGGATCTATTGAAAAAACGGCCACAGCTGGTGAATGCACGTCCAGCGCCACCAGCAAAGGCATCGTTCCTGCCTCGCTGGCAAAAGCGGGCAGCACATCGAGCCCCTTGATCTCACCTTCGGTTTCCATGACCGCAAGACGCATGCCGTTCATGTCATACGTCTCAACACCACTGGTCCCCGCCGTGCCATAAATACGGCTTGAGGCGGGGGCGCCGGTATTTACCCACACTGCTACGGCATTCGCCTCATGACCGGCTGGCTGCGTTTCCGCAGAAACCGGGATTAAAGCGATATCCAGTGACAGGCTGTTTGCCCCGGCCTCGGTCATTGCTACAGCCGCAACCCCTTCCGGGCTCTCACCACCACATCCTGATGCCAACGCAGAGGCAATACATGCCAGAAGGACAACAACCCTGTACTTGATCATAACCAAAACCGCTTCCTGGAATTCCGTTAATAGACGTACTGCAGACCCACTACGGTCGTTCTGCCAAATTCGTCATATTGCAGCACGCGGCTCTTGTTACCGGCATAATAATACTCGGGCTCGTCGTTAAGGTTGATCAACTCCGCGTATACCATCCAGTTGTCGTTCACATGGTACTTGGCAGTAAGGTCCCACTGCATGTGGGAATCCGTATAACGATCCAGGTTTTCGTCGACAACCTCGTCCAGATAGCGGTCGCGGTAGGACATGGCAAGCCGCAAATCAAGGCCATATTTCTCATACCCGAGAACAAAGCCGGCAATATTGTCCGATTGCTTGGGCAGTGGAATATCCCTGCCGTCAAAGGTGGCCTCGCTATCGACCATCGTATAATTGAGACTCACCAGCATACCATCGAACGGAGAAGGCAAAAATCCGAACTGCTGCTGATAGCTGAATTCGAGGCCAGTGACTGTTGCGTTATCGCCATTACGCGCTATTTCCGCTTGATCGAATACCCGTCCGCCGAAGTCAAAATCATCGAACGTCTGAGTGAAAATGAAGTCGTCAATATCTTTGTAAAAGAATCCGGCCGAAATAACGCTGATATCCGAAGGATAGTATTCCAGCGACAAGTCATAGTTCCATGAACTGAAAGGATCGAGGTCGGGGTTGCCGATTTCAGCTTCATTGTCTTCAACAGCAACCCGAGAGGCCACTACCTCAAACAAAGGTCGTACTATGGAGCGCGACACCGCGGCGCGTGCCACAAAGTCGTTCGTCACATCGTAACGCAAATTGATACTGGGCAGGATATCGGTGTAACTATTGCTTGAACTAACCGTTTCTACAGAAACAAAGTCCTCTTCGAGTACAACACCATTGAGCTCATTGCCTTCTTCAAAGAGCTCTAGCCGGTTGCCACTTGATCCGAAGTCGGTATATTCAACTCGCACACCAGCGATAACAACCAGCTTTTCGAAATCATACTGAATCATACCGTAAGCGGCGTAAACGTCTTCCTCCACCACCCAATCATCGGAAAGGGAATCCAGCTGACTATCGATCGCTTCAAATTCTATACCGACGCCCGACGCCAGAATGTCGTGCACGCCCCCCAAGGTCGGGAACGGCTCCAGCACATTAGCAAACCCATACGCGCTGGTAGCGTCAGGGTTGAAAATATCAGCTACTGTGAATACGTCGTCACCACCGTACACATCAGCATCGGCGTTGGACGTCTTTTCACGCAACCTCGCCTTGGCACCAAATTGTATTTCAAAATCGGTAAACTGCCGGGTAGCATCAAACTGGAACGACCATTGCCTGTCTTCAATTAGCGCTTTCTCAAATACAATTTCGTCGAGCTCGTAACGCTCAGGCGAGCGTAGCAGATCAAAGTGAGAAGACGAGACCAATGGCCTGCGCGCATCACTGATATCAAGGATCATCACCGGGCTGTCACCGGCAATATCGTCACTGCCCGACTCAAACTCGGCAACCCACTCTGATTCAACCGAGTTCGTTTCTTCCTCCTCACCATAAGAATAGCCAAGATTGGTATCCAGCGCCCACTGCTCCCACTGGCTTTCGCTACCAAACGACAAGGACAGGTTTGTCGCGGTCTGCACCCGGTCCTTGGTACCCGTAGCAATTTCCACGAAACCGACATCAACGCCGTCGGCACGTACACTGGTATCGTTCAGCGGCGTAATATCACCGTATGTCTGGTTATAGCGCGCCTCGCTATCCTCAAACTCACTGTACAATGAACGCGCAAACACGGTTGTAGTGTCGTTCAAATCATAGTCCAGGTTCAGTACGGCACCGATGCGCTGGCGATCAATCTTGTAGTAACGGGGTTCAAAGGTCTCAGGAAAGAACTCGCCGTTGTCTGCTTCACTCCAGTCGTCACCCTCGGCGTTATCTGCAGATAACTTCCGGTCTTGCCAACTGACCGCCGCTGCCACTCCCAGGCGACGGCCATTCTCCAGTTCAAAAATCTGGCTGCCGGCGATTGAGCCTTTAGGGCTCCAGTCTTCCCGAAGCTCGTTATAGCCGCCCTCCAGACGAGTTTTAAAGAAGGCATCCTTGCGGCTAAATGCGCTAAGCGTTTTAACGTTGACCGAACCACCAATCGCGTCACCATCCATGTCGGGGGTGAGTGACTTCTGGACTTCCAGCCCATCGAGCACATCTGTCGGGATCACGTCCAGCTGTAGCGCGCGGCGATCTTCTGCCGAGGAGGCTCGAACGCCGTTAATCGAGGTGGCATTCAGGTCGGGGTTCATACCGCGGATCACTACATAACGACCCTCACCCTGATCGTTTTCCACGGAAACACCCGATAGCCTGCGCAGGGATTCCGCAACATTCTGATCTGCAAACTGCCCCATCATGTCAGAGTCCAGGACGGACTTGATACTGTTGGCGGCACGCTGCTGGTTAATGGCGCCGGCCATCGCTGCCGACTGCCCGGTAACCAGCACTTCTTCCAGGGCCAGCAATTCAGCGGAGTCGGCCCCACCAAGCACTACACTGCCCAGCTGCAATCCGTCTACACCCACAACAACCTGAATGCGAGTTAACGGGGCACCGACATAACTGATCAGAAGCGTATAGTTACCCGGTGGTATGTTGGCCAGCCTGAAGCGCCCACGTTCGTCAGTGGCGGTAGAGATACCCAACTCCTGCAGGGACACCATGGCACCTTGAAACACAGCGCTGCCCTTGCGATCCGTGACTTCACCCGTAACCTGCTGCGCGAATGCAACCGGCGCAGCTGCAAAGCTGCCTGCCAGCGCAAGAGCCGAAGCGATGGACAGCTTGCGCAGGAATTGAGGGGTTCCCTTCTTTTCACGGGGCATTACATTCAGTGGAGCTTTCATTTTCAAATCGTGCATCTGTCCGTACCTTGCTACGTGTGGATGCGAACAGAATAAGTATCATCTATGACAATATCGGGTCCATATCGTGACAGTAAGATGACCCCCTCACTGAGAAATAAAAATGTCACCTGAACTTGTTAGACTCCGCAGAAAATCAAAGGGGATGTTGATGTATTCAATACGTTACAACACTATTTTTGCAGGGCTGGTGCTGCTTTTGACCGTTTTTATCAGTAGTCACACGTTGGCCGAATACAGCTTTGTAATCTTCGGCGACAGCGGCTATATACCTGCCTACGAAGACGTCGATACTGACGAAACGCCACTGGTAACGGTTGAGGACTATCTCGCGGAAGAGCGTAGCGCATGGGAAAAGCGACATAACACAACTGAATTCAAACCGGCACCAATGGTCTTTGAATCAACTGTCGGTGGGTTCCTACCCGCGAGTGGCCTGTATCCGGTTGCCTGGGCCATGGAAGACACCTGTAAGCAAAAAGGCTGCCAGTTTGCCGCCATGCTCGGGGATAATGTTTACCCTGACGGAGGTACCCTGGGCGCGGACGCACGCTTTGACAGCCGGCGCTACCGTGACATGCTGCACAAGCCCTTTCACACCCTGGGCAGCGGCATTGAAAACTTCACTATCTACTCGGTGATGGGCAACCATGACTGGCGTATCTCTCGCGAAGCAACGATGAGCCAGATGCTGTATTTGCAGGAGCATCCATCTTTTTATATGCCGGATTACTTTTACCGGGTGTCACCGCCCGCTACCGCCGGCGATGTTGAAATATTTGTTATTGATACCGAAATGCTGCTCGCCAGTACCACAGTCTATAAAGACAAGCTGGCAGCGGATGGTAGCGGACGCGAGGTCAGCGACAGCGAAATCGATGAATTCCCGGCACACGCCGCCCCTCAAACCGCGGCCGAGCAGAACATGGTCGACTGGCTGGAACATGCCCTGGCTACTTCTGCCGCCAAGTGGAAAATCGTTCTGGGCCATCATGCGCTCTGGTCCGGAGGTGGCAGCAAGTTTGAAAAAGCCCGCGCTCTGCGCAAGCTGTTTTTACCGGCTTTGTGCAGGCATGCCGATGCCTATTTTTCCGGCGATGACCACATGCTGGAGATCTACACTGATGGCTGCGCGGGCATTGAAGGCGCAGCGGCCGCCCCATTACCCACCATGGTGACCGGGGCCGGCGCAAAATGGCGTCCCAATCACCCGGCCTTTATCGCTCAGCAGGAAAAAAAGTACCCGGGGCTCACGACCGTGTGGTCAAGGGGACCCACCTGGGGTTTTATGTATGTCACCCTGGATGGTGAACAGATGCACATTGAAGCCATTGTGCCAGATACTGATTTCAGCGGTTCATCAACCGTGGAAAAGACGGTGACGTTTACCCGCCGCTCTGGTGGTGCGCGACAAGCTGACTGAACTTCCCCAAGTACTGCGCTGGCGTCAGGCCACTACTCGGGGCAACTGTCTTGAGATAAGCGCCGCCAGCACAATCAGGCCACTCGATATCACCAGGCAGGCTTCCAGCCCCGCCACCTGGAACACCCAGCCAGAGAGCAGTGTGCCCAGCAACCGGCCCATGGCGTTGGCCATATAGTAAAATCCCACATCCAGGGACACACCGTCGCGGTCGGCATAACTGACCACAAGATAACTGTGCATTGATGAATTGATGGCAAACACCACCCCGAACAGCATCAAGCCGATAATCAGTGATTGTGCGGGGGCCAGGCCAAGGTACAGCGCCAGGGCAATGAGTGCCGGCAGCAGCGCCAGGACCCAGGCCCAGAAGACGGCTGCGCTACCGTCCGGAAGGCCGCCACCCACACGTTGGGTAATACGCGGCGCCAGGCCCTGGACCAGGCCATAGCCCATGACCCACAGGGCGAGAAAACCGCCGGTTTGCCAGTGATCCCAGCCCAGGGATTGTGATAGAAAAACCGGCAAGGCCACCACGAACCACACATCCCGGGCCCCGAACAGACACAGGCGCGCCGCGGACAGTGTATTGATGGCGCGGCTCTTGGAGAACATTTCCCGAAATTTCGGTTTGTTGAGCGCCTTGCCGAGATCCTGCTGCAGCAGCAACAGGCTGAGCAGCCAGACCACCGCCAGGGCAACGGCCATCAAGGCAACGGCCCCGGTAAAGCCCAGCACCATCAGCAGCACACCACCCAGGAAAAAGCCCGCCCCCTTGAGCGCGTTCTTGGAGCCCGTCAACAGCGCCACCCAATGATAAAGCCTACCGGGCGCTTCCGCGGGCACCAGTAGCTTGATCGCGCTTTTCGCGCTCATCTTGTTGAGATCCTTGGCGATCCCGGACAGCGCCTGGGCCGCCATCACCCAGGGCACTGTCAGCAGCGCACTGGGCACCAACAGCATGGACAGCGCGACCACCTGCAACGCCAGGCCGATATTCATGATCCGGTTGAGCCCCAGGTGGGCGCCCAGCCAACCGCCCACCAGATTGGTCACCACGCCGAACAATTCGTAAAACAGAAACAGCAGCGCTATCTGCAGCGGGCTGTAACCCAGGCCGTGAAAATGCAGCACCACCAGCATGCGCAGGGCGCCGTCGGTGAGTGTAAAAGCCCAATAGTTCCCGGTAACCAGCAGGTACTGGCGCACACCGGGTGACAAGCGAGCCAGGAACTCCATACCTTATTGCGCCAGGTCCAGTCTGCCGACCTTGAGCGCAAGCTCCGCCGTACGATTCGCATAACCCCATTCGTTGTCGTACCAGACATAGAGCTTTACGTGTGTACCATTAACCACCATCGTGGACAGCGCATCAACAACACCGGAACGGGGGTCGGTACGATAATCGATCGATACCAGGGGCTGTTCTTCATAACCGAGAATACCCTTGAGCTCACCTTCAGCCACGGCCGCGAGCAGTGCGTTAACCTCCTCCGCGGTAGTCGGGCGCGCCACTTCAAATACGCAGTCGGTAAGGGATGCATTGGTCAGGGGTACCCGAATGGCATGGCCGTTAAGTTTGCCCTTCAACTCGGGAAAGATATGGGTAATGGCAGTGGCCGAACCCGTGGTAGTGGGAATCAGGCTCATGCCACAGGCCCGCGCCCGGCGCAGGTCCTTGTGCGGTGCATCAATAATGGTCTGGGTGTTGGTCAGGCTGTGAATCGTGGTCATTGAGCCATGTACGATGCCCAATTGCTCCTGAATCACCTTTACTACCGGCGCCAGGCAGTTCGTAGTACAGGAGGCGGCAGTCACTATGGTATGAAGGCCCGGGTCATAGAGGTCATCATTCACCCCCATCACCACGTTCAATACGCCCTCTTCTTTTACCGGCGCGGTCACAACGACTCGCTTTACGCCCTGGTCGAGATAGGCCTGCAGCAGCGGCCGGGTCTTCATCTTGCCCGAGGCTTCAATGACCATATCGCAACCGGACCAGTCAGTTTCGGCAATGGCTGTATTGTGGCTTAGCGTAATGCGCCGGCTACCGATCAGCAGGTTACCCGCAACGGCACTGGCCTGCTCGCTCCAGCGCCCGTGCACGGAGTCAAAGTTCAGCAAATGAGCGAGAGTGGGGGCATCACCGCCGGGGTCATTGATCTGTACACAGGCGATCTCGTGCTGCGCAAACAGCGCGCGCAGGGCCAGCCTACCCATTCGGCCAAAACCGTTGATGCCAATCCGTATGGTCATTGCAGTTGCCCCCTGATATGCCGCATTACCGGGAAGCGGCAGACAAACCGCAACCGGGCGGGCGTACTATAGGGGAAAGCAGGTCAGCGAGAAAGCGAGGTCAGCATTTAAAGGCCGGTCCGGGCAAGACAGACATTCAGCGGCAGCCGTTGCCCAGGCAATTAATGGTGTATCAAACACCCGAGCGGATATAGCCTCCGTCGAGCCCCTCTTTCGAGAATACCCATTGCCACAACTGCAGATTGCGCGCCCGGAAGCCGCCGGCACAAGACAGTAGATAATAACGCCACATGCGATAAAAGCGCTCACCCAATCGGGCACTGAAGCGCGGCCAGGCAGCCTCGAAATTCGCATGCCAGGCCATCAGGGTCTTGTCGTAGTCAGCGCCAAAATTGTGCAGGTCTTCCAGCACGAACAGAGAATCTGCCGCATCCCCAATCTGGCCGATGGAGGGCAGATTGCCATTGGGAAAAATATACCGGTCGATCCAGGGATCGGCCCCGCCGCGGCGCATATTGGCCCCGATGGTATGCAACAGGAACAAGCCATCGTCCTTCAGGCAGCGGTGTGCCACCTGCATGAAACTGCGATGATTCTTATAGCCGACATGCTCGAACATGCCGACACTGGCGATGCGGTCGAAGGACTCGTCGGTATCCCGGTAATCCTGCAGGCGGAATTCGAGCGGCAGTCCGTGATAGTACTCTTTCGCCCATTCCACCTGTTCCCGGGAGATCGTGACGCCAACACAACTGACACCATAATGCTCAGCGGCAAAGCCCATCAGGCTGCCCCAGCCACAGCCGATGTCCAACAACCGCATGCCCGGTTGCAACTTCAGCTTCTGGCAAATCAGGTCAAGTTTCGCCTCTTGTGCTTCCTCCAGGTTGGTCGCGCTGCGCCAGTAGCCGCAGGTATACGTCATGCGCCTGTCGAGCATTGCCGCGTAAAAATCATTGCCCAGGTCATAGTGAGCTTCGCCTACCTGCCACGCGCGCTGCAGGGACTGGAGGTTGAACAGGCGATTGCGCAGGCCGTGAAGTACCAGCCCCAACGGCTTTACTTTCTGGTCGAGAGACGCCCTGAACAGCCGATTGAAAAACTCGTCGAGTTGCGGTGCATCCCAGGCGCCGTCCATATAACTTTCACCAAGCCCGAGGCTGCCGCTGGCGCTTACCCGCTCAAAGACCCCCGGCGCCTTGAGCTGAAAGTCCCAGGGACGATTGCCGTCCACATTGATATCCGCAAGCTGTAATAAATCCATCATCTGTTGGTGCAGGCTGGACCGGGCTGAGACCTCATCGCTGTTCGAAAGGAAGGTTGACTTGGACATTATCAGGCTCCTATCACTCTTGCTGGGTCGTGCGCCTCCAGTAGCGCTAACAATAGTGATAGTCTATTTTCGGGCAAATCGCCTGAAAAACATCGCGAAATCGCCGATGCCGGTTATCCGGAAGTACTCCGCGGCACCCGCCAGGGGCTCTCTGTCACCGCTTCCGATTCTCCGCGACACTTTAACTGCAGCCCCTGCAAAAAATTTCGCATGATCTGGTCCTTGCACTCGCGATAGTGCTTGTGGCCCGGCTTGCGAAAAAAGGCGGTGAGTTCATGTCGGCTAATGGGACAATCGGCCAGCTTGAGGATCGCAAGTGTGTCTTCGGACTTCAGGTCCAGCGCAATTTTCAGCTTCATGAAAATCATGTTATTGGTCAGTTGTTGTTCGGGTTCCGGTTGTGCGCCCTCTCTCCGGCCCCGTTTGAGATTGATCAGTCCATTGAGAAACAAGGCCATGTCCCGGTCGGCCAGCTCGGCATATTCGCTGTCATCCTCCTGCTTCAGCCAGTTGCAGACCTGCTCCCGCGTGACCTGGTGATCGGCCTCGGCAAACACGGCAATCATGCTAGTGTCATCAAAATCAAATGCGTAGCGGAGGCGACGCAGGATATCGTTATTGGTCATTTCAGGTCCTGATCAGTAAGGCGAATGCCATCGTTTTCAATCGTGAGACGGCGCGCCTTGTAGAGTTTTCCCACCGCCTTCTTGAATGCACCCTTGCTCATGCCGAGCAGGTCTGCAATCACCTCCGGGTCGGTTTTGTCGTGTAATGGTGCAAAGCCCCCATGGTGGCGAAGGTAGGCCAGCAGCGCATCCACATGCCGGTCTCGGGCACTGGCGGCATCCTGCAGCGCCAAATCGATTTTACCATCGGGGCGTACATGCTTGATATAACCAGTAATGGTCTGGCCAAAGCTCAGGCGCTGGAACACGTCACTCTTGTAGAGCACGCCCCAGTGGCTGTGATTGATAATGGCTTTCCAGCCAAGGTCGGTACTGTTGGCAATAATGAGTTCCACCTGTTGACCGGCACGAAAATCATGTGGTTTTTCATCATCCAGGAATTTTTCGATTTTTGATGATGCGGTTACCCGACCGTGAATCTTGTCCAGGAACAGATAGACCAGGCAAAACTGCCCCACCACCAGCGGCCGATGTTGTTCGGAAAACGGCACCAGCAGGTCTTTATCCAGGCCCCAGTCGAGAAAAGCGCCTACCGGCGTGGTATCCACCACCTTCAGATAGGCAAATTCGCCCACCCTGGCTTTCGGCTCCACAGTCGTGGCCACCGGCCTGCCCTCGGAGTCGTGATAAAGAAACACCTCCACGACATCACCCACGTCGACGCCTGCCGGCACATATTTACGCGGCAGCAAAACCTCGCCCAGATTATCGGCGTCCAGATACACGCCAAATTCGACGGTTTTTATCACGATCAAGCGTGCACTTTTTCCAATTTCAGCCATTCTGTCCTGTCACTGTCCTGCCCTTGTCATCGTCTTGATCCGCTACCGTGTTACCCGGCGCTTTATCGAGCCAGCGCACTGCTGTAGCACCCGCGTGCTCGAGGTCGGCACAATAACACAAAACACCGGTTTGCTTGCGCACCCCTGCCCGACGCATTTTGACGATGATTCGTGGTGAGAGACCGGCCAGGATCAGGCCGATGTCATGGCGACGGAAGTCATCAATCAACGCCTGCAAGGCCACAATAGCCGTAAAATCCATACTCGGTACATTGTTCATGTCGATAATGACGACTCGGGTACCGGGGTCAATAACCCGCAGCGACGACAGTGCCCGCTCCGCGGCCGCGAAAAACAAAGGGCCGTTCATATCATAGACCGAGACCGACGCCGGCAAGGTCGATACCCCCCGCGCAAGCCGGGAACTGCGCTTGTCGGTATAGCTCAGATTGGCCATTCGGCGGATCAGCAGCGCACCTGCAAGCCCCACCCCAACCCCAACCGCCAACACCATGTCGAACAGGACTGTCAATGCAAAGCAAACCACAAGCACTGCCACATCACCCGGTGGCGCAGCGCGTAAGGTATGGACGAAATGCCGCGATTCACTCATGTTCCAGGCCACCACAAACAACAGTGCGGCCAGTGCACTCATCGGCACCAGGCCGAGCAGTCCGGCCAGTCCGGTCAGGGCCAGCAGAACCACCAGCGCGTGTACCAACGCGGCAACCGGCGACACCGCACCGCTGCGAATACTGGTCGCGGTGCGCGCCAGGGCGGCGGTGGCGGTAATCCCGCCGAACAGAGGCGCCACCACATTACCGATACCCTGGCCGATCAACTCGGCATTGGAGTCATGACGGGTTTTGGTCAGGCCGTCGGCGACTACCGCACACAACAGGGACTCGATCGCGCCCAGGATGGCAATGGCCAGGGCCGGTCCCAACAGGGCGCGAAACAGACTGAAGTCTACGACCAGAGGCTGCCCGTCGGCCCCGGGCAACTGCCAGGGCGCCACCAGATTTGGCAGTACCGGCGGAATACCGGTGCCGGACCGTCCGTCGATGGCCCAGGAAAAGCGGGAGGCAATGGTCTCGACCTCAAACCCACTCCCGGGCAGCCAGTGGCGCAAGGCCAGCGCCGCAATGGCCGCCAGCACCAGGGCGACCAGTGGCGCCGGTACCAATAGCGTCAGGCGTGGCCAGAACACCAGAACAAGCAGGGTAAGGCAGCCAATACCCAATTCTGCCGGATCGAACCCAGGCAGTGCTGTGAGTATCGCCACCACCTTGTCCACAAAGTGAGCACCTGGTTGTGCGATCACCAGGCCAAGAAAATCCGGCACCTGCAGTACCGCAATCACCACAGCGATGCCCGCAGTGAAGCCGACCACCACTGGATAAGGGATATACATGATCAACCGCCCCATCCCGGCAACACCAAAGGCAATCAGGATAACCCCGGCCATCATCGTCGCCAGCAGCAACCCGCCGAGGCCGTACTGTTCAACGATGGGCAACAGGATCACCACAAAGGCGGCTGTGGGCCCGGAGATATTGAAGCGAGAGCCGCCGGTGAGGGCGACCAGGGAACCAGCTACGATAGCGGTATACAGGCCGTGTTGCGGAGCCACGCCAATAGCAATGGCCAGTGCCATTGAAAGCGGAATGGCAACGGTGCCGATGGTCAGGCCCGCCATCAGGTCCCGACGCAGTTCAGCCAGCCCGTAGGCTTCGGCGATGCCGGCGCGCAAACCACTTCCGACCGAGGGCAGGCGTGCGCGGAGTGATCGAAAAGCCACTGTGCGGTCCCTTATCCTGGGTAACGGCAAGAAAGCATACCACACACGGTTGAGCCCCCCCGGGCTGTGGCCTTCCAAACAGATACGAAGAAGGTTGGTTTTTGGGAACTTCAGCACTATCATGTGTCTAACTCGGTGACCAATCTCACACGCAACGCAACGGAGTGTCAGGCAATGCAAGAGAAACCCTTATACAACATGAACTCAGCCGGGATGGATTCGGTAGTCAGTACCAACAGGGTACTGAAAAATACCTATATGCTGCTCGGCATGACACTGTTGTTCAGCGCCATCACGGCCGGCATTTCCATGGCCATGGGGCTACCCCAGGGCGCTGCACTGATATTAATGCTGGTGGGCTTTGGCCTGTTGTTTGTCGTGCATAAAATGGCCGACTCCAGCAAGGGTCTACTGGCCATATTTGCCTTTACCGGCGTGATGGGTGCCTCGATCGGCCCCATGCTCAACCATTATATGGCAATGCCCGGCGGCCCGGCGCTGGTTATGCAGGCGCTGGGTGGCACCGCCATCGTGTTCTTCGGCCTGTCCGCCTATGCCCTGACTACCCGCAAGGACTTTTCCTTCATGGGCGGGTTTCTCATGGTCGGCCTGCTGGTGGCGGTCGTCGCCATGATCGCCAATATCTTCCTGGCGATTCCGGCACTATCGCTGACCATATCCGCTGCCGTAGTCATGATCATGTCGGGTCTCATCCTGTATGACACCAGCCGCATCATCAATGGCGGGGAAACCAATTATATTCGCGCAACGGTCGGCCTGTACCTGAGCATCTACAACCTGTTCATCCACATGCTGCACCTGCTCAC
Organism: Kineobactrum sediminis; assembly: GCF_002868715.1. Taxonomy (GTDB): domain Bacteria; phylum Pseudomonadota; class Gammaproteobacteria; order Pseudomonadales; family Halieaceae; genus Kineobactrum; species Kineobactrum sediminis. The sequence goes on from NZ_PKLZ01000008.1 coordinate 109,051, forward strand.
CGCCTTCGGCGGCGATGACTGACAGCCACGCGCGCAACGCCCCTGAACCCCGGTCTATGCCGGGGTTTTTTGTTGCGGCGACGTCCACACGATGATCTATTCACTACTGGTTCTCGCGGCCCCCACCTCAGGCCATGCCAGCCTGACCGCGGCCCGCTTCGCCCAGGCGGTCGTGGCGCGGGGACACCAGCTGAAACGGGTATTCTTCCTGGATGATGGTGCCCTCACGGGCCTTGCCGGCACGATAACCCCGCAGGACGAAGCCTCGGCACTGGCGCAATGGCAACAGCTGGGCGCCAACCACGAAGTAGAACTGATATTGTGTATCAGCTCCGCCCTCAAGCGCGGAGTGCTTGATGCGACCGAGGCCGAGCGCTACGAACGCAATACTGCCACCATGCACCCCGACTTTGAACTCGGTGGTCTGGGATTACTGGTGGAAGCGATGCAGACCTCTGATCGTCTCATCACCTTTGGCCAGTAGCTGATGGCGACCACGGCACGCAAGTCGGTATTGGTAGTCACCCGCCACGCCCACCAGGGCAGTGCACTGGGCCGGTCGGCGCTGGACGCTGCCCTGGTCAGCGCCACCTTCGAGCTGCCAGTGACGTTGCTGTTCCAGGGGCAAGGCGTACTGCAGCTGCTGCCAGAGCAGGATTGTACCGAGGCGGGTATTCGCAACCTGCGCAAGGTTATAGAGTCCCTGCCCCTTTATGACATTACCCCCATTTACGTCGACGCCGCTGCCGCCGCGCGTTATGCCCTGCAGGCAGAGTTGCTGCCACCCCAGGCGCAATTAATCAGTCTCGACCGGCAGCGACAGCTACTGGCGGACCACGACCATATTCTGGGGTTCTGACCGATGCCGTTGCACACCCTCAACAAGGCGCCCGGACACAACGCATTCAGCGACTGTATTGAACGACTGGCGGCGGATGATGCACTAGTACTGCTGGGGGACGGTGTTTACGCTGCGCTGGCAACAACGGCGGCAGCTTCCCGGCTGGCTGCCAGTGGTGCGACCATTTATGTGCTGCGGACAGATGCCCTGGCCGCCGGCGTGGCCACACGACTCATGTCGGAAGCCACGGTAATAGACGATGCCGGGTTTGTCGCACTGACAGAACACTGGCCACAACAAATGGCCTGGCACTGACCCCCATGCTGCCCGAGTCTGCCTTCGACAAGGACGGGTTCCTGCGCCGGCTCGATGCCTGGACGCCTGCGGTTGCGGAACAGATCGCAGAGCGCGAAAACCTGGCTTTGACGCCAGCTCACTGGGAGATCCTGCAGTTGTTGCGCGACTACTACCAGCGTTTCGACAGCTCACCGGCAATGCGCGCACTGGTAAAATATACCGCTCAACAACTGGGGCCGGAAAAGGGTAAAAGCCTGTATCTGCTGTCACTGTTCCCGGGTTCTCCCGCGAAGCTGGGCAGCAAGATTGCCGGCCTGCCCAAGCCCGACAACTGCCTTTAAACCATAACTCCTGACCCTGATCCAACGAGACTGACCTGATGAGCCCGCCCCGATGCCCCTGAGCCGCTTTGATCCCGACCGATACCCCGAGCTTCTGGCCGCCAAGGCGGCAACCACCAGTGCGCTGCTGCAACCCTTTGCAATGCCTGAACCCATGATAGTACCCTCCGTGCCCACCGGTTTCAGGATGCGGGCGGAGTTTCGGATCTGGCACGATGGGCACAAGCTGGACTATGTCATGTTCCGCCCGGGTGAGCCCGACAAGCCGATACCGATACATGACTTGCCCATCGCCTGCGAGCGGATTCGGGCGCTAATGCCGCTATTGCGGCAGCAGCTGCAGGACACACCGCTACTGCGCCACAAGTTGTTTCAGGTGGAATTCCTCAGCACCCTGGCTGGCGATACGCTGGTCACCCTCATTTACCACCGCAAGCTTGATGAACACTGGCGGGAAGCCGCGACTGCACTGGCGGCACTCCTGGATATTCCCTTGGTAGGACGCGCTCGCAAGCAGAAAGAGATAATCGGCCGGGATTATGTCACCGAAGTACTGCCGATTGAGGGCCGGGAATATCACTACCGACAATACGAACAGGCCTTTAGCCAACCGAATGCCAGGGTGAACATCCGCATGATTGAGTGGGCCTGTCGGGCCGCTGCGCCACTGGGCGGCGATCTGCTGGAGCTTTATTGCGGTAACGGTAATTTTACCCTACCCCTCGCCCGCCATTTCAACGCCGTGGTGGCCACAGAGCTGGCCAAGGTTTCCATCCGCGCCGCCCAGTGGAACCTGGAGGCCAATCGGGTTAACAATGTACAAATGATCCGCCTGGCAGCGCAAGAGGTGTGCCAGGCCATGGCGGGGGAAAGGGAGTTTCGCCGCCTGGCCGACCTGCCGCAGCCGCTGCCGGCCTATAACCTGGATACGGTGCTGGTGGATCCTCCACGAGCCGGCCTGGACGCCGCAACAGAGACTATGGTGCAGGGCTTTGCGACCATCATCTACGTGTCCTGTAATTCCCACAGCCTGGCTGAAAACCTGCAGAGCCTGGCAGTCACCCACGATATCGTCGACTTTGCGCTGTTTGATCAGTTTCCCTACACTGATCACATGGAATGTGGTGTGGTGCTGCAGCGGAAGTCGCAATAGCAAAAATCGTTACTGTTACTGCGATCATGCGGCCGGCAACGGCAGTGTCAGCGTCTATACTCAATAATGTTCCCGTTAAAGGTAGCCATTATGCAAGCTGAAAAACTGACCGCGGACGAAATAGAGCAACGCCTGGTGAGCCTTCCTGAATGGGGCCTGGACCGGCACAAGCTCTATCGGCACTATGTTTACACAACCTTTATTGAAGCGTGGGGCTTCATGAGCCAGGTAGCCCTGCTGGCGGAAGTACAGAATCACCACCCGGAGTGGAGCAACAGTTATGGTCGGGTGGAAATCTACCTCACTACCCACGATGCTGGTGGTATTACCGAGCGTGACTTCAAATTGGCCCGAGCGATTGACCTGCTCTGACGGCAAATCGTAAAACCTTCAACAACGAATCCCGAAGGCAAGCAGCCCGCGGCCCAGCACCTCGTCCAGGTACTCGGCGTCGCCGGCTTTTATTTCCAGGTGGCGCAAGTCCAGAGACGCATAGACCTCCTTGTTGCGCAGCCAGGCAGCCAGTTGTGCCGCGGGCGCCCCGTCCTCCCAGCAATCGATATAGACACGGCCCGCAGGCAGGTAAAAATCAGCATACAGTTCTTCTTCGACGGGTAGCGCGCGTTTGAGAGCATGTGCCTGTTGGGCAAAATAGAGCCAGTCACAGACCGCAGCCTGAAGACAGGTGCCCGGGTGATGGCCGTCGATACCGCGGCATTCAACCATGGGCGCGGCGATCGGGCCGGCACTGGCAAACAGGTCCGTTGAGTCATGGCCGGATACCGTTCGCTCGACGGGGCCGGCCGGTTCCGCCGCGGCTGTAACCGCCTGCCGGGCAGTCAGCCGCTCAAGCTCGCGCTGGATCACCGGATGGTCGACGATCTCATGCGGCCAGCTCACATAAAAGGCACCGCTACTCTCACTCTGCACCTGCTGCCCCCCGAAATGCTTGCCCAGGGCCGTGAGTTCCCAGCCCAGGATAGTGGACTGCTGCAAACCGAATTCCGCCAGCGCACGATTAAGGTGGCGTGGCTGCAGGCCGGGGTAATAGCGCCGCATCTGGCTGGCACTGATACGCTGGTTGGATTCGATTGCGCTCAGCAGGGGATGTTGCACTAACGCCTCCGGCCAGACGATATAACGGCCATAGCGCTTGCTGTCGCGGTAACAGCCTCCTTCATACTCGCCTTTCGGAGTCAGCAGCCAGTGCTCGTCGCGGCGCTCAATCCAGCCATAGTCCCTGAGCGTGGCAAACAACTGTTGCAGCGGGATATCCAGGGCCCGGGCCAGCGCGGTAGTGGACAGACGGCTGTCATCCCCGCTCACCGTCTAGCCTCCGGCTGCCGCGGCACTGTAGCGCGCTTCCAGCGACGCATACACCTGCTCGGCAAAGTCTGCCGCGGTACTGTCGTGACTGGCCAGCACTTCAACCAGGTGCTCGTTGTCTTCCCGGCCCTCCCAGATCTTGATATAGGTGCCCTCCTGGTAGCCGTAGTCCTGGCGCAGGAAATTAAGGACATTTTTGCCAACATAGGCCGTGTAGAGGGTACCGAAGTCAAGCCCGGCGGCCAGCATCAGTTCCCAGAAACGGGTCGGTGAAAAACCTTTGGTCTGCAGGGCGTGCAAGGCAAGGGCCTCTGTGGCCTCGCGCACACCCAGTCCCTCGGGCTCAAAGTCGCCAATCTCGGTTGCCATCCTGGCCGCCATGGTGTCGATACCGTCGCCGTCGGCAAACAGCGCAGAGAGGCCAAAGTGCCAGATATCAATCACCTCCAGTTGCACCTGTGGCAGGTCCGGCGCCTGCTTTTTCCACCACTTGTAGCCGTAGTGCTCCAGCAGCTCGCCACATTCAATCCAGAGCGCCCGATACCAGGCGAAGCCCTGTTCAGTCCATTGCGGGTGAACCCGCGTGTTCATCCGGTCCTGCATGGTCAGCATTGTTCTGAATGCCTGCTCCACATTACGCTCCTGCAATTTGGCTGGCTGAAGGTGCAAGGATAACAGCGCAGCCCAGCGCGCACCACGGCGGTTTGCAACGGCTACAATTCGCTTCGCTCTTGGCTATTTTTTACACTGACTGCACTTCCCATAGTTGCGCTGCAGGGCTAACCTTCCCGCTCGTTATTCGGGAATGGTATGTATGTCTGGATTCAGCCTCAGGCTGTTGGGTTTTCTGTTGCTGGGCCATCTGGCCTTTACGGCTGTGGCGCAGACCGAAACCACTGCAATCACCTCGGTACAGAGCGAACTCCGGCTGCTTGGCGAGAGCGGCCTGCCCGAGGCTGAAAGACAGCAGTTACAGACCCTGTATCAGGCTACCCTGGACTTTTTGCTCGACACACAAAGGCTGGAAACAGAGCAGGCGGAATTGCGCAAGCAGCTGGCTGAGGCTCCCGGCCGAATAAGCAGCCTGCGCCAGCGAGTTGAAGAACTTCAGCTGCCAGCAGCCGAGGCTCTGCGCAGTCGCTTTGCCGAACTCGAACTCCCCGAAGTGGAAGAGTTACTGCGCGACAAGCTGGCCCAGTTGTTTGTCTGGCAGGGGCAACTGACCAATATCAACAGCGAGCTGATTGCGGCACAAACACTCCCCGAACGCTCCCAGGCGCGAATTGCCAACAACCAGGCCCGGGAACAGGCGCTGAGCGAACAACTGCGCCAGGCGCAAAAACAGCCGGAAAGCCGCAGCAACAGGGCGCGTATTGAGCAACTGAGAGCCGAACGCGCAAATCTGGCGGCACTGAATGATCTGTTACAACAACGCCTTGCGGGTAACAGACTGCTCCAGGATCTGGCGCAACAGCAGCGCGACTTGTTAAGACGCCAGATACGCGCAATGGAGCTTGAAATCGATGTCCTCCAGGAGGTACTGGATAATCGTCGGCGCACCCAATCGGAGCAGGCGATCTCCGCAACGCGGGAACAGCAGCTTTCGGCCAATACCCACACGATATTGCTCACTGAGGTTAGCCTGAACCGACAGCTGAGCGAACAATTACTGGCCTCTACCGTAAGGATCGGGGAGATAACCCGCAGGAATATTACCCTCGCCCAACAGGTTGACAACCTGATCCAGGTTGACCGTGCCCTGGAGCAGCAGATTGCCGTACTCGAAGGCAGCATCCTGCTGTCGCGTATTCTCCAGCAACAAAAAGCAACCCTGCCCAGGGTGCGCCTGCAGGCGGATATCGCCGACGAAATAGCGGACCTGCGCCTGCGTCAGTTCGAACTCAACGCGTTGCAAACTGAACGCAGCGACCCCGACGATTATGTGTCGATGCTACTTGTCGAGCTGCCGGAACACGCCCGGGCAGAACAATTCAAGCCTTTACAGCGTATTGTCAATGACAGCACCAGGCTGATTGAACAGCTGCTGGATATCACCAGCTCCCAGTTGAGCCAGGCCATTACCCTGCAAATGAGACAGCGTCAGCTACAGGACCTGACTGACAACCTGAAACAGGTTATCAACAACCAGCTTATCTGGGTGGCAAGCGCACGACGCATTGATCTGCCCTGGCTGCTGGAGCTACCCGAAAATGTCTATCGCCAGTGGCAAAGCCTGCCACTGGCAACGGGGCTTGAGCTGTTACTCCGATCGCTCGCAAACAACTGGGGCTGGCTATTGGCCCTCTCGGGTATCCTGGCCCTTTATGCCCGCGCCAGGCCCGCATTACGTCGCCTGCTCGCAGCTCTTAATGAGGACGTCAGGGACTTCCATCGCGATAGCGCTACCCACACGTTAAAAGCGCTGTTGCTAACCGTGGCCATTATTGCTCCGGTGCCCCTGCTGATCGCTGCGTTCGCCCTCTTGTTGTTCACGCTTGAACCGCCCCTGCCCATAGCGGGGTATGTCCTGTTACAAGTCGCGCTTGCGTGGTTCGTATTGCACCTGTTCTACCGGGTACTGGATAACGACGGAATTGCCTGTCGCCACTTCCATTGGCCGGAACCGATGGTGCAGCAACTGCATAAACTGATCAGCCGTATCGCACCGATTTTACTACCTTTGGTGTTGACTATTGCCGTCAATCTGTCCGTGCCTGAATATCTCGGCCAGGACGTTATTGGCAGGGTACTTATCCTGGTGGGCATGTTGCTGCTGGGTGCACTTTTTTATCGCACCATGCGGTCCAGCAAGCATTTATACGAGTCGCGAACGCGTTACCTTGGGGCGATGCTGGCCCTCGTGCTGACGCCTCTGGTACTGGCGGGGATGGCGTTCTGGGGCTACCAGTACACTGCCATGAATGTAGCCAACCGCTATCTCTATACCCTATACCTGATGGTAGGCTGGCTGCTTGCCGAAGGTACTGTTGTGCGTAGCCTGAGTGTCGCCGCACGTAAGCTGGCATACCAGCGTGCCCTGACAAAACGGGAGCCGGAAACGAATGAGGATACCCCCGAACCGGGAGCTGACCTGGAGACCCGAGAGGTAAACCAGCAATCATTACGCTTGGCCAGGCTGGGTATTTTTGTACTGTTTGCGGTGCTCATTTACCTGGTCTGGTCCGACCTGGTGGGTGCTGCGGCCTACCTGGATTCCATCAGCCTCTGGCAATATAACGCGGGCACCAGCGAGTCTCCACAACTTGCCCCGATGACCGTGGCCGACGTCCTCGGCGCACTCCTTATTGTGGTGTTTACCATCACCCTGGCACGCAACCTGCCAGGGCTACTGGAAATAATGGTGCTCTCGCGGCTGAACCTGCAGCAGGGTAGCAGTTTTGCCATGACCACCATGCTCAGCTATGTCATCGTCAGTGTGGGCATTATCAGCACACTCTCCGCCCTGGGAGTGAGCTGGAACAAGCTGCAGTGGCTGGTGGCGGCACTGAGCGTCGGCCTGGGCTTCGGCCTGCAGGAAATTTTTGCCAATGCCGTTTCCGGGGTGATCATCCTGTTTGAACGCCCGGTCCGTATTGGCGACGTGATCACTGTTGGGGATCTTTCGGGCACCGTCAGCCAGATTCGTATCCGTGCTACCACTATTACCGATTTTGATCGCAAGGAAATCATTATTCCCAACAAAACCTTTGTCACCGGCCAGCTGATCAACTGGTCACTGAGCGATACGCTGATTCGACTGGTGATAAGTGTGGGCGTGGCCTATGGTTCCGACCTTGAGAAAACGAGAGAATTGCTGCTGCAGATCGCCAGGGACCATCCGGATGTGCTCAAAGAGCCGGAACCGACCGTACTGTTTCTGAGTTTCGGCGACAGTAGCCTGAATCACGAATTGCGGATTTTTGTCGGTGACCTGAACACCCGGCTTACCGTTCTCGACGAGGTAAACCGGCAGGTAGACACACTCTTCAAAGAGAATAATATTGAAATTGCCTTCCGCCAGGTGGACCTCAACCTGCGCAGCAGTGAAGGCCTTGATCAGCTGGTGGCGCGGTTACCGGCAAAATAACCGGTTTCCGCCCCGATCGACCTGATGACTGCCCTGGCCGTTGAATACTGCTTACCCGAACCAGAAACCTGGCCGGGCTCTTTTGGCTGGCCTTACCGGCTTAAAAAGTTTTTACGTATGCCGCCAGGTTGTTTATGTCGGAATCAGTCATTGGTTTTGCGACACTCCACATCAACATGCTTTGCTTTCCGCGTGTTTCACCCGCTCGGTAAGCTTCCAGTTTGCTGGTTATATCCCCTGTTAATGCGGGGCCTATGCCACCTCCCCCCTGAGCACCATGGCAACCAATACACTGCGCATAGTAGGTTTCACCCAATTCTGCCGGGGATGAGGAAGCCGCCGCGATTTGTTTGATTTTTTCCTGCTGTACTACGCTGCCGTTTTCGGCGAGCCAGGATTCGTAGCAGTCACCAACGCACCGGTTGCCATTGCCACTCCAATCCGGGTTGTTTGAGGACATTGCATAATAACAGAGACCTGTAATAAAGATGATGGATACCGTAACCGCCGCTTTCATTGCTAGTCTCCGCTACTTCAGCATATTGAGTTTAATTTTCATTACCGTCTTTCCTTCGTTCTCACAACCCGAACTTTCAGGAGTTTGTCTTCCATGGTTTTTTAATACCCTGAACATAACGCTCCTTGCATCCCGACAGGTATTTTCAAGACCTCTACCGGAAGCAGACCGCGCCGCGGACTATACATCTTTCGTGCTCCCCGATGCAGGTTGAAGACCCTCATCCTCGGCGCGATGACGAATTCCATCTGGACAAAACATAGTTTTTGCAGGACATCAGCGAGCTGACGCGGAGAGAGGACATTGCAAGGGGGAAAGAGGGCCGACGTACAGCGGGCCCACTCTGGAATTCCGTGATGCTTTTGTGCGTGGGGACAACCGGAGGATTGAGGAATTCGTTGTCGAAAACAGGGCGCTGGATGGTGCGAGTGGCGGGACTTGAACCCGCATGGCCGCGAGGCCGACAGATTTTAAGTCTGTTGTGTATACCGATTCCACCACACTCGCATGATTCCCTGGCTACCGCTGATTATAACGCTGGCCTCAGCGCGCCGCGATGATAGCACACCACTGAATCCGGGCAAGGCCTGAGGGCTCACTGGTGTTATACTTGGGCCCTGCAGTGATGAAACCTGAGCCATGCGTGCCTTCCTGATCTTGCCTGTTGTGCTGCTTGCGAGCCTGCTCGCAGCCGGTGCCGTGTTGTTATCGACACCCGCCCTGCTCGTGCCGACGGCGCAGTGGGCGGTCGCGCGCTTTACCCCGATGCGCCTGGAAGTAGCGGGGCTTGAGCTGAGTTTACCCGCACTTGATCTGCGCGCCGAGGCACTGCATCTCTACCAGCAGGATACCCAGGGCCCCGCTTTGTTTTCGATGCTGGATTTCAGGGGCAGTACGACTCTGCGCGATCTCTGGCAGGGTAACCTCCTGGCTACCGATATCCGTGCCGCCAGCATCGTGGTCTACGTAGACACCGACGATACCGCCCCTGACCCCACCCCACGACAGTGGCTGGAATATTCCCGATACCTGCCCCGCCAGACGGACATCGGCAGTATTCATGCCATAAGAAGCGGCGAGGCCGTAGCCATTTTCCCGCTTGTTAACCTGCAGGGGTCGCGACTGGCGCAAGGCGGTTTCCAGGTATCAGCCGAGGTGGATCATAACGGCGAGACACATTACGTGCAGCTACAGACCACGGCGCTGGACGAGGTTGGCCAGCGGGCGGGCATCATAATCAACGCAACGGTCGAGGCGGCCAACAGCGATAGCCGCGCCGAGCTTGCAGGCACCATAACTGCGGATGCCCGCGACCTTCATTACGATCTTTCGCTAACCGCCGCCCTCAAGGATGTGGCTACGCTGCTTGAGGCGTTCCCTGGCGCGCCAGCAGTGTCCGGGTCACTCACCCTGCAGGGGCGTCTCGCGGGAGACCGTTCAGGATACCAACTCACTGACAGTATTGTGAAGCTGGACAACGCACCCGCCTACACCTTTGAAGCCAGCGGCAGCCTGCGCCGCCAGGGGCATGCCGACCCCGTTCTGGCACTCGTCGCCTCCGGGCAAATGGACAGTTTTGAACATTTGTTGCGCTGGCTGGATTTCGATGTGTCACCGCTGGGCAGTGTCCGCGCCAGCATTGCCCTCTCCGGCACCCCCGCCGCCATAGCGGTCGATCAGCTGACCATCGTCTCCGAAAACAGCGAGGGGTTGTGGATCAGCCTCAACGGCAGCTCCGGCGCCGGTAGCCTGGGTGCTGCCCGGTTGCCCCCGGAGAGCCAGTTCAGCCTGTACGTACACGCCCCGAGCCTGGCGGCACTCAATCCCTGGCTTGCACAACCGCTGACACTTGATGCGGGACCCGGGTGGCTGTCGGCGACTTTGCTGGAAAACCAGGGGCAGCTGCGGCTGCAGGATATCAAGGGACAACTGGGCCGGGCTGAAGACATTTTGCTTAATATCAATGGCAACATCGCCAGCATTGACCTGCAGACGCTATCACACCCCGAGGCCTTCAAGGGCATCAACCTGGACTGGGATATTGCCAGCCCTGATGTTGCAAAAGCGGCCGACTCGTTGCAGTTCGAACTGCCTGCCTATCTCCAGGTCGATGGCCAACGTATTGAGGCCAGAGGGCGACTGCAATACCGACAACAGCAGGTGGACTTACTCGACCTGCAAGCCAGCTTACAGGGCCAACAGACTACCGCGACAGCGACCGGTAACATCCATGATGTCACGGGGCATTATCAAGTCAAAGTGAGACTCGATTACACCAGCACCAACAGTGCGCTGCTTGAGTCGCTCAGCGGCCTGCCGCTCGAGCCGGTCAGGGGTGAACTGAACCTGACGCTCAACCCCCTGGAAACCCTGGTGGCAGGTACTACCCGTGTCGGTACAACCGATATTTCGACCCAGGCGGCACTGGCACACCGTGAAGGTCAGGTCACCAGCCTGAGCGCGACTATTGCCTCTCCCCGGGTGCAACTGGGTGACCTTGGGCTACAGGCGGAAACGGGCGTGAATGCATCTTATCGACCGGTGGAACAGCTGGACCCGGTGCTGGAACGCGGCTCCCTGCGACGGGCACTCGAGCTGGTACCACGCTATCCCCTGGACCTGAGAATAAACCTTGGCGCTCTGCGCGGCGCCGCCACGGCCTTTGATGCGCTGGACATTCACATTACCGGTGAGCAGAACCAGTACCTTCTGCGTGAATTTGATTTCAGCTACGCCGATGCTCGCGCGGAAATTCGCGGTATTGTGGACATCACCCTGGACCCGCCCCGGTTCAGCGTGGCCGGACAGGCATTGTCAGTGCCGCTGAGCAGTCTGGGGCAGGATCTTGGCCTAAAGCAAAATATTAGCGGCACACTCAATCTGCGTGGGGGACTTAGCGCAGGGGGGCTGACGGCCGCGGAATTACTGACAACGCTGGACGGTACGCTGGGTATTGCGCTGGAAGACGCCACCATCGAGGGGGCCGCCTACGATGTCCTGGCGAGCGGATTACTGAACTGGCTGTTTTCCGGAGCCGCGCTAAGGAAGTCGACCTCAGTCGATTGTGTCATGGCACAGTTTTCCGTCGCACAGGGCATTGCCCGCACACAGGATATTTTCATCGAATCCCCCAACATGATCGCGACCGGTATTGGTGAGCTTGATCTGCCACAAAAACAGATGTCGCTTACCCTGACACCTCGCTCCAGGCTCAGAACCATCCAGGTGCCCTCCAGCATCAGCCTCCGCGGTGACATGGCTAGCCCACGGACCTCGATATCGCCCGTGACGGCGACGCTTGATGTTTACTCCGAAGCAATGCTTTTTCTACCGCGACTGGTACTCAAAATTTTCGGTGCCGGCAAACCGGCCGAGACCACCGAGCATCCCTGCAAGATTATGCCCGTGCAATAGCGCAGGCGTTGACCACGGACCTCATGTTACAATTTCGCCGACAATAAAAGCAGGGCATGGACGACAATATGGCATCTACCCGGGGCGAATTCAGCTCACGATTCGGTTTTATTATGGCGGCGGCGGGCAGCGCCGTAGGCCTGGGCAACATCTGGGGATTTCCTACCCAGGCGGCCAGTAACGGTGGCGCGGCATTTTTGCTGATCTATCTCATCCTCGCCTTCACCCTCGCCTACCCTGCTCTAATGGCGGAACTGATTATTGGCCGCCATGCTCACGCCAATGCGGTCAGTGCCCTGCGCCAGATTTCCCCCAATGCGACGCTACGCCGGATTGGGGCCGGCACCGGTATTATCGGTTTCATTGTAGCCAGCTTTATTCTCAGCTTCTATGCCATCGTCGCTGGCTGGATGATGGCCTATTGCCTCGCCGCCATTGCCGACCTGTTCCAGCTAACCGGACTCTCCCAGTGGCTGACGGGATTCGGGCTGGAGCGCAATATACTCTTTATGTTGACCTTCATGGCCCTGACCGTTGGCATCATCTCCGAGGGTGTTCAAGCGGGGATTGAACGCTGGTCCAGCCGCCTGATGCCACTGTTACTGGTTTCACTGGTTCTGCTGGTAGCCTACGTGCTGACCCTGGATGGCGCCATGGACGGCCTGCGCGTGTACCTGCTACCGGACTTTGATCGCGCGCTGTCTCCCGGGCTTATTGTCAAGGCGCTGGGGGCGGCCTTCTTTTCCCTGTCACTCGGGGTTGGCACCATGCTGATTTACGGTTCCTACATCAACGATCGCGAAAACCTGCCGGTGGTAGGCGGCCTGGTCACCCTGGTAGACATTTCCATTGCAGTACTCGCCGGCTTTCTGGTACTGCCGGCGATGTATGTGGCCCTGCACAACGGCGTTGAAATCTTTACCGCCACCGGGGACCTGATCTCCGAAGATACGCTTATTTTCACCGTATTGCCGGCGCTGTTTACCAGCATGGGGCTGGCGGGGGTGGTTGTTTCATGCGTATTCTTTTTCCTGATGAGTATCGCCGCCCTTACCTCGTCCATCTCCATGCTTGAGGTCCCGGTAGCCTATACCATTGAACAACATGGGGTCACTCGCAAGCGGGCTGTCGTTGTCATCGGGCTGGTCATTGCCCTCTTCAGCACTATCATCCTGATTAACTTTGACAGCCTGTTCGGGCTGGTGGTGGCGATAACAACACGTTATAGCCAACCACTGCTGGGCTTCATGTTCTGTTTTTATGCCGGCTGGGTGTGGCGCCGGGACCAGCTCCTGCAGGAACTGCGCCGCGGCAATGAGAATGTTGAACACACGCTGTTCTGGAAGATCTGGCCCTGGTATGTCCGTCTGGTTTGCCCGCTGATCATTCTCGTTATCTTTGTACAGTCCCTGTTTGGTAGCAGCTAATCGCCCCGCGTAATGAGCGCCCTGCGCGAGCTCAGGAAGACTTGTTGTCGCGCGGGGTTACCGAGAAGAAAAAGATGCCATAGCCGAGGCTGGCGATGGCGAATACCAGCGCCACCCAGTCACCGGTTTGCAGATAGACCCAACCGCTGAACACCAGCATGGCCAGCGTAACAACAATCCCGATAGCACGCGCTGTGGCGGACATTTCCACCTCCCGTCAAAACCATTGGCTCAAGGGCCAATCATAGCATTCCCCGGGCGCTCAGGCTGCATCTCCTACCGGCGAGTCGGTAATCGTCCTCAGAACGCTCTGGTATTCATCGGCATGGCCCTCGAGCACTGCTTGCAGGGCTTTCTCCATCAACCAGCGGGCTTGCGCCGCATACGCATAAACGCAGGCATGCACCGCCGCTTCGTTCCAGTTTTCCACCGAGCAACTGGCCGAATAGTCCTCAAACGAGGCCAGCGACCGAATCAGGTCGGCGATGTGGCGGGGACACTCGCAGTCAAGGGCGTTTTTGAGCTGACGCGCTCCGCGCAACTGCAGTTCGTTGAACTGGCGGGGCTTGGCAGTCATCAATTCACCCAGATTCGAGTCACCTGCGCTACGCGTTTTATCGGCGATGCTACGCGCCAGCTCGTAAGCGAGATAAGCAGGATCGGGCGGGAATGTTGTCGCGGCGATATTCTGCTCTTCCAGCGCGGTAAGCCAGCGCTCGTTGGCAAACTGGTAGCACACGACTGCCCGCTCAACATCCAGTGCCTGCATAAGGTCGCCAAGCTGGCGAACCTGGGTCCCGCCGAGATTTGTACATTCGACCACCAGAGAGTCGGCCGTCCCGATCTGCGGATAAAAATCCGTCCCGATATCGGCCAGCGCCGTACGCACCAGTAGCGCATTAACGTTAGCCAGGCAGCCCTGGTGCTCATCCAGCCATTCACACAGCTGATCACCGACAAACACGACCCGTGGCTTCGCCGCAGGCACCGCCGCGCGACCATTCTTGCCGCGACCCCGCAAGAGCATCTCCAGCGTCTTGCGCTCTGTAGAGGCGATTTCACCAATACGCGACCCGTTATTGACCAGCGCTGCAATAATCTGCATATGCTCCAGGTCGGACTGTGTATATTGTCGCCGACCCGTGGGCGACTTGTAGCTGGCGCCCAGGCCATAGCGGCGCTCCCATACCCGAAGGGTATCGGGCTTGAGCCCGGTCAAGCGGGCAACCGTGCCTATGCCGTACAATGGCCTGGACTCCAGAACAGCTTCTTTCATCGCAATAGCTTCTTTCATGGCTTTAACACCTCGGTAATTTTAGAGTTGATACGCTGCAAAGCCGCGCCTGGATGCCCTGACCAGGTTATGTCTGCATGTTATCTGGACAACTGACCAGATAACTTGTCCAACTTTCGGCTCCGACACGTATACACAGCAAACCAGAAGGAGAGACTTGTGGATATACGGAAGATTGATACAGACGAAGGCGAACTCGAACAGCTGTTCGCACAAGCGCGCCGTTACCCATTACTCAGCGCGGCCCAGGAGCGTGACATCGACTCCAGCAAATGGCGGGCTGTCGAGGAGCTATTAAACCTGCTGATAAAAGCGCAGGGGGGCAGAAATATGCTGGGCGATCTGCTGCAGAGAACCGGTAGCCAGCCACCCGACGTCGCCGATTTTGCCAGCCGCGAACACCATTTCCTGCTGCGCCGGGAACTGGTGGACTATCTGCCTGGCGGCGCCCGGGTCACACAGCTGAAATTGTGTGCCAATGCCCTGACAGCGGATGAACGGGACGCTGCACTTGAGGCAGCCCAGGACATGAAGCTTCCGGCCAGCCTGGTCGTCGGCATCGGCGGACTCGTCGCACGCCACAATGGTCTGACGATCAAGTGTCGCGTGGCCGATGCCCTGGCCGCCTGGAGTGCGGCGGCCGATGACGGCCAGCTACAGGCGTCGCGCTATGCGCTCGATCACGCCAGCCTGGCACCGATCAAGCTGGCGCTTTCGCGCTTCAACCAGGCGCGGGATACGCTGACCCTGCACAACCTGCGCCTGGTGTATTCCATTGCCGGCAAATACACCGGCAAGGGCGCGCCCTATCGCGACCTCATCCAGGAGGGAACCCTGGGCCTGATAAGAGCCGCCGAAAAGTTCGAGGCCGCCAAGGGCTACCGGTTCAGCACCTACAGCTACAACTGGATCTCACAGGCAGTTCGACGCTATGTCAACGACGGGGCGGCCCTGATTCGGTACCCGACACATGTGCGCGAGCAGGTCGGCAAGCTGTACCGGGAACGCAATGCGATCTGGTCAGCAACCGGCGAAGAGCCGCGCGAAGACGAGTTGGCCAGCGCTACAGGTATGGAGCCCGACAAAACCCGGCAGCTACGTCAGCTCAGGAATATGGCGGTGTCGTTGGATGCGCCGCGATTTGAAGACGAGGATGATTCGCTAATCGACAGTTTTGATGGTGGTCCCTTTGAGGATATCGCCGCACCGGCGGAGTCGGCCTCTCTGCAACGCTGCCTGCTGCAGGAAATCGAGAGCCTTGAGCCAGCTGAAAAACAGGTGGTCATTGCGCGCTGGGGCTTGCATCAGGGGCCACCGCTAAGCCGGGCCGAAATTGCCGACCGTATGTCGGTCAGTCGGGAATGGGTACGGCAACTGGAGCGTTCAGCGCTGGAAAAGTTAAGCCACAATAGTGTCGTGCGCGCCGCTGCGCAGGATCACGGCAATCTGTCCCCGGCGTGACCGTTGAAAATAGCGTCCAGGGCCGATTCCACATGAGGGTGACGAAAGCTGAAGCCGGCTTCAGTAAGGGCAGCGGGCAACACGCGCTGGCCGTTGAGCAACAGCTCATCGGCCATTTCGCCCAGCAGCAACCGCAATACCGGCCCAGGGACTGGCATGCCGGGCAACGTGCTGAAGTGGGCACGCATCGCCTCACAGAACTCCCGATGGGTGACAGGATTGGGCGCGGTGACGTTGAACACTCCATGCAACTGTTCTTCCTGCAACAGGAAGCGCATGGCCGCGACCACATCCGCGCGGTGGACCCAGCTGAAATACTGGTCGCCGGTACCCGGCCAACTGGCAATCCCCATGCGAAAAGAGCGCGCCATATCAGTGAGGGCCCCACCTCCGGCATCGAGCACTACACCGAAACGCATGATACAGGTACGAATTCCACTGTCCGCCGCGCGCCCCGCTTCAGCTTCCCACTGCCGACACAGGTCGGCGGCAAAGCCGGAACCGACCGGCGCGCTTTCATCCAGCGGCTGCTCCCCCTGATGACCATAGATACCGATGGCACTGGCACTGAGAAATGCTGCGGGCTTTTGCTCCCGTTGCGCCAGGTAGTCAACCAGATTGCGGGTGGTTTCAGTGCGGCTGGCAACCAGCTCACGCTTGTAGGCCGCGTCCCAGCGTTTGCCCGCCAGAGAAGCACCGGCAAGATTGATCACCGCGTCTATGGGGGGGGCCAGGGGCACATCGTCCAACGCGCGCACGTAGCGGCAGGAAGCGCTATTGTCGTGAGCGCCGCGGCTCAGTACGGTAGCCTCATGGCCGTCGTCCGTCAGATTGCGGATCAATGCACTGCCGATAAAGCCCGTGCCACCGGTTATTAATAGATGCATGCTTATGCCCCGTTAGTTTTAAACTTGATACGGTCTTGCCAGTTACTGGATCAATCCACAATGGCACGGCAAGAACCCTTTACAGAGAACCTATGACTACGTTAGCAGATGAACTGACTCAATTCCGGGATTTCGTCCGCCAACACCCGCGCCTGGTAATCCTGACCGGGGCGGGTATCAGTGCGGGTTCGGGTATCCCAACCTATCGCGACGCGGAGGGTCGGTGGCTATACAGTGAACCGATCCAGCATCGTGACTATATCCAGAAGCCGGAAACCCGTCAGCGTTACTGGACCCGTTCATTCTATGGCTGGCCGGCAATCAGGGATGCCCAACCCAACGCCGGACACCGCGCCCTGGCGCTGTTGCAGCGCCAGGGGCATGTGGATTTGCTGGTAACCCAGAATGTCGACCGGTTGCACCAGCGGGCCGGAAGTAGCGAGGTTATTGATCTGCACGGTCGACTGGACCGGGTACGCTGCCTCACGTGCGCGCGCTGTGTTCCCCGGGAATGGATGCAGGCACAACTGAGCCAACATAATCCAGGCCTGAACAGCCTGGTCCAGGCGGTGTTACAACGCCCCGATGGCGACATGGCCACCCCGGATGCCCATGCCCACAATACCCGGGTACCCGCCTGCGAGCACTGTGGTGGTGTGCTTATCCCCGATGTCGTATTCTTCGGCGGCACTGTGCCGCGAACGAGGGTTGACCTCACCCTGGAAGCCATTGCCCGGGCCGATGCCCTGTTGGTTATCGGCAGTTCGCTGCAGGTGTATTCCGGTTTTCGTTTTTGCCGGGCAGCGCATGCGCAGGGTAAACCGCTGGTGTTATTCAATCCCGGCCACACGCGTGCGGATGATCTGGCCACCCTGAAATTTGCCAGTCCCTGTGACACCTTGCTTAGCGGCCTTGGCAACAACTCCGTTTAATCTGCCGAATGAAGACCAGCCATGACTGACCTGTGTATTTACCTGTTCCGCCACGACCTGCGCATTGCCGACCTACCCGGCCTGGCTGCTGCCGCCCAAGTGGGCCGCATCCTGCCGGTGTTCATTCTCGATGATGACACCCTTGGCGAGAATACCCCGGGTGGCGCCAGCCGCTGGTGGTTACATCACAGCCTCGCCGCCCTGAGTGCCGACATTACCGCAACCGGTGGCCGCCTCGTGCTGCAGCGTGGTGACACCGCCAGGTGCCTGCAGCGCCTGGTGGCGCAGACTGGCGCGGCGGCTGTGTACTGCAGCCGTGGCTATGCGCCCCACGAAGTGGCGCTGGAGAAAGCACTACACGCCGCACTTACCGAGGCGGGGGTAGACTTCAAGCGGTTTCCGGGGACGCTGTTGTTTGAGCCCGAAGCCATCGCCAACCAGGCAGGACAGCCGTTCAAGGTATTTTCGCCCTTCTGGCGCCATTGCCTGCGCGGCGACCACCCTGCGCAGCCGTTGGTTCAGCCCCAGCAGTGGCCCTGGGTCCCGGACATTGGTCGGTCGGACGATCTCGACAGCTGGAACCTGTTGCCGCGGAACCCCGACTGGGCCGCAGAATGGCACGAGCTGTGGACTCCGGGCACGGCGGGTGCGCGCGAACGGCTGGCACACTTTCTGGACGACGGGGTGAGCCGTTATGCCGATGGCCGGGACCGCCCGGCTGAATATGCCACGTCACGACTGTCCGCGCATCTGCACTTTGGCGAAATATCGCCCCGCGAAGTCTGGCACAGGGCCCGGCAACGGGTGGCTCAAAAACCGGCCCTGGAAAGCCAGGTAGACAAGTTTTTAAGCGAGATCGGCTGGCGGGAGTTCTCCAACCACCTGTTGTTCCACTTCCCCACCATACCGCGTGAGCCCTTCAAGGCACAGTTTGCGGGCTTTCCCTGGCTTGGCGGCAAGTCACTGTTACAGGCCTGGCAGCGCGGCCAGACAGGCTACCCGGTAGTAGACGCGGGAATGCGCGAGCTGTGGCAAACGGGCTATATGCACAACCGTATGCGTATGGTCACCGCCTCCTTCCTGACCAAGCACCTGCTGATCCACTGGCGCGAGGGCGAACGCTGGTTCTGGGATACCCTGGTGGATGCGGACCTGGCAGCCAACGCCTGCAGCTGGCAATGGGCGGCGGGTAGCGGTGCCGATGCCGCGCCCTACTTCCGGATCTTCAACCCCGTCACCCAGGGGCAGAAGTTTGATACCGAGGGCGAGTATGTACGGCGCTGGGTACCGGAACTGGCCCGACTGCCGGATCGTTATCTGCACCGCCCCTGGGAGGCCCCGGCTCCGGTCCTGGCCGAAGCCGGAGTGGTCCTGGGCGATCATTACCCGGCACCGGTTGTGGATCATCGGGAGGCACGCGAGGCGGCCCTGGCGGCCTATCAGCAGATCCGCTCTGGCTGAGCTTGCATAACAGGGCCAATGCGATCGACGCCCACGCACTGGAAATTCGCTGCATTAAGGTCGATACTGGGCACAGACTGGGTCACTCCCGGCCCTGACTGACAAGGAGTCACGCTATGCTTAAATTGATGCGTTATGCGCTTTATCCAACGGCCGCACTGGGCCTTGTCCTGGCTAGCAGCCTCTCCAGCGCCGACATTGCGCAAGTGGTTGACCAGCAGGGCAACCGCACGACCTTCGAATACGAGGGGGACAAACTGCGGATCAATAGCGACGACCAGCAGGGCTACATGATCATGCGTGACCGGAAGCTCTACGTGGTTACCGAGGACCAGGGTGAATTCGCAGTGATAGACCTGAGCCAGGCCATGTCCATGTTTGGCGGTTTCGCCAAAGCCGCCGTACCCGACATGACCGATGTCCGGGTTGAGTCCCTGCAGGCAACGGGTCGCAAGGAGACGCTTGCCGGCATACAGGGTGAAGTTTATCTGCTCAAATTCACAGATCATGAAGGCAAGGCCCAGCAGACGGAAATGACCCTTTCTCCGGACCCTCGCGCCCTAGGCTTCCGCGATGCCATCAACCGTATGGCCACCAACCTGGCTGGCTTGCTGGACCAGCAGCAGAGCTCGGACCATCTCCAGGGCCAGCTCACCTCGAGAAACCTGGGTGTACTGCGCTATGGCACCGATATGCAGGTAAGCACCATTGACGCTACCGTCGTTGATCCCGCCAGATTCGTCCTGCCGGCAGAACCCACCGACATGTCCGGCCTCGGCAAAATGTTCGGCGGTGGCGGCAAAGACAGCGCGGACAATTCATCAGGCGGCGGACTGTCCGGATTGTTTGGCGGCAATAACAACAGCGAGGAGGAGACCCAGGAGAAAAAACCTTCGGCGCAGGACATCGAGGAAGCCGCCACAAAAATCGGCAACGAAGTGGGTAAGGCATTCGGTAAATTATTCGGTAACTGAAACCTGATACCGGGAGGGGCGGCTGGGCAAGTCCCTCCTCTCCTTCTTACCCTCAACTGGCTTCGCGCATCAATTCAAGTCTAATCCTGCCAATTGCTCCCATGGGGTTAAGTCCTTTCGGGCACACCCAGGAGCAGTTGCCGATACTCCTGCAACGAAACAGGCTAAAAGGATCCTCAAGTTCTCCCAGCCGCTCGCTTCGGGCCTGGTCACGGCTGTCGACAAGGAACCGCAACGACTGTAGCAATGCCGCGGGCCCCAGATACTTTTCGGGATTCCACCACCAGGACGGACATTGCGAGGTGCAGCAGCCGCAGAGAATACATTCCCACAAGCCATCCAGTTGCGCACGCTGTTCCGGAGATTGCCGTCGCTCGATCGCAGGGGCCGCATCATTGGGCATCAGCCATGGCTTGACGCGTTTATAGTGCTCGAAGAAAAGAGTTTGATCTACAACAAGATCGCGAATAACAGGCATCCCGGGTAACGGCCTGATAACCAGGCAGCCAGAGCTTCCAATTGCTTCCGCAACCGGTTTTATGCAGGCCAACCCGTTCTTGCCATTGATATTCATGCCGTCTGAACCACAGACCCCCTCCCGACACGAGCGTCGATAGGCCAGCGTTGGATCTGTTTCCCGCAGGTACTCCAGGGCATCCAGGACCATTCGACTACGAAATTCCTCGGGAAGTGACAGAAACTGCATGTAAGGGGCAGAATCCTGCTCAGGGTTGTATCGGTATATCTGAACGTCGATCACACGCTCTCTCCCTTTTAACGTTGCGCTCTACAGGCGCGTGTGCCGGATCCCTGGCGCGGCGCGATCCGCTATGCGGTAAAACTGCATCGGTTGCCGTAGCCGGCTGTGCGACAGGCACTTGCTGTGCCCTCCCGCCCTGGAATACCAGCATGGAAACATGACAGCGCAATATCCGGGCAAGCACTCTTGCCCGCCGGCCACCAAGGCACACCCGATCATTCTCTATGGAAGAAATCGTTGATTGCGGTATACCGGTTGCGACAGCCAGGTCGTGCTGACTCATTTCATGCAGTTCGCGCAGTATACGAACCGAAGTCCCGCTGGATACGTCGATGTCTGTAATGGCCTGTCGATAACCGCTCATTCACCACCTCCGGTAGCCATACCGAGCGACACTTGCAACCTGGCTTCAGTTCGGGGATACGCTACACGCCAGAATGAGTGTAGACCATTTATTGGGTGTCAAAGGCGGGACTGGCCGGAATTGGATGAAGCCTGGGGCCTGAGTCAGCGGGGAGAAGAAAGAGCGCAGCGCATTGGGTTGATTTTTGGTAAAGCTTCGCGATTGTTACTGCTGAACAGGACTGGCGGCCCCTAAAAATAATAAGCCAACTGCACAAATAGCCCACCTTCACTAGCCAGCGTGGTGTCCCGGAAACCCGATTTGATACCGCCATACTCCGAACCCTTCGGACCGAGCGGGAGATTGAGTGCAGCGATCAGGTGCCAGTCCTGGGCAAGGTCGTGGCGGCTGCCGAGTTGCAGAAGTGCGGACTGGTCATCCAGGTTCACCAGGAACGTGGGGGTGAGCAGCCAGAGCGGGGTGAGTTCAATGGTGGCGGCCAGGCCCAGGTAGTTACGCCCGAGGGTAAAGAGTTCGCCACGACCGAGGCGGGCCTGGAGAGCGTCGTCACGCAGCACCCGGGGCAGCCTGTAGCGACCGTCATCAAGACCGAAGCCGTTGTGGTAATACTCCGCGGTGCCGCTGATGTTGGTCTCGCCCCAGGTCCAGGAGTAGGACAGGTTGGCAACCGCCGAGAGCACGCCGCCCTCGTCCGTATCAGTGAACATAAGGTCGCCGCGCCAGATGGCTCCGCCCATGCTCTTGACCAGTCCTGCGGCAAGGATGGTTTGCTCGAAATGTACGCCAGCCAGCAAGTCCAGTTCCGCGCCCGCGAGGCCCACCCAGGCGACTCGGTCATCGAGCCAGCCGTGATACTTGACGACGAAGCTGCTCTCATCGGCAGTTACGGAATCGCGGCTATTGCGCCGGCCTACGGCTACGGCCTGGATATCATCGCCGTCAGCGAACAGGTACTGGCCGTAGAGCATGTCATCACCCACTTTGTACTCGGTATCGAGCGCGACGGGATCGAAGGGATTAAAGAAGTCCACGGGATTGAACATCAAGCCGTTGCCCCAACTCAGAACCTGACGGCCTGCGCGAAGCACCAGCTGGTCGCTGCTGTAGCCGATATTGAAACGGTCCAAGCGGTGCAGGATTGCCGTGTCGCGGCCTTCACTGACTACCTTGGTGAGGTCTACAAAACGCCGGTCATCCTCGGGATAGGCCTGGCCCGGCTGCGGGCTTCCGGTTACCTGTCGAGTACGCAGGAGGTCACTGTGCAGAGCCTGGATCTGGTAGTCCACCTGAAGGTCGAACCGGCCTTCCCGGAAGCTGAATTTGAAGCGGCTGTCCAGCAAGTGATCGCTGCTGGTCTCGCCGTACCAATGGTGATAGATACTGTGCTCGGGGTAGCGAGCGGTCAGGTAGCGGTATTTGACGTGGCCATGGATATCCGGATCCGGCATGCCTTCCACAGCCGTGGCCCGCAGCGACATAAGTAATCCGTAAGCGCTTGCAAGCAGGGGCCTGCTATACCTCATCGCTGACGATCCTGCCGTCCTTCAGGTGGATACGGCGCTTCGTATAGTTCATGACACGCTGATCGTGGGTGGCGATCACGAAGGTCACACGATGGTGTTCATTGAGTTTGACGAACAAATCCATCAGCTGCGCCATAGTCTCTGAATCCAGATTCGCGGTGGGCTCGTCGGCCAGTACCAGCGCCGGCTCCGAGACGATAGCTCGCGCTACCGCGACCCGCTGCTGCTGACCACCGGACAATTCGCCGGGGCGGCGGTCCTCCATGCCTTCGAGACCCACTTCCCTGAGAATAGCTGCCGATTTTTCCCGGCGCTCCTTCGGGGTAATTCCCTGGACCTGCATCACGAACTCCACGTTTTCCCGCGCGGACAAAACCGGAATAAGATTGTAGGACTGGAACACGAAACCGATGTTATGCAGGCGCATGTCCGCCAGCCTGGCCTTGGGCAGCTGATCGATACGTTGGCCGCCGATGGTGATATGCCCGCTGTCCGGCTGATCCAGCCCGCCGATAGCATTGAGCAAGGTGGTTTTACCGGAGCCGGAGGGACCGGACAGGCTGATGAACTCCCCGTCCTCAATGGTAACGCCGAGGTGATCCAGCGCCTTGATGACGGCATCCCCCTGCCGGAATATTTTGGTGAGGTCTTCGCAAATTACCGCTGCCATATATTCGCCATTGTCAGGTTTTGGTCAGGGCTTCAACCGGATTGTAGCGGCTGGCCCGGTGGGCCGGTGCCAAACCGGCAAGCAGGCCCAGCGCAATTACCAGGCCGTTGGACAGAAGCAGGTCCTGCCAGTACAGCGCCGGGTAGAGGGTACTGCCCGCCCCCATCATGGCCAGGCCTTCGGAGACGACGGACAGGTCGATGCCGTCGGCCAGGGGAATGATGGTGGCCAGCGCCAGAGCGTTACCCAGCGCAAGGCCCAGCGCCAGCAACATCAGTGTTTCCAGCAATACCTGCCCCATAATGGCCGATGGGCGCATGCCCAGCGCCAGAATCAGGCCGATCTCCCGCACCCGCTCAAACACAGCCATGACCAGGGTATTAACCAAACCGAAAGACAGTGCAAGAAAGATGACGATGATCCACACCAGCACCACTCCGTCCATCAGTCTCAGCATGGTGCCCAGATAGGTGTCCCGCTCGTACCAGGGACTCACATCAAGATCGGGCTTCAATCTCGCAATAGCCTGGTAAAACCAGTCCACTTCACGAAAATCAGGGCCCTGGACTTCGATCTCGCTCACGCTCTCCCCCACCCTCAGCATCTGCTGGGCGACATTGAGCCCCACAAAGACAAACTGCTCTTCCATGGCCGGCAACTCGGCGAAATAAATACCCACGATCCTAAACCCCCGGTCCGCGATATCATTATCGGGGTCCTGGCTCATGACCACGATACGTTTGCCCAGCCCTGTTTCCAGGCGTCGCGCCAGCTTCTCGCCAATCACGATGCCGGGGTCATCCGGGCTCTCCAGAAAACGTCCATTGCTGATCTGGCGGGGCAGCTTGGAGAGCCGGACTTCCCGGTCCGGCTTCACTCCCATGAGTGTCACCCCCAGCGACTCCCGCTCACTGGACACCACCGCCGGAACCCGCAGGCGCGCTGTCCAGTCCAGCCCGGCCCGATCCAGGTACTCGCGCAACTCACTACCGGGTGTCGGCAGATGGTTGACGATGCTGGGATCGTCCCGGTACGACGGGTGGTGAATCTGCACGTGGCCCAGGAAGGATTCCAGGCTGCTTTGCACCATGTCATCCACCATGCCCCGCAGAAGAGCAATCATGAAGATCATGGCCCACACACCGATGGTGATCGCCAGCAGCATGATGATGGTACGACGGTAGTTACGCCACAGGTAACGCCAGGCCAGGGTCACAAGAATCCGCCGGCTGTATTGCCCGGTGCTGCGCAGAAGCTCCATCAGACGGCCTTCATGGCAGCTATCGGCTGCAAAAATTTTACCCGCAGGGCCGGATACAGGGACGCCAGCATGCTTGCGGCAAACACTATCCCCGGCCCAAGCAATACCGTGAACAAGGTGACCTCGGGGAAGATTCTGTTCGGCAGGTTGAAGCGCTGGGCCATTTCTTCCATGCCGGGATAGGCGAAGCCAGTATGACTCAGTACCAGGTTCAGTCCACCGCCGAGGAGCACACCCAGCAGCAGGCCTATAGAAGCTATCACCGCCGTCTCCAGCAGGACCAGGCGCACCAAACGCCCGGGTCGCAGCCCCAGGGCCATGATCATGCCAAATTCACGAGTACGCTCCAGAACGGACATAAGCTGGGTATTCATGACACTGAATGCCACCAGGACAATCAATACCGCATACATGAACCAGGCACTGGCCATATCCGCCTGAATGGCCTGGCGCAACCCCGGTTTCAGCTCGTCCCAGTGCAGCACCACGCGATTCGCAGCCGCACCGTAGCGCTGCCTGAGCTGCGCGGCCTTACTGTCGACGAGGGAGAACTCCCCGGCCCTGATTACCACAGTGTGGCCACGACCTTCCATGAAGAACACGTTCTGGAATCGCTCCAGGGGCATCAGGGCCAGGGAGCGATCCATCTCCGGCATATTGCTTTCGAAGATACCCACTACCGTGAGCACATCGGCGGCCATCGAGCCATCGCGACCGGAACCCAGAATCGTCAGCTCCTCACCAACGCCAATTTTCAGATTACGGGCCAGTATTTTGCCGATGACCGTCGCATTGGTGTCTCCTTGCTGCAGGTAGCGACCGGCAGTAATGAGTCCGGCCAACGTGGAAACCTTCGCTTCATACTGCGGTTGGACACCCACCACCTGAATTCCATAGCTACGCTCCTCGCTTGACGCCAGAGCGAAACCGGTTGCGCGAGCACTCACGTCTACTCCGGATATATTCGCACGAACATCCTCGGCCAGTGCCTGAATGTCGGGAAGGGTTTTACGGATACCGGGCTCGTCCAGATAACCAGGCGCCTGCAGTTGAATGTGGCCGGTGAACACCCGCAGTGTGTTGTCGATCATGAGCTGATAAGTATCGAATTGCAGCCCGATCATGAACACCAACAGAATGTTGGAGAAGACCATGGCACCCACCGTCAACCAGGTACGACGGGAATGCCGCCAGATGTTGCGTGAAGCTAATCGCAGTTCAAGCAAGGGTATTCCCCTTTCACCTGCAGGCGCAGCTTACTGCCGTGGATTTCGCAAATTGGAGAGCGTGAAAACACGATCCTCCAGCTCGACTCCGAAATCAATGGCGTCGATACGCACCTCGGTCCACTCGCCGGGTTCTTCCAGTTTGCTCATGCGTTGTACCCTGGCCACTGCCCGATCATCCATTGTGGCGATATCGTGCGTCACCAGGCGTTTGACCAGTCGGTCGTCCTGATCGTAATAGTCTTCCTGGAGCACCAGATGATCCTCCCGGACTTGCACCACCTGTCGCCCCCAGACCACTGGCGCCATCTCATGGGGAATGGCTTCAATATAGTACACCAGCCCGTTTTCAGTGGTCTCGGTCTGGAGAAGACGATGCTCGTAGTGGTCAAGAATATCGTCCGCACGAGCGATGTCCTGATTGGAAAAGTCGGAACCCATCCAGCTCTGGGCCATCATGGAAGAGGGAACCTTCACCACTCTATTAATGTTGGGTGCGAAACTCCACATGTCCTTATCGATCAGCAGCGTACCGCTACCCCCATCCCGAGGCGGTGCCATCACCCGCACCAGACTGTGATCCTCGCCCCTGGTCCAGGCTCGCATGGCCATGCGCCGCTCCCATTCGGGGCGGTGAATGATCATGGTTACCTCCGCATAGGAGCTGGTACCGCGCCAGTGATCAATGGCGGCCTGAAGGATGGCGCGCGCATCGGGCTCCCCACCCCGCTGATCCTCGCCAAAGCCAGGAGTCGCCAACCAAAGCGAACAACACACCAGGCACACGAAAGCACCTGCGAGAAACCTGCTGCCCATAATCTCTCCCCGGTACCCGGCAATGAGCCTTATTCTAACGCCCCGAAAATGGGGTAGAACCCATCATTCCCAAAACAGCATAGGGTAAGGTGCCTGAATGGTCGAATCTTCATTATGGCCATAAGGCCGACTCCTTCCAGGAAAATGCCTCCCGGTACGTTTGACAAGGGTGGCGCTCGCCAAACTGAAACCCAATCAAATCTAAATGAGAATGATTGACATTCGCGTTCAATAATCCTACAGTTTCAGCCTGCAAGCTGCCCCACACAACCACTGCTCACGATACGAGGCCAACCATGAAAAAAACCAGTACTCACAGCCGCCCGCCTTATAGTCTGCCCCTGACCGCTATGGCGATAGCAATTGCCAGCTACCCGACCCTGGCTTTGGCTCAATCGGTAGACAGCGATAAAAAGGCCTCCGTCGCAAGCGCAAGCCACATGGAAACGGTTTACGTTTACGGAGAGCAGGGAAAGACCGACACCGCCACCAAGCTGAACCTGACTCTGTTTGAAACACCCCAGACCGTAACGGCCATCTCCCGGGCCCAGATGGATGACTTTGCGCTCAACAATATCAGTGACCTGTTGAACTACACCCCTGGCGTCACCGTTGAGGAAGTGGAAACGGATCGAACCTACTATACGGCCCGGGGCTTCGACATTGTCAACTTCCAGTATGATGGCGTTGGCGTTCCTTTCGTTTCCGGCCTGAACCTGGGGCAGCAGGACACCGCGATTTACGAAAAGGTCGAAGTGGTCAAGGGCGCTGCCGGCCTGATCACCGGCCTGGCGAATCCCTCCGCCACTATCAACTACGTGCGCAAACGCCCTACCGATGAGCTGCAAATTGGCACCCGGGTTTCGGCAAATGAATGGAACGGGGTACGACTGGACGGCGACATCTCCGGCGCTCTATCCGCTAACTCGCGCGGCCGCCTGGTTGTGGCGCGGGAGGACAGTGAGTCCTACCTGGATCGCCACGAGGACCAGACTGACCTGATGTACGGCATTGTCGAAGTGGACCTTACGGAGCGGACTCTGCTTACCCTCGGCCACAGTTACAACAAAAGCGCTTCTGACGGCGTCATGTGGGGCGCATTGCCGCTTCGCTACGCTGACGGAACACCCACTGATTACGACGTATCCACCAGCAACGCCCCGGATTGGACGTTTGCCGACAGCACCCAGAACCAGACCTTTGTCGAACTCGAACACCAATTAACCGGACAGTGGCTTTTCAACGCCATCTATACCCGCAATACCGGCGATTTCAATTCGGAACTGTTTTACGTTTACGGCGCGCCGAGCCGTGAAGACGAAACCGGCTTGAACGGTTGGGCCAGCGCCTATAGCCGGGAAGAGACCCAGGAAAACTATGACCTTTTCGTCTCCGGCGGCTTTCAGTTAGGCGGCCGTGAACACCAGGTCGTGGTGGGCTATAACCATTCCGATATTCAAGTTGATGAAGCCTCCTTCACTGACCCGGTCGGCGGATTTCCCGTGCTGGGCAGCGACTGGGCACAAGGCAATACGCCACGCCCTGATTTTGTCGCCCACAACCCGGCGACGGATGCCAGCGATATCGAGCTCAGCCAGAAGGCCCTGTATGTCTCCGCCCGCCTCAACGCCACAGACAATCTCTCACTTTTACTGGGAGCAAGGCGGACGAAACTGGACCAGAAAGGTATCAGCTATGGCGGTTCCGCAGACGCCGAAGCGGAAAAGACGGTTCCCTATTACGGTGTCACTTACGAAATTGCCAGCGACCTGATGGCTTACGGTAGCTACAGCGAGGTGTTCAAGCAGCAAACCTGGGTCAATGACCAGCTTCGGCCTTTGGGCGCCGCCGAGGGTGACAATACCGAGATCGGCCTGAAAAAATCATTCAACAACGAACGGGCGATTCTCACCCTGGCACTGTTCCAGGCACAACACAGTAACCTCGGCGAATTCGTGGGACGCAATTCCCAGGGTATCGCCATCTACGAGCCCAGGGACATCGACAGCCAGGGCTATGAGGTGGAACTGTCCGGCGAGTTGATAGAGGGCCTGAACATCAGTGCCGGTTTTACCCGGGTTGACCTGGAGGATGACAACGGCGAGGACATTCGTCCATATGTCCCTTCCAAGCTGGTGAAAATGTCCGCGTCCTATCGGGTCCCGGCACTGCCCGCACTGAAGCTTGGCGGTGTGCTCAAATGGCAGGACGATATTACCACCAGCAGTGGCCTGGCCGAGCAGCAAGCTTACACCCTCCTGGACCTGGCCCTGCACTATGAACTCAGCCCCACCCTGAGCCTGGCGGTGAATCTGGCAAACGTCACCGATGAGAAATATCTCAACAGCCTTTACTGGGACCAGGCTTTTTACGGTGCGCCGCGCAATGTCCAGGCCTCTGTCGCCTGGCGATTCTAGGAATTTTCAATGCGAACCCTGATGCTCAAACTCCATCGCTACCTGGGACTCACCACTGCCCTGTTCCTGGTGATTACCGGCCTCACCGGTGCGGTAATCTCCTGGGACCACGAACTGGACGAATGGCTGAACCCTCACCTGTTCGAGGCCCGCACGCCCGGCGTTCCACAACCAACCGTGTCACTGGCGGAGCAAGTGGAAGCGAAGTTCCCGCAGGTCGACGTGAGCTATTTCGAACTCCACGACGAACCTGGCCATGCCCAGTATTTCTGGGTGGAACCCAAGGTCGATCCGGAGACCGGGCGCCTCTACGAGCCGGGTTTCAACCAGGTTTACGTGGACCCGGTCAGCGGCGACATCCAGGGTACGCGGGAATGGGGCGCTGTGTGGCCCATCACCAGGGAAACCTTCATGTCGTTTCTCTACACACTCCATTTCAGTCTGCATATACCGGAAATTGGCGGTATCGACCACTGGGGAATCTGGCTGCTGGGTATAATCGCCCTCCTCTGGACCTTCGATAATTTCATAGGCTTTTACCTCACGCTCCCCCGCCGCAAAGCCCGGGACAAGCGTGCCGGGTGGTTCGAACGCTGGAAACCGGCATGGAAAATCAACCGCGCCGCCGGGCCTAACCGCTTCACCTTTGACCTCCATCGCGCAGTGGGCCTGTGGATCTGGATGCTGCTCTTTGTGATCGCCTTCACCGCTTTTTCCCTGAACCTGTACCGGGAAGTCTTCTTTCCCGCCATGTCCCTGGTGTCCGACGTCACCCCGTCCCCTTTGGATGAACGCACGCCATCCGGACATGACAATCCCATTGAACCCGTACTGGCGTTTACCGACATCGCCAGAATTGCCGCGGCTGAGTCACGTGAGCTGGGCTGGAGTGAGCCCCTGGGGTCGCTGTGGTACGCTCGCGAATTTGGTCTCTACCGGGCGGAATTCTTTACCGCAGCCGATGGGCACGGCACCGGCGGTGTGGGACACAAGGCGCTCTATTTCGATGGTATCGATGGGAAATATCTCGGGGATTTCATTCCCTGGCAGGGTACAGCCGCGGATATCTTCGTGCAGGCCCAGTTTCCCCTGCATTCCGGACGCATTCTCGGCCTGCCCGGACGCATACTGATTTCGGTGATGGGCGTTATTGTCGCCATGCTGAGTATTACCGGCGTGATTATCTGGTGGCGCAAGACATCGGCGAGAGAGCGGCGCAGGACACAACAACAGCAACCAGCAGGGACTGGCCAACGGGAACCAGCGTCATCCGCCAAGAGAACCGGGTTCCGGCGTCCGGCATCGGGTGTGTGAATCAGCGTACCGCGTAGCTTTTAGTATATCTCACTGCGGCTGGAACCAAGTTCACCGTCGACAGCGCTGAGGATGTAGGCAACACCGTCGTGGGTCGGGCCGGAATTGACGGTCCGGCGGTGCCCTCCCTCGCCGGGGAACGAGTCTCGTCAATGGACGCTGCCGGCATTGGGGCGGGAATACCAACCGAAGGCAGCGATAATGTTGAGCACAGAACCGAATAGGTTGATAGCTACAGCTATTGTGAATGCCAGAAAACTTGCATAGTAGTCCAGGCCTGACTGTAAAAAGCGTATCATATTTCCGATCACGCCTGACCCGCAAAAGAGTAGTACCGCGATGACCATGGCAACGCGGTAGCTTTGCTCGAATCCGAAGCGCGGCAGTAGCAGTGTCAGTGAATAGCCAGTAAAAAGCACCATGGAGCTTCCTCTCGGCACGGCACTCAGTGCCTCCCCGGTCGCTTGCAGACGCCACTCACTGAGCAGTAGATACGCTAGTGCCATGCACGCGTACCACGCCTGCAAGGCGATCAACGTGGGCAGTTTCATCATCTTGATGTGGCCCCCCGTGCTTCAAGCTGCTTACGTTGGGCAACCATCTCGCGCACCTTTTTGAGCATAAGCTTGGCGTCGTAAACAATCCCGTCCTTGACCGTATAGAGAATGCCGGCTGCTCGTTCCATCCTGCCGGACTCCATATTGAAACGGCGGTGGCCGGTACCATACAGCACTTTGAAATTCGCCAGCGGGTTGTCATCGACAATTACCATGTCCGCTTTCTTGCCGATTTCCAGCGTACCGATGTCCGCTTCCATGCCCAGAAGTTGTGCCCCATTAAGTGTGGCGGCCTGAAGTACCTCAAGAGGATGGAAGCCGGCCTCCTGCAACATCTCCAGTTCACGCACGTAGGAGAATCCGTAGATATTGTAGATAAAGCCTGAATCGGATCCGGCGGCTACGCGCCCACCTGCGTTCTTGTAGTCGTTGACGAAGTCCATCCAGCGGCGATAGTTTGCTTTCCAGGCCACCTCATCGGCCGTGGTCCAGTCAAAATGGTAAGAGCCGTGGATCTTCGGGTTGGGCTCAAATATTCTGGCCATATAGGGCATGGTGTAATCCTCGTGCCACTCCAGGGTGACATGTCTCATCACATCCCGGTTGGACTCATACACACTAAAAGTAGGTACCATGGTCATGTCTTTATCCAGCAACTGATCAATGGTGCGGCGCCAGGTCTTTGAGGCGGGAGGCGCCGCCTGTAACCACAGGCGGCCGGCCTCGGAAAATCGGTCCTGCTCATTGCTATAGTTGTAACCGGGGGGATAGTTTTGAATAACTTGATCTTCAAACATCGCCTCTGGAAGGCCATACCAGTGCTCTATGCTGGTCAAGCCCAAAGCCGCGCTGTCAAGTGCATTCATTCGGGTGACACTGGTTTGCGCATGATGATACGCAGAGCGGAGACCTAAGTTGTTGGCTTCGTCCAGCGCCGCCTTCATGACCTGGGGGGCTGCACCCAGGAATTTGACACCATCAGCCCCATTTTTTTTGATCGACCGAATCCACTGCCGTGCCGCCTCTGCATCGGGCGTTCGCTCCGGGAACATGGCGTAAGCCTCAATACGAGGAATCGAGATTTCTCCAGAGTTGCCGCGCCTCTTTTGCTGCAAAGTCCAGTTCAATCCCATCAGGGAACCTACATCACGCAGGGTAGTAACTCCGTGAGCCAGGTACAGCATCCCGACATAGTCCGGAGCAGTGATCGAGCCACCCAGTGCATGATAAGGACTGCCAAAATGCGCATGGGAATCAATCATGCCGGGAATAACATATTTGCCGGCCGCATCAATCACATGAATACCCGGACCCGGATCAGAAGCTTCCACATGCGCGCTTTGCATCCCCGACCCGACAATGCTGGTAATGCGGTCGCCTTCCACTACGATGGTGACCGGGCCTTGCGGTGGTGCTCCTGTGCCGTCGATGATGAAGGCATTTTTGACAATCAGGTACCTAAAGGGGCCGACGCTCTCGTTGCCACTCGCTGGCGTTACCCCAGGCGGTGCAGCCCCCATCGCCATGGCAACGGCAATCATCTCTTCGCCTGGCTCGGTGTCGGCCAGCACCAGCGTGGCAACCAGCGCAAACGATAATGACAGGCATGTTGTTTTTAATTTAGTCTGCATTGTTTTGTTTCCGGATTTGAGCGAGCACAGTGCTCTTTGGGTTGAGTAACGGATAAGCCGGCTCAGTCAAACTGATAGCTGATTTCTACTCCAAAGGTCTTTGGCTCGGTCAGGAATTCATATGAGAAAATGCTGACGAACGCTCCGGTTTCAATGCGTCTTTCATCCGTCAGGTTCTTGCCCCAAAAAGCGACCTTCAGCGCCTCATTTTCCGAGTACCAGCTGACACTGGCATCAAAAAGTCCGTAATCGTCATGGAAGAACGAGTTTATGTCGTTGACCGGGATCTCGTCGGTATAACTGTATGCTGTCCTGAAATTCAAGTAGCCATTACCGCGGAGATCCAGGTCGTAAGAGGCGCTGAGTGCGTAGGTCCACTCCGGCGCTCGGACCAATTTTAAATTCCTTGCCAGGCCAGGGTCTGGTTCACCATCCCCCGTAACATCAAGGCCATTGTATTCATCGTAGCTGGCATCGGTATAACCCACGGTCGTGGTAACAAGCAGGGCCTCCCATGGCCTATAGGTGAATTCCGCTTCAGCACCCTGCACGGTCGCTGCTGCAGCATTCCGTGTATTTTGAAGAAGGGTTGCTGGATCCAGAACAACCCGTTGCAGGTCGTCGTACTCTGCGTAAAACAGCGCCACATTGGCCCTGGCCTTGCCATCAAGCAAGTCCGTCTTCAAGCCGAGCTCAAAGGAGTCAACAGTTTCTTCGTCATAGGGACCGGGGTCAAGCGATGCGCTGGCAACCCTGAGGTTATACCCGCCACTGCGGAACCCCCTGGCGTAAGAGGCATACAGGAACGTCTTATCATTGAGCTCCCAGTTAATACCAAGCTTGGGGCTCAGGTTGTTCCAATCGGTGGCGTCATCCGTGCCGAAGTCACAGAGAGTGAAATCAAAGTTGCAGCCATCGCCGGTGGCGATAAGCACGTCTTTCTCCTCATAGGTATAACGAAGCCCAACAGTCAGGGATATTGCATCATTGATAAACCAGGTGCCGTTGACAAAAGCGGCGTACGATTCGTTGTCGACCCGTCCATCCGTATTGCTGACATTCAGGCCTCCGAGAACACTGCGATTTTCTCGCTGCTCGATGGTCTGTTGGAAATAATAGATTCCAAGGGTGTATTCCAGTCGTTCATCGAAAGCGGTGGATGCATAGCGGAGCTCCTGGCTGATCTGGTCCTGGTCTACTGAAATGCCGTTGCGGAAAACCTCGAGCGGGGTGCCATCCGCATCAGCGAATGGCGTTCCGAAGTCTACATTGCGATAACCGGTTATCGAGGTCAGCACGCCCTCACCCAGCATCCAGTTCGCCTCCAGGACGATCTGTTCCCATTCGATACTAACGCCCCCCGGGTCGGTGCCAGCCACCTCGTCATCCGCAATGTCGGTGGTCTGGCCCAGAATCACAGAGGTATTGGGCGTGGAGCCGTGGCCACTGATATCCCCTCTTTCGGCAATCAACGTCACATCAAGATTATCGCTGGGAGTCCAGAGGAGGCTGGGTCTGATGAATTTTGTTTTTTGCGCGCCCTGATCTTCGTTCAAGGTAATATTTTTCCAGTCACCATCCCTGTCCCTGTAATTGGCAAAGACCTTGGCCGAGACTGTATCGCTCAGGGCTCCCTGAATGGTTCCGGAGAAATTCTCCCGTCCGTTGTTACCGACACCAACCTTGATCTTGCCGCCAAACTCCCCCTTTGGGCGCTGTGAGCGAACAACAACAGCACCTGCCGTAACATTGCGGCCAAACAGAGTGCCCTGCGGACCTCGCAGAACCTCGATGCTCTCTATGTCAAAGGTATCGAGATCAGAGCCGTAGTTTGTGCCGAGGTAGATGCCATCCAGAATCACCCCAACTGTCGGCTCATCCCCTGCGATACTTGAGGCAACACCCATTCCCCGAATACTGAAGTTGGTCACCCCCGGAAACGTACCCACGGACTGCAGACGGACGTTTGGCAGTTGGCGGCCGATATCAGCGATATTCTCAGCAAACATGGCCTCTATCTGGTCACCCGTCATGACAGACGCTGCAATAGGTACGGTTTGCAGATTCTCTGCCCTGCCCTTCTTGGTGGCGGTCACGACAACTTCCTCAAGACCTTGAGCAGATAACAGGGCACTATTGGAGCCGATTCCGAAAACAACAGCCGCGACCAGGGTTTTCTTATTCATCGTTACATTCCTCTGCGTACGCAAGTATTTGGACTCAGGCGTCCTCAAGCCTTTATTATCCGAATAAGCGCTGGTGAAACTCTGCTGTAAAGCCAGAAGTTTCGGCAGGACGTACATTTGAGGCGCTGGCGACAACAGCTGCATGTATTCCAGCCCGTGCGTTCTCACTCCTACTTCAGTCACCAGGCAAGTGGTTTATATGACTATCCCCTCCATCAACGTATATCTCCCCCCGGAAGCCCACGATCTGGGATTCGACAGCTTTTATGAACTCAATTACCGATCACATATGGGGCCAGTGCGACTAGTGGAAAAATTCGGCCTGGAGGAATCGGGGATCGTTCAGGGGAAATTCAACGTTTGGCGCTATAGTCACTGCGACGTTTCTATGGGAATTCGCGACCTGAAAGTACTCAGGCCGTTCGCAATTCCAGTACCCGTCAGCAATATAATCAGCCTGGAATGTATCATCAGCGGTGGCTCAGACCTCGAATTGTGCGGGCATGAAAGGCCTGATACCGGTATGCCCCGCGCTTATCTGGCAAGTCATCCGGAAAACAGCCACATCACCCGGATCTTTAAAGCTGGGGACCGCGTCCGTAGTGCAGGCCTGTTCATTCCCCCGGCACTGCTGGTCGATGAGTTCGGGTTGGACCTCGAGAAATGTCCACCCGCCATTCAGAACATCATTAAGCTAAAAGGGGAACGCACAACAACGCTGCCCCTGACTGGCCGGCTTCTGAATATGCTCGATGAGCTTATCGATATGCCCTTTGCAGGTATGCGGGCGGAGAGGTACATGGAAGCAAAAATTCTGGAGTGGTTGTGCCTCCTGTGCGAGTTGCTGACTGCACCGGAGCAGGAGTTCAAGGACGACAATCCCCTCTCAAACAAGAAGGCGCAGGCCATCAAGCAGGTTGTAGGGATCCTCAACAATAATATTGCGGCTCCACCGGGACCGGATGAACTCGCATTACAGGTAGGCCTCTCTCGCACTTCACTGGCCCATGCCTTCAAGTCCAGTTTCGGGATAACCATGAGCGGCTACCTGTTACAGCGGCGTATGGATCTCGCGCGGCAGCTACTGCGGAGTGGAAAGCAATCGATATTGCAGGTTTCTCTGACCGTTGGTTACGAAGACCAGTCTGCCTTCGGCCGCGCTTACAAGAAGTTCTTTGACCACTCTCCCAAGGAAGATTTACCAAGGTAATTTACTGGGAATTACTTTGAAAATGGAGGTCGGTGGGAATCGACGGCCCGGCGTCCCGGCCGGCGTTGGCGCGCTGAGCCTTATGGGGAGTTACTTTCTTGAAGATGGAGGCTCGGGTCGGAATCGACCCGGCGTTGACGGATTTGCAATCCGCTGCATGACCACTCTGCCACCGAGCCTCGGAACAACACTACCTGTGCACCAGCAAGGAGCTGAAGCGACACACCGCGTGAGGGCGCCTATTCTATGAGTTGTGCGGCCACTGTCAAGCGGCAATACCGGGTTTAGGGTTTAACGCCCTGTTTTCCAACCAGTTATTGCCCTTTCATCACTTCGGCGGCTGCGCGCAGGTAGATGATCATGGACCAGAGGGTAAGCACAGCGGCGATATACAGCATCACGTAGCTGACGGCTAGCAGCCAACTCTCTGCCGTCGCCGGGTCGATTGCCAGCAGGCCGATAATGGCGATCATCTGGAACACCGTTTTTATCTTGCCGATGTAGGACACTGCCACAGACGTTCGCTGGCCCAGCTCCGCCATCCACTCGCGCAGCGCGGATACCACAATCTCCCTGCCCACGATCACACAGGCAGCCAGGGTCAACAGCATGGTGTCGTGGCGTTCAACCAGCAAGACCAGGGCGACTGCAACCATGAGTTTGTCGGCCACCGGGTCGAGAAAGGCGCCAAATTTGGTCATCTGGCCCAGGCGCCTGGCCAGGTAGCCGTCCAGCCAGTCGGTGACGGCGGCAACGGTGAAAATGCCGGCGGCCACCAACAGGTTGTGCTGGAACGGTGCATAAAACACGACCACCAGCACCGGGATCAGCAGAATCCGCATGATGGTCAGGGTATTGGGAATATTGATACTCACGGGTTCGAACTCTCCATTCAGTCGCCGACCCCATGCAGGTGGTCATATATCTGTTGTGCCAGCGTAGCACTAATGCCGGTGATTTTTTTCAATTCTTCCACGTTGGCGTTCCCCACACCCTGGGCACTGCCAAAATGCCGCAACAGTTCGCGGCGCCGTTTTGCACCCACTCCCGGCACACCCTCCAGCGTGGATCGGCCTCGCGCCTTGTCCCGGCGAGCCCGGTGGCCGGTGATGGCGAAGCGATGGGCCTCATCGCGGATATACTGGATCAAGTGTAGCGCAGGATCATCGCCCCTGAGCTGCTGCTCCGCGCCGGTCTGGCCGCGTACCAGCGTTTCAAACCCGGCTTTGCGGGTGGTGCCCTTGGCAATGCCTACCACCTCAACCGATGGTAGTTGCATTTCTTTCATGACCGACATGGCCTGGGTTACCTGACCCTTGCCCCCGTCGATGAACAATATATCCGGTAAACTGCCCTCGCCCGCCTGCAGGCGCCGGTAACGTCGCTCCAGCGCCTGCTGCATGGCGGCGTAATCGTCGCCGGCGGTCACGCCTTCGATATTAAAGCGGCGGTAGTCAGACTTGCGCGGGCCACTGGCGTCGAACACCACACAGGACGCCACCGTGGCTTCACCGCTGCTATGGCTGATATCAAAGCACTCCATCCGTTCGGGCAGCTCGGCCAGGCCGAGCACGTCCTGGAGCCGCTGCAGCCGTTCCAGCGTGGACTGCCGGCCCGCCAGGTGCGAGCTCAGGTTGGTCTGCGCGGTTTGCACCGCAAGCTGCAGCCAGCGCGCCCTGGCCTCCCGCACCCGGGCGCGGATGGTCACCTTGCGCCCGGCCTTCGAGGACAGTGCTTCCGCCAGAATGGCGCTGTCCTCCGGTAATTCGTTAACAATGATTTCGCCCGGGATGGGCCGAGCCTCAGCCAGATAGAACTGCGGTAAAAACGCGGCCAGTACCTCGGCGCCGGTTTCGTCCAGTTTCAGTGGCGGGTAATAAGACTTGCTGCCCAGCACCTGGGCATTGCGAATGAATAATACCTGCACACAGGCGCGGCCGGATTCAACCGCCACGGCGAGAATATCCAGCTCACCGACACTGCCCTCGATACCCTGGCTGGCCTGCACGTGTTGCAACTGGCCCAGTTGATCCCGGTACACTGCCGCCTTCTCGTACTCCAGCGCCGCGGCGGCACGTTCCATGTCATCCGCCAGGCGCACCATTAATTCCTGTGACTTGCCACCCAGGAACAAGGCGGTGTCCTCCACCTGGCGGGCATAATCCTCCGGGCTGACCAGGCCTACACACGGCGCCGTGCAGCGGCCAATCTGGTGTTGCAGGCAGGGCCGTGAACGGTTGCGGAAAAAGCTGTCCTCGCACTGGCGCACGCGGAATACCTTCTGCAGGAAATGCAGGGATTCGCGCACCGCAGAGGCGCTCGGATAAGGCCCGAAATAACTGCCCTTGTGACGCTTGGTACCGCGGTGAAGGGCCAGCCGGGGGAACTCGTCATTAGTGGACAGGAAAATATAAGGGTAGGACTTGTCGTCGCGCAACAGGATATTGTAGGGCGGCCGATGACTCTTGATGAGATTGTGTTCCAGCAACAGGGCATCGACTTCAGTCGAGGTAACCGTGACCTGGATATCACTGATTTTTGCCACCAGCGCCATGGTCTTGGTGGTGAGGCCACTGGCCCGGAAATAACTGCTGACCCGGCTACGGAGATTACGGGCCTTGCCCACATAGAGCAGTTTGCCCTCGGCGTCGTACATCTGGTACACACCGGGCCGGGTGGTCAGGCGCTGCAGAAAGGAGGTGGCATCAAACGCCGTCACGCCGGCTCTCCGTACAAACGCGGCTCGATTTCCAGCGCAATATCAAACCGGGTTGCAACGGCCGCCTGGATGTCCCGCGCCAGGGCCAGCAGTACGCCGCCGTTATCGGCGCCGTAATTTACCAGTACCAGCGCATGTCCCGGGTGAACCCCCACCTCATGTTGGCGCACGCCTTTCCAGCCGGCTTCTTCTATCAGCCAGGCGGCGGCAAGCTTGGCCGTATCGGTATCCAATGGGTACAACGGCATGTAAGGATAACGGGCGCGCAGGGCTTCCGCCTTGCCGCGCGCAACCACCGGGTTCTTGAAAAAACTGCCCGCATTGGGCTCCAGGGCCGGGTTGGGCAGTTTGGCCCTGCGCAGTGCCACCACCGCGTCACACACCGTCTGCGGGGTGGGCGTCTGTTCATAACAGGAGCGGGCAAGCTCGGCCTGCAAACCCGGATAGCTGATCTCCAGGGCGGGTTGTCGCGACAACCGCAAATCAACATGGGTGATCACCACGGCGTCGCGCAAGGCGTGCTTGAATATACTGTCGCGGTAGCCAAAAGCACAGTCCTCGCGGCTCAGGGTGATCATTTCACCATCGCTGCAACGCAGTGCGCGAACGGCGACGACAAAGGATCCCAGCTCGCGGCCATAGGCACCGATGTTCTGGATCGGCGCGGCGCCGACGGTGCCGGGGATCAGGGCCAGGTTCTCCAGGCCATAATACCCCTGCGCCAGGCTCCACAGCACCAGCTGGTGCCAGTCCTCCCCGGCGGCCACACGCACGGTCACCGCCTCCGCGTCAGCACCGACCACTGTGCGACCGCTCAGTTCGATCTTCAGTACCATTGCCTGCATGTCACCGCACAGAACAACGTTGCTGCCATGCCCCAGCGGCAGTACCGGCAAATCCAGGGCACGGGCGTGGTCAAGTACATCGCGCAGCTGATTGAGACTGGTAATGCTGTGCAGGAACGGCACCTGCGATTGTAAACGCAGGGTGTTGAGCGTTTGCAGGCTGCTACTGGGGCCCACGGAGGGACACCTCCTGCAAACGACTTTCCACCTGCGCCAGATCGGCGGCAGTGTCCACGCCGGCAGGCACTGTGGCCTGTGCCAGTGCGACATGAACCTGCACCCCATGATGCAGGGCGCGCAGCTGTTCCAGCTGCTCAAGCTGCTCACATGGCGCCGTCGGCCACGTCACATACTGGTGTAAAAAGCGTGCCCGGTAAGCATAAATGCCAACGTGTCGATACCAGCTGCCAGCGGTGGGTAGCACGTTACCGTTGCCAGCGGCAAAGGCATCCCGCGGCCAGGGAATCGGTGCCCGACTGAAGTACAGTGCCCGCCCGTCTTCGCCAAATACCACCTTCACGGCATTCGGGTTATGCAGTTCCTCAACATCAATGATCGGCACACATAGCGTGGCAATGTCAGCCTTTGGGTTGGCCGCCAGATTACCGGCCACCTGGTCGATCACCCCCGGTGGGATCAGCGGTTCGTCGCCCTGCACATTGACCACAATAGCGTCACCTGCAAACCCCAGCCGTTGCGCGACCTGTTGCAGGCGATCCGTGCCCGAAGGCAGGCTGGCGTCCGTCATACAGACCTCGGCGCCAAACGCTTCCGCCACCTCAAGGATACGCAGGTCGTCCGTGGCGATAACCACCCGGCTGGCGCCGCTCAGTCGCGCCTGTTCCCACACGTGCTCGACCATCGGCTTGCCGGCAATGGGCAGCAGCGGCTTGCCCGGCAGGCGGGTCGAGGCAAAGCGCGCGGGAATTACAACCGTAAATGACATGGGGAGTCCGTGTTCAGGCCGGCGAGCGCACCAGTGCTGCCACCGCGTCGACCAGGGGTTCGGGCAAGCGTGCGCTGATCTTCAGGTACCACATCTGCGCATGTGCCATGGAGCGGCATTTTACCGCGTCTTTCTCCGTCATGATAATCGGTCGGTCGGCAAAAGCGGCAAAATCCTGCTCAGTGTAGCGATGATGGTCGGCAAAGGAATGTTTTCCCACCACAAAGCCCGCCTCCTCCAGTGTGCTGAAGAACTGCCCCGGCTGGCCGATGCCGGCCACGGCGTGTATTGCGCTGCCGGGCAGCGGCGCCGCCTGTTCGCCAGCGTCATTTTCGCGCACCGGGCGTAGGCCCTGAACGTCATAACGCACCCCCTGGATCGGGTCATCGCTGCCCCGCAACAGCACGTAATCAACCTCGGCGAGCCGCCCCAGTGGCTCGCGCAAGGGGCCCGCAGGCAGGCAAAAGCCGTTGCCGGTGCCGCGCAGGGCATCCATGAGGACGATTTCAAAGTCCCGCGCCAGTGCGTAGTGTTGTAATCCGTCATCACTCAGCACCAGGTCTATCTCGGCGCTGGCCAGCAGGGTGCTCACCGCCGCCGAACGATCCGGGTCCACTACCGTGGGGGCGCCGGTACGACGATGAATCAGTAGCGGCTCGTCGCCGCACTGGTCGGCATCACTGCGGTCGCTGACCTGGTGGGGAAACCTGGCACCGGGCGCCGCGCCGTAGCCACGGCTGACTACCCCCGGGCGCAGGCCACGGGCCTGCAGGGCTTCCACCAGGGCGATCACAACCGGTGTCTTGCCGGTGCCTCCCACCGTTATATTACCCACGATCACCAGGGGTATCGGTGGCCTGTAGACAGTAGCCAGGCCATACCGATAGGCTTTGCGGCGCAGTTGCACAACCACACGAAACACCAGTTCCAGCGGCCGCAACAGCCACAACCAGGTGGCCTGCCGATACCAGGCTCGCACCAGCATCGGCTCACTCCGGGTCCTGGTCACTGAACTCCTGGTTATACAATTGCGCATACAGCCCGTTCTGTTGCAGCAATTCCGCATGGCTGCCGGTGGCGACAATCTGTCCCGCGTCCATCACCACAATACGATCGGCCCGCTCCACCGTGGACAACCGGTGCGCGATCACAATGGTCGTACGGCCCTCCATGATGACATCAAGCGCGCGCTGGATCCGGTGTTCGGATTCGTTATCCAGCGCCGAAGTGGCCTCGTCCAGCACCAGCACGGGCGCGTCCTTTAATATTGCGCGGGCAATTGCCAGGCGCTGGCGCTGGCCGCCACTCAGGCCCCCGCCATCGTTGCCCAGCACGGTATCCAGGCCCTGGGGCAGTTTGTCGATAAACTCCAGCGCATAGGCCGACTCGCAGGCCGCGCGCACTGCCTCGGGCCCGGCATCCGCCAGCTCACCGTAGGCAATGTTGTTGTATACGGTGTCGTTAAACAGGGTGACGTGCTGGGACACCATCGCTAATTGCTGGCGCAGGTTGGCCAGCCGGTAATCGCTGATGGGGACACCATCCAGGGTGATCTGGCCATTTTCAATCGGGTAAAACCGGGACAACAGCTGGATCAGTGTGCTTTTACCGCTACCGGAACGCCCCACCAGGGCAACGGTTTCACCGGCGTCGATCCGCAGGTTGATATCGCGCAGGACAACCTCATCTG
The DNA here is from genome assembly GCF_002868715.1 of Kineobactrum sediminis. Lineage (GTDB taxonomy): Bacteria > Pseudomonadota > Gammaproteobacteria > Pseudomonadales > Halieaceae > Kineobactrum > Kineobactrum sediminis. The sequence continues at coordinate 151,598 of NZ_PKLZ01000008.1, forward strand.
TGCCGGGGTAGGCAAAGGAGAGTTCACTGAATGCAATATCACCGCGTGCACGCTCCACGGTAATCGTGCCCTGATCCGGCTCTTCCTCGAGATCCAGCTGGGCAAAAATATCCTCGGCGGCGGCCAGCCCCCGCTGGATAACACTCTGCACGCTGCTCACCTGCCGAATGGGCTTGCCGAGCAGGCCCGCCGCGGTCAGGAACGCCACCAGCGAACCCGCACTGAAGCCGCTGAGAATATCGGGGTTCAGTGCGAACCAGACCATGGCACCCAGTGCGATCGCCAGCATGGTCTGGATCACCGGGGTACTCATGGCATCGGCAAACGCCAGCTTGAGACTCTGGGTACGGTTGTACTGGCTGGCGCGCTCGAAGCGGTCGTCTTGCTGCTGCTGGCCACCGAACAGGCGTATTTCCTTGTAGCCACCGATACTCTCATTTGACACCTGGGTAACGTCGCCCATCGACTCCTGGATGCGGCGGCTGTAGCGACGGAAATGCTTGCCCACCACCGACACGACGAGCGCGATACAGGGCGCCACCAGCATGAAAATCAGGCTCAGCCGCCAGTTCAGGTAAAACAGGTAGCCCAGCAGCCCGACGACCGTGAGGCCCTCGCCGATTACCACTTTCAGCGCCTTGGTTGCCGCATCCGTTACCTGTTCCACGTTAAAGGTGATCTTGGAAATCAGCAGGCCCTGGCTGTGCCTGTCGTAATAGATACTCGGTGCCCGCAGCATCTTGTTGAACAGCTCCCGGCGCAGCTCATGCACCAGGTTCCTGGCCACATGATTCATGAAATAGGTACCGGCGAAGTAGCCCAGCGAACGGGTAAAGGCAAGAAATACCATCGCCGCCGGCACGGCAATGCGGGCAAACTCCAGTCGCGACTTGTCGCCGGCATCGAGCAACGCGTAGGCCGCCCCCGATACCAGGCCGGACTCAGCCTCGTCCGAGCCGTTGAGCGAGTCGAGCAGAAACTGCATAAGGTCGGCAAGCAGCACGTTGCCCAGCGAATAGACGACATAGCCGCAGATACTCAGGGCGAACAGGTACCAGTAGGGCACAACGTAACCCAGCAGACGCCGGTAGAGCTGCCAGTCGGTGTGTTTGCCGATACGTTGCGGGTCTTTATTCACTGGCTGCTGCCGTTACCCGAGGGTTGTCGCGTGGTAATACTGAAGTGCACGAACCCCATCTGGCCCGCGGCATCCATGGCGCGCACGACATCCTGGTGCGCGGCCTGGGCGTCTGCGGTGATCACCATCGGCAGGGTGGTATCGCCCACCGAAATCTTGTAAATCGCGGCCTGCAGCGTGCGCAGGCGGGTATCGACCAGGGCCTGGCCGTTGACCCGGTAACCGCCGCGCTCGTCCACCAGGATTTCTATCTGCCGATCGTCCCGGTCACGGGCTTCGCCGCTGGCCTCGGGAAGGTCGATGCTGAGCTGGGTTTCCCGGCTGAAGGTGGTGGACACCATGAAGAAAATCAACAGCAAAAACACAATGTCGATTAATGGCGTCAGGTTGATGCTGACTTCCCCGGTGACCTGGCGACGAAATTTCAAGCGTTGCGGTCCGCGGTGGCTTCGTTGTGCAGGGCGTCCACCAGCTTGATGGTCTCCTGCTCCAGGCTGACCACAACGGTGTCAATGCGGCCGACAAAATAGCGGTGCATCACCAGCGCGGGGATAGCCACCGCCAAGCCCGCCGCCGTGGTGATCAGCGCCTCGGAAATACCACCCGCCAGTGCACTCGCATTACCGGTGCCCTGGGACATGATTTCCGCGAACACCTTGATCATGCCCACAACCGTGCCCAGCAGGCCCAACAGCGGTGCCACCGCGGCAATGGTACCCAGGGAGTTGAGATAGCGCTCGAGATCGTGAACGACATGGCTGGCGGCTTCCTGGATACTTTCCTTCATCACATCGCGCCCGTGATTCGCATTGGCCAGGCCCGCAGCGAGGATTGTACCCAAAGGCGATGATTGCCTCAGATTGCGCAGCGCAGCAGCGTCCAGCTCACCTGCCTTGCGTTGCTTCCATACCGTGGCCAGCAGGTGTGGCGGTGATATTTTTTTGGAATTGAGGGTATAGAGTCGCTCAATACAGATTGCCAGGGCCAAAATGGAGCTGAATATTATCAGCACCATCAGCCAGCCGCCCGCCGTAACCAGTTCCAGCACAATCAGATCCTGCCATAGATTTTGAGACATCATTATACGCACAGGGCCCGATGGGGCGAAACAACTGTGCTATTTCCAGAAACGGGGTGCAGATTCCCGATGAGCCAGCAGCGACACCTCACCGTTTACGCCAATCACCCACTCCAGCGCTCCCGAGCTGGCAGTATTCAGGGTATTTATCCCAAGCCCGGCATGGCGCGAAACCACCTCTTCCGCCGGATGACCATAACGGCTGGCGCGCTCGCTGGTATAAATGACAAACCGGGGGCGAACCTGCTTTAGCCAGGCCCAGGACGACGAGGTATTACTGCCATGATGGGGAGCCAGTGCCCAGTCGCTGGCCAGCTGTGAGCCCCAGTAACGCACCAGTTCCCGCTCCCGACGCACGCCAATATCGCCAGGGAGCAGCAATCGATAACCATGCACCGTGACCTGTAACACGCAGGAGCCCTCGTTACTGGTAAGGGACTCCCCCGACGCCGGCGACAATACCTGGAAACGAATGGCCGCCTGCCACTGCCACGCCATCCCCGCAACGCAGGTGGTCGCATGTTGACGCACGGGAAGATCCGCGCCCTGCAGTAGCCGGTGTACCGGCAGGCGCGCCAGTATCGTGCCCACGCCGGCACTGTGATCGGTATCGCCGTGGCTGATCACCAGGCTATCGAGATGGCGGATCCCGCGTGCACGCAGGAAGGGCAGTACCACCGCGCCCGCGAGGTCCCAGCTACCGGGCATACCCCCGCCAGTATCGTAGAGTAGCGCCCGCCGGCCATCGTAGATTAACGTTGCTGTGCCCTGGCCCACATCCAGAGCCACGATATGAACATCACCGGACCGCGCCACGCTGTGCGCGCGCGGCACCAGCAACAGGGGTAAAACCAGCAGCGGCAATAGCCCTTTGATGGCCCTGTGCACCGGAACAGGCACCAGTGCCAGCGCAATGACTGCGAGTACCAGGGCCGCGTAGGAAGGCGAAAGCTGGCTGTACAACCATCCCGGATGCTGCTCGACCAGGCTCTGTCCGCGGGGTAATAACTTTAGCAGCGGCCAGGCAGCGAGCGACCATACGGGCCCGGCAAGCGCGCTGCCACAGGCACCTAAAATGACCCCTGCCAGGGCCAGCGGCACCACAAATACGCCTACCAAAGGCACCAGCACAGCATTCGCGACAGCCGCTACCTGGCTGACGCCGCCAAACCACCAGCCGCCCAGTGGCAGCATCGCAACGCACATATACGCGTGCGCTCCCAACCATTTGCCGGATCGCCCCGGGCGCGGGCGCCACAGCGACAGCCACAACAGGCAGGCGACAGACCCGAATGATAACCAGAACCCTGCCCCCAGTGCCGCCAGTGGGTTCAGCGCCAGCAGCACCACGGCTGCGAATAACAGGTTATTCCAGGATAACCCCGGGCGACCGCACAGGGTGGCCAGCAGAAAACACAGCAACATGAGCCATGCCCGGGTAGTCGCCAGGCTAAAGCCCGCCAAAGCGGTATAGGCAGTGGCAAAGAGCAGCGCGAACACCGGTGGCAAAACACCGCCGATACGGTTATTACCCGCCAGGGACAGCAGCCGGGAGACAATCGACCCCAGGCCAAAACCGCAACCCGCCACCAGGCCCACGTGAAGTCCCGAGATAACCAGCAGATGGCTGACCCCGAAATGCTGGAAAAGAGTCCACAGGCCGTGGTCGAGCCCGCTGCGGTCGGCGACGGTGATCGCCCGCAGGATGCCGCTGGCCGGGCCCTCCCCAAGCGCCTGCAGAATTTGCCGACTGAGCCACTGGCGATAGCGATGGTGGCTGCGCCCGTCGGCCCTTGACAGCCGCTGCGCCGGCGCTGACATGCGCACACTCCCCACCGCATCAATACCGGTTTGCGCATACCACGCCTGGAGATTATGGGACCCGGGATTAACCAGGCCCCAGGGGCGCCGCAGCAACACCTCGAATTGCCAGCGCTCGCCGGGTACCAGTATCGCCTCCCCGGAATAGCTCAGCAGCAGCGTGCGGGGCCCGGCGCACTGGGGCGACGACAGTGCGTCAACCTTGAACTCGAACCGCTGGCTGACCCGATCCTCCGCTAACCGACTCATGCGCGGCAGGTTGTGAATGCGGCCCGATACGGTGACGGGAATGCGCTCACACGCCTCGGGCAGACGCCGGTCCAGTAGCTGCTGGCCGTGCCAGGACGCCACAGACACCCCGAGCAGCATGGCGCCCGCGCAGCGCCAATAGTGGTTGCCCGCAAGAATGGCCAGGATGCCACTGAGAGCGGCCAGGAAAACGACCTGGTTGGGCGGCAATACCGCTGCCTGGCTCATTAACACGATGCTTGCCGCAAATAGCAGCAATACACTGCGCATCAGTGGTGATAACCCGATTTAAACGCCATAATACTACCCGGATGACGCTGCCCGGGCCTGCCGGGCAGTTCCTCAAGCGCAGTTCATCACACAGTAGTACTACGTTACACGTCCAAACCAACCGATGGTGTCATGCCGAGAAAAACGCTCAAACAGTGGCTTCCCAGCCCAACCCGGATACGCAGGCTTGAGAGCCTGCACGTACTGGGCGAATGGATTTACCAGCCCAATCTCTGGCACATTAATCGCTACTCGACCTCCATGGCCTTTTTTACCGGTCTGTTTGTAGCCTTTTTACCCATTCCTGGCCAGATGCCGGTCGCCGCCATCATGGCGGTGCTGCTGCGTTGCAACCTCCCCTTATCAGTGGCCCTGGTCTGGGTAACCAACCCGCTCACCATGCCGGCGATTTTCTATATCTCCTATCGCGTGGGCGCTCTACTGATCGATGTGCCGGTACAGGTGCTCGAGTTCGAGCTGAGCCTGGCCTGGCTGAGCGCGCGGATAGGCAGTATCTGGAAACCGCTGCTGCTGGGTAGCGTGCTATGTGGGCTGCTGTTCGGCTCGCTCGGGTACACCGGGGTAAACCTGTTCTGGCGTTGGCATGTATCCAGACAATGGCGCCGTCGGCGGCGCCGGAGAGCGGCGCGCGCTAAACGCGCTCCTGATGAAGAATAAGCGCAGGTGCCAGTTGTGCCGCCCTGCGAGCGGGATACAGCGCCGCCAGCACGCACATCAGCAGAGCGATACCCGCCACCTGCAGGATGTCGGCAGCGAGGATGTCCACCGGCAGGAATGACACCGGATAGACATCAGTGTCAAGAAAGTGGAACCCCAGCAGCTGCTCCAGGCCGGCCACCAGGGGTGGTATCGCAAGGCTCAGTAATACGCCGCAGAGACTGCCTAGAATCCCTCCTACCATGCCGATCATGGCGCCCTGAATCACAAATACCCAGCTGATGTCCGCGCCGGTCGCCCCCAGGGTACGCAAAATGGCAATATCCCCCTGCTTGTCGAACACGACCAACACCAGGGAAGACACGACATTGAAAGCGGCCACGGCAATAATCGAAAACAACAGGATACTGACCAGGTCACGCGATAACTGAATCGCAGCATAGAGATTGCCATGGGTCATCATCCAGTTGGTGCTGTAAAACCCGGATGGCAACTCATTAAGCAGTTCCCAGCCCAGCCGGTCAACGCTGAACAGGTCACGACTGCGCAGTTGCAGGCCACTGATGCCACCCTCCAGGCCCGCCAGCTCCGAAGCCCTGGCCAGTCTCACCACCGCCGCCGATTCGTCAAGCTCGGTGGCCGTGTGCACAATTCCCACCAGTACCACACTGGCAAAGCGTGCATCCCGGGCTGCGTTACTGCTGCCTGCGCGAGGCACAATCACGGTCAGGTTGTCACCTTCAGTGACCTCCAGTCGCGCCGCCAGGCCACTCCCCAGTAGCAGGCTGTCAGGCCGGGCACGGAACTCGGCACGCTGGGCCGGGGACAGCGCAGCCAGCAGGCCCCCTTCCGTTTCGGCATCCAGGCCGATTCCGGTAGCGGTCTCAATCTCCCTGCCGCGTAGAAACAGCGCGTCAAATTGCACAAAAGGATTAACTGAAACCACTTCCGGATGCGTTGCCAGCGTGGCGGCCAGAGGCTCCCAGTCACGCAGTGGTTGTTGGGAGTAGAGCGTGATGTGGGGCACCATTGCAAGAATGCGTTCGCGCATTTCCTTGTCGAAGCCATTCATGACTGACAACACCGTTATCAGCAGCGCAATCGCCAGCACCAGGCCCAGGGTGGAAAGCGAAGACAAAAACGTGGACAGGTAACCGCGCCCAAAGGCAAAACCATAGCGCAGGGCAATCCGCAGCAGCTCAAGCCGGCTCACGAGCTTGCTCCCGCAGGGCACCGAGAACCAACTCCAGCGTGCGGTCCATGCGCCGCGCAATATGCGGATCATGGGTCACCACAACAAAGGCGGTTTTACCGGCACTCAGGGAATCAATCAGTGCCAGTACCTGTGCCGCCGATTCCGGGTCAAGGTTACCGGTGGGTTCATCCATCAGCACACAATCCGGGGTCGTTACCAGGGCGCGCGCAATCGCCACGCGCTGGCGTTCACCACCGGACAGTTGCCCCGGCCGGTGTTTCAACCGATGCCCCATACCCACTTGCTCCAGTACCTCTGCGGCCTGTTGCCAGGCCGCACTACGGCCAATGCCGCCGATCAATAGCGGCATGGCCACGTTTTCCCTGGCGTCAAATTCGGGCAGCAGATGGTGAAACTGGTAGACAAATCCAAGGTGTCGGTTACGCCAGCGACAGCGCTCGCGCTCACTCAGCGTGGCCAGATCCTGGCCCCGCATCAATACCCGACCGGCGCTGGGTTCGTCCAGGCCGCCCAACAGATTCAGCAAGGTGGACTTGCCGGATCCTGAAGCGCCTACAACCGCTATTTTCTCCCCCGCCTGAAGGCATAGCTGCACTCCATCAAGAACGGAGACAAGGCGATTACCATCCCGATACGTTCGGCCCAGATTCTCGCAGTACAACACTGCATCATTACTCATAGCGCAACACCTCAGCCGGGGCAATTCGCGAGGCTCGCCAGGCCGGGTACAGCGTGGCCAGCAGGCTCAGCGAGAGTGAGGCCCCCACTACCCAGGCCACGTCCTGCCATAGCAGGCGCGCTGGCAACTCACTGATAAAATAGACCGTGGGATCAAATAAACTCACACCCAGCAGCCGTTCCAGCCAGGCGGAGACAGCCGCTATGTGGGTAGCCAGGGTGATGCCCACCAGCGCACCCAGCGTAATTCCGGTTGCGGCGAGCCCGAGGCCATGGGCCACGAATATACTCATGATGCCCATGGAACGGGCGCCCATGGTGCGTAACACTGCTATGTCGCCGCGCTTTTCCGCCACCGACATAACCAGTGTCGAAACAATATTGAACGCCGCTACCGCGACCACACTCAACAGCAATAGCCCGACCATTATTTTTTCCATCCTGACCGCCTGAAACAAGCTCCCCTGGGTCTGGCTCCAGTCCCTTGCCTGCAGTCCCGGGGGCAAGGTTTTGGCGAGCTGCGCCAGCTGTCGCGGGGCTGCCATCAGATCCGTGGTTTTTACCTGCACGCCGTCGACTCCCGTACCAAGGCCAAACAAGCGCTGGGCCGTGGCCAGGGAGACATAAGCCTGGTAGCTGTCGGGCTGGGCGTTGACACTGAACAGGCCGGACACGAGCAGACGTCGGGTTCGGGGAAAAGTGCCCAATGGGGTAATGGTCAGCTTTGGCAGCGTAGCCTGCACCGTATCGCCGGGGCCGACTCCCAGGGTGCGCGCCAGAGTGGCTCCCAATACCACCGTGAAAGGCTCTGTGGCGAGATCATCCAGCCGGCCTGAAGTCATCGACTGTCCCACCCGCGACACCGCGGCCTCGCGGTTGGGCTCAATCCCCGTGAGTACGGCTCCGCGCAGCAGATAAGGGCCGGCGAGAATCACTTGGTCACTGATATAGGGCGCCGCGGCGACAACCTGCGGAGACGCGATCAACTCCTCCGCCACTGTTTCCCAGTCATTGAGATTGCCCGCTACCGGTTCGACATAACCATGGGGTACCAGGGCAAGAATACGTTCACGCAGTTCGGCGGAGAAGCCGTTCATGATAGAGAGCACGGTAATCAGGCTCGCCACCCCGAGGACCATACCCAGCATGGAAACAAGCGCAATTACACTGGCGAAGCGGTTACGTTTGCGACTGAAACTGTAGCGCAGGCCGACAAAGAGCACATATCCGGAACCCGGGCCACGCACCCCGGGCGCTTATCGATCGGCGGAGTAAAAAGACGCGCTATCTGGCGCAGGTAAGGCGAGCGTGCCGGTCTCTTCCTCACAGCGGTTGGGATCACCACCACAGATTTCACAGTTGCTGTTTATTCCCACTGCGCCCAGGCCACCACAGGAGCCCTTGATGGGACTGCGTCCGGCTATAACGCCCACGGCCATAATGGTCATTATGGTACCCATCAATAGTGCACTGAGCAGAAAAACGGTCATTACTGATATCCCTGCAGCCTTATAAGCCGCTATTGAGAAAATTCCGGCGCTGCCAGCCAGGGCTGGAACGCGCTTGAGTACGCGGTGACAATACCATCTTCCGACCGGCGCATTAAATATACCGCGAGCTGGCGCCGCTCCGCCAGCGCCAGCGCAGCATCCGCACCCATGACCGTGAGCGCGGTCGCCCAGGCATCAGCGCTGGTGCAATCGTCGGCAATCACGGTTACCGACACCAGGTCGTGGGCGATGGGATAGCCGGTACGAGGGTCGATACTGTGCGAAAACCGCTTCCCGTCCACTTCGAAAAAGTTGCGATAATCGCCCGATGTCGCTATCGCCTTATCGGTCAGCGCCACTGCCAGCGCGACCGCGCGCTCGCCGGAGTGGGGCTGCTCTATCGCCACCCGCCAGGCGTCGCCCCGCGGGCTATTGCCCGCAACGCGCATTTCACCTCCTACTTCGACCAGATAATGGCCGATCTGTTCGGATTGCAAGGCCTGGGCCAGTACATCAACCGCATAGCCTTTGGCGATGGACGAAAAATCCAGTTCTACCGGTTGCGTGCGCCGCAAGCGGCTGTTCGCGGAGTCAAACTCCAGGTGACCCTGCCCCACCTGTTGCAGGGCAGCGTCGATTGCACCCTCTTCCGGCACCGTTATGCCTGGTTGGCCGGGGCCAAAACCCCACAGTGACACCAGCGGCCCCACCGTAACATCATAGGCGCCGTCGGATGCATCGCCAATCGCCAGGGCCACAGCCAGCACCCGGGCAAAATCCGGCGACACCGGAAACCACGCCCCAACCGGGCTACGGTTAAAACGGCTGATTTCAGAATCGGGGCGCCAGGTCGACATGCTGGCGTTAACATCTTCAAGCAACGCCTCCAGCGTCTGCTGGACCTGCTCGGGATTGCGACTGGTCTGACTTGGCACATAGGTTACGTGCCAGGTGGTGCCCATCGTGCTGCCGGCAAGCTCAACCGCCTGTTGTTCCCGGCCACAGCCGACCAGGGCCAGCGCCAGGCACAGGTGCAGGGCAATACCAAAAAGCCACCCCGAAGGGTGGCTTGCAGACTGTGGGTGCACGGACATCAGCCGCCGAAGTCATCGAGCAGGATATTTTCCGGCTCGACACCAAGGTCCGCCAGCAACTTGACTACCGCGGCATTCATCATTGGTGGCCCGCACATATAGTATTCGCAGTCCTCGGGTGCCGGATGATTCTTGAGATATTCCTCAAACAACACATTGTGAATGAAACCGGTCAGGCCATCCCAGTTATCATCCGGTTGCGGATCCGATAGCGCCACGTGCCACTCGAAGTTATCGTTCTCCGCCGCCAGCTGGTCATAATCTTCGGTGTAGAACATTTCGCGCAGGGAACGGGCGCCATACCAGAATGAGATCTTGCGCTTGCTGTTGAGGCGCTTGAGCAGGTCGAAGAGGTGTGAACGCATGGGCGCCATGCCCGCGCCACCACCGATAAAGATCATTTCGGCCTCGGTATCCTTGGCAAAGAACTCGCCGAAGGGGCCGTACACCTTAACCTTGTCACCGGGCTGCAGGTTGAATGCCCAGGACGACATGACTCCGGGAGGGATGCCCTCACTGCCGGGAGGTGGTGTGGCAATACGGATATTGAACTTGACCAGCCCTCTTTCTTCCGGGTAATTGGCCATGGAGTAGGCCCGGATTACGGTCTCGTCGACTTTTGATTCCAGGTTGAAAAAGCCGAAGCGCTCCCAATCGCCGCGATATTCTTCATCAATCTTGAAATCGCTGAATTTGACATGGTGTGGGGGGCATTCCAGTTGCACATAGCCACCGGCCCTGAAATCCACGCTTTCACCCTCGGGCAAGCGCAGGGTGAGCTCCTTGATGAAGGTGGCCACGTTGGGGTTGCTTTCAACCGTGCACTCCCACTGCTTGACGCCAAACACCTCTTCCGGCACCTGGATTTTCATATCCTGCTTGACCGGCGCCTGGCAGCTCAGGCGCCACCCTTCCTTCGCGTCACGGCGACTGAAGTGACTTTCTTCGGTGGGCAACATGGCGCCGCCACCTTCTTCAATGATGCACTTGCACTGGGCACAGGTGCCGCCACCACCACAGGCGGAGGGCAGAAACAGGCCACTTTCCGAAAGGGTTTGCAGCAACTTGCCACCGGCGGCTACATGGAGGGTTTTTTCGCCATTGATCTCAATGGTCACCTCTCCGGAACTCACCAGCCGCGAACGCGCCATCAGAATAACCATGACCAGTGCGAGCACGATCACGGTAAACATGGTTACGCCGTAAACTATTGTCATATCCATAACTACTTACATCCGTCTAGAGATCGATACCACCGAATGACATAAAACCCAGAGACATCAAACCCACAGTGATAAAGGTTATGCCCAGCCCCTGCAACCCGGCGGGTACATCGCTGTACTTGAGCTTCTCACGAATACCCGCCAACGCGACAATCGCCAGTGCCCAGCCGACGCCGGCCCCCGCACCAAACACGACACTTTCGCCAAAGTTGTAATCGCGCTCAACCATGAACAATGAGGCGCCGAGGATGGCGCAGTTCACGGTTATGAGGGGCAAAAACACACCGAGTGCGCTGTAAAGCGCGGGCACGTATTTATCGAGGAACATTTCCATGATCTGCACGATTGCCGCAATCACGCCAATGTAGGACAGCAGGCCGAGAAAACTCAGGTCCACATCCGGCAGGCCCGCCCAGGCCAGGGCACCATCCGCAAGCAGATAATTATAAATAAGGTTATTGACCGGCACCGTGATGGTAAGTACGACGATAACGGCTATCCCCAAACCCAGTGCGGCCTGCACCTTCTTCGAGATTGCCAGGAACGTACACATGCCCAGGAAGAACGCCAGCGCCATGTTCTCGATAAAGATGGCGCGGATAAACAGACTGAGTAAGTTTTCCATTACGCGCCCTCCTCCGCGACAGTGTGCCTGGCCATCTTGAAGTCAGGTTCCTCAACCTGTTCGCGATCAATACTGCGCAACACCCAGATAAAACCGCCGATCAGGAAGAAGGCGCTCGGCGGCAGCAACAGCAGGCCATTCGGGTTGTACCAGCCGCCCTCGGTAACCAGCGGCATGATTTCCATGCCGAACAGCTTGCCCGAGCCGAACAGCTCGCGGAAAAAGGCCACCGCCAGCAGCACCACACTGTAGCCCAGGCCGTTGCCGACACCATCGAAAAAGCTGGGCAATGGCGGATTCTTCATCGCAAAGGCTTCCGCTCGTCCCATCACTATGCAGTTGGTAATGATCAAACCGACAAATACCGACAGCTGCTTGCTGATCTCGTAAGCGACTGCTTTCAGAACCTGGTCAACCACGATGACCAGCGACGCGATGATGGTCATCTGCACAATAATCCGGATACTGCCCGGAATATGGTGACGAATCGAGGAGATAAACAGGTTGGAGAACGCGGTCACCGCCACCAGCGCCAGGCACATGACAACGGTGACCTGCATGGAAGTAGTCACCGCCAACGCTGAGCAAATACCCAGAATCTGCAGGGCAATCGGGTTGTCCTTGAAGATGGGTGTTATCAGGGTTTCTTTGATGGTCGCCATGTCAGGCCTCCCCGGATTTCAAGTTGTTCAGGAAGGGCTTGTAGCCCCGTTCACCAAGCCAGAACTGTACCAGTTGGCTGACGCCGCGACTGGTCAGGGTCGCGCCCGACAAGCCGTCGACGCGCCAGGGTGCAAGGTCGCTGGACGCATCCACACTGCCCTTCACTACTTTTAGCTCAACCTCACCATCGCGGTAGACTTTTTTGCCCGGCCACTGGGCTTTCCAGCGCGGATTGTCCACCTCGCCACCCAGCCCCGGCGTTTCACCGTGTTCATAAAAGCCCAGCCCGGCAACCGTATTGGCATCTGACTCAAGGGCGATAAAGCCATAAAGCGTGGACCAGAGGCCATAGCCACGTACCGGCAGGATCAACTTGTCCAGTTCACCCGATTCATTTTCCACCAGGTAAACCAGCGAATAGTCTTCGCGGCGCCCGATATTGGCGGGGTCTTCCTCAAGGTCTGTTGACCGCGCGGGATTCTTCGCCGCCTTGAGCGGTTCGTAGGTGGCGGGGTCTACATCATCAGTGAACTCACCGGTACGCAAGTCCACTACCCGGGTCTTGACCTGGGCAAACTGCTCCTCAACCGAGCGGTCTTGCTCAAGCATGCCCGCCGCGGCAAGGATGTTACGCTTGCGATCAAGGGTCTTGTTCACTTCCTGGACCGGCTTCAGCATCACCGCCGCCGTTGATACGATGACCGAGCACACAATGCATAGTGACAATGCCACCAGCAGCGTCTTGCGGATGCTGTCGTTACTGGACACTGGCGAGCCTCCGTTTGATATTTGCCTGAATCACAAAGTGATCCATGAGCGGTGCGAACAGGTTGGAAAAAAGGATCGCCAACATGATGCCCTCTGGAAAGGCCGGGTTGACCACGCGGATAAGCACCGTCATCACCCCGATCAGGATCCCGTAGGTAAACTTGCCGGTATTGGTGAAGGCCGCCGATACCGGATCGGTCGCCATGAATATCATGCCGAAGGCGAATCCACCGGTAACCAGGTGCCAGTAGAAAGGCATGGCGAAGGCCGGGTTGGATTCCGAGCCAACCAGGTTGAACAGGGTGGACAGCGCCACCATACCCAGGAACACCCCGGCTACAATGCGCCAGGAGGCAATCCGGGTTGCGAGTAACACCACGCCGCCCAGCAGGATCGCAAGGGTTGAGGTCTCGCCGATAGAGCCGGGAATGGCGCCGATAAAGGCCTCAAACCAGGTCCATTGCGACTGCAGTGCGGCCATACCGTCGGAAGCCGCTACCGACAACGGCGTGGCGCCGGTGTAGCCGTCAACAGCGGTCCAGACCGCATCGCCAGACATCTGGGCGGGATACGCAAAGTAAAGAAAGGCGCGGCCGGTCAGGGCGGGGTTGAGGAAATTCTTGCCGGTGCCACCAAACACCTCCTTGCCGATCACCACACCAAAGCTGATGCCGAGCGCGACCTGCCACAATGGCACATCGGGCGGACAGATCAGGGCAAACAGGATGGAGGTAACAAAGAAGCCTTCATTCACCTCGTGCCCGCGCTTCATCGCAAACAATACTTCCCAGAAACCACCCACCAGAAACGTCGTCAGGTAGATCGGCAGGAAATAGAGGGCGCCGAAGAAAAAACAGTCCCACACACTGCTGGCGTCGTAGCCGCCAAACAGGCCGATCAGGGTGCCGCGCCAGCCTTCCACCTGGCCTGCACCTGCCAGAATGTCATTGGCCTGGAAACCCAGGTTATACATGCCGTAAAACATGGCCGGAAAGGTGGCGAACCAGACTGTGATCATGATCCGCTTCAGGTCGACCCCGTCGCGCACATGAGCCGTATTGCGGGTTACCGAGGACGGCGAATAGAAAATGGTGTCTACCGCCTCATAGAGCGCATACCACTTCTGGTAGCGCCCGCCTTTTTCGAAATGGTGCTCTACACCATCAAGAATACTACGCAGTCCCACGGATTAACCCTCCTTCTCAATACTGGTCAGATTATCCCGCAAAATGGGACCGTACTCGTACTTGCCGGGGCACACATAGGTGCATAACGCCAGATCTTCTTCGTCAAGATCGAGACAACCCAGCGCTTGTGCGGTTTCGGTATCGCCCACAATGAGGGCCCGCAGCAGATAGGTCGGCAGGTAATCCTGCGGGACTACCCTCTCATAGGTACCCACCGGCACCATTGCGCGCTGGCTGCCATTGGTCGTGGTGGTCATTGGCAATGGTTTGCTGCCGAACAGGCTGGTCAGGTAAATGCCCAGGCTGGAATGCTTGCTGGCGCCGGGGGACAGCCATCCCATGAACTGGCGCTCGCGCCCTTCCCGCAATACCGATACCTGGTTGTGGTAGCGCCCCAAATAGGCTGTTGGCGCCTGCACCCGGCGACCGCCGAGTACCGAACCGGAAATCACCCGGTTCTCGCCTTCTTTCAACTGGCCCGCGCAAAGAACCTGCAGGTCGGCTCCAAGCCGGGTCCGCAGCAGACGCGGATCCTCAACCTGGGGACCGGCCAGGGCGATCACTCGCTCGGTAAAAATGCACCCATCCAGAAACAGGCGGCCGATCGCGATAACGTCCTGGTAACCGATCGTCCATACCGACTTGTCTATGCTGACACCGCCCTCAAGAAAGTGAATATGGGTGCCCGCAAGGCCGGCAGGATGAGGACCGGCGAAAGGCGCCACCTCAATATTCGGCGCTTTGCCAAGTGGCAGCTCCCTGCCTGCCGTACAGCAAAGATAGAGTTTGCCTGTCGTCAGTTTTGCGAGCAATTCCTGGCCCAGGGCAAAGGCCTCTGGTTGTTCCATGATAAAGAGTGCGGGATCGGGCGCCAGCGGGTGAGTATCGATTGCGGTAATGAAAATCGCGGCCGCTTCGGCATCAAGAGCGGGAACGCGACTGAACGGACGTCCGCGCAGTGCCGTCCACTGGCCGGCGGCATTCAGGTTTTCGCGAATAGTCGCAGGTTCCAGATCCCGGGCAGCGGCGGCGTCCCAGGATGGAAAACTCTCTGACGCATCGCCTTCAATTTCGATCACTACCGACTGCAGCACTCTGCGGGCACCGCGGTTAATGGCGGTAACCACCCCACCTGCGGGGGCAGTGTAGCGCAAGCCTTCCGTTTTCTTGTCGGTAAACAATAACTGTCCGGCTTTAACACGATCGCCTTCGGCCACTTCCATGGTGGGCTTCATGCCCACGTAATCCGGGCCAACAATCGCGACAGTGCGGCACGGGGGTGCGTCTTCAATCGTTTGTCGGGGCGCGCCCTCGATGGGGATGTCCATGCCCCGCTTGATCTTGATCATACGATCCGCCTACAGATTCAGAGATAAGGTTGTCACTACCGGGGCTTGCGCACTGCCGCCCGGCTTCAGGCCGCGCGCATTATAACGGATGATCCCGCCAAAAGGCCACTGTGGCGCCGGCTTGTCCCGTTGCCACGGAACAACGCCGCCGGCATGGCAATTTCATGATTTTTTGGGATACCGCGTGTACTTGATCCCGGCCATCTGCTCAAGGATCCGGTAGACCTGGCAGCTGTAACCGAATTCATTGTCATACCAGACATAAAGCACGGCCTGGGTACCATTCACAATAGTCGCCTGGGCATCAAAAATACAGGCGTGGCGGGAGCCTACAAAGTCGCTGGATACGACCTCCGGCGAGTTGGAGTAGTCGATCTGTTTGCGCATGGGCGAGTGCAGAGCCATGTAACGCATATACTCGTTCACTTCCTCTTTGCTGGTTTCCCGGGCAAGGGTGAGGTTGAGGATGGCCATGGATACATTGGGAATCGGTACCCGGATCGCATTGCCGGTGAGCTTGCCCTCCAGCTGCGGCAAAACCTTGGCGACCGCCTTGGCGGCGCCGGTTTCGGTAAGCACCATATTCAAAGGCGCACTGCGGCCACGACGGTCAGCCTTGTGGTAGTTATCGGTCAGATTCTGGTCATTGGTGTAGGCATGCACTGTTTCCACATGGCCGCTGACAATACCGAATTTGTCATCCATGGCCTTGAGCGGGGGCACAATGGCATTGGTGGTACAGGACGCCGCAGACACAATCTTGTCGGCGTCGGTGAGAATATCGTTGTTGATACCCGCCACCAGATTCTTCATGCTGCCCTTGCCGGGCGCTGTGAGAATCACCTTGCTTGCGCCTTTCGACTTCAGGTGCTGTGACAAAGCCTCTTCATCGCGCCAAACACCGGTGTTGTCGATAATCACCGCATTGTCGATACCATAGGCGGTGTAATCGATGGAGGCCGGGGAATCTGAATAGATCACCTTGATCTCATTACCATTGGCGATGAAGGATTCGCGCTCTTCGTCCACCCGGATAGTGCCATCGAAGGCCCCATGAACCGAATCGCGACGCAGCAGGCTCGCCCGCTTCACCAGGTCGTCCGGTGCACTGCCCTTGCGCACTACCACCGCGCGCAAGCGCAGGGAATCGCCACCATCGGTCTTGTCGATGAGAATACGCGCCATCAAACGCCCTATACGGCCAAAACCATAGAGCACCACATCAACGGGTTTCGAGGCGGGTTTGGCGCTGGCGCCAATCAGATCGGCGACTTCGCGCCTGACATAGTCTTCAATAGTAAGCCCGGCACCCTCACCGTGATCGTAATATTGCACGGCCAGGCGACCGATATCGATGTGCGCGGGCCCCAGATCCAGCTCTGAAAGCGTTTTCAGGATGGGGAAAGTTTCAAACTCCGAGAGTTCGTTTTCCTCCACCTGCCGCACATAGCGGTGGTCCTTCATAATCTGGGTCACAGCACGGTTAACCAGGGATTTACCGTAGATGTAGCACTTGACGTTCTTGCTGCGGGAAAGCTGACCCACCAGCGGGATCATGCCCTCTGCCAGTGCCTCTCGCTCTTTCCAGTCCTTGAAATAATCATCGGGACGCTCTCGCTTGCGTTCATTCACGTGCACGCTACCTTATTGGCCGGGGTGAGGGGGAATACAACGGGCGCATATTATCGTATTCTCGCTCCTTCACCGCAAGGCGCATGAGGCAAATTTACGGCCACAGGCCTGCAGCGTGGCCGCGTATGTGGCCACTAACGTTCCATCTTCTCCCAATTTCCTTACAATAGGCGCCCGCCACCGCCACCGACAGCCCGATTCCTATGTTCAGATCCCTGGTAGACGCCACGCCCTGGCCCGCCAAACCCGGCAGCCGCACCGCACTGGGCCCTTTTCATGGCTGCGCCGAGGCGCGCTGTATTGCCGAGCTGGCACGTCCCGGGGAATTATTGCTGGTGGTCACTGCCGACACCAGCTCGGCGCTGGCACTGGAACGGGAACTCCCCTTTTTTCTTGAGGAATCGATTGCCATTCTGGCGTTTCCCGACTGGGAAACCCTGCCCTACGATAACTTCTCGCCCCACCAGGATATCGTATCGGAGCGTCTGGAGACCCTGTACCGACTACCCAGCCTGGCGACCGGGATCCTGATTGTCCCCATCCCCACACTGATGCACCGCTTGGCCCCCGCCGATTATATTGCCGGCTCCAGCCTTGTACTCTCCCCGGGCCAGACACTGGAGCTCACCAGTTTCAGGCGCAGCCTGGAACGCAACGGCTACCACAATGTGGATACGGTGTATGAGCACGGCGAATTTGCACTGAGGGGCGCCCTGCTGGATATTTTCCCGATGGGTAGTGATCGTCCGTTCAGGGTGGATATGCTGGATGACGAAGTGGACACCCTGCGTACCTTTGACCCGGAAACCCAGCGCACCATTGAAAAGGTAGACTCCATCAACCTGCTGCCGGCGCGCGAATACCCGCTGAATCCCGCGGCGATCAGCCGCTTCCAGATGAACTGGTACGATGCGTTTGAGGTTGACCACGACGCCTGCCCGACCTATGTGGAAGTCAGCGCCGGTCGTTCTCCAGGCGGCTGTGAATACTACCTGCCCCTGTTTTTCGAGCACTGCGCCACCTTGTTCGACTATCTGCCCCCGCAAACCCCGGTCATTGCCATCGGCGATCACTACCAGGCGGCACAGCGCTTCTGGGAGGACGCCAATGCGCGTTTCGAGGAGTATGGCGTTGATCCCCGCCGCCCCCTGCTGCCGCCCCGCCGCTGCTTCACCCCGGTGGAGGAGTTGTATCAGTTGCTCGGAACCTGCCCGGTGCTGGAGTTGCGCCGCAACGAAGACGCCCCGGTACATGTCACTACGCCGTCACACGCCCTGCCCGACCTGGCAACCCCCGGCGCCCGCCAGGCACCAGCCGATCGACTAAGGCACTTTCTGCAAAATCACCCGGCCCCCCTGCTACTGTGCGCCGAATCGGCCGGACGCCGTGAAATGCTGTTGGAGACGCTGGCGGCACATGAGCTGACACCGCCGGAGGTGGCCAACTGGCAGGAATTCATTGCCTCCGGCCTGGACTTCGCCATCACTATCGCCCCCATTGATCGCGGCATGTACTTTGGTCCCGAGCTGCCCACCCTGGTCTGCGAGTCACAGTTATTCGGCAACCGCGTTGCCCAGCGCCGGCGACGCAGCAAGACGGACGATAAAAGTACCGAGAACCTGTTCCGGGATATCAACGAGTTACGCGAGGGCGCGCCGGTGGTGCACCTGGAACATGGCGTCGGCCGTTATCTCGGGCTGCAGACCCTGGGGGTGGAAGGCGCCGACACGGAATTTCTGGCGCTGGAATATGCCCACGGCAGCAAACTGTATGTACCCGTATCCTCGCTCCACCTGATCAGCCGCTATGCGGGCAGTGACCCGGACCTCGCACCACTGCACAAACTGGGGTCCGACCAGTGGGAAAAGGCGCGACGCAAGGCCAGCGAAAGGGCCAGCGATGTCGCCGCCCAATTGCTGGAAGTGTATGCCAGACGGGAGGCTCGCGAGGGTTTCCGTTTCGAGTTACCGATCCCGGAATACGAGGAGTTTTCCGCCAGTTTTCCCTTCGAGGAGACCGCGGACCAGGCCGCGGCGATCTCTGCAGTGATTGATGATATGACCAGCCCCAGGGTCATGGACAGGCTGGTCTGTGGCGATGTCGGATTTGGCAAGACCGAGGTCGCTATGCGCGCTGCGTTTATTGCCGCGCAGAATGGCAAGCAGGTCGCGATACTGGTGCCCACCACCCTGCTGGCGCAACAGCACTTCAGCTCTTTCTCTGATCGCTTTGCCGACTGGCCGGTGACGGTTGATGTGCTGTCCCGCTTCAAATCAGGCAAACAGACCGATGCAGTAGCGCAACGCGCCGCCAGTGGCGAAGTGAATATTCTGATCGGCACGCACAAGTTGCTGCAGCGGGATTTCAAATTCAAGGATCTCGGCCTGCTGATCATTGATGAGGAACACCGTTTCGGGGTCAAGCAGAAAGAGACGATCAAGGCACTGCGCGCCGAGGTGGACATTCTTACCCTCACCGCAACACCGATTCCACGAACACTGAACATGGCCCTGGGCGGCATGCGCGATCTGTCGATTATCGCAACGCCGCCGGCACGCCGGCTGTCGATCAAGACCTTTGTCCGCGAGCACAACATCGCCCTGGTTCGGGAGGCAGTCTTGCGCGAAACGCTGCGTGGTGGACAGGTGTACTACCTGCATAATGAAGTGCGAACGATCGAGGAAACCGCACGCAAACTGCGCGAACTGCTGCCCGACCTTTCAATCGGGGTCGCCCACGGCCAGATGCGCGAGACCCAGCTGGAACAGGTGATGTCCGCATTTTATCACCAGCGCCACCACATCCTGCTGTGCACCACGATCATTGAAACCGGCATTGATATTCCCAATGCCAACACCATCATCATCGAGCGGGCAGACAAGTTCGGCCTGGCCCAGTTGCACCAGCTGCGGGGCCGGGTGGGCCGTTCGCATCACCAGGCCTACGCCTACCTGCTGTGCCCGCCGCGTTCGGCGATTACCCCGGACGCGGAAAAACGCCTGGAGGCCATTGAAGCCGCCGGTGACCTCGGTGCGGGTTACCTGCTGGCAACCAATGATCTGGAGATCCGCGGTGCCGGGGAGCTGCTGGGTGACGAACAGAGCGGCCAGATACACAGTGTCGGCTTCTCCCTGTACATGACCATGCTGCAACGGGCAGTGGCGGCGCTTCGACGGGGCGAGATCCCCAGCGTGGATGCACCGCTGGATGCCGGCACCGAAATCAACCTTCACCTGCCTGCACTGATACCGGAACAGTACCTGCCCGACATCAACACCCGGCTGGTACTTTACAAGCGTATTGCCGGTGCCGGCTCGGAAGATGACCTGCGGGCCATCCAGGTGGAAATGATTGACCGTTTCGGCCTGTTGCCCCCACAGGTAAAAAACCTGGTACAGGTCGCCCGGCTGCGGATACGTGCCG
This sequence comes from Kineobactrum sediminis, assembly GCF_002868715.1. Lineage (GTDB taxonomy): Bacteria > Pseudomonadota > Gammaproteobacteria > Pseudomonadales > Halieaceae > Kineobactrum > Kineobactrum sediminis. The sequence continues at coordinate 172,180 of NZ_PKLZ01000008.1, forward strand.
AGGCTATGGGTATTGCCGGGATTGAGGTTGGCGCAAGCGGTGGTAACATCGATTTCAGGGAGTCCACCCAGGTGAACCCGTTAAGCCTCGTCAAGCTGGTACAATCGGACCCGAAAGCGTACCAGCTGGCGGGAGCTACCAGGCTGCGATTCAAGCACGCACTGGACGACCCGGAACAGCGCCAGCAGTTTATCGACGACCTGCTGGATACTTTTGCCGCCGATGCCATGGAACCTGCCGCCTGATGCCCATCTTCAACTACCACCTGCCAGCCCGCCTGCTTTCCCTCGCCCTGGTAGTTGCCGCGCCGCTGGCCGTGGCCCAGACAGTGGATGACAGCCGCTGGTACAAGGTCGAAATACTGGTCATCGCGCACACGAACCCTGCCGCACTGCGGGCTGAGCACTGGCCGGCCCTGCCGTCGCTGGAGTACCCGGAGCCGGCCAGGTTCCTGCTGGACCCCGAACGCATCATCGCCAACCTTGAAAGCGTTGCCGCCCCCGGGCAAGCCCCGGCTGAAACCCCCGAAAGTATCCCGGAAAGCGAAATAGACGAATTTGGTCGACAGTTAATTTACCTGCCGGCCGAGACATTTCCGGTTGAGGGCCTGCCAAGTGAGGACTTGCCGGTTGCACCCGACGACCGCTCGGCATTGGCGGGCAACCCTGCTACAGACGACAGTACCGGCATACCAACAGAGCAGGCTGCGGGCGAACATGCCGAGCGCGCGAAAGAACCCGAGACAACCGACGCAGAGACCCCTCCCCGCCTGCCGGTGCCGTTTGTGCTGTTGCCAGCCAGCGAGCGTGAATTCCGCGGCAAAGCCGCCTACATGGAACGCAACGGACAATACCGGATCCTGTTTCATGAAACCTGGTGGCAACCGGTAGATGGCGAACAGGACGCCCTCCCGATCATCCTTGACCGCTCCGGTGACACGGGCACCTACCCGTTGCTACAGGGATCCATCGCCCTGCACCGATCACGTTTCCTGCATATTGCCACTCAATTATGGCTGAACACTGACGGCAGCTATCTGCCCGATGACTGGCAGATGCCGGCGCCACCCAAAGGTCCGGCCTCGCTGCAGGTTATAGAGCCGCCACCATTAAACCCGCCCGGCGATCCAGATAACCACGCCGACCCAGACACGCATGACGACGGCCTTATTGGGCTCGACCTTGAACCGTTGGCAGAACCAGAGCCAGGGCTGGCCATGGAAGCCCCTGAAATTGATGAGGCCGGTGCGCCACTATCGGAATCAGAATTGGATATTGACGACGAGCCGGGCTACCCCTATCGCCACGCGGTAGCACTGCAACAAGAACGAAAAATGCGTTCCAATGAAGTGCATTATATTGATCACCCACTGTTCGGGGTAATCGTCAAATTCACCCCGCTGGAGGTCGACGACCTGAAACAGGCCGACTACGACGAGGAAATTTCACCTTACCTTAGCCGACAGGCTGAACCGGAAGAGCCCGCAGCAGGGTCTCCAGCAGAGCTCTGACCACTGCAGCTTCGCGCCGCAGGATCTCCTGCATCATTGGCAGCGACAACGGTACATCGCCCAAACCCGCAGCCAGGTTGACCACCATGCATACCGATGCATAGGCAATACCCAATTCCCTGGCCAGCGCGGCTTCCGGCATTCCGGTCATACCCACGATATCGCAACCATCGACGGCCATACGCCTCACTTCCGCCGCTGTTTCAAGCCGCGGCCCCTGGACTATTCCGTGCACACCCGAAGGCTCATAGCCGATACCCGCTCGGTCCGCAGCGTCAAGCAGTGCCAGGCGCAGGCCCAGATCATAGGGATCGGTAAAATCGATGTGCAGCAGGCTGCCGGCGCTACCGTCGTCAAAGGTATGCTCGCGCCCCCAGGTATAATCGATCAGCTGATCGGGAATCACCAGCCGCCCGGGTTGCATTTCAGAACTGATACCTCCCACCGCATTAATGCCCACCACCTGCCGCACACCCAATGTATGCAGCGCCTGCAGATTGGCGCGGTAATTGATCCGGTGAGGGGGGATGGCCCTGGGGCTGCCGTGACGCTGTAAAAAAAAGACCTGGCGATCGGCTACACGCCCTTCCTGAATGGGGCGTGACGGAGCACCGAAACGGGTATCGAGGTCGTGCTCACGGTCAATAGCCAGCCCCTCAAGCTGATCCACACCGGTACCCCCGATGATTCCCAGGGCGCTCACGATGAGACTTCCCACAGCGCTTTAGACAATTTTTTCATGTTGAGACCACCAGCGGAACAAGATTTGATTATAACCCTGTGGGAAGGGTATCAGGGAGCCCCTATGGGGATACTGCAAGCGATTGATCTTCCACATAAACTTTTTGGCGCCTCAATCGTGGTTATTTCAGGTGATGGTTTTTAGACCAATAATACATAATGGACAGTGTGTGATGAGGTGGTATGTTGATTATTCACTCGACAAAAGCGAGCAAGGATATGCATATACTGGATCCCATTATCGGCGCTTGGTACAAGGATCGCGATACCAACACACTGTTTGAAGTCGTGGCCTGGGACCCGTCTGCCGAGACTATCGAAGCCCAGCACCTGGATGGTGAAATTACCGAATATGACCTTGAGACCTGGCAACAGATGGCACTGCAGAAAGCGGAGGCGCCCGAGGACTGGCGCACGTCGTATGAGCTGCCCAGGGAAGATGCGCTGGACCCGGACACACCGTTGCACCCGGAACAATGGAATAGCCCCCTGACCACCATTGAACCCGACAGCCTTTACGGCGCAGAGGATTACTGAGTGCCGCTTGTGGGTCGCGCCCTTTACTGTATATAATCACAGCCACTGTACAAATACACAGATGGCTGATCATGGAAAAACTAACGCAGCGACAACAGCAGGTTCTGGATATCGTGCGCCAGCACATCGACCAAACCGGTTATCCGCCGACGCGTGCGGACATCGCCAGGGACCTCGGCTTCAAATCCGCCAATGCGGCTGAGGAGCACCTCAAGGCACTCGCCCGCAAGGGAGCCATTGAAATAATCCCGGGGGCCTCCCGGGGAATTCGCCTGCCCGACGCTCCGGGCATTCCTGTTATAGGCAGGGTCGCCGCAGGCAGTCCACTGCTTGCCCAGGAGCATATTGAGGATTACTGCGCACTACCGCCGACATTTTTCAAGCCCGCTGCCGATTACTTCCTGCGGGTCCAGGGCGACAGCATGATGGATGCCGGCATCCTTGATGGCGATTTGCTGGCTGTGCACAGCACTAACGTTGCCAGCAACGGCGATATTGTGGTCGCAAGAATTGAAGATGAAGTCACTGTCAAACGGTTTCGCCGCGGGAGCAGCAAATTCATGGTGGAGTTGCTGGCGGAAAACCAGGATTTCCAGCCCATTCTTGTCGATTTGCGAGAGCAGGCTTTCGCCATTGAAGGGCTAAGCGTCGGGGTACTGCGGCGCGGAGCCTGACGCCTGCCCCGGAGGCGGACCGTCAGTGCAGTATTCGATGCTCCGCGACAGGGTTGGCATTCTCCGGTGCATCATCCTGCTCTACCAGGGTGGCGGCTGCCTGTAGCCCTGCCTGTATCATGACCTTCGCAACATCCAGGCCGTTATCCATCAGGTACAGTTGCGACTCCTCGGAAAAAGAAATGCGCAACAGCGGTTCGGAATCGTCACCGGACCGCTGCAACACGATTTCGCCATCGCCGTAATCAATAATCTCCAATACTGAGGTAGGCACTCAATACTCCTGTTCATGAGGCTGGATTTTCAGTGTAGCAGGGCCCACTTCCGGCTGCCAGCCAGCTAGCACTCATCCAGCAGGTCGCCTATCTGCACCAGGCTGCTCTCCAGGTGTTGCGCCCATTGCTGAAAATCTTCCGGAAGGGGAATATCATCCGCGGTTCGGGCCAGACTACTACCGCCGCGGCTTGCCACGCTGTAGGTTGGCTGGCGTTGCAACTCCGCGAGCCAGCCGGCGTTTTCCAGACGGATAAATTCCTGTAGTTGTGCCGGCGTCGCCTTGCCCGGCGCCACTGCCGGAAGCTCAGCTACCGCATGCGGTATGCCTGCCGCCGGCTGTTCCTCGCCCACCAGGCCAAGCAACAGCCAACCATAGGCATCCAGAAGGTGTGCACGTACCCCAGGTGCGAATGCCTGCGCCAGGGTACTGGCGGGAATGGCCTGGCCGGCTCGCTGCTGTTCCCAACCCGCCAATACCAAACGGGCCAGATACAGCTTGTGATTAGCCTGCCCGCGCGCGGAACTCATGCCTTCTCCGATGCCTCTTTGCTAGCGGCTGTGGTCTTTGCATTGGCCTTTGTTTTCGTTTTGGCCTTTGGCTTGGTCTTGGTGGCGGACTTCGCCTTCGCCTTAGCCTTGGTTTTTGCCTTGGCCTTGGCCTTGGGTTTTGTTTTGCCCTTGCCGCCGCTGCTTTTGCCTTCCTCTGCCTGCCACACGCCGTTACGATAAAACGCTCGCCAGCCGGTGGGCTTGCCGTCCTGCTCGGTCATCACATACTGCTCGGCTGTTTTGCGGCTATAGCGAACCTGGCAGCGATTGCCCTCCGGATCAACCACGGGCGCACTGAACAGAAAGGTGTATTTGGGATCGATCTCATCCTGGTGTGGCAGCAGCTCATCAACGAAAGGCGCGCGGGTTTCCCGATTGCGGGGAAACTGGCTTGCAGCGAGAAACAGCCCCGCGGCACCATCGCGGAGGATGTAGTGATCCTCAACCTTCTCGCAGGCCAGCTCGGGCATGGGCACCGGGTCCATCTTCGGCGGCGCTGCCTCGCCACTGCGCAATAGCTTGCGGGTGTTCTTGCAGGTTTCCGAGGTGCAGCCAAAGTACTTGCCGAAACGCCCCGTCTTCAGCTGCATCTCCGCGCCACATTTATCGCATTCGAGTACCGGGCCGTCATAACCCTTTATCTTGAACTTGCCCTCTTCCACTTCAAAACCCGGGCAGTCCGGGTTATTGCCACAGACGTGCAGTTTGCGCTGTTCGTCTATCAGGTAACTGTCCATGGCCGCGTTGCACAATGCGCAGCGGTGCTTGCTGCGTAAAAGGCGAGACTCGGCTTCATCATCCGCATCTTCGCGAATGGCTTCATCGCCCGGAGTCAGGTTAATGGTATTTTTGCAACGCTCCTTGGGTGGCAACGCGTAACCTGAACAGCCCAGGAAAACACCGGTACTGGCGGTACGTATTTGCATGGGCCTGCCGCACTTGCTGCAGGGAATATCGGTCATGGTGGGTTCATTGGGCTGCATACCCGCCGGCTCCGGCTCCACGGCCGTGTCCAGTAGCTCCCGAAAATCAGCGTAAAACATATCGAGCAGCTGGCGCCAGTCCAGCTCACCTTGCGCCACTTCATCGAGCCGCTCTTCCATTCGCGCGGTAAAGCCGTAATCCAGTAACTCAGTGAAGCTGTTCTGCAGGCGCTGGGTGACGATATCGCCCATTTTCTCCGCATAAAACCGTTTGTTCTCCAGGCGCACATAACCGCGGTCCTGAATCGTCGATATGATCGACGCGTAGGTCGAGGGACGGCCGATACCCCGTTTCTCAAGCTCACGCACCAGGCTGGCTTCGCCATAACGCGGCGCCGGTTTGGTAAAGTGCTGTACGGGTTCAAGCGCCTGTAAGGCCAGAGTGTCGCCCTGCTGGATATCAGGCAGCACAGCGTCATCTCCCTTGCGACCCGCGGAGGACTGAACCCGGGTATACCCGTCAAAGCGTATGATCCGGCCTTTTGCCGACAGTTCATACTCGCCTGCCGCTACGGTTACGGTGGTTGCGGTGTACTCTGCAGGTGTCATCTGGCAGGCCACAAACTGGCGCCAGATCATCTCGTAGAGTCGCTCTGCATCCCGTTCCATTCCCTGCAGATTTGATTGCAGCACCATGACATCCGAAGGACGTATTGCTTCATGCGCCTCCTGCGCGCCCTCCTTGCTGCTATAACGATTGGGCTTTTCCGGCAGGTAAGCGGGAGGAAAATTGCCGGCAATATAATCTCGACAGGCGCTCACGGCATCCGCGCCCAGATTGGTCGAATCGGTACGCATATAGGTAATGTAGCCCGCCTCATACAGGCGCTGAGCCATCATCATGGTCTTTTTCACCGAAAAACCCAGTCGCGTACTTGCCGCCTGCTGTAACGTTGAGGTAATGAACGGTGCCGATGGTTTCGAACGGGTGGGTTTGTCCTCTCGCTGGCTGACCTTGTAGGGCAACTGCTCAAGCTCGGCGGTAGCTGCACTGGCCACGGCTTCATTGTCGGGACGGAATTGTTCACCACGATGCTTGCGAACCTGGAATTTTATGGCGTCCGCGCCACTCGGCAGCAGGTCCGCATGTATTTCCCAGTACTCCTGCGGCATGAAGGCGCGTATTTCCCGCTCACGCTCCACGATCAACCGCACCGCCACCGACTGCACCCGTCCCGCAGACAAGCCTCGGGCGACCTTTGCCCATAACAGTGGCGACACCATATAACCTACAACCCTGTCGAGGAAACGGCGCGCCTGCTGGGCATTAACTCTATTCTGGTCGACCTGTGTTGGCTGCTTGAATGCTTCCGTTATCGCTTTTTTGGTGATCTCGTTGAATACGACACGCTGGTAGCGCGACTCGTCGCCGCCTATGGCTTCCCGCAGGTGCCAGGCAATCGCCTCCCCCTCGCGGTCAAGGTCGGTCGCGAGGTAAATGGCGTCACTGGTAGCCGCAAGCTTGCGTAATTCGGCGACCACTTTTTCCTTGCCCGGTAGTATCTCGTAGGACGCCTTCCAGCCATGCTCAGGGTCTATGCCCATACGCCGAACCAGCTGCTGCCGGGCTTTGTGCTTCTTGTGCTCGGCTTTTTCGTCCGGCGACATTTTCCGGGTAATCGCGGCCTGTGCTGCGCGCTCCTTGGCGTCAACCGGCCCGGAGCTGCCGGCTGTCGGCAGGTCCCGGATATGGCCAATACTGGATTTCACAATGAAATCCGGGCCCAGATATTTGTTGATGGTCTTCGCCTTGGCGGGCGACTCAACGATAACGAGTGATTTACCCATAAACTCCTGCAAAAGGCCGCTGGCGAGTTCCAGGCCGGGCCAAAAAAGTGGCATATATAAGGGCCAAGCCGGCCCGGGTCAAGCAAAACACCGAAAAGTACCACCCGGATTTCTCGTCCCGGGTGCCTTTGGCGCACTATAGCAAGCCGGAATCGCGGGCCTGGTATCAGTCATGAATCTGTTGCGCCCACACCCTGAGGATACGGGAGATTTCCGCAACCGTACCTTCATCGCCCTGCTCTTGCCAGTAGATACCGCAACTACCTTCCTCAAGACTAGACGCGAGTATGGCCTCGGGGCAAGCCGCCAATGGCTCCGGTAACGGTGCGGGATTGCCTACTGATCGCCACTGGTTCCCGGTGTGCAGCCATGCCTGGCGACGCACAGGCCGCTGCCGTGAGGCAGGCAAGCGCAGGCCATAGTAAATGACACTGCCCGGTTCGCCGCGGTTACCAGCGGCCTGCCCGGGCAGCGACCTGAACTCCACAAACAAGCCATTGAGGGCCGCGCACTCGCGCAAGGCCACCTGCTTGCGCTGGTGTTTGCTGGGCAGGAAATGCGTCAGCGGCGCGAGCGCCACCATGATAATAAAAAAAATCAGCAGATAATTCACAAACAGCCTCTGACTCAGGTCAATGCGAAGGCTATCGGGTCCCGCTGACATAGCCGCGGGGCATTACCTGGGCAACGTTGTATGCTATAAGGAGCACTGGTTTTACTGAAAAGCTGCGGAGCTAAAAGATGTCTCATTACAAAAAACTCTTGATTGCTGTCGATTTGAGTGAAGATTCAGCCACGGTAGCGGAGCGCGCACGGGCGCTCGTTGCCGGAACCGGAGCCGAGCTTCACCTTATTCATGTCATTGAGCCGCTCAGTTTTGCCTACGGTGGCGATATTCCAATGGACTTTTCCGGCATACAGGATGAAATCCACCAGCAAGCGGTACAGCAACTCACCCGGTTCGGCGAGATTTACAACATTGCCCCGGAGCGACAGCATATCGTACTGGGCAGGCCTGAGGTTGAAATTCATGACAAAGCCAAGGAACTTGATGCAGACCTTATCGTGGTTGGCAGCCACGGTCGCTATGGTCTCGCCCTGTTAATGGGCTCGACTGCCAACGGCGTTCTCCACGGTGCAAGCTGCGACGTACTCGCGGTCAAGGTCGGGTCTTAATCGGGAAAAGGCTGTGGAGAAACCCGAAACAGCTTTCACTCACCCCGCAGGAAACACTCGAGCTCGACCTGACCAAATGGCCAGCAGAGCTCGGCCCCGCTGGCCCGCCTGACTACCGGGATTTTCACACCGAAACGCTCGAACAGGTCGTCGCTCTCGCTGATATCGACCTTTTCAAAGACAACCGGGTAGCCCCCGACAATGGCGGCTTGCAGCAGCTGCTCCGCCAACTCGCACAGATGGCAGGCACTGGTCCCATACAGTATTAGCTTACCCTGACAAAGCGCTGGCACCGCGTGGCTCCCTGTTGTTTAATGCCAGCTCGCAATTGCGAGCCAGTGTGGTTGGTTTCAGGCATGGCATACCCGCTCTCCAGCTGGACTCCGGATCAAACGGTACAGTATACTGTACCGACAATCACCAAGCCTGGGAGTATTTTCGTGGCATTGTTTTCACAACCCACAGCGCGCGCGCTAGCGATACTCGACCTGTTGATGGCGAATCCTCAGCAGGCGTTCGGCCTGACCGAGATGACCCGACGACTGAATCTCAATAAGGCCACCTGCCACGCTATTCTAACTACTATGGCAAATTATGGCTTCCTGGTTCAGCACCCCAAGACCAAGGCTTACCGTCTTGGACCCTCTATTATAGCGGCAGGGCATGCCGCTTTTGCACAGTTCCCGGTGCTGGAATACGCGCGACCGGAGCTGGAGAGCCTGAACAGCGACCTCAAACTCGGCTTTGCCGTTACCGCGCGCTCCAAATTGCACCAGGTATTGCTGGCGCTGTACGGTAACGCGACCCCGTTGATGGACTCGTTCCAGCTCGGTTTACGCCTGCCCAATACGGCACCGGTTGCGGCCTGCTTTACCGCATTTTCCCCGGCCAAGCGCCTGGAGGCCTGGCTGACCCGTGCTCACGAATCGCTCGGCGGCTATAACGAACGCCTCGACCAGAAATTACGGGTATCGGTGATCGCTATCCGCGCGCGCGGTTTTGAGGTGACCCTGCGGACCAGGGCCGAAGAGGAACTGACCCGGGAGCTTACCCGGATCCACCAGTCCTGGAGCCTGATCGAGCTGGAAGACGCCACCAACCGATACCAGCGGGATCTGTGTCAGGAACACTACCACCTGGACCGAATAGACCCCAAGGCACGCTACGAAGTCAGTACTATTTCAGTACCGGTGTTTGTGTATCGCCAGGTGCCGGTCATGTGCTTTGTGGCAGGCTCCATCGAAGGCCCCATTACCGGCGCCCAGATTGAAGACATCGCGGCGCGAATGAAACAATCAGCTGATCGGGTGACACAACTGGCGTCCGGTGGCGGCGAGTCCATCTCCTGAGTGATGGGCGACAACACAGGCAACAACAGTAGCCGTTATACCCAACGCAAGGCTTTCTTCGAAAGGATGCTCACCGTCTACGGTCGCAAGCCGGTACTTGAGGCCTTACTCGATCCTGCCCTCACCTGCCACGCCCTGCATCTTGCCGACAGCAATCGCGAAACCGGCCCGGTGCGTGACATCCTGCGGGCGGCAGAACAGCGCGGTATTCCGGTACACCGCCATAATAGAGCTGAACTCGCGCGTATTTCCCACAATGGTCGCCAAGACCAGGGCGTAGCGGCTGATATTCTTTGCCCGGGCTTTCGCCAGCTGGCCGATTACCTGGCGGCTCCACCGACCGCTTCCCGGCAGCGCCTGCTGGCACTGGATGGCATTACCAATCCACAAAACATGGGAATGATCATACGTTCGGCTGCTGCCGGTGCAATCGACGGCATTCTGTGCTCAAGACGCGGCAACGCCGCGCTGGGGCCACTGGTCATCAAGGCGAGCGCCGGCACCTTATACCGTGCTCCCCTGCTCCATTGTGACACCTTGCCTTCCGCACTGGCGGACTGCCGCAAGGCAGGTTTTGAGGTCTGTACCCTGCGTGCCGATGCGCCCCTGTCCCTGTTTGAGCACCGTCCTCGTGGCCACTGCATTTATGTACTGGGCAATGAAACGGAAGGGGTATCAGAGGCGGTCCAGGCGCAGGCGGATCAGGGACTCGCCATACCCATGAATAATGGTGTGGAATCACTGAATGTGGCGGTTACCGCCAGCCTGATCGCCTTTGGCGCCTACTTCGAAAGGTAGGACATTGCCTGCTCAAGACCCTTCAGGCTCAGGGGGTACATATGCCCTTCCAGCAGCTTGTGGGTCATCGCGGTTGACTGGGTGTACTCCCATTCATCCTGTGGTACCGGGTTGATCCAGACCACCTTTTCATAGGTTTCCCGAAGCCTGCGCATCCACACTTCGCCCGCCTCCTCGTTCCAGTGCTCGACCGAACCCCCGGGCTGGGCGATTTCGTAGGGTGACATGGCGGCATCGCCCACAAAAATGACTTTGTAGTCATGACTGTATTTGTGCAGCACATCGAGTAGCGGCATGCGTTCGTTATGGCGGCGGACATTATTGCGCCACACACTTTCATAAATGAAATTGTGAAAGTAAAAGTACTCCATATGCTTGAATTCAGTGCGCGCCGCCGAAAACAGCTCTTCACAGATTTTGACGTGGGGGTCCATCGAACCACCGACATCGAAAAACAGCAGCACTTTGACCGCATTATGCCGTTCGGGCACCATCTTGATATCCAGTAGCCCGGCGTTGCGGGCCGTGGACGTGATCGTGTCGTCCAGGTCAAGCTCATCGGCCGCACCGGTGCGGGCAAACTTGCGCAGGCGACGCAGGGCAACCTTGATATTGCGCGTGCCAAGCTCCACGCTATCGTCGAGATTCTTGAAGTCGCGGCGATCCCACACTTTTACCGCCTTGCGATTGCCGCCGTTGGGCCCCACCCGGACGCCCTCGGGATGGTAACCCTGTTGGCCGAAGGGCGAGGTACCACCGGTGCCTATCCACTTGCTGCCGCCTTCGTGGCGCTTCTTCTGCTCTTCCAGACGTTTCTTGAACTCTTCGATCAATTTTTCGAGCCCACCGAGGGATTCGATTTTCGCTTTCTCTTCCTCACTGAGCTGCTTCATGAATTCGGTACGCAACCAGTCATCGGGGATCAAGGCGTCGATAATATCGTCAAGAGCTTCCAGCTCCTTGAAATGCAGGCCAAACGCGCGATCAAAACGATCGAAGTACTTCTCATCCTTCACCATGCAGGTGCGGCTGAAGTAGTAAAAATCATCGATGGAAGCAAAGGCCACATGCTGTTCCAGCCCTGTCAACAGGTCCAGCAGTTCCCGGGTAGTTACGGGCACGCCTGCGTCGCGCAAACCGTTGAAAAAATTAACCAGCATGATTTAGCGGCTTTCCCTGCGATGCATAAAGGCCAGCCGTTCCAGCAAGTGCACATCCTGCTCATTCTTCAGGAGGGCGCCATAAAGCGGTGGAATCGCCTTACTGGCGTCGCGGTCCTTGAGAATGGCATCGGGTATATCGTCGGCCAGCAACAGTTTCAACCAGTCGATAAGCTCCGAGGTTGACGGCTTTTTCTTGAGGCCGGGGATACTGCGCAAATCGAAGAAGATTTCCATCGCTTCCTTGACCAGCGATTGGGCAATGCCGGGATGGTGCACGTCTACGATCGAGCGCATGGTCTCGCGATCGGGAAAATTGATAAAGTGGAAAAAGCAACGCCGCAGGAACGCATCGGGGAGCTCTTTTTCGTTGTTGCTGGTAATGATTATGATCGGCCTGTGTCGGGCCTTGATGGTAGCACCCGTCTCGTAGACAAAGAATTCCATCCGGTCCAGTTCCACCAGCAGATCGTTGGGAAACTCAATGTCTGCCTTGTCGATCTCGTCGATCAGCAGAACGACCTGTTCGTCGGCATCAAAGGCCTCCCACAGCTTGCCCTTCTTGATATAGTTGGCGATGTCGTGCACTTTCTCGTCGCCGAGCTGGGAGTCGCGGAGCCTGGATACGGCATCGTACTCGTAAAGCCCCTGCTGGGCCTTGGTGGTACTTTTAATGTGCCACTGGATCAGGCGCTTGCCCAGCCCCAGGGCGACTTCTTCCGCCAGCATGGTCTTGCCCGTGCCGGGCTCGCCCTTGATCAGCAGTGGCCGCTGCAATGCGACCGCCGCGTTCACCGCCATGCGCAGGTCCGCCGTGGCGATGTAGCGTTCGGTTCCCTCAAATTTCATAATCAGTCCGTTAACAGGTAAAAAGTAAAGCGCACAAGGTTAGCGATGGCGGGCCCCCAGATCAAGGCGATTTATTATCATCGTCATCTGCGCGCATCCCGGCCACTGCCGACGCTTCCGAATCCGCAGGTGCCTGCTGGAATCGTTGCCGCCACAATTCGAGCTTGCGCTGCTTGCGCCGGCGCAGCAGCCAAAGCCCGAGCGCAAGGGCCGCCAACAGGATTCCCGCCAGGGTCAGTGCCGGGCGTAAAAAGTCATCTTCGGGCACGGCAACCGGCCGGGTACTGATTGAGGGTGTCACCACCGGCGCAACCACGTCCACGTACATCGGCAATTCGCGCTGCAGCGTCGGCCCGGCAAGCAAGACGGTAATTTCATACCGGCCACCGGTTTCAAAGGGAGGAATGCTGACCCGGTATTCACCTGTTTCCGGCACTGGGTAAAGGCCGCTGACATCAATCGTATTCCGATAGTCATCGGGGCCGGTAATGACCACGTTGATATCAAACACTTCCAGCAACTCGGGACTGGTGATCACCTCGCCACTCTCGCGCAGGCGGATCCCGAGCTCGGTAACCCGGCCCGACGGCAAGCTATTGGGTAGTGGGTCAACCTCCAGTTCCAGGTCGGAAATCACCGACACCCGGGTACGTGCGCCATCGGGCGCCTGCAGCGTCCAGCCTCCTCGCTCGGGATCAACCACTGTGACCAGGGCGAACTGGCTACTACGAAACCAGTCCACTCCAGGGCGCTCGTCGCCGGGGGCAAAGAGGTCCCCCGAGGGGCTGACCAGGGAAACCACTGTGTCTGCCTGTTCATAGAACACCAGAGCGGTGAATTCGTCGACAGTATCGTCAATCAGGAAAATATTGCCTATAACGGGCACGCGGGGGGTGGGGGCGACCATTTCCAGCGAGCGCACGAAAATTTCCGTCAACTGGGCCGCAGTTTGTGCTTTTTCGGCACTGCCGGCAGACGCGTGAGCCAGTGAGCGCAGGAAGTCCCAGTCGGCTTCATCGGAAAGAGCGATGGTATGTACCGGTATACCCGTTGCACCCAGGTCCGGCGCGGTGTCCGTCAGCAATTCGCGCGCTGCGGCGGCATTTGCCATCGGCGATGCGGAAACGTCGACCTTGCCGTCGGTGAGCAGCACAATACTGGTGCGATACTCCGGGTTCATGCTGCCCAGATCATAGGTTGCCGCTTCCAGGGCGGCGGGGATATTGGTTCGCTGCCCCGAATTGTCAATCGCCCCCACCGCCTCAAGCGCACGTTCCCGCCAGGCCGCATCAACCTTTTGATGCGGCACAATCTGGGTCACGGATTCACCGAATATCCACACACCGGCTCGAGCGTCCTCGGGCAACAATCGTACGATGAGTTCCAGTGCGGGCCGGCGCAGATTCTCGGGATCAGACTGCTTCATGCTGCCCGAAATATCGATCAGCAGCCGCAGGTCCGGCTTTGGCCCGAGACTCGTGTCCGCCCTGGGTGCCGCTGCAACCAGCAGGGCACATACAAGGACCATTAATAGAGCGACAAACTGGCCACGATTGACAGATAGCTGTTGCATGGTTGGTTCTCCTCAGCTGCGCCCGGCAGTAGTTTCGCGACCGTTGCGCAATAGCACCAGTCGTAGAAAAAGAGTGATCAAAACCGCCAGCCCCAGGGCAACTGCCAACGGTCGAAACGCGTGTTGAGCGGCCTCGGGACCTGCAGTCAACAGCTGGAAAGCCGCCACCACCAGCGCCGGTGCAAGCGTCGTAATGCCCTCGTGAGGGTAAGCCGGGGTAAGCAGCAAAGCAGCGCCCACCAGTACCAGCAACCAGATCCAGACCGGCCGCCAGCTGTGCCGCAGCCACCACGCCATGGCCAGCAGCGCTATCAGCGCCGCGCCAATATAGATCAGCATTGCCGCCAGATAACCGCCCTCACCTGCCATACATTTTCCTACTCAACCCAGTGGATGATATGTTCATCATAACCTTGCGGATGCACGTGCTCTTCTGATATTGCCCTTCCACGGATGGAAATGCCAGCGGCGTGCACCGATTGCGGATCGCCTGTGCGCAGCGGATGCCACTCGGGAAGCGGTTCTCCCCGCGCCCGCAACCGGTAGGCACAGGTCGGTGGCAGCCACTCGAGGGCGGCGCTGTTGGTTGGCGTCAGTTCAATACATTCCGGCACCAGCCGGGTGCGTTCGCTATAGCGGGTACAACTGCAACGGTTTTCGTTCAGGTAGCGGCAACGAATACGGGTGAAAAAAATATCGCCGGTGTCTTGGTCTTCAAGCTTGTGCAGGCAGCAGCGGGCGCAACCATCACACAGCGCCTCCCACTGCTCGGTGTTGAGTGCTTCCAGGGGTTGCTCCCACCACTCACTCACCGATTCCCTCCCGCTGCAGTAGCGTCGCCGCACTGGGCGGCATCTGCAGGAAAAAACCCTGCGCCTCAATGCCCGCAAGCACATCTGCCACAGCCACCCGCGCCAGGCGGCGCTCCGGCTTCAACAATAACACCATAACCGGCTGTGGATCACCAAAACGAGCCAGCAAGGCCTCGGGCACATCCTCGAGGCCACGCTGCTTGTCAACGTACAGATACATTTCAGCCGTGCGCGGACTTCTGAACACCTGACAGATGCGCATCAGCCCAACTCACCGGCAAGGGTTTCACGCAGGGGCTTCAGTGCAATATCACGACGCCAGCCGGTCCAGGACAAGGGCTCGGGCAGGTCGGCACCCATTGCCTGGCGCAGTAGCAGTTCATAGTCGCGCGCCTGCAACAACACCTCCGGGGCCACTCCCTGTTCCGCAGCCACGGCCCTGGCCCGGGTTTTCAGCCTGGCCAGCAGTTTGCGGGCTCCAGCATCCAGTGGCTGGGGCAGCTGCGGTGGCAAAGCATCGTCGGCCAGTGACTGCTGTTGCGCAAGCAAGGCAAGCAGCGTATCGCCGTCACGGCGAATGACCCCACCACTGAGCCCTTCCACTCGCGCCAACTCCGCCGTGGACTGGGGATTGTTCGTGGCCAGGGCCAGGCAGGTGGCATCATCAATGATCCAGCCCCGGGGCTTGTTGCGCTGCCGGGCGACCTCTTCGCGCCAGTCACACAGCGCCGACAGCCTGGCCAGTTGGCGCCGGCCCAGTTTCCAGGATGATTTGACACGCTGGGCATAGTTTACAGCGGGAGCCCGAAATGCAGCCAGGGTATCCCGGCCATCTGCCAGCACCCAGTCGAGCTTGTCCTGAGCCACGCATTGCGCCTGCAAGTGACGCCAGGCGGGTAGCAAATGAGCAACGTCTTGCGCCGCGTACTCGCACTGCGAAGCGGTGAGCGGGCGCTGCAGCCAGTCGGAGCGGGTTTCGCCCTTGGGCAGATCAATACCACACAGGTCCAGTACCAGTGCCCGGTAGCCCATCCCGAAGCCTTGATTGATCAGTGCTGCGGCCCGCTGGGTATCGAACAGGGGTTCCGGCAGCACCCCCAGCCAGCGCTCAAAGACCTCAAGGTCCTCGCTGGCGGAATGCAGCACCTTTACCACACGGGGATTGCGCAGCAACTGCCGCATCGGCTCCAGATCCTCCAGCGCCAGCGGGTCGACCAGCCAGGCATCGTCGCCAAAGCAGAGTTGCACGAGGGCGACCTGGGGATAGAACGTGTTGGTACGCATGAATTCGGTATCCACGGCGACCGCCTCGCAATCCCCGTGGTCCGCGAGCACCTGCGCCAGCGCGGCATCCGATTCAATTAATTGCCAATCCATTTATTGCTCCTGCAACAACTGTCTGCGCCCGGTGAAAGCGTGAGCCAGGGTATTGCCATCAACATACTCAAGTTCGCCACCCAGCGGCACGCCGTGGGCGATACGCGACACCTTTATGCCTCGGGGTAACAACATATCGGTGAGATAGTAAGCGGTAGCCTCACCCTCCACCGTGGGGTTCGTGGCCAGAATCACTTCAGCGATACCCTCTTCCAGCACCCGGTCACGGAACTTGTCGAGGCCAATCTCCCGCGGGCCAATGCCGTCGATGGGCGACAGATGCCCCATCAATACAAAATAGAGGCCGCGGTAACTGCCGCTTAGCTCAACGGCCAGCACATCCGCGGGCGTTTCCAGCACGCAGATGACCTGACGATCACGCCGGGTATCGGAACAGATCTCACAAATATCAAGCTCGGTAAAATTGCGGCACAAGCTGCAGTGATCGATCCTGGCAACAGCGGTCTCCAGGGCCGATGCCAACGCCATGGCGCCCTCGCGATCACGCTCCAGTAGATGTAGCGTCATTCGCTGGGCAGACTTCGGCCCAACACCGGGCAGGCAGCGCAGAGCCTCTATGAGGTTGGTCAGGGACGGGCTGAACTTCATTGCACAGCTCTCAAAACGGCAGCTTGAAGCCCGGCGGCAGATTAAGCCCCGAAGCCAGGCCGGACATGGCCTCCTTATTATGGGCCTCGACTTTACGCACGGCATCATTTACCGCCGCCGCGAGCAGATCCTCAAGCACTTCCTTGTCCTCGGTCAGCACACTGTCGTCAATACTCACCCGCTTGACATCGTGACGACCGGTCATGACAACCGTCACCAGGCCCGCAGCGGCTTCTCCCTGAACCTCTGCCCTGGCCAGCTCTTCCTGTACCTTTTCCATATCAGCCTGCATTTTCTGCGCCTGCTGCATCATGTCTGTAATACTGCCCTTCATGCCGTTTCCTCAGGGATCCATTGGCGTAATCGATGACCGATCCAACTCGCCGTCAAAATGCCGGATCAGTTGCTGTAGTTGCGGGTCACACTCAATGGCCTGAACCGCTTCGCGCTGGCGCTCTGCCGCCAGCCTGTTGGTACGCTGCGCCGGTGTTTCGATGGTGGGCTTGCCAGGCTCAATAGAGACAGACACCGGCCGACTCAAGTAGTTCTGCAATGCCAGCCGTATCTTGTCGCTGTGCCCGCTATTGAACAGGCTGGCGTGATCCTGGTCGAGTACAAAAATAAAGTGATCATCCCTCTGCTCGCGCAGCACGCAGTGTGACGCTATATTATAGACGATCCCAACCAGGCCCAGCCCCGCCAGCAATTCAGCCCACGCTTGCGGTGCTGTATCCGCGGCGGGATTGGTGGTTGCGGGTAAGGCCGGATCGGCAGCCGAGACTGTAGCTGGCACGTCGTGGGACACGCTGATCGGCGCTGCGGTCGCTACCGGAGAGGAAGTAACAGTGGCAGCCGGAATGGCAATAGTGGTCGGGGCCGGATCGGGGAGCCCACCCTGGGGCTCAACCGACTTTTTTGCGCCGCCACCGACCTCCCCGGCGGCAGGCGCAGGACCCTGATCACCCGATACCGGCATTCCGCCCGGCAACACCGCCGGCCTGAACGCCAGCATCCGCAGCAGCGTCATTTCGAAGCCTCCGCGAGGTTCCGCGGCGTAAGCCAGGTCACGCTTGCCATTGAGCACCATCTGGTAAAAAAGCTGGGCGTCCTCCGCGCTGATAATTGCCGCCAGGGCCTCCACCCGCTCGGCGTCACCGCGACTGTTATCCAGCCTGCCCGGCAGAGCCTGGGCAATCGCTACCCGATGCAACAGGGACAGCATTTCATCAAGGCTGGACTCAAAATCCGGAGCGTGCTCAGCCATCGTCGCAACGGTATCCAGTACCGCCGCAGGGTCTGCCGCGGCCACCGCTTCCAGCAACTGGTAGACAAAGCGCATATCCACCGTGCCCAGCATGCTGCGGACAGCGGTTTCTGCAATAACCCCGGAGCCAAAGGCTATAGCCTGGTCGGTCAGGCTGAGTGCATCGCGCATACTGCCGTCAGCCGCGCGGCCAAGCAACCATAGTGCCGGTTCTTCAAAAGTGACCATCTCTTCGCCGAGAACGTGCGCCAGATGCCCGGCAATCTGCTCCGGAGCCATATTCTTCAGGTTGAACTGCAAACAGCGAGACAATACCGTTGCGGGCAACTTCTGCGGATCGGTGGTGGCAAGGAGAAACTTGACATGATCCGGCGGCTCTTCAAGAGTTTTGAGTAAGGCGTTAAAGCTGCTGTTCGATAGCATGTGCACCTCGTCGATGAGGTACACCTTGTAACGGGAACGGGTGGGCAAGTACTGCACGTTTTCCAGCAGGTCACGGGTGTCTTCGACCTTGGTACGCGACGCCGCATCCACTTCCAGCAGATCGACACTGCGCCCCTCGGCAATTTCCATGCAGGAGCTACACTGGCCGCAAGGTTGTGAGCTGACACCCACTTCACAGTTGAGGCTTTTGGCGAGAATACGCGCAATTGTCGTTTTACCAACGCCTCGCGTACCGGTAAACAGGTAGGCGTGATGCAGGCGGTTGTGGTCCAGTGCATTCACCAGGGCTTGCAGGACATGCTCCTGGCCGACCATTTCACTGAATCTGCGGGGTCGCCACTTGCGCGCCAGAACCTGATAGGACATGAAGACGGGGCCTTGCTACAAAAGCACTAGGATACACCAGCGAGGGGGCTAACAGAAAGGTTGGCGAAGCGCCGTAGTGGAGGTGACCCGGGCAGCCACACCCCGGCACACGAATCAGTAATTACCGTTGCTCCCTTCCGGGCCTGGCGGAGTTCACTACCTGTCGTTGCGAGGGGACCACCCGGATCACCACAATACCCTGCCCGCAATCGGCAAGGGCGCGCATTGTCGCGGAAACGGGCGCCGGCTGCAAGCACTTGACATCAATGTTAATTGCTGTAACTTTGCATGTTACTCCAATTAACATTGAGCAGATCCAGATGGCATCCCTTTACCGGCATTACCCCTCCCGCCAGCTCGCGCTGCTGTTGAGCCTGCTGCTTGCTGCCGGCCTGACCCTGATTCTGACTGTGCTGTTGCATGTAAGGGCCGGCATGGCGCAGCAGCATCCCGCACCAGAGCCACTGCCAGTCCTGACCACTCCTTTCACCCCACAGGATAATTACCAGCGCAGTGTTCGCTTTAGCGGCCTCCTCAAAGCCCGGGAAAAATCCAGCCTCGGGTTCGAGATTCCCGGCGTGTTAACCGAGCTCACGGTCCGTGAGGGCGACCGCGTAGCCGCGGGCACCGTTCTGGCGCGCCTGGATACTGATCGGCTTGCCGCGCAGCATCGGATCGCGACAGCCGAGCTGGCGGGTATCGAGGCGGAGCTGCAACTGGCGAGGCTGCGGGCCAAGCGGCAGCGGGATTTGCGCGCCAGTGGTGCCGTCTCCGAGCAGGACTTCGATGAAGCGCGACTGGCTGTAGTGGCCCTGGAGGCGGGACGACAAGCACTGAGCGAACGCCTGGAAAGCTTGGCTATTGACCTGGCCAATGCAACTTTATATGCCCCCTACGACGGCGCGGTTACGGCGCGCCGGGCAGATCCGGGCACCGTGGTTGCCGCCGGCAGCCCGGTAATACAGCTGGTGAGCACAGGCGCACCAGAGGCCCGCATCGGCCTGCCGGCACCGCAACTCGACACGCTGCAGCCGGGGCAGCGCTACCTGCTGGAGCTGCGCTCCGGGGCCGTGAAGGCAACCCTGCGCGCCGTGGGTGCAGACATCAATCCCCATACTCATACCGCCCTTGCGCTATTCGAATTACCTGATACCGCTAACGCACTCGACGGTGAAACCGTCAGCTTGCAATTGCAAGAGACCATTGCCGCGAACGGCGGCTGGCTGCCGATTAGCGCCCTGCTGGAAGGCGAGCGAGGCGCCTGGACCGTGCTGCGCCTGGAGCAGGCTACAGGGGGCTCCACCGTAGCCGTTCGCGAGGCCGTAGAAGTGCTCGCAGTGGATGGTGATCGCGCCTATGTACGCGGTAGCCTTGTATCCGGGCAAGACGTCATCGCCGATGGAGTTCATCGCATAGCGGCGGGTACACCGGTGCAAGCCCTGGACAGGGAGTACTGATATGCTGGCCCGCATACTGTATGGCAACGTCCGCTACTTTACTCTGCTGGTCCTGGTGATCATCATCGTGGGCCTGGCCGGCCTGCGCTCAATCGCCCGGCAGGAAGATCCCACCATCACCAATTTTGTTGCCACGCTAACCGCCTTCTACCCCGGTGCGGACCCCGCCCGCATTGAAGCCATGATCACCCGGCCTCTGGAAGATGAATTACGCGAAATCACCGAAATCGATGAAATCAGCTCGACCTCCTCCAGCGGTGTTGCATCGCTGCGCATTACCCTGGTTGAAACCCTCAGTGCAGAGAGCATCGAACGGGCCTGGTCGGAAATACGCGATGCGGCCAGCGATGCTGCCGCCGGTTTTCCGGTGGGTGCGTCGGCACCTGTGTTCGACGATGATCGCCTTAACGCCTACACCATGATTGTTGCCCTGAACGGGGCCAACGGCGTGGAAGTACCATTATCACTACTGCACCGGATAGCACTGGATTTTGCCGACCGTGCGCGTAACTTTTCCGGCACCAAACAGGTGGACCTTTATGGCGAACCTGAAGAAGAGGTACGAGTCGCGCTTGACGAACAGGCGATGGTAGCTCGCGGCCTCGGCCTGGCTGAAATAGCGGCGGCATTGCGGGCGGCCGATCCAAGGGTATCGGCAGGGCGGAGTATCGGGGACGACAACGAACTGATCATTGAAGTGGCCGGTGAATTTGATTCCCTGGCGCGGATTCGGGATGTCGTATTACGTGCCGATGCCGACGGCGGCGGCATCCTCCTGCGTGACATCGCTCGCGTCTACAAGACCCGGTCAACGCCACCGGCGGCGCGCGTACTGGCCCAGGGCAAGGAAGGCATCCTGGTGGGAATCGCCATGACCGACGGCCTCCAGGTAGACAAGTGGAGCAAGCAGTTCACTGACTTTGTTGCGGACTACCGGCTGCTCTCACCCCGGGGAGTCAATATTGAAATCAGTTACGACCAGAGCGTCTATACCGTCGAGCGCCTCAAAGGTGTCTCGGCCAACCTTGCAGTCGGTGTAGTTCTGGTGATTCTGGTACTGCTGTTCACCATGGGCTGGCGGGCGGCCCTGGTTGTGGCCTTTATCCTGCCGTTGTGTAGCCTGTTTTCCATCGCCGTACTCTATCAGCTGGGTGTAGCCATTCACCAGATGTCCGTTACCGGCCTGGTGGTCGCACTGGGCCTGCTGGTAGATGGATCCATCGTGATGACCGATGAAGTGCGAAAGCGTCTGATCGACCACGGCGACAGCGCCACGTCCGCCATTACCGGCGCGGTTGGACGTCTGCGGATACCACTACTGTCTTCTGCGACCACCACAGTACTGGCGTTTATGCCCATGGTTATCTTGCCCGGACCCTCGGGGGATTTTATGGGTTCTATTGCCATAGCTGTGGTGGTGATGCTGGTGGGCTCCCTGTTACTCGCCTTGATCGTGACCCCGGTTCTGGCCGCGTGGCTGCTGCCCAAGGGACTGACCAGGAAGGGCCACTGGTGGGAAACCGGCATCGACAGCGGGCGCTCGGGCGCGGCGTTGACTCGAAGTCTGGACTGGTCTTTGCGCAATCCCGGTAGTTCCATCGCCCTGGCACTGGTGCTACCCATTACCGGCTTCCTGAGCTTCCCTACCCTGACCGCACAATTTTTCCCGGGCACGGACAGGGACCAGATGTATCTTCAGGTTAAGCTCCCGGATGGTCGTTCGCTGCAGGATACCACCACGCTGGTCGAACAGCTGGATGCCCGGTTACGCGGGGACCCGCTAATTCGCCGTGTTGACTGGACCATTGGCGAGAGCGCTCCCGCCTTTTATTACAACATGTTCCGCAGCCGCGAACGGATGCCAAGCTGGGCGGAGGCGCTGGTACTCACCCGCAACGCTAAAGAAACCGATGACCTGATCAGGCGCCTGCAACGCGAAGTCGATACGGCGTATCCACAGGCGAGGATTATCGTTCGTGGCATTGATCAGGGACCACCGGTCAGTGCACCACTGGAAATTGAGATTTATGGTGACAACCTCGATATTTTGCGTGACCTTGGCGAGACGTTCCGCCTGCGCATGGAACAGCTGCCCGATGTCACCCACACCAATACCAGCCTGGTCGCAGGCGCCCCAAAACTGATATTCAACGCCGACCGCACTTTGCTGCAGCGATCGGGGCTGCAGGCCCGGGATGTTGCGGCGGCACTCGACGGGGCCCTGCGCGGGGTCACCGGTGGCGAATTACTGGAGGGCACCCAGCGTCTGCCGGTGCGCGCCCGGCTGGAAGAAAGTGCCTGGCGCAGTGCCGATGACATTGCCTCCCTGTACCTGCCGTTACCCAATGGCCTGGAGTCGCGCGCCGACACCCTCAATGCAGTGAGCCTGCGCAGCCTCGGCGACTTTACCCTGGCACCGTCACGCAGCCCGATTGCACGCACCAACGGCCAGCGCACAAACACTGTCCAGGCCTTTCTGACGCGGGGCATCCTGCCGGAAGAAGCACTGGAACAATTACGCCAGGATCTCACTGACAACCCAATACTGCTGCCCCAGGGCTATCGCTACGAATTTGGCGGAGATAGTGGCGAACGCGCCGAGGTTGTCGAGCAGATCATGGGGTCGATGGGACTGATTATCGCGCTGCTGATCGCCACTATCGTACTCACCTTCAACTCCTGGCGCCTTTCCGCAATCGCGATACTGGTCTGCATCTGCTCCATGGGCCTGAGCTTGCTTTCACTCGCCATTTTCCAGTATCCGTTCGGGGTGCAGGCCATGATCGGGGTAATAGGCTCGGTGGGGGTATCAATCAACGCGGCCATTATAATCATGACTGCATTGCAACTGGACGAGGGTGCCCTGGCTGGTGGTCTCTACGCGACGCGCAGGGTAGTGATGGGCTCAAGCCGGCATATCGTATCCACTACTGTGACAACTTTCGGTGGATTTTTACCACTGATTCTCGAAGGAAGCCAATTCTGGCCGCCCTTCGCAATGTCGATTGCCGGTGGCGTACTGTTATCTACGGTTGTATCGTTCTTTCTGGTACCCCCGATGTTTCTCCTGGTAAACCGGGTGGGCCGAAAAACCGTCGCTGCCGGCGCCATGACGGCGTCCCCAACATGAACAGAGAGCGACATGTCGTGAGCAAAACCGAAAAAAACAAACGCTACCATCATGGCGATTTGCGCAATGCGCTGATCATCGCTGCGGCAACCCTGATTGAGGAAAGAGGCAGTGAGGATTTTGCGATGATTGACGCCGCTCGCCGCGCCGGAGTAAGCAGCGCTGCACCCTATCGCCACTTCAAGGATAAAACGGCCCTGCTGGAGGCGGTACTCGAGTTTGCTTTTTTCACGCTCGGGCTCGAAGCCGAAGCCTGTGCGGCAAAAGAAGAACAAGGCAGTGTTGATGCCATTATCGCCATTGGCAAAGGCTACATCCGTTTTGTCACCGGGCACCCACAATTCTACAGCCTGATGTGGGGCGATTCGAGCCTGCGCCAGGTCGCCAAACCCGACCACAACGCCAGCAGCTCGGGCTTCTACGTACTCGAAGACACCGTGCGCGCCTGGTGCCTGAAAATAGGCCGCAGCGATGAGGATGCCCTCGCCCTGTCCATCAAACTCTGGGCCATGGCCCACGGCCTCAGCGGCATCGCCATGCACGGTCATATTGATCGCTTTCTCCCCGGCGCCGATGTCTACGCACTACTCGAAAGCACCACCCACACCTTTCTCGAAGGCGTCAAACACAGCAAACCGGGGTCAGGTCTCGCATTGTAGCAACAGCCGGGGTCAGGTCTCGCATTGCAGCATTGGTCCATTGATCCCTTTCCAGCCAACCCGTCTTGATTGACAACCCTTAAATTCGCCAGTTCCCCGGGGTTCCCGGGAAATTGACACCGATCTAATCTCCGGATATGTTGACAGGCTTACGGCCCAAAGATGTTTAAACATCCGGTGAAAACCAAAAATAATGAGGCCATTTCTATGAGCATCATTGATAACAACACCATAGGCCCGCCCGAAATATTCACGGATCACGAAATTGATCATGTGATGGAAAGAATAGCGTCGAACGCTCAAACCATCGAAACGCTTTGCATTGAAACACTAAGCCATATGTCCACCGATCGAGAAGATTGGGAGAAAAGCATAGAGATTTGTGAGAGTCTTATGCTTGCCAGTATGAGAAGTGCTCAACAAATCAGGTGGATTACTAACTGGTATAGCCAGCGGTTACGGGATTCGAATACAGACTAGAAGGCTATCGGTGAGGAGGCCCTGCGAGCCGGTAATCGCAACTTCATTCAAATTGATTCCGGCTATTTCGACAATCAGGTGCTTCACCCGCAGACCGCTGGCGGCGGTCAATGACGTTATGCAGATACGCCTGGCGCCAGCTGTATGCGGGATGCAAGCACAGGCGTTAAGAGGAAATATACCTGTCCCTTAGCTTGGTCTGTCGGGATTCCAGCTTGATTTCGGCACCCTTGATCAATATTTTTTCCGGGGCCTCCATCACCTGTAACGGATCTCCCGACCAAATCACCACATCGGCCACTTTGCCTGGCTCAAGACTGCCATAATCCTTATCGATCCCCAGCAATCGAGCAGTATTAATGGTCAGTGCTGCAAGACCCTGTTCCCAGGGTAAACCGTTGGCCACTGCATTGCCCGCATGCTGGGTTGCCAGACGCAGGTTATGTGTCTCCATGCCGATAGAAACACTGACACCTGAAGCATCCAATCTGCCCGCGTTGGCCATGGTCGCTCCCAGCTGTTCAAAGCTGACCGGCAAGTTGCTTTCAGGATCAACAATAACCGGTATTTCCGCCTCTGCAATTTCATCGGCAACACGCCAGCCTTCTGAGGCATATAGTAATACCAGATTCAAGTCCGGATAACGTTCCTTGAGAGCAACCACCTGACGAATATCGGCTTTGCGTCGAGCGTCGATAAACAGGGGGGTGTTACCAGACACCACTGGCAGCAGCGCATTAACATCTGCTTTGCTCATACTGCCGTTCCACTCATCTTTTGGGCCCAGTGCCTTGCCCTCCAGCGACCTCGCCTCAGCCAGGGCATTTTCCAGCTTTGGCCATAAAGCCGCCCGACTGCCCCCGCTGTTATCGGCACCTGCGTTGGCCACTGACAACGTCATGAATGCCTGTTTTTTCACCAGGTTGTCATCATCGCCCAGGCTGAATACCGCACCCTGGCCCCCAAACAGGCTGGGGGTATCGGACATTGCCGAGACACTTAATGTAAAGCCCTCGATGCGGCTTATTGCGATCAGCGTTGAGTCCGGATTAAAGGCATAGCTGACATCCAGCGCAGCACCATAAGGTGAGTAATTGACATCCACACTCTCGACAGTTGAATCCACCGTTCCGGCAGACATGCCCACCTCTACCAGCCCCAGCGACGTGTACGCGCCAATCAGGCCGGGCGTAACCACCTTGTCCGTAGCGTCGATTACCCGGTATCCCGCAGGCACCGTCTGTAGCTCGGAGACTGATTGAATACGACCGTCTTCGATAAGTACCATGCCTTTCCCAAGGCTACCCTGCGCGGACATGGTGTGCACGTGGCCACCAATTATGGCGACATTTTCAGCCTGCGCAGCGACGCAGCTCATGGCTGCAAGTAATACAATGGCGATGTGTCTCATTTTGCGTCTCCCTGGCCAGGCTGGCCCAGCTCAAAATCCTGCACCGGCCAGCTTTCCGGATCCTGGCGGTCATAGGCCAGTCCTCCGTCAATATAGACGCGCTCGGCCTTTGCATAAGTAGAGAACGGGTCGGTACTCCAAAGTACAAGGTCAGCATTTTTACCGACTTCAAGCGAACCGGTCTGGTCAAAAATCTTCAGTGATTTTGCCGGATTCGCTGACAACCATTGCCAGGCATCGGCTTTGGATATTTCGATACCGGCGCGCAAACCGTCACCCAATGCCTTGGCGGCCTCCTGGTTCAGACGCTGTATTCCCTGATCATCATCAGAATGAACAATCGCACAGGCGCCACCTTGATGCACCATGGGCACATTTTCACGAATACCGTCATAGGCTTCCATTTTGAAGCCCCACCAGTCAGCCCACATGGCTGAACAAACATTGTTCTCAGCCAGCAGGTCAGTGATTTTGTAGGCCTCGACAGCATGCTGGAAAGACGTTATCTGATAACCAAACTCTTTCATCAGATCCATCATGATGGCCATCTCATCGGCACGGTAACAGTGCATATGTACCATGATCTCATCATCCAGCACACCTACCAGAGTATCCATCGTAAGATCCCGCTTGGGAGGAGTCGGATTCTTGCCCGCCTTGTGTTCGGCGCGGTACTTTTCCCATTGGCGCTTGTAATCCTGCGCATCGGCCCAGGCCTGACGGTAGCCGGCCACATTACCCATGCGGGTCGACGGACCATCTTTTTTACTGCCGTATACTCTTTTGGGATTCTCACCACAGGCCATTTTAAGACCATAGGGCGCGCCGGGAAATTTCATGGACTGAACAGTACGATTCGGCAGGTTCTTTACCGTTATTGTGCGGCCACCCACCAGGTTGGCTGAGCCCGGCAGGATTTGCAACGCGGTTACGCCGCCCGCCAGTGCCCGACTAAAACCCGCATCCTGTACCCAGATGGAATGCTCCGCCCAGACCTGTGCGGTAACCGGCCTGGTCATTTCATTGCCGTCAGAATGGGAGTCAGTTCCCGGTGATGGATAAACCCCCAAATGACTGTGTACGTCAATGATGCCGGGGGTAACCCATTTGCCCGTACCATCCAGGACCTCTGCATTATCGGGAATCTGAAAATCCGTACCAACAGCAACTACCTTACCCGCTTCAAACAGCACCGAAGCGCCCTCAAGCATACCGCCAACACCGTCCAGCAGGGTCACGTTAGAGTGATCACCACAGGAGGTGATGGCAAGGGGGTGTAGGTGGTCGGGAAGGGATTTTTGTCTATTTCTACCAATGCTGGCTGGTCTGTGTTCGCCTGTTGCCCACAAGCAACAAGCGCACTCACTAACACCGCAGCGAGTGTTACTCGGGTAAAACCTGTCATATTGCCTCGTTCCTAAAACCGTCTGATCGTAAAATACACGCTATTTTCCATCAACCCAGGGACTGGGGTCAGATCTCGCATTGTAGCATCGAAGTACTGGTAAATTACCTGCTCCCAACCTGAGCCTGACAACTGACAACGCAAGCAGCTGAAAATTCATCGGAAACGTGGAAAGGCAAGGATCAATCGATCTGGGAAAGCACGCGCAGTCAATTATCCGGGAGGCTTATAAACAGGGTAACAAGAGCAATTGAACCCACATATTGAAAAGAGCCTGCTAAAGCACCCCCACCAAGCTCGGTCTGCCACATCTGGAAAAATGCGCCGCCAAGCACGGTAAACATGCC
Source organism: Kineobactrum sediminis (assembly GCF_002868715.1). Lineage (GTDB taxonomy): Bacteria > Pseudomonadota > Gammaproteobacteria > Pseudomonadales > Halieaceae > Kineobactrum > Kineobactrum sediminis. The sequence goes on from NZ_PKLZ01000008.1 coordinate 199,904, forward strand.
AAACCAGACGATCAAGCCAATGCCTGCCCCGATATAGGTAAAGTACTTTGCATGATTAAAAGCGGTAGCCGATTCCTTCCTTGCCAAAAAGAGATCCACCGCTGCTTTTGCCAATAGCACTCCCGCTGCCAATTCGAGCGCAATTACCAGTATCAGCAAACTGCTTACCAGTACCGGGTTCTCTATGGAAAAGGCAAAAGTATGTGGGTAGGCAACATGGTCTTGCATACTCAGAACGGTTGCCATGAACCACTGTGCCTCGGCAAAATTTGCCAGGTTTTGTGCGCCGTACAGAAGACATAGCAGCGCGAGAAACATAACGAGAATTATTTTTATATAACGAAGAGCCATGGTTCTACTCCTTTTCAGGCTTCAAGCGTTCAGGCATCAAATGATGATACGCGCACCTTGTCAATCACGATGCCACTCTATGGCATGCGGAGGGCCCTTTACATCGGGTGGACGCTGATCGATAAGGCGACGAGCAAGGTTTTCAGCTAAAGAAGGAAGACGGACCAGCAATAAGAACCGCCCTATTGGGGTTCCGGTCTTATAAAAACGACAAAAGAAGACTTCGGTTTTCTTTATATTTCAGAACCTTACATGGCGGGGGCAGAAGGACTCGAACCCTCGACCTACGGCTTAGAAGGCCGTTGCTCTATCCAGCTGAGCTATACCCCCCGAGGTATGTGGTGACACTTTTGGTGGCACTTTTCGCCTGTCGGTTGTCCGGGATGACAAAGCGAGGTACGAGTATAACCCCAGTGGCCCGGCCCGGTCTATTCGAGGGTTCGGGTAGTCCAGAATCTCAGACACATACAGGAGTATTACTCTGGCCATCGGCATGCTAGTGTTTTCTTATGAACCTAGTTGAGTACATTGTCTGGGCCTGCGTGATTTTGGGCGCATACCAACTCTTGAAGCTTCTAGGAGAAGGCCCCAGGCCATCACGCTTGCTAGATTACATCGGGTTTTTTCTATTCTACGGCGGACTAGCCTACTTAGCAGCTACCTGAATGCAAACAACCGACAATGATTGGCTGCGACCATTGCCCGCTGGCCAGACACAAAAAAGCCCGCGCATGGCGGGCTGGTGGTAGACGTGTGCCTCTTAGCTGCCAGCCGGATGCATGCCGTCCGCCAGGGCGTCGTCAATCTCGCACCACACATCGGCGAGAGCGTCGCCCAGGGCAGCCACGGCGAGCCCCAGGCCTTCGACCTCTTCCCGGACAAGTTCATACCCGGTATCGTGCTGACTGCGGTGGATTAGCTTACCGATCGACTGCAGGCCCGACGCGATGCCCAGCACTCGGGTGCCTCGGGATTCGATATTCTGCAGGCTTTCCAATACTTTCTGAGCGTGGGTCACTGAGGGATTGTTTGCATTCATGGTCTGTATCTCCTTGGTTTAAGTTATCTGCCTCCCTCGTTTCCAATCGATAGGAGGCGAACTGACGGGTTGGAAATACCGGACCAAGGACCGGCCCACCGAAGTGGCCCGCCAGCCCGCCATAAATCGCAGGCATAAAAAAGACGCTGAACAGCGCCTGTGCGCCTTGGTTTTCCAGGTTTCCAATCCTGATGGCAGATTGTGCTGCCACCCTTAAATCCTAGACTCGAATCGTATGGTTGGCAAGCTTTTATCCACCTTTTGGCTTCGATGAAAATATCGGGCCGAACGCTACAGCTGCTTGCTGAAATCCGCCGATCATTGAGGAAAGGCCGCGTGCCTGAATCTGTCCCGCGGTGATCTGCCCACCCATCCGCGCGGCTTTTTCCTCCATTTGCGCTTTTACGCGCTCCCACTCTATATCCTGCTGGAACTGCGAACGAAGCTGGTTCATGTAATTGCGGCTGCTGCCGGTCTCCAGGAGGTTACCCGCCGCGATGGCGGCACGGCCATAGCCCAACACCTGCCCCATTTCGAGCTCCGCCCGGCGTTGGTTCTCCTGCGCAGTCCTGCGGATCAGGTCCGCCTGCAGTCCCGCCAGCCGCTTTGCCTTCTTATCCGAACCACCAGTCAGACCGCCCAGGAGGCCGCCAGCAAGCGCGCCGACTGCCGCCCCTATGGGATTACCGCCCGACAGCTTAAAGCCCGTAGCAGCGCCCTGGGCAGCGCCACCGAGGGCGCCAGAAGTTTGCGTATTGAGTGCCATAGCCGTCACCTACTCATTGATTGATACTGACGCGATCTGCACGGCGCCAAAGCCGTCACAGGGTCGAAGCGTCAGCCGCGCACCCTCGTGGTCTTGGGTAGTCCAGGCGGTAAGGTTCAGGTCCGGCGGCCCCTCCGGAGGCGAGACCGACCTGGTGGTGATGGCATTACACAATTTGCTTACGGCCTTTTGAATGGTCATGGCTTCGTCTGTGGTATAGCTCTTGTCGAAGTCCGGGCCGGTGTCGTTGGTGCCGGCCACTCGAAGCGTTACCCCCGACGGGATGAAGTTATCCGCGGTGAAACGGCACACGCTTCCGGGCCGGGGCACATTGTTCGTTTCAATTACAGCTTCCATTGCAAACCCTCCGTTATGCTACTCGCGTTATAGCGTGCCGCTTACGCAACATCGCTTTCATCGGTGCGATCTTCGCCCTGCTCCAGCGCGTAGGCTTCGGCAAGCCGGGCCTCCCGCATTTCCACGAAGCCTTGGCGGATCCGACGGCTGGTATCGTTCTGGGGTGTGCCTAGGCTGTTGATCTGATCCTTCAGGACTTCAGCCTCAGCCCGTAGAGCGCGCATCCGGTCTTCCCGCTCATAGGGGTTATGGCTGTCCAGCTGGGCCAACTCCTCCTGCGCTTTCTTCAGCGCGGTTTCAATGCTGGGCTTCTCGTAGCCAGGCAAGTCGGGGAGCTCCAGCCGTGCGCGTAGCCTGTCCACTTCCTCCCGCTTGTTGCGCCTATTGTGGAAATGCTCCAGGTCGTCGGCCTCGTCCTTCATGCCATGCGCCCGCAGGCTTGCAATATCATCCTCGGTGTCCGGCTTGGGGTCCTCCTCCTTGAGCACGTTATCCAACATGTCGAGCTCCGCCTCCATCCGATCCCGCACTGCAGGCGGCGCCGCGTGCAATTCGGTCATCAGCTTGCCTTTGAGCTCGTACATTTCGAGGACGCTCAGGTCCTGACTCTTCCACCGCTCCCGGACTTTCTCCAGGTGCTGCTCCAACAACTTGCGCTCGCGGTCTTTCTGCAGATAGGGAGATGCGTACATTTTCAAGATCCTCCAATGGTGAGGTTATTAATCCAGCTGGTATTACCGCGCTGGGGTGGTGTCTCGGTTGCGGCCGCCGCATCGGGCGCCCTCTCCGGTGTTGATGGGAAGCTCCGGGCCGGTGGCCAGAAGTAGTCCTGCCCCTGCTGTGTCTTGCGGCGGCGCACCTGGGCCCGCTTATTGGTCATGTAGTCGGGATCTGCCAGCCGCTGGAACTGGTCAATAACGTTGCGATCAAAGATCAGACGCCCGTACCAGAGGGACTGCCCCGGCGTGTAGCGCAGCATCCGGCTAGCATTCAGGTTCTCGTCCTCGATCATGTCCCGGCCGGTGCGGTAGATGTCATACGCAAAGCCACCGGTAGGCCCCAGGGCAGTCACCAGGCCCGGCTGGCCGTAGCGGTTGGAATCGGAGAAAAAGAAGTCGCCCATGATTCCCAGGCCGCCACCCTGCAGCAGTGCCGCCTTGAAGAAGTCAGTATCCCGCATGTTGCGCGGGTCGCGGCCCTTGGCGACTTCTTTCAGCTGCAGCGACAGCGCGCCCAGCAACGTGGTCGAGACCACCAGAGAGGAGATATAGCCCACCCGGTCTACCGTGTTCAGTCGCTTGCTGGACAGGTAACGGTGCAGGTTGTTCATAACCATCATCACGCTGTATGACTTGTACTGGCCGAAGGCGCGCAGGCCCTCCCCCAGCACTGTGCCCTGCTCCTGCCCCTGGTTCATCAGCGCCCGGGTCCGGGTGTCCGGCATCAGAACGGCCAGGTCCCGCTCCTGATGGATAATGCCCATCAGCTTGGTTTGCACGCCCTCGTCCTGAATGCTGGTGACGTCCAGGAACTGCTCGCCGTTGCGCTGCCGCATTTTGGCCTTGCGGATCAGGTCCCATTCCAGGCCGTCGATCCCGTAGGATTCCAGCATCTTGCGGAAACGTGGCTCCACCGCGTCCAGTGATTTGCCGCGGTGGCTGGCTAGGGTGTATGCCATTTCGATAAAATGCGCACGGCGCATAAGGTTGGTAAAGGCGTTCAGGCCCGAAGCGCGGAATACCGTGTCCGCCAGACGCTGCGACCAGTCTGCCCCGGCCGTATCATCGAAGCGCACCGCTATGCCCACGTTGTCCAGCGCGTAGTCAATGGAACCACCCAGGCGCGCAGCGAACACCCGGGATTCCTCCCCGGTCAGGCTGCCCAAGCGCCGGAGCATCCGGGACCAGCCCAGCCCGTTGAATGCTGCAGCCACCGAGGCCGTGCCAATGTCGCTAAATGATGAAATCGTCGCACTCCCCAGCTGGGCGGCGGACAGGGCCGGGCGCAGTCCCGCGTTGAAGTTCATCAGGAGACCTTTGTCCGGGCGATTGAGTCCGGCCAGGTTCTTGAATATCGCCTCATGGTTGACCAGGAAGGCTTTATCCAGTCCCGCGGTCATGCGCTCAAACGCCTTGGCGGGATTCGGGCCCAGGGTCTCGATAAGCGCGATTTCCCGCGACAGGCGCTCGATGTGGTCAGTAATGACCTTGTAATAATTCGTGTCCCCGAACTTGTCCGCATACTCCCGGTATTCCTTGCCGTTGCGAAAGTGCAGCTGCCGGTGCTCCTGGTAGCGGTTGGCGATCGCCTGCGGGCCCTGCCCTTCCTCTGCCAGGGTTTCCCCCACCGTGTTGCTGTAGATCGCCCGCAGCGACTCCCGAAGCTCCTTCTCGTCCATGGGGCGCCCGTACGGGGTGCGCATGCGGTTACGGTCCAGCAGCGGCAGCGTGGTTTCCACATACTGCTCGACACCTGCCCGCGCCATCTTGGTCGAGTCACTGGTGTGGGGAAGCGCCCAGCCTTCCAGCTGTTTGATCTCGCCCCCGGCCCGATTGAAGCGCAGGCGCAGATCCTCCAGCACATCGGCCACCGCTTTGGCGAACTGTGACGCCCGCGCATTGCCGGTGGATTTCGGCTTGTGGAGCTCCTCCGCGAGATCGTCCAGCAACTCTACCTGCTTACGCCAACCCAGCCGGTCCGGTTTCATGGCCTCGGCAGCCTGTGCAATACGGGACTGGTAGATAGCCGTGATCCCCTGGGCATTTGCCTCAATCGACACCCGGCCGGCGTTATCGTCGAGGCTGCGCACCAGCACGTTCTCAATTGCCTTGCGGCGGTTCTTGTCGGATACGCCATTCTTCTGCTGGTAGTCGTGCACGTATCGACGCACCCGGGCCAGTCGGTAGTCCTCCAGAATTCTCCCGGTCTTCGCATCGCGGCGCAGTATCTTCTGGTGACGCACCCCGCTGGTGATCTGTTCATCGGTCAGATCGTCCAGCCGGTCGGTGCCCCACATGCGCCGGCGTTGCTCCGGCGTAAAGTTTGACGATGCCTGGCGGATGCACTCCTCGCGGGTCTGCTTGGCCATCAGAGAACACCTCGCGGCAACAGGGTGCAGGACACCAGCGCGTCCAGCTGCTCCTCCTCTCCCCGCAGTTCTGCCTGGTACTGCTCGTCCAGGTCACGCAAGGTGCGCACCTCCCCGGCCTCGGTCTCGATTTCCAGATCCCACTCCCGCGGGTCCTCGGGCTCCCACAGCGGCGCCAGATCGTCCTGCAGGCCGTCTGCGGTTACCTGCGGCTGCTCCGCCTCCCGCGCCTGCGGTGTGTACTCGGGCGCTTCGGGGTGGTTCAGACGCTGCTCAGCCTCCAGCAGGCGGTCCAGGTGGCCCCCTACGCTGTCAGGCGCATCGGGTACGTCGCGCAGCTGGTCCAGCTCCTCCGCGAGCCGCACCGTGTCGGGGTTGCTTGGAGCCGCGGCGCTGTCCTCCAGGAACTGCTCCGGCCTCCGGTTCAACAGGTAACGATGTGCGCCCAGCGCAGCGAGTTGTACGGTTCCGCCCAAGGCCGCGCTGGCTGCGCCTGCCGTGAGAATGTTGCGCACCTTGTCCTCGAAGGTAAACGGCGAATCAATCCGATACTTGAAATCCTCCACCGCCTCCTGGATGGGGATCTCAGTGGCCACCCCCACCATGCCCTCGACCAGCGCAGCGCGTGCCACCACAGAGCGCAGGACGCCCGTAGCAGGCAGAGAGCCGGGACCGAAGGGAAGCGTAACCAGCGTAGCGCCCAGCAGTACCGGATCAGTGAGTGCGGCTCCCATGGTGCCGATCAGTTCCCCAGCCATGTTCCCGTTGGCCAGGGCCCGCTGTCGTTGGTTGCGTTCCCAGCGCATGGTCCGGATCATTTCCGCGTCGTCGGCTTCGAACTCGGCGCCGGTGTTCTCGTTCGCCCAGGCTGCAAGGCCGTGGTAGTCCAGTTCGGTTTGCGTCATGCCGTTAATCTGGTTCATGCCCACCGCCCGGGTGTGCTCGTCCACTACCTCGGCGGGGATCTCTCCGGCCTCTACCATGCTATCGATGGACCGGTTGCGGATACCTTGGAAACGCTCCACCGCCCGGGATTCGGAGTTGGTCACGTCCTCGGCGCGGAATTGCTCAAAGGCGGTTGATACCGAGGCACCGAAGCCCAGCTCCAGCGGATCATCCGTCTGGTCCGTCATCAGGTCGCGGCGCCGGTTGATGGCCGCTTGATTCTCGCGGAAGCTCATTGCAGCACCTGCCCTGCCCTATAGTTCGGTGGCATATAACCCTGGCTCATGGCCTCGTGGTAGCCCAGCGGGCCCTTGCGCCAGCGCTCTTGCACTGCATCGAGCCCCGGCCATGACAGCGTTGCCGGTGTGCGGCCATCGCCAGTGGTAAGCAGTGTGCCGGTGTCCACCCGTTGCAGTTCAAAGCGCCCCACGCCCGCGGGAATGAGGTTGATACCACCATCCTGCAGCTGCTCCAGGATGTCCTCCCGGCTGCCCTGGCGGATGAATGGCAAGTCTTCCGAAGTCAGGCCGCGTACCCAATTCCGAACATCAGTGCTGTCCGTTCCCGGCTCGGGTGCGTTCAGGGTCTGCCCGTTGAACTGGATCAGGCCACCGGTTACCGCCTCCACGGCGTCATCAATCGATGTTTCCCCGCCCATTATCTCGGTGGCGATCACAAAATTTACTGCTGCCTCCGCCCGGGCCCGGCGTTCTGTCGTGTTCAGGCCGTAGGCTCCGCCCATCACGTCCATGGCATCGGAGCGCAAGCCCTTCAGCTGGGCTGGTGTGTAAATCTCCTCCTGGCGCACGTCACGCCCCGCGAGGACTCGCCCCGCGGTGTGATGGTCCAGTGAGCCGGCCACCGCCAGGACACCCGCGCCAGACTTGACCAGTTGCTCCCAAAACAGTGGCGCGCGGTCTCCCATGGCAGTGCCTACCATGACGGACAGGTCAGTAATCTGTTTCATGTCCGCGGTCATCAGCCAGCCCTGCATGGCATCGGCCTCGATTGAACTCATCAGGCCAGTGCTGTTGCCATAGGCCTGCTGAATCGAAAGGTCCGCCGCGTCGCGTTCCTTGAGGATCTCGAAAAACTCGGGGGCCTGCGGTGTCGGCAGGACGTTCTGCACCTGGCCAGTGCGCTGGGCAAAGGCCATGCTGTCACTTTGAATAGCGCTGGCAGTCTGGTCCCGCACCTGCTCCAGCTTGCGCAGCAGGGTTACCCGGTCGCCCTCCTGATCCGGTGGCAAGTTCAGGTCCTGCAGTTCGTTGATGCGTTCCTGTTGTTCGGTGGGGCTTTTGCGCTGCGCCTGCTGCAGCTCGCCCATGTACCGCAGGTTTTCCAGGTAGTCGGCTGCCTCGGTGCGCAGTCCGTCCGGGGTAGCTTCACCCTGCACCAGGGCCGCGGCGGTCTCCCCCATCTCGGCCAGCTGCAACGGGCCCGGGAAATGTCCAGCCGTCATGCCGCTGTTCAGCTTTGACAGGTTACGCTTAACTTGCCATTCCGCGACCTTATCCCGCGTATTGTTGGCCCGGGCTATGTCGCTGCGGGCGCGCTCCAGAGTGTTGATCCAGGTGTATCGCTCGTGGTCATCCAATTTACCGCTGTACTTTTCGGACTGCAGCGCCTCAATATTGGCATCCAGTTCCGCAGTATCCTCGGTGCGCATGGCCCTGTAAAAGGGCGCGATCTCCTGTTCCAGCGCCTGACCCCGGGCACGCTTGTAGCCCTGCTGTAGCGAGCTCTCTGCCTTGGTCGCGTTCGCAGGGTTGAGACTGGTTTCACCTTCGCGGAGTTTTTCCAGCTCGGTCTGTATGGACTGGTAGCTGTCACTGTCGGCCAGCAGGTTCACCCGGTGCAGCTCTCGCAGCTGGGCATTGTCCGCGCGCATCAGCTGTCGGTAATCATCCGACACCGGCAGGGTGTCAATCAAATCCACCGCCTGGTCAAACAGGCCAGATTCCTGCGCCTGGCCGATCTGCTGTTGCCCCAGGTTGAGGTCATAGCGGACGCGCTCACGGCTGGCGATCTGCACCGCGGATTGAAGTAACTTCGAGGCTTGCCCCTCAGCGCGCGCGGTCCATTCAGCTCGGACGGACCGATCAGCAATAACAGCGGAGTGCGAATGAATGGAGTCCCGGAGCGTCCGCTCCAGCAAATGCGGCTGCACTTCCCACGCCGGGACAGTATCCGCGCCCTCCTTGCCAGCCAGGTCGATGCGAGTATCCAGGCCGAGCTCCCGCACTTCGTCTGCCGTGTACTGCGGCCGGGATAGGTGCTGCTGCATGAAGCCGGTTAAATCATCGGTGAACTTTTGGCTTGCGCCCACCGACTGGCGAGTCGTGGCCATGTCGGCCAGCGTGGTGCCGAACTCCTGCAGGCTTTGATTTACCTGCTGTTTCGACTGAAATTCAAGGGCTGCGACACTGGGGCTGATCGAGCTATTCGGGCCCTGTACTTGGCGGTAATTTATTCCTGGCAGCTTCATGTGTGCACGCCCTCCTGATCACAACGATACTGCCAATGTTCGCGCGGCTTGTGCACGGTCGGTTTCATAGGGTTTTAGGCCGTGCTGACCAGCACCGCGCGCTTGCGCTGCACGTGCCTTTGCCAGATGCGCTCAGGCCACCGCGTATCACGGAAGCAGTACAGCGTGGCCGCTGTTTCGATGGCGTAGGCCAGGGTGCGGCCCTCTGCCAGTGCCTGCTCGATGTACTGAGCCACCAGCAGGTGGCGGCGCCCGGTCTTGAGTTGCGATTCATTCAGGCCGCCCAGTGCTACCGCTCGAGCATCCGGCGACAGGTCCGCCGCCTTGATCTCTTCGACCGCGAATGCGTAGCGGTAGCAATTCAATGTATCGCCTCCAGCTCCACGCTGTCGCCGTGCATAAACAAGTGATCTGCCAGCTTCAGAACCCGCCCCTGCGCTGGCCCGAGGAATCCGCGCTCCTCCTCCAGCCCCTCCTCGATCTCCAGCATGGATGCAAACCAGGTGCCGGCGCGCCAGAAACCGCGCTCGGTGGACTTGATGGGGCCAGCCAGCAGAATGTCCGACAGGGTCCACGCGAACAGCTGCGGCTTGCCGTCAATCTTCATTTCGAAGTAGGCCCAAACCCGGAAGCCGTCGATTTCTTCAATGATGGGCGATTGATCGGGTTTCACTGCTACTGCCCCCTGTTCCGCGCGTACGCTTCATGGTCGACGTGCTGCGCGTGGTGTTCCAGCAGGTAGCAATGGAACTCCTCGTCAATCCCTGGCTTCTCCGAAAATGGCAATGCCTGGTATTTAACCGCCAGCGCAACAGCCTTGCGAGAAATAGCATTCATTGCTGCCTCATCGCCTCGGAACGATGGCCGGAGAATCGCCGGGTGGCCGTGCAGATCTCGGCTTACACGAGCCAGAATTCTGACGGCCTTCGCATCCGTTTCGCTCAGCTGATTGAAGCTGATCGGCACGTCCTTGGGCCCGACTTCCGCCTGAAGCCGTTGTATTTGCTTTTCAAACCGCCGTAAGTCTCGCATGGCCTGCCCTCTCGTTCAGTTGCCTGGTGATTTCCTCCATCCGCTCCTGCAGCTCTTCGATCTTGACAGCGACCGCTACCCCCTGCACCGCGCTGATCAGGTCTCGCCCCTGGTCAGATGAAAGCTCACCGTCTGCCACGGACTGCAGGATGGAGCGAAGCGCCGTGTCCAGGTTGGTCAGGTCCAGATCCACCTGCACCGGTGGAGCGATCGCACGCACTGCAGGAATACGGCGGGATAGCAGCCACTGCGCCCAGGAATCATCACCGCCCTTGGCCTTCTTGAGCCCAGCCGTGAGCAGGTCCCGGAAGTCCTGATCAGTCACGGCCGACTTCAGCAGGGATTTCGGGACCCGCTTACGTGACCCCTTGCAGACCACGTTGCCGGACCGGAATGTTCCGTCCGGGTTGCGCTCTTTTTTGACCGTCATCCGCCGCTATTGCCTCCGTTATCGTCCGCGTCCTGGCAGTATTCGCACCGGTCCACCGTGCCCTCCACCAGCTCCTCGCGGGTAACAAGCTCCACACCGACACCGCAGTCACAGTCTGTGACATACCAACCGCTGATTGGCGGCCAGTCCCGGACCACCAGTTGACCAAATCTCAAATGCGCTAGCTCCATCATGTCGCCGAACCTCCTAAGTTGTTTTAATGTGTGTTGGCCTTCCACTAACCTGCGTACCTCCAGTTTCTCCCGGTCCGTTAAATCGGCATATGGCCGGTTCTTGAGCGTGAGCAGGAGTAATTCGCCAGGCGATAAACTGTCGACTGGCCTGCCGTTGATGGTGACTAGCTGTAAATTCAACTTGCGGCCTCCAGATTAAGATCGCTGTGAATGTCGATGTGTTGGGCTCGGCGGGCGCTGTTGCTAGTGAATTGACGAGATTCGTGCTGCCAGAGGTTAATCCGGCCCTCAAACTTTCCGTGTCGCTGCTTGGCGACGATCAGGAGCTGGTCTGGCCTCTCATCATCAATTTGTTCGCCCGACAACAGGGACATTTCACGTTCCTCGGCCTTGGCCTTGTCGTGCCAGCAAATGAACACCGTCATAGCCAGGTTAGTGATGTGCGAGGAGCCGAGAAAATCGAACTTGTTGGGTACGTAGGACTCGTCCCGCCCCTGCGGTTTCCGCATGTGGTGGACAAGAGCTATGTGTGTTTTTTGCAGCTTGGCGATGGCGGCCAGGGAGCTGATAAATTTCCGTTCCCGCTCGTAATCATCGCAAACAGAGCACATCATCATCGAATCCAGCACGATGAATTCGCACCCAAGGTTGGCGGCCATGTGATACACGCAGGCAAGGGCGACCTCTGGTTTCACTGAGTCCAGCCGGTCGTAGATAGAAATTCGATTGCCCGACCAGGTAATAAAATCGTTAACCCACTGCCTGGCAGGATTTGGTGTCCCGGCTGCCAGCGAGGCCAGGAGCACGCTGGTGTCCTCTAGCTCCATCTCCAGCGATGCGAAGCCGACTTTTGCTGATTTCGCAATGTGCAGCCCGACCTGCGACACCATAGTGGTCTTGTTGTGGGCGTTGGGCCCGCCCCACAAAGACAACTCGCCAGAGCGCAGCCTGAGCTTGTCGTGGGTTTTCGGCCAGGGAAGGCAGAACCCGGTCATGGCCCTGGGGTTCGCTGCGCGCTCCAGGATTCGATCTCGATGCGCGGGCAGCCAGTCAATGTCTTGCGCCTCGGCTTCGGCCAGAATCTCGGCCACGCGGATGTTAGAAAAATCGACATCTCGCACGTTATTCATATTGCAAGTCTCCGGCGCTGCTCGCTGGGTTGATTGGGGCCGTTGGCGGCCTGACGCTGCTGGGCATCCAATGTGGCGAACTGGTCCCGAAGCTTTTCCGGGCTACGAATATTGGCCGCCCAAAATCTGTGCTCGTTGGCGAACTTGAACAGCGATTCGATCTCGCGGTGCTCGCGTCCGTCACGCTCACGCATCAGGCGGATAGTGTTGGCCCACTTGTCCAGGTTGGGCGTCTTGGTCTTGGGGGCGATCAGTAGAACCCGGTCGAGCATCCATCGCGCCAATCGCATATCTTCACCGGAGAGTTTGTCGGACTCGTTTAACCTGTTTACCTGTTTGTCCTCCAAATTTGGAGGAGGCTCGGGGAAAATTTGGAGGGGGGTCCCGGAAAATTTGGAGGGGGTCCCGGTCTCCTTACCTCCTCCAAATTTGGAGGGAGTTCCCTGCCGAAGGTTGCCACAATTGCCCGCTTTACCTCCTCCAATTTTGGAGGGGGTTTCTCCAATGTGGAGACGGTAATTTGGCGCCTGACCGGTCCGCGTTTTCGGTGTGATGATGCCCACTTCCACCAGGTACTGGATCCCCTTTTTAATTGTCTTCCAGTTCTGTTCGGTGAACTCAACAAGGTTGGCCTCGGAGGCGTAACAACTGTTGTTTTCCGCGTGATGGATATCTGCTAGCGCGATCAATACAGCCTTAGCCGTGCTCTTGCCGACCATCACTTTTTTGGCCCATTTCATGGCTTCGAGACTCACCCTTACCCCCCTGGCTGAGTCGAGCTGAGGCGCACCAGTGCCGCCCGAAACCTCGACTGATGTGACGTCGCGAGACGCTCGCCCGCCGACCTGATCGCCCGGCACAGATCAATAACGGCGGCATCATTCATCCGGGCAAGAGCCTCGGCTTCAGCCTGCAGGATGTCGGCAGGGATGAGGTGTCCCAACTTACGCAGATCAGCGCACTCGTTCAGCGCAAATTCATCAAACAGTTTTTGTTTACCCAGCATACTTTGGTGAAGCTGATCGTCCGCCTGACGACGAACGCGACGGATCTCGCTCTGTATGGCCTCAGCCGAAAGTGGCAGGCTACCATCAGCAAAACTGCGGTGACCGCCAGCAGGGCGCTGTGCATCCTGTTGCGCAGTCGTGGGATTCGTAGCGATTCTCATCGAGCAAGTCCCGGTATTTTTATGCTGCAGTCTGCGGCTGTGTGATTTCCTCAAGGTCGGAGCGCCAACAGCCACGGCGGCCGCCCAGCTTCACGCATGGCAGCACGCCCCGGGAGAACCAGGCATATACGGTCTTGTTGCTTGAGCCGGTAAGCTCGCAGATTTCAGGGACCCAGAGAATTCTGTCTCCGGGATGCGCGGGTTTTCTGGCTGGTGTTTGCATCATTGTTCTCCACGTGAACTTGTTAGCCGTGGAGAAATAATGCCCTTCAATGGATTGAAAGAGAAAAAGTGCTGTATGGTAAAACGGCGTGAATCACCATATTTGAGGCTACAAATCAGGGTATTTTTTAATTCTTTTCCGGAATTCAGCAAGATCCTTCTTTAGTGCCGTCTCCCCGACGCCAATGTGATCCCGATTTCGTTCATGCAGTCTGTGCCTGATCTGCCCCCATGTTGCGATTAAGTCTGCTGGCTCCTCTCCAAAATCTTGGGCCATTTCTTGACAAATCTTGACAGACTGCAACACTGCCAGAATCTCTGAAATATAAAGCACTCGTAGCAAGGCGCTAAGCCTTTCTTTGGGCTCGCCTTTGTAGCCTTTCGGTATAGCGCATCTACGGGCTCCAGTGACTACACTGGCTAGAAAGCGCTTAACATTGTCCTCGAGCAGCATGCCGGTGTGATCACGTTCAATCATGATTGCTACCATGGAAGCGTCCCCATGGTCGTAAAGATAGGCGGCTTGCAGCCAGCTTAGGGCGTCACCGCTACCGAGCTTTTTGATTACCAGGCTTTCGCCGGCACGCATCTCCGAAAGCATAGTGTCGCCACTTTCATTTATCACTGCTTCGCCTCCAGGTAATCGCACCATCGCTGGGTCCACTCCCGCCGTTCATCAAGAAATTGATGGTGCTGATAGCGCTGGGCCATGTCGCCGGCTTGATCGATGACGTGGCCCAGCAGGCGCTCCCGGACATCGTGCGGGCAGTGATTGGCAGCCAACCAGGTGGCACCACTATGGCGCAGCGCGTGGCTGGAAAAACCCTCGGGCAAGCGCATGACCTTGCGCCGCTTGTTGAGCTCTTTTCCGATAATGTCGCTGGTCAGTGGCAAGTGAGGCGTGCGCGGTAGTGGGAATAAGTGCCCCTCTTGTTTCGGCCAGGCCTTCAGGATCTTGATAGCCTGCTTTGGCAGGGTCACGATGTGGTCGCGCCCTGTTTTGTATCGGCGCGCCGGGACTGTCCAGATCTTCTTGCGGAGGTCGATTTCCTGCCAGCTGGCTCCGCACCACTCGCCCACTCTGGAAAAAGTGTACATCTGCAACAGCAGGATGGTTTTCACGTCCTCGCGGAGATTGGACTCTTGGGCGCGTATCAGGGCCGGCATGGCCAGCAGAGGTTTGCCTTCCAGATGGAAACTCCGGACCGTGTAAGTGGGCGCGATAACGCCCTCTGCGGGGTTGCGGGTGATATCCAGAATGGCAGTCCGGCGCATGGCGGTTTTGGCGTCCGCCTTGGCTACCGTGCGGCGCCTTACGCGCTTGCGGCCCATCGCCCAGTTATAGAGCCCCTTGATTTGTTTGAGCGCCTCCTGTGCCACCCTGGGCGCGCCCCGGTTAAGGCAGCCCTGCACGATGTCCAGGACGTGCTCCGCGGTCAGCTCCTCGGCTGGCAGGTCGCCGTACTCGGTCACCAGCTCTTTCTCTAGGGTGCGCTCCTGGTTCCGCCAATCCCGGTTAAATGGTTCGCACTCCTGCTCGATGTAGCGATTCACCAGGCGCCTCACCGTGAGGCCGGAGCCCTGCGGATCCTCGGGAGCCAGCAGCACCTCCACGGCCTCCGCTGGAGTGCCCGGGTAATCGTCTATGGTGTCGAGGAGTTCGCGCGCCAGGGCGAGTGACAGCTCCGGGTAGGTGCCAATAGCGCGCATGAACTGCTTACCGTCCACCTTCTTGCGCACATACCAGGTACGGGCCCCGCCAGGGTTCGCGCGGAGGACCAGGCCGCGGCGTTTCCTCCGGGTGTCAGGCCGCCGGCTTTCGTCGTTGACTTGGATTCGAGAATCGACGCGCAGCGCCCTGAGATACCTGTCCGTGAGTTCCATCCTGAGCCCTGCCGGTGACACTTTTCGGTGACACTTTACCGTAGCTATAGGGAGAAATTATAGACAGTTATGCCCAAGCGTGTACAGAGGGAAATGGGCCAAAGGCCGCATATTTGCTGGGTTTTTGCTGGTTTTCAGGCCGGAGGCCAGTAACTGCGCGAGGATGGTAAAAATGGGGTTGATCAGATTAGAAGGCCGTTGCTCTATCCAGCTGAGCTATACCCCCGAGGTATCGTGCACAGCCTATTGGCACCATCGTACCAATAGGCGGCCGCGAGTATACCATCAGATGTCGTGGATGCCACCTTACAAAGAGACATCCAACGACGCAGGGGCTCAACCCCAGACTCGACTGTCAGTCTACTGACTTCGCTGCACCCTTCAGGGTATCAACTCCGCTGGTGGGAAGCTTGCCGTCAGCGGATTCCAGATGAGCGCGGACAAACCACTGGGCCAACTCCAGCTCACGCAGGTAACCTATCATCATATCCTCAGAAACAGGATCCAGTTTACCCAATTGAGCGATAGCCTCGCGTGAGTCTTCGTTAACTCCGTTGTAGACCACATCAAGCGCGGCGAGGTGCTCGTTGACCAACGCCTTGCCCAGCGAATAATCATTCCACGAACGACGCTCCACTATAGCGGCTGGGGTACCAACGGGCTCTCCGCCCAGTGTTGCGATCCGTTCGGCAATCTCGTCAACCATGGCTCTGGCTGCGTCAACCTGTGGATCAAGCATCTTGTGTACGGCGATGAAATTTGGCCCGACCACATTCCAGTGGATGTGCTTCAAAGTAAGCGCAAGATCGATCAAAGCGATCATGCGCTCACCCAGTATTGATATGGTCTTGCTCGCGTTGCTATCGCTCATTCCGGGAACTGTAAAGTTGGTTGTATTCATAATTACTCCTTCTTTCTTTTGCAGGGGGAGGTACTGTTCGGACAGTACTAAACGGGCCAGAGTTCCTGTATTTCCTTCTTTAGCATATCGCGTACCTGACCCGCTTCTCCGGCACTAATGTGCCCTGCAAGGGTAGCGAACACCGTGGTGGCACACAACCTTGAGTCCAGTTCGGGAGCTTTGCCACGCTCCAGTGAAGAGGCGATAGCCTGCAGAAAATCAGCCTCATGCCGGTGGACAACGGGGCGCTCGGTCAGTTTGTAACCCTCGTAATAAATCCCGCGAATCAGTGTCGGCAACTGAGCACCGAGATCCATGGCTTCATCGGGCACCAGGGTATCGCGCAGGGTATGCAGTACTGCGCGCAGTGCATGGCAGGCGGCACCAAGATCCTGTGGCCGGTCGAGTCCATCGGCAATTTCACTGAGCCATTTGTAGGCATCCTGTGAGGAGTGCTCAATAATCTTCAAGGTACCTTGTACCATATCGTATGCCTCTCCAATCACCTGACTCAACTGAGTCTAGGCCAGCTCTCCAGGTTTGGCAAAAAAGATGCGAAGCGCGGCGGATAGGCGGAAAGTGAATGGACGTTGACTCACGGCTTTGCTAGATTTATAGAATGGTTGTAGCAGACCGCAACCCTACCTCACCACATGCAGCACGAGTTCAGGGGGTGTGAACCCGAAGACTGCCAACGAGGACAACCTCCATGAGTGCACCCGCACACCGCAGTCAGGATCGGCGAACCCTTACATCACTGGTTGTTCGTGTTGGCATTGCCCTCACATTTATGGGAGTGGCCAGCACCCAGGCGCACGAAAATGTTTCAGCCCTTATGAGCCGGATTGAGGCTCTGGAACAAAGGTTGCTGGAACTGGAGTCTGAACGCGGCAGACCATCCGAGCCCTACCAAATTGTTGAGCAGCCGGTTCCGCCAGGGGGTGAGGTCGGAGCCGCCGCGCAAACAACGATGCAGCCGACAGAAGATCTTGGCCAGGCCATTCCCGGAGCAGAGCGGCCCACCACTATCGCGGCGGCCGAGCGCACGGCCCCACCAATCAGCATCGGTGGGGCCCTGCGATTCAACGTTGTACACCGGGATTTTGCCGACTCCTCGTCCGGCAAACGTGGCGAAAGCGGCCTGGATGTGTTCCGGCTCAATATTGACGGTGAGCTGGACGACATCCTGATCTCTGCGGAATACCGTTATTATTCGTTCATGCAGACCATTCACCATGGCTGGGTTGGCTACCGGTTCGACGATGACAGCCAGGTACAGTTTGGCATCAGCCAGGTGCCGTTCGGTTTGTTACCCTATGACGCCCACAACGTCTGGTTCGGCGTGCCCTACTATGTCGGCCTCGGTGACGACTACGATATGGGCGTAAAATATATCCGCAGCGACGGGCCCTGGGGTACGCAACTTGCCTTCTACAAAAACGAGGAACTCAACGACGCCAGTGACACCGGCCGCTATTCGTTTGACCTGGTACGAGTAGACGAGCAGCAGAATGAAGAGGTCAACCAGTTCAACGGCCGCGTGGATTATACCTTTGGCCATGGCACCGCCTGTGAAGTTGAACTCGGTGGCTCGGCGCAGCTTGCTGAAGTGTACAACACCCTCACCGACCGCCGAGGCGACCACTGGGCCGCGGCGGCACACCTGGACAGCCACTGTGGCCGCTGGAACCTGCAACTCCAGGCCACGCGCTATCGCTATGATCCGGTCAACCCAAACGGCGTGACCGACGAGGCAGTGCGGGTGGGCGCCTTCGCGACAAGCTATGATATTGCCAGCGAAGCCGATATTGCCATTGCCAATCTCGCCTATAATTTCGATTCGCCCTGGGAAGAAATAGACCAGATCACCTGCTACAACGACTATTCCCGCCTGTTCAAGGACAGCTCCGGCAGTCTCGATTCACAAATCAACACCCTGGGCTGCGCCATCGGTAGTGGCCCCCTGTTTACCTATATCGACTGGATCCTCGCCAACAACATGGCCTTTTTCGGCAACGGCTCGATGGCCGGTGGTGGCGAGGATAAGTGGCACAGCCGTTTTAATATCAACATCGGATACTATTGGTGAAATCATGATTCAACGCTTCCTGAGCCGACTCCTGCTGCTTCTTGCATACCCGTTCCTCGTCTCATCCGCCAGCGGCCAGGAGTCTCTGAATGTTGTTTCCTGGGACGGTGCCTATGTCAAAAGCCAGATCCTGGGATTTGTTCGCCCCTATGAGGAGAAAACCGGCGTCAGAATCAATGTTCTTCAGTACAGCGGTGGCATTGAGGAAATAAGGCGTCAGGTGCGCGCCTGGAATGTGCGCTGGGATGTGGTTGACCTGGAATTGTTCGATGCGATGCATGCGTGTGAGCAGGGCCTGCTGGAACGGATCGATCCCGACCAATTGCCACCGGCACCGGACGGCACGCCCGCGCGCGAGGACTTTATCGAGGGTAGCCTGACCACCTGCGGTGTGGGTAATATCGTCGGCTCAACCGTCGTTAGTTACAACAGCGAACGGCTGGACAAATCCCCCCAGCATGTCAGGGACTTTTTCAATCTGGCCGATTTTCCGGGCCGACGAGGGTTGCGGCAGTCGCCACAGGGCAATCTTGAATGGGCCCTGATTGCGGACGGGGTGGAACGGGAGCAGGTTTACGAGGTGCTCTCTACGCCTGAAGGTATTGATCGTGCGTTTGATGTGCTTACCCGTATCAAACCCTATATCGACTGGTGGCGTACCGGCGAGGATGCTCTACGACTGCTCGAGACCGGACAGGTGACGATGTCCTCCATCTTCAGTGGCCGAATCCACGAAGCGGTGGAGAGAGGCCAGCCACTGGAGATACTCTGGGATCACCAGATCTGGATTTACGATGTCTGGGGTATTCCCAAGAATGGGCGTAACACCGAGCTGGCACTGGACTTTATCAAGTTCGCGACCTCCACTCACAGCCTGGCGCGGCAGGCTAATCTGATTCCCTATGGCCCGGTAAGACGATCCGCACTGCAATACGTTGAACCGGACATGCGCCGTATGCTACCTACCGAAGAGCACAACCTCACCACCGCGATTGAACTGGACGCCGAGTGGTGGGCGCAGAATCTCGAAGCCGTGAACCAGCGTTTTGACCGCTGGATTTCACGCCCTTTCATGGTGCCCAGGTACCTGCCGCGCTAGGGGTTTTGGTCACGGCCCCCAAAAAGCCAGAGCCTGGCTCAGCGCCGCAGCCATACGCCCTTCTCGTCCGCCAGTATCCACAAGCGGGAATACCAGAAGTACTCACCACTTCGCTCTGTTGAAGGCGCGGTGCAGTTGATTTTGTTGCGCCCCGGAGTCAGTTCCGGTAACGCCACGCGATACCCGGCATCAACAGCGGTGATCTCCAGTGGTGCACCAGAGGCACTGAAACAGGCCAGTTGTCCGCGCCGGAACGGCCCCTCTCCCAACTCGAAGGCGAAGCTGTCGGGGGCAGCGATATCCGCGTGAATCAAAATCCTGCCCGGATCCTCTTCACGAACTGGCAGCGGTCGGGCATTAATGGCGGTGGCAAACCGTTGCAAATCATCGGCATGGCTGCGGGAGATCGGTATCCGGGGGATAATCTGGGGGTTTGTGCCGGAACCCACGGCACCCGATTGCTGGGCGAGGCCATAGAAATCCAGTTCACGCACCAGGCCCGCCAGTCTGGTGTCGTACTCCCCGAAAGGATAGGCGAAGGTTCGCACGGGCCGGCCCAGCTCGGCGACGATGCGCGCCGCACTGTCGACAATCTCATCTCTGGCACGACGTAACCAGGCCCTGGGGCGCTCCTTGGGGTCAAGTGCCAGTAAATGCTTGTGGGAAACCGAGTGCGCACCAAAATCAGCGAGATCGGCATCCATGGCCGCCATATCCTGCCAGCGCATAAACCCATCGTAGCCTTTATCCAGCGGTTCGGTCGCGACAAAGACCGTAAAGGGCATCGAGCGGGATGCAAGTTCCGGATACGCATTTGAATAGACTGATTCATAGGCGTCATCAAAGGTGATCGCGACCGCATTATCGGGCAACGACTCTCCCGCATAGAGTGCGTCCAGCATCGCTGTCAGCGGCATCACCCTGAAGCCATGTTCCTGCAGGTAGTCCAGTTGTGTCCGGAATTGATTCGGGGTAATACTGGTGCTCGCCGGCGTATCGGTGCCGACATGATGGTACAGCAGGATTGTGCCGTGATCTGCAGCCACCGCTGCCAGTGGACCCAGCATTAAAACCAGCGCCAGACGTGACGACCACTTCATATTTCAGCCCTCCTGCGCGTAGCGATGGTACTGACGGATCAGCGATTTTACTTCCGCAACATAGGCCTCGCGGCGCTCCGAATAACGCAGTAGGCCATTGGCGAGCGCCAGCCCCGTGAGCGGCTCTTCCTCGGCCCGCAAATCGGCCCGGATGCGTCGCAGTTGCGCATAACTCTCGTGGGTGTTGAGATTGTTCATGTAGCGGCGGACCGCTTCCGAAACACTGTCGAAAGTCTGTACTTCGTGTATCTTGCCCGGCGCGCGATTCCGGGGAATAATTCCGCAACCGGGAACGTAACACCACTGCCCGAACAGGTTATTACCTTCCACCGCAAATCGCGAACGGCCCCAACCGGATTCTTTAACCGCTTGCACCAGCACCAATGGTACCGGCAACGTATCTACCCGCATCAGCAATTGCCGGGTAATCTGCAAAGACTGTTCAGGATCCCAATGAAGCTCGTATTCCTGCGCCAACGCACTGAGCCATCGCTGTTCAAAAAAGCCGGGAGCGTCACCGGCCTCAAAACGCTCGTGCAGCAGGCGAAGCCGCTGCCGCTGCTCGCGAATGCGGTCGTTATGATATTCGACAACAGGGGCCAGGTAATCAAAGAACGTGACTTTCATCACCTCGGTTTCCTTGATGGCCGCCAGATCCGGCAGCTCACCAAAGTTCGGGGAACGATTGGCATTCCATGCCCAGATCATCAGTAACAGCAACAGGATCGAGCCAACGATAATTGCAACGCCTATGGGACCCGGCTGATGCTGGCCAAGCCGGTGCTTAATCCATTCCATCAATTAAATTCCTCCTTCTCCATGCTCCAATGGTTGCACCGGTGTCCCCAGTATGCAAGTCGGCAGCTGGAGTAAAAGCTGTTACCATTGGTGCCTTTGTCCCAGCTGAAAGAGCACCGCTGCCATTATGCGCACCCCACTCGCCCAGGCTTTTGATACCTGGATACGCGATGACTTTCGCGATATGAATACCCGGCTTGAGGAACTCTACTTCAGCGGCGAACATCCCGAACGGGTCACGGGAGTTGGCGACGATATCAAGCAACAGCTGGTCGACGAGGGGCGCGAGTATATCGTTCAGTTATTGCAGGAAGGCAATACAGACGAGGGATTTGATCACGGCTTCGACCTGCTGGGCAACGTCGGTTTTTATATGGCCGCGTGCCGTCGCCATGGGATCACTGATCCTGCCGTCGAGCACCGTTCTCCGCTGACTGAAGCATCGGCCCTGGCCATGCAGCTGGGCGCTTCGCTGGGGGCTATTCCCCGCTTTGCCTCCGCACATCTGGAAACCCATAACCGCGCGATCAACGGCGTCTATAAGAGTTTTACCAGTCTCCCTGACGAACGTATTTTCCTGGACTATAACACCCGGGGTGTTTTTGCTTATATTCGTGCCGCCGAAGCATTGCTGCACATCCTGCCGCTGGGTATTTCGCACCCGGTCAGTCTGGATTTGCTGCGGGTCGCAAAAGTGGCGCTGGAGGATGTATTCGATTCCAACCGCGAGTTGTTCCAGGCGCTGGATACCGAGCGATTTTTCTATTGCATACGTCCTTATTACAAGCCTCATCGCGTAGGGTTACATGAATACCGCGGCGCAAATGCGGGCGATTTCGCGGGCATCAATGTCATTGACCTGCTGCTGGGGCTGTGTCGCGCTGATGACCCCTATTACTCCCAGCTGTTAGTGGACAAGTTTTTGTTCATGCGTCCCGAAGACCAACTGGTATTGCGTGACTGCATGCGTCGCAAGAGCCTGTTGGCCAGTTTTCTGGAGGAGCTGCAGCCACACGGCCAGACACCATGGTTCCGCCGTAATGTGGCTGCATTTCTGGAAGTCTGCGAAATGCACGGCCAGGTGGCGCAACAGCATCACCAGCAGCTGGTGGAGAAATTCATCGTGGCACCTGCCCGGGATGCGGGTCTGGAGAACCAGCAGGACCTCAGCGCCAGTGGGCCACCGCTACCGGTATTATTGAAAGGCTTGCGTACGTTGTGCGATTTGCGCTCGGCAGCAGACCGCACGGATATCCCCTCACGCTTCCCGGACATCCAGCGCCTTCGCAACATGTTGGAAAACGGAACGTGAATGCTGATCAATCACCTGTGGTTCATGGTGATGACGCAATAGAGCGCGGTTGCACACATGCTTTTACCGCGATCTCAATCCCCGATATGAACGACCACTGATCGGCGCTGCGGATGGTGTCGGTGTTCCCAGAGAAACACCCCCTGCCATATACCCAATGCCAGCTCCCCCCCGATAATCGGGATCGCGAGACTGGTCGCGGTCAATACGCACTTGATATGCCCCGGCATATCATCAGCCCCTTCCGGTGTATGGGTGTACAGCGAGTCATCCTCCGGCACCAACCGATCCAGCCATTGCTCCAGATCGTGCCGCACGGACGCATCATGATTCTCCTGCACCAGCAAGCTCGCGGAGGTGTGACGAATGAACACTGTACACAGTCCTTCGCGCTGCTCGCTCTCACGCACGACTCGCGCAAGCTGCCCGGTAAAGGCCACCAATCCCTGGCCGTGGGTATCTATCTGCAGTTGTTCGATCATCGGGTCGCCTCCCGGCATACGATACTTTGGTTTACCAGTATTATGGCCTCCCCAGAGATCCGTCAAATTTCAGCGGCGCAAATGTCACAGTTCTTGTAACCCCCGGTAGCGCCAGGTTGTCTAGACTACTACCTCTGGCAGAATAACCTCATGGCGCGGAGCAGAGCATGACGAATGACGAAACCGGGAGATATTACAAACACCTGATTGCACTTACCGCAGAGATGAAACCACTGGTTACCGCGGTCGTACATCCCGTCGACGTACTGTCAATATGCGGTGCGCTGGAAGCTGCGGCACAGCAACTCATCATTCCGGTTTTGGTGGGGCCTGAAGCAAAAATCAGGCAAGCAGCCAAAGAGGCCGGGCTGTCGCTGGCCGACTGTGAGCTGGTGGATACCAAACACAGCCATGCTGCGGCTGAAAGAGCCGTGGAGCTGGTGCGCGAGGGCCGGGTGGAGGCCATCATGAAGGGCAAAATCCACACCCGGGAATTGCTGTTACCCGTTATGTCCCGCACCTCGGGCTTGCGCACGGAGCGACGTATGAGTCACGTATTTGCCCTGGATCCTCCGCAATATCACAAGCCACTATTCCTGACTGACGCAGTAGTTAACATTGCCCCGAACCTCGCGCAAAAAAAGGATATAGTTCAGAACGCGATCGATTGCTTCCGGCTTCTGACAGGCAAGCCACCCAAAGTCGCCATACTGTCCGCCACCGAGGACGTAGATGAAAAGATACAGAGTACGCTTGATGCAGCTGCGCTCTGCAAAATGGCTGATCGCGGCCAGATCACTGGCGGCATACTCGATGGCCCCCTGGGTATGGACAATGCCATTTCGGTAGCCGCTGCACAGGCCAAGGGCATTCATTCTGAAGTTGCGGGCGACGCGGATATTCTGGTCATGCCAGACATTGAGGCGGGCAATATCCTGTACAAACAGATGCGCTATCTGTCAGGCATTGATGGCGCCGGCATCGTGCTTGGGGCACGGGTTCCGGTCATCCTGGCCAGCCGGGCCAGCGAGGTGCATACACGCAAGGCCTCTGCCGCGCTGGCGTTGATCGTTTGCCGCCGTGGGGCGCAATTTGCTGATTTCGCGAATCCTTAACTATACTTTCTGATAAGCCTGTTGTCGGGAATCATCCACGATCCCCCAGCGACCACCTGATTGCTAGCCGGCACAGTACGGAAGCTACGATCTCCAATGAGGGAGTGAGGGTATTATGAACACTTACCAGAAAGATGTTGTCAGCAAGGCTGACAAAACCGCACATAAGAACATTTTTGTACTCGGCTTCGACGAGGAGCACAGTGAGTATATCCACCAGGTAGCCGACCCAGAACAATTCGAATTCCACCCGCTATTGCAAAGCAATGAACTGATTCACCTGAAAAAATACGATCTTGAGGATATCCTTGATCGTGCCCGCAGCGTGTTGCAGGAACATGAACGTATCGATGGCATCATCTGCCACTGGGACTTCCCTGCCGCCTCAATCGCCGCGATTCTGTGCGCGGAGTTCAAGCTGCCCTCGCCGTCACTCGAGGCGATTACGAAGTGTTCTCATAAATACTGGAGTCGCCTGGAACAGGAAAAAGCTGCGCCTGAAAACACACCCGACTTTGCGGCCATCGACCCCTTTGACGAAGAGGCAGTCGACCGCCCGGGCATCGATTTTCCATTCTGGCTGAAGCCTATCAAGGCCTACGGCTCTGCCCTCGGTTTCCGCATTGACAACACAGGGGAACTGAAACAGGCGCTGGATATCGTGAAGCAAAAAATCCGCCGGCTCGGGGATCCCATCAACGACCTTCTATCACGTATAGATCTGCCTCGGGAAATCGAGAAAATCAACGGTAACTGGCTTATCGCCGAGCAGCTGGTTGGGGGACGCGAATTTGCACCGGAGGGATATATGCTGGATGGACAGTTTCATACCCATGGCGCTTTCGACATGATCCGGGGCGAGAATGACAAGAGTTTTGCCCGTTATGAGTATCCTTCACTGGTGCCTGTCGACGTGCAGGAGCGCGCCTGCCGGATTGCGGAAAAAGTACTGCGCCAGGTTGGCTTCGACAATGGCTGCTTCAACATGGAGTTCTTCTGGGACGAAGACACTGACCAATTGTGGATCATCGAAATCAATCCCCGGATTTCCCAGTCCCATTCCTACCAGTTCAAGATGGTCGATGGCATGTCCAATCACGAGATAGCCGTGCATGTTGCGCTGGGAGTCGCGCCCCATTTTGAGCCGGGAGCGGGCCGCTATCGACATGCGGCCAAGTGCCTGCTGCGGCGTTATGATACCGAAGATGCGATCGTGACCCGGGTACCAGACAAGGAAGATCTTGACAGGCTCAAAAAGCGACAACCGGACACCCTGGTTAAAATTACGGTAGAACAGGACCAGAAGCTGTCGACCATGCTGGATGAGGATGCCTACAGCTACGTGCTGGCGGAAA
Source organism: Kineobactrum sediminis (assembly GCF_002868715.1). Classification (GTDB taxonomy): domain Bacteria; phylum Pseudomonadota; class Gammaproteobacteria; order Pseudomonadales; family Halieaceae; genus Kineobactrum; species Kineobactrum sediminis. The sequence goes on from NZ_PKLZ01000008.1 coordinate 225,249, forward strand.
TATTCGTCGCCGGCAAGACCCGCGACGAAATGCTGGAGAACTACAGGGAAGCGGTCGAGATGCTGCCCTTCGACTTTACCACCGCAACCTCCGCTGGCTGAGCTTTTTATGCGCGAGATCAAACCCGACGCACTGCCTTGCCAGGTCGAATGTTGTGAAAACAACTGGATACCGCTGGCTGATGGCCAGCGTCTCGCGGCGACCGTCTGGCGCCCGCGGGACGCAATCGCGCGGCCGGTGCCGGCAATACTGGAATATATACCCTATAGCAAGCGCCACATGACCCGAGAGCGGGATGCCCGAATGCACCCTTACCTCGCAGCTCATGGCTATGCCTGTGTTCGGGTTGACCTCAGGGGCAGTGGCGAATCCGATGGTATTCTGGCAGACCAGTACCGCGAACAGGAGCTCGACGATGGCGTGCAGGCAGTCGCATGGATTGCCGCCCAGCCCTGGTGTGATGGCGGGGTCGGCATGGTGGGGATTTCCTGGGGAGGCTTTAATGCGCTGCAGGTTGCGGCCCGGCGACCACCGGCACTGAAAGCTATCATTACAGCCTGCTCCACCGACGATCTCTACCTGGACAACATGCATTATATGGGCGGTTGCCTGCTGACCGACAACCTGTCGGAGTCCACTACCATGTTTTCGATCAACAGCTGCCCGCCGGATCCGGCACTGGTGGGCGAGCAATGGCGTGAGATGTGGCTGGACCGGCTTGAAAACAGCGGTTTATGGCTGGACCCGTGGTTACAGCACCAGCGCCGGGACGACTACTGGCGACACGGCTCCGTATGCGAAGATTATGGCGCCATCCAGTGCCCGGTCATGACCGTAGGCGGCTGGGCCGATGGTTATACCAATGCCGTTTTCAGGTTGCTGGAGCATCTGCAGGTTCCCCGGCAGGGCCTGGTCGGCCCATGGGGGCACAAATATCCGCACCTGGGCATGCCCGGGCCCGCTATCGGTTTTCTGCAGGAACAATTGCGTTGGTGGGATCACTGGTTGAAGGGGCGAGACACAGGCATCATGCGGGAGCCGATGATCCGTGCCTGGATGCAGGACAGTGTGCCACCGACAACCGCTTATAATGAAAGGCCCGGTCGCTGGGTCGGCGAGACCCGCTGGCCCTCCCCCCGGATCCGGGAACAGGTATATTCACTGGCAGACTTGTATGCGGTGGTCGCTGGCGACACTCCCGGTGTCGAGCGGCTGAATCACGGGGACCAGGATGATGAGCTGGCAATCCAGTCACCCCTCAGCGTTGGCCTTTTTGCCGGCAAATGGTGCTCCTATACCGCGGCACCTGACCTGCCACACGATCAGCGCGAGGAGGATGGCGGCGCACTGGTATTCGAGACTGCGACACTTGCTACCGACCTGGAGATCATGGGCCAGGTTGTAGTCACGCTGGAGGTGGCCAGCGACAGACCAGTCGCCATGGTAGCGGCGCGACTATCCGATGTGGCACCCGATGGCAAAGCCACCCGCGTTACTTATGGCCTGTGTAACCTGAATCATCGCAATGATCACGAACAGGCCGCCTCACTTGAGCCGGGCACATTTTTCCAGGCCCGGGTTTCGCTCAATAACATCGCTCAGCGCTTTCCGGCGGGGCATCGACTGCGGCTGAGCATTTCAACCTCTTACTGGCCTTTGTGCTGGGGCCCGCCAGAACCCGTAAGACTGACTATCCGGTCGCAGCGCAGTGAGTTGATGCTACCGGTACGCCCGTTTCGGGAAACAGATAGTGAAATCAACTTTGCCGAACCGGAGGCAACCTCGCCGCCGGCCACACGCCTCATCGAACCCGAGCACCATAACTGGCTGGTTCATCGTGATCTGGCTGAAGATATTTCCACTCTGGAAGTTATCCAGGACGAAGGGGTTCACTACCTGGAGGATATCGATCTCGAAGTCGGTAAGCGTACCTGGAACTGGTATACCTGCCATGATGATGATTTTGAATCACTGCAAGGCGAAACCCGTACCGAGCGCACTTTCCGGCGCAGAGACTGGTGCGTACGCACCACAACCCGCACCGTGCTCACTGCTGACCGGCAGTATTTTTATGTGTGGGCGGAGCTCGACGCGTGGGAGCATGATAAACGCATTTTCTGCAAAAACTGGAACCTGAGTTTTGCCCGGGATTTCCTATAACAGGTTTACACGCAGGCGAGGAACCTCGCTTGTTTCAATTGGGCAATTTTACTGATTGTTCGCCATTACCGGCGACCGCCCCGCCTTGTTACCGCAGTGCCTCCTGCACGGCAGTAATCACCGTATCAACCTGGTGATCAGTGACCTGCGAACATATCGGCAGCGACAGGCAGTGTCGCGCCAGATGCTCTGCAGCGGGGAAGCTATGACCGTCAAACTGGTCATGAAGCACTGGTTGCTGGTGCAGCGCCCGGGGATAGTGAATCGCACAACCGATCTCCCGTGCCTGCAAGTAGTCGAACATAGCGTCCCGTTGCGGCAGCTGCACCGTGTACTGGTTATAGACATGAACGCTGCCCACTGCCTCGTGAGGCATCGCCAGCCCTTTAATACCGGCAAAAGCCTTGCGGTAACGCCGGGCAACAGTGCGTCGCGCCTCATTGTCCTGTTCGATGCGTCTCAATTTGGTACGCAATACCACCGCTTGTAGCTCGTCCAGGCGGCTGTTGTAGCCCAGCACCTGGTGCTGATAGCGCTCTTGACTACCGTGATTACGCAATTTTCGAAGCTGGTCGGCCAATGAGTCAGAATCCGTGGTTATCATGCCGCCATCACCATAGGCTCCCAGGTTCTTGCTCGGGAAAAAACTGAAGCACCCGGTCGCTCCCCAGCTCCCGGTCATCCTGCCATCAATGCGGGCACCAAAAGATTGGGCACAATCTTCGACTACCGGCAATCCATGCCGCTGCGCCAGCGCCATAAGCCCCGGCATTGCCGCGGGGTTGCCGAACAGGTGTACAGGGATAATGGCACGGGTCCGCGGTGTAATGGCGGCTTCCAGCTGATTGATATCCAGCGTCCAGGATTGAGGGTCGATATCCACGAATACAACCTGTGCACCTGTATAGAGGATCGCCTCTACGGTGGCAAAAAAAGTAAAGGGAGTGGTGATGACCTCATCACCCTCGCCCACTCCCAGCGCTCGCAGCGATAAATGCAGGGCATCGGTCCCTGAACCACAGGTGATCGCATGGCGAACCTGGAGGTAATTGGCGGCTTCATTTTCAAACCCGGCAACATTGGCACCGTCAAGGAACTGGCTGCTGCGCATCACTTCCTGCATTCCGGCTTCGACTTCTTCATGGATCAATCGATGCAATGCGGCCAGATTAACCATCGGAATCATGGCTGGCCCCCACGGTCAGGATCCCGCGCCGGCCACGTGTAGCCGGGGGCGCTGTCCCGGCAAAGGATTTGACTCCAGTTGCCGCATAATATCGAAGGCTATTTCGAGGGCCTGCAGGCCCTCGCGTCCACTTACCAATGGTGCCCGGCCCGTTTGTACGCTGCCCACAAAATCATCAATCTCGGCTTCAAGGGCGTCTCCCGGGGAGATCTTTACCGAGGTCGAAAGAATCGATTCCGGATCGATATCATCAGTGATAACGGTCCCGCTTTTGGAATAGAGTGCCAGGGTTTGCTTGATAAAGTCTGCAGAAAGGTAAGAGTTCGCTTGAAAAATGCGCATGCTCCGCTCGCTTTTTTTGCTGACCCGGCTGGCGGTTACATTGGCCACACAGCCGTTCTCGAACTGTATCCGCGCATTGGCGATATCAATCTGGCTACTGAGCACCACACCACCGCTGGCATGGATATGCCGTATCGGGGCATTGACCAGGGAGTGAATCAGATCAATATCATGGATCATAAGATCCAGCACCACATTGACATCGGTACCCCGTAGCTGGAAGGGCGAAATTCGGCACGACTCGATAAACATCGGCTCGTCGATATGCTGCCTGATCGCGCGAGTTACCGCATTGAACTGTTCGATATGGCCGACCTGGAGAATACGGTTAACGGATTCGGACAGAGCCAGCAGGTCGCGCCCCTCTGCCAGTGTCGCGGTAAATGGTTTCTCCACCAGCACATGGATGCCCGCCTCCAGCAGGTCACGCACTACGTTGTAATGATGCACGGTTGGCACCGTCACACTTGCAATATCGACCTGCCCGGATAACCGCCGATGATCGGAATAGACTCGAGCATTACTATGACGGGCAATCTGGTGCGCCCTTGCCGGTATCACATCAACCACGGCGGCCAGGCGGGTAGCTGTGCTGCGGCAGTACTTCTGCGCATGAAAATTACCCAGATGGCCCGCACCAACAACGGCCGCCCGCAGCGGCTTCATCGCAGAATACCCCGGGTGGATTCTTGTTCCAGGAACGCCAGCAGCTGCAATACATCAACACTGGTTAGCCCTTGTTCGCGCACCTCGTGGCAAGCCTCGGCCAGTCGCAAACCGGACCGAAACAGGAGTCTGTAAGCCTGTTTCAACGTCCGCCGGCGGTCCGCTGACATACCGGCCCGCTGTAGACCCCGACTATTCAGGCCCCGCAGGGAGGCGCGAGAGCCGGCAGCTGTCACGAAGGGCGGCAGGTCCTGCGTTACCATGCTACAGGCGCCGACCATGGCCTGCGCGCCAATCCGTACAAATTGATGAATGCCGGCAAGTCCGCCAACAATAGCGCGGTCACCCACGCTCACATGGCCTCCCAAAGTCGCACCATTGGCCAGGACAACGTGGTTACCGATTTGGCAATCGTGGGCAATGTGGCTGTGGACCATGAACAACCCCCGGTCACCGACCCGGGTAACACCATCGCTGCGGGCGGAGCCCCGGTGTATGGTGACAAACTCGCGGATTGTGTTGTTGTCGCCCAGCTCCAGGCGGGTTGGCTCCTCTGTGTAGGCGAGGTCCTGGGGCGCATCGCCCAGGCATGCATGTGCATGAATGGAGTTATCGCGCCCGATACGGGTATGCCCCAGTATCACCACATGCGACGCAATACGTGTGCCTGCGCCGATCTCAACCTGCGGGCCCACTATGGCATAGGGCCCGACCACAACATCCGAATCCAGTTGCGCACTGGCATCAATAATTGCCGTGGGATGCAGAAGCACCCCATGTTCCTTACGGTTATTGAGCTGCCCATCCATTTACCTGAACTCTTGGAATCGCGCTCCGTGACTTCAGTCACCGACTCGCTTTCTTGAAGCATAGACGATAACTGGTCAGCCGCAATCCAACCTGGTATTCGGGCGGTTCTCAGGTGGTACCGGGGCTTGCCTGTAGCTCGTTGGCGGGTAAGCGGTCAACGCCCCAGCTTCGGGATATCCGCGCATTCACCTCGCTCAGTTCCTCAGCGGGAATGATCGCCAGTTCTCCGCTCTCGAGTGGGTCGAAGTGGAAAATGTAAAGCCGTGAGGCAAATTGCTCAAAAGGCAGTGAAGACTCGCCGAAACGCTCGCCCTCTCCCGCTGTGCTAACGGTGATTCCATCCCCCCAATTCTGGCCGCTATCATTATTGGGATTGAAAAAATACACGCGCATGACCTCTCGCGGGTCCAGTGATACCCGCAATATGGTAATGGCGTGCCAGCCAATAAAGCGTGCCGCGCTGTCGGTAACCGCAATCCCGGCAGGCTGGGGATGTATAAGAGGCTGGTTGCCATTGTAGTAAGGATGGTAACTGGCATAGAAATGGCGCAAGAAGTCATCGAGCTGGTCTAGCTTGCCGGTTTCCACATCGACATTGATACGGAACCCCCGCCCCGACCACCAGCCGTGGAACTCAGGGTTTACCCAGCGGTGTGGGTCTCCCGGTCGACCAATACAGCGGCGCCCCATCTCCGCATAAATCCGGTCCAGATGCGGTACCACCAACATGGATACAGGGTCGAGATCCAGCGGAATTTCAGTAGCCACACCAGACAAGCTGTCGCGGGAAGAAATCGGCTGGCCTTCAAAGTGAATGATGATTTCATCATCGCGAGCGGCCCATACCACCATCTGCAGCAGGTAGTCGGGGTCGTTGTAAGCCCACATCGATAAAGCCCGGGCCGACTGGCAGGTAGGATTATTGCCCTGCCCTACACCAAGAGGCTGGCCCAGCATGCAAAGTACACCCTGCAATAACCAGGCGCGCGCAGAGGGGGACGGGCCAAAGGCCAGCGCGAGGCGCTCATTGGAATAGGCGGACAACGGCAACGCCAGCTGGCGCCAGAGCGCCGGGGCGAGAGGCGGCTGATACAGAATACCCCGCTCGAGCAACTGCGCCAGACCAAAAATTCCCTGTGCCGTTTCGGGATGGATGGCTTCGTCGATCAATGCCCGCACCAGATCCGCATAGCACAACAGACAATCGCGCCCGGTGCTGGACAAGCCCATGCCTTCTGCCAGGAGATGATCACCGTGGTTCAGCAGATAACGCAGCAAAACGGCATGATAGGGAGAGACCAGGCCAGTATCGTGCATGGCCCGGGCAAAGCCCGTGGCTTCGTACTGCAAAGCCCCGGAATCCATACCCTCGAGTCTCTCGAGATAGACCGCCACACCGGGGTCCTCCCGGCAAGCCTGGGTGGGCCCGTAGAGACTGCTGATCAGTCTGTCTGCGCCCTGGCCACTGGCCCCCAGGTCGATGTCCGGATTGCTCTGGCAAATCGCGATCTGGGTGATCATTTGCTTGACGCTGTCAACCTGGATTGGCCGCTGCTGTAATATGCGCCAGATTTCCTCTATCAATTGATCGATAACGTGTTCGTAACCGATGCGCTCGGCCAGGTGCCGAAACAACGCCCTCGGTATACCGGCCAACTTGCCCTGCTGTTCGCGTTCGGCTTCGCCTGCCACCCCGAACAGCAACTCCAGATTTATGGCGAGCACCTGGGTCAGGAAATGATGCGCCTGCTCCCGGGACATCGTCGGGTGAATGTAATCACCCATCGCGACCGCCAGCAACCGCAATTCACTCAGCGCTTCTATGACGACCGTGTTGGGCTCGGGGCTCTTCAGTGAGAAAGTACTGAGCGTGGGAATGAGGATATGGGGTTGGGCCCAGTCGGAACCCGCGAATATTCCGGCTTCCTCGAGCCTCTGGGCACGCTCTTCTACCACGGCACAGCCACCTTCCTGCTGCAGCACACGACGTACAATATCGAACAAGGGTTGTATTTTGGCTACCTTGGCGAAATTACGCGTCTGTGACAGCGAGTCGATGGCTCGATCGAGTTTTTCGGTAAGGCTCTGAAGTTTGCTAGCCTCCATCAAATTATATTCCTCGGGCTGGCTCAAGGGCTTCCTCAATAATCATCTGCGGCGGCTTAAACTTGACCGCCGGAGCATATATCCAATGTTGCGACGATTATACATAGAAATCGAGGTCTTCCTGATGTTTCAGCAAATCTCTGAGAATATGGGGATCTTTACCGAAGAAGTAGACCAACCCCCAATGGGTACCAAAAGCGGTACGTTTGGTAACAGTCTCCTCCACAGGTGCCGCCAGTTCATGGGATTCAAAATATTCATGGTCTTCCGTTTCGGCAGGAATTTGCAGGTGACTGACAACCCGCCGGCGCGGATATACACCAAAACAGCCCGCATGTCCCTTGGCATCGACTACTTCCTTGGGAAAGAACGCGTCAATTTCCTGTTCGGTGGTTTTTGGGTCAAACGCCAGAATCATGCCATGGTAGGCATTGAAACCATAAGCCTGTTCAAGCAGTTCAAATACCTTGAAACCGGGCGGCCGATAAGCCACTTCTCCGAAGTACATTTCGCCGTCACTGGTCACAAAGTATTCGGGGTGAATAAAGCCGAATTCAATATCGAAAGTCTTGATCAGTTTTTCAATCTGCCGGGTAATCTCGGGCCGGTATTTTTCCAGCTCGGGAGTGGCCGGGACGAATACCGAATAACCCAGCGTGACATACTCTGAGATATTCAGGAACTTGATCTTGCCGTTGTGAATCCAGGCTTCGACAGCGAACTCCCAGCCGTCCAGATGGGATTCCATTAATACCGGAAATTCTTCATCGGGAATGGTGTCAACTTCATCGGGAGTACGAATCACCCTGTGCCCAAGACAACCAGCCTTGTCGAAAGCCTTCAGGTGTATCGGGTCGTTTGGGTCGCCATCCAGCTTTAGTAATGTCTGGTTCACGCGCTTCAGAAAACGAACAACGTCTTCCTTGTCGTGAGCTTCTTCAAAAATACCGACGCGAATACCACCCAGTTGGGCACGCCGTTTCATCAAGGCCTTGTCCCGCAGGAGCATTGCCTGGCCAAACAAACGCGGGTTATCAAGTAATACCGAGTTAATTGCGCCCGCCCATTCAACGGTTTCTTCAAACAACGGGATGGAGATGTCGACACCCATCTCTTTCAGGGTCTGTGCAATTTCCAGCGAGCGATCATTCAGACGCTCGAAATTCCAGGGAACATAGGGAATATCATGTTCGTCACAATAAGGTTGAGCCCAATCCGGCGCCACCACAACATAACGTCGATCAAAGCGGTCCGCCGCTTCAACCGCGTTCAGACTCCAGCCCAATAAAGCCACATATCCCTTTTCGGGATTGTAATTTTGCGCGTCGCTCTTACTCATCGCTACATTCTCCCTGTTTGATAACGAGGCTCCAATGTACACGTTTAAACTGATACATAAAAACCGGGAGAAACTCTATTTTTGTAGTTTGAGCAGAAAAACACCTTTATTTAAAGCCTTAAATTACTTTAAATTATTTAAAGAATATTTTGTTATATCGAATGTGGTGAGAAATGCCCAATGATTTACTTTCGTTTTCAAATAGCTTGCGAACCAGGTCATCAACCCCAACCCCGCTATTGCTGAACTAATCGGTTTCTTTATCTTTGATTTCAGCGTCCTCTTCCGCATATCCCGCGAGCGCTCTCCGCGCCAGCCTGTTGAAGTATATCACTGCGATTATCGTGACTACGAAACCCAGGCCATATAGCGTCCACTCCACTGGTGTGCGCCCCAGATCGCGCTCTGTTATCGCTGCAAGGTCGCCGACAATCGAACCCAGGTATACGTTGTGAACCGAAAAAGGAATAAACCCAAGGAATGAACCGAGCAGGTAACCGCGAAAACGGAAGGTCGTGAGACCATAAAAATAATTGGCCACCTTGCTGGGAAAAAAGGGAATCATGCGGGTGAGCAGAACGACTTTCCAGCCATGTCGTGCCATTTCCGCGTTGATCAACCGCAGCTGTTCGTGTTCGAGAATGAAACGAGTGGCACGACTGCCCAGCAGGTGGCGCGCAATCAGGAACGCGATTGCCGCGCCTAATGTGGTCCCTACAACAACCAGCAGCGACCCTTGCACCACACCAAATACGAAGCCCGCGCCAGTGGTCAGGAAGATCCCTGGCAAGGTTAAAACCACCGCAGCGGCCATAATCAATACAAACAGCACCGCCGCCCAAGCCCCCTGGGCTTCAACCCAGGCCAGCACCTCAAGTAGCCATTCATGAACGCCAAAATACAGCAGGATACCCAAAAGAATAGTAACAAATACCACACTTGCTACGATCACCCAGAGAGGAGATTGCATTTGCCGGCGATGCCCGGTCCCGTTGTTTTCGCCCATGCCTGCCTACACCGTATAGAATCGTGGTTGCCCCATTTTAGCATCGACTGTATTTTCTGCATTCCCCGCACCGATTACAAACCCGCTATGATTAAGCCACAAGGATTACAAGAGGGTGACTTGAAAAATACGATTCAAACCCCGATCTTTAACTACTATGTAGAAAGCGACAACAACCGGTTTTTCGCAAGGAGGGAATTATTACCGTGTCAATACGTTCGGTTTACCGGGAAGGACACTCTGCCAGCAGACTGGCGTGGGCACTAATACCGCTCGCTCTTGTTGTCGGCGCACTGATCCTGCTGCGACAACCCGCCAATGACGCAACCGCCCAGGTCACTGTAGTCGAAACCTGGCCGGACGCCGAAATGCTGTCAGTCAACCCCACCCGGGAACAGGCCAATTCGACCCAGGGCTTCGTACCGCCAACCGCCGAACGACGGGACCAGGTACTACAACGACTCAGCCAGTTCAGGGCTGACTACAAACAACTCGCTCCCTCAATGTCCGTCAGCTTCCGGCCCGGCTCAAGCGAACGGGGGCAGCTTGCGGAAACAATCGCGCAGGCGCTGTCCCAATACGGCCTGGGCAGCAAAGCTTCCGGAGTTGTGCCGGATACGACTGTAAAAAACAGGTCTGCCCCCATTGTAATGCGCGCCGCGCGGGCTCACCGTGAAACGGTTCACCGATTATTAGAGGCACTGGCACCGTATTTTTCGGCGCAAGTCCTGCTGGTGTTCGATGACGATACCAGGATTGACGCACTCACATTCCATATTAGTGGAACACCTGCTTTCAATGAGGATGGCCTGGCGATATTCGGGCGTTAACCGCCGGGGCCACACTCCAGGCAATCGTCAACCAGCGGCGGCGCCTTGTTCAAATGATAGTTGAGGTCCCGCAACGCGGTTCGCAGGCCCTCTTCTATTACCGGGTGATAGAAGGGCATTGACAGCATCGCCGTCACGGTCATGCGTGTCTGCGCAGCCCACGCCAGCAAATGCGCAAGATGCTCGGCGGCGGGACCGAAAAGCTCGGCGCCGGCAAAGATGCAACTGCCTCGCTCCCCGTATAGTTTCACCATGCCGCGATTCCGGTCCATCACCCGGCTGCGCCCCTGGTTCTCAAAGGAGAAAGTGCCCGTGCGATAACGCGCTTGCTCCGATGGCTGCAGTTCGGGAACCAGAATACCGATCCGCGCAATCTGCGGACTGGTGAACACCACGGAAAACGGCACCAGCCTCTCGCGCTGCCGGACGTCGGGATATCGACCCGCATTGTCACCAGCCAGCCGTCCTTCGAATGCGGCTTCATGCAGTACGGGAGCAAGCTGGTTGGCGTCGCCGACCAGGAAAACCGCGCTGTCGCCGCATCGTAATGTCCAAGGGTCGGTTACCGGAATATCCTCTTCAATGGTCAACCCGCTGTTCTCCAGATCCAAACCCGCGAGGTTGGGGGAACGACCCGTGGCCGCCAGCAGATAATCGAAATGTTCGGTGATTAAACCTTTCTGGCGATGTTCATAGGTGATCGACACCCCATGATCGGAGCCCTGGATATCATCAACCGCGGCATCCGTATCCAGATAGAACTCCTCATTGAAACATCGGTCGGCGTAGTCGCGAATATCATCATCAGCGATCCCGGCAAGCTCGCCGCCCTTGCCGAACATTCGCACATCCACTCCAAGCCGACTCAGCGCCTGCCCCAGTTCAAGGCCTACTACACCAGGGCCGAAAACCGCAATCGATTCCGGCAGTGAAGGCAGCTCGAACAGGCTGTCGTTCAACAACAAGCGCTGGCCCGCCGCCCGCATCAATTCGGGAATATCCGGACTGGAGCCGGTTGCGATAACGATGCGTGCCGCATCGACTTCGATGTCATCACCAACGGCGAGCCTGCCCGGTGCGATGAATCGTGCTGAGCCTTGTATTTTGTGATGTTCAGGGAGATCCCGGATTGAGTCGAGCACCGACGAGACAAAGCGATCCCGCTCCCGGCGCAAGCGCTCCATCACCCGGCGACCGTTGACCTGCCACTCTTTAACCTCGATACCGAAAAGATGACTGTGAACCATTCCGTGAGCGTTGTCGGCTGCAGCGATCAGCAACTTGCTAGGCATGCAGCCAACCCGGGCACAGGTGGTGCCAAAAGGTCCCGCTTCGATCAGCAGGAGTTTGTCAGTGTGTTTACGAGCAGCGTTATAGGCGGTGAGCCCCGCAGTGCCAGCACCGATAATGGCAACGTCAACCGTGCGCTTGTCCATAGCCAGGCCCTCTCTCAGCAAATTGTCTCCGTACCATTCGATGCGGTGAGCTGCACAAAAGTCCGGGAATATCCAGCTTGAAGGTTAGCAGAATCTGCCAAGGATACGCTGCACCGGTCTGGCCATGTCAAATCCGGCTTCATCCGCGTAGACTGCATGCTCATATTCAATGGAGCTTGATAATGAGTACATCCGGAAACGGTAATCGCGGGCCCGCAGGCCCACCCGACCTGACAGAGTTAATGAAAAAATTCAGCGGTGGAGGTGCGTCTGGCCCTCAGCTTGGGGGAGTTATCGGCATCGTCGTGCTGATTTTTCTTGGCTGGGCGGCGCTGACTTCGTTTTACACCGTACAGCCCGAGGAACGTGCTGTGGTAAAGCGATTCGGTTCGGTCAAGGGTATTACCGACCCCGGTCTGCATTTCAAGCTGCCCTTCGGTATCGACCAGGTACAGCTGGTCGCTACCGAACGCGTTCTCAAACAGGAGTTCGGCTTCCGTACCCAGGGTACCAGGGACCGCGGGCGGACTGCCTATGATGAAGGCAATTTCGAGGGTGAATCCCTGATGCTCACCGGCGATCTCAACATGATCGACGTGGAGTGGGTGGTTCAGTATCGTATTGAAGACCCGATCAAGTTTCTCTACCGGATGCGTGAACCCACCCGCACCCTGCGCGACATCTCGGAGTCGGTGATGCGCCGTATCGTCGGCAACATGCTCGGCTCGGAAGTACTGACCATTGGCCGGGTCGAAATCCAGCAAAAAGCCGGCGAGGAAATCCAGGATATCATCGATGGCTACGACGCCGGCATTCGCATCAGTACCGTGGAAATGCAGGATGTGGTGCCACCACCGGCCGTGCAACCGGCGTTCAATGAGGTTAATGAAGCACGCCAGGAACGGGAACGGATGATCAACGAGGCGCAAAAGCAGGTTAACCAGGAGATCCCCAACGCCAAGGGTGCCGCCCTGGGTACGGTCGCCAAGGCGGAGGGCTATGCCACGGAACGCGTAAACCGGGCCGATGGCGAAAGCATACGGTTCAGCGCTGTACTACACGAATACCAGCAGGCACCGGAAGTTACCCGTTCGCGCCTGTATCTGGAAACCCTCAATGAAGTACTGCCCGCAATCGGACAGATACTGGTGGTGCAGGACGAGCAGACCGGGCCGCTGCCACTGCTCGATCTCAACCGCGAAAGTACGCGCGCCAAAGGAGGTGACCGATGAAAACTGTAGCGATCGCGATCATGGCCATTATTGTTCTGGGTATTGGCAAGGTCACTCTCTACACCGTGGACGAGGCCGAGCAGGCCATCGTGGTTCAGTTCGGTGAACCCATAGGTGATGTCATTAACGAACCGGGGCTCAAGTTCAAATTGCCCTGGCAAAACGTGCGTCGGTTTGACAAACGTCTGTTGGTCTGGGACGGCGATGTCACCCAGATTCCCACCCTGGGCCGTGAATTCATTCTGGTAGATACCACCGCACGCTGGCGGATAACCGACCCGTTGCTGTTTTTGACCAGCGTGCGGGACGAAGCCGGCGCGCGCACACGCCTCGACGATATTGTGGACTCGGTGGTACGTGACATGGTGTCCTCCACCGAACTGGAAGAGATTGTTCGTTCACGGGACTGGGAAGTGAACATCGACGAACTTGACGATCCCGCGCTGGCTGAACGCAGTGACGTCAACCTGGAAATGCAGCCTAAACTGGGCCGCGAGTTGCTGGAAGCCGGCATTCTGAAACGGGCCAGGGACTCCATGCCCGCACTCGGGATTGAGCTGGACGATGTGCGGATCAAGCGGGTCAACTATATTGAATCGGTGCGCCGTCAGGTGGAAAGCCGCATGATTGCCGAACGCCAGTCGATCGCCGAGCGCTTCCGTTCGGAAGGTCGGGGTCGCAGCCAGGAGATTCTCGGTAACATGGAGCGCGACCTGCGGCGCATCCGCTCGGAAGCCGCACGCGACGCGGAAAAAATCCGCGGTGGCGCCGATGCCGAAGCAACGCGAATCTATGGCGAGGCGTTCGGTGCCGACCCGGAGTTCTACTCCTTCTTCCGTACCCTGGAAAGCTATCGCGCACTGGGCGAGAACAGCACTCTCATGCTCAGGGCGGACTCGGATTTCTTCCGTTATCTTGAGCATTCCCAGGTTACGCGCGAGTAACCAGCCGAAACAGCGCCTTATGTCAGCATAGGGCTATCCAGTCTGGTTTGAGCCCGGCGCCGCTATCTCCTATCATTAAGGTTTCAGCGACGCTCTGGAGTCATTGTGGCCTTCCCCTCCGGCACATCAGCACGGCGAACCAGCCGTGAATACTCCCCTCGCCGGACCGGGGAGGGGCTCAGCATTATTCTGGGTTTTTTCATATGGACTGCACTATGGGCCCTGTTGAGCCAGAACAGCGGCTGGGTATTCGGCATCCCGGTGGCAGCATTGGCGACCCTGGCCGGATACCGGCTCGGACTGCGGAGCGGCCCGGTGCGGCCACAGGCGCTTCCCACCTTTCTGGTTTTTTTTCTCCGCGAACTGTTCTCGGGGGGTGTCGATGTGGCGCGCCGTGCCCTGCATGCGCGCCTTCCGATCGCTCCAGCATGGCAGATATTCACACTCACCAGCCGCGACCCACGCGTCTGCCTGATGCTGTCGGCATTGGTGGGCCTGCTACCTGGTACGCTGGCTTCCCACCATAAAGGCAGTGAGCTGTATGTCCATACGCTGGATCAGCATCGTGATTGGCAGAGCACCGTCGCCCGTCTGGAAAATTTACTGTCGCGGCTGCTGGGAGAATCACAACCATGATCCTGCTGGCCAGCCTTCTCCTGCTTAGTATTGCTGTCGGGCTGTGGCGCGTTCTGCATGGCCCGACTCGCGCCGACCGCTTGCTGGCTGTACAGCTGTTCAGTACCACCGGAACCGCGATTCTGCTGCTGCTGGCTCATGGCCAGGGTCAGCCGGCACTGATTGAGGCCGCACTGGTGATGGCGTTGCTGGCTGCCGTAGTGAGTGCCGGACTCGTCCAGCTATTGCGCCGGAGAGAGTATGAGTGAGCCAGCGGTGTGGCTATACTGGTCAAGCTGGCCATTTTTGCTCGGCGGCGTATTCTTCTTCCTGGCCGGCACCATCGGTTTACTGCGTTTCCCCGATGCCTACAGCCGCCTGCATGCGGTAACGAAGGCCGATACCCTGGGGCTTGGGCTGCTGGTGCTGGGACTTTGCCTGCGCAGTGAAAGCTGGCAGGCAGTTGCACAGATGCTGTTGGTCTGGCTGCTGGTAATGGCTTCCGGAGCCACTGCGTGCCAATTGCTGGCGCGCTATCAGCGCGAATCGGATACAGACTCAGCGGTTTCACGGCCGCGCGCGGAGCCGTTTCACAATGAACGCTGAACTGCTGTTCGACGCTGCGCTGATTCTGCTGTTGCTGGCCCTTGCTGCTGCCACGCTCCACACACGAAAGCTCTATACAGCCATAGTACTGTTCATCGTTTTCGGGCTGATGCTCGCCCTGACCTGGGCGCGCCTGGGTGCGGTGGACCTGGCTCTGGCTGAAGCGGCGATAGGTGCCGGACTGATCGGAGTGATGCTACTCGCGGCTTTTGGGCGCAGTGGCCCCGAAGCCGCTACCCGTGCGCCACCGGCGGTGCTGGCAGCCAGTGTTCTGCTCTGTTCGTTGCTGCTGGTATTGTTCGCCCAAGGGGTCTGGCCTCTGGCCAACAACTCTGCCCCAGTACCCGAGCTGGTCAATTCACACCTGGCCGCCAGTGGTGTCAGCCATCCGGTCACCGCAGTACTACTCAACTTTCGTGCCTGGGACACCCTGTTGGAACTGGTGGTGCTATTGCTTGCACTGCTGGGCGTACGCCAATTGCACAGTCCGAATATGAATCTGCCCGCGGCCTGGCCGTTGCTGCAGGCGTGGAGTCGCTTGCTTGCACCGCTGAGCATTGTGATCGGCGGCTATCTGCTGTGGCGTGGCAGCCATGCACCGGGTGGCGCATTTCAGGCCGGGGCGGTGCTTGCGGCAGGCGCCATCGTCTTGCGCCTGGCTGGCCTGCTACCTCCCCTGCGCTGGAATTGGTGGCCCATGCGTGCCTGCGTGCTGGGTGGTGTGGCTCTGTTCATGACTATCGCCGCAGCGGGATATTGGCTGGGTAGCGGCTGGCTGGACTATCCTCCAGGCTTGGGCAAGACGCTCATCACACTGATTGAGATTGCGGCAACTGTATCAATTGCTGTCAGCCTGTCGTTATTGGTAGTGGGCGATACCCGGGAAATAACTCCGTGAGCCATATCTCTCTCTATCTGCTTGGCGGCGTTGCGCTATGGGTACTGGGCTTGCATGCACTGATGACACAGCGCAATGCACTGCGACGAATCATGGCGGTAAACGTGATGGGAAGTGGTACCTTCATGGTGATGGTCGCGTTGGCCGCCCGGATGACACCAATCGACCCTGTCCTGCAAGCCCTGGTGGTGACCGGGCTGGTAGTTGCCGCCAGCGCGACAGCCTTTGCGTTACGCCTGGCAACAACTGAGTCACCTGTTGCAGATGTCGACCGGGAGCGTGAATGAGCGCGGCCCTTCTGAGCCTGACGATACCGCTGGCCACTGCAATGCTCCTGTTATTGTTTCGCACTCGCGCCGGCACTGTGGTTATCGTAGCCAATACGGCCAGCCTGGTTGCCGCCATGCTGGCGCTGGATGCCGTTATGACGGGCGCCAGGGAGCAATTGAGCCTGGGCAACTGGGATGCGCCACTGGGCATACGCTTCGAACTGGGGCCACTCACCGCTGTGTTGCTGGTGTTTACCGCACTGATACATCTGCTGGTCACGATTTATGCCCAGGCCAGTCGGCACAGCAAAACCCGGGATACCGACTTTTGGCCACTATCGTGCTTGCTGCATGCCAGCCTGGCCGCGCTCTGGCTCTCCCGCGACCTGTTTAACTGGTATATCACGCTCGAACTGCTTGGATTGACGGCGGTGGCAATGATCATCATTTCCGGACCCCGATCTCACCTTCCCGCCTTGCGTTACTTACTATTGTCACTGGCGGCCTCGCTCTGCTACCTGCTGGGCGTTGCGTTTCTCTATGGCCGCTATGGGGTACTCGATATCCGGATGCTGGCAGAGGTTGTTGTGGACGACCCCGGCACCCGGCTGGCAATGCTGTTGCTAACGCTGGGACTGATGCTCAAGGCGGCCCTGTGGCCGCTGCACCAGTGGCTGCCGGCGGCCCATGCCGCAGCGCCCACCGCCGTCAGCGCGCTGCTGTCGGCACTGGTAGTCAAAGGGCCACTGTTTATTCTGTGGATGGTATGGAGCACCCTGGCGGAACCCGGCTTTGCCCGCCAGGCCGGTGTCCTGTTTGCGTTTGCGGGTATTGCCGCGTTGGTCAGCGGTGGCTGGGCCGCTCTTCGCACCCCCTGGCTGAAGGTACTGGTCGCCTATTCGACGGTCGCTCAACTGGGTTATGCGCTGCTGGCACTGGGCCTGCTGTTGTACTGGCAGGACCCCGAGATGTCGATAGCGCTCTGGCTTTTCGTCCTGGCCCATGGCCTGGCCAAGGTATCCATGTTTCTCGGCGCCGGTGAAATGCAGGCGACTCTGGGCAGTCGCCGGGTTAGCGCACTCAAAGGGGCCAGCCAGACAATGCCCCTGGCGATGTTCGCCTTTGCGGTAGCGGGTGGCAGTCTCATAGGATTGCCCCCCAGCGGCGGCTTCATTGCCAAGTGGGTGTTATTGCAGCCTCTGCTGGTGGAACCATCGCACTGGCCCTGGGCTCTGGGGGTGCTATTGGGGACCCTGGCCAGCGCAGGTTATGTGTTCCGCGTGGTAACGATCGCCTTCAACAGGGCTGATCCCTCCTCCCCGGGCCACGACCCCGACACTGCGGCCCAGTGGCTGGCAATGCTGCCGGCGCTGATCGTCTGGGCGATGGCATTGCTGAGCGAACCGCTGATTCTCTGGTTCCAGGAAGTAGGATTATGATCACTACCTGGACAACACTACTGCCGCCCGCAATTGTTCTCAGCTCGCTGCTGCCCGGACTGCTGATATTCAGCCTGCGAGAGGACCAGACCCGACTACGTATCGGCTTAAACCTGTTCGCCGTTATCCTCAAACTGGGCCTGGTCGGCTTGATGCTAAGGGGCGTCGGCCAGGGCCTGGAGTTCCGGTTCGCGCTACCCTTTCTCCCGGGAGGCGACCTGGTTTTGCACGGCGATGCGACCTCGCTGCAATTTGTCAGCCTGTCGGCGGTGCTGTGGCTGGCAACCACCGTTTATGCCATCGGCTATCTGCAGGATTCACCACTACAGTCACGATTTTTCGGTTATTTCAGCCTGTGTGTCAGTGCCACCGTCGGGCTGGCTCTGGCCGGAAACCTGGTGACATTCCTGCTTTTCTATGAGTTGTTGACCCTGGCAACCTTCCCGCTACTGGTTCATCGCGGCACTAAAAAAGCCTTGAAAGCCGGGCGTATCTATCTTGCCCACACGCTCGGGGGTGGCGCGCTGTTGCTCATGGGGGTAGCCCTGCTGCACAGCCTCACCGGCAGCCCGGAATTCCAGGCCGGCGGTTATGTCGAACTGCTGGCCGATGCCCACCAGCCCAGCCTGATGGTTGCTTTCGCCCTGATGATTGCCGGCCTTGGCGTCAAAGCCGCCCTGATACCACTTCACGGCTGGCTACCAGAGGCGATGGTGGCGCCGGCACCCGTCAGCGCCCTGTTGCATGCGGTGGCTGTGGTCAAGGCGGGCGCCTTTGGCATTATCCGGGTGGTATACGATGTCTATGGTGTTGACCAGGTGCAGGCACTGGGGCTGGCGATGCCACTGCTGGCAGTGGCGGCGGCGACCATCATTTATGGTTCCCTGAAAGCCCTGCAGCAACAGGAGCTGAAAAAACGCCTGGCCTACTCCACCGTCAGCCAGGTGTCCTACATTACCCTTGGTGTTGCGCTGGTCGGGCCGATTGCAGGCGTAGCGGCCCTGGCGCATCTGGTCCACCAGGGACTGATGAAAGTCACCCTGTTCTATTGTGCGGGCAATTTTGCCGAAACCCTGGGCATCCACCATATACAAGAGATGAACGGCGTTGGCAGGCGCATGCCCCTGACCATGGCCGCGTTCACCCTCGGTGCTCTCGGCATGATCGGCATTCCCCCCACCGCCGGCTTTATCAGCAAATGGTATCTTGGGCTGGGAGCGCTGGAGGTAGGCCAGGACTGGATACTGCTGATACTGGTGGTTTCGGGCCTGCTCAACGCCGCCTATTTTCTGCCGCTGATCTACCGCGGCTGGTTTTGTGGCCCCCCGCGACAATGGCCGGACGAACGCTCGCTGGGCAGCGGACTACCGGGAGCCGGTGAAACACACTGGATGCTGCTGGCGCCGGTGTTGTTCACTACCGTCCTGGCGCTGCTGGCGGGCCTCCTGGCGGGCAGCGAAGTCAGTCCGCTGGCCTGGAGTCAGCTCATTATTAACCGGCAGTTTGGCTTGTGAGCGCGCTGCTGTGGTTACTTGTCCCCGGTGCACCGCTGCTGGCAGTGGGCCTGCTGTGGCGTTGGCCAAAAGTGGTGGGGCCGTGGCTCTGGCTCAGCTGTGTGCCTGCCCTGCTGCTCAGTTTATGGCCGCCGGGCCAGACCCTGGAGCCCGGAGTGTTCTGGCCGGGTGCCGCCTGGGGCGCAAACGATTTGATCGGGCGTGCCTGGCTGGCATTCAGTGCCCTGCTCTGGGCCTGCGCCAGCCGTTTCGCACTGGACGATCTGGTTAATAGCCGGCACCGGCTCCGCTTCTGGGTCTGCTGGCTGTTGTCGCTGAGCGGCAACCTGTTACTGGTCATCGCCCAGGATGCCGGCAGCTTTTATGTTGGTTTCAGTCTGATGGGGCTGGCGGCCTATGGGTTGATCGTACACCTTCCAGGGCCTGCACCGCGCCAGGCCGGTCGAATCTACCTGCAGTTGACCCTGCTCAGTGAGATGCTGATTTTTGCCGGACTGTTGCTGCGCATTCACGAGGCAGGGGGCAGCCTGGAGCTGGCGGCATGGCAGCAGGTACCTGTGGAGCCTGTGACCGCCGTGATATTGCTCCTGGGTTTCGGCCTCAAGGCCGGGTTCTGGCCATTGCACGTGTGGTTGCCACTGGCTCACCCTGCGGCACCGGCGGGGGCCAGTGCAGTGCTGTCCGGGGCGATGATCAAGGCGGGCATACTTGGCTTATGGCGGTTCCTGCCGGTGGAAGACCCGCTGTTGCAGGGCGCGGCGACAATCCTGTTGGCAGTCGGCGCAATCAGCGCTTTCTACGGCGTGTTACTGGGATTACTGCAGGACAAGTCAAAAGCCGCGCTGGCCTATTCATCAATCAGCCAGATCGGTTATTTGCTGATTATACTCTCGCTGGCCTGGATGCACCCGGGCTCCGGTGCAGCTATGGCAACGCTATTGGCACTCTATGGCGTGCACCACGGCCTCGCCAAAGGGGCATTGTTTATGGGGGCGGGGCTGGCCGCAAACCACCGGCTCAGTACCGCACACTGGCTGTTGATGGGCCTGCCGGCCATGGCGCTGGCGGGACTTCCCCTGACCAGTGGCGCAGCAGTCAAGGTGTTACTCAAGGATACACTCTACAGCAGTGATGTCAGTCAATGGCTCGCACTGCTGACGGCGGGTTCCGCAGCGACCGCGCTGTTGCTGCTGCGCGCCCTGTGGCTCATGTGGCGCAGTCAGCCGGCAGGTCCACGTCCGGCACCACCGATCGGCCAGTTGTTGCCCTGGGGGATACTCTGCCTGTTCCCGGCCCTGCTGCCGTGGCTTTGGCCGGAATTGCGCACGGCCCTGTTTGCCAGCCTGCCGATAAAAGTCATCTGGTCGGGCCTCTGGCCGCTGTTGCTTGCGGCTGCCCTGGCGCTTGCAATGCACCGGATCGGCTGGCGCATCCCGAAACCACTGAGAACACTGCCAAATCCGGCCAGGGCCTGGTCGCTGCGCGTCAAACGTGTCCTGCAACGCGCCCCCGTACCCTCCATGACCCCCGAACTGGAGCGCGCTCGCTGGCGCTATTATGAGCGCCAGTGGAACCATTTGTGGCACACTGGCGCCGTCACCACCAGTGCCTGGATCATTGCCCTGTTACTGCTGCTCGGGTGGTTAAGTTGAAACTGTAGGACCGCAGCAAGCGAGGTAAACACCATGCTCACCGTATCCCCTCTGATGCCCGGCATTGATTTTGCTTACGATGAACTGCCCGATCTGCACGAGCGGCTCGATGAGCTACGCGCGATCGGCCCGGTCGTTCCGGTCACTTATCACGGCGAAACGGTGTGGCTGATCACGCGCTACCGGGAACTGAAACAGGCCTTCTCGGACGAGGAACATTTTGCCTCGAAAGCGGCGTATACCGTGCACTCCGAACCATCCATGGGCAAGACCCTGCAGACCATGTCGGGACAGCAGCACCGGATCAACCGTATGCTGGTTTCCAAACCCTTCTTCCCGAAGCAGGTTCGCCACGCTGTGGAATCACTCATCGCCCCGATTGCGGATGAACTACTCAATCGCCTCAGTGACCGGGAGGAAGTCGACCTGGTGGAGGCCTTTACCCGGCCCTATCCGTTCACCGTGATTACCCGCATGCTCGGCATTCCCGTCAATGACGAAGACAAGTTACTGGAGTGGGCGTTGAAGCTGATCGACTACCCCTGGGATCCACAAGGCGCGCTCCGGGCCCGCAGCGAATTTGCCGATTACATGCAGCCTATTGTAGAGGAACGCAGGGTACGACCGGGTGACGATGTGATATCGCTGCTGGCAACGGCTGAATTCGAGGGCCAGCGCCTTGGTGACGAAGAGATCTATTCTTTTCTGAGATTACTGTTTCCCGCGGGCTCGGACACCACCTACAAAGTAGCCGGCAGCCTTTTCTACGCGATACTTTCCGACCCGACAGTGCGAGCCCAGGCAACAGAGAGTGACTCGGCCCGGGAAGCGATAGTCCAGGAAGCACTACGCTGGCAGCCACCTACGGCCCTGCTGCCACGCTGTTGCAGCAAAGACACGGAACTGGCGGGCATTCCCATCAAGCAGGGAGACTGGATACTGTTCGGTATCTCCGCCGCTCACCGCGACCCGGAGGTATTCGAAGACCCGCACCACTTTAATCCTTCGCGCACCGAAAAGAATCTTGCCTTTGGACATGGGGAACATTTCTGCCTGGGATCGCACCTGGCGCGCTGCGAGCTCGAAACCGCCATCGAACGGCTTTTTGCCCGCTTTCCGAAACTGCGCCTGTGCCCGGACAGGCCTGTCCGCTTCAGTGGCGGTGTGCTCAGGGGCACCCCCGAGTTATGGGTTCACCCATACGGCTGACGTACACCAGGAAGAGCGCTGCATGTCCGGCTCAGCTTATTAAACTACGCCGCTTTATAAGCCAATTGGCTTGCAAAAAGACCTGTACGGTGCAGACTCAGAGCGAACCAGGCCCTGACCCGCGAGCCGTAAAAATGACTGCCCCAGAAACCGATATTGATGACCATGTACTGACGCAGGCTTGGGAACAGTTCTGCGATCAGCTCAAGGCTGCCGGTCGCATTCCTTTTCGCGAAGGTGTACCGGTGGGGGATCTTAATCGCAGTGCCGGCTTCCGCTGCCTGGCCCAGAATATCGGTCTCGGCATGCAGTTTTTCCTGGAAAACGATGACCCTCTGCGCCCCGAGCTGCTCCACTACTTCGATCCCATTCGCAAACAGGGGGGCGACAATCCCGATGCCGTCTATGTCGGCGGGCCGATCAACGGCACGGACACCTACCGCATTCGCGGCGACCGCGGCAGCGCCCGCTATTTTGCGGTCACTGTGGTGGAACGAGGCAACACGCCCTGGGGTGGCGGTGTCGTCAGTTCCCTGTTCGGGCAGGATCTCCACATTGAGCCCGACGGCAGTTTCGAGCTGATCTGCAGCCCCGATCCCCATCCCGGTAACTGGCTGAAGACCTCACCGAACACTTTCCGGGTGACCTTCCGCCAGTTCTTTGCCGACTGGGAAAATGAACGCCCCATGCATGCCGGCATCGAGCGCATCGGTGGGCAACCGGCGCCCAGTCCGAAAATGGATCCCGAGCGACTATCCAGGGGGCTCAATGCGGTATCCCGCTGGGTGGGCGACTCCCTGACCTACTGGGCGGATATGATAGAGCGCTGGAAGGTGCGGCCCAACACCTTTTTCTCCTACCGCCAGCTGGATGACAACGCCATTGACGCCACCCCCGGCGGCGAACCCCTGATCGCCTACTGGCAGCTGCCGGCCGACGAGGCCATCATAATCCGCGTAACACCGCCACAGGCCTGTTACTGGGCAGTGGAATTCGGCAACTACTGGTGGTGTTCCATGGATTACCGCGGCATCCTCAGTAACACCAACTGCCATTACGCCCAGCTGGAAGAGGACGGCGAACTGATTCTGGTAATCGCCCATGTAGATACAGGCCACCACAACTGGCTGGATCCGGCGGGCTTCAATGAGGGCTATGTCACGGTGCGCTGGATGCAGGCGGACCACTACCCCTTACCCCGCGCCACCCAGATCAGTCTGGGAGAATTGGACGAGCACCTGCCCGCCACTATGAAAAAAGTCACCGCCGCAGAGCGTGCCGAACAGATCGCCGCCCGCCGCCGCGGGGTAATTCAGCGCTTCGGGGTATAATGCACCGGATGAACCTGCACCAGGTCTCAGTCGATAACCAACATCCCGGCAGAACCTGGAGAATCAATCCATGAGCCACTGGACACCCCCACCTCGCCCGGAGTGGGTACAGCAGGTCATCGACGAAGGTCGGCACATGGATATCAGCAGCCTGGTGTCCCTGGAAGCCGAGGAGCTGATGGCCACGGCATGCCGCAACACCGGTTATGACGATTTCGGCAGCAACGAATGGTTGCAGGGCTTTCACGTGTTCCTCAGGGCCCTGGATGAAGAAGCCGACCTGCACCTGTGGGGCCGTCTGATGACCCGCTCGGACATCCTGCGCTGGCTGGAGGCCCGCCTGCATATCGAAGCCGTCTACGCCCAGCACCCGGAGATCGAAGACGAGGTCATCGACCAACCGGTAATCGTGACCGGCCTGCCCCGCTCCGGCACCTCCATTGTCTTCGAGCTGTTGGCCCAGGATGCGCGGTTCGGTTCACCGCGCAACTGGGAGATCATGTTCCCCTGCCCGCCGCCGGAAGCGGCAACCTGTCACAGCGACCCGCGTATCGAGCGCTGTGAACACCTGGTTACGCAATGGAGTCGCGTGGTACCCACCTATGCCGCCATGCATGAGATGGGCGCCGAAATCCCGAACGAATGCATCGTCGCCATGAGCTGCACGTTCATGACAGAGAACCTGCCCGGCCAATACCAGATACCGAGCTACAACGCCTGGTACTACCAACAGGACCTGGGCTACGCCTACACCTACTACAAGCGCATGCTGAAACTGTTGCAGTGGAAGAATCCGCGGCGTCACTGGCTGCTCAAGGCCCCCTCGCACCTGGGTAACCTGCCGGTGCTTTTCGATACCTTCCCGGACGCGCGGGTAGTCATCAGCCACCGCGATCCGGTGGTGGCCCAGGCCTCGGTAACCAATCTGCTGGGCACCCTGTACTGGATGCGCAGTAGCGCGCCCTTCGATACCCGTGCTTTCGAGAACCTGATGACTCCCGAGGCCGGGGCAACCCGGCTCAATGGTATTGTGGATTTGCTGGAAGCCTCGGAGGTGCCGGGCAACCAGGTGCACAACCTTCTGTACGCTGACCTGATCAGGCAACCGCTACACGCCCTGCAGGCGCTCTACCGTGACATGGGAGCCGACCTGACAGCCCAGACCCAAAAAGCCATGCGGGATTATCTGGAGCACAAGCCCCAGGGCAAGTTCGGCAACCACCAGTACCGCATCGGCGAGCAGCATGAAACTGCTCACAAGCGCTCGCTTTACCACCGCTACCAGCACTACTTCAAGGTGCCCGATGAAGTTTAGGGACAGCACCTGCGACCAGGAGGATAACAATGAAATTCTGGCAAATGCTCCACTGGATCGAGACCGACCAGTTGATAGAGGTTGCCCGCTTCGCCGAGGAGCTGGGCTTTGAGGGGGTAATGAACGGCGACCACGGTGTCTACCCGGAAGTAGTGAACACCCCCTATCCTTATGCTGCCGACGGCAACCCACCCATGACCGGCGATTGGCCCTACCCCGATTGCTGGATTAGCCTCGCGATGATAGCGGCCGCAACCACACGGCTGAAATTTTCCACTTCGGTCTATGTGCTGCCGCTGCGCCATCCCATCGAAGTCGCCAAAATGACCGGGACACTGGCGCTCATGAGCGATAATCGGTTGATTCTGGGCGCGGGTATCGGCTGGATGAAAGAGGAGTTTGACTGCTACGGCATCGACTTCCATACCCGCGGCAAGCGCATGGACGAATGTCTCGATGTCCTGGAAAAGATCTGGTCCGGGGAGATGGTGGAGCATCACGGCCGGTTTTTCGATTTCCAGCGCTGTCAGGTGGTGCCCGCGCCAACCCGGCCGGTACCGGTTTTTACCGGCGGCGCCAGCAAGGCGGCGCTGAAACGCGCGGCGAAAAGGGCCGACGGCTGGATCGGGGCCGGCAACTCTCCCGACGAGGTGCCCGGCATCATGGCAGAGCTGAAACGCCTGCGGCGGGAAGCGGGTCGCGATCACCTGCCCTTCGAGACAGTGGTCGGGCTGACGCAGGACATGGATATCGATACACTCAAACCGTTGCGGGAGAGTGGCATGACCGCGGGAGTCAGTGCTCCTTTCGCTTTCAGTCTTGGCCGCTATTCCTCGCTGGATGACAAGAAGCGGGTCATGGAGGATTTTGCCGAGAGCATCATTCGGCCCATGGGCCAGGATTATCCTGCCAATACAATAAAAGGAATGGTGACATCATGAGTCAGCAGCCACTACAAGCCATCGGCTTGCCCCCCATTGACCAGGTCGGTTTCGTCGTGCGCGATATTGACGCGGCCATCGCCCAATACGAGCCCTTGTTCGGGCCGTTTTCGCGCATGGAGACGCCGATTGAAGGCGCCACGTACCGGGGGCGTAAAGCCGACTGTGAGCTGAAAATCGCGTTCGGTCGCAGCGGCAATCTGGAAATCGAGTTGATCGAATGCGTCTCCGGCGAAGGTCCGCATCGCGAATTCATCGACGCCGGCGGCGAGGGTATGCATCACCTGCGCTTCCGTGTGGAGGACGTAGACGCGTGGCTGCCGAAGCTGAAAGAACTGGGTTACGATCCGGTCTGGTCCAAGCGCTGGTCGGCGGATACAGTGTTCTGCTATCTGCAGCGAGATGGCGATCCGACGCTGCTGGAACTGCTGCAGATGCCGTGAAACGGGCTACCAGCATTACGCTACCGCACTCCAACGAGAGACACCTTATGACGACCGGTAATCCATCAGCCAATATCCAGTACAACTTCGCCGGGGCCGCTGTATTGGTTACGGGTGGTACCAGTGGTATCGGCGCGGCTATCGCCAATGCTTACCATAACGCCGGCGCCGATGTGACAATCACCGGCACTCGGGCTGGCAGTGAAGACTATGACGAGGACCTCTCGAATTACCACTACCTGCAACTGGACCTGGAAAACCCGGAGAACATCGACAGTGTCGCGGCGGCACTGCCCCGGCTGGACATTTTGATCAACAACGGCGGCCTCGCAGTGCCCAGCCTGGGCCTGGATGAGTACGAACCGGAGATTTTCGAGCGCGCGATACAGATGCACCTGGTGGGCGCGTACCGTATGGCGCGACGCTGCAGCGACACCCTGGCACGGAGCCAGTTGCCCGGAGGCGCCTCCATCATCAGCATCGCCTCCATGAGTTCTTTCTTCGGCATCGAGATTGTACCCGGCTATGGTGCAGCGAAGACCGGCCTGCTGGGCATGACCCGGGCCCTTGCGGTGGCATGGGGCAAACGTAATATTCGGGTCAATGCGGTTGCCGCCGGCCTGACTGCGAGCCGCATGACCGCTGCAACCGTCGCCAGCCCCGAGTGGTCGGCTCCCACACTGGCGCGCACCCCCGCGGGCCGCCTTGGTGACCCCAACGACATCGCGGGCCCGGTGTTATTCCTCAGCAGTGCCGCCGCCGGCTGGGTCACGGGGCAAACCCTCGCCGTGGACGGTGGCTTCAGTATCAGCGGTTGAGCCGCGTCGGCAGCGGCGCATCCATGGCCCGACTCCCCTGACCGGCGGGCAACAGGCCAACAAGACCCAATACCCAACAGTGAAAGGATCATGGCAATGAGCGCCAAAACCATTCGTATCAATGACCTGGGCAACCCCACATTGAGCGAGCTGCAACGTCAGGCCATCGCAAATGCACCCGAAGTGACGATGGATGAAACGGCGGTATTAAATGAGGCTCGCAATGCCACGGGGCTCAGCGATTTCGGGGCGGAAGATTTTCGCGAGCGGCTGCGCATCTGGTTGCAAAGTTTTGATGAGGATCACGACCTCGGTCCGCTGGGGCGCGCGAGCCTGTTCGGTGATGCGGTACGCTACGCCGGCAACCGCCTGCGCCTGGAGGATTTACTCAAACGCCACCCGGAAATCATCGACGAACCCATTGATCGTCCCATTATTATTGCGGGCCTGCCCCGTTCGGGTACGACATACCTGGTCAATATTCTGGCGGCGGACCGAAGGCTACGCTCCATGACGCTATGGGAGTCAATGGAGCCTGTTCCCGCAGCAGACGATAAAGTTATTGTCCCTGGTGAAGACCCGCGTTATACGCGTACACGCGAAGCCTGGGGACAATTCGAACAGATCCTCCCGCTGATGCCCGCCATGCACGAGATGGCACCCGACCATGTCCATGAAGATATCGAACTGCAGGCGCTGGATTTTTCCACTTACCTGCCCGAGTGGCTGGCACGACCCTATCGATGGCGCGAGTACTACCATACGCATGACCAGACCCCCCATTACGCCTACGGAAAGAAAGTCCTGCAGGCATTAACCTGGCTGCAGGGCCCCAATCGGTGGTTGATGAAATCACCGCCCCATATGGAGAATCTGCTACCGCTCCGCGCGACCTATCCTGATGCCACCTTTGTCATTACCCATCGCGACCCGCTGGCCGTATTACAGTCTGCGATCACCATGATCGCGTATGGCGACCGCATACGGCGCCAGCGTATTGATCTCAAGGAGCTCGCAGACTACTGGATAGAACGCATAGAGGGCCTGCTGCGCGCCTGCGTCCGCGACAGGGACAGCATGCCCAAAGCCCAAACCATCGACGTTTTGTTTCATGAATACATGGCGGATCAGAAATCCGTGATCAGGCGCATCTATGCAATGGCGGATATGCCAATGACAAAAGACGCCGAGAGACATATAGATCTCCACCTCAGCGCAAACCCACGCGGCAGGCACGGCAGGGTCATCTATGACCTGGAGAACGACTTTGGAGTCGACATCCCCGCCCTGCGCGAACGCTTCGGTTTTTACTATGATCGCTTCCCGGTTCAACAGGAGATCGTATGAGCACACCGATAAAGCAACGGGCCAGGGAGCGCCTGGTCTCTGGTGAAGCCTGGGATGATTTTTGCGAAACCGTGCGCGGCGCGGGCCACATGATCGAAGAGTTCGGGGATGACGTCAACGAGCTGGATCGAAGCGAGTGGTACCGCTTCCTGACTCGCCTGCTGCGTAATGGCTTTGAGCGTTTTATGGAGAATTGTGAAGCAGAGCGCCCGCGATTGCGCGACGCCCCCTGGCGACAGGGGATCAACTTCCAGTCCCCTGATCAGGATCACCTGCTGGCGGAATTCCCCGATGGCCGGCATAGCTACCGCATCAGCGGCAATCGCGGCACCCTGCCCTACTTTGTTATAGCTGCCTGGAATGCCAGGCAGCCCGAGGATCTCGCAGCGCGCGACTGGTCCGGACAGGGCGTAGCAGGCCTGGGGGAGTTCAATCCCGCAGCATTGCAGACCACCGGTTTTCTCGCCAGCGATGCCATACGCTTCGATGACGCAGGAAACTTCGAGGTTTTGGTCAGCCAGAACAAACCCGTGGACGACACGGACTGGCTGCCAATTACTGACGATTGCGTAGGTCTGCTGGTACGCACTTTGTATCACGACCGAGCCAATACGGTCCCACCCAGCATGCGCATAGTGCGTGTGGATCAGCCAGTTCCGCGCCCGTTAAGCGCCGACGAAGTCAGCGCCGGACTCGCCAAGGCCGGCCAGATGGTGCTGGGCTATACCGAGCTGGTGCGCAGCTGGTGGCAGGAAAATCTGGCTCGCAGGCCGAATCGTATTCGCTTCAGCCGTGAGGTTTACCTGAGCAATGGTGGTGTGCCGGACCGGCATCACGGATTCGGCACCTGGGAAAAGGCGCCCGACGAAGCGCTGGTACTGCACTTCAAGCCCTCGCCATGTGAGTACTGGATATTCCAGTTATGTAATATCTGGCAGGAAAACCTGGACTGTTATGAGGAAGGCCAAGGCTACATTACCAAGGCCCGCGCAACATATCACGAAGACGGGTCAGTGTTTGTAGTGGTTGCCGACCACAACCCCGGGATAGGTGGTAACTGGATAGATCCTTACGGCCACCATCATGGAGGCATGAGTCTGCGCCTGATCAAAACCGCTGGCGAACCGCCAGCGATAACTTTGTACAGGCTTCCATTCGACACGCTGCACAAGCAAAGCTTGGCGGATCTGGATCCCAGAGAGGCCATCGTGAGTGGCGACCTCTCTGACTGAGGCGGTTCGGGCGCAGCATCTTCCTAGCTGATTCGACGAGCACCTGAGCGAGCGCCAATGACCGCGGCAATGGCATCCAGGATCAACATGAAAAAGGCCCACCAGGCCGCCGCCGAGACCGCATCCGCCACTGCATCACTATACTCGCGCGCTCTTTGCTCTGCCTGTTCACGCATTTCGGCCAGTTCAGTTCGCGCATCCTCATAAGCCTGCTGATAAATCTGTTGCCACTCGTTTATCGCCTGTTGAGCTTCCGCTTCACTCATTTCCGTACGGGTAACCAGAATATTCACCAGGGCCTCACGGTCGGTGGCGCTGATTTTGTCCTGCATTTTTGCCTGGATCCGATCGAAAACGTCCTGCACCGCCTCATTGGCGGACTGCGGATCACGGGCAACCTGCCTGACGGCCTCTTCTGCGCGCTGGGCTAACTCTTCCACATCTTCCTCAAGCTGTTCGGGCTGCAAACTCGGATCCATTTGACGAAGGATCTCACGAGCTTCCCGCCGCAGTTCTGCGAGGTCCAGATCCATATCCGCTTCCTGGAGACGTTCGCTGACCTCCTCCACAACCGGTCTCGCAAGAGCGCCGCTGGCCCCTGCCATGGTCTCCAGCCCCGTAGCAACGACTTTGCCGGCACCACTGACGAGACCGCCGGTGATGCCTGTAATCAGCGCGAAGTTGAGTAGCGTCACCACTCCCCAGGTAGTCAGGCCGTGCAAAACAGGCGCCTGCTTGTGCTGGTCCGCCGACAGAGCCCCGGTGACATAACCACCGGCAAACAGTGCGATTATCCCGCTGATAGCCGCATAAATTCCGGAGCCGATACTGATTGCCATGACCGGCGTATCTTTATCGGTGGGTTCAATAATGGCCATGCCTATGGCCAGCCCAAGCATGCCCAGTACAAGACTGACCACGATTGCAATCACAACACCAGCAAAAATGGCTCCCCACGAGGACCGGCCAGTGGCGGACCACTCATTATCGGATGCGTTTACCATGTCAAATCTCCTTTTGCGAAAGTCCACCGGCTTGCGTCCGGTGCCGCATGACTTCTTGCGTCCTTGCAGCGCTCCTGGCAATCCGGTATTGAATACTCACCTGTATGACTATAGACCGTAACCGGATTTTTGCCCGATGCCCGCTCGGCAGGGCTTGGCCCGAAGTTAGACGAACAGGCTAACCAGGCCTATACTTAGACGGAGTACCGGGCCGATTCCCCACGCGCGGGGAATCGGCCGAGTCTCACAATCACCCATCACAGGATGCCGCCATGACAGACAATGCCCGCAAGGACTTCATCTCCAACATGAAAGAACAGCTCGATGAGCTGGATGCACGTATGGATGACCTGGACAAAAAGCGCGAGGAACTCAGTGGCGATGCGCGTAAGGAATACGACAAGCGACTGCATGAACTGGCCGAGCTCCGCCGGGACGGAGAAAAACGGCTCAAGGATGTGCAGACAGCAGGTGAGGAGAAGTGGCAACAAGTAAAAGATGAGGCCGAGCACACGCGCAAGGCACTCAACAACTCGTTCAATTACTTCCTGTCTCATTTTAAATAGGGCTAGCGCAAAGAAAATCGTATTTTCAGTGGCTCATATTGTACCGCACGAGGTCGACCGTAATATTGCTGCTCGTCGGCAGCACTGGAGTAGGCCACCTGCGGGTACGCACGATTACAAGTGCGATTCCGCATAGGCTGCGAGCCGGCTTCGCGCAACGCCTTCCAGGGTTATGGAGCCACCGTGCTCGAAACCTTTGAATCGCTCGCTCATGTAGGCCAACCCCGAGCTGGTAGCCCCGAGATAGGGGGTATCAATCTGGGCCAGGTTACCCAGACACACGACTTTGGTACCTTGGCCTGCGCGAGTAACTATGGTTTTAATCTGGTGCGGAGTCAGGTTCTGGGCTTCATCGACAATCATGAAACTCTGCTGAAAACTGCGGCCACGGACGAAATTGAGGCTCTTGAACTGAATGGGGACTTTGGCACCCACAAACTCCTGGCTGCTGCCCGGATCAAAGTCCTCGGCGTGCAAGGCTTCGAGATTATCAGTAAAGGCACCAAGCCAGGGTTGCATTTTCTCGGTTTCTGTCCCAGGTAAAAAGCCGATATCTTCGTCGAGCCCACGCGTACTGCGGGTGGCAATGATCCGTTGGTATTGCTTATTTTCCAAGGTTTGCTCCAGCGCACAGGCTAAAGCCAGCATGGTTTTACCACTGCCCGCGGCACCATTCAGGGTCACCAGATCCATTTCCGGGTCAAACAGAAGGTACATGGCCATAGCCTGAAACAGATCTCGCGGAACCATACCCCAGGCTTTTTGACGCATCAGTACACCGGTATTGAGCATTTCAATGACAACCTGCGTGTCTTCGACGCGATAAATACGGCCGACAAACTCCTTCTGGTCGTAAAAGAACTGATTGGGGTAAAACGGTTCACGCAGTACGGTTTCCAGAACCGTTCTTTCCATCGTATGGTAGTGTTCTCCCCGGATGTCCTGAGGCGCGATGGCTTCAACCTGATCCCAGAAACTGCCGACCAGGGCATGATACCCGGTAGTCAGGTTGTCAATATCGGAGATTAGCTGATCATTGTGGTAATCCTCCGCCTGCAGACCGCTGCCCCGCGCCTTGAGGCGCATATTAATATCCTTGGTAACCAGAACTACATCGGCATCCAGATGCAGGGTCTGCAGGGCCAGCAGATCGTTAATGATCCGGTTGTCGTTACTATGGAGGGGCAGAATAGCGGTTGACGGCTCCCGCGGCATCATGATGCCCAGCGTGCCCATGCGTTGCTGTGTGTGCGCACGCTCGATATCAACGCCTTCCATGATTTGCTGCGGCGTGGCGCTGCCTAGAATAGCATCAATGGTGCGCACCGACTGGCGAGCATCCGCGGCTAGCGCGGTGCTTCCGACCTTCAGTTTGTCGAGCTCTTCCAGCACCACCATAGGCACCAGCACCCGATGTTCTTCGAAATTGAAAACGGCGTTGGGATCGTGGATCAGGACATTGGTATCAAGAGCGTAGAATTTCCGGTTGGAACCTTCGCGAGTTGATGTGTGCATAACCTCTCCTGGTCGGGACATTGGATCGAACGGGTTTTACTTGAGCCAGCACCTGATCAGAATAAGTGACCCGCGCCCGCTTGTCTCCCCCGTTTCTGTTTAAGCTGTTAAAGAATGACCAGTAAGCACTGGCGACTACCCTTCGTGACAGGGATCGCGGAACAGGGTATCTCCCACCAGATTTGCTTATTTTTCAACTGCGATCTTTGATCTTGAGGTATCCTTGCCCCAACTCTGATTCCGAGGTGAAATTTGTATGCGTAACATCCTGTTTATGCTGGTGGCGCTCTCGGTGTCGACCTTCAGTATGGCAAGGCCAGACTGGTCACTGGAGCTGGACGTCACAGAGATGGCCCATGCGGAAGCCCTCTACCAGCAATACTGTTCACTGTGTCACGGCGAGGATCGAAGCGGTTACCGTGCCGATCACGCACCATCGTTGCGCAGCCACTCGCTGCTGTTGACGGCTTATCCCGGCTTTCTGTTCACTGCCATAGGTTATGGCCGTGCCGGCACAGCGATGGACGGCTACAGCGATGAAATGGGTGGCCCGCTGGATCGCGACGACTTGCGGTTACTGACTCGCTGGCTACTCGCCGTAGAGGGAGTAGAGCCTGTCAAGTTACCCGATACGCCAGTACACGGTGATACCGCGAGGGGCGCCGTCATTTATGCGGCACAGTGCGCGAGCTGCCACGGTGCCGAGGGCCAGGGCGACACCGGCCCGGCCCTTGGCGATCCCGCCCTGCTGGCAAATGCCTCTGACGCTTTCCTGCGCTATGCGGTCGCCAATGGCCGGGATGACACGGCCATGGTTGCCTTTGCCGGGGAGTACCTGCTCAACCCCGACGGCGAAGAGCCGGCATTCACCTTGCGTGAGGGGCGCTATGTGCCCGCTGCGGAAGTGGTTCGGGCACTGGAGGAAAAGCGCCGCTTTATCCTCCTGGACACGCGCCCCGCTTCAGCCTGGCAGCGCAAATAGACGGCAAATAAGAGCAACGAGGATGTTATGGCAACACTGACATTTTATGGCGCTACCGAAGGGGTCACAGGTTCAGCCTACCTGCTGCAGACCGGGGCCGCAACGATTCTACTCGACTGCGGCCTGTTTCAGGGCAGCCGTGAGGAGGAGAAAGGCAATGACGAACCATTGCCTTTTGACATCCAGGGACTTGATGCCGTCGTTCTGTCGCATGCCCATCTGGATCATTCAGGCCGCCTGCCGAAGCTGGTCGCAGACGGTTACCAGGGCCCCCTGTATATGACCGAAGCCACCAGCGAACTGCTGGAGGTGATGCTGAAGGATGCCGCGTCGCTACAACAACGGGATACGGAATGGGAGAACAAGCGCAGGCGGCGCGCGGGCAAACAAGAGATTGAGCCGCTCTACACCCTGGAGGATGTCGAAGCCGCGCTGGAGCTGTGCCAGGGTTTTGTCTATGGCCAGCGCCGGCAGATCGCCGACGGTGTCGAAGTGTGTTTTCGCGACGCCGGTCATATCCTGGGTTCGTCTATCGTTGAGCTGTTTGTCACTGAAGCGGGTGTTGAAAAAAAGCTGGTATTTTCCGGCGACCTCGGTAATAGCTACGCGGCGCTGCTGCGGGACCCCGAAATAGTAAAAGCGGCCGATGTCCTGCTGCTGGAATCCACCTACGGAAACCGTAACCACCGGCCTATGGACGAAACCCTGCAGGAGTTTGAAGACATCATCGTCGATGCTTCGAAAAACGGCGGCAATATCCTGATCCCTTCTTTTGCCGTGGGCCGTACCCAGGAAATCATCTTTCGTCTCGGGCAGTTATACCAGAAAGGACTACTCAGGCAGCAGGCCGTGTATCTCGACAGCCCGATGGCAATTGCAGTGACCGAGGTTTATCACCGCTATCAGGATGCCTACAACAGAGAGGATGCGAACACGTTGCGCCAGGGGGAAACCGGCAGCCTGCATACCTTTCTGCCGATATTACGCTACTCGTCCTCCACCGAGGAGTCGATGGCATTGAACAAGATCGAAGCCGGCGCCATCATTATCGCAGGCAGCGGCATGTGCACCGGCGGTCGCATCCGCCATCATTTCAAACATAATCTGTGGCGGCGCAATGCGCATGTGGTCATCGTCGGTTATCAGGCTATCGGTACGCCGGGCAGGTCACTGGTCGATGGTGCCGAATCCTTTAAAATCGGCGGTGACAGCATTGCGGTGGCTGCCAGCATCCATACCCTCGGCGGGTTTTCAGCGCATGCCAGCCAGTCACAGCTGCTCGACTGGATAAACCACTTCAACGAGCCACGGCCACGCCTGTACCTGATTCATGGTGAAGCGGAAACCAAAGCCACCTTTCAGCAGTTTCTTGCCGATCACGGCTGGACCGCCACTATTCCACAGCTGGCAGACACTATCGATTTCTGAGTGGGGAGATACTTGATCACAC
This sequence comes from Kineobactrum sediminis, assembly GCF_002868715.1. GTDB lineage: Bacteria > Pseudomonadota > Gammaproteobacteria > Pseudomonadales > Halieaceae > Kineobactrum > Kineobactrum sediminis. The sequence continues at coordinate 260,452 of NZ_PKLZ01000008.1, forward strand.
GATATGCAAGGATGGGGTGGCCGAAGGGTCTCGAACCCTCCACCTCCGGAGTCACAATCCGGTGCTCTAACCTGATGAGCTACGGCCACCACTGAGTGGTCTGAAAACTCCGCACACCAACTGGCCGGATCAGGCATGAAAGTTGGTCGGGGTAGAGAGATTCGAACTCCCGACATCCTGCTCCCAAAGCAGGCGCGCTACCAGACTGCGCTATACCCCGATAATCCTGCGGCTAGCCGCGGCTACCCGTTTTCAGGAGCGCAATCTTACTCAGACGACGCGGGTGCGTCAACGGTAAATAGTGATTATAGCGAGGTTTCAGCGAACGGGGCTCTCCCAATCCGGCGCACTGCGTGGGACAATGCGCGCTTATTCGGCGATCACAGGAATAGCATCAATGTCAGCACTGATTCTGGACGGCAAGGCCCTGGCAGCACAAACCGAAGCGGAACTGCTGGAACGGGTCGAGCGACTGAAGGTAGCGTCCGGCGGCAAAACGCCTATTCTGGCCACTATTCTGGTGGGAGATGACCCGGCCTCCGCCACCTACGTGAAAATGAAGGGGAACGCCTGCCGCCGCGTGGGCATGGAGTCTCTGGCGGTAGAGATGCCAGCCAGCACCACCACCGCGGAACTACTGGCCAGGATCGCCGAGCTTAACGGCAATCCGGATGTCCACGGCATCCTGTTGCAGCACCCGGTACCCGCGCAGATTGACGAACGCGCCTGCTTTGACGCCATCGCCCTGGAAAAGGATGTGGACGGGGTAACCTGCCTGGGCTTCGGGCGCATGGCCATGGGCGAACCGGCCTACGGCTGCGCAACCCCACAGGGCATCATGCGCATGCTCGACCATTACGGGATAGAGATCGAGGGCAAACATGCCGTCGTCGTGGGCCGCAGCCCTATTCTCGGCAAGCCGATGGCGATGATGCTGTTACAGAAAAACGCCACCGTCACCATCTGTCATTCCAGAACCCAAAACCTGCCGGAGCTGATCGCACAGGCCGACATTCTGGTAGGTGCTGTTGGCCGGCCGGAGTTCATCAAGGCGGATTGGGTCAAGCCCGGCGCGGTGATCGTGGACGCGGGCTACCACCCCGGTGGCGTCGGCGACATTGAACTGGCACCCCTGGTTGACAAGGCCAGCGCCTATACGCCGGTTCCCGGCGGTGTGGGCCCGATGACGATCAACACGCTCATCATGCAAAGTGTTGAATCGGCGGAAAAGTCCCTGGGCTAGCGTTCAGGGGCCGCTCAGGATCAGCCGCGACGCCACTTGGTGCCGTCGCGGGAGTCCTCCAGCACCACGCCCTTGGCCAGCAATTCCTCGCGAATGGCATCGGCGCCGGCGTAGTCACGGTTCAGTTTGGCCTGTTGCCGCGCGTTAATACGCTCCTCGATTTCTTCCGCGGATAATTCCCCAGCCTCGACACCGCCCTGCAGCCAGGCCTCGGGGTCCTGCGCCAGAATCCCCAGCAAATTGCCGGCGGCGAGCATCCGCGCCTTGAGCATGGGCTTCTCGGCAGCCGCGGCCTTGTGCATCTGCTTGGCAAGAGCATGCAGCTCGGCAATCGCCAGCGGCGTGTTGAGGTCATCATTTAGCGCCCGGTAAAACGGCTCGTCCTCAAGCTGCACTTCCACATCGAGCTCGATGTCCTGCACGTCGCGCAAAGTACTATAAAAGCTACCCAGCGCAGCCTCGGCCTGCTGCAGTAATTCAAACGAGAAGTTCAGTGGTGAGCGGTAGTGTGCGGATAACAGCGCAAAGCGCAGCACCTCTCCCCGGTAATGCTGCAGCAGGTCGCGCACGGTATGGAAGTTACCCAGTGACTTGGACATCTTCTCGCCGTCGATATCCAGATAGGCGTTATGCATCCAGTAGCGCACGTAGTCGCCACCGTGGGCGCAACGGCTCTGGGCAATCTCGTTCTCGTGATGGGGAAAGATCAGGTCGCGCCCGCCACCGTGGATATCAATGGTCTCGCCCAGGTGGGCCCGAATCATCGCCGAGCACTCCAGGTGCCAGCCCGGGCGCCCTCGCCCCCAGGGGCTGTCCCAACCAGGTTCCTCTGCTTTGGCGGGTTTCCACAACACGAAATCGCCGGGATGGCGCTTGTAGTCAGCCACCTCCACCCGGGCTCCCGCCAGCATATCGTCCAGCACACGACCGGAGAGCTTGCCGTAATCCGGCATCGACTCTACCGCAAACAGCACATGACCCTGGGATTCGTAAGCGTGCCCCTTGGCAATGAGTGTCTCGGTAAGCTCGATCATGGCGGCAATATTATGTGTTGCGTGGGGTTCCAGGGTTGGTGGCAGCGCATTCAGCCGGGCCATATCCTCGCGATATTTGGCGGTGAACTCTTCGGTCACCGCCTCAATGGAGCGCTGGCTCTCCCGCGCGGCGGCGATGATCTTGTCATCGACATCAGTGATGTTACGCGCATAGATCACTGTGTCGTATTGGGTCTGGAGCAAACGAAAGAGGACATCAAACACCACCACCGGACGGGCGTTGCCGATGTGAGCCAGGTTGTACACCGTGGGGCCACAAACATACATCGTGACCTTGTTCGGCTCCAGTGGCTGGAACACGTCCTTGCGGCCGCCCAGGGTGTTGTAGATCATCAAGCTCATAATACTGGTACCTTGTCTCAGGCGCCCGACGTGTCGCGCAGGCCGATAGTGCGATTGAAGACCGGGCGCTCGGGAGTGTGCTGGTAGCGATCCGCGACAAAATAGCCCTCACGCTCGAACTGGAATCCCTGTTCCGGCACGGCCTCAGCCAGCGCGGCTTCTATCCAGGCATCCTCGACCACCTGCAGGGACTCGGGGTTGAGGAAATCCATGAAAGCGTTGTCGCCGCGGTCCGGGGCTTCGTGGTTGAACAGGCGATTGTACAGCCGCACTGTCGCGCGTTTGCCGGTGGCCACCGATACCCACTGGATAACGCCTTTGGGTTTGATGCCGTCTGCGGGATCTTCGCCCACGGTATCCGGGATAATACGAGCCTGTACCTCGATGATCTTGCCGGTGGCGTCCTTTACTACGTCGTGCGCTTCAATCACGTAGGCATTGCGCAGCCGCACCCGCTTGCCCAGTACCAGGCGCTTGTATTTCTTGTTGGCCTCTTCACGGAAGTCATCGGCATCAATCACCAGTTCCCGGGTAAAGGTCAGCTCGCGGTTACCCAGTTCCTCGCGGCTGGGGTGGCGCGGCGCAACCAGTTGTTCGCGATGGTCCGCAGGTACATTGGTCAATACCAGGCGCAGTGGGTTCAGTACACACATGCCGCGGGGCGCATTCTCATTGAGGTCGTCGCGAATGGCGTGCTCGAGCATGGCCACATCAACCACCCCGTCGCTGCGGGTGACACCGATCATGTCGCAAAAGCAGCGGATGGAGGCCGGTGTGAAACCGCGCCGGCGCATGCCGGCAATGGTGGGCATACGCGGGTCATCCCAGCCCTCCACCACCGCGTCATCCACAAGCTGCCTCAGTTTGCGCTTGCTGGTTACCGTGTAATTGAGGTTGAGACGGCCAAATTCATACTGCCGCGGACGGCCCGGCACTGGCAGGTGCGCCAGCAGCCAGTCATACAGTGGCCGGTGGTCTTCAAATTCCAGGGTACAGATGGAGTGGGTCACGCCTTCGATGGCATCTTCCTGGCCGTGGGCGAAGTCGTAGGTGGGGTAGATAACCCACTCCTCACCGGTCTGGTGATGCGGCACCTTGCGGATCCGGTACAGAATGGGATCGCGCAGGTTCATATTCGGCGAGGCCATGTCGATCTTGGCGCGCAACACCCGGGAGCCCTCGTCAAACTCACCGTCTTTCATCCGTGCCAGCAAATCGAGGTTTTCAGCCACACTGCGGTCACGGAAAGGGCTGTTACGGCCCGGTTCGGTAAGAGTGCCGCGGTATTCCCTGGCCTGTTGCGCGTCCAGGTCACACACATAGGCGGCACCTTCACGCACCAGCTCACATGCCCACTCGTACAACTGGCCGAAGTAGGAGGATGCAAACCGCGCCTCCCCCGCCCACTGATATCCCAGCCAACGCACATCCTCCTTGATGGACTCGATGAATTCCTGGCTTTCCTTTTCCGGGTTGGTATCGTCAAAACGCAGGTTGCAACGGCCGCCAAAGCTCTCCGCCAGGCCGAAATTCAGGCAAATGGATTTGGCGTGGCCCACATGCAGGTAGCCATTGGGCTCCGGCGGAAAGCGCGTGACAACCTGCTGGACGCGACCTTTGGCCAGATCGTCGGCGATCAGGGAGTAGAGAAAGTTGTTGCCGGGCCTGGTTTCCATACGCGGGTAGATTCAACTCCAAAAACGGCGCATTATAGCCCCAGATGGTTTCTGCTTATAGCCTTTAGAGGCCGAAGCCTGCGGATATCTGCAGCACGGCACCATATCGCGCACACGATGTTTTACTGGCCACCAAAAATCCGTATCATTACGCGCTCATTTAACGACCATCCATCCGGCGGAATTACTCATGGTTATCATTAAAACGACTTTCGGCGACATCACACTTACCCTCGATGCTGAGAAAGCCCCTAAAACAGTCGCCAACTTTCTTGAATATGCACGTGCGGGCTACTACGACGGCACCATTTTTCATCGTGTCATCAACAACTTCATGCTCCAGGGCGGCGGTTTTGATACCGATATGCGGCAGAAGCCTGCTGGCGAGCCCATCGAAAATGAAGCCGACAATGGCCTGACCAACGACTTTGGCACCATCGCCATGGCTCGCACCCAGGACCCGCATTCGGCCACCGCCCAGTTTTTCATCAACGTCAAGGATAATGACTTCCTGAATCACAGTGGCAAAAACCCCCAGGGCTGGGGCTACGCGGTTTTCGGCAAGGTCACCGCGGGCGAGGAAGTGCTGAACAAGATCCGCGTACTGCCTACTACCAGTCGCGCCGGGCACCAGGACGTGCCGGTAGACACGGTCATTATTGAAACTGTCGAAATCGTTGAAGAGTAGCCTGTATCGGTAGCCCCATGCCCGTCACCTACTTCATTTCGGATCTCCACCTCGAGGCGACACGACCCGACACCGTGCGTGCACTGAGGCGGTTCCTGCTCGAGCACCGCGATTGCGATGCCCTGTATATTCTTGGAGACCTGTTCGAGCTGTGGATAGGTGACGACGACGACACACCGCTGGTGGCTGAGGTGACCGAGATGCTGCAGCGCTTCACCGCAGCCGGACCGGCCCTTTACCTGATGCAGGGCAACCGCGACTTTCTGCTCGGCAAACGCTTCTGCAGGGAGGTCGGTGCGCGGCTGCTGCGCGACCCCAGTGTGATCAACCTGTATGGCACACCGACGCTGCTGACCCATGGCGATAGCCTGTGTACCCAGGACGCGGAATACCAGGCATTCCGGAAAACCACACGAACGGCATCCTGGCAGGCTGAGTTACTGGCACGGTCCCTGGACGAGCGGCGCACACTGGCGCGGGAGCTACGCACCATGAGCCGCGAGGCCAATAGCAACAAGGCCGAGGATATTATGGATGTCAATCCCGAGGCAGTAGAGTCGGCGTTGCTGGACCACGAAGTCAGGCAAATGATTCACGGCCACACCCACCGCCCTGCGCGTCATGTGCATACCGCTGGTGTGCGCTGGGTACTTGGCGACTGGAATAGCAAGGGATGGATGATCAGGGCCACACCGAACAATATAGACCTTCTGGATTTTGATATACAATCAATAAGTTAGATCTTAATTCAAACAAATTACATTAGGTGTGTGGCACTCCGCTGTGAAAGCGGAACTCAGTGTCATGGCCACAGATCAATTCTGCCTCACGGGCGCGCAGTACCGCCAGCCGGGCTGTCACTTCCGTCTCGGGAGCCAATGCGGAGGCCAGTGCCAGGTAGTCCTGGAAATGACGTGCTTCGGACTTCAACAGGGATCCGTAGAAGGCTGCCAGCTCATCATCCAGCACCGGAATGAGGGCTGCAAAACGCTCACAGGAACGTGCTTCAATCAACGCCCCTACCAACAGGGTATCCACCAGGCGGCCGGGTTCATTACCCCGCACCTGTTTGCGCAGTTCGCCGGCATAGCGCGAAGCAGACAGCTGGGGATAGTCGATATTGCGCTTTTGCAGCAACCCGAGAACCTGCTCGAAATGCCGCAGCTCCTCCCGTGCCAGCCGCGATAATTTGTGCAGCAGTCGCGGGTGCTCGACATACCGGTACATCAGGTTGAGAGCGGTAGAGGCCGCTTTTTTCTCGCAATTGGCATGGTCGACCAGTAACAGTTGCGGGTTATCCAGCGCCCAGGCGACCCAGGCCTGTGGAGTAACACAAGGTAGAAACCCGTTTATGGCGGAGAGGTCGACAGCGCTCACTGGCTGCTCGCCGGGGTGAACAGGTCGGCGGTTCGCATGTAGCGTTCGTAGTGTGCATCCGAGAGGGTGTAATACTCGTCGTCAATCATGGCTCGCAGCTCAAGGAGGGTAATGTCGCGGTACTCCGGATGAATCTCCAGGCCGTAACCAAGGGGCTCGATAATCTGGCCGGCGCCCGCCTTGAGCAGGGTGAAGGCCCAGCAATATTCATCGTGAGCAGGGTTATACCGCAGTTGCTGGACCTGAAGCTGCCACTCGAGCAGGGCCCTGTCGACCACCGACAACTTGTTGCGCACGCACTGGGAGAGAAACCCGGCGAGGCGTCCGTCAACGGCGCGTTTTTGCTCATTGGAGTAACTGTTCCAGGCAATCACCTCATGGGCAAACCGCTTGCAACCGCGGCACACGGCATCACCGATACCGGTGGAGCAAACACCGATGCAGGGCGTTTTGACGATGGCTTCGGGCATAACGGCAGATAGCAACGCGATAGTGAACTGACGCGTGGGATTTTAAGCCATCAATACCGTGAATGCACGGTATAAGCGATTGATTTATTTATCTTAAAAATCCACTGGAGTACAATTGCGCACCGCTATTCCCTGCAACGGATGTGCAGCCAGTGTCTGTGCAGATGCCGCCAGTCTTAGTAAAAGGAGTTCCACCGTGTTAGAAGCCTATCGCGAACATGTCGCCGCCAGAGCCGCCCAGAATATTCCCCCCAAACCGCTCAATACCGAACAGGTTGCGGCACTGGTAGATCTGTTGAAAAATCCGCCTGCAGGCGAAAACGACTTTCTGCTGGACCTGATTTCCACCCGGGTGCCACCCGGCGTCGATGAAGCCGCCTATGTTAAAGCCGGTTTTCTGTCCGCCGTTGCCAAGGGTGAAACCAGTAGCCCGCTGATCGACCGCAAAGCGGCCGTAGAACTGCTTGGGCAAATGCACGGGGGCTACAATATTGAGACCCTGGTAGGCCTGCTGCCCGACGCTGAGCTGGGTCCGCTGGCTGCTACCGAACTGAAGCACACGCTGCTGGTTTTCGATGCCTTTCACGATGTTGCGGAGTTCGCCAAAAACGGCAATGCCAACGCCCAGAGCGTGCTTGAATCCTGGGCCAACGGCGAGTGGTTCACCTCTCGCGACGCGGTTCCGGAATCCATCAAGGTAACGGTTTTCAAGGTAACCGGAGAAACCAATACCGACGATTTGTCGCCCGCTCCCGATGCCTGGTCCCGCCCCGACGTGCCACTACACGCCCTGGCCATGTACAAAATGACCCGCGACGGCCTGGAACCGGAAGAACATGGTGTTACCGGCCCCATGTCGCAAATTGAAGCCATTCGTGCGAAGGGCCTCCCGGTTGCCTTTGTCGGCGATGTGGTGGGCACCGGTTCTTCGCGCAAGTCCGCCACGAACTCCGTACTGTGGTTCTTTGGCGATGACATGCCCGGCGTACCCAACAAGAAAGGCGGCGGGATCTGCATTGGCAACAAGGTCGCCCCGATCTTCTACAACACCATGGAGGACGCCGGCGCGCTGGTATTTGAAGCGCCGGTCGATGACCTCACCATGGGCGACGTGATTGAAATCAGGCCCTATGAAGGCAAGATCCTGTCAGAATCCGGAGCGGTGCTGTCCGAATTCGCACTCAAGTCAGACGTGTTGCTGGACGAGGTACGTGCCGGTGGTCGCATCAACCTGATTATCGGCCGCGGCTTGACCACCCGCGCTCGCGAGGAGCTGGGGCTCGGCGTGCCCGATTTGTTCCGCCTGCCCGAAGTCCCTGCGCACAGCGACAAGGGCTTCACCCTCGGCCAGAAAATGGTCGGCAAGGCCTGTGGCGTTGAGGGCATCCGTCCCGGCACCTACTGTGAACCACGCATGACGACTGTCGGGTCCCAGGATACCACCGGTCCGATGACCCGGGATGAACTCAAGGACCTCGCCTGTCTCGGCTTCTCGACGGACCTGGTGATGCAATCTTTCTGCCACACGGCGGCATATCCCAAGCCAGTCGATATTGACACCCAACACAGCCTGCCCGACTTTATCATGACCCGTGGCGGCGTCTCCCTGCGCCCGGGTGACGGCATCATCCACTCCTGGCTCAACCGCATGCTGCTGCCCGATACCGTCGGCACCGGTGGCGACAGTCACACCCGTTTCCCCATGGGCATTTCTTTTCCCGCCGGCTCCGGCCTGGTGGCCTTTGCCGCTGCCACCGGGGTGATGCCGCTGGATATGCCGGAGTCCGTACTGGTGCGCTTCAAGGGAGATTTGCAGCCCGGTATTACCCTGCGCGACCTGGTTCACGCCATTCCCTATTACGCCATTCAGGAAGGCCTGCTCACCGTCGACAAAAAGGGTAAGAAGAACATTTTCTCCGGACGCATTCTGGAAATTGAAGGCCTCAAGAACCTGACGGTTGAGCAGGCCTTTGAGCTTTCCGATGCCTCGGCGGAGCGATCCGCCGCAGGCTGTACAATAGCCCTGGACGAAGACACCATCGCCGAGTATCTGCGCTCCAACGTGGTGCTGTTGCGCTCCATGGTAGCAGAGGGTTATGGCGACCCGCGTACTCTCGAGCGCCGGGCTGCACGTATGGAAGAATGGCTGGCCAACCCGAGCCTGATGAAAGCCGACGCCGATGCCGAGTACACGGCGGTCATCGAAATCGATCTCGCAGAGGTGAAAGAACCCATCGTCTGTGCTCCCAATGATCCCGATGATGCCCGCCTGCTATCCTCTGTCGCCGGCGACAAGGTCGACGAAGTATTCATCGGCAGCTGCATGACCAACATCGGCCACTTCCGCGCCGCGGGCAAGCTGCTGGACCAGCACAAGGGTGAACTCTCGACCCGCCTGTGGATCTCGCCGCCGACGCGCATGGACCAGCACCTGCTGATGGAAGAAGGCTACTACAACATCTTCGGTCGTGCCGGTGCGCGCACCGAAATGCCCGGCTGCTCTCTGTGCATGGGCAACCAGGCACGGGTTGCACCCAATTCCACAGTGTTGTCCACTTCCACCCGCAACTTCCCCAACCGTCTGGGCGATGGTGCCAATGTGTACCTCACTTCAGCCGAACTGGCGGCGGTGGGCGCGGTGCTGGGCAAACTGCCAACACCCGAGGAATACCTTTCCTATGCCAGTAGCCTGGACGCCATGTCAGCGGAGATTTACCGTTACATGAACTTTGACCAGATTATTGAGTTCCAGAAGAGTGCCGAGGAAGGCAAGCGTATTGCAGCGGTGGAGATCACGGAAGTCGCTGTCTAGTGAGGCATCCGGCTACCGCATTCGTCACGAAAGCGGTAGCCCGCAAGCTCCATTAGCCGTGTGCCGCAATCCTGCGGCGCATGGCTTTTACCCCCTGAAGTGCATCAGTAATTCCAGTCGCCCATCCGCCAGTAATACGCTGCGGTCAAACTGGAAATCCGTCATTAAATCCTGCAATGTGCTCTGCGGCAGGGGCCGATAACCCGGCAAAGCCTGCGTGCGATACCTGACACTCAAGGTGTCCCTGGCACAAATACCATAGCGTTCCCCACCGGCCCGCAGCTTGCGATTACGGGCACCAAAAGCATGCACCCGTGTGCCCGGATGCAAATGCGGTTGTAACACCTCAAGCAGGGCTCTGATTGCGGCATCGTCGAGAAAGTTGAAGAGATCCCAGAACAGGCAAACATCAAAGCGGACATCTGCCGGCAGCTGTAGCAGAGCGGCAAATTGCTCCCGGTAGCCGGGACCCTCCTCCGCCACCGTCAGCGGCAAATCCACAAACAGGTCGGCAAAGTACAGTTTTACGCGAAATTCGGAATAAAACGCCAGGGTTTCCGGCAAAGCCGCGCCCAGATCCAGTATCGTAACGCGTTCTTCCGGGTCCAGCGGCTGTAATATGGATGACAGCAGCTGGGATGGTTGGGTAACAGAGCTCACGATAGTGCCGGAAGCGGGACAGCATCAAGTCCCTCACTCACGCTTTTCAACCGCTTTTGAGGTCCATCTCGGGATTCTTCGCGGGGTTGGAGGCCGGAGTTGCACCCGCCTTTTCTGTCCTGACCGGCGCCAGTCCCTGTCGCGTATCACCCGGATCCATGTCGATGCTGCCCTTGAAGATCGCACCGTCCTCGAGAGTGACCCGGGGAGCGATAATATTACCGCGGACCCGGCCGGATTTGGCGATTACCACCTTTTCGCTACCGGTGACATCCCCGGCAACTTCACCATCAATACGCACAACCCTGGCCGTTATATCCGCGGTGACCTTGCCCGATTCACCTACCGAGACTTCAAAATCCCCGAGATCGATGGTGCCGTCGACCTTGCCCTGGATAACGAGATCCTCTTCACCGGTTACGGTACCCTTGATATAAATACTGGTGCCGATCATGGCAAAACTCCTCGATGTCGCAGGGGTGGATGGTGCTGGGGCCGGCATCGCCGGGGATGCGGTGCGTTCTGGCGCCACCGGCTCAGCCGATGGTTTGTTCTTGTTGCGTTCAAACATGACCTTATGTACTCCCGTGGGGATCGTCATTACCACAATATCCTAACAGGCGGGTATGGTGGAAACCAACAACAGGTTGTTAAAAAGCTTATTTTCGCGGCAGCAGCCCCAATGGGTCCACAGGCTTTCCCTCGCGACGTATTTCAAAATGAAGCTTTACCGAATCGGTTCCCGTGCTACCTTTTTCCGCAATTTTCTGGCCGGCAGTGACCCTGTCACCTTCCGCCGCCAACAATCGGTCATTATGCCCATAGGCGCTGAGATACACATCGTCGTGCTTAACAATCAGCAGTTCACCAAATCCGATAATGCCGGTACCCGCATACACGACCTGCCCCGAGGCCACAGCCACAACCGGGTCCCCACGCTGGCCACCAATATCTATGCCCTTGTGTACAGTTGCGGAATATCCCCTGACAACCGGTCCGGGAGAGGGCCAGCGCCAGGCTGATACTGGCGTCAGGGCAGCGTTTGCGGGCCTGGCCGGCATTGCCGGCGCTACCGCTACCGGCGGCGGCGCTGGTACCCGCGCGGACTTGAGCGGCGGTCTGGTAGGCTGGGCTACAGCTGGCGGGGACACCGGGGCGGGTGTCGGTGCGGCGGATTCGGATCCGGTACGGGTGGCGGGCCTGGTGACACGCGGTACTAACGTATAGCCGGCGGTGTCGACGCCCGCCACGCGAATGCGCTGACCGGGATAAATGGTATAGGGTGGCTCTATGCTATTCGCCATAGCCAGCGCCCGGTAATCCTGACCGAAGCGGAAGGCAATGGCGTAGAGTGTGTCACCACGACGCACGGTGTAGCTACTGGACGTGGTTGAACTGCTATTGTGACGATCCTCGATAGGGGCACGGGTACCGCCGGCACAGCCTTGCAGCAACAGCATGAGCAGGCAGGCCACCAGGCAAGCCACCGGAGTCAGAAAACGGAACTGGCAGTACACGATATCAGTCACTGCCCCATAGCCGGTCAATGAACCAGACAAGGGCAAAACCGCCCACCGCCAGCGGCAGGCATACCTGTAGCATGGGATCGGCGGCGAACTCCCAGGGCCAGACCGGCACCTGCTGCGCCGGCCGCAACTCCCCATCGCGTCCCAGCACCCAGTCAAGGGCATGTTTCCAGGGCCAGACCACCAGTAGCGAACCGAACAAAAACCCTGTCAGCAGGGCCATGGTGGCGGCATGAAAACGTTGCAACAACCAGTGTAACAATCGTGAAAAGCACATCAAGCCCAGACCTGCACCCAAACCGAAAACCAGTATCACTTCCAGCTCAAGGTTTTTCAGCGCAGTTAGTACCGGCCCGTACATACCCAGCAGGATGAGGATAAAACTGCCTGAAATACCAGGCAGAATCATTGCACAAATTGCGATAAAGCCGGCGATAAAGAACCCGGGCAAACCCGGTGTCATGGCCACCACCGGCGACAGCGCGATAAAACCGGCGGTAAGCGCCCCCGCGACGAGGCAGGCCCACAAAGCCGGCGTCCACCGTGGCACCTGGCGCAGGAGAACCAGTGCCGATGCCAGGATAAGACCGAAGAAAAAGGCCCACAGAGGCACCGGGTAAGCGTTCAGTAACCAGGACACCAGTCGTGCCAGGGACAGGATACTGGTAGCGATCCCCAGTAATAGAAGCAACAAAAAGGCCCCGTCGACATGTAACCATGCTGCCCTCACCTGGCCCCTGGAGAGCAGGCGCAGACAGGTGACATCAAAAGCACGAATACTGCCCAGCAGACGATCATAGATACCGGTAATAAACGCCATGGTCCCGCCGGATACGCCAGGAACAATATCTGCTGCACCCATCAGAATACCACGCAGGTAGACACCAAACGGGGTCACCATCCTATTTCACCGTACCAGGGCGCAGCGGCACAAAATGCACTGCCTCGATAACCTGCACATCGAAGCCCTCGTCGCCGCGTATAACCACTTGCAGCTGCTGGCTGTCGCCTCCAACCGGGATTACCAGGCGCCCGCCCGGGGCCAGCTGCTGCAAGAGTTCCTCAGGAATATGCTCGGGTGCCGCAGTGCTGATTATGCCGTCAAAGGGCCCCGCCCCTTCCCAACCCATCGTGCCGTCCGCGTGACGCAGGTCTACATTGCGCAGACGCAGCTGGCGAAGACGCTGGCGCGCCTTGGTCAGTAGCGGCCTGATGCGTTCGACACTCCACACCTGATCTACCAATTGGGCCAGTATCGCGGTCTGGTACCCGGAACCGGAACCCACTTCCAGCACCCGGCTTAAGGGCCCGGCCGCCAGCAGTAATTCGGTCATACGGGCGACAATATAGGGGCGCGACAGCGTCTGCTGAAAACCGATGGGTAACGAGGTGTCTTCGTAGGCTCGATGCGCCATGGCCTCATCAAGAAACAGGTGGCGGGGAGTCGTGCGCATAACCTCGAGCACCCGGCTATCCGTTATACCCTGTTCCACCAGTCTTCCGACGAGGCGTTCGCGGGTACGTAGCGAAGTCATGCCGATGCCGTTGATATTTACACTATTCACTGCCGTTACCACGTGCTTGATACCCTTCCCTGTGTTCGATCAATTCTGCCAATACAGCGGTGGCGTAACTACCCGGTGCCAGACTGAAACTGATCAGCAGGCTACCATCATCACAAAACTGCCAGTTAAAGTCATCCGGCAGCAACCTGGCAGAGCGATAGGCCAGTGCCAGGCCAGCCGATTCGAGGAACCGGCAGACGGATGTTTCTTCAGCCAGTGCCATGGCCTGTTGCGCCAACTGTGGCTCTGCCTGTAATACCCGGCCCCGCCCCCACAGGGGCAAACCGGGGTGGATATCGCCACTCGCTGCGCGGGCCTCGATATCAGCGTCCACGGACGTACAGGAAAACAGGCTGCGGGAGCCCTGCAACATGCAAACGTCCCCTGCCAGTATACGGTCCCAGGTGCCCTCGCGTACCCGCTGCGCCAGTACGGTGTTGAACAATTGCCCGCGCAAAGCCGACAGCAACAAGCTGCGCTGGTTGTGGGAAAGCTTACGCCCCCCGCCATCCCGCTGTTGCCACTGTCGCGCCTGAACCAGGGTGGAACCGCCGCGACCGAAGCGCTGTTCACCAAAATAGTTGGGTACGCCGTGCTGCCGCAGCAATTGTAATCTCTGCTCCAGAGCTGCCAGGTCACCCTCCAGCTTGCGCAGGCGCAACTCAAAATGGTTGCTGCGATGCACTCCACGCTTGAGTTTGCGCGTGTGGCGGGCACAGGCGAGCACGTCAATATCGCCCTGTGAAGCCAACCGCTGCCAGTCGGGCTCCTCCCTCCCGGCCATACGCACACTGACCCACTGGCTGGTCACCGCGTTGCGGTCCTTGAGGCCGCTATAACCGATGTCACGCAAATGAATACCGCTGACCCCGGACACCCGTTGCAGCAGGTCCTGGGTATTGAGACCGCGTTTCTGCAGGTGCAGGAACACGTGTTCGCCCTCTCCCTCGGGCTCAAAGCCCAGCTGCTCGCGTACGACAAAATCTTCCGGTACGCTGCGCAGTACGCCGCGGGCCGGCAATACTGGCGATACTCTGGGCCAGTTGTTACTCACTGTGATACGGGTGACAGAAGGACCACCGCATAAGCGGCAACACCTTCACCACGACCGGTGAAGCCGAGCTGTTCGGTCGTCGTTGCCTTGACGTTAACCCGACCGACATCGGTTTCCAGATCCGCCGCCAGATTGGCTTCCATCAACGGGATATGCGGTGCCATACGAGGAGCCTGGGCAACAATAGTCGCATCCATGTTTTCCAGTATCCAGCCCAGTTCAGTCACTTGTGCCACCACCGCGCGCAACAGGATCCGGCTATCCACCCCGGCCAGGGCGGGATCACTGTCTGGGAAATGACGACCGATATCACCGCGACCAATCGCGCCCAGCAAGGCATCGCACAGCGCATGAATCAACACATCACCATCAGAATGTGCCTGCAAGCCACGGCTATAGGGTATCGTCGCTCCACCGATTACAATGGCATCGCCATCGCCGAAACGGTGCACATCATAACCCTGTCCAATTCGCACGCGTCAGGCCTCCGGGGCCACTATGGCAGCGTCGCCGCCGAGATAAAATGCCGCCACCTCGAGGTCGCCGGGCGTGGTGACCTTGAGATTGCGGGAAGAACCTGGAACTACCATGACCGGATAGCCGGCCCACTCCATGGCGGAAGCTTCATCAGTCACCTCGACACCTGCCTGACGTGCGCCGGCAAGGGCGCCGGCGAGTTCGCCCAGGCGGAACATCTGCGGGGTTTGCGCGCGCCATAAGTGGCGACGATCAAGCGTTTTCTCTACTCGCCCCGCGCTATCGACCTGCTTGATTGTGTCCACCACCGGTTCTGCCAGCAACGCGCCGCTACCGCTGCTCTCTACCTGCACCATGAGGCGCCTGATGTCGGCGGGGTCTATACAGGGCCGCGCGGCGTCGTGGACCAACACCCAGTCGTCATCGGCCGCCAGGGGCTGTAATGCGTGCAGCGCGGCGAGGACCGAATCCGCCCGTTGCGCCCCACCCGGCGTTGTCTGTACACGGGCCAAACCCGCCAGCTCAGCGGCCCGGGGATCATCAGGGCTTACTGCGACCATTATCCCGCGGATATCGTCACAGGCCAGCAATGCCCGCAAGCTGTGCCGTAGCAGGCTGGCACCGGCAACTTCCAGATACTGCTTGGGACGCGTTGCCAGCATGCGGACACCAACACCCGCCGCGGGAACAACCCCCCAACACTGCACGTGTTTACTCATTCCTTATCGCTATCCGACCGTCGCACAGCCGGGTCTGCCGGCACCGCAAACTGGTAAAATATCTCTCCCTCGCGCACCAGGCCAAGCTGCTCCCGGGCTCGCTGTTCCAGGCCTTCATTTCCGGTTTGCAAGTCCAGCACCTCGCGCTCAAGCCTGCCATTGCGCTCGCGCAGCTCGCGGTTGATTTCGTCCTGTTCCGCCACTTCCACTTCCAGCCGGTGCATCTCAGCCAGGCTTCCCTCGGCAAACCAGAGCCGGTACTGCAGCATTACCAGTATTAGAGCCAGTACCAGCAGCACACTACGCATATCAGCCCCGGCCGGTAAATTCCACCAGGCCCCGGTAAGGCGCGCGGCCCGCCAGTTCTGCCTCGATACGCAGCAGGCGATTGTATTTGGCAACCCGGTCAGATCGGCACAGCGAGCCGGTCTTGATCTGGCCGGCCGACGTTGCCACCGCAAGGTCAGCAATCGTGGTGTCCTCGGTTTCCCCCGAACGATGGGAAATAACCACGGTATAACCGGCTTTTCTCGCCATGTTAATGGCGTCCAGCGTTTCCGACAGGCTGCCGATCTGGTTGAACTTGATCAGGATGGAGTTGGCCACACCCAGATCAATACCTTGCTGCAGGATTTTGGTATTGGTCACGAACAGGTCGTCACCGACCAGCTGGATACGGTCCCCGATCTTGTCGGTGAGCAGTTTCCAGCCGTCCCAGTCCGACTCGTCCAGGCCGTCCTCAATAGAAATGATAGGATGCGCCGCCGCCAGCGCCGCCAGGTAATCGGTAAATTCAGCGCTGCTAAAATTCTTGTTTTCCCCGGATAGCCGGTAGACGCCATCGCGATAAAACTCCGATGCCGCGCAATCAAGTGCCAGGGTAATATCACGACCGAGTTGGTAACCAGCCTTGGCAACTGCCTCGGCGATCACTTCCAGTGCCGCCTCATTGGATGGCAAATCGGGTGCAAAACCGCCTTCGTCTCCTACTGCCGTACTCAAACCACGGGCCGACAGCACTTTTTTTAGGTGGTGGAAGATCTCCGCGCCTGCACGCAGGCCCTCGGCAAACGTCGGCGCCGACACCGGCTGGATCATGAACTCCTGGATATCGACATTGTTATCCGCGTGCTCACCGCCATTGAGAATATTCATCATCGGCACCGGCATGGTGAAGGTGTTGCTGCCATTGAGCTCGCCGATATGCTGGTACAGTGGAATATTGCGTACCTGCGCCGCAGCCTTCGCCGCTGCCAGCGACACCGCGAGGATTGCGTTGGCGCCAAACCGGGCCTTGTTGTCAGTCCCGTCGGCTTCAATCATGGCGGTATCCAGCGCGCGTTGCTGGGTCACATCGCGGCCCAGCAGCAGGCTGCGAATTGTACTGTTGACGTGTCCTACCGCTGTGAGCACACCCTTGCCCAGGTAGCGGGCCTCATCGCCATCGCGCAATTCCAGCGCCTCGCGCGAGCCGGTGGATGCACCGGAGGGCGCACAGGCTATGCCAGTTTCACCACTGGCGAGGCTGACCTCGGCCATCACCGTCGGATTGCCGCGGGAATCCATCACTTCAAAGGCTTGTACATTGGCAATTTTGGTCATTGGTTCAAACTCCAGTAGGCAAACGATTATTCTATAGCGAGCGCAGGCAAGCTCTTGACCAGATCATCCACCGCCTTGAGCTGGGCGAGGAAAGGTTCCAGCAGATGCAGCGGAAGCGCACTCGGGCCATCGCACAGTGCTTTTTCCGGTTCCGGATGGGCCTCAAGGAACAGTCCGGCAAGACCTGTGGCCATCCCCGCGCGCGCCAGCTCAAGCACCTGGCTCCGGCGTCCGCCAGAGGCGGCACCCAGCGGGTCCCGGCACTGCAGGGCGTGGGTCACATCAAAGATGAGCGGTACGTTGTCACAGGTTTTTTTCATCACCCCGAAACCCAGCATGTCCACTACCAGGTTATCGTAACCAAAATTGCTGCCGCGCTCGCACAGGAGAATGCGATCGTTGCCGCATTCACGAAACTTGGCCGCCACATTGGCCATTTGAGAGGGGCTGAGGAATTGCGGCTTCTTGATATTGATAATGGCACCGGTAGCTGCCATCGCGGCCACCAGGTCCGTCTGTCGCGCCAGGAATGCGGGCAGCTGGATGATGTCGCACACGTCCGCCGCAGGCGCTGCCTGCTCCGGCGTATGCACATCAGTAATAACCGGCACTGCGAAGCGATCCCTGATTTCAGCCAGTATCGCCAGGCCTTTCTCCAGCCCCGGGCCGCGGAAAGAATGAATGGAGGAACGGTTGGCCTTGTCGTAAGAGGCCTTGAAGACCAGGGGAATGCCCAGGCGCCCACAGACCTCAACATAATGTGCCGCAACGTCAACGGCGAAGTCCCGGCTTTCCAGCACGTTAACCCCACCCAACAGCACGAAGGGCGCCTCGTTGGCGATGGTGAAAGAACCTAGGGTGACATGAGTCTGGGTCAAGGGACTACTCCGGCATCGACCGCTGTAAAATCGCGGCCGGAAAATATTCAGCCCTGCGCATGCGCTAACGCGGCCTCGACGTAACTGGTGAACAGCGGGTGTCCGCCCCGGGGCCGTGAGGTAAATTCAGGATGAAACTGGCAGGCTATGAACCACGGATGCTCTGCCAGCTCAATCATTTCCACCAGAGCCCGACCCTCGGACCAGCCGCCGATACGAACTCCCGCGGCCACCAGCTGGTCAACATAATTATTGTTGATCTCATAACGATGCCGGTGGCGTTCGAGAACGGTGTCAGCACCGTAAATGGCGCGCACCTGCGAGCCAGGCTCAAGGTAACAGGTCTGGGCACCCAGGCGCATGGTACCGCCAAGGTCTGATTCCGCGGTACGCAGCTGGGTGGAACCATCCGCGTTTTGCCACTCGGAAATGAGCGCCACTATCGGATGCGGGGTTGCCGGAACCATCTCGGTTGAATCGGCTCCCTCAAGGCCACATACATTGCGCGCGTACTCGATGAGCGCCACGTGCATGCCCAGGCAAATCCCGAGGAAGGGGATGTTGTTTTCCCGGGCGTAACGTACCGCTGTGATTTTGCCCTCAACCCCCCGATCGCCGAACCCGCCGGGTACCAGAATGGCATCGGCGCGTGCCAGCACTCCGGCACCGTCGCGCTCGATATCCTCGGCGTCAATGTAATCTACCTGAACATTGGTGAGGGTTTGCAGGCCCGCATGCTTGAGTGCTTCGTTAAGGGACTTGTAGGCATCCAGCAGATCCATGTACTTGCCTACCATGGCAATACGCACGGTACCGCGAGGCTCGCCGAACTCCCTGCGCAGCACATCGTCCCACTCCGACAGGTCGGCTTTTGGACACTGCATGTTGAAACGCTCAACCACAAAATCGTCGAGACCATAGGCGTGAAGCATGCCCGGAATCCGGTAGATGGAATCTGCGTCCAGTAACGGGATAACGGCCCGCTCCTCAACGTTGGTAAAAAGCGAGATCTTCTTGCAGGCGCTCTCTTCAATAGGCACCGCGCACCGGCACAACAGAATATCCGGTTGCAGGCCAATCGAGCGTAGCTCCTTGACCGAGTGCTGGGTCGGTTTGGTCTTGATTTCACCTGCCGTCGCAATGTAGGGCACCAGGGTCAGGTGCACCAGCAGTGAACGGCTGGAGCCCACTTCGACTCGCAGCTGGCGGGCGGCCTCCAGGAACGGCAGGCTCTCGATATCGCCCACGGTGCCGCCAATTTCGATAATGGCCACATCGGCGTCACCGCCACCGAGGATGATACGCCGCTTGATTTCATCGGTGATGTGGGGAATTACCTGTACGGTACCGCCCAGGTAATCGCCGCGGCGTTCTTTTTTCAGTACCGTGTTGTAAACCCGGCCGGTGGTAAAATTATTGGTACGCTTCATGGTGGTGCGGGTGAAGCGCTCGTAATGACCCAGGTCCAGGTCGGTTTCAGCACCGTCTTCGGTTACGAACACTTCGCCGTGCTGAAACGGGCTCATGGTACCCGGGTCAACGTTGATATAAGGATCGAGTTTGAGCAGGGTAACCTTGATGCCGCGCGCCTCGAGCACCGCCGCGAGGGATGCAGCCGCAATCCCCTTGCCAAGAGACGAAACCACACCACCGGTGACGAAGACATATCGCGTCATGAAAAGCCTTTTATGCGCTGTATTTACGGACACTCAGGTAACGCGCAAGACGACAACAGGAGTGCTGGCGGGAGAGCGCGAAACCGGCGAAAAGATGGGAAATCAGATTAGCAGAAAGGGGCGTTCAGCTCAATCCGCAGCAGTGTAAGTATTTCGTATCCAGTCTGGTCGCCAGACTTCCTCGTCCCCGCCGGGAACGACCCGGCTGGAGACACAGAACCACAGGTCTGCCACCGCCACCAGCTCCCCCGCCAGGTACAGTAGTGGCACCCTGTCGCGCCACCAGGGCGGCACGGCGGCCTCCTGCAGCAGCTTCTTCAGGCGCTGGCTGCCGTTGCGCCCCAGTGGCCGACAGCGCTCGCCGCCGCGACGCCAGCCCAGGGTAAGGTGCTCACCCGGTTCAAGCAGGATACCAGGGCCGGAGCCGGCCGCCTGCAGGGAAAGCTCCCCCACCCCCGGCAAGGACAGTACATCGCCTGGCGCCAGCCTCACGGCAGGGTCCAGGGAATGATTCCATGGTCCCGGCTCCATTACGGGCAGCCGGTATACGCCATCGCCAAAACGCTGCAGCCGATAGCCACCACAATCAAGTACCGGACTACCCCCGGCAGCGAGCTGGCGCAGAAATTCGAGCATTGGAGCCTGGGCGGGCATCGGCAGATGCTGCCCGGCCAACCAGTCCCGCAGCACCAGCACTCGCATATCGAGCGGCATATCCAGCAGATCGGGTAATGCCATGCCGGGATCTCCGAAGATACTGGTGACCGCTACGGGCGCCGGCAGTAACTGCTGTAGAACATTTGCCGAAGCCGCCAACTGGCGTGCGGAGCGGGTAGCGGTCTCGCGGACCGCCGGCCAGCGCTGCTCCAATAAGGGAACAATCTCGTGCCGCAGGAAATTGCGGTCGTGGGAGATGTCGGTATTGGAAGGATCTTCCACCCAGGCCAATCGATGCCTGCGGGCGTACTCTGCGAGGGCATGGCGGGGAAAAGCCAGCAGGGGCCGGTGCAATACCTGACTGCCGAACGGGCGCCTCGACGGCATACCCTGCAGGCCGCGGAGGCCGGCGCCGCGCAAAAGACGCAGCAGAATGGTTTCCAGCTGATCGTCCTGGTGATGGGCGAAAAACACTGCATCCCCTGGCTCCAGCAACTCGGCAAGCGCGTGGTAGCGCGCATCGCGAGCCGCTGCCTCAACACCTTTTCCGGCACAGGCCACCTCTACCCGACGCACCACAAGAGGCACCTCGAGCCCGGCACAAACCTGCCGGCAATGCAGCTCCCAGGCCTGGGCCTGCGCCTGCAAGCCATGGTTAACATGCACAGCGACAAGCTCGGGAGGTTGCGGACAGGAAAGGCAATAACGGTTCAGAAGGTGCAACAGGACTGTGGAATCAAGCCCGCCACTAAAGGCCAGCAACCAGCGTCGCGCCGGCTCCAGAACCTTCAGTGCAGGCGCCAGGGACGAAAGTTCCAGGGCATCAGCAGTATTCATGCATCAACCACCCGGCGGTGGCAACGGAGTCAGTTGCCGTAGGACATCAGGCGCTGGTAGCGCTGTTCAAGCATTTCCTCCAGCGGAATCTGCTCCAGCCGTTCCAGCTGGCCGACGAGATGCGCCTGGATACGCTCCGCCATCAGGTCGACATCACGATGAGCGCCACCCATGGGCTCCGGGATGGTGGCATCGATAATACCCAACTCCTGCAACACCGATGAGGTCACCCCCATGGCTGCGGCGGCATCGGGTGCATTGGCCGTACTTTTCCAGATGATATTGGCGCACCCTTCCGGTGAAATCACGAAATAGGTCGCGTACTGCAACATCACCAGGTGATCGCCAACACCGATACCCAGCGCACCGCCGGAACTACCTTCACCGATAACCACGCAGACAACGGGTGTCGCCAGCCGCGACATGGCAGCAAGGTTCTGGGCGATGGCCTCACTGATCCCACGTTCCTCGGAATCGATGCCTGGATACGCCCCGGGGGTATCGATCAGGGTGATAACCGGCATCTTGAAGCGTTCGGCCATCTGCATTAGGCGCAGGGCCTTGCGATAGCCTTCGGGTTTGGGCATCCCGAAATTACGCATGACCTTGTCCCGGACCGCGCGCCCCTTTTCCTGGCCGATAACCATCACCGGGCGACCACGCAAACGGGCGATACCGCCTACAATGGCGTGATCGTCTCCGAAGTGGCGGTCACCGTGCAGCTCATCAAAATCAGTAAATACCCGTGGCAGATAATCCAGGGTGTAGGGACGCTGGGGGTGACGGGCGACCTTGACCGTGTCCCAGGCGCTGAGATTGGTAAAGATCTTTTCCGTGAGCCTGGCGCTCTTTTCACGCAGGGTACGAATCTCTTCACTGATATTGATGTCGGCATCGGACCCCACCAACTGCAGCTCTTCGATCTTGACCTCAAGCTCGGCGATGGGCTGTTCAAAATCAAGGTAATTGGGGTTCATGCAGTCTCTTTCTCAACAGAATCGAAGGACGCCAGTGTACAAAATTAATCGCCCAGGCACCAATCTTGCGGCGACGGGTTTCAGCCGCCGACCAGACTGATCATTACCCCGGCCGCTACCGCAGAGCCAACGACACCCGCCACATTGGGCCCCATGGCATGCATCAACAGGTAATTATGGGGGTCTGCTTCCAGGCCGAGCTTGTTACTGACCCGCGCTGCCATCGGCACTGCCGAGACGCCCGCGGAACCTATCAGCGGGTTCAGGGGGGTGCTGCCAAAGCGGTTCATCAACTTGGCAATCAACACCCCGGACGCGGTGCCAATCGCAAAAGCCACAATGCCCAGGGCAAGAATGCCCAGAGTGTTGATATCAAGGAACTTGTCCGCCACCAGTTTGGAGCCTACCGACAGCCCCAGGAAAATCGTAGTGATGTTAATCAGCGCATTCTGGGCGGTATCGGTCAGGCGCCCCACCACGCCACATTCTTTCATCAGGTTACCGAAACAGAACATACCCAGTAACGGCGCAGCTGCCGGCAGCAACAGTGCCACCAGGATCAACAGTACCAGCGGGAATACGATTTTTTCACGGCGCGAGACCACCCGCAGCTGGGTCATTACTATCCTGCGCTCGGCTTCAGTGGTCAGGGCGCGCATGATTGGCGGCTGGATCAACGGCACCAGCGCCATGTATGAATACGCCGCCACGGCGATGGGACCGAGCAGGTCAGGTGCCAGGACACTGGATACGTAAATGGCGGTAGGCCCGTCGGCACCACCGATAATGCCGATCGCCGCGGCATCCGCCAGGCTGAAATCCATCACTCCCAGGGCGGTGAGGCCCACGGCGCCAAGCACCGTGGCAAAGATGCCAAACTGGGCGGCCGCACCCAGAAACAGCGTTTTCGGATTCGCCAGCAGGGGCCCGAAATCGGTCATTGCTCCGACGCCCATAAAGATAACCAGCGGCGCAACCCCGCTGGCGATAGCCACCACATAAAAGCTATGCAGCATGCCGTCGGCATAGCCGGCCGCTTCCGCGACGCGGGTTGCCGTCAGGTGCTCTGCGGCACCCGCCTGGGAAAGCGCCGCCAGCAGTGCCTTGCCACTCTCCAGGGCATTGGCGCCGAGGGCCGTTGCCATTTGTGCCAGCACCTGCGGATCACCGCCATAAATGGCGTTTTCCGCCGCCGAATAGGCCAGCCCGGCACCGGGGATATTGGCCATGATGCCGCCAAAACCTATCGGCACCAGCAGCAGCGGCTCAAATCCCTTGCGAATCGCAAGGAACAATAGCGCGATGCCCACCAGGATCATGAACGCCTGGCCGGGCTCGAACTGGGCAAGGCCGGTGGAGTGCCACAGCCGTAACAGGTTATCCATTGGGGTTAATCCAGGGTAATCAGTGTGTCGCCCACGACTACGGTGTCGCCGACCTTGACTTCAACACTCGCGACCCTGCCATCCCGCGGCGCGCGCACCTCGGTTTCCATCTTCATCGCCTCGAGTATGACGATGATATCGCCGGCACTCACGGTATCGCCGGGTGCCACTGTCACCTTGAAGATATTGCCCGCCAGGGGCGCGGGCAGCGGCTGGCCCTGCGCCTCGGCCTGGGTCTGCGGCAGTTGCTGCGGTTGCGGCGATGACGCCGCCACCGAGCTTATATCGCCACCTTCAGCCACTTCCACCACGTAGGCCTGACCGTTCACCTTCACCGTGTACACAGCGGCTTCGGTTGTTGCAGCGGCAACCGCTGGCGAGCTTTCCGGCGCGGCCTCGACATCAGCGGCCGCTGTTGGCACCGGCTCAAAAGCGTCGGGGTCGCCGCGGTGTTCGAGAAACCTCAGCCCAATCTGTGGAAACAGCGCGTAGGTCAGCACATCGTCCACTTCGTTATCGCCACTGGCCAGCGCAATGCCCTTTTCCTCCGCCAGGCTATGCAGTTCCGAGGTCAGCGCATCCATCTCCGGTTCCAGCAAATCCGCAGGTCGACAGGTAATCACTTCTGCACCCTCGAGTACCCGTTCCTGCAATGCCTTGTTCACCGGTGCCGGGGTGGCGCCGTACTCGCCCTTGAGTACACCCGCGGTCTCACGTGAAATGGATTGATAGCGCTCTCCGGTAAGCACATTGATAACGGCCTGGGTACCCACAATCTGTGAGGTAGGCGTTACCAGGGGAATAAACCCCAGGTCTTCGCGGACCCGTGGTATTTCCTCCAGCACGGCATCCATTTTATCGGCGGCACCCTGTTCCCGCAGCTGGCTCTCCATATTGGTCAGCATACCGCCGGGCACCTGGGCAACCAGGATACGGGCATCCACTCCGCGCAGGGAGCCTTCGAAATGCTGGTACTTTTTTCGCACTTCGCGGAAATAGGCGGCTATCGAGGCCAGCTGTTCGATATCCAGGCCGGTGTCGCGCTCGGTACCCGCAAGTATGGCCACCACGGACTCGGTGGGAGAGTGACCATAGGTCATGGACATCGAGGAAATGGAAGTATCCACGTTATCGATACCGGCTTCGACACACTTGAGAATGGTCGCGGTGGACAGGCCGGTCGTGGCGTGGCACTGCATATGGATGGGAATGGCGCAACTTGCTTTCAGCCGTTTTACCAGTTCAAAGCCCTCATAAGGTCGCAACAGGCCCGCCATATCCTTGATGGCAATGGAGTCCGCACCCATATCCTCTATGCGCTTACCCTGGTCAATCCAGGTATCAATGCTGTGTACCGGGCTTAAGGTGTAAGAGATGGTACCCTGGGCGTGCTTGCCCACGGCCTTTACCGCCTGCAGCGCCACTTCAATATTGCGCATATCATTCATGGCATCAAATACCCTGAATACATCAACGCCGTTGTGAGCCGCACGTTCAACGAACTTGCGCACGACGTCATCGGCATAATGGCGATAACCGAGAATATTCTGCCCCCTCAAGAGCATCTGCTGCGGGGTCCGGGGCATGGCCTGCTTGAGTTCACGGATACGCACCCACGGGTCTTCGCCCAGGTAGCGGATACAGGCATCGAACGTGGCACCTCCCCAGGACTCCAGGGACCAGAAACCGACCTTGTCGAGTTCTGCGGCAATGGGCAGCATGTCATCCAGCCGCATGCGAGTGGCCAGCAGGGACTGGTGCGCGTCGCGAAGAACGACATCGGTGATACCCAGGGGGCGTTTGTTATCGTGCATGGGAGGACAACCTCATAAGTAGCTCATTAGCCCGGCCCGCTCAGTGCTTGCCGGCCCGATGGCGGTGGATCGCTGCGGCGATAACGGCCGTTAGCTGTGCATCTTCAGCGCCGGCAACAGGGGCGGGGCGCTGCGCGCGAGGCATTACCGGTAACGGCTCGGCCTCCGGGAAATATCGCGTCATCAGCCGCGACGTCAGGCTGGTGACAACAACCAGCAGGGACAGAAATACCGCCACCGAGCCGATGCCAAACACCATCAGCTCAACGCCCTGCATGAAAATATCGGCCTGTTCCGCCACGCTATATAACGCCTCAGTCTAAAAAACCCTGTCGCTATGATAAATCAAGAAGGGTGGCCGGCGCCAATTTGCGTAATGCCGCCCCGCCCCGGTTTCATTGCAGCAACGCTAAAGCGTAGCAGGTATACTGGGGCCCAACATGAGGGGCTGATCTTGCGACTACTACTGGCGCCGATGCAAGGCGTAATTGACCATACCATGCGCGCGCTGCTCACCGATCTCGGGGGCATCGACCGCTGTGTTACCGAATTCGTGCGGGTCGGTGAACAGGTATTGCCCCCGCGGGTGTTTTACCGGTTATGTCCGGAGCTCACCAGCGGCGGCAGGACCGTGGCCGGCACCCCCGTGTATGTGCAGCTGCTCGGTGGCAAAGCCGCTCCAATGGCAGCCAACGCCGCCCGTTGTGCCGAACTTGGCGCACCCGGTATCGATCTCAATTTCGGCTGTCCCGCCAAAACCGTTAACCGTTCGGATGGGGGCGCCATCATTCTCCGGGAACCGCAACGGGTGAGCAACATTGTCAGCCAGGTGCGCAAGGCGGTGCCCGCCACTGTCCCGGTGACCGTCAAGATTCGACTGGGCTTTGAAGACCGCTCACGGTTTCTGGACAATGTCGTCGCGATCACCGAGGCCGGCGCCACCGAACTCGCCATCCATGCCCGCACCCGCGACGATGGCTACCGCCCTCCAGCGTGGTGGGACGAGATCGCACGAGCCCGCGAAGTGACGTCCATCCCCCTTATTGCCAATGGCGAAATCTGGCGTCCGCAAGATGCGCTTAACTGCCAGCAGGCCAGCCGATGCCGCGACCTCATGCTGGGCAGGGGCGCGCTTTCCCGTCCCGATCTGCCGCGCCTGGTAAAGGCTGCGGTGGCGGGAGAGTCCTTGCAGGCGCTGGAGTGGCTCGATATCGTGCCCTTGTTGCAGCGTTTTTTCGAGGTCAACCTGGCGAGCTATGAACAACGCCATGCAGCCAACCCCCTCAAGCAATGGCTGGCTTACCTGCGCAACACCTATCCCGAGGCTGCCCTACTGTTTGAGGCTATCAAGCGCCTGCATGACCCGGCTGCAATTCACCTGATTATCGCGGATCAGCTCGAGGCACGAAAAATCTGTTCACAGCATGCCTCGGCTGCCTGAACGTCAACACCTCAAGGATACCCATCATGACCAAGACCGTTTTCATCACCGGCGCCACCTCGGGCTTTGGTTTGGCCTGTGCGCGCCGTTTTGCCGAGGATGGCTGGCGTCTGGTTATCAGCGGCCGTCGCGAGGAACGACTGGAAACACTGGCTACCGAACTGGCCGACAGCTGCGAAGTGCTGGCGCTACAGCTGGATGTACGCGATACCGATGCCGTCGTGGCGGCCCTCGCGACGCTGCCTTCGCCCTTTTGCGACATCCACACCCTGGTCAACAATGCGGGCCTGGCGCTGGGTACCGCACCCGCGAGCGAGTCCCGGCTCAGCGACTGGCACCAGATGATCGATACCAACGTGCGTGGCCTGACTACCGTTACCCACGCCTTGCTGCCTGCGCTGATTCGCACAGGGCGCGGTGCCAGTATCATTAATATCGGATCGGTCGCGGGCCACTGGCCCTACCCCGGCGGCAATGTCTATTGCGGCACCAAAGCCTTTGTCGAGCAGTTTTCCCTGGCTCTGCGCAGCGATCTTCAGGGAACCGGTGTCAGGGTGAGCTGCCTTGCGCCAGGGCTTTCAGAAAGTGAATTCACCCTGGTACGCACGGGTGGCAACCAGGACGCACACGATGCGCTTTATGCCGGCGCCGATCCCATTCAACCGGAGGACATTGCCGCTACCATCTTCTGGCTGGCGACGTTGCCCGCCCACCTGAATGTCAATTCCCTGGAAATGATGGCAGTGAGCCAGTCCTGGTCGCCGTTCAATATCGCACGGCGCCAGGAGACTTAAGGGCTTAAACGCTCATAGCCCGGGAAAGCGCGACAGGCTCCCGGGAACCATAGTCACTTTTCGTTCAGGGACTGCTCGCGAACAGGTGCAAATTCCACCCCCTGGTGCCAGCGTGGGAAATCCCGATTGCCGGCAAGTTCACTGCCCATGTGCAGTAGCAACAATACTTCCTGCGCCGCGCCCGACAAATCCCAGGCAGGATCGTACTCGTCGGAGGGCTTGTGATAGTGGTTGGCTGTATAGTCCTTGAGCCGGGCGTCTCCCCAGGCTTTGCCATGTTCCACACTGTCGGTGGCATTGGTCAGGTACAGCGCCGGAATGCCGACCTTGGCCAGGGAAAAGTGATCCGAGCGGTAATAGGAGCCTTTTTCAGGATAGGGTTCCTGCACCAGCGTCCGCCCCTGGGCAGTTGCCGCCGCCGCGAGATAATTTTCCAGTTCACTGTTGCCGAAACCGACTACCGCGACATCGCGGGTTTTGCCGATATTGCCGGCAGCGATATTGTCCATGTTGAAATTGGCCACGGTATGGGCAGGCGCAAAGATCGGGTTTTCGCTGTAATACTTCGAACCGAGCAAACCCGACTCCTCGGCGGTAACCGCGAGGAACAGGATTGAACGCGCGGGCGCGGTCTCGGCCTGCATGAACTGCCTGGCCAGCGCAAACAGCCCGGCGATACCCGAGGCGTTATCACTGGCACCATTGTAAATATTATCGCCGGCATCATCCGGACGCACGCCAAGATGATCCCAGTGCGCTGTGTAGATAATCACTTCCTCGGGGTGTTCAGACCCCGGGATCAGCGCCGCCACGTTACGCGACAGGCTGCTTCCGAGCGTATTCTGCAGCTGCACGGAAGCCGTGAAGCCCTGCAGTGGCTCGGCCTTGAAGTTGGCGTCCAACGCTGCGCGCTTGCTGGCATGATAATCCCGTCCACTGGCGGCAAACAGGGCCTCTGCCTGTTGCACCGGAATCCAGCCTTCTATTGCCACCTTGTCCCGGTTGCCGTTGTCGGCCGTAAGACCGATATTGGCCCCGGACCAGCTGTTTCTGACAACTTCCCAGGGATAGGCTGCCGCATCGGTCTCGTGCACGATCAGTACGCCCGCAGCACCCTGGCGCGCCGCTTCCGCGTACTTGTAGTCCCAGCGCCCGTAATAGGTCATGGCATTGCCGTTGAACAGCGCCGGGTCCTGGGTCGCAAAGCCCGGGTCATTGATCAGCACCACCACGGTCTTGCCGGTTACATCGATGCCGGCGTAATCGTTCCAGCCACGTTCCGGCGCGTTAATACCATAGCCCACAAACACCAGTTCGGAAGCGCTGATACCGGTGGCGGCGACCTGCTGCTGGGTCGCCACCATCATTTCCTCACCATACGCCCAGTCAGCACTGAAATCGGGGCCCCGAATGGCCAGCACCGCAGAAGAGGCGCTGGTGACCGAGGTAATGGGCACTTCCTGGAACCAGCTACCTTTATTACCGGGCGTGGTGCCCAGGTCCGTGAACGCAGCCTCCAGCCAGGCAATGGTTTTTTCCTCACCCGCCGTGCCAGGCTCACGACCCGCGTAGGAATCGTCCGCCAGCTCTGCGATATGCAGATGCAGGTCTTTGACTATTTGTGCCTCGACCGTCGCTGTGGAAGGCTCGGCAAAAACCGTCGCGGCCGCCATCAGCAACCCTCCGGCCCATACGCTACTGAATTTGATCATACTATTTCCGTTAGGCTATTACCGATAGGCTGCCGATCATACCGCGTAATACCGGCGGCGCCTATCAGGGCATAATGACAGGACGCCGCGCTCGCATTGCCGAGTTGGCGAATCAGCCGATATACTGCCTCGCTTGTCCTGGTAATTACCAGAATCCACCGGTGCCCGTCATGATTTACCGCCCTACCGCCGTCAGCGCCCGCCTACTCGCCATCCTGTTGTTGTCGGTGTTTGCCTGCACTGCACGCGCCAACAGCCTTACCATTGCCGCCGCTTCCGACCTGCGCTTTGCGCTGGAGGAAATAGTCACCGCCTGGCGGGAACAGAATCCGGACCAGGATGTGCGTGTGGTCTATGGTTCGTCCGGCAAGATGAGTACCCAAATCAGTAACGGGGCACCCTACGACCTGTTTTTTTCCGCCGACATCAGCTACCCGCAACAATTACAGGCACAGGGTTTCACAGCAACGGACCCGGTACCCTATGCAACAGGCCGCATCGTCCTCTGGAGCAGTATCCTGGACGCGAGTGCCCTCACCCTCGCCGACCTGACTGGCAGTGATATTGAGCACATTGCGATCGCCCAACCCGCTCACGCACCCTACGGGCTGCGGGCACAGGAAGCGTTGCAGGCTGCCGGCATCTGGGAGCAGGTCCAATCCAGGCTGGTATTTGCCGAAAACATAGCGCAAGCCGCGCAAATGGCAGAATCCGGTGCCGCCACCGTGGGCATCATCGCGCTGTCACTGGCAGAATTCCCGCGCCTGGCGCAACACCCGTATCACCTGATTCCGGCCAGCAAGCACCAGCCTTTACGCCAGGCCTACGTTGTTACCCGTCGAGCGGATAACAACGCCGCGGCCCTGAGCTTCGCCCGTTTCATGACCACCGATATTGCCCGCGCTGTCATGGCCCGATACGGTTTCGCCCCACCCGGCGAGCCCACTTTGTGATTTCCCGGGAACCCCGGAGCCGTCATGTTTGAGCTGGGGCCCCAGGATTGGCAAGCCATTACAGTGACATTGCGGTTGTGTCTCTATACCACCGTGATCCTCCTGTTTATCGCTACCCCACTGGCCTGGTGGCTATCCTCGGGTCGCTCGCCCGGCAGGGTGGCCCTGCAGGCCGTTGTGGCCCTGCCGCTGGTACTGCCGCCGACGGTGCTGGGCTTTTATTTACTGATAGTGCTGGGCCCGCGCGGACCTGTGGGCGAAGCGCTTGAAGCTATCGGACTGAACCATCTTGCCTTCTCTTTCGGTGGTATTCTGGTCGGCTCGGTACTGTACTCCCTGCCCTTCGCCGTGCAACCCCTGCACCAGGCTTTCAGTAACCTGGGGCGACGCCCGGTGGAAGTCGCCAGCTCACTCGGGGCCGGTGCACTTGATCGGTTCTTTACAGTTACCCTGCCACTGACCCGGGGCGGCTTTGTCGTCGCGGCTACCCTGACCTTCGCCCATACGCTCGGGGAATTCGGTGTCATCCTGATGCTGGGCGGCAGCATCCCCGGCGAGACCCGGGTGCTTTCGGTGCTGATATACGACCATACCGAAGCCATGAACTATGATGGTGCGCACCGGTTGTCGCTGCTGCTGTTATTGTTTTCATTCTTCACTCTCTTCATTGTCTACACCTTCAGCCGGCGGGCGGAGATTGCCAGGATATGACACTACGGCTACGGGCAAGCCTCACCCGGAGGGACTTTCAGCTCAGCATCGATATCACATTGCCCCTGGAGGGCGTGAGCGCGCTATTCGGGCCCTCCGGCAGCGGTAAGACCACCTTGCTGCGCATCATCGCGGGCCTTGAGCGTACGCGCGATGCGCAGGTCTATTTCGGCGACCAGTGCTGGCAGCATGGCCGCGTTTTTGTGCCGCTGCATCGGCGGCGTATCGGCCTCGTATTTCAGGAGCACAGCCTGCTCCCACATCTCTCGGTCCACGGCAATCTGGCGTATGGCTACAATCGAACCCCCACTGCCGAGCGCCGGCTGCATTTACCCGAAGTCGCAGAAATGCTGGGGCTTACCGAATTACTGGCACGCCCCGTTGATCAGCTGTCCGGTGGCGAGCGGCAACGGGTATCACTCGGGCGGGCGCTGCTGATCAGTCCGCAATTACTGCTACTGGACGAACCGCTATCGGCACTGGATACCGCAAGTCGACGCGAGATCATGCCGTTTCTCGCCCGCATGGCTGAACAGTCAAGCGTGCCCATTATCATGGTCAGCCATGCTCCCGATGAGGTCACCCGCCTTGCGGACCGGGTCGCTTTCATACGCGCGGGCACGATTGAACGCATCGAATCGTTGCGTGCAACACTGAGCAGGCCAGACTCACCCCTGTTTGAAGACAACGGTGCCACCTCATTGCTGGAAGGTGAACTCGGCCCTGTGAACAGGCACGGCCTGCGTCCCCTGGGACTGCCCGCGGCACAGCTCTGGGTATACAGTGATGAACCTGTCGGCAAGCGCCTGCGCCTGCGGGTACTTGCAAGGGATGTCAGCCTGGCGCTGGCGTTACCGCAACAGATCAGTATCCAGAATCAACTGGCGGTGACGATCGCCACCATCACCCGACTGGATGAACAACGTTGCCTTGTCGCCTGCCACATGGCCGATGGCCAGTTGCTGCTGTCCGAGGTCACCCCCTGGTCCGCAGAACGGCTGGGATTGCAGCCCGGTCTCAAGTTGTATGCACTGGTAAAATCGGTGGCGCTGCTGCTTTGAAACGGTGGTACCCTTGCCCAATATCACATTCGCATATTCAACTACAGCGCTGAAAAGGATAGTTTGAATGACAATAACAAGTACCGTTGACCCTGTTACAGATACCGGTTTTTTTGGTCATCCCGCAGGGCTTTTTGTCTGTTTCACCACCGAATTGTGGGAACGATTTTCCTTTTACGGCATGAAGTATCTTTTACTGCTGTATCTCACCAAGTATCACCTGTTCTCCGATGTCAACGGCCTGGAAGTACTCGGTGGCTATGCCGCGCTGGTTTACGCCATGCCGGTGATCGGCGGCCTCCTGGCCGATCGTTACCTGGGTATGCGCAAGTCGGTTATTTTTGGTGGCCTGCTGCTGGTATTGGGCCACCTGGGGATGGCCGTTGAAGGTGAGCAGGCCCGGCTGGTAGGGGATACCGTTATCCGCGATGACCGCGCCCTGCAGGTCTTCTACTTTTCACTGGGCCTGATCGTGGTTGGGGTCGGTTTTCTCAAACCCAATATCTCCACTATTGTGGGCCGCCTGTACGCGGTGGATGACCCGCGCCGGGACGCGGGTTTTACAATTTTTTACATGGGCATCAATCTGGGCGCGTTCTCCGCCACCCTGCTGTGTGGGTACCTGGGTGTCACTTATGGCTGGGGTTACGGTTTTGGCGCTGCAGGCATTGGCATGCTCTTTGGGTTGGTCACTTTCCTGCGCGGGCAAAAGTATCTGCACGGCCATGCAGAGCCCGCCGAACCCGCGAAGCTGCTGGAAAAATCACCTCTGGGCATCAA
Source organism: Kineobactrum sediminis (assembly GCF_002868715.1). GTDB lineage: Bacteria > Pseudomonadota > Gammaproteobacteria > Pseudomonadales > Halieaceae > Kineobactrum > Kineobactrum sediminis. Next base: position 293,394 of record NZ_PKLZ01000008.1, read on the forward strand.
CAAGGAGTGGACCATTTATCTCAGTGGCTTCGCGGCCGTAGTCGCAGCCTGGCAGATGCTGCAATTCCATGGCGCAGTAGGGGTATTGCTCAACACCCTGGCTGTCATCGTGCTGCTTTCCCTCGCCTGGTTTATCACCTTCAGGTGCAATGCCATCGAGCGCAGCCGAATGATCGCGTTGGTAGCTCTAACCATGGCCAGCGTCGTGTTCTGGTCGCTGTTCGAACAAAGTGCCGCCTCCATGACGCTTTTTGCCGATCGGGTCATGGACCGCAATGTCTTTGGCATTGAGTTTACCGCAGCCCAGTTCGGGTTCTTTAACGCCTTTTTCATCTTCCTGCTGGCACCTGTATTTGCATGGCTATGGACCACCCTGGGGCGGCACGGACTTGAACCCAGCACCCCGGTCAAGTTTGCCCTGGGTATCGGTCAGGCCGGGCTTGGCTTTGGCGCCCTGGTGGTGGGAGCGGCTTCGCCGAATGAAGCCGGCCTGGTGGTAGGATACTGGATGGTGCTCGCTTACCTGTTACATACCGGTGGTGAATTGTGCCTGTCGCCGGTGGGTTTGTCCGCCGTCACCAAGCTCGCGGTACCCAGCATTGTCGGCGTTATGATGGGGGCCTGGTTCCTCGCTACGGCCTACTCCCAGCATGTCGCCGCGCAGCTGTCGAAACTGGCTGCACTGGAAATCACCGAGGGCGGTATTGCCGACGTCAGCAGTGCCCTGGCGGCCTATACGGATCTGTTCACCACACTGTTCTACGTGGGTATGGGTATTGCGGTAGTACAGCTGATCCTTTCGCCGCTGCTGACCCGGATGATGCACGGCATCCGCTGAGTAATGCCCGAATGACCTGATAGTAAAAGGAGCCCATACCATGGCTACACAGCGTGAATTTGACATCATCATCTGGGGTGCCACGGGTTTTACCGGGCAGCTGGTTGCCGAGTACCTGGTAACGAACTACGGCGTCGGCGGCGACCTGCGCTGGGCACTGGGCGGGCGCAACCAGTCCAAACTGGAGCACCTGCGCAGACACCTGCTACCGGATACGGATCCGGAGCAGCTATCCCTGGTACTGGCCGACAGCAGCGATGAGGCCAGTCTGGTGGCCATGGCGCAGCGCACTCGGGTCGTCTGCACCACAGTAGGCCCCTATGCCCGCTACGGCACTCCCCTGGTCGCTGCCTGCGCCAATAATGGCACCCACTATTGTGACCTCACCGGAGAAGTCCAGTGGATGGCCCGGGTGATTCCCATCTTCGAGGCCGCAGCCAACGCCAGCGGTGCCAGGCTGGTACATACCTGTGGTTTCGACTCCATTCCCTCCGACATGGGAACCTGGTACCTGCAGCAACGCATGATCGAGCACCACGGAGTCCCCGCAAATGCGGTCGCTGCGCGGGTGGGCCGCAATCGGGGCGCTGCCAGCGGCGGTACCGTGGCCAGCATGATGACAACCATGGAGGAAGCGCGGAGTGACCCCGCGGCGCGCAAGGCGCTCACTGACCCTTACTCGCTCTGCCCCGCCGGCACTACCGGCCCTGATGGACCGGATCAATTCGGGGCACGTTATGACAGCGATTTCGAGCGCTGGACTTCGCCGTTCATAATGGCTGCGATCAATGCACGTGTCGTTCGCCGCAGTCACTGTCTGATGGGCAAACCCTGGGGTGGAGGATTCCGTTATGACGAGGCCCTGCTCTGCGGGTCACGCGCCGAAGCATTGCGCAACACCCTGGGCCTGGGCGGCCTGATGCTCGGCTTGGCTACGGGGCCCGGACGCAAGCTGATCCAGCGCTTCCTGCCGGCGCCGGGAGAAGGTCCTGACCCGGAACAGCGCGAGGCGGGCTACTACGAACTGTTCTTTCACGGCAGCCACCCGGAAAACCGCGACCTGGATGTCCGGGTGCGAGTTGCCGGCGACCTTGACCCCGGTTATGGATCTACCTCCCGCATGCTCGCCGAGGCGGCTGTGTGCCTGGCACTGGATCCTCTCACTGTAGCCGGCGGCTTCTGGACACCGGCCTCGGCAATGAATGAACACTTGCTAAAACGTTTGATCAACAACGCGAGCCTGACCTTTGAGGAAGTGGCTATCACCTGAGGCGCCCCAAAGTGCAACGGTTTAACCTTACGTTCAGTGGCGAAATCCTGCCGGGCAAGGCGCCGGCGGTTGTCAAGGCCCGGTTTGGCAGACTGTTTGGTATTGGCGATCCCGACCGTGTCGAGCAATTTTTCTCGGGCAAGGAAATTATCTTGCGACGCAACCTTGACCCCAGGGAAGCCGCTGAATTCTATGCGCGGCTGCGCGGCCTGGGTGCACTGCCTGCGCTCGCCAAAGTGGCACCCAAAACCACAAGCCCCAGCGAAGACAGCGTCAGCATACCGGATAACCTCTCCGATACCACTGCCACCAAGTCCCCGTACCATAACAGTCGCCGGGCGCCCAACCCCTATGCCTTGCGCCCCTTTCACGATCGCCATGCACCCCGTAGGCGCGAGGCCCAGGCCCTGCACTTGCGTCGACTGGGAGTCATCACCGCGGCAGTCGCCCTGGCAGGGCTGTTTGTGCTGGCCGTGAGCAGTGCCATTCTTCCACCACCGGCACCTCCACCACAGGTAATCGCCGGCACCAGCCACGACACTGGCGAGCTGGTGCTGGCGACCGACCAACTGCTACTGCGACATGACCGCTCGGGCACTGAACGCGATGTCACCAGCCTGCAGGAAATGGGGCTGTCGGGCATCATCACCGCGTTAGCCTATAACACTCCTGATGAAGTCCTGTTACTGGTTGCACAGCCTTCGGCAGCGACAACGTTGTACCGATGCAGCTTTTCCAACCGCGAGTGCCAGCCGGTATTCGGTGAAACGGCCACACCAGAGGCAAGGGCTTTTGCGCGAGTGACCGCCAGCGGCAACCTGATTCTGGCAGACCCGACCAACAACCTGTTGACCCTGCACAGCCCCGAGGGCCGCTTGCTGGCCTCGGCGGAACGGCAACTGCCATCGCAGCCGGTACTGCGGGTGGAGGCAGGCCTGCTGTTGATAAACGGCATCGATGCGCCATCAATCAGTGTGTTGCGCTATGAACCCGAAGCCTTTGCCGAGCAGCTTGATGAAATACTGCTGTTGCCGGCTGACGCTGTCAGATCCGGACTCTCCCGAACCCTGGACTTCAGTTGGGTCGGCGATCAGTGGTGGGTAAGCATGGAAAACCCCGAAACCGGCGCAACCGGCCTGTTCCGTTACGACAGTCTATGGAACCTGGTAGCAGTCGCGCGCCTACCCGACGGGCATTATCCCCAAAAACTGCTGGGCTGGAAGCAGAAACTGCTGATCCTCGACCCCGAACAAACACAGGTGCTGAGATTCAATGCGCAGGGCCAGGCGGAAGTGCCGCTGCAGGTCAACCATTTACAAAACCTGCTGGCAGATTACCAGGAAGAACAGGTTGCACGCTCGGTTCGAGGGCATCTACTGCTGGTAGCACTGCTGATGATCGCTCTTCTGGGACTGGGGTTTGCCGGCTGGCAGCGCCTGCGATTGCGCGTATGCCAAAGTCTGCACTACCGTAACGCTCCGCTTCTGGGTCGACATGCAAAGGATATTCAGTGGCTGCCGGGAGCTGGGGAATCAGGGCTACGCCTGCGGCATATACTGCAAAAACTGCGTGTCTTGCCCGGCCATATCGGTGTGCTCGGACAACAGCTGATCCTCGTGGACCACCGGGGAATTTATCATACCGGCACAGGCAAGCAACTACGCTGGCATCCTTTATTCCTGATGATTGACGATGTCGTTCTCTATACCGGGCCCACCGCACTGCCCGAATTTGATACCAGGTCATGGCCATTACTGACCGCCGCACTGGCGGAAGCAGACCGGGTAGATACGGCCACCATACTGGTATCCCTGGTAGCGGCACGTCACCCATTGGCTGTTGCGGGCAGTATTGTTCTAATTATTGCCGTGACCGTTATTCTTACCCTCGCTGCCTGAGGCGACGTCTGCATCGATATTTCGTTATACTCGACGTTTGCAGTCGCCACTGGCCCTTTCGCGGCCAGGAAAGCAGGGAGCAGTTGCCACCGATGGACCATGAACCAATGCACCAGGCACCGCCAAAGCGAAAACGCAAACGTATGCCGCCATCGCGCGAGGTTGCCCTCATGGTCACTTGCCTGGCTGACCTGATGCGGCCCTCGGTAGGCTTCGCCAGCCTCCGCCTGCTGCAACGTGCGGGCTGCGCGGTAGTGGTACCGGAACAACAAACCTGCTGCGGCCAGCCCGCCTATAACAGCGGTGATCTTGAAGCCACCGTACCGGTGGCAAAGGCGGTGATCGCCGCCTTTGAACCCTATGACTACGTGGTGGTGCCCTCGGGGTCCTGCGCGGGCATGTTATGCCGGCACTACCCCTCCCTGCTGGAGGGCGAATGGCGCGAACGGGCGCTGGCACTGGCAGCCAAAACCTGGGAGCTAACGCGCTTCCTGACCGAAGTGGCCCCCCTGCCCCGCTCCAGCAAACGGCCACCGCTGAGCCGCACTGTCACCTATCACGATGGTTGCGCCGGACTGCGTGAACTCGGGATCAGGGAACAGCCGCGCAAGCTTCTGGCGGACCACTGCGGTGTTACTGTCAGTGAATTATCCCAAAGCGAAGTCTGTTGCGGTTTCGGCGGTACCTTTTGCGCAAAAATGCCGGACATCTCCGGCAAGATGGTGGACGACAAACTGGACCATGCGATAGCCACCGGAGCGGATATGCTGGTGGGCGGAGACCTGGGCTGCCTGCTGAATATTGCCGGGCGTGCTACCAGGCGAGACCTGACCCTGGAAGTGCGGCACATTGCGGAGCTGTTGGTGGGTGAGACGACAGGGCCGGGCATAGGGGAACCGCAACAGTGAAAGTCGCAAGTCCTGACTTTATGGAACAGGCCAGTGCAGCCCTGCGCGATAGCGACAAGGTGGAACGCCGGGATCTCTTGGGCCTGTTTTTGCCGCTGGCACGGGACGCGGCCGCGGAGCGTTACGGTGATTTTGATGCGCTGCGTGCGCACATGAAGCGCGTTCGCAGCCATACCATGGAACACCTGGATCACTATCTCGGCCAGTTTGAAGAAACCGCCCTGCGCAATGGCAACCAGGTTCACTATGCCGGCAACGGCGATGAGATGAACAACATTGTCCTGGATATTTGCCAGCAGCACGGTGCGCGTCGCATCGCCAAGGGCAAGTCCATGGTCACCGAGGAAACCGGTCTCAATGAGCACCTGCAACTGGGTGGCTTTGATGTCACCGAGACGGATCTGGGCGAATACATCATTCAACAGGCGGGCGAAACACCCAGCCATATCGTAGGCCCGGCACTGCACAAATCCCTGGCGGAAATTCGCCAGCTGTTCCTGGAAAAACACTCACTCGGCGAGCGTGCGCTGGAGCAGGTAACCGATATTGTTACCGAGGCAAGGAGTGTGTTGCGTGATCACTTTCTCAAGGCGGACATAGGCATTATCGGTGCCAATGCCCTGGTCGCGGAATCGGGCACATCGATGCTGGTGACCAACGAGGGCAATGGTGACCTGTGTGCCAACCTGCCTCCGGTACTGATCATCTGTACGACACTGGAGCGTATCCTGCCCAGGGCAGAGGATGCGATGGCGCTGCAGCGATTGCTGGTGCGCTCGGCTACCGGCCAGCCACAGACCTGCTATACGAGCTTTTATTCGGGTCCCCGGCGCGAGGATGAAATCGATGGCCCCCTTGAGACCCATATCGTGCTGCTGGATAACAAGCGCAGCGATATCCTCGCCAGTGATTATCGGGAGATACTCGACTGTATCCGCTGCGGTGCCTGCCTCAATGCCTGCCCGATCTATGTTGGCGTCGGTGGCCATGCCTATGGCTGGGTTTATCCGGGCCCCATGGGATCAGTGCTGACGCCGCTGCTGACATCGCTGGAAGAAAGCAACGCGCTGCCCAATGCCTGCACCAGCTGCGGGCGTTGCGCGGAAATATGCCCGGCTAATATTCCCCTCCCCGACTTGTTGCGAGACCTGCGTCACGAGGAAACCCTGCGCAAGCTGTCACCGATACGCTGGCGCCGTGGCCTGCGAGTGCACGCCTGGTTGCTCGGTAAACCACGCCTTTACCACCAGCTCACCGGCTTTTTGATGCCCCTGCTGGCGTGGCTGGGCCGGCGCCGGGGAGCATTCCACACGCTGCCCTTTGCCGGCGGCTGGACCGGCCACCGGGACTTCCCGGCGCCGCAAGGGGGGACCTTCATGAAACGCTACCAGGCGGCACAAAGGCGTAAAAAGGCATGAGCGAAGCAAGCCGTAATGACATACTGGCTCGGCTGCGCGGCACCAGTGCCAGTGCCACCCCGGAACAAATCGCCCGCAAGCTCAAGGCCCTGGGCTATGCTGCCCCTGCGCGCATGCCCAGCGCCGACCCACGCACCGCCTTTCTCGCCAATGTACTGGCCAACAAGGGCAGTGCCGAGCTCGCAGCAGATCGTAAAATTGCAGTGCAAATGGTCGGCAAATATCTGTACCAGCGCTTTCGTACCTACAAACTGGTGGCCGGCAATGATCCACGAATAGCGGCCATGCCCTGGCGGGATGCCGGCGTGCTGCCACGATTCGGTGCTGCGGAGAATGGTGATACTGCGGCGCTCAGTTATGCCCGGCTGGCGGTTGCTGAAACCGGCTCAGTAGTTACCTATACCGGAAGGGCCAACCCCGGGCGCAACAATCTGTTACCGGAAGACCATCTGGTGCTCGTCAACACCGAGGACCTTGTGGTTTCGCTGGAGGACGCCTGGCAGCGGATTCGCCGGGACCAGCCAGCGGATCACTGGCCGCGCGGGATCCAGTTTATCGCCGGCCCCTCCAGCACAGCCGATGTAGAGGCACAGCTGGTGATGGGCGCCCACGGGCCACGCCGATGGCATGTGATCCTGGTGGGCGACACCCCGCCCCAGGCACTGGTGGATGCCGTCAAGCTGGCTGCCACGCTCACCTGAGAGTCTGTCGGAATAAACTCAGCCGGTATTGCGCATCCCCGCGGCAATACCGGCAATGGTCACCATAACAGCCTGCTCGAGTAGAGGCTCAGGCTGCTGACGCTGGCGCTTCAAAAGTTCTGCCTGCAGTACGTTCAAGGGGTCGGTATAGATATTGCGCAACTGGATGGATTCCCGGATCCAGGGCGAGTCCGACAGCAGTGTATCGCTGTCGCTGATCTTCAATACCGTGGCGATATCCTGCTGTAACTGCCCGCGCAGGGTATCGCCAAGATGACGCAGCGGGGCCGGAACGAGACACTCGTCATAATAGGCTGACAGGCCTACATCCGCCTTGGCATAAACCATTTCCAGCATCGACAGGCGCGTCGCGAAGAAAGGCCAGGCCGCTGCCATTTTCCGCAACAAGGTTGCGTCACCGCGATCCAGCGCCTCCTGCAATGCACTCCCGGCACCAAGCCAGGCCGGCAGCATCAGCCGGTTTTGCGACCAGGCAAAAATCCACGGAATGGCGCGCAGGCTCTCAATACCGCCGCCGCCACGCCGCCGCGAGGGTCGCGACCCAAGGGGCAGGCCCGCCAGTTCCTGTTCCGGTGTGGCATGACGGAAATAGTCGATAAAATCAGGTTCTTCACGAATGATATGCCGGTAGTCCTCACAGGATTTAACGGCGAGGGTATCCATCATTGCGCGCCAGCTTGCCTCCGGCGCAGGAGGAGTTTGCAGGTTGGCTCGGCAAATGGCAGAGGTATAAAGGGCCAGTGTCTTCACCGCGAGTGAGGTCCAGCCGAGCTTGGCGCGAATCATTTCACCCTGCTCTGTCACCCTCAGCCCCTGTTCCAGCGAACCCGGTGGCTGCGAAAGCAGTGCTGCCTGCGCCGGTGCGCCACCGCGACCAATGGTGCCGCCGCGGCCATGAAACAGGGTCAGTTTAACGTCGTGCTGCTGGCAAACCGCCAGCAGGTCTTCCTGGGCACGGTACTGTGCCCAGGCCGCAGACAGGACGCCGGCATCCTTGGCGGAATCGGAATAACCGATCATCACCATCAATTGGCCGCCGATATGACCGCGGAACCAGGGGTCCGCAAGCAGCGAAGAAACCACTTCGCGGGCGCGTGCCAGGTCGTCCAGCGTTTCAAACAAGGGCGCAACGGGCAGATCAAAAGGCACCCCGGCCTCGCGCAGCAGCAGATGCACTACCAGCACATCAGACGCCTGCCGTGCCATGGAAATAACGTAAGCACCCAGGGTCTCTCGGGACTGCCGGGCAATAACCGCGAATGTGGCCAGGACTTCGGCAACGTCGGCGGAGGGCTGCCAGCGCGGTGGTACCAGTGGTCGCCTGCTTGCCAGTTCGCGGGTCAGAAACGCACACCGCGCCGGTTCATCCCATGCCGCGTAATCACCCAGGCCAAGGTAAGTCGTTAATTCCGACAGCACTTCGGTATGCCGTGCGCTGTCCTGGCGCACGTCGTGACGCAGCAAATGCACCCCAAAACAACGGACCCGGCGCAGCAGGTCAAGCAAACCGCCATCGGCGATACTGGGCATCCCGCACTCCAGCATGGACTGGTAGCACAGCTCCAGAGGCTGCCAGATGTCAGCCTCACGCAGCAGTGGTTGCTCCGGCGGCTCGCCGGTTGCAAGCGCGTCCTCAATCATCTTCAGGTCATTGCGCAGGCGCTCCCGTAGCATCCTCAATACTGCCCTGTATGGCTCGTGGGAGTCACCAGCCAGAGCGCGCAGGGCCTTGTTACAAGCCGTCATCGACAGCTCTTCCAGTAGCTGGTTCACGTCCCGGAGATACAGCTCCGTAGCCTGCCAGCGACTCAGCCAGAGTACTTCCTCGGTAACCACCGCCGTAACATTCGGATTACCGTCGCGATCGCTACCCATCCAGGAGCCGAAAGCGACCGGTGCGGCAGTCAGTGGCAGGCGCGCTCCACAGGCCTGGAACAGTGCGCTGTCAAGCCGGCGCATGAATTCCGGCACCGCTCGCCACAGCGAATCTTCAACCACGGCGAAACCCCATTTGGCCTCTGCCACCGGGGTTGGTCGCTCAACGCGGAAATCATCGCCATACCAGATCTGCGTGATAAGCTCACGCAGCCGGTTTTGCAAGGCTTCCTGCTCGCGCTCGGTAAGTCCCTGAAGCTCAAGCTGGGACAGGCAGCGGCCAATCTCGGTGTGCTTGTGGATCAGTGTACGTCGCATTATCTCGGTCGGGTGGGCGGTCAGCACCAGATCAATGCTGAGTTTGTTGACCGCATTCACAATCGCCTCGTTGGACACGCCCTCCGCCAACAACTCCGCAAAGTTACCCTGCAGGTTCCGCGATGCTGAAAACAGCGGATCCATCTGCCGGGATACGGTATTGTGTTGATCGGCAATATTGGCCAGGTTCAGGAATTGGCTGAAGGCGCGCGCCACCGGCACCAGCTGTGCATTATCCAGCGTTCGCAGTACCTCCAGCAATTCCTCGTGAGCCGAGCCGTCACTGGCAGACCCCGCATCACTGCGAGCTGATTTGGACAAACGCCGTATCTTTTCCACCAGTTCCAGAAAAGCGTCACCATTGGCAGTGGCAATGGTCTCGCCCAGCAGGCGCCCCAGAAAGCTGACATTACTGCGTAAAAGACTGTAGTCCTCCCGTTGTTCCACTATCGCTGTAGCTCCTTTTACAGTTGGTCAAGACGCGCCAGCAAATCACAGACACGGCTGGAATAACCCCATTCATTGTCGTACCAGTTAAGTACTCGCAGATAGCGCTGCTCAACCACCGCGGTGAACCCGGCATCGTAAATTGAAGAGTGAGGATTGCCAATGATATCAGAGGACACAATCGGCCGGTCACAATACTGGAGGATGCCCTTGAGTTGAGATGATAGCGCGGCCGTCCGCACCACATCATGCACCTCCTGTACGGTGGTCGGGCGCGCAAGCGTAACAAACAGATCGACCACCGAGCCGTCCGGCACCGGGACCCGGGCAGCCATGCCGTGCAGCCTTCCCTTGAGCTGCGGAAGCACCTCGCCCACGGCTTTGGCCGCACCGGTGGATGTCGGAATGATATTTTCCGCCGCTGCGCGGCTGCGCCGCCAGTCCGAATGAGGGACATCCGCCAGACGCTGGTCGTTGGTGTAGGCGTGCACCGTGTTGATGACTCCCTCCTCAATACCGAAGGCGCGGTCGAGTACACTGGCCATCGGCGCCAGGCAATTGGTCGTGCAACTGGCATTGGAAATAAGACGATGCTCCGGCTTCAGGCCATCGTCGTTAACCCCGAGTACGACGCTGTAGTCGATCGCATCTTTCGCCGGCACCGTCAGGACCACACGCCCGGCCCCGGCCTGAAGATGCTGTTCCAGCTGTGATCGTTTGCGGAACACGCCCGTGGATTCCACTACCGCATCGATACCCATTGCAGCCCATGGCAACGCACTGGGGTCGCGTTCACTAAGCAGTTTCACCCGGCCCTTGGCGGTGACAAACTCATCGCCCTCAAGCGCCAGCGCCTTGCCAAAAGGCCCCATTACCGTGTCGTAATCCAGCAGGTAGCGCAGCGCCCCAAAGTCAAACAGGTCATTGATTGCCACCACGTCTATACCCGGCACATCCTCCAGGATCCGGAATACGGAGCGACCGATACGACCAAAACCATTAATTGCAATTTTCATTACGCCGCCCCTCCCTGCTGATCCAGTGCTGCGTACAAACGCACCACATCCAGTAGCCGGGCCGCATGACCCAGAGTCTCGTACCAACCCAGGGTTTTGACCGTGTAGCTTCCCGCCTTCAGGGTTCCCTGGGTATCGAACACCAACGAGTGGGCATTGCCGATAATGTCCGAAGAAACCACGGGATCTTCCACAACATCGAGAATTCCCGGGTAAGATGACGCCTGCCGGCGCATGGCATCGTTGACTGCATCCGCAGTCACTCCGCTGTCGGCAAATACCAGGTTCACGTCCAGAAGGCAGCCTTCGTGAATGGGGACATTGAGAGCGGAAGTAACGATCTTGCCCTCAAACTGAGGGAGAATACGCCCGAGCCAGAGCCCGGCTTCGTGACTGTTGGGGATAATGTTCTCTGCGGCAGAGCGACTGCGGCGGTAGTCACTGCCCGCATAATCCTGGAGTGCCTGGTCAGAGGTATATGCGTGGATACTGGTCATGCTGCCGCAATTGATGGCAAATTCCCGGGACAGGGCATGCAACAACAGGCACAGGGCCGTGGTTGTTGCGGAACCGGCGGAAAGCATGCGATCTTCGACCCGAGCGTCGCCGCCATTGATTCCGGGCATCACAATGCGATCAATGTCATCCCCTGGCAAGGTGCGTAACAACACACGGCGCGCACCATTATTCAGGTGCGCCTCCATAAAATGGCGCTGGCGAAAGTTGCCTGTGGCATCAATAACCATATCCACATCGAACAGGTCCCAGGGCATTTCCCGGGGCTCGTTCATGTGCATCAGACGGGCGCGAAAACGCGGATTAACCAGAAAATTACCTTCCAGCGTATGGCGCTCCGCATCCCGGGTTTCCGCACAGAGCAGATAGTGCAGAATATCCGGTTGACCGATATCAGCAATAGCGACCACCTCCACATCGTTACTGCGGGACGCCAGGTCGTAGATCTGGCGACCTGTCTGGCCAAAACCCACCAGCCCCACCCGAACAGGCTGTTGTTGTGGCATTATGAGTCTCCTTCCCAAAATGAAGTGAAGCAACTCCTCAACCATAGTCCAATGGCGTGCAAAAGGCTTCATATTCTGCAGGTGGAGAGCAGACCAACCGGGCTTGTGAATACTATCCATCCCATAGTCTGTCCACTTATTGTCTACAAATAGATGGACAGGCATTGGATTCAATACCGGGGCCACCAATCCAGCCTTGCGCAGGGTGCGTAATTATCGCAAACGCACTGGAGAGACCCTATGACACCTGCCCTGGCCAAGAAAAATATCACCTTCTCCCACACTCTCTCGCCGGAGGCCGCGAGTGTCCGTCAGGCGCTTCTGGACAAGGGGCTGGAAACGCCGCTGGTCGATAATGGCCTCACGCGCGACGAAAAATACCTGAAAATTGCCGCCGCTTTCACCGACATTACCCAGACCCTGGGGCTGGACCTTACCGACGACAGCCTCTGCGACACACCGAGTCGCATAGCACGCATGTATGTGGATGAGATTTTTTCCGGGCTCGATTACAGTCACTTTCCCAAAATAGCCGTCATCGCCAACAAAATGCAGGTTGAGGAAATGGTGCAGATTGACGACATTGGCCTGGTAAGTACCTGTGAGCACCATTTTGTTACCATCGATGGCACTGCCAAGGTCGCCTATATTCCCGGCAACAAGATTATCGGCCTGTCGAAGATCAATCGTATCGTACGCTTTTTCGCCCAACGGCCCCAGGTACAGGAGCGTCTCACCCAGCAGATTCTCGTGGCACTGCAAACCTTGCTGGAAACGGAAGACGTAGCGGTCAGCATCAATGCCGTTCACTATTGCGTAAAGTCCAGAGGGGTAATGGATGGCAATTCACGCACCCGGACCACTTCACTCGGTGGCGCCTTCAAGGAAACCCCAAGCACCAGAGCCGAGTTCCTCAACTAACCCCCCCCTCGAGGAACACGGTACCCCTGCCCGGCCCACATGCCGGGCTTTTTTATGCTCATTATGGTTTTGCGGTGCTGGTAAAGGGTGTATTCTGCGCGCCCTGAGATACCTGTCCTGACCCACACCGAGTTCACCATGAGAGCGCTGCTTACCCTTACTTCGCTGCTGTTATCCACTTCGCTATTGCTGATTGGCCAGGGCATGCAGCTGACGCTGCTCCCGCTCCGGGGAACCAGCAATGGGTTGTCCGACTTCCTTATCGGCGTGAGTGCCTCCTGTTATTTCCTGGGTTTTCTGGCGGGGGCTTTCCTGAACCCGCGGATTATCGCGAAAGTGGGTCACATTCGCAGCTTTGCAGTGCTCACCGCGTTAATGATTACTGCCATTCTCTGCCTTGAAATGCTCGATGGCTGGCTGCCCTGGCTGATATTGCGGTTTTTGACCGGAGCGGTGATCTGCGGGCTCTATACCGTCATAGAAAGCTGGCTCAACGACCAGACCTCATCAGATTCCAGGGGCCAGGTTCTGGCCATTTATACCTTTATCATTCTCGGTTCAATGGCTATGGGGCAGATTCTGATTAATGTCGGCTCCGCTGACAGCTCAACACCCTTTACACTCGCAGCGATTTTCATGGCCCTGGCTATTGTGCCGGTCGGGCTGACCAGCAGATTGGCGCCCGCGCCTGTTGAATCAACCCGGATACGTTTGGGTCTGCTCTACCACCGCTCGCGCACGGCATTTGCCGGCACTCTCTTATCCGGCTTCGTGGTGGGGGGGTTCTGGGCCCTGGGGGCTCTGTTCGCCCGCCGTTACGGCAGCACTGTCGCCGATGTTACCTGGTTCATCACTGCGGCCATTGCCGGTGGAGCTCTGTTCCAGTACCCATTTGGCTGGGTCTCGGACAGGGTTGATCGTCGCTATGTAATACTGTTTCTGGCCCTCGCCGGGGTCGCCACTGCCGTGGCCGTGGCACTGACAGTAGGCACCAACATACACCTGTTGATGGTATTCCTGTTCGGGGCAGTAACCATGCCGGTTTACGCAATATCGCTGGCGATCGCGGCGGACAACTCGAGCGTCGAGGAATTCGTGGAAATCGGTACCTCGGTGTTGTTACTCAACGCCCTCGGCGCCGCCAGTGCCCCGCTGGTGCTGGGCCAGTTAATGGGCTTTTTTGATGCCACCGCTTTATTCTGGTCATTTGCCTCTTTGTGCGCGCTGTTTTCGGTCTATTTCGCCGTTCAGACACGCGACCGTGAACAAATCGTTGCCGCCGAGGACCAGCTGCCTTTCTCGGCGGCCGCTACGGAAGTGGCGCCGACCGGCTTTGGCCTGGACCCTCGTGGCCCGGAAGATTACGAGGGTGACCTGCAGCCCGTGGTGCCTGATGTGACGCCCGCCAGCTAAAGGCCTCCGGGGAGCGGGCTAGCTGCGTTCCATCCAGTGCAGCAACAGTTCGCGCTCCTCCGCGGAACGCCGGGCCAGGGCTTCTGCCAGTTCGCCAAAACGTTCCTCAACTTTTTCCCGGCGGATCTTGAGGGTCGGAGTGAGCACCTCATTTTCGATCGTCCAGGTGTCGGCCGTGAGAATCACCGCGCCAATGCGTGCATGTTTTTCCAGTGTTTCATTGATACCGTGCACCATTTGCTGGATAACATCGCCGATCTCGTGTTCCGCGCGCAAGCGAGCCGCTTCATTCAATACGGCCACCATCACCGTTTTCGAGTAACCGCGGCCCAACAGGCAGTGCTGCTCCGTATGCGGATTTTTGGCAAACTCGCCCTCTATCGGTGGTGGCGCAACAAACTTTCCCTGAATGGTCTTGAAATAGTCTTTGACCCTGCCGGTAAGGTAGATAAAGCCGTCTTCGTCGACTCTCGCCTTGTCACCGGTGTACAGCCAGCCATCCTGAACCAGTTCGGCTGTTTTCTCAGGCTGTTTATAATATCCCGGTGTACAACCACCCGCGCGTATCAGCAATTCTCCCTCTTCGCTGATGCGGTATTCGACATCACCCACTGGCATACCAATCGAACCTATCCGGCGCCTGTCAGCACTGCTGCAGATCACCCCCATGGCTTCAGTCTGGCCGAAGCCTTCCATCAAGGTAAGACCCAGGCGGTCCCACCAATGGATCAGCGCGGGCGGGGTTGGCGCGGCGGCAACCAGGCAATACTCCACCTCGTCCAGCCCCAGCTGGGCCAGTACTGCGGCGCCTATGGCTTCCCCATTTTGCGCCAGTGCCTGTTCGAGCGCCTCGTTGCCGCCAAACCCGGCGATTACCGCCTGCTTGAGCTGCTCCCACACGCGGGGTGGGCCGAAAAACATGTGTGGATGAACGCGTTGCAAATCAGCGGCCAGGGTTTCCAGGCTCTGGTTGAAGCTCACCTCGCCACAGGAGACGATTGAGGAAAATTCAACAATCTGGCGTTCGGCGATATGCGACAGCGGTAGGTAGGAAAAATAGCGTGGCTCCGACCGTATGCCGAAGGCATCCTGAAAGCGGGTAATGGGGACAATATTGGTCGCATGGGTCTGGATAACGCCCTTGGGCAAGCCGGTGGTGCCCGAGGTGAAGACCAGTGACATGACATCATCCGCCTGACACTGGTAGCTGGGTTTTTTGCCCTGCCATTCCGCCAGCAGCTCCTCCCATTTGAGGTGTGGTTCCTCCAGATCTACTCCCGGCAGAGTGATCAGGGTGGCGCCCTCGGGCAACACCTCGCGAACACCCGCCCAGTTGCTGGTTTCACCGACCACAACGACCGAAGCCCCGGTAAAGTCGAGAATATACCGGGCCGTGCTCGCCGGCAGGGTTGTAAACATACTGACCGTAATATTGCCGGAACTGATAATGGCAAGATCGGCGAGGAACCAGTGGGCGCAATTACGCGACAGCAACACCATCCGTTCACCATGGCCAAAATGATGCTCCAGCATCGCCGCCATTGCTGCAATATCAGCGGCAGCGTCGCCCCAGGTAATATCGCGAGAACCTTCCGGTAACAGGTCCTTCAACCAGACCTTATCCGGACAGTGTTGTGCCCAGTGGCCGAGTATTGCAGGTAGGGTATCGTGCACCATAGTGAAGATGTCCTTTTTTATAGTAGGTAAAAATCTTGTCTGATTTTACGGAATCCTGAAACGGTTACCAATACTAACGCAATTCAAGCGCTTGCTGGCCAATGCCAACCGGTGTGTCGCGTTGGGAGACCCCGCCCTGCCCTTGGTCGGGAGACTGTTTGCGATTAAGGCTGATCGGAAGAGGCTCCAGCTGCCCGCGACCCCAGGCGTGCTGGGGAAGATGCTCAACCATGTCTTCTATATCGACTACCGGCACAATACTGACAAAGGGCTGCACCGAACCGCCTCCCCCCGCCACGCCTTCCCTCGCCTGGTAACTGCCGCCAGTGAGTCGATGCTCATCGTTAAAGTTGAGCAACAGGAACTGTGACCGCGCATGCGCTTCACCCCAGTCAATAGACAGAAAATCGACCCCCATGGCCCCGAGGCTGAAACCCAGCAGGTTTTCCCGAATCTCCCAATATTCCCAGGCCAGGGCAAATCCTCCCGGCAGGGCAGAGATACGCAACGGCGGCCCCAGCCGCGCCAGAACTTCACCCAGCGGTAACGCTGTCTCGGCGGCAATCTGCGGTGCGGCCGGCGACAAGGGTTCGCCGAGGTCATATCGCCACTGAGTGCAGGCGGCAAGACAGACGCACATCAGAAGCAACGCAGTGCAGCGCATACTAAGCACTCGCTGGCACAGCGACATGACTGGCAAGATCAGTCAGTACATCATTTTCGTCAAAAAAGAAGATTGCACGATCGTAGCGGGTATCGATCTGCATCCGGTTGTAAAATACCAGGATAAGCGCTTCACCGTCGGAGCGTTCGAACAGGTAATAAAGTACGGTCTCTTCCTCCAGAGCGATTAATTGTGACGGCGGCCCCAATAGCCCCAACACTTCACTGCGCGTGGTTTCCCCGGGTTTCATATCTGCAATAGCGTATGCCCAGGTGGCCTCAACACCGCGCCGGTTTTCATACTGGGCACAGCCCGCCGTGAGTGCCAGCAACAGAGCGGGCAACAGGATTCGAATACTGGGTTTCATGACATCTCTCATCTTCAGGTGGTATACCCGCGCCATAGTCCCGCAAGAATAACGGTATGCCGGGTAATGTGATCGTTTCAGGAATATACCGGTGGTATCAGCTCAATACCAGATCGCTATGATTCACTATGCGTTGGTGGAATGCTTCTTCATTCAACACGTAATCGCGGCTGTCTATGGCGGATACATAGCGCCATTCCGCTGTCACTGTCTCGGGCTCAAAGCGAACCGTCAGATAGCCCCTGTTATTGAAATCCGCATACACCAGGTCATCCACCAGGGTCGTCATCAGCGGCGCAAAGAAAGCGGCGGCATCGGCGCCAAGAACCAGCTCGAGACCCGGCGAGGTAACACTCGATGTGGCAAATTCGACGCCTGCGACCTGTCCCGAAGTCGTGCGCAACTGTGACGCCCAGCTGTTGTGGGTATCACCCGCCAATACTATCATCCGCTTGTCGAGCTGGGCGACAAATTCCAGCACCTCATCACGCTCAAAGCCATAACCATCCCAGGCATCAAGATTGTAGGGAATGGCGGAATCCAGCAGCGCCTGCTCTTCGGGAGTGCGTTCGGCAGGTGGTTTGTTCTTTGCAGCCACCGCAGCCAGCACCGCTGCAACACCCTCGGCCAGGGGATCATCCCCGGCGATACTCGGCTCCAGGGCCTGGAGTACCGGAGACGGCAGATCGTAGCGACCCATCAGCACCTGCTGCCCCAGCACTTGCCAGCGGGCATTTGAACTGGTCAGTTTATCCTTGAGCCAGGTGAGCTGGGTCTCGCCGAGCAGCGTGCGGCGGCTGTCGCTGACCGCAGCTCGCGTAGCCGCAACGTCAATGACGCCACCGGTGACAAAATCCGGATACACGAACTGTTGGTCACGGCCGATAACCCGGGTATCAAGCATCACCAGGTCAAGCAGGTCGCCATAGGGCAGGAGGCGGTAAATAATCTCCTGCTCATTAGCTGGCGGTCGCACCGGCAGCCACTCATACCAGGCCTGAATAGCCGAGGCCAGGCGTTCGGAAAACTCGCCTTCACTGTCGGGGTCGTGGTTTTCCGCGCCCTCCCGCCAGGTATCATTGGCGATTTCGTGGTCATCCCACACCACGATAAACGGGTGCGCCGCGTGCGCTGCCTGCAAGTCAGGATCAGTACGATACTGGGCATAGCGCGCGCGATAATCACTGAGTGTCACGATTTCAGTGGCAGGTGTTACCACCCGGTCAAGGGCCTCGGCATTACTACTGGCATAACCATCGGGGGCATATTCGTAGATATAATCGCCCAGATGAAGCACAGCGTCTACCTCCTGAAGGGCGACTTCACGATAGACATTAAAGAAGCCTGTAGGATAGTTGGAACAGGAAACCACTGCGAATACCGCGCTCGCCGCAGCACCGGCGGGTGCCGTTCGGGTAAGCGCGACCGGAGAAACCCGGTCGATAACCCGGAACCGGTAGAAATAGGAAGTGCCGGGAGCGAGACCATCCACGTCGACTTTGACGGTAAAGTCTACCGCAGCGTCGGTAACCCCGGCGCCACTACGTACAATATCAGTGAAGTCTTCATCACTGGCGACTTCCCACTCGACATCAACGAAGCCCTCCTCATCGGGAGTAACCCGCGTCCACAGAATCACACGATCCGCCAGAGGATCACCGGACGCCACACCGTGGTTGAATTGAGCCGCCACACCGGCGGGCTCCGGCACCAGATCCCTACTGTCGGAACATGCAATAAGGTTGCTGCCAAGAAGTGGTAATAGTGACGCCGCGGCAATACCTTTTACCAGGGTGCGCCGGCGAAAATCATTATTGTCGGACATTTTTTCTTCCCCTGTGCAGCAGATCGCTGCCTGTGACTTACAGCATTACAGGAAGAGGGTGCTGGCGCAAGCACGAGGGTCACGCCGTGATACAGTTCCGGGGTCTCCCGGAAGCATTAACGCGCCGTGCGATTACCGTTGGCAGTACCATTAGCACTACCACCGCTGCCGCCGCCGCGACGGCCACGAGACTGGCTGCGGCCGGCTGCGTCGGCATTACCACGTCGCGCCTGGGGCCGGTTCCGGGACGCGGGGCGGGCACTGGTGCCCGGACGTCCTTCAGGCACTGCGTGCTCTGGTTCAAACCCGTCCACTTCTTCCCGTGGCAGGGTTTTACGGATCAGCTTTTCAATACCGTAGAGGTAATCGGCTTCATCCGCGCTCACCAGTGAATACGCGTGACCGGCAGCGCCGGCCCTGCCGGTGCGACCGATGCGGTGCACGTAGTCCTCGGCGATATTGGGCAGGTCAAAGTTGACTACCTGGGGCAGCTGCTCGATATCCAGGCCGCGGGCGGCAATATCGGTTGCCACCAGGGCTTGTATCCTGCCCTTCTTGAAGTCGCCCAGCGCCTTGGTACGCGCATTCTGGCTCTTGTTACCGTGTATCGCGACAGCGCGAATACCATCTTTTTCAAGCTGCTGGCTAAGCTTGTTGGCACCGTGTTTGGTGCGGGTAAATACCAGTACCTGGTGCCAGGAATGCGACTGCACCAGATGGCTGAGCAGTGCCGACTTACGCTTTTTGTCCACCGGATACACCCATTGCACCACCGTATCGGCCGTTGCATTGGGTGTACTCACCTCAACCTTCAGCGGATCCTGCATATAACCCTGGGCAAGTTTGGTGATCTCGGCAGAGAACGTTGCTGAAAACATCAGTGTCTGGCGACGGACAGGCAATAGCTTGACGATGCGCTTGATGTCGTGGATGAAGCCCATATCCAGCATCCGGTCGGCTTCATCAAAGACCAAAACTTCAACGTCACTGAAGTCAACAAAACCCTGCCCGTGGAGGTCCAGCAGGCGACCGGGGGTTGCCACCAGGACATCAACGCCGCGCTTGAGCAGGGCGATTTGAGGGTTGATCTTGACACCGCCGAACACTACGGCAGAACTGAATTCGTCGTATTTTCCATAGTCGCGAACACTTTCCTGAACCTGCGCGGCAAGTTCCCGGGTAGGCGTCAGCACCAGCGCGCGACAGCGGTTCGGCCGCACAGCCTTGCCGCCCATAAGACGCTGCAGCAACGGCAGAGTAAAGGCAGCGGTCTTACCGGTACCGGTCTGGGCAGCGGCCATGACGTCCTTGCCGTCAAGGATAAGAGGGATGGCTTTCGCCTGAATGGGTGAGGGCGTGGTATAGCCCTGGTCAACAATAGCGCGCAACAGGCTGTCGGACAGCCCAAGGGTGTCAAAGGTCATTATCAGCAATCTCGTGGAGGAATGTAATGTAGAGGGGTAACGGATGCTGACGAAGACGTACTGCACCGTCAGCGGGTGCGTTGCCGAGCATACTAACAAAACCGGCCGATTTTGCAAGCGGTGTTTAGTCCTGGCAGTCGAAACCAGGCGCTTGCAGCGTCTCAGGGAGGCGCTATAGCCGCACCCTGGGGAACATGAAAATGCTCCTTTGCCAGACGGATCCGCGCATCGTGATCCGGCGCGCTGGCGGCGATTTCCTCGGCGATTCGGAGGCGATGTACCAGGCCCTCCTGGTTGGCGACCTGAATCGCCAGCCCCGGGCGCGCGTTGAGCTCCAGCAACATGGGCCCCCGCTGCCGGTCCAGCACAATGTCTGCACCAAGATAACCCAGACCACTCATTTCGGCACAGCTTGCAGCCAGGTCAAGAATGATTTCCCAGTCGGGCAGGTGCAGGGATTTGAAGCAGGCACCGGTATCGGGGTGGTGAGTCACCAGCGAACCTTTCTGTACGGCAGCAATACTGCGGCCGGTAGCGATATCTATCCCCACCCCTACCGCACCCTGGTGCAGATTTGCCTTGCCGTCCGAGGTATGGGTCGCGCAACGCATCATCGCCATCACTGGCACGCCGCGAAAAACAATCACACGAATATCAGGCACCCCTTCGTAGCTGTATTCCGCAAGTGCGGGATTAAAATCAATCAGTGCCTCGATCATCGCAAAATCGTTGCGTCCGCCCAGACTGTGCAGTCCCGCCAGGATATTGGATGTATGGCGACGAAGGTCATGGGCACTGATCACAGCGCCACTGGATTTTATAAACCGGTCACCATCGCGCGCGGTAATGACCAGAATACCCTTGCCGCCGCTGCCCTGCACCGGCTTGATCACGAACGCAGACCGGCCTTCGAGTTGCTCCAGCATTCCATCAATCTGGAACTGGTGGTCTATAACACCATACAGCTCAGGGACGGCAATAGAGCGTTCGATGGCCGCCTGTTTGGTCAACAGCTTGTTATCGACCAGCTGATAATTGCGCCGGGGGTTGTTGCCACCGATATACGTGATATTGCGGCCGTTCATTCCCAGAATACCAAGGCGACGCAGCGTGGCAGGCGATACCAGACGGATCACTTCATGTTTACCATGTTGCGGAAACGGTACAGCTCTGAGAGTCGGTAACCAGTGTACTTGCCCACCAGCAGAATCACGCCGAGGAGGCTGACCAGCAACTCGGGAAAGTTGAAGGTGAGATGTTCAACCACTGATATCGACATCACCAGATAGGCCAGGACAGCAACCAGCAGACTACCGCCGCCCTGCATCAGGACTTCACGTCCGCCCTCTTCCTCCCACAGAATCGACATTCGCTCTATGGTCCAGGCAAGGATAACGGTTGGGAAAAAGGTGACGGTAAGTGCCTGGTCGACACCCAGTTTGTAACTGACCAGAGCCAGAGCAGCCATCAGTAGAATCACCACGATAACCACCGCCGAGACCCGCGCCACCAACAGCAGATTGAGGTAGCTGAGCCAGGAGCGTATCCATAGCCCCACACTCACCAGGGTCAGAAAGATACCCAGCCCGACCCATAGCGTGGTTTGCAAAAACGCCAGTGCGATGAGAATCGGCATAAACGTCCCCGAGGTGCGTATGCCCACGAGGATCCGCATCAGGACGACCACAAATGCCGCCACCGGCAACAACAGGATGCCCTTGAAAATACCCTGCTGTTCTACTGGCAGTGCATATATCGAAAAGTTGAGCAGGGCAAAGTCGTCGCTGCGCTGCTCCATACTGACTACGGTCTTGGCTGGCAGGCTATTGCTTAAAAGCGCAAACTCAAGCCGGGAGTCGCGACCGCCCATCACCCGCAGCACCGCACCGTCACCACGCTGCCAGATAAAGAAGTCATCTGGCAGACCACTGGCTCCGGTTTCCGGATCAAACAACTGCCAGTCCTCGCCGTCGTGAACTTCCAGTAATGCACTCAGGGTCTGGCGCCGACGCCCGTCCTGCAGTCGTATGCCACGCACCGTATGGGCCGGAATTCCGGCGTAGGCGAGCACATCCAGCATCACCTGCACCGGAGTTTGCCGATAGGTACCCAACAGGAACTCGGCATCCTGGCCTGGCTCTGGTTGCGTCAAGGCCTGTATAAGGAGGGAGGTAAATGTCAAAGCCCCACTGGAGCGCTCACGCAGGTCAGCAACCAGTCGCTCCATGGCCGCGTCCTGGTCAGGTTCCAGCAAGGGAGGAGCCGATTCGGTTACCGGCAAGTCCGGCAAGTCGTCCTGGTGCGCCCGATATCCCTGTATCTTGTAATACAGGGTGGTTGGGTATTCCAGTGTTTGCCGGCTCCAGCGGGCGATTTTCCCCGAGGGCTGCTCAAGCACCGAAAAGCCAAAACCGGACGAGGCAAAATGTTCCTCCAGTAACACCCAGCCCCCCAGGGCCTGGGGCATCTGCAACTCTACCTCCACCGGCCCATCGGTAGGCTTGAAACTGATCTTGGATTCAATAGTCCAGACCTCTCGGGATTCACCCGGCCACAACGGCAGATCCAGGCTGATAACCTTGTATGCCGTCAGGCCGAGGCCAAACAGGATGAGAGCGCCGGCAACGAGCCCGACTTTGGTTCGCGATGCAATCATGATGGCTGCTTATTTATCAAGGGCGTGCTGTCGACTGACGTCTACTATCGCGAAGTCAGTAAGGAGGTTACGACCTACCCGCAGGGGATAGGCCATGCCGGTTTTTTCGGAAAGAATGACCTCTACCCGGGCGCGACTGTCGCCCAGCGCAAGCCACATCAACACGACATAATTGCGGGTCGTGCTGCCATCCGCATGTTGCACCATGCTGCGTCGCCTCAGCGGGGCCTCCAGTGTGTGCGCCTCGCCCGTATCGGGATCGAGCAGGCTATAGCTTACATACCGCTCACCGTCTTTTTCCAGCAGGCTGATGTCGCTGGCACTGATGGTGCTGATGGCAGCTGCCGTGTCGATCAACCCCTCCAGGCGCAACCCCGGCGGCTCCACCTGTACAAACTCGACCCTGCCGATTATCGGCAGGTCCAGCTCGCCACCCGTAACCGGACGCTCGGGTAACGGCTCCGGTACCGGTGCAGGCTGCAACACGATTCTCTCTATCACCACCGGCTCCGGACACTGCTGTACTTCACAGGCGGGGCACTCCCGAGGTTCGATAACCGGGCAGGCGGGAGCCGGCTCGGGTTCAAAACCAGGAATTGACTGACAGCCTGCAAGTACCAGTACGGAGACAACAACAAAAGCCTTTAACGAAGCCGACATGAGGTTCCTTACTTTAACGTGACATACCGGCCCGAGGCCGCGAGGTCCCAGTATACTGCAGCGCGACAGGATAAATCATGCTCCCGTTCATACCTCATTCAACCCGCGAGCGGCAGCGCACGCCCAAGCAGCTCATCCATATCAACACCGCGCGGCAGGGTGCCATAGTTGCGTGCCCCGGTTTGTGCAATTCGGGAGCTGACAAAGGCGTCGGCAACTGCATGATTGCCCGCCTGAATCAGCAAACTGGCTTGCATCACCAGCGCCAACTGGTCAACCAGGTGGCGGGCGCGGTATTCGATCTCGCCGGTATCGGCAAGTTCACTGCGTAGCTTCGCCACTGCCGCATCAAGAGTGGCGTCCTCGCCACGGCTCTTGTCGAGCTCCTGCCACCACGTATCGAGCACCTCGGGGCTGCGCTTGAGAGCTCGCAGCATGTCCAGCGCCTGCACATTGCCCGAGCCTTCCCAGATGGCGTTTATCGGGGCATCGCGATACAGCCGCGCGCTAATGAATTCTTCAGTAACACCATTGCCCCCCATACACTCCATTGCCTCATAGGCATGCTGGGGGGTGCGTTTGCAGATCCAGTATTTGCCGGTGGGCAAACCCAGGCGAAGCAGAAGTTTTTCATGGTCGTCTCCGCCCCTGGCGAGACTGCGATCCAGCGCTTCGCCCATACGCATGGTGAAGGCCAGCGAGCCCTCCACCTCCAGCTGAAGATCCGCAAGCACATTGCGCATCAGCGGCTGATCAAACAGCCGCTTGCCGAATGCACTGCGGCCCCGCGCGTGGTGAACCGCCTGGCTGACTCCCTGGCGCTGCGCCGCGCTCGAGCCGATCATGCAATCAAACCGTGTCATGGCAACCATTTCAATAATGGCTGCCACACCTCTCCCCTCTTCGCCGATCATCCACCCAAGCGCACCGCGCAGTTCTATCTCGGATGAGGCATTGGCGATATTCCCGACTTTGTTTTTCAGGCGCTGTACCTGTAATGGGTTTTTGCTGCCATCGGGACGCCAGCGCGGCACCAGAAAACAACAAAGCCCGGCGGTAGTTCGGGCGAGCACCAGAAAGCCATCGCACATGGGTGCGGAGGTAAACCACTTGTGGCCCACCAGTTCATAGGC
This sequence comes from Kineobactrum sediminis, assembly GCF_002868715.1. Lineage (GTDB taxonomy): Bacteria > Pseudomonadota > Gammaproteobacteria > Pseudomonadales > Halieaceae > Kineobactrum > Kineobactrum sediminis. The sequence continues at coordinate 317,866 of NZ_PKLZ01000008.1, forward strand.
GGCGCCAGGGCCGGAACCCCCAACGGGCTCGGCGCGGGTGGTATTGGCCTGAACGTCGGAGCCGCCCTGTTTTTCGGTCATGCCCATACCAATAGTGAGCGCCTTTTTCTCAGTGTGTGGTCGATTGGTCGGGTCGTAGGCATTCGCCAATACGCCCGGGATCCACTGCTCGCCCACAGCCGGTGTCAGCCGCAAAGAAGGAACCGCTGCAAAAGTCATGGTCAACGGGCAACCGTGCCCGGACTCTATTTGCGCCTGCATGAAATACTTCGCCGCCCTGGCGACATGAGCGCCAGGGCCCGGATCTGTCCACGGGCTACTGTGCAACCCGGCTTCAAGGCCCATTGCCATTAATGCATGGTATGCTTCGTGGTATCGCACCTGGTCAATACGGTGTCCCTGGCGATCGTGGGAATAGAACTGTGGCTTGTACTCATTGGCGAGGAAACCCCACTCATAGACCTGGCTGGAACCACAACGGGCGCCATGAGCACTGATCTCAGCCTCTGCCCAGCCGGCACCGTGGCGGTGAACCGCCTCGCGCAGCGCCACATCGCCCTGATACAGGTTGTAGTCCACCAGCAGGTCGGCCTGGTTGAACACGTCGTGCGTGTTGGCCAGGTGTGGATCAGGGGAAAAAATGTCACTGGTTGTCATCTTGATCTCCGTAAAAACAGTATCAGTAGCATCCAAAACGGGTTGATATTACCATTTCCAGCCCGAAGTCACTCTGTCCAATGCCAAAGAGGAAGTTAACATGCTCACCTGGAATGATGTCCTGCGCTTTGCCAACGAGGGTAACCCGGCACCCGACCAGACCGTGGAGCGCAGCGATGAGGAGTGGGCCGCCCTGCTCTCTCCCGAGCAATATCATGTTACCCGCCAGGCCGGCACCGAGCGCGCTTTCAGTAATGAAATGTGCTCGCGCTTTGAACCCGGTGATTATAGCTGTGTATGTTGCGACACGCTGCTATTCGCCGGCGATCAGAAGTTCGAATCAGGCACAGGCTGGCCATCCTTCACCCAGCCTGTGGCTGAAAACGCAATTGCCTACCACAATGACCCGTCGTTCGGCAGAAATCGCATAGAAGCGCTGTGCAACACCTGTGGCGCCCACCTGGGCCACGTGTTCCCCGATGGCCCACCTCCGGGTGGCCTGCGCTATTGCATGAATGCCGCCGCGCTACAAAAACGCGATGACAGCGGAGATCAGGCGCACGCAAAGCCAGCACCTGGAGCCAATTGATTGATGGTCACCATGGGTAGCCCCAGCCTCCCTTATACGGACTCAATCCGGGTGCGTTTCAGTGATACCGACGCCCAGGGCCACCTCTATTTCGCCAACTACCTGGTCTATGCCGACGAGGTTGCCGGCTTTTATATGGAATCCCTGGGCCTGAATGCGATGAACCCGCAACAGGCTCCCTGCTTTATTTTCACAGTTAATATCAATTGTGATTATGTTGGCGAGTGCAAGGCCTACGACAATGTGACGGTCGGCGTAGGTTATACCCGACTGGGCACTTCCAGTGCCGAGCTGGCCTTCCTGCTGCAGCTCACTGACGACACCATCCTGGCCAGGGGTAGCCTGACCCAGGTGTTCGTGGATAAGGAAAGCCGGAACCCAATGCCTATCCCCGGATCGTTCAGGGAGGCTATTATTCGATGCCAGCCCGAGCTGGCCTGATTAACGGCGCTCAAGCCGGGAGGCATAGGCCAGCAGAATCGCTGCACCGACCCCCTCGATAATCACCGAAGACAACACCAGGGTGGCATCGTGCATCGCCGCAGCGGACAAACGGAAGACGGCCGCGGCCCCGAGCACCAGGCTGGCAGACCATAACCAGGTAGGCTGCTGCCGAACGACACCCAGCCCGATAAAGGCGGCCAGGGCAAAAAAGAACGCGGTAAAGTCACCCACCTGGGTATTGCGCGCGACACCTTCCAGTAGCGGCATCCCCAGGGCTTCCGCGGCACGCCCCGGCTCCAGCAACCAGAGCAGGAAGATCGCCGTAAAAATCACACCCAGCAGTGCAGAAAAAACCCGTAAGGTTGTGGTCATTGTTATTACTCTCCAGAGGTTAATAAACTGTTATCCTGTCAATGTTGCATGAACCGGCCTTTAATGGCCAGAATTTGATAATCCGGACTTTGCTGTGAACCTGTTGCAAGCCCGCAAGGGCGGCCCGGACGCCGCGGCATTGCACCCACCTGTATACTCGACTAAAATACTCGGGTATTACGACAACACCCCCCACAACAGGTCAGTGAATTATGTCGCAGGAACAGATTGATCGCGCAATCCACAAGGAATATGCGGCGGGTTTCACCACCGATATCGAGTCGGACACCCTGCCACCCGGGCTTGACGAAGATGTGGTGCGCTTTATTTCCGCTCGTAAAAACGAGCCGGAATGGCTGCTGGAGTGGCGTCTGGAGGCCTATCGTAGCTGGCGGGAAATGGCTCTGCCGGAATGGGCGCATGTGCAGTATCCGCCGGTGGATTTTAACGAGATATCATTTTTCTCTTCGCCAAAGGCGATGAAAGACAGGCCCCAAAGCCTGGATGAGGTGGATCCCGAGCTTATCGCCACCTACAACAAGCTTGGTATTCCCCTGCACGAGCAGGCAGTGCTGGCCGGTGTTGCCATGGATATCGTGTTTGACTCGGTGTCGGTCACCACCACTTTCCGTGAGAAACTGTACGAGGCCGGTGTTATTTTTTGCTCCATCTCGGAAGCGGTCAAGGACTACCCCGACCTGGTGCGCAAATACCTGGGCAGCGTGGTGCCGCGCAAGGACAACTTCTATGCCGGCCTGAACAGCGCGGTCTTCAGTGACGGTTCCTTCGTCTACATTCCCAAAGGCGTACGTTGCCCGATGGAACTGTCCACCTATTTTCGGATAAATGAAGCCAATACCGGACAGTTTGAGCGCACCCTGATCATTGCCGATGAGGGCAGCCACGTCAGTTATCTTGAAGGATGTACCGCACCAATGCGCGATGAAAACCAGGTGCATGCAGCGGTGGTTGAACTGGTGGCCCTCGACGGCGCTGAAATCAAGTATTCCACGGTACAGAACTGGTATCCGGGCGACGCCGAGGGCAAGGGCGGCATCTATAACTTTGTTACCAAACGGGGTGTAGCCCACCGCGATGCCAAAATCTCCTGGACACAGGTTGAGACAGGGTCCGCGATCACCTGGAAATACCCGAGCTGCATCCTCCGGGGCGACAACAGTATCGGCGAATTCTACTCTGTCGCGCTGACCAATAACGCCCAACAGGCGGACACCGGCACCAAGATGATACACCTGGGCAAGAACACACGGTCCACCATCATTTCCAAGGGTATTTCCGCCGGCAAAAGTTCCAATGCCTACCGCGGCCTGGTGCGCATGAGCCCCCGGGCCGACGGTGCGCGCAACTATACCCAGTGCGACTCGTTACTTATCGGCGATACCTGCGCCGCGCATACATTTCCCTACATAGAAAGCCGCAATCCCAGCGCGATAATTGAACACGAGGCCAGCACGTCCAAGGTCAGCGATGATCAGCTGTACCTGTGCCAGCAACGGGGGCTTGATGCCGAAAAAGCGGTCTCCATGATCGTTAACGGCTTCTGCAAGGAAGTATTCCGCCAGCTGCCCATGGAGTTTGCCATGGAAGCAGGCAAGTTACTGGAAGTCAGCCTCGAAGGATCCGTAGGCTGAGCAAACTGAAATCGCACGGCTCCGGGCCGTGCCGTGGAGCGACTACACAATGCTTAAAATTGACAACCTGCACGCCAGGGTTGAAAGCCAGGCTATTCTCAAAGGTCTCAATCTCAACATCAAGGCCGGGGAAATCCATGCCATCATGGGCCCCAATGGCTCCGGCAAGAGCACCCTCGGGCATGTGCTTGCAGGGCGGCCGGGTTACACCGTGAGCGCCGGCTCGGTGACATTCCAGGGACAGGATTTGCTGGCACTGGAAACCGAGGAACGGGCCCACCTGGGTGTCTTCCTGTCGTTCCAGTACCCGGTTGAAATTCCGGGTGTGAGCAATATGGAATTTCTCAAGGCCTCGGTGGATTCCATTCGCGAACGGCGTGGGGAACCCGCAATCGACAGCGTCAGCTTCATGAAACAGGCCCGCGAGGCCTGCAAAAATGTGGATCTGGACATCTCTTTTCTGAAGCGCGGCGTTAACGAAGGCTTTTCGGGTGGAGAGAAAAAGCGTAACGAACTGATGCAGATGATGCTGCTACAACCAAAACTTGCCATTATGGACGAGACCGACAGCGGTCTCGATATTGATGCCTTGCAAGTAGTTGCAAACGGCATCAATGCGATGCGCAGCCCCGACCGCAGCTTTATTCTGGTCACCCACTACCAGCGTCTGCTGAGCTTTATTGAACCGGATTTTGTACACGTACTCTCTGGTGGCCGGATCGTAAAATCCGGTGACAAGTCCCTTGCTCTGGAACTGGAAGAGCGTGGTTATGGCTGGCTGGAGGACGTCGCCTGATGGCGGATTTCATGCAGCAAGCAGTAAGCGCAGCAGCCGCTACCGCCCCCGACTGGTTGCGGGACATACAGTCTCGCGGGCGCGCTGCCTGGCAGCAGACGCCGATGCCAACGCGCAAGACCGAGGCCTGGAAATACACCAGCCTGGAGGCGTTGAAGCAGCCTTTTGCCCCCGGTAGCCGCAACGTCACAGCGACCGATGTCTCAGATATCCGCTTCCCCGCCCTCGGTGGCCCGACGCTGGTATTTGCCGACGGCCAGTTCCGGGCAGACCTGTCCAGCCTCGAGCTGCCCGCGGGAATCAGCCTGGTTCGCTTTGAAGATGCGAGCGCCGAACAGGCCGCATTAATCAGTGCGCAGCTGGGTACCGCGGTACTACCGCATCGCCATGTGTTCGCGGCATTGAATGACGCAACCCTCGCAGATGGCGTTTTTCTGCAAGTCGATGCCGGTATCACCGTAGAGGCCCCAATCCAGATTGTCTGGCTCACCAGCGGCCAGTCGGGGGCTATCAGCATGAACCAGAGACTATTGGTGTCACTGCAAGCCAACAGTCAGGCCACAGTGGTTGAAACCTTCGCCAACGCCACTACCGGCGGCACCCCTTTTACCAACGGCATTACCGAATTGCTGGTGGGTCGCGGCGCACGCCTGAACCATTATCGTCTTCACCTCGAACAGGGCAATGCTGTGCACATAGGTGGCGTTCACGCGCGTCTTGACCAGGACAGCCTGCTTAACGGTTTCCATATCGCCCTGGGCAGTGCCCTCAAGCGAATCGACGTGGTAGTGGATCACCAGGGTAGTGGCGGACACTGTGAACTGGATGGTATCTACTTACCACGGGACCGCGAAATCGTCGACTACCACACGTGCATTGAGCACAGTGTGCCACACTGCAGCAGCCGGGAGCGCTTCCGCGGCATCATTGCAGACGAAGCTACCGCGATATTCAACGGCCGGATTCATATTCATCCCCAGGCCCAGAAAACCCGTGCGGAACTCAGTAACAAGAACCTGCTCACCAGCAACAAGGCTGAGGTGAATACCAAGCCGGAGCTGGAAATCTACGCAGATGATGTGCAGTGCGCCCACGGAGCCACTGTCGCCCAGCTGGACCCTTCCACGCTTTACTATTTGCGGACTCGCGGGATATCAAAGGAGGAAGCAGAAGTCATGCTCAGCTACGGTTTTATCAACGAGCTGGTGGAAGCGATTGCGGAGCCCGGCTTGCAGGATTATCTCAAGCCGCTCCTGGCCAGGCGCTTCAGTCGCGATTCCCGGCTAACGAGGCATTTGCTGTGAGTACGCCAGCGCGCATCAGCGCCGCGGGCTTTGACCCAGAGCGTATTCGCCGGGACTTCCCCATTCTGCAACAGGAAGTGAACGGGCATCCCCTGGTCTATCTGGATAATGCCGCAACCACCCAGAAACCGGAACAGGTCATTGACGCTATCAGCCACTACTACCGGCACGATAACGCCAACGTTCACAGGGGTGCACATACCCTCAGTGACCGCTCGACTCTTGCCTTTGAACAGGCGAGGGAAACCACTGCGCGGTATATCAACAGTCCCAAATCGTCCCAGGTGATCTGGGTCCGTGGCGCCACCGAGGCCATCAACGTGGTCGCCAACAGCTGGGGGCGCAGCCAGTTGAAGCCGGGGGACCGCATACTGGTCTCCTGGCTGGAACATCACTCCAACATCGTTCCCTGGCAATTGATAGCGGCTGCTACCGGCGCCGAAGTGGTCCCGGTGCCGGTGAGCGGCGCCGGTGAAATAGACCTGGCGGCGCTGGCGGAACTGCTCGATGAGAGAGTAAAGCTGGTTGCGATAAACCATGTATCCAATGCGCTGGGAACCATCAATCCGGTAACCGAAATTACCCGTATGGCGCATGCCGCGGGCGCCCGGGTAATGATTGACGGTGCCCAGGCCGTCGCCCACCTGCCGGTTGATGTAGCCGCCATCGGCTGCGATTTCTACGCCTTTTCCGGGCACAAGCTGTTCGGTCCAACAGGAATCGGCGTACTCTGGGGCAAGGAAGACGTGTTAGAGGCAATGCCGCCCTTTCTTGGTGGTGGCGAGATGATCGACACAGTCAGCTTCAGCGGCAGTACCTGGAACACACTGCCGTTCAAATTTGAAGCCGGCACCCCCGATATCGCCGGCGCCATCGGCCTGGCCGCGGCAATCGATTATATCTCGGGCATCGACATGGCCGCTGCTGCCGCCCACGAACTCGACCTCCTGCAGCAGTCGATTGAACTCGGCGCCGGCATTGAAGGTCTCAAGCGTATAGGCAGCCCGGCGCAGTCGGTCGGCATTTACAGTTTTATGATTGACGGTGTTCACCCCTCGGACCTGGGCATGCTCCTTGATCAGCAGGGTATTGCAGTCCGCACCGGCCATCACTGCACCCAGCCGCTGATGAGCCATTACGGCTTGCCGGGTACCGTGCGCGCCTCCTATTCCCTGTACAATACCGCCGCTGATGTGGAACAGTTGTTCGCGGGTATTCGCAAGGCAAAACGCCTGTTTGGCTAGAGGATTGATGGAATGAGTGTTGAAACGTTTGACGTAACCACTGACGCCGTGGTGATAAGCCCCGCGGCGGCATCGCACCTGAAGAAACAACTCGAACAGTCCGGCAAGCGGGCCGTGCGGATCAGCGTCCGGGAAAGTGGCTGTACGGGCTTCATGTACGTTATGGATGAAGTTGACCAAAGCGCCACTGGCGACCTGGAAGTCCATCTTGAAAACGGGCTCGATGTATTTATCGACCCGAGCTCCCTGCCGGTGTTGAATGGCACCCGGGTGGATTACGAGAGAGAAGGCGTTAACCGCACCATAAAATTTCACAATCCCAACGTGACCGCGGCCTGCGGTTGCGGCGAAAGTTTCAGTATCAGCTAATCCGGAGTCTTGATGAGCGCCCAGGAACGAACCCTGCTGACCACCCAGCGCGACTGCCCGGGCCGACTGGTACCGGTCGGCGATCCGGTCACTATTCCCGCACACACATTTGTCACTCTCACCCAGTCCCTGGGCGGTAATTACACGGTAATTCATAACGGCAACATGATACGGGTTGATGGCACAGACGCGGATGCCCTCGGCCTGACCGCACAAAAACTCGAGTTTGAGCCGCATGATGACGGCCAGATTCATGAGCAGCAGGTATGGGACGCACTGCGCACAGTATATGACCCCGAAGTACCGGTTGATCTTGTCAACCTGGGCCTGATTTATGCGGTGGAGCTGGACCAGAACGCCGCCCGGGTCTCGATCCGTATGACACTTACCGCACCGGGCTGCGGCATGGGGCCGGTTCTGGTTGGCGATGTGAAATACCGTGTGGAGCAGGTGCCGAATGTGCGCGAAGTGGAAGTGGAACTGGTGTTTGACCCGCCCTGGAGCCGGGATATGATGTCGGAAGAGGCCCAGCTCGAAACGGGTATGTTTTACTAAGGAGCACCCGATCGTGTCGGATACCAACCAGACCCCTTTTGGCCACAGCATCACCAGTGACGATATTGTCGATACCCTCTCGTTCTTTGATGACTGGGAAGATCGCTACAAGTACATCATTGACCTGGGCAAAGAGCTGCCGCCCATGCCCGAATCACTGCATACCGAGGAGCGTAAAATCCGCGGCTGCCAGAGCCAGGTGTGGATCGACACGCAGATGGAACACGGCAGACTTCAACTCGCAGTCGATAGCGACGCGTTTATCGTCAAGGGGCTGCTCGGCATTGTCCTGGCTGCCTATAACAATAAAACGCCGGCAGAGGTGCTGGCGTTTGATATCGACGGTTACTTCGACTCCCTGGATCTGCTGCAGCACCTCTCCCCCACCCGGGGTAACGGGCTCCGCGCCATGGTGGCGCGGATCAGGGACATTGCCGGGGCCGCTGCGAGCTGACGTTCCCCCCATCAACTGATCAGCGCACGACCGGGAATGGATTGCAATAACTGGCGGGTATACTCCTGCCGGGGATTGTTGAACAGGACCTCCCCGGTACCCTGCTCCACTACCTGCCCCTTGTATAGCACCAGGATGCGATCGGCGATATGGCGCACCACGGCGAGGTCATGGGAAACAAACAGCATGGTGAGGCCATACTCGCTTCCCAGCTCCAGCATCAGGTCCAGGATCTGCGCCTGGATGGTGACATCCAGCGCCGACACCGGTTCATCGGCCACTATGAACTCCGGCCGGGTGGCCAGGGCGCGACCGATGGCAATGCGCTGGCGCTGGCCCCCGGAGAACTCATGGGGATACTTGCGTACAAAGGCCCGCGGCAGGCCCACGTCATCCATCAACCTCAGCACACCGTGCTCTACCGTTTTGCGGCTTTCAATCCCGTGCAGCAGAAGCGGCTCGGCAAGGGTATCGTAAACCGACATCCGGGGATTGAGTGACGCATAGGGATCCTGGAAAATCATCTGCATCCGTCGACGCATCTGCTTGAGCCCGACGCCCTGCAGCTGGGTGACATCAACGCCATCAAATAATACCTCGCCACTGGTAATGGGCAACAGCCGCAATAACGAGCGACCAATCGTTGACTTGCCGCTACCGGACTCGCCCACCAACCCCAGGATTTCACCGCGCTGGATAGTGAAGCTGACGTTGTCAACGGCTCGCAGGGGTTCCTTGCCCTTACCCTGCCCGAACCAGGTGCACAGGTTGCTGACGGTAATGAGGTCTTCGCGCTGTTCGGCAGTAACAGCCTTGCTGCCGGCAGGAATAGCGTCCAGCAGTTTGCGGGTATAGGGGTGTTCGGCGTGGTCAAAGATAGCAGCACGGTCGCCGCGCTCGACCACCAGCCCCTGCTGCATCACCACGATTTCGTCGGCGATATCCGCCACCACGGACAAATCGTGGCTAATGAAGATCACACCGATATTGCGCTTGCGTTGCAAGTCGGCAATCAACGCCAGAATCTGGGCCTGAATGGTGACATCGAGAGCGGTGGTGGGTTCGTCGGCAATCAACAGTTTGGGCTCGTTAATCAGGGCCATGGCAATCATCACTCGTTGCCGCATACCACCGGAAAACTGATGTGGATACTGGTCAATAGTCGCATGGGGATCGCGCAGGCCCACTTCCGTAAGCAATTCCAGGGCGCGCTCACGCGCTGCCGACTTGCTGACCTTGTGGTGATAGACCAGCGGCTCAACCAACTGGTCGCCGATAGTCATGTAAGGATTCAGGGACGTCATCGGGTCCTGAAAAATCATCGCGACATCGCGTCCACGAATCCGGCGCAGTTCTGATTCGCTCATCTGCAGCAGGTCGCGACCCTCGAATAATGCGGTACCGCCCTCGATACTCGCCGGCGGTGTAGGCAGCAAACCCAGCAGGCTGTAACAGGCCACTGACTTGCCGGAGCCCGACTCGCCGATAATCGCGGTGATCTTGCCGGATTCAACGTCGAAACTGACCTTGTTCACTGCTGTGGTACGGCCATTGCGAGTCGTGAAGTCAACCTGCAGATCAGTAACACTCAATAGAGGCATGGGCATTCAGTCCCCGGAGCCGCGAACGTCCAGCGCATCGCGCAGACCATCACCAAGAAAATTCAGCGCGAACAGCGTAAGCGTTAGCGCCGCGCCGGGAAATATCAACAGCCAGGGAAACTCCTCCATTGTTTCTGCGCCGTAGGAAATCAGCAGGCCCCAGGAGGTTTGTGGGGGCTGGACCCCAAGGCCGAGGAAGCTGAGGAAAGCCTCCAGTAACATGACACTGGGAATGGTCAGCGTGGTGTAGACAATGATGGGCCCCAGCGCATTCGGCACCAGGTGGCGACGAACGATGGTTGTTGGTGAAAGCCCCAGGGAGATGGCGGCTTCAACGAACTCCTGCTGACGCAGGGACTGCACCTGGCCGCGCATGATACGCGCCATGGTTAACCACTCCACCGCCCCTATTGCCAGAAACAGAAGCAGCAGATTGCGGCCGAATACGACCATCAGCAATACGATAAAAATCATGAACGGCAGTGCATAAAGGATATCCACCAGCCGCATCATTACCGCATCAACGCGGCCACCCACGTAGCCGGCAATGGCACCCCAGGTAACCCCTATCAGCAGTGCCACCGCTGTTGCGGTAAAACCGACAGCCAATGATATGCGCCCGCCATACATTATCTGGGTCAGCAGGTCGCGACCAAAGATATCGGTACCAAACCAGTGAGCTGCCGAGGGCGGCGTAGGACCGAGATCCAGGTTTTGGGCATCATAGGCATAAGGGGCAAGCCAGGGCGTGAGCAGTGCGATTACACTGAACAGGACCAGTACCCAGAGGCCGAACAGTGCCAGCCGGTTCTTGCGCAGTCGCGCCCAGGCGTCGGTCCACAGTGACGTGCCCTGTTCCGCAGCGCTAATGCTGTCTACTACCACCGTATTCACTCAGGCCTCTCCAAACTGAGCACGCAGGCGGGGGTTCAACCAGGCGGCGAGTACATCGGACAACAGGTTAAACAGCACAATCAGGGTCGATAAAAACACGGTCGTACCAAGTATCATGGTGTAGTCCCGATTAAAGGCGGCCTGCACATAAAAGCGACCGAGGCCCGGGATCTGGAAAATGGTTTCCACTACGAAAGAACCGGCCAGCAAGCCGGCAAAGGCCGGCCCCAGAAAAGCCACCACCGGTATCAGGCCGCCACGCAGGGCGTGACGGGTGACTACCTGCCACTCGGGCAAGCCCTTGGCGCGGGCTGTACGAATATAGTCCTGGGACATTATCTCCAGCATACCCGCTCGACTCAGCCGGGCAATATAGGCAGCATAGGCAGCGCCCAGAGTGATACTCGGCAGAATCTTGTCGCCCGGCATATCGCCCCAACCCGCAACCGGTAGCCACTCCAGGTGAATCCCGAATAACAGTACCAGCAATGGACCCAGCAAAAACGTGGGCATGCAGATACCGATCATCGCCAACGACATGGGAATGTAGTCCTGGGCGGTGTTCGGTTTCAGTGAGGCTATCACGCCTGCCATTCCACCGAAGAAAATAGCCACCAGCAGGGCATAGGCACCCAGTTCAGCGGTGGCCGGCAGGCCCGCCGCAATCAGCTCGTTAACACTGCGCCCGGGGTACTTGAAAGAGGGACCCAACTCCCCTTGCGCCAGATCCGCTAGATAAGCGAGATATTGCTGGGCCAGTGGAAGATCCAGCCGATATTGCGCTTCCAGTGCGGCCTTCACCTCGGGAATAACGGCCTTTTCACTATCGAAAGGACCGCCGGGAGCAGCCCGGACCAGAAAGAACGTCACTGTAATCACCGCCAGGATAACGGGTATCGCCTGCAGCAATCGCCAACCTACAAAACGCCACATGGCTTATTGCACCCCGTTCCCTGGCAGCGGCTCGGCTTCCAGAGTGACATATTTCAGATTGATAAAATCCATCAGGTTTGGCGGCAGGCCATGAACACTAGGGTGTACCAGGTGTTTGCTGGCGTACGTATATACCGGCAGGATGGGCATCTGTGTCATCAACCGCGTTTCGGCTTCCCGGAAAATCGCAAAGCGCTCTTCGCGGGTAAGGGCCTGGGGTGCCTCGCGCAGGATAAGCTCGTCGTATACCGGGTCAGAAAAGCCGGTATTGTTGTTACCCCCATCGGTGATGTACATGTCGAGGAAATTATTCGGATCCACGTAATCGCCGATCCAGCCGCGACGGGCAATCTGGAAATCCATCTGCGATACCGAATCCAGGTATACCTTCCACTCCTGGTTGGATAACGTCACTGTGATATTCAGGACATCCTTCCACATCTGTTGCACAGCGACGGCCACCTTGCGATGGCTTTCACTGGTGTTGTACATCAGTTCAACAGTGGGCCAGCCTTCGCCATTCGGGAAGCCGGCTTCAGTCAATAGCTGCCTTGCCTTACCAGGGTCATAACTGAACAGCTGCGGAGGCTGATAACCCAGTGTGCCGGGCGGCGTGATAGACCAGGCAGGATCATTACTGCCATACAACACGGATTCGGTAAGTGCCTCACGGTCGATCGCCATCGACAACGCGAGACGCACACGCACATCATCCATCGGTGCACGTTTGGTATTGAGAAGGTAAAAATATGTGCCCAGGTAGGGGGCTTCAACAAACGGGCTGTCAACCTGCGCGCGGTAACCGGGAATCTTGTCCAGCGGCACATCCGCGGTGTAATGCAGCTGGTTCACCCGGAACATGCGTTCCTCGCTGACAATATTCTCGGTAGGGTAAAACACCACGCCATTGAGCTTAACGGTATCCGCATCCCAGTAATGCGGGTTTTTCTCAACCACAATACGCCGGTTCAGCTTCCATTCTTTCAGCTGGAACGGACCATTGGTGACGATATTCCCCACACGGGTCCACTGGGTGAAGCGATCTGTCGCCTTGCCGTATTTTTCGATGGTGGCGCGCGGCACGGCAAAACTACTGTAATGATCCATTAATTGCAGAAAGTACGGCGTGGGTTCGGTCAGGGTTACTTCAAGGGTCAGGTCATCCAGTGCTCGCACACCAAGCGCTTCAGGGTCGGTGATCTGGCCGGTAGCATAGGCTTCCGCATTCGCTACCGGATACAACATATAGGCATACTGGTTACCCATCGCCGGATCCAGCGCGCGGCGCCAGGACCAGACAAAATCATCGGCTGTTACCGGATCCCCGTTTGACCAGCGGCCTTCGGGTTGCAGGTAAAATGTTATAACCCGGCGGTCTTCACTGAATTCCCAGCGCGCGGCGGCGCCCGGCTCGGGCTCCAGCGTCCAGGGGTTCTTCCGGGTAAGACCCTCGTAAAGGGCATCAATCAGTTTACTCTCGGGCACACCGGTAACTACGTGAGGGTCGAGCCCCTGGGGTTCGGATCCGTTACCAAAATGAAGAATGCCATCGCGGTTACCCTGGGCAACATTCGATTCACCGGGAGAACACGCCGCGAGCGCGGAAAGCGCCACGAACACAATAAATAGTCTGGAAATAAAGGCTGGCATACAGCGAAAATACCCGGTTTTATCAAAGAGTGCCACTAAAACCAATCAGCGATCAAAAACCGCCCTTGCCTTCGCGAACCTGTTTGTAAAATGACTTATCCAATGGCTCGTAGCGAGAGGAGCCGGGCTTCATTACACACAGTTGATCAGCAACCTGCTGCGGGTCATAGCCCTGTTTTCGCAGCTCTCCCTTGAGCATCTTGAACGTGCCCGTGGTGTCAATCTCGCGCTGTATACGCAGAAATACCGGCCGGGCATAAGAAGGTAACTCACGGCATACGTGAGCGGAAAAGTCATCGAGATCCAGTTTTTCCACACCTTCCGCCAGGCGCAGGGCCGCCATACCCGCGCGGCCGTCGGCACCCGGTATTTCCACACCATACACATTACTGACCGCGACCTGTGGATGCGCATTAATGATTTCCCCCACTTCATTGGTCGATACGTTTTCGCCCTTCCAGCGAAAGGTATCGCCGATCCTGTCAACAAACTGGTAGTGCTTGAGGCCAAAACTGAAGCCGACGTCAACGGTGCGCATAAGGTCACCGCTGTTGAACCAGCTATCCCCGGCTTCAAATACATCGCGCAGTATCTTGCTGCTGGTGGCCTCGGCGCTGGTATAGCCTTCAAATGCCGTCTCGCGCGTGATTTTGCCCAGAAGCAGACCCGGCTCACCATTGGCAACCCGAACACAGTGTCCGGCGGCATCACGCACAATCTCATCCCGATCGACATCGTAACGAACCAGGGCCGTGGTCAACCCCGACATGCCGACCGTACAGTCCTTGTTAAGCAGGTTAAAGAACCCCACATTACCCTCGCTGGAGCCGTAGAATTCCGCTACCCGAGGAACTCCAAAGCGGCGCTTGAATTCGTGCCAGATATCCGGTCGCAGCCCGTTACCCACCACGGCACGCAACGGATTATCGGCATCGTTGGGCTGGCTGGGCGTGTGCAGCAAATAGCGGCAGAGCTCACCGATATAGACAAAACAGGTAGTACGGTGCTCGCGAACCTCGGGCAAGAAATTGCTGGCGGAAAATTTGCGCCGGATAAACATGCTGGCGCCCGCCATAAATGCCGCCCCCGCTCCCACCATGAGGCCGGTACCGTGGTACAGCGGCAGGCACAGATACAAACGGTCGTTCTCGGTGCACTTGAGCCCACCAACGCGCACCACATCGGCGGTAGTCAGATAGCGGCGATTGGACAGGAGAGCGGCCTTGGGCAAGCCGGTGGTACCAGAGGTGAAAATATGAAATGCGGTATCAGAGATGGTAACGGCAGCGGTTTCAACCGGATTCTGACTACTTGCGTTTACTGCCAGTGCCGCCATGTCGTGTGCCCAATCCGGTGCATCCACGGTACCGAGGTCGGGCACAAACAGATAATCCTTTCCTGTCTGCAGCGCAAGCTCATCATGCACGCCGGCTACCGCCTCAATGTGCTCCTCGCCAAAAACGAACTTGCGGGCAGCCGAAATGGTCACGCAATGGGCGAGGGCATGACCAGTAAGATTGGTGTTGATCAGGGAGGCGACCACCCCCAGTTTATTCAGTGCCACCACCACAACCAGAAATTCGATACGGTTGTCCATAAGCACACTAACGGCATCGCCCCGGCTCAGGCCCTGGGCCTTGAATACGGCTGCGTAGCGATTGGCCTCAGCGTTAAACTGGCTCCAGTTCAGCGCCTGACCCTCGAACACCAATGCCGAACGCCGGGCAAAACGCTCGGCGTTGCTCTGGACACGTAACCCCAGGGAATCAACCGTGTCCGCGGGGCGCGGCTTCAGCAACTTGCTCGCCGCAAGCAGGGTTGGCAGCTCAGCCAGAGTGGCCAGAACATCTTTCATCGCTATCGGGCTCCTTGAATTATCTATGTCGCCGCGGCTGCATCACTTGCTTCCATCACTGCCGGAGTGAAACACTGACACCTTGCCGGCAACCTCGTACACTACCGCAATCTGTGGCACTTGGCACCTGTTACCGGCCCACGAATCAACGAGATAATCATGAGCAACTACCAGAAACTTCACCAGCATTTTGCCCGCATAAATGACTTACACCACGTCCAGGCCGTAGCCGGGTGGGACGAAGCGGCCATGATGCCCGCCGGCGGCGGTGAAGCACGCGGTCAGGCACTGGCGACACTCGACGTACTCATACACGGCATGGTGACCGAAGCCGGGGTGGCGGACTGGATGGCGGGCGCCGCGCAGGAGCAACTTGAGCCCTGGCAGCAGGCCAACTTGCGGGAGATTGCACGACTCTATCGCGATGCCACCTGTATGCCTGCCGACCTGGTCGAACAGCAAACCCTCGCAACCTCCCGGTCGGAACAGGCCTGGCGCCGGTTTCGTGCAGAGAATAACTGGCAGGAGATGGCGCCGCTGCTCACCGAAGTCGTGAACCTGTCGCGGCAGGAAGCGTCGGTGCGTGCGGATGCCAGCGGCCTCTCCCGCTACGACGCTTTACTGGACACTTATGAACCAGACATGACCAGCGCGCGCCTGGACCCGATGTTTGCCGAGCTCAAGTCTTTTCTGCCTGGTCTGCTGGATGAAATTCTAACAGAGCAGGAAGCCCGGCCGCTGGTGGTCCCCGGCGGCCACTTCCCGATCGAGAGTCAGCGGCTGTTTGGGCTGGAGGTTATGCAGACCATGGGCTTTGATTTCAACCATGGGCGTCTTGACATCAGCCATCACCCGTTCTGTGGCGGCGTGCCCTCGGATGTGCGCATTACCACCCGCTACGAGGCCAACAACTTCGTGCCCGCGCTCATGGGGGTTATCCACGAAACCGGTCACGCCCTCTACGAACAGGGATTGCCCGCGGACTGGCGTGACCAGCCCGTGGGCCAGGCACTGAGTTCGGGAATGCACGAAAGCCAGTCCCTGCTAATGGAAATGCAGGCCTGCCGCACCCGGGAATTCCTTCACTACCTGACCCCGAAAATCCGGCAGGCCTTTGCCGGCGAAGATGCAGCCGGACCGGCGTCGAGTGAAGACAACCTGCACCAGCTTTATACCCGGGTCAATCGCGGGTATATCCGCGTGGATGCCGACGAGGTCACCTATCCACTGCACGTAATACTGCGCTATGAACTGGAGCGGGACCTGATTGAGGGCCGTATGGAAGTCAGGCACATACCCGATGCCTGGCACGAACGTATGCAACGTTATCTGGGACTGTCCACCGAGGGCAACTACAGGGATGGCTGCCTGCAGGATGTACATTGGCCGGCGGGACTGTTTGGCTATTTCCCCACCTATACCCTGGGTGCGGTCACTGCGGCACAATTATTCGCCGCCGCAAGAGAGCAAATCCCGGGGCTGATGAGCCAGATCGCCAGTGGGGACTTCAGCACCCTGGTGGCCTGGCTGCGCACGCATGTACACCAGCAAGGTAAATTCCTGGGCTTTGATGCGCTGCTTCAGGAAGCTACCGGCAGCGCCCTGGATGTCAGCCATTTTCGCAATCATCTGCGCGGCCGCTACCTCGACGGTGCAGCTTAACGGCACCGGCAAGAGAGAGACTTTTCTGTAACAGTGGATCAGGCGGTAACAGCCGCCGCGTCCTGCTCTATCGCGTAGAACAGGCAATCACTGCGGGCGATCGCGGCATTGGTGGTAATCATGAACAGCTTGAGGGGAGCGGCCGGAAAAAGGCGGCCCTCTTCCACCCGCAGCAGACGACTGACCGCGCAGCGGCCACTCGCATCCTGGGCCCGAAAGAGTGTATGCAGTTCGTCGTTGACCCACCCCAGCGGCACCTCCGGCTGTACCACACCGAAATTCAGATGCTCGATATCAGGCCGCAGGACCACGGGAAACGTCGGCTCCGGGTATTCTGAATAGGCCAGGCCAATCCCGGGGTTGAGCTCAAGGCGAATAGGGTTACGCAACAGCTCCACCCCCCAGTCCGCCTCATCCCCCGCCAGTACCCGCGGTCTCTGCAGGTACTCACAGAGCCCTGTCCATGCCAGTTCATGGGCGCATTCATCCAGGCGTCCACCCACCTCCACCGTCACTGTGGGATAATTGTGTTCGCTGATCTCCATCAGTGCGCCGAGATTGAGCCGGGTCACAATCATCCGCCGGGTGAACAGCGACACCAAAGCGTCGTGCTGCCGATCCATGTGGGTACAGACACCGAATGCGGGGCCGCTGCCGGAGGTATTGTGCATATCCACCACGGCCTCGGGATGATACAGGCGCAGGATTTCCAGAATCTCCCGGGCCAGGCGCCCCTGGTCGCCCTCGAAGGGCGGCCGAAAACAGCGGTTGAGGTCCCGGGACCCCGGCAACATTCGCTGGCTGAAACACGGTGATGCCAGGGCCGCCTCCACCGAGGCGACAATGCACACCGTATTGGCCGCCGCTTGACGATCGGATTTCAACCAGCGAAACAGGGCCATTGCACCGGATGGCTCGTTGCCGTGCAGCAGGGTGACGAAAGCGCGGGTACGGCTGCTGTCCATGCCATCCAGAAAGATACAGGTGGGGCCGCCGAGATAGCGCAGGAAGGATTCCACACTGGTTCCGATCTCGGTTGCGGAAGGATTGCGGAGAAAGCGGAGGTACTTCATAAAGGCCACTCTGCCACCGGATTGTTGCCGGCACTGAGCTTTAGGTAGGCGTCCAGCATTGCCTGCAAGTCAGCCCTACCCGGTCGGCTGTCAGCCCCGGTGCGTGCCAGCCGAGCCAACTGCCAGCGCGCGCCGGTCTGGCCGTTTTCCAGACGCCGTTCGATAATACCCAGATAACGGGAGACCGACACTTCGTCAATACCAATTGCGATGAGTCCGCGCCGCGCCACCGGTAGCATGTCCGCAACAATGGCTGCCGCGGTCTGTTCCTCGCAGGCACACTGCCTGTCCCGGGGCCAGACCAGGCGGGACTCGAGACCGAACTGGGCGGCCCGGTAAAAATTGTATTCGGCGAAATTGAAGGGCAGTGCCGGCAGCCAGGTATTGATGGTCGGCCGCAGCCCTTCCGCCATGCCAATCAGAAAAGCCGCATTGGCGACCATGTCCGCGGCAGTGGGTCCCGCCGGCAGTGCGCGCATTTCGATCCGAAGATGTCCGCCGCAGGAGGCATCATAGACCGGCCGGTTCCAGAGCCAGACGGTACTCTGGTGCAATTGCAGCTCAGGAAGCTGCGGCGGCTGCGCGCTAACATCGCCACCCGCGAGTTCTTCGGCACACACCGGTAATAGCGGCTGGTAAAGTCGCACCGCCTCTACAAACAGTTCCAATGCTTCGCGCCGCGCCCAGCCCTGGCCAAAATTAACCCGCGCCGGTTCATGCCAGTTGTAGCGGTCGAGCAGACGGGTATCGATCGATTGCTTGAACAGGGGAATCCGCGTCTCCTGCCACAGGCTATGGCCAAATAACGTCGGGGAATTTCCCGCGATTGCCACCGCCAGCGGGGTGACCGCCTGGATGGCATTGAAGGTATCGGCAAAATGTTGCGGGGCTACCCGATAATGCACCTGAAATGAGGTATTAGCCCCTTCCAGGGTAATGTCATCCATTTCCAGTTGCAGCGGATGTTTGCCATTGAGGTTGATTTTGAACTGGCGGCCCCGGCGGGCGATAAGCTGTTCCACCAGCGCCGCGAACCGTCGCTTGTCGGTCAAGCACGCGCGGCCGAAATCCTCCAGCTGCAGAGTCGGCAGTATGCCGATGGGCACGATCCGGGCATCGCGCTCCGCTGCGAGGCGGCGCAACCCATCCAGTTTGCCCAGAATTTCCTGCTCCAGGACCGATAGCGGGTCGCCAGCGATGGGCACCGGGGTCAGGTTGTATTCCAGGTTATAGCGATTAAGCTCCAGGGTGAGCTGCGGGTCTCCCGCCGCCGCCTGCAGCTCGGTGTTGAGCAGTGCCGGGCGCCCCTGCCGATCCACGATATACAACTCCAGCTCGGCCCCCAGGGAGCCTGCACCCTCGCCAAACCCGGGTATGGCAAGCGTTTGCCGCAGCCGCTCGAGGTTGCGCTCCAGGCGCTCACCAAACCGGCGATAGTCGCCGGAGGTGAACTGAGTGTGGTGAATGTCCAGGCCCATCAGGTGTTTATATCACAGATATTCATCGGAGCAGGAACAGTCTTCACGTGGCCCGGAGATCGCGGCTCCCTATGGGCACGGGAGCGGCTGTAGCCTCGGCGCCAGCTGTTGTCAGCGTCACTGGAAATTTTGCTATACTCGCGCCCACGCCGGTGTAGCTCAGTTGGTAGAGCAGCGCATTCGTAATGCGAAGGTCGTAGGTTCGACTCCTATCTCCGGCATAAACAACAACAGGGTCGAAAGATCCGATCTGGACCGTCTTATATCGCGCTACGCTACAGGTTTGGTAGTAGCCGCACTCCAGGCAGCCAGCACCAGGATAATCACACCGAGGGTAACGTCATTCCAGATTGCCCGGCCTCCTCCAAGAGTCGTGTAACTGAGGATGAAAGGGGCAAGGACAAGCCATATCCCCAAAACAAAGTTTATCCAGCTCAGCGGCGCGAAATGATAAGGCCTGGCAGCGCGAAACATTGCAAAAACAGCAATCGCAAAACCGACGATTACATCGTTCCATAAAATTGGCTCGAACTGCGAATATCCAAGAGCAAAAGGCGCCAGTATCAGCCACAACCCTGCGAGTACATTAATTCCACTGGTCCAGTGGACTGTTTCTTCGTTAGGGTCGGTCATTTTCAGGACTCCTTCGGGACGGACTGGCCTCAATTTTAAGCTAGCAGTGATTTTGGGATATGCAAATTCACCAGGTTATAAATAACGGCCTGCTCGTACTTACCATGCAAAATAATCCCATTTTCCTTGATCCAGTCCCTCAACAGATTTTCCTAAATCCCTTACCCTGTACCTGATTCACTCCACAGCGATCAGCTGAGGCATATCATGGAAAAATTAAGCTCCCAGGATGCAGGTTTCCTCAAAATAGAAACGCCCGAGTGCCCCTTTCATGTGGCGGGCCTGGTCATACTTGAATTGCCGCCCGGCGCGCCGGACAGCTACCTGAACCACCTTGCCGACAAGTGCAGGCGACTGAACAAGCTGTTCCCCGTATTCAACAAGAAACTGGAGAACCCCGATAATCTGCTGAAGGCTGCATGGATAACGGCAGATGACTATAATCCCGACAGCCATGTACTCCACTACGCGCTGCCCGAAGGCGGACGCATGGCGGACCTGATGCACCTGGTCGCCCGGGCGCACGAGCGCCACCTGGACCGGTCGCGCCCGCTCTGGGAGCTGCATCTTATTGAAGGGCTGCCACGGAATCGTTTCGCACTGTATTGCAAAACACACCATGCACTGGTCGACGGCATTGGCGCCATGCAAATGATCCAGAGCCTGTTCAGTACCGACCCGGAGCAGATAATTGATCTGCGCAAGAGCCATCGGGATTTCAGCAAGCACCGTCACCACCCGTCACTGGTTGCCCAACTCGGAAGCTACGCAAAAGGCATAGTCACTCAATCCAGGGCCCTACCCCAGCTATCCAGACTGCTCGCGCACATGGCTACGGATGCCATCAAGGGCAACCCCGATGCCATGCGACTACCGTTCACTGCGCCGCGTACCGTTTTCAACACCGAGCTCGATTCAAGGCGCACCCTGGCGGTGTGTGATCTGCCGCTGAATACCGTCAGGAGGATCGCCCACCGGAACGGGGGCACCATCAACGATGTATTGCTGGCCATTTGCGGTGGCGCGCTACGGCGTTACCTGCAGGCCCACAGCACGCTTCCCGGCGACTCACTGATAGGCGGCATGCCGGTATCACTTAAAACCGCCCCGGACGAACCGGGTAATCGACTGAGCTACATCCTGAGTCCGTTCTTTACCGATGAAGCCAACGATTTGCGACGCCTGCAACGCGTTATCAAAACAACACGTGCCGCCAAATCCGAAATGGCCAAAGTGTCGACAGCCGCTGCCGAGGATTTCTATGCCTTACTGATGGTTCCCGCCGTACTGCTTACATTAACGGGTAATGCAGGCAGGATTCCCGCTGTTATCAACGCCATTTTTTCCAATGTGCCCGGCGCCAGCAGCGCGCTCTATCTGGAAGGCGCAAAAATGGAGACTTTTTATCCCCTGTCGATCATTACCCATGGCATGGGCCTGAACATCACCGTGGTCAGCCATCAAAGCAAGCTCTGCTTCGGCATCGTGGGCTGCCCTTCGACACAACCGGGAATAGAAAGCCTGTCTGGCCTTATCAAAACCAGTTACCAGGCATTGCGGAAGACAACCTGAACAGCTGTACCGAAGGATTTTTGTCAGCTGAAATCGAAATCGATATCGGTTGGCGTATTTTGCATAAAGGCTGTGTCGGAAGGCTGCGGAGTCTCTGTAACAAGTTCAAACTGGCTGAATGCCGCATTCATCGCAACATGCTTGAGTAAGGTCACAACCCGGCTTTCGCCCTCGCGCACAAGCAGGACCCGCTGCCCCTCGGCAAACCCACTGCGAGGCGTAACGAGCGTTTCTCCGACTGCAGGTTGCGCTGTCGCCGGCAACAGAAAGACACGCACCGGCACCGGTTTTTCCGGCGTATTGCGCTGCACCGAAGCGCCCCAAGGGCTCGCACAGGAACTCAGAAGTTCAATGCCAGCCATCGTAGCCTGATGACGTCGGGGAATGATCCAGCGAATCGTAGCAAGCCTCCATTCCGTTGTTCCTGTAGCGCGGAGGCCGAGAATATGGCCATTACCGATTCTTTCTGGAAACTCCGAGGTCCATTCCAGGCAATAACCTCCAGCGCTGGCATCAATGGCGGTAACACGCTGCAGGGGAAACCCCTCACCTGTCCCGGGTCTCTCCGTCGGCGTTGCCGGACTCTCTTCCGAAAATTCAACGACAGCTTCGGCCGCAGGCTCAGCCACGCCCGTTATTTTGCGATCGAGATCGCGGCCTACCGCAACCGACCAGGCGTCATCGGCATCCGGGTCCAGCAGAAAAAGATTACCGGAGACGGGCTTGCGTGTACCCGCTATTTCACAGTTGCCTTGCAGTAACTCTTCAAATCCACGTTGACCCGCCAGATGAAAGTGGCTATTCCGAAAACCCAGCGCAACTTCAACCGACTGTCGCGTGCGTGTGCGCTCTTCACCACGGAGTCGCTCTGATTCCAATGACTGGATTACATGGTCCAGTAGCGGCACCGGTAGCCGGATACTTTTACCTATCAGGACGTTGGGCAGTTTCGCTTGCCGGGCATCCCGCAGCAATGATTCGAGGTGCCTGCAGAGAGGAGCGGTGTCGATAATCCTGTGGTCTACAAGCGCCGACGAAGGCACGGTTGACGTGTATACCGGAGGCCGCTCGCCGGCAAGATTCACAGCAAACAGACCCGTCGCATTTGTGGCCTGCCTCAGGGTGACGCGCAGGAGCCAGCTATCAAGACTGGCGCAAATCACAACAATATCCTGTTGCCGCAGCTGATTTGGCTGGCAACAGGACAGCAGCACGGGTTTCAGATAAGTCGCTGCTATGGTCGTCGTGGAGGGGGCATCCTCTACAGGCCTATCTTCAAGATGCTGGGTCTCTGCCAGCGCATAGAGTTTATGCAAACCCGACCAGGCCCGTGGGTCCAGCGGCTGATGCAACTGGTGAGCGTGAATGATTTTATGGCCGGCAAAACCGATACTACGCTGCAGGGCCTCAGCTACCAGGTTCGCCGGTAGGGTATCGGTTGCATCAGCAGTTTCCTGCAATGCATGAATTGCCGCCAGTGAATAGGCAGTACTGGCCAGCCCTGACAGCCGGTCCACAAGGTCCGCAAGCTTTTGCTGGGCCGGCGGCAGCACCAACGGTTGGTTGGTAAGCCGCGCGGACAGCAGCGACAAGGCCTGTTGCAATACAGGGCGCAGGCTTTCGAGAACTGCGTAGCGGGGCTGCGAGGGCAGGATCACGCGGTTGAATTCGTCCACGGCCGAGACAAGTTGCCGAGCCAGACCACCAGCATCTCCCATTGGCAGCTCCTGACACCACTGTCGCGCAGCCGATTCGGTGGCACTGAACAGTGAGTAGCGGCTGATATGCTGCTGAGGAATCCTGATTTTCAAGGGCGTATTTCGTGTCATAGCTACCCGGTTTTTCCTGTGAACGCCTGGGCGCCAGAATACCCAACTCTCTCAATAAGTACCACTACGGCAGATTGATAGCGGCATATCCCGAATTGCAATAAGACAGCTCAGCGGCGGGCAAAAAAACGCAGCGCGCGCTGCCAGAGTGATGATCTCGTTTTTGCTGCGGGCATCGGCTTGCGGTGACTTTCCGGTACACCATGTTCCGCGTACCATTGCTCCCACTCGTAGGGTGTCAGTGTTTTTGGTACATAGTCTTCCGCGGTGTGCTCCAGGGCATGAGCACGCAATGACGTATCACTGGATTCGTTTTTGCCCTCATGCTCCTCCAGCAGCTCGCGGATTTTGCGTTGTTGGGACGTTTCCATGGAGCCTCCCTCAAGCGAACGTCGGATTTTCGCTATCCGGCTGCCAGATCCCGCAGGGTTTGGCCACCGAGTTGCTCACGGCCGCCGCGTTCCATCTGTTCCAGCACGGCGTCAACCGGAGCGCCTGCGAGTATCTGGCTCTCAAGTACTGCCTGCTCATTGCCGGGACTGCGTATGAGCTGCAGTAAATCGGCCAGTTCCAGCCCCGCCGGATCCGTTGCCAGTGCATACATCGCGGGTTCGCTGTTTGTTTCCAGTAACAAATGCCTGTCAAGCAATAGCTGGACCACCTCGGCAGTGCGGTCTACCGGAATGTGCAAGACATCGGCCAGGTCGTCCAGCGACAGCGGGCCTTCATCGTGGATAAAGCGATAAGCCACGCGATACATCACCAGTAGCGCCAGTTGCTCACGAAACCGGCCGTTTAATGGCGTGCGCTTGTCGGTCAGGCAGATTCGCTCCGGATGCTGATGGAAAAAAGCCACCTGGGCGCCCAGCAAAAGAATCAGCCAGCTCAGGTACAGCCAGATCATGAACATGATCAGAATCGCAAAACCCGAATAAATAGCCGCATATTTTGTTGAGGAAGAGGCAAACTCGGCGAATAACAATCCGGTACCCTGCCACAGCGCACCGCCGACCAGCGCTCCTACCAGGGCGGAAGAAAACTTCACCCGGGTATTGGGGACAAATATGTAAACAAAGGTAAAGGCGAGCACGATAAGTACCCAGGGGATCAGCTTGGACAGAAAGACCAGTAAGCTGCCAAAAGGCTCTATGCCCATTACCGCTTGTATCACCTCGCTGTTCATCATCGACGCAGTAAGGCCGAGCGCAGAAAAAACCAGCACTGGCCCCACCATGATCACACTCAGGTAATCGCTGAAGCGTCGCGACAGGGGCCGTGCTGATTTTGTGTGCCATACGTAGTTGAAGGACAGTTCTACCTTCTGGATCAGGGATATCACTGTGTAAAGTAATAATACCAGGCCCACAGAGCCGAGCACGCCGACCTTCATGTTTTCCACGAAGCCAAGCACCTTATCCACGATTTCATTGCCCTGCTCACCCAACGGCTGCACGAGATTGAATAGCAACGGTTCCACCTGGTTGTGGACGCCAAAGGCCTTGAGTACTGAAAAACTGACTGCCAGCAACGGTACCATGGACAAGAGAGTCGTATAAACGAGGCTCATGGCTCTGAGTGTCAACTGGCCTGTGGATATTTCCCGGGCCATGACAAATAGAAACCGCAGCAGCTGATAGACGTACTGCCGGGGCGCACTAAGCGTCTCAAGGTCCGCGCGCCATAACCGCCCCAGCACAAATTGCTTTGCGCTGTCGTAAATATCCACTGGGCTTTGCATGATTCAGTGCCCTCTCCTGCCAACCGATATAGCAATGATAACGCATATTAGCGGGCCATCCCGGCTTAAAAATTCCACTTCCCCCTGATAAGGTCATAGGATGCGAGGTGATTTTCCGCTATTGTGCCTGCTGGATTGCCCAAACCACCAGCAAAGGAAAAATATAATGATCGGATATATCACTATCGGCGTTCGCGACATCGCCAAAGCCAAGAGCTTTTATGCGGAGTTATTGGCGGATCTGGGTGCATCTGTCCTCATGGAAATGGATCGTATCGCATTTATCGGCAAGAGTATGGACCAGCCCATGCTGGCCGTTTGCGTACCCTATAACGAAGCGGACCCGCACCCCGGTAATGGCAACATGTTTGCCATTAATGCCGGCAGCAAAGAAAACGTTGATGCGATGTACCAGAAAGCCATTTCCCTGGGCGCCACGTGTGATGGTGAACCCGGCCAGCGCATCCCGGACATGTTCTATGGTGCTTACGTACTGG
Source organism: Kineobactrum sediminis (assembly GCF_002868715.1). Classification (GTDB taxonomy): domain Bacteria; phylum Pseudomonadota; class Gammaproteobacteria; order Pseudomonadales; family Halieaceae; genus Kineobactrum; species Kineobactrum sediminis. The sequence goes on from NZ_PKLZ01000008.1 coordinate 343,717, forward strand.
ACGCAGATGGCAATAAAATGGCATTTTACGTGTTCGGCTGAGTAGCCGGCCTGTACTGGCCTTCCACACCGCTGCAGGCGCCTCGCCGGCGGCGGTTTCAATGATACAACTCATCTAATTCCATTGTGCCCGTGGGTCAAATGCAGCTTGCTCCGCCAGGCGCTGCCAAAGATGCGTCACTTCTTCAGACCTGTCCTCAGGCATGACGACCTTCAAAACCGCATAAAGGTCACCCCGCCCAACCTTGCCATGCAATCCCTTTCCCGGTACCCGCAATTTTTGTCCGGACTGGCTGCCGGCCGGCACAGTCAGGCTGATTTTGCCGGTTAACGTGGGCACAGTGATCTTGCTGCCCAGGGCAGCTTCCCAGGGTGCAACAGGCACCGTGACCAGGAGGTTATGACCCTCGACATCAAACAGCGGATGAGGCACCAGGCGTATGTTGAGATACAGATCTCCAGGCGGTGCGCCACCCGTACCCGGCACACCCTGCCCGCGCACCCGGATTCTCTCGCCGTCGCCTACCCCAGCCGGAATGGTGACCTTGAGGGATTTCTGGTGAGGACGCCCCTGGCCACCGGCCTCATCGCCCCGCAACTGGTAGGACACCGGTTTGCTGAAGGTTTCCAGCGTCTCCTCCAGAAACACAGGCAGCTCCATCTCCACATCCTGTCCGGGCCGCCCCCGGGCTCTTCTCTCCCCGGTCGCCTGCCGGAACTGGTTGCCGAAAATACTATTGAAAAAATCAGAGAACTCGCCATTCGACTCGGCAAAGCCGCCTGTGGCGGAGCGCCAGCCTGGTGGCGGTTCATAGCGTTGCCGACTCCCGCCCGCGCGGCGAAGTTCGTCATATTCAGCCCGACGGCCCGGGTCTTTCAGAGCCTCCCACGCTTCCACCACTTCCTTGAATTTCTCTTCGGACTCGGGGCCGGGGTTCATGTCAGGGTGATACTTGCGCGCCAGCTTGCGGTAAGCGGACTTGATATCCTTGAGCTCGGCGTCGGGCTCAATACCCAGTATTTTATAGTAATCCTTAAACTCCATACCCGTGCCCCGCTTTAGTGCTCATGTAGTAATGTAGGCGCGGTTAAGGCACTCGGCAAACGCAAATGTCTGCAGCCGGTGCGCATCACTTAAATGAGGTATGACGCCTTTTCGCTACCACATTAAGCTGCTCAGCTATAATCATAGCCCAACTGCATAAACAGAGGTTTATCTATGCACTTACGTACCCGCATGTCACTTGCCATAGCCGCCTGCATTGCCGCCGGCAGCGGTCCCCTGTTAGCACAGGGGCTGGAAGAAGTAGTGGTTACCGCCCAGAAACGCGAGCAGTCACTGCAGGATGCACCGATTTCCATTGCCGCCTTTGATGCCAGCGACCTGGAGCAAAAAGGCGTGGCAAATCTGGACGACCTGGGTACTTCCGTACCCAATGTGAAAATTACCCGCTCACCCTCCAACACCTCGGCCGCCACCATCGCCATTCGCGGCTCGGTTACCATCAACCCCGCCGTCACCTGGGAACCCACGGTTGGCATCTATCTGGATGGCGTGTTCATCGGCAAGAATGTGGGCGCTATTTTTGACGTCGCGGAGCTGGAACGAGTCGAAATGCTCCGCGGACCACAGGGCACTCTATACGGTAAAAATACTGTTGGCGGCGCCGTCAACCTGATTACCACCAAACCATCGGGCGAATTGGGCGGCAAGGTGCGGGTTGGTGCCGGTAACTATGATCTACGGACCGTATACGCCACTATCGACACGCCCTCACTGGATCTTGGTGGCGCCGGTCAGGTCATGGCCAAATTCACAGCTTCTTACCGCAATCGCGATGGGCTATACGATAATGTTGCCGATCCCTTTGGCAACCCTCTTGCCAATGAGCCGCTGGTTAATGAGCTAAACGATATCGATAACCGCACTGGGCGCTATGACATTCTGTGGGACGCCTCCGATCGTCTGCAACTGCGGTATACCTGGGACTACAGCGATCTGGATCTTAAACCCGCCAAGAATCAGCTCACCTATCTCGACCCCGCCGACCCTTTCGGTATTAATCCCCTGCTGGCACCCTATGTGACAGCTGATAACGAAAACCGGGACACAGTGAGCCTGGATAAAGCCGCCTTTGAACGATCCAAGTCCATCTCCCGGTCCCTGTTCGCGGAATACAATATCGGAGAAATCGGCGTATTGGGTGACGTCACCTTCAAGTATATTGGCAATGACCGTACCCTGAGCTGGGATGATTCCATTGATATCGACGGCTCTCCAGTCGACCTGTTCGCGTCCAGTCGTTTCATTGACTACGACCAGGCCTCTCACGAAATACAGATGGTAGGCACCACCGAGCGCACCAATTACGTACTTGGGCTGTACTACTTTGAGGAACAGGCCGACGTTTTTAACCCGATCAGCTTTTTCCGCGGTTTCGGCAGCCCTACTCAAAACAATGAATACGGTTTTGATAACGATTCTGTGGCCGCGTTTGGCCAGGTCGAGTGGCGTCCCGGTGCTGCCATGTTCCAGGATCGCCTTTCTCTGGCTCTGGGTGTACGCTGGACGGAGGAGACAAAAGATACCTACATCTCGCACCCCGATGATATAGATCCCGTTACCGGCACACCGATTCCTTTCGCCGGCACCGCCGAGAAGAGCTTCAGCAATACCTCGCCAACCTTTGTGGCGGCCTGGGAAGTCAGTGACGATGTTAATGTTTACGGCAAAATTGCCCAGGGCTGGAAAGCGGGCGGCTTTAATGGCGAGGCACCTTTTGCGCAAGCCTTTTTCACCCCCTACGACGCGGAGGAAATCACGTCCTATGAACTGGGCGTGAAGTCGCGCTGGCTGGACAATCGCCTGCAGTTAAATGGCGCGGTCTTCCAGAACGAGTCCGAGGACATGCAGATGTCCATCTTTATTGCCGGTAACAGCGCCGCATCCGTGGTACAAAACGCCGGTGAAGCCACCATACGCGGCTTTGAGTTAGAAATGATCGCCCTGCCGATGCCGGATCTCGAACTGTCTGCCAGCTATGGCTATCTGGATGCCGAATACGGTGAGTTCATTGAAGGTGGCGTGGATGTCAAGGACCAGAAGGATTTCCCCTACACTCCCAACCACAGTGCTGCGCTTGCGGCGGAATATACCGTCTATAGCGGCGCCTGGGGCGAGCTGACCGGCCGCCTTGATTATGAGTACGTGGATCGTTACGTGCCCTATGTGGAGCCCACGCAAAATGCCACATCATCTGTCGATCCTTACCAGCTGCTGAACGGTCGCCTGACGCTGGCCAACATCCCTGTCGCTGATGGCCAGTCCCTGAAGGTGGCTCTCTGGGGTGAAAACCTGCTGGATAAAGAGTATCGGATCAATACCATCCCGTTCGGCCTGTGGACCGCGAGTTTTTATGGCGACCCGCGGACCTATGGTATCGAAGCCAGCTACGAGTTCTGAGCCACTGTCCGGTTACGTCCTGCATCCAGGGGCGTAACCGGTTATTTTCGTTAGGGCAAAGAGTGCAGCTGCGACGATGCAAGGGAGGACAGACATGGATCCACACCTCGAACACCAGTTACAGGCTCTGCTGGACAAGCAGGCAATCATGGAGTTGATCAACGCCTACTGCAACGCGGCAGACCGGCACGATAACGAAAAATTTCGCTCCCTCTATCACGATGATGCTATCGACGATCATGGCTCGTTCTTCAAGGGCCTGGCGATGGATTTTATCGATACATTGCCCGACATCCAGGCCACAATGGAAATCCTCCATCACAATGTGACTACCGTGAACATCAAGCTCGATGGTGACAAGGCCGAGGGTGAAGTCTATATCATTGCCTTTCACAAGATCCGTACCGATGATGGCCCCATTGATCTCCTGATCGGCGGGCGCTATTTCGACAAGTATGAAAAAAGAAACGGGGTGTGGAAGTTCAGTTACCGGGCGGTTGACGCCGACTGGGCCAACCTGCACCAGCCCTCCATTGTCAATCTGGACAACCCAATTGTTCGCGGTGCCCATATCGGTAAACCCGGTCGGGAAGATCCATCCTATAAGATATTTGACCTGTTACAATGGGGCCAACGGTGATTTTACCGACAAGACTACTGATACGGCCCATTAAGGAACAACGTGAACAAACAACAACAGATTGCCAACGCGAATACCCATTTACCGCCCTGCCTGCAAATCCTTAACGCTCGACTCGTCGATTTTGACAGCGACGCGGGGAACGCGGAGCTACAGTTTGAAGTCAGCGAACAGTTTTGCCATTCCGTTAATGTGGTCCAGGGTGGCAACGTTACCGCAATGCTTGACGCCGCCATGTCCCATGCGGCATTTATGCAGAACCCCGAAGTAATTGCGCTGCCGACACTAGAGCTGAAAGTCAGCTTCCTGGAGCCCACGCTGGCCGGGCCCGCCACCGCCAGGGGCCGGGTCGTGAAAGCAGGTAACAGCATTGTGTTTCTCGAGGGCACGTTGATTAACAGCGATGGCAAGATTTCGGCAACCTCAACGTCTACCGCAAAACTGGTCAAACGCAAGCAGCAGTGAGACTGCGCTGCTTTCCGGTACCAACAGGCGCAAAGCCCGGGAAAACGCACATGCAACTCTTTTCTGTTCGCCACCGATTGCTCGCCAGCTTACTTATTCTCGCAGTTCAACCGGTACAGAGCCAGGATCACATTGGCTGGCGCACCACGGGCGGCGACCCGGCCAGTAGCCATTACTCGGCCCTGGACCAGGTTAACCGCGACAATGTTGGCGAACTCAGGCTCGCCTGGCAATACCATAGTGCGCCGAGCGCAACCCTGCCCGCCAGCTCAGAGCTGCAGGTCAATCCCATTGTGATCGGGGATACTTTATACGGCAGGAATCCGTTGCATAATGTCTTCGCCCTGGACGCCGCCACCGGTGCCGAGCGCTGGACTTTTTCGCCACCGGCAGAGCACGTGGGCCTGTCCAACATGCGTGGCGTTACCTACTGGCAGGGCGAACACCGAAATAACGCCCGAATTCTGTTTACCAGCGGTCATTTTCTCATGGCCCTGAATGCACATACGGGCGCACTGATCGACAGTTTCGGCAATGGCGGCCGTGTCGATCTGCGTACCGGCCTTGGCAGGGATCCCGAGCTGCTGAGTATCAATTCACCCTCTCCCGGCGTGTTATTCGGCGACCTGATTATAATGGGCTCGGCCGTCACCGAGAGTGCCGGTGCCGCACCGGGACACATCCGCGCCTATAACGTTATCAGCGGAGAGCCTGTGTGGACATTTCATACGATTCCACAACCGGGCGAGTTTGGCCACGACACCTGGCCCGAAGCAGCCTGGGAATATGCCGGTGGCGCCAACGCCTGGGCGGGAATGAGCGTGGATGTAGAGCGCGGCGTCGTATATGTCCCCACCGGCTCCCCTACCCCGGACTTTGATGGTTCCCGGCGCAAGGGCGCCAACCTGTTTGGCAACACCCTTCTGGCCCTGGATGCCCGCACCGGTAAACGCCTGTGGCACTACCAGACCGTGCATCACGATCTCTGGGACCGCGACCTCAGTTCGGCGCCTGCACTGGTAACGGTGATGGAGGCCGGCGAGACCAGGGACCTGGTGGCACAGGCTTCCAAGGAAGGCGTTGTTTACCTGCTGGATCGCGACACGGGCGAACCCGTATTCCCCATTGAGGAGGTACCCGTACCGGCATCCGATATTCCCGGCACGTGGAGTTATCCCACCCAACCGCGGGTCACGCTGCCCGAACCCTTTGCCCGCCAGACCATGACCATTGATGACCTCACCAACATTACTCCCGAGGCTAACGCTGCGGCGAAGAAGGTCTGGCAGCAGGCGCACGATCTGGTGTATCTGCGCCCACCCGGGTTGCGGAAAAGCATTCTGCTGCCAGGATTCTACGGTGGCGCGAACTGGGGCGGTGGCGCCTTTGATCCCGCTACAAATCTTTACTATATCAATGCGACCAATGCACCCAACATCATCAGCATGGAGCCGGTACAGGTGAATCGTGGCTCGACCATGGATGTGGGGGAATTCGTCTTTCGGGAGCAGTGCAGTGGTTGCCATGGTGTCAACCTCGAGGGCTTTTATCCCTATGCCCCCGCCCTGACCGGCGTCGAACAGCGCCTGACCAAGCGCGAGGCAATGGCCATTGTCACCTCTGGAAAAGGCCGCATGATGCCCTTTGCCCACCTCTCCCAACACGAACGCGATGCGGCGGTGGACTACCTGTTCGCCTATAGCGCCAACACCCTGGCCGAAATTCCGGAGACGGAGCAGGACGCCGCTGAGCAGGAAACGGTGTATGTGTTCGCAGGCTACAAGGATTTTGTAGACGAAAGGTACTACCCCGCCATAAAGCCGCCCTGGGGCACGCTGACCGCCATTAATCTGGCCACTGGCAAGCACCAGTGGCAGATTCCGCTGGGGGAATACGAGGAACTGAGCAAAGAAGGCATCGCACCCACCGGGACCCGCAATTTTGGCGGCCCTGTAGTCACCGCAGGCGGCCTGCTGATTATCGCTGCCACCTCTGATGAGAAACTACGCATCTTTGACAAGGCAAATGGCACCCTGTTGTGGGAATACGCGCTACCGGCGGCAGGTTATGCCACCCCCGCAACGTATGCGATCAAGGGTCGACAATATATTGTCATCACCGCCAGTGGCGGCAAGCTCGGTACCGCAACCGGGGACCAGTACCTGGCCTTTACATTGCCTGAACAGCCCGCAAACTAGCGGGCGCCACCAGCGGCCTTTAACAGGCTATCGGCGCGGGAAAAATAGTCAGCTGCGTTTTCATCAATCCGGCCGGGTTCCCCGCGCTCGGAGCCTATGTGAATTTCTTCCAGGCTCTCTTCCAGCATCTCCAGTTCACTTTCGATGCGTTCCAGCGCATTCTCCAGCGTATAAGTCAAAAGGTGAATTTGGTTGAAATCATCGCCCTGAACTTCTCCGCTGTCGAGAGTATCGCGCAATCGGGCATTGTAGCTCTCCAGGTTGGCAAACGCTTCTTCCAAAGTCGCGGAAGGCTCGCCCCTGAAATGACCGGGGCGGTCATCGGCGCTGGCCTGGGAGGCAAACAGGACCCAGACAGCCAGAGGGAATACAATAAATACGAACTTCATAATACTCTCCGAAAGTTACCTTGCCCGGGTGAGATAATATACCAAAAAGGCCGGCCATATCGTGCCACAACGATACTGGCTATACGAGCGTCTTTTATTGTCATAAATTATGACATATTATACTCTGTTACGGGGATGGCAACGCTCTATACCCGGGCACACAGCTTGCCCTGGCAAGTGTGCTTGCGAGGCCAACCCAGACACTGAACAGGACAGCAACCATGATTGATCTACGTTCTCATTGCCCATGGACCAGGCTGATCCTGTTGCTTTCACTCAGTGCATGGGGCTTGCTGAGCGCTGCAGCAGGCATCGCCCAACCCCAACCGAACATCGTACTGATCGTGGTTGACGATGCTGCACTGATGGACCTGGGCGCCTATGGTGGCGAAGCACGAACACCTCATATCGATGCGCTGGCAGAACGCGGGGCACTGTTCACCCACTATCGTACCTCGCCATTGTGCGCCCCTTCCAGGGCGATGCTACTGACCGGGCTGAATAATCACCAGACCGGTGTCGCCTCAATACCCGAAATCCTGCCACAGGAACATAAGAACAACCCGGCTACCTGATGCAGCTTGCGCCCGGCGTTGAGACGGTTGCCGACCGGCTGGGTGAGCGTGGCTACCGTACACTGATGTCGGGGAAATGGCATCTGGGCGACGAGTTCACCACGCTACCCAACGCCCATGGCTTTGACCAGAGTTTTGCGCTGGCCGCATCTGGCGCCGACAACTGGGAGCAACGCACTTACATGCCCTACTACGCCGATGCGCCGTGGTTCGAAAACGGGCAACCAGCCTCTTTGCCCGAGGATTTTTACTCGTCGCGCTTCATTGTCGACAAAATGATCGATTACATTGGTAACTCACCACAAGAGCAGACGCCATTTTTCGCACTGGTTGCCTTTCAGGCCATTCATATCCCGGTGCAGGCACCCGCTGAATTTGTTGCCCGCTACAAGGGGGTCTACGACCGCGGCTGGGATGCGTTGCGACTTGAGCGGTGGCGCAAGGCACAGACGCTGGGCCTGATACCAGAGGGGGCGCCACTGGGCAATATGCACCCCTCACTACGGCGCTGGGAAACACTGTCGGCGAATGAGCAGCGCACCGCCAGCACCCGTATGGAAGTTAACGCCGCCATGCTTGATGCCATGGACCACCACATCGGCCGCTTGCTACAACATCTTCAGAGCGAGGGCGTGCTCGACCAGACGATTATAATTCTGACATCGGATAATGGGCCCGAGGGTTCGGACCCCACTGATCAGCTTTCATTCAGGGCCTGGGCCGCCCTGACAGGCTACGACCTGGACGACCAGGATACCCCGGGGGAACGCAGCAGTTACGGCTTTATCGGGCCGGAGTGGGCCAGTGCCGCCGCCTCGCCATTCAGCCTGTTCAAGTTCTATACCACCGAAGGCGGAATCCGGGTGCCGCTTGTCATCAGCGGTCCCGGGATCCCGGAAAATGCACGCTTTGAACAGCGCACCATGCTTACGGACATTACCCCAACTATCCTTGAACTGACGGGGACGGGGGCACTGCGCCCGCCCGCCGATGCCATTACCGGCCACAGTCTGGTGCCCCTGCTACGCGGGCAGGTGGACAGCGTATACCGTACCGATGAGCCCATTATCATGGAGATAACCGGTAATATCGCGGTGCTAAAGGGTGACTACAAACTGATAAGAACCCTGCGGCCGCTGGGTGATGGCAGCTGGCGCCTGTTCGATCTGGCGCAAGACCCGGGCGAGACTCGCAACCTTTACACGGAGCTACCTGCAGTGGCCGCAGAGCTGTCAGCTGACTATGACCACTACGCGCTAACCCAGGGAGTACTGCCAGTTGGCGATGATTTTAACCCGTGGCAGCAAATTTACATCAACAGTACGCTGGCAATAGTTTCACGTAACGCGCTGGCGTTTACAGCGGTGGCACTCGTGATACTGTTGCTGCTATACGGTTTTATACGCAATCGCAGTCGACGCCGCAGCACCGGGTCGCCTGCCGCAGGATCGCCTGCCGCAGGATCGCCTGCCGCAGGATCGCCTGCCGCAGGATCGCCTGCCGCAAATAATACGAGGTCAGACCCGTGAAAAAACTCCTGGCAGTCATCCTGGTTGTAATACTGACTGCCTCGGCCGTTTACAGCCTGCGCGGCGCGATCGCCGAACGGGTAATGAGCCGCGCGGCGGCGGGCATGATGAGCGCAAATACCGTTGAAACCCTGGAGGATGGCCTGCATGTTGCCCTGTGCGGCGCAGGGGGTCCCCTGCCGGACGCCATACGATCCGGGCCGTGCCTGGCGGTCACCGCCGGGGATAAACTGTTTATCATCGACGCCGGCACCAACGGTGTGCGCAACCTCGGCCGCATGCGCTATCCAATCGGCGATATTGAAGCGGTGTTTCTCACCCACTTCCATTCCGATCACATTGACGGCCTGGGTGAAATGGCTACGCTGCGCTGGGTCCAGGGCAATCACACTGAACAGTTGCCGGTCTATGGCCCCGAAGGCGTGGATGAGATCGTCGACGGCTTCAACCGAGCCTATGCGCTGGATGCCAGGTACCGCACCGCTCACCATGGCGAGCAGGTGGTGCCTCCCAGTGGCGCCGGCATGCTCGCAAAAGCGTTTGCTACGGCCGCCGATGGTGATTTAATCACGATCTACCAGAAACACGGTGTGACCATCAGCGCCCTGGTGGTTGACCATGACCCTGTGGACCCGGCGGTTGGCTACCTGGTCAGCTATGGTGGTCGCAGCGCACTTGTTTCCGGCGACACCAACAAATCGACCCTTGTGCAACAGCACGCCCGGGACGTTGACCTGCTGGTACACGAGGCGCTGGCACCGCACCTGGTCATGATCATGAACAAGGCGGCAACGGAAACCGGCAACACGGGCCTGGCAAAAATTACCCTGGACATCCTCGACTACCACGCAAGCCCGGTGCAGGCGGCGGAAATCGCCCGTGATGCGAACGTGGGCCATCTGCTGTATTACCACATTGTGCCGGCCCTGCCGCCCCTTCCGGGCATAGAGACCGCCTGGCTAAAGGGTGTCGATGACATCTTCAGTGAGCATACCCTGGGGCGCGATGGCACCGTAATCTCATTACCCGCCAACTCCGGCACCATCCGCGTGCATCGGCATCGGCTCTAATGCATCGCAAGGGCCCGCGTCGCAAGACTGCGGGCAGGGCAGATTGCAATCACCCCGCAGGGAATTAAACTCGCGCGACCAGTCTATTCCAGCACCGCCGGGTCGCGGCGAATTTCCTTGCGGGCCATAGCCTCCCACAGGAACGGGAAACCGTTACCATCAACCATCCCGCCAAACTGCTCGACCACCTCGTCACGAATTGCCCGACCGCCACCGAGGGCCTCGACATGCCAGGCCTGGCGACAGCGCCACTCCAGGGTCAGGGCGCGCAGGTGTGCCTGGCGAATATCATTCGCCACTACCAGCACGCCATGATTGGCGAGCAGCGCCCACTTCGCCTGGCCCAGACCACGGGCACATTTTTCACCTTCGCTGGCGGCATTGACAGCACTGTTGTATTCGTCAAACAACAGCAACTCGCCGTTGACCTGGGCCGAAGTCTGGTCGTAAACCGGCGGTACGCGCTGGGCGTTAGCCCACACAGTGCCGAAGCGTGAGTGATTGTGGATAATGACTCCCACATCGGGTCGCAGAGCGTGGATCTCCAGATGCAGGTTGATCGCGGGGGTTACGTTCCAGTGACCTTCGATCACCTTACCCTGCTGGTCAACCCGCACGATATCGCTGGCGCCCAGCTCATCCCAGGCCAGTTCCCAGGGATTAACCAGCAGGCTCCCGTCCGCCTGTTTACTGCTGATATGGCCGGCGATATGGTCATCATAACCCTCCGCATACAATAACCGGCACAGCAGCGCCAGTTCTGCCTGGGGCGTCAACTCCGGCAATAATGGCTTTTGCCGCGGTACCGGTGCCATCTGTTTCATCAATTCTTCGTTCACAGTTTCTCCCTGTTTCCGGAAATGGCCGCCGCTCAGGCAGCAAGTGTCTTGCCCAGGACCCTGTCACCAGTAATGGTCGTACGATGGATCAAACGCTTGTCACCGGGGCGTATACCGGGTGCCGAATGCATGAAACGCCAGTTGTCCCAGAGCACCATATCGCCGGTTTGCCATTTGTGCAGGTAAGTGAATTCAGGCCTTACCACATGTTCGACCAGCTCCTGCAATAGCGCGTCGCTCTCGTCCTTGTCCACATTATGGAGATGGTCCATGAACATGGGGCAGACATTCAGGGATTTGCGACCGGTTTCAGGGTGCACAAATACCAGCGGGTACAGGGAGTCCGGGAAATCCGGAAACCCCGCCTCTGCCGGCGTTTTCGGTGCACCGGCCCCGGGGCGGTAATCGCGGGTATCAAGGAATGGCATGCTCAGCAGATTTACCTCAAAGCGATAAACCACTTCCAGTCCGTCGATACGGGCTTTCATATCCTCTGACAGGGCATCATAGGCTTTGCTCTGGTCGCCAAAACCGGTCTCGCCGTCGTGTTCCGGCAGCACGACCGCACGCAGAATGGCCCCTCGATTGGGTTTGGCGGTATAGATAAGGTCCTTGTGCCAGGGCAGCCGGCCGATTACTGGCTCGCCGTGCCACCAGGACACCGGGTTCATGCGCTCGTCTTCGCTGTTGAGTTCCATCAGCTCCGGATACTCCTTCGAGCGAATACTCTCCAGCGGGTGCGCCTCAATGTCGCCAAATAACTTGCTGAACTCGATCTGCGCCTGCGGTGACACGTTGCTGCCTCGGATCAGCATGATGCCGTGCTCAAGCCATAACGACTGCAGCTGGTGTTTCTCGGCATCGCTGATCGCCACATTAAAATCCAGGCCGCTGACTGCGACACCGAACTGTTCGCAGAGTGGATCAATAGTAAAACTCATGACGGGCTCCTTATTATCGCCAGTATAAAACCCCCTGACTTCAAGCTCTCTATTATCAACGACCCGCCGCCCAACGCCATGCCTGCGATCGGCGCAGTCTCCGGCGGTTCACACAGTTGTACTTCCAGCCTCGCAGATACCTCGATCAACCATCTGCCCTGGGCCACAGGCCGCCAAGGGCTGTTCCGGGCCGCCTGGCTAGTCAGGTTTAAGGGACACACAGTAAAACCGGCCCTATACTGCGCCATGAAGCAACCCTGACACACAGGCTATTACCCCCATGAACTCTGCAGCCAACACCAATGCGCCTTACGCCGCCAGGACAAGCAACCGCTCACCGGAAAACGGGCTTGTCTTCTGGGGGGTTGTTGCCTCCCCCTACCAACTGAAGATGCAGGCGCTGGCCGACTCTGGAGGAGTTCCATGGCAGCGCTGGCCTGATCAGGCGGGTTTTCTTAATGCCCTGAAAACACCTGTGCGACTGGCGAGGTCGCGCCGTACGCAAACTATCGGCCGCTTTCCCCAGCGGATACCCGGCCTCGATGAATACCCGGCAGTACCCTATTATTCCCTGGATGGAGAGACGTTTCATTACGATTCCACCGGTCTCGCCCTGCACCTTGACCACCTGAAAGCCTGCCCGCAACCCCTGCTACCTGAGCACCCGGCACTGCGTTTCGTTTGTCGCCTGATTGATGAGGCCTACGATGAATTCGGGCTTTACATGGTCCATCACAATCGCTGGGTAACGTCCGCCGCCACCAACATCATGGGGGAAACCACCAGCAGGGAAATGCGCAAACTACTGCCACCGGGAAGTCGCCGGCGATTTGGCCGCAAGTTGGCGGAACGCCAGGTCAGGCGCTGTTGCTATCTGTTCAGCGCGGCGCCGGAGGGGTTTTCTGCTGGTGTCGACAAAAACCTGACCGTACAGGCCAGGCCCGGATTCCCCGCCACCCATGAACTGCTCGACAATGCCTGGCGACGCTATCTTGCGGCTATGGAACAGGTGCTGCGTGAACAACCTTTTCTGTTGGGTGACCGCTTCACCCTGGCTGACGCCAGCGCCTATGGCCAGCTGGGCATGAACCTGAGTGATGGCCGCGCGGCTGAACTGCTGGAGCAACTGGCACCGCGTACCTTTGCCTGGCTAGGCATGATCCGCAACGGGGAGCACGTCAATAGTACCGGCAATCTCTACCTGAGCCCGCATTTAGAAGCGCTACTGGACATTATCGCCGGGACATTCATACCGCTGATGCAACAGAACGAAGCTGCTTATTGCAGCGCTTTAACGCACGGGCAAACGCTGTTCAATGAAGCGGCATTTGACCGTGGAGAAGCACTGTATGATGGCACCTTGATGGATCGGCCTTTTCGGGCAGTGGTGAAAACATTCCAGGTGATAGTGTGGCGGGAGTTATGCCTGCACTGGGAGGGATTGGCAGCCAGTGATCGCGAACAGCTAAAGTCTGTGCTGCCAGTACTGGTGAATTCAGCTTTCACCCTGCAAGGGGCAGATAGAACTGCTCATACCAGCGCCTCAATTTATTGATCGGCCCGTCCCCGTCGCAGAGAATGGGGTCAGCCCGGAAGACCTTGTCTTTCCAGATTTCCACATCCTGGCCAAACGCGGCATGGGCGGTCTGCGCATAGAGTTCAACAAACTCGGCAGGCAGGGGCTCATCGGTAAGACTGTTTAAAATCACCGCGCTGCACAGGTCCACTTCCTCGTCGTTCACCGGCGTATGATAATTCACCCACCAACTGCTGAAGCTCATGAGTTCGCTGCGTACCTCGGTGTAGTAATACATGATCGCCGGGCCGTGATAGGTCGCATCACCCCAGGCATCCGAGCGCTGCTCAACTGCCTGCTGGCTCATGGCTTGCAAATCAAAGGGCAGGTCTGGCGGAATCACCATTTGCGCATTCGCCGAGCGATCAACGGTGGAAAGCTGGGTCACGGTGCGTTCGCCAAAACGATTTTCAAAGGCCCGGACCTCGCCACCATGGACGTGGGGGAAATGGGCAATATCGACTATGTTTTCAATAACGTCACAGGGTTGAGCGCGAATCCGGGAGCGGTGAAAGTGCCAGTCACCCCAACTATCGGGCCCCCATGCGCTGATGTCGGGCAAGTAGTCCTCCGGAGGGTTATCGTCCGGGTCATACCACAGTGAGATAAAACCGTTTTTTTCCAGCAATGGCCAGCCCCGCAGTGCCCGCCTGGCTTTATCCGGTATCTTGCCGGCGTAGGGGATTGACACGCATTCGCCATCTCCGGCGAAAGTCCAGCCATGGAATGGACAGGCGATGGTATCGCCAATCAGGCGACCACCATCACTGGCAAGGTGAGCACCCAGGTGAGGGCAATGGGCATCGACAACCGCCGCCGCACCGGACTCGCCCCGAAAGAGCACCAGATCCCGGTTGAAATAATGTAAGCGCTGGACCTCGCCTACGGCAAGCTCCCGGGAAAAGCGCACAATATGCCAGCCCCGGGCGAAATGCCCGGGCTCGAGAAACGCGTAACGGTAATCACTCATTGGATACTCCATCGTGGCCGAAGGCATGGCGTGCGGCGATATAGGCAAAGGTCATTGCCGAACCAATCGTGGCGCCGGCACCGGGATAGGTATCGCCCATGACCGCAGCACTGGTATTGCCCGCCGCATACAGTCCGGTAATTTCTTTTCCCGACTCGTGCAATACGCGACCGAATTCATCACACAACAATCCGCCCTTGGTGTCGAGATCACCCGCCTCACAGCGCATGGCGTAGTAGGGGCCGGTTTCCAGAGGCCCCAGGCATGGATTGGGCTGGATTTTGGGATCCGCGTAGTAGCGGTCGTGCTCACTGTCACCGCGACCGAAATCGGGATCTTTACCCACACGGGCATTGGCGTTAAAGCGGTTGATGGTGGCCTCCAGCGCGACCGCATCAATACCCAGTGCTTCCGCCAGCGCGGGCAGGGTGTCAGCGCGGGTCAACAGGCCGGAGCTGAACAACTCCTCGGGCAGGCTCGCATCTGACGTAAACTTGCCGGGCTTGATATGGCCCACCGGATAGTTCTGTCGGTAGGTGGCATCAAACAGCAGATAACAGGGTATTGCGCCCTCCCCTCGCAGCTCACTCGCGTACTGGTCCTTGACCACATCCTCATAAGGCTGGGCTTCGTTGGTAAAACGCAGCCCCTGCCGGTTGATCAGCACTGAACCGGGATACGCCTTGCCGGCGATCAGGGCAAGCACGCGGCCGTCAGGCATCCGATATGTAGGAGACCACCAGGCGCTGCCCATAAAATCGAGGTCCGCGCCGAGAGAAAGGCCCAGGGTAATGCCATCGCCCGTGGCACCGGTAGCGGCCGCAGTCCATTCGGCGCCGATAGGTGCCTGTTGGTACTGCTGGCGCATCGCCGTGTTTTTCGAAAAACCACCCGTGGCCAACAATACACCCTTGCGCGCCGTAATCCGGCAAGGGATGCCGTCGCGCTCAACAATGGCGCCCGTCACACGGTCCCCCTCCACCAGCAACTCACGGATGGGCGTATTCAGCCACAGGGGAATATCGCGATCCAGCAGGGAGCGCCGCAGTCGGGCGACCAGCGCCGGGCCGAGCGTTGCACGCTGGTCCGTTTTTCCCCGCAACCGCGATGGCAAATCCAGCCAGTAGCGTAGCAATAACCGGAATCCCAACCAGTAAGCAGCCGCGTTCATGTCACCCAGACAACGTCCTTCAGGTACTGTGACATTGAATTTCAACAGTCCGTGAAAATCGTCACGAATGAAGTCTGCTTCGTCACCAAGCCGGCGCAGGGAGAAAAAGCCGGGGTCCATCGAGCGGCCACCGGACTTATAGCCGTCGACCTCCTCGTAGTAGTCCATATAAGTGGGCAGGGGGCTGTAGTCGACGTGGCTGTGGGCCATCATGAAAGCCAGCATTTCCGACGCACGCTGCGCATAGGCGCGCAATCGCGGTTCACTGACCGACTCGCCGATCAGGCCCTTCAGGTATTGCCACCCTTCTTCCGCACTGTCGCCGATACCGAATTCCGCCTGTCGATGATTTCCCGGAATCCAGATAACGCCACCAGACTTGCAGGTGGTACCGCCATAGCGTGGTTCCTTCTCCACCACCAGTACTGCTCCCCCCAATTGGTGCGCGACCACGGCGCCTGTCATACCCGCGGCACCACTGCCGGCGACCAGCCAGTCGACTTCATATTCTGTCTGCAAGCGTACTCCCATCTGTTATTGGTCTAAAAACGGAGGCTTCAGCATAGAGCGGATCACGGCCAAGCTGGAACCCGGGTATGGTCAAATACAGGTATGGTATGAATGTCTGAACAGCCCGGCATCAACCTGCCGATCCTCTGCTACGCTATTAACTGTGAATACAGGAAGGCTAACAGGAGATTCAAACATGACCACGCCCTTCCGCGATCGCATCAGTGCAGGTCGCCAGCTCGCCCAGGCGCTGGAAAAGTATCGGGAACGCGAACGCATTGTTGTATTGGCGCTGCCACGTGGCGGGGTTTCGGTGGCCGCGGAAGTGGCACGAAGCCTCAACGCCGAACTGGATCTGATGATTGTTCGCAAACTCGGCCTGCCCGGCCAGGAAGAACTGGCCATGGGTGCCATTGCCATTGGCGGCACACGGATTCTGAACAAAAGTGTCATTGATTCAGCGAGGGTGAACGAAGCCAGCCTGGAAACGGTTACCGAGCGGGAAAGCAGGGAACTGGAGCGCCGCCAGCGCGCCTACCGAGGGGAGCGACCCTGGCCCGACCTACAGGGCGCCACGGTTATTCTGGTGGATGATGGCATTGCTACCGGCGCTACCATGCGCGCTGCGCTGGGGGCTGTGAAACAGGAGGGGGCCCGGGAGGTTGTCGTGGCAGTTCCGGTGGCGCCGGCTGAGGAGGTCACGGCCCTGCAGGACGCTGCGGATGAGGTGATTTGCCTGCAAACACCGCCGCAATTTGGTGCCATCGGTCGATGGTACCGGGATTTTTCGCAGGTATCCGACGACGAGGTTCGCGACCAGCTCAAGGAGTTCTGGTCGGCCTGATCACCGGCGTTCAGACCAGCCGCACCAGAGCCGCGACCAGGATCCCGCTGGCGATCGCCGGCATCGGACGCTTGAACCCCAGCATCATTGCTCCGGTAGCCAGTAATGCCAGACGTGCACCCGGGTCGCCTTCAACGGCAATCGGCACCAGTACCGCGATCAACACCGAGCCCGCCATGGCATTAATGAACCCTTCCACTCGCGGACCCAGGGGAATGAATGTCATCATCAGCACGCCGCCAAAGCGGGTCACGAGGGTCACCAGCGCCATTAGCGCAATCAACAACAGCGCGCCGTGATCTGCAATTGCGATCATGACTGTCGCTCCACCCAGAATGCACCCACCAGGCCACCGGCTGCAGCGCCGACAATTACATGACTGTTTTCGGGCAACCAGCGGTACGCCGCATAGGCGGCAAGGCCACCCACGACCCAGGCAGCGATGGTGCGCAAATTCTTGCGCCCGGCCAGCGCCATACTCAGCATGAAACAGCCGAGCACCATATCAAGGCCGAAAGCCGCGGGGTTGGTAATTCCACTGCCGAAGGCCATCCCGACCAGGGTACCCACCAGCCAGGTCAACCAGAGCGCAAAACCTCCCCCAACCAGCACCCCGGCATTGACGCGACCCTGATTGAAGTCGTTCAACGTCATTGCCCAGTTCGCGTCCGACAGTAATATCAAGCTGCCGTAGCGTTTGCCAACCGGCATCTGGCCAAGCCAGGGATAAAGCGTTGCGCCCATCAGCAGCATACGGGCATTAATCGCAAAGGTAGTGGCCAGCAATGGCAACACCGGCACCTGGGCGCCCCACATTTCCAGCGCCGCAAACTGGGCGGTACCCGCAAATACCGTCGCACTCATTAACACGATTTCAGTGGTGCTGAGCCCTGTCTGCACTGCCGCCAGACCGAAGGCAAGGCCAAAGGCGGCGACAAACAGGGACAGTGGCAGCAGGCGCCAGAAGCCCTGACGCACCCCCGCGAAAGTCAGTGATGGCACCACATAGCGCTTACTCATGGCCAGCCGGCTCCAGATCAGCCGAAAAGTGCCTGGACCGCGTCGGAGGGCACAACCTGCGTTCGCGTGTGTTCGGTTTGACTTTAATCTGGAGTGTAACCATCGTGAGCAAAAACCTTGACAGAGAAATGGTGTGGGCTGAAAGCGGGCCGCGCGTTGACTCCGCCACTTGCGGCCTTATTATACGCACACCCCGGCGATCATGTCGGATCAGGAGTCACTATGAACATGGTACATAATGCCCTCAGTCAATGAACGCTTCACGGCAACGGTCAGGGATGTCAGTACCGATGGTCGCGGTATCATTGAACATCCACAGGGGCAGGTATTCTTCGCAGCGGGAGTATGGCCGGGGGAAACCGGGCTATTTGTCATTACCGGCTTCAGGCAGCGTTTCGGCTTTGCCCGCCTGCTGGAATTACTTGAACCATCTGCCGACCGGGTCGTTCCGGGCTGCCCGCACCATGGAATTGGTGCCACGGACTGCGGTGGTTGCCCCTGGCAGTTCATGGCTTACCCGGCACAACTGACAGCCAAGGAACAGCGCGTACATACAGCGATGACCCGGCTCGGGGTGGTGGAACAGGTCGCTCCCATCCTGGCTGCAGAAGACATCTGGCACTATCGCAACAGAGCCCAACTGAAGACCGACGGCAAACAGATCGGCTATGTCGCCGCGGGCTCCAACACCCTGGCGCCGGTGAATGAGTGCCCGATCCTGACCGGGAAAAACCGCGCAACAATGCAGGCATTACTGGCCACCTTGCCCAACCCGCGCTTCAAGCCAGCACGAAAACAGCAGTGGACGACCCTGGATATTGATGAGGATGTAACCGCTGACGCGATAGTCCCTGATCGGCGGCGACCGTTCCGCCAGGGTAATACTGCCCAGAATGAAAAAATGAAAGAGTGGCTGGCCTCCCGGATCGCCACTCTGGATCCCACCCGCCCGGTGCTGGAACTGTTTGCCGGCTCCGGTAATTTCACCGAAGTTCTGGCGGCGGCAGGTTTTACCCAGATTCTCGCCATAGACAGTGCCGAAGATGGCGTAAAGGCGCTGGCTGCGCGCAGGCTGCCCGGAGTGGAAGCCTGGTTATGCAACCTGTTTGCCGAGGACGCCTACGAGCGCGTGCGCCAGAAAAACAAAGGGGCCAGTATCCTGGTGCTGGACCCTCCGCGGGACGGGCTGAAAAACGCGGCCCACTTGCTCACCAGAAAACATCTGTTCCGGGATGTATTCTATATTTCCTGCGACCTTGCAACATTCGCCCGGGATCTCGATATATTCCTTAAAAATGGCTTCAAGGTTGTCGAAATACAACCGCTCGACCAATTCCCGCATACACCACATATTGAGCTGCTGGCCTGGCTCACCCGCTAGGCAATACTGCCCCATACCCCCTGACAGGAGCCTGCCGCCATGAGAAACGTCGAAGTGACACGAGTACCCGTCGAACTCTACAAGATTCTGAAATTCGAAGGCCTCGCCGCCAGCGGCGCGGAAGCCAAAAACGCCATAGCTGACGGACAAGTCAGCGTCAACGGCGTCATTGAGACACAAAAACGTAAAAAAATTGTCGCCGGCGACACCATCACCTTTGCCGGCGAAAATCTGCGTATTGTTTTCCCGGGAACAAGCCCAACATGAAAAACCGCTTTGGGCCGACACCCTTTAAACGAGGTAGAGGGTAACCTCGGAAAAACTCATATGCGGCTTTACATTGGTATAGTTAGGCACATCGGCACTAACTTCAGCGCCACCCCCGGCCAGGGCTTCCTGTAACTTGTCCTTTGACTCAAACAGCAGGTCTATGGCCACCCAGTTAAGGTCTCCGGCACCGGGTTTTTTACCGCCATGACTGCGCATCACCGCACCTACGTAACCATGATCGGCAAAGAGATGCACGCACAGGGGCACATGATGGTCCCGGAAGTAATCGTAATCAAACGTGCTGTTATCCGTTTTCGGGTATTCGACAGTCATGCAATACATTGTGATGCTCCTGTCATTTATTTCTGATCAAAGTCGACCACTATTTTCTCGCTGACCGGATGCGCCTGGCAGGTAAGGATGAACCCCTGCTCGATCTCACCCGGCTCAAGACCATGGGTAATATCCATGTCCACCGAACCCTCCAGCAAACGCGCCTTACAGGTTGAGCATACGCCACCTTTACAGGAAAACGGCAGATCCAGCCCATGATTGAGACCGGCATCAAGCACATTTTCGCCATCTGCAGCGAGGCTGAAGTGGCTGCCGCGACCATCCATGACGATGGTCACCTCACTCGCCTTGCCTGCATAGGCAAGTGCGCGGGCGTGATGCTTGGCAATTACAGCGCTCGCGTCCGCCGCAGATGCGGCAAACAGTTCATAGTGTATGTGCTCCTCGGTAACACCGACGCCGCGCAATCCTCGCGAGACCTCTGAAATCATCGACTCTGGCCCACAGATAAAATATTCGTCATAATTCTTCAGGTCTATCAATCGCCGGTTCAGTTCCGCGCCCTTGCGATTATTTAAACGCCCGTTAAGGATATCCGCGCCCTGGTCTTCCTTGCTCAATATATTGACCCATTGCAAACGGGTCAGGTATCGATTCTTGAGAAAGCCCAGGGCTTCGCGGAACATGATGGTATTGCTGCGCTGGTTGCCGTAAAGCAGTGTGACGCAACTCCCGGGCTCTTCAGCAAGTATGGATCGGATATTGGAGATCACCGGAGTAATTCCGCTACCCGACGCAATGAACAGATAGTTTCTGGACCGCTGCGCATCCAGCTCAACATGGAAGTTACCCTGGGGCGGCATAACCTCGAGGGTATCCCCCTCGCGCAGGCTGTCGTTGGCAAAATTGGAAAACAAACCACCTTCCACGCGCTTGATCGCAATCTCAATTGCCGGATCATGAACCCCGGAACAGATTGAATAGGAACGGCGTACCGGCTCACCGTCCAGCTCTGACTGCAACGTCAGGTATTGGCCCGGCTTATAGCGGAAGTGGTCGCGCAGTTTTTCCGGAACCGTGAAACTGACCCTGATCGCATTATCGGTCTCAGGCTGCACACCGGCGACAGTAAGGGGATAAAATTGTGCCTCGGCCATAACGGTATCCTAAATAGGCTTGAAATAATCGAAAGGTTCACGGCAGTCGCCACACTGGTACAGGGATTTACAGGCGGTGGAACCGAACTCGCTGATCTTGCGCACATCATCAGAGCCACAGTGCGGGCAGGCGATGGGCTCCGGTGCGCTGGTGGAACCGCAGCCCGGGGGCGCAATACCGTAGTGCCGAAGCTTTTCTTTTGCCTCTGGAGACATCCACAGGCTGCTCCAGGCGGGTGCCAGCCGCGTGACAATTTCAGTGGAGTGATAGCCCGCTGCGGCCAACGCAGTCACGACATCCTCGGCCATGACGGTCATGGCGGGACAGCCGGAATAGGTCGGTGTAATGGTCACCACCACGGTATCACCTTCCACTGCAATATCCTGCAGGACACCCAGCTCCCACAGGCTGATAACCGGGATTTCCGGATCCTTGACCTCGTCAAGCAGATCCCAGAGAGCCGGCACAGAAGAGGTTTCACGTCGCTGCCGGCGCTCGTACTCCTCAGCCGGCAGCAGCGGGATGTGATTGGGCGCTTTCATTGCGCCGGCCTCACCATTCCAGGCCCGGGTAGGCGCGCTGGATAAACTGTAGTTCGCTTAGCAGATGACCAAGCGATTCCGTATGCAGTCCCTGGCGGCCACCGCGCACGGACCAGTCCGTTTCCGGCACCGCAAGGGTGGCCTCGGCGAGAGTCGCCTGCACTGCGGCAGACCACGGCTGGCGCAATGCAGTGGTATCAACCGCGATGCCCTGCCCTGCGAGATCCGCTTCCAGGGTATCCATTTCAAATAATTCCGCGTTGTAACCCCAGAGCTCATTGATGGCAGTCTGCATGCGCTGGTGACTTTCCTCTGTGCCGTCGCCCAGGCGCAGTACCCAGTCGCGACTGCGACGAAGATGGTAGCGTGATTCCTTGACCGCCTTGGCAGCAATAGCCGCCAGGGTTGGGTCTGTGGACGAGAGCATCTGCTCCATAAACGCCAGGGAATACTCATCAATAAGATACTGGCGAGCCATGGTGAAGGCAAAATCCCCGCGTGGCAGTTCGTGCATCAGCAGGTTGGTGAATTCACGACAATCGCGCTGGTAGGCGAAACTGTCCTCGCTGCGACCATCGCCGCTGAGCTCCGCCGCGTAGCTGTAAAACATGCGTGCACGGCCTATAAAGTCCAGTGCCACATTGGTCAGCGCCAGGTCCTCCTCAAGAAACGGTGCGTTACTGCACCATTCAGAGAGGCGATGGCCCAGAATCAGGGCATCATCACCCAGGCGTATCGCGTACTGCCGGGTTGCTTCCTGTGTCGTCATAGCAGACATTGAACCCACCTCACATGTTGTTAACTTCATCAGGCAACTGGTAATGCGTCGCGTGACGATAGGGTTTGTCGTCGAGCGGATCGTAAAAGCTTTCGCAATCCGTTTCCTGTGAAGACACGATAGCGGATGAATTGACCACCCAGATACTGACGCCTTCACTGCGCCGGGTATAAACGTCCCGCGCGTACTCCAGCGCCTGGGCCGGATCCTCGGCGTGCAAACTGCCGACATGCTTGTGATCCAGGCCGCGACGGGAGCGGATAAATACCTCAAAGAGCTTCATATGCGCTGACATTTGTATCTCCTTTATGCGGCCGCCTGCGCGTCCCGTTGACGTTTCTTGGCCTCGTAAGCGGTGATGGCATCGCGCACCCACGCCCCTTCCTCGTGCGCCTTGACATGGTGTGCCAGCCGCTGGCGATTACAGAGCCCGTCGCCATTGATTACCCGGTGGAATTCCTCCCAGTCAATCTCGCCAAAATCATAGTGTCCACGCTCTTCATTCCAGCTCAGGTCGGCATCGGGGATAGTCAGGCCGATGACCTCGGCCTGTTTCACCGTCTGGTCGACAAATTTCTGCCGTAACTCATCATTACTCTGGCGTTTGATTTTCCATTTCATCGACTGTGCCGAATGCGCGGACTCGCTGTCATGGGGGCCAAACATCATCAGCGACGGCCACCAGAACCGATTCAGGGAATCCTGCGCCATGGCCTTTTGCTCTGCGCTACCCTGGGCCAGGGTCATCATGATGTGATAGCCCTGCCGTTGGTGAAAACTTTCCTCCTTGCAGATCCGCACCATACCGCGGGCATAGGGACCGTAAGAGGTGCGCTGCAAGGACACCTGGTTGACAATCGCGGCGCCATCCACGAGCCAGCCAATCGCCCCCATATCCGCCCAGGTGAGAGAGGGGTAATTGAAAATCGATGCGTACTTGGCGCGACCGGCATGCAGGGCCTCTACCATTTCTTCGCGGCTCGCACCCAGGGTTTCGGCAGCACTGTACAGATACAGCCCGTGGCCGCCTTCATCCTGCACCTTGGCTAACAGGACGCACTTGCGGTGCAAGGTCGGGGCGCGCGTTATCCAATTGCCCTCCGGTTGCATACCGATCACTTCCGAGTGGGCATGCTGTGAAATCTGCCGGATGAGGTTCTTCCGGTACTTGTCCGGCATCCAGTCTTTCGGCTCTATTTTTTCCTCGGCATCAATACGTGTCTGGAAAACCGCTTCCTGTGGCGATACGTCTGTTTCTGGTCGGATTTTTGTCATGGCCAAACTCCGGTTTAGTCGTCGTTTATACGCGTTCAATAATCAGGGCTATGCCCTGTCCCACACCCACGCACATCGTACACAGGGCGTAACGACCGCCCTGGCGATGTAATTCGTACATGGCGGTTGTCACCAACCGCGCACCGCTCATACCCAGAGGGTGCCCCAGGGCTATCGCACCCCCATTGGGGTTAACCTGTGGCGCATCATCGGGCAAACCCAGGCCGCGCAAAACCGCCAGGCCCTGCGCCGCAAACGCCTCATTCAGTTCGATGACATCCATGTCTGCCAGCGATAGCCCCGCCAGCGACAATGCTTTACGTGACGCATCAACCGGACCATAGCCCATGATGCGTGGCTCGAGTCCGCTGCTGGCCATGGCCAGTATCCGGGCCCTGGGGGTCAGGCCATTCGCCTGTGCTGCCCCTGCCGATGCAAGCACCAGCGCACAGGCACCGTCATTCACGCCCGACGCATTACCGGCGGTAACGGTACCGTTCTCGCGAAACGGTGTTGGCAATCCGGCCAGCGCCTCCAGTGATGTGGCTCGTGGATGTTCGTCGACACTCACCACTACCGGCTCGCCCTTGCGCCGGGGAATAGTCACCGGCACCAGTTCGCTATTGAAATGCCCGGCTTCCTGCGCCGCGGCCGCGCGCTGTTGGCTACGAAGGGCAAAAGCATCCTGGGCTTCGCGCTCTATGGAAAACTGTTGTGCAACGTTTTCTGCCGTCTCCGGCATTGAATCAATACCGTACTGCTGCTGCATCAGTTTGTTCACGAAACGCCAGCCCATGGTGGTGTCAAACATCTGCGCATCGCGGCTGAAAGCGCTGCCGGCCTTGGCCACCACAAACGGAGCCCGCGACATGGATTCAACACCACCGGCAATCGCCAGGGCCGCTTCGCCGCACTTGATGGCGCGGGCAGCAGAGCCTACCGCATCCATGCCTGAGCCGCACAGGCGGTTAACGGTCACCGCGGGCACCGTTACCGGCAGGCCCGCGAGCAGCACGCTCATTCGCGCCACATTGCGATTATCCTCACCGGCCTGGTTGGCACAGCCAAACCAGACATCGTCAACCTGTGACCAGTCCACTGCGGGATTACGAGCCTGCAGGGCCTGCAGGGTCACCGCGGCAAGGTCATCGGGACGCACCGATGACAGCGCGCCACCGTAGCGACCGATCGGTGTGCGCACCGCATCACAGATAAAGGCATCTTGCATCAGTTATTCTCCAATGTAGCGTGGTGTGCGTTTTTCCAGAAAGGCGGCGACGCCTTCACGGTAATCACTGGTTTTTCCGGCGGCGCGCATCAACTCTTTCTCAAGCTCCAACTGCTCGTCCAGGGTGTTCGCCGCAGACGCAGCAAACGCCTGCTTGGTCAGCGCGAAACCACGGGTTGGCTGGGTCGCCATCTGTTCGGCGAGGGTTGTCGCCACGGACATCAGTGCGTCGTCATCCACCACCTGCCAGATCATGCCCCAGGCCAGTGCCTGCTCGGCCGGCACTTTCGGGCCGAGCATGGCCAGCCCTTTGGCACGGGCCATGCCCACGAGGCGCGGCAATATCCAGGTACCCCCGGAGTCGGGGATCAGTCCCAGGCGGGAAAAAGATTCGATGAAACTCGCCGAACGCGCGGCAATGACAATGTCGCAAGCCAGGGCGATATTGGCTCCCGCACCTGCCGCCACACCATTCACCGCACAAATAACCGGCTTTTCCAGGGTCGTCAGGCGCCGGATCAACGGGTTGTAGTATTTTTCAACCGAGTCCCCCAGGTCCGGGAGATCCTCTCCCGGTGCGACGGCGCGATCATTGAGATCCTGGCCGGCACAAAAGCCACGGCCATTGCCGGTCAACAACAATGCGCGTATGGACGTGTCCTGGGCTGCGTGGGCCAGGGCTTCCTGCACTTCCCCGTGCATTGCCGCCGTGAAACTGTTCAGGGATTCAGGGCGGTTAAGTGCCAGTACCGCCACACCATTGTTCACGCTGAATTCAATATCACTATACGTCATGCCTGTTACTCCCCATTTCCGTATACAGCCTTTCAGGCGTCGCGACGCTCGACCAGCGTCAGGATGTCGTAAACAGCAACGGGCTCATTTGCCTGGTTGGTGACTTCAATGGCCCACACTACAACACCATTCGGCTTTTCTTCGCCCCTGGGTGCCTTCTTGATCTTCTTTTTCACAGTAAGCTTGCTGCGGATCGTATCACCAGGTGCTACGGGCTCGATAAAGCGCAGGTTCTCCAGCCCATAATTTGCAATAACGGGGCCGGGTGACGGGTCGACAAACATGCCCGCAGCCGCTGAAATGACAAAGTAACCATGTGCCACCCGCTTACCAAAAAACGAGTCCTTTGCCGCAATTTCATCAAAATGGGCGTAGAAATGGTCCCCACTGATACAACCGAAATTAACGATATCCGCCTCGGTGACCGTGCGTCGGTGGGTCAGCAGGGTTTCACCAACCCGCAAGTCCTCAAAATGCTTCTTGAAGGGATGTATCGGGTCTGAGTACTCAACCGCACCGGGATGGTATTCAGAGGTAATTGCCATCAACGTGGTAGGAGAACCCTGTAGCGCTGTGCGTTGCATATAGTGTTTGACTGCGCGCATGCCGCCGAGTTCTTCGCCGCCACCGGCCCGCCCCGGCCCACCATGTACAAGCTGCGCCAACGGGGAACCGTGGCCGGTGGATTCCGCTGCACAGTCGCGGTTGATAATCAGCATTCGTCCGTGCCACGGCGCCGTACCCAGTATCACCTGCCTCGCTTCCTGGTCATCATAAGTGAACAGGGAACCCACCAGGCTACCCTTGCCCAGACGCGCAATGGCAATCGCATCGTCCAGGCTGTCATAGGGAATGAGGGTACTGACCGGCCCGAACGCTTCCACTTCGTGTACCAGCGTTTTGCTGAACGGCGCATCGCAGTGCAACAGGGTAGGCGGAAAGAAAGCGCCACTGTTGCCATCGGCGCCTGTCAGGGAGACCTCCCCACCGCCATAAACAATAGAGCATTCACCGGCAAGCCGCTCCACGTTGGCGCGCACATCCCGAGCCTGGTCGCGACCGACCAGCGGCCCCATGCGTACGCCTTCCGCTTCCGGATCGCCTACCACAATCTTTTCAAGGCGAGCCTGCAGGGCCTCGCTTACTGCTGAGAGTTGCCCCGCAGGGACAATAATACGACGGATGGCAGTGCACTTCTGTCCCGCCTTGACAGTCATCTCCCGGGCCACTTCCTTGATGAAGAGGTCAAACTCCGGGTCACCGGCTTCAACCGAGTTCCCCAACAGCGCGCAGTTCAGTGAATCGGCTTCCATGGTAAAGGGAACGGAATTCGCAATAACATTCGGGTGCGAGCGCAATTTTCGCCCGGTACTGGCAGAGCCGGTAAAGGTCACCACGTCCTGCTCAACCACGTGATCCAGCAGATCACCCACGGAACCACAGATCAGCTGAATCGCACCCTCCGGGAAAAAGTCACCAGCGATCATTTCCCGAACCATGGCCTCGGTCACATAAGCCGTGGGCGTCGCCGGTTTTACAATGACGGGCACACCCGCCGCCAGGCTGGGCGCAATCTTTTCCAGCATACCCCAGCAGGGAAAATTGAAAGCATTGATATGGACCGACACACCGGGTTTGGACGTCAGGATATGGCGCCCCAGGAAACTGCCATTCTTGGACAGGCGCTCCACATCACCCTCGACCATCACCACATCGTTGGGCATTTCCCGGGTGACCAGGCTGGCGTACGTGAATACCGTCCCGATACCGCCCTCGATATCCACCCAGCCGTCTGCACGGGTGGCGCCGGTCTTGGCGGAGAGCGCATAGAAGTCTTCCTTCTTGGCCATCAGGTGTTTGGCCATATTCTTGAGAGCGGCGGCGCGCTCGTGAAATGTCATCCCCCGCAGGGCTGTGCCCCCCACTTCGCGGCCGTGGCGCAAGACAGCGGCAAAATCGATACCGTCACTGTTTACCTCGCATATCGGGTCGCCGGTAACGGCATTGAGCACTTCAACTCCGTCACTGGACCCTTCATGCCACTGGCCGATAACATAACTGGGTAACTTCATGGGACATCTCTCCTGTATTATTTGCCCTGCATCAAACCGGCGCGCGCCCTGGAGACCTGCCCGGGAACAAGAATATGATACACAATGATTACCTTCTGTAAAGCATTATGTAATACTTTGGATTATTGTCGAGCGTTTTACAGTCATCATTTTTATAAGGAAAAAGCATGCAAGAACACACCGTACGCTATGAACTGGACAACGGCCTGGGGATCATTCACATCGATAACCCGCCCGTCAACGCACTCTCGCATTCAGTGCGGGCAGGTATTATGGATGCCCTGGCACAGGCTCGATCAGATAGCAGCCAGCTGCTGCTGCTGCTTTGCGCAGGCAAAACCTTTATCGCGGGCGCCGATATATCCGAATTTGGCAAGCCTCCGCAGGCCCCCAGCCTGCCCGATGTTATTACCGCCCTGGAGACATTCCCCAAACCCGTGGCGGCGGCGCTGCACGGTAATGCACTCGGTGGTGGGCTCGAGCTCGCAATGGCCGCGCACTACCGTGCGGCCCTCGCCGGCACTCGCCTGGGCTTGCCTGAAGTCAAGCTGGGCCTGTTACCCGGTGCCGGCGGCACGCAGCGCTTACCGCGGCTGGTGGGTGCGGAACGGGCACTGAAGATGATCAGTAGTGGCGCCCCCATAGAGGCCAATAGCGCGCTGGAATATGGGCTTATTGATCACATCCTGGAGGGAGAGCTGGCGCCTGGCGCCATTGAATGGGCCCGGCAGCTGATAGCGGAGAAGGCGCCGACGAGGATTACCGGCGCACTTCCGGTTGCGCCGCCCTCGCAGCCGGACTTCTTCAGTAAACACCACCAACAGACTGCACGTAAAACCCGCGGACAGATTGCCCCGGGCTATATCACCGACCTGGTAGAACTGTCACTGGACACCCCGCTGGAAGAGGGCCTGAAACGGGAGCGCGAATACTTCCTTGCCTGTCGGGACTCGCCGCAATCCGCGGCGTTGCGCTATGTGTTTTTTGCCGAGCGGGCCACAACAAAACTACCCGACATCGCCCCTGAAACACCGGTACGCGCCATCGACAGTGTCGCCATTATCGGCGCCGGCACCATGGGCGGCGGTATCGCAATGTGCTTTGCCAACGCCGGCATTCCAGTCACCCTGGTGGAAACCCGGCAGGACTACCTGGATAATGGTTTGGAAAAAATCAGCCAGAACTATGCCAACTCTGTCGCCCGTGGTCGTTTCAGTGCAGCGCAGGTCGACAGCTGGCTCGGGAATATCAGCGGCACCCTTGATTACAATGATATCGCCGGTGTCGACCTGGTCGTTGAGGCCGTCTTCGAAAACATGGAAGTAAAGCAGGAGGTTTTTCGCAAGCTCGACAACGTCTGCAAACCCGGCTGCATTCTCGCGACCAACACGTCCTATCTTGATGTCAATGTTATTGCCGGGACTACCCGACGCCCGCAGGATGTGATCGGCGCGCATTTTTTCAGCCCCGCCAATATCATGAAACTGCTGGAAGTCGTGCGCGCGGAAAAGACGGCCCCGGATGTAATAAAAACGTTCATGAAACTGGCCAAAACAATCGGCAAAATTCCTGTAGCGGTAGGCGTGTGTCATGGTTTTGTCGGCAACCGCATGCTCAAGGCCTATGGCCGCCAGGCCCAGCTGTTGTTGCTCGAAGGCGCCACACCAACACAGATTGACAACGCCATGGAGCAATGGGGTATGGCAATGGGCCCGCTTGCGGTCGGCGACCTGGCAGGCCTGGACATCGGCTACCGCTCACGTCGCGACCAGGGCATTACCTCGGGTTCAGTGGCAGAGTTTGCGCTGGCTGATGCACTTGTGGAGATGGAACGCCTGGGCCAGAAGTCCGGTGCCGGCTATTACCGTTACGACCCTGTGACCAGGGCTCGAGCGGCAGATCCTGACGTGGAGAGTCTGTTGAAAACCATTGCAAAACAGTGGCAGGTATCGCAGCGAGCGATAGACGATGACGAAATCGTCGATCGCCTGGTGCTGGCGCTGGTCAACGAAGGCGCGGCAATTGTTGAAGAGGGTATTGCTGCCCGTCCGAGCGATGTCGATGTGGTGTACCTGAACGGTTATGGCTTTCCGGCCTGGCGCGGCGGCCCGATGTTCTACGCTGACACTCTGGGCCTGGCGGCACTGCTTGAACGCCTGCAGACATTGCAGCAAAGCACCGGCGACAGCTTCTGGACCCCCGCACCACTGCTGCGCCGGCTACACGATCAGGGGCTTACCATCGGCTCGCTGAACCAGACCGGCTGACACATTAGCGTCGCTTGTCGAACACGCGCCTGGCCTTCCCCTCCGAGCGAGGAATAACGCCGGGCGCGTGTGTCTTGACCGCGGTGGAAATACCGATTATCGACTTGATGCGTGTTTGCAGCGCCTGGGCCGATAGTTGCATCGCACCGGCAGGTGTCTCGACGGCCATTTCCACATGAACCTCCATGGCATCCAGGTGTCCCACCTTGCTGACTTCAATAAAATAATGGGGTGCAAGCCCACCAACGGCCAACAGTTGCTCTTCTATTTGGGAAGGGAACACATTGACTCCGCGGATAATCAACATGTCGTCACTGCGTCCGGTAATTTTTGCCATCCTCCGCATGGTGCGCGCCGTGCCGGGTAACAGACGAGTGAGGTCCCGGGTACGATAGCGTATAACCGGCATCGCTTCCTTGGTCAGGCTGGTAAACACCAGTTCGCCTTCTTCGCCCTCCGGTAACACTTCCCCGGTTTCAGGATCAATGATCTCAGGATAGAAATGATCCTCCCAGATTGTCGGGCCGTCCTTGCTTTCAAGACACTCCTGAGCCACCCCCGGGCCCATCACCTCGGACAGGCCATAGATATCCACGGCGTCGAGGTCAAGTCGGTGCTCTATCTCCCGGCGCATGGCATCGGTCCAGGGTTCTGCACCAAAGATACCAACCCGCAACGACAGTTTGCGGGTATCCACTCCCTGGCGCTCCATCTCATCCGCTATATTCATCATGTAACTTGGCGTCACCATAATGATATCCGGGTCAAAATCACAGATCAGCTGTACTTGCTTCTCGGTCTGGCCGCCAGACATGGGAATAACCGCACAGCCCAGGTGCTCGGCACCATAGTGGGCACCCAGGCCTCCCGTAAACAAACCGTATCCATAGGACACGTGGATTTTGTCAGCGGCATGACCACCAGCGGCACGGATGGAGCGCGCCACCACTTCTGACCAGACCGCTATATCATGTTTTGAATAACCCACTACCGTGGGCTTGCCGGTAGTACCACTGGAGGCGTGAATACGCACTACCTGCTCCATGGGTACCGCAAGCATGCCAAAGGGGTAGTTGTCCCGTAAATCGCTTTTGGTGGTGAAAGGAAAGTGGGAGAGATCCGCAAGACAGGTCAAATCATCGGGGTGCACACCTTTATCATTAAACTTGGCACGGTATACTGGGGAATTGTCATAGGCATGGTGAAGTGTTTTACGCAGCCGCTCCAGCTGCAGGTTCTGCAACTCATCCAGGCTTGCGGATTCTATAGCGTGCAGAGGTTCAAAACAGGGACTGTTACTCATGGCGGCTCCGTCAATTGGCACCCGTTATTTTAATGCGCCCAAATATAATACACTATATTATTTGGTATCAACATTTATGTATCATTTAAAACAACGGCAGAATGACATCGCACAATCGCCAGCGCTGGTAATGCCCGCCCTGAAACAATACTCCGGATGCAGTTTGACTGGAACCGGCACTCTACACGCCAGGAGGTAAACAGGTGCCCCACCCCACTGCTGTCAGGCGCTTGCTGGCGGGTTTTGAAGCTCGCAAGCCCATGCGCACCACATCCCTGATTATCACCCTGTTCGGTGACACAGTGTCCCAGCACGGCCACACCATCTGGCTGGGGAGCCTGGTTAATGCGCTGGCACCGCTGGGTGTCAACGAACGCCTTGTGCGCACTTCGGTATTTCGTCTGGTCAAGGAGGGCTGGCTCGAAGCTGAACGCGTAGGTCGCCGTAGTTATTACCGTTTCACATCCCACGGCAATGCCGAGTACGAGCGTGCAGCCCGGCGCATTTACGCCACAGAGGATACCTCGTGGGAAGGGCACTGGCAGCTGCTGTTACCCCTGGCAATCCCCGACCGGGATCGGGAGGATTTCAGGCGCAGCCTGCTCTGGCAGGGGTTTCGCGCCATTGCAAGTGGAACGTATGCCAAACCCGGCAGTGCAGGGCGCGCTTTGCGGGAAACCCTTGAAGAATTCAGCGCCACCGAAAAAGTCATGCTGTTCGATGCCACCAGCTCCGAACTGGCCTCACCGCAGCGCTTGCGCAAAATGGTGCACGAATGTTGGCAGCTTGATGAGACTGCCGCAGCCTACCGCACCTTTCTCGATAATTTCAGGCCGATACAGAAGTGGCTCGCACAAGAGGGCCAGGTGCAGCCCGAAACCGCCTTTATCGTTCGCACTCTTCTTATCCACGACTATCGTCGCGTTTTACTGCACGACACACCGCTACCCGATGAATTACTGCCACCCGCCTGGCCCGGTGCAGAGGCATTGACCCTGACCGGCGGGGTCTATAAAGCGCTGGCGCGGGCATCGACGCACCACATTGCCACCCTTGAGGGTGGCAATGGCGCCCTGCCTCCGCCCGGTGCGGGCTTTGCTGCGCGCTTTCCCGGGATCAAGCCACAGCGCTGAAAAGCCACGGTATCAGGGAACCGTACCGGGTACCCATAGAGGCGCCAGCAGCCGACGCCTGCCATCGCGACTTTTGGCAATGCCGGGTTCGTCAAGGTCAACCCGGTCCCAGAGTTCACAGGTGACCTGTTTGTGCTTTTGGTCCAGCCCTTCGCAGTAGTTGCTGTAACGACAAACAATAACCTCGGGGCCATAGCCGTTGCGGACTTTCTCAAACCAGTCCGGATCCGCCAGTGCCTGGCGGGCAAACCCTATGATATCGGCCTGCCCCTGCTGCAATATGTTTTCGGCGGCCTTGAACCCGAAAATACCTCCGGCTACCACCACGGGTACAGCCAGCCCTTCCTCGTGCAGGCTGTAACGGATGGCATCGACCGGAGCGATGTTGCGCCCGAACGGGCCCTGTTGATCGGAGATATAACCCGGCATGCATTCATAGCCGCTTTTGCCGGTATAGGGATAAGCCGCCCAGCCCACCTTGGGTTGCTTGGCATCATCGAACTTGCCACCGCGCGAGAGGGACAGGAAATCCATCCCGGCCTCGGCAAAGCGGCGTGCGAAGTAACAGGCATCGTCGACACCATTACCGCCCTCGATGATCTCGTCGCTGAGAAAGCGGCAACCGACCACAAAGTCCGGACCGGTTGCTGCACGCACCGCCTGGTAGACCTCCAGCGGCAACCGTGCCCGATTTTCCCGCTCGCCCCCATAACCGTCACTGCGAGTGTTGGTTGGGGATAGAAAGGATGCCATCGTATAGGCATGGGCATAATGCAATTCAACGCCGTCAAAGCCGGCCTGTTCGGCCCTAGCCGCAGCGTCGGCAAACAGTCCGGGCAAGGTGGCAGGCAATTCTGCCACCGCGGGCGTATGCACATCGGTAACACGCTCGCGATAACCGAACTGCATATCCTCCCATTCCCTGGGTGCCAGAACCTGTTCCAGCTCATCGCCTGGCAAACGCGCCAACTGCTCGCGAACAGCCTCTTCGGGCGCATCCTCCATGCCCAGGACACTACGATGATGGGTGGAGATGGAGAGGAATCGTTGCAGGTATTTGTCCGGGTCAGGACGCCGCCGGATGGACAGGAAATCTATAACCTGGATCAGCAACCGGGTCTGCCCCTCACTGGCCTCACGCACCGTATCAACCAGCTTTTTCAGCCCGGCAATATAGCGATCATCACTGATGCGCAACAGGGGGCCACTGGGTATATCACGAATGCCGGTCGCTTCAACCACGATCACACCGGGCTTGCCCAGGGCGAAACGACGATACCACTGCAACACGTCTTCGGTTACTTCGCCCGCCTCGTTAGAGCGCCAGGGCACCATGGCGGGCACCCATGTGCGCTGCGACAGGCTCATCGGGCCTATTTGAAACGGACTGAACAACAAACTGTCGGCAGCTTCGGACTGGCTTGGCCAATCATCTTCCACAGCCTTGTATTTGATCCTCTCGGGGGGTTTCCACATGACACAGACTCCTGACAGCGAGAGGATATTTTAAACTTAAAGTATTTTTCGGGCAAGCGCTGCGCGAGTTGCTGCCGCCGGGAGCCTGTGGACAGGTTCCCGAAAAAGCACTTTTGAGCAGGCTCCTAGAGTCCCTGCTTGACCCGTTCCAGCAGGTGCATCAGCTGGTCCGCCTCATCGCGGCTCAGGTGACCGAGCAAGCCAATAACCCACTCTTCGTGTTGCTGCGCCATTTTGGCAAATGCACGACGACCTTTCGGCGTAAGCTTGACCATGAACATCCGCCGGTTTTCCGGTACCGGGCTACGGTCGACCAGACCCTCGCGCACCAACTGCGCGGAAATACCTGAAATGTTGCCCCCGGACACCATCAATCGACGCGAAAGCTCGCCCATGGTGAGGCCGTCCGGTACGCGTTCCAGCTGGGCGAGGAAATCAAACCTGGGCAATGTCGTGTCAAATTCTTCGCGCAGCGCTCCACGCAACCGGGTTTCCACAAGGCTGGAACAGGTAAGGAGGCGCAGCCACAGCTTTATCGAGTGGTGATCATCCTCATGCAACCGGGTTTCGTGGTTAAGCGTGGTAGTGACAGCTTCAGTCATGACAGGGCAGCTTCATATTTTAAACGTA
Organism: Kineobactrum sediminis; assembly: GCF_002868715.1. Lineage (GTDB taxonomy): Bacteria > Pseudomonadota > Gammaproteobacteria > Pseudomonadales > Halieaceae > Kineobactrum > Kineobactrum sediminis. The sequence goes on from NZ_PKLZ01000008.1 coordinate 378,518, forward strand.
AAATGTTTGCGTTATACTGATCTCACGCTTTAAGCTTAAACTATTGTTGTTAACTTGGCGAGGTATTGTCTACCCCGCCGGCAGGTCAAGTCGGAGAAGAGTATGAAGATAGTATGCCTGGGCGCTGGCCCTGCTGGTCTATACCTGGCGATATCCATGAAGCTCAGGGATCCATCCCATGAAGTCGCAGTGTATGAACGGAATCGTCCCGACGACACCTTTGGCTGGGGCGTGGTATTTTCCGACCAGACCGTCGACAACCTGAAGCACAACGATCCCGTCAGTGCCGAGCGTATTGTCAAAGAGTTTATCCACTGGGACATGATTGACTGTTATGTCAACGGCGAGGTTGAGCGTTCCGACGGCCACGGCTTTATCGGTCTCGGACGCAAGCGCATGCTGCAAATGCTGCATGAGCGCTGCCGCGAGCTCGGTGTCGAATTGCATTTTGAGCAGGAGTTTTCACCCGAGGATGTAAACACTACTTTTGCCGATGCCGATGTCATCGTGGCCGCGGATGGCCTCAATTCCAAGGTACGCAACAGCGATCTGGAAAGCTTTGACTGCAGTATTGATGTGCGCAGCAACAAGTTCGTCTGGCTCGGTACCAAGCAGACCTTCCGGGATGCGTTCACGTTCATCTTCGAGGAAACCGAACACGGCTGGATCTGGGCGCATGCGTATCAATTTGACCAGGACACATCAACCTTTATCGTCGAATGCAATCCCGACGTATACGAAGCGTTTGGCTTCGAACACATGAGCCACGAGGAAAGTGCCGAAACCTGCCGCCGGATCTTCGCAAACTATCTCGACGGCCACCCCCTGCTCACCAATTCCGCCCACGTCCGCGGGTCGGCCTGGATCAACTTCCCCCACGTACTGTGCCGTAACTGGGTCAAGGATGATCGTATCGTATTGATCGGCGACGCAGCCCATACCGCTCACTTTTCCATTGGCTCCGGAACCAAGCTGGGACTTGAAGATGCGATTGCCCTGGCCAATCATCTCACCAGTGATGCCAATATCCCGGAGGCCTTGCGGGCCTACCAGGCAGAGCGCGAAATTGATGCCCTGCGCCTGCAAAACAGTGCCCGCAACGCCATGATCTGGTTTGAGAATGTGCCTCGCTATGCCCGCGCCCTGGATCTCAAGCAATTCACCTACTCCATGCTGACGCGCAGCCAGCGGGTCAGCCACGAAAACCTGCGGTTACGGGACAAAGAGTGGTTGGAGAGCATGGAGAAGCACCTGACCCAGCGCGTCCTGGGCGATAAGGTTGATACCATCATCCCGCCCATGTTCCTGCCTTTCAAACTGCGCGATATGGAATTGATCAACCGGGTCGTGGTCTCCCCCATGTCCATGTATAGCGCCATTGACGGCCTGCCCGATGACTGGCACCTGGTACACTACGGAGCGCTCGCCGAGGGTGGTGCCGGCCTGGTGTATACCGAAATGACCGATATATCGCCCGAGGCGCGTATCACCCCCGGTTGCGCCGGGATCTGGAATGATGAACAGGAAGCCAGCTGGACACGGATCGTGAATTTTGTGCATCGGCACACCCAGGCAAAGTTTGCCCTGCAACTCGGCCACGCCGGCCCCAAGGGCGCCACCAAGGAGCCATGGAACTGGGATCCCGCCATTCTTGATGAGCCACTGCCGGAAGAGGAACAGTGGCCACTGGTATCGGCCAGCGCGATTCCTTACGACAGCTACAGCCCGGTCCCCGCAGAGATCAATCGCGAACAAATGGATACGGTAAAACAGCAATTTGTCGACGCAACAGAACGTGCCGCACGGGCGGGTTTCGATATGCTGGAGCTACACGCGGCACACGGCTATCTCATTTCGGCGTTCATTACCCCGGTTCTGAACAATCGCCAGGACGAATATGGTGGCAGCCTGGAAAACCGCCTTCGCTATCCCTTGGAAGTGTTTCGCGCCATGCGCGCCGCCTGGCCACAGGACAAGCCGATGTCAGTGCGCATTTCAGCCCATGACTGGATGGACGAGCAAGGCAATACGGAAGAAGATGCCGTTGCCATCGCCCGGGCCTTCAGCGAAGCGGGAGCGGATATCATTGATGTCTCCAGTGGCCAGGTATCCCACGCGGCCAAGCCGCTGCCCGGGCGAATGTTCCAGACACCACTGGCTGACCGCATCCGCAACGAGGGCGACATGGCGACCATGGCGGTGGGCAATATCTACGAGGTCGACCACGTCAACAGTATCATCGCTGCGGGCCGCGCCGACCTGGTGTGTCTCGCGCGCCCACATCTGGCGGACCCGAACTGGACCCTGCGCGCCGCCGCGGAACTGGGTTATCGCGGCCCCGGCGTCGTCGAGCCACGGCAGAACTTCATGGGCTTTCGCCAACTGCATACCAACCTGCAGCGCGCCCGGGAAGCGGCGGCCCCGTTATGAAGCATGCTCTGGTGACCGGCGCGGGTAGCGGTATTGGCGCTGCCATCGCCATTGCGCTGGCCAGGCAAGGCTACCGCGTAAGCCTGTTGGGCCGGCGCCTGGGCGCGCTTGAAGCCACTGCCGCCGCCACCGGGTGTGCTGATGGCCAGCAGCAGTGCATTGGCTGCGATGTCACCAGTGAAGACGAGGTTGTCGGCGCTTTTCGCCAGGCTGCGGAGACCTTCGGGGCGGTGGATATTCTGGTCAACTGCGCCGGCGCAGCACCTACCAGCCCATTTCACAAGCTCACTACGGCGCAGTGGCAAGCGGTCATGGCGGTAAATCTTGATGGCGTATTCCACTGCTGCCAGCAGGTCGTTGACAGCATGCGCAGTCGAGGCTGGGGACGCATCATCAATATCGCCAGCACCGCGTCGCTAAAGGGCTACGCCTATGTCAGCGCCTATTGCGCGGCCAAGCATGCCGTACTCGGGCTTACCCGGGCACTGGCCATGGAGCTGGCCCGGAAAGGCGTTACCGTCAATGCGGTATGTCCCGGCTACACCGATACCGCTATCATTGGCGAGGCGGTGGCCAACATCGTGGATCAAACCGGGCGCAGCGAAGCCGAAGCCCTCAAGCAATTTACCGCTACCAACCCCCAGGGACGCCTGATTCAGCCGGAAGAAGTTGCCGACACTGTAGTGTGGTTATGCTCGGAGTCGACACGCTCAGTCACCGGTCAGGCGATCGCAATCAGTGGCGGCGAAACCAGCTAATAAACTAATGGAAGAGCACATGAATACGACCGAGCTAGGCAATTATCAACCCCAACATTTTCTCTGGCAGGCGGAGGACGGCGTTGCCACCATTACGCTCAACCGCCCCGAACGCAAGAACCCACTGACCTTTGAATCCTATGCCGAGCTGCGGGACCTGTTCCGGGACCTGGTCTATGCCACGGATATTCATGCCGTGGTTATTCGCGGTGCGGGCGGTAATTTCTGCTCCGGCGGTGATGTTCACGAGATCATCGGCCCGCTGACCAAAATGTCGATGAAAGAACTGCTTGCGTTTACCCGCATGACAGGCGATCTGGTGAAGGCCATGCGCGCGTGTCCGCAACCGGTTATCAGCGCGGTTGAGGGCATCTGTGCCGGCGCCGGCGCCATTATCGCCATGAGTAGCGACCTGCGCTATGCGGGCCCTGACGCCAAGGTCGCGTTCCTGTTCAACCGGGTCGGCCTGGCGGGTTGTGACATGGGCGCCTGCGCCATCCTGCCACGTATTATTGGCCAGGGTCGCGCCAGTGAACTGCTCTACTCCGGGCGCTCACTGAAGGCGGAAGAAGGCGAGCGCTGGGGCTTTTTCAATAGCGTCAGTGCAGATCCCTATGCCGCCGCCATGACCATGGCACGGGCGATTGCCGGCGGTCCTGTCTTTGCCAATGGCATTACCAAAACCCAGCTGCAACAGGAATGGAACATGTCTGTGGACCAGGCAATTGAAAGCGAAGCCCAGGCCCAGGCATTATGCATGCAGACCGACGATTTTGTGCGCGCTTACAATGCCTTCGTAAACAAGCAGACCCCGGTATTCGAGGGTAATTGAGGAACACGACCATGAGTGACAGCAGCTATCTGCAGTGGCCATTTTTTGAAAGCGCGCACAGGGAACTGGCCGCGTCCATTGACGCATGGGCCACTGAACATATTCCCGGGCTGGTGGCCGATGAGCACGATGACCTCGACGGTACCTGTATCAAGCTGGTACGCGCCCTGGGCGAGGCCGGGTTTACCGGCTATGCCGTACCCGCCAGTGGCGGTGGCAAGCTGGAAAAACTCAGCGTGCGCAGCCTGTGCCTGATTCGGGAAACCCTGGGGCGCCATCACGCGCTGGCGGATTTTGCCTTCGCAATGCAAGGCCTGGGTAGCGGCCCGATCTCACTGTTTGGTACTGCCGAACAACAGCAGCGTTTCCTGCAACCGGTTGCGGCAGGACAGGCACTGGCAGCATTTGCCTTATCGGAAGCTGACGCGGGTTCGGATGTTGCCGCCATGGCCTGCAGTGCCCGAAAAGACGGCGACAATTATATCATCAGTGGCGAAAAGACCTGGATCTCCAACGGTGGCATCGCCGACTTCTACACCGTATTTGCCCGCACCGGGGAAGCCCCGGGTGCCAAAGGTATCAGCTGTTTTATCGTGGAGGCCGACACTCCCGGTTTTGAAGTCACCGAACGCATTGACCTGATCGCCCCGCACCCACTGGCGACATTACGTTTCAACGACTGTCGGATACCCGCCGCCAACCTGGTTGGCGAAGCGGGCCGGGGCTTTGGTATCGCCATGGCGACCCTCGATGTGTTTCGCTCAACCGTCGCCGGCGCAGCACTGGGCATGGCGCGCCGGGCCATGGATGAGACCCTCGCACATGTCCTCAACCGCAAGCTCTTTGGCGGCACCCTCAGCGACCTGCAGCTGGTGCAGGGCAAATTGTCCGACATGGCGCTGGCGATCGACAGCAGTGCCCTGCTGGTATACCGATCCGCCTGGACCAAGGATTGCGTTGCAGACCGTGTAACCCGTGAAGCGGCCATGGCCAAGCTGCACGCAACCGAGTCCGCGCAGCTGGTGATTGATGCGGCGGTTCAGCTACACGGGGGCAAGGGTGTAACCCGGGGCAATATAGTGGAGTCGCTGTATCGGGACATCCGTGCCCTGCGAATCTATGAGGGCGCCTCCGAGGTTCAGCAAACGATAATCGCCCGACAGGCACTGGCCGCGTTCGCAAACAACGACTGAAAAAACGAGGCAATAGACGGCTCCTACCGGATTGGTTTATGGTGCAATCCGTTAACATCACAGGAAGCCGTCGACATGCCCCGATACTGGCAGGATATTCAGCCGGGCGAGCAGTTTACTACCGCTCTGGCCAGCCTGAGCAAACAGGATATTCTCGAGTTTGCCGCTGAATTTGATCCGCAACCCTATCACCTGGACAGCGAGGCTGCCGAGGCCTCCATTTTCGGTGGCCTGTGTGCCAGCGGCTGGCAGGTTTCCGCGATCATGATGCGCCTGCTCACAGACGCTCTCCATCAACAGGAGATACCGGTGATCGGCATGTCGTCGGTACCTAAAATGCGTTGGAAAAAGCCGGTTTTCGCCGGCGATACCTTGTCCGCCGAAATCACCGTGAAGGGACGCGAAGCCACGGCCCGACAGCCTGGCGCCGGCAGCCTCGACCTGGATGTACGGGTGTTCAACCAGGCGCAGGAGCCGGTAATAGAACTGGCGACGCGGCTGATGATTGCACTGGGAGCAAACGCCAATGTCGCTTAAACCGTATATACGCAGTCGCTGGTTCGAGGATATTCCGATCGGCGAATTCCACGTCTTCGGTTCCCACACCTTCAGCGAACTTGAAGCCATTGAGTTCGGGCGTCGTTATAGCCCGGAAATCTACCATACCGACCCGACAGGCGCCTGGGACACCCCCTACCGCGGACTGGTCATCTGCGGCTGGCACCTGACCGCCACCTGGATGAAATTAATGGTCGGGTACATGGAGAACTTTGCCAGCGGCGTCCAGGACGGACGCCGTAATGGCGCCGGGATGGGTGTAGAGGACCTGGAGTGGTACCTGCCGGTACGCCCGGGCCATACCATCACCTTTACCTACGAGGTGACCGAAAAGCCCGAGCGTGTCGTGCGCAACCGGTGGGGCATTATCAGGAGCCGCAATGAAGCCTTTAACCAGTATGGCGACCGGGTGATGAGTTTTACCATTGATATTCTCGCAGAACGCAACCCGGCAGGCGCGGGCTAACGGGTCATGTCGCAAGCTCGCTGACGAACGCCTTGCCCTCGTCGTCATCCAGGGCCGCTTCACGCCAGCGCCTGAGCGTCGCATGCGACACCTGTCCGGAGTCTGCCTCCAGACGCTCGAGAATGGCGCCCAGCTGGCTGGTGGTTCGCGCCCGGGTATCGCCATAGCCTTTTACCAGCCGACCGCACTCAGCCACTTCCAGAGCGAGCTGGGCGTCACCTGTGTCGCCTGCCGAGCTTACTGCCCGCAGCCAGCGAGCGATCAGCGCATGCTCATGCTGGAACCCGAGCATGGAACGACGCCACCGGCGCATGCCGGCCAGTGTCCGCAACATAACAAATACGGTAATGGTATTGGTACGCAGGCGCTTGCCGCCGGTAAAGAGCCCCAGAAAGCGACGACAGCCTGGCGACGCCAACACCCGCCGGCCCAGCGCCGGCGGCAATAGTGACGCCATTTCCTCAACCCGCGGCCTGAAAAACTCGGTTACATGCAACAACTGGTCGTCATCAGCGAGGACCTCGCTGCGCACCTTGCCCATGCGTTCAGGGCGGGTTTTCAGCTGTGCAACCCGCGGGATATCCTCAAAGCACATCCACAGCGCGAGATAACGCCCGGTCTCGCGGGTCAGTTGATGGTCTTCAAGGCCAGTATCCAGAGCCAGTATCGGCGCCAGTGTATCCAGATACTGATGGGCATAGGCATAATCCTGGTAGTCCACCAGTTTCTGCAGGCCGGCATACAGCACGGGATGGCAGCTCTCGGGAAAGACTTGCAGGCGCTCAAGCAATTGTGCGCCTTGCGCGGTCGTTGCCGCAGGCAGGGTAGACACGTCCGGCTCTACCGCCGCCGCGCCAATGGGCTCGAAATGCTCAACCCCCCGGGCCCTGGCACGCTCGTAACTCGCATCGAAGGCCGCCAGGTTCGCCGCTACCGCCTTGCCGGTAGCCGTAATCACAGAACGATAACTGTCCTTGCTGAAAGGCAGCACGCCGGCACCGGCAACGGCCCCCAGTAAAACCGACGACACCACGGTGCCGTATTCAGTGGCCAGTGCCAGCATGTCGTAGTGGATATAGTCTTTGGCGTAGCGCGCGGCAATCGTCTGCAGTACCTGCGCATCGACAATACCGTCAGCCAGGTGCTCCTTCTCGGTAATGCCGTATACGCGGTGATCCGAGGCGATCAGCGCTGTTCTTTCAGGAGTGACAAACCCGCGTTGTATCATCCGCCCGGCTTCGGCAATTTCCGAGGCGATGGCAATATCAATATCGCCCTGGGCAGGAAACAGCGACATCACCGGAGGCGTATCTCCCTGCAGGGCACTGCGGGGAAATATCTCCAGATAATAGATCGTGGCACCCGTGCGCTGTGCCACGCCGGCCAGGGACGTTGACTGGCTGATCCAGCCTTCACTATCGGCGACGTCAATCAGCCAGTTGGTCAGTACCCCACCGCCCTCGCCGCCGAGCGCGGCCAGGATAATATTAATGGTCTCACCACGTGGAGTACTCACAGCCCCACCACCAATTGCTTGCGCTCGGTACGAGCCTGCAACCAGCCGATAACGGCACCGCGAACCCTGCCGGCCATGCGGTCGGCCCAACTGGGGTTATACAGCAAATCCACCCGGGAAAATGACGGGCAGAGGATCGCCGCGTGAGCATTGGTGCCACAAACGCCGCAGCCGACACAACTGTTATCCACGTAACTTACCGGGTCTTTACGCAGTGGGTCCGGGTTGGGCTTGATCGTCAGTGAGGGGCAACCGGAGAGACGAATACAGGCATGGTCGCCGGTACAGGTATCACTATCAACCATGAACCGGGCGCGCACGGTACGCTTGCCATTATTGATCGCCTGTTTCATTAACGGCTTGATCCGCCGCTGCCGGTTGAGCATGCACTCGCCCTCGGCAATAATCACCTTGAGCCCCGGCGCGGTGGTAGTCAGCGCCTCATTCAGGGTGTCCTTCATGGTGTCGATACTGTAGGTGCTTACCGTGCGCAGCCATTTAACGCCGGCGCCGCGACAGGCGTCCTCAATGGACTGGGCATCATCCCTCTCGGATTTTTCGGTATCCATGGTAGTCGCAATAATCTGGTTCGGCTCTACCAGCGAAGGAATGTCCTGGCCGCCAGTCGCCGCGGAATAACCGTTATCCACAATAATCAGGATGCCGTCGTGTTTGTTGAATACCGCGCTGGTAACGCCACTGGTCAGGCCGTTATGCCAGAAGCCACCGTCCCCCATTATGCTGATCGATTTGTGCGGCAGGCTGTGCCGGATCGCCGACGAACTCGCCAGGGACAGCCCGTAACCCATGATCGTATTACCCAGGTTAAAGGGCGCCAGGGTGGCAAAGGAGTGGCAACCGATATCCGAACTGATATGAAAAGGGCCGATATCCTGCTGCACCTGCTTGATGGCGGAAAATAGCGGGCGCTCAGGGCAACCCGTGCACAACCCGGAAGGCCTTGGCGGTACGTTTTCCAGCAGCGCCTGCTGGTCCGCTTCATCCAGTGGGGTGCGCAGCGCTTCCACTTCACCTGACGACAAACGCAGTTCGATACCGGGCAGCGCTACCGTTTCCAGAAAGCGAGTAAGCCCCTCCAGGGTTACCTGGCCGGTATATTCGCCCGCCATCGGCATGATGTCCTTGCCATAAATGCGCGTATTGAGGTCCGCACGCCGCAGCACGGTCTGGATACCCTGCTCAATATATTCGGGCTGGCCTTCTTCCAGCACCAGAACCTGGCGCTTGCTGCTGCAAAACTCTATCAGCTCGTCGGGAACCAGCGGATAGGCAACGTTCATCACGTAAATGGGGATATCGGTAACGCCAAAGGCGGTTGCCAGACCCTGCCGCTGCAACGCGCGGATGACCGTGTTGTAAGAGCCGCCCTGAACAATAATGCCCAGCTGCTCATGCTTACCGGGGAAAAACTCGTTCAGTTTCTGCTGGCGAATATAGTCCAGGGCCGCGGGCAGGCGCTCGCTGATCTTTTGCCGCTCCTGGGCATAGACATGGGGTGGCAGAATGATTTTTTCAGGCTCGCGCCGTGGCTGCACCGGATTACGGTCACTGTATTGCGGGGCAATATTATCCCGGGCTGTGAACTCGCCGGTCACGTGGCAACCACGAATCCGCATCATGTAAAAAATGGGTGTATTGCTTGCCTCCGACAGGCCGAAGCCCTTCTCCACCATGTCGACGATACTCGGCAGGTTCGGGCGCGGATCAAGCAGCCACATTTGCGCTTTCATCGCAAACGCATACGTGCGCTCCTGCATGATGCTCGAACCCTCGCCGTAATCCTCCCCTACGATCACCATGGCGCCCCCGGTAACGCCGGAAGAGGCGAGATTGGAGAGTGCGTCCGAAGCGACATTGGTGCCGACAGTGGATTTCCAGGTGACAGCGCCACGCAGGGGGTAGTTCACCGATGCGCTGAGCATCGCAGCTGCCGTGGCTTCGCTGCCACTGGCCTCAAAGTGCACACCCAGCTCACCCAGGATTTCCCGGGCATCATTGAGTACGTCCATGAGATGCGAGATCGGCGAGCCCTGGTAGCCGCCCACATAGGACACACCGGACTGCAGCAACGCCTTGGTAATGGCCAGGATACCCTCACCCTTGAAAGTGTCGCCGTCACCTGCCCGCAGCTTCAGGACTTCCTCTGCAAAAGAACGCTCAGCCATACAACTATGCGCTCCCGGGAACCAGTGCCAGGACCCGTGCGGGGCTGCCCGAGCCTTCCTTGATCTTCAGCGGCGCGGCAATAAGAATGACCCCGGTTGGTGGCAGCTGGTCAAGATTGCACAAACTGGCCAGGCCGCATTTATTGGCACCGTGCATCAGGTTATGGCACGGAAACATCGGCTCCTGGGCAGAGGCCTGGCCACAGTCGGTACCGACGGTCTCCACGCCAACACCGATAACGTCGCGCTCTTCCGCCAGAAACGCCACCGTAGCCGGATCCCAGCCCGGGGAGTGGCAGCCGTCATCATGCATATTCAGGTATTCGGGGGAACCTGCTTTTTTCGACCAGTCGGTACGAAACAGTACCCATGAACCGGCCGGGATTTCCCCGTGCCGGGCTTCCCAGGACTTGATGAAATCAACGGTCATCAGAAAATCCGGGTTTGCCTCGGATTCGGCCACCGCATCAATCACTACCGCGGGCGCAACAAAACGTTCTGGCGGGAGGGTATCGGTAGCGTGATTGTCGTAATCCTTGCCGGTTACCCAGTGTATGGGCGCATCAAAATGGGTGCCGGTGTGCTCCCCGCACTTGAGGTTGTTCCAGTACCAGGCGGGGCCCTTTTCATCATAGCGGGAGATGGTTTCCATGCTGAATGGCCAGGACTGGCCCCAGCCGAACTCCGTGGGCAGGGGTAGCGTAGGTGTTTCGGGTGACAATGTTGCGGTGAGGTCAACGATCCTGATTCCGCCGGTGACCAGCGCGGACGCCAGTTCCTTGAGTACTTCATCTGTCATACGTTTTCTCCCTGATGGCTATGCCGGATGCCTGTTTTCCGCAGGCAACATGTTGTGTTTATAGGTAGATTATATTTTAAGCTTAAAATATAATCTACCTCAAATTGACCAAAAATATATGGAGCACACAATGCACACTACCTTACTCCCCGATGGCTGGCCAAGACCAAAAGGCTATGCGAATGGCGTATCCGCGACAGGCACCGAAAGCATTTACGTTGGCGGCCAGATCGGCTGGAACTCCCAGTGCATTTTCGAAACCACCGACTTTATTGCCCAGGTTCGGCAGGCTCTGCTCAACATCACGGACATTCTCAGGGCCGCTGGGGCAGCGCCCGAACATATCACCCGAATGACCTGGTATATCACCGACAAAGAGGCCTACACCAGCCGCCTGAGTGAACTTGGGGCGGTCTATCGAGAGGTTCTGGGGAAGCACTTTCCGGCGATGAGCGTGGTTGTTGTCGCCGCACTGATCGAGGATGAGGCTTTGGTTGAAATTGAAGCCACCGCCGTAAAATAAATCGCCGAAAGGGAATCTACGTGTCCACTGTCTATCAGATTTTTGCCGCCACCGCCGCGCAGGCCGGAAACAGTGCCTTCCTGCACATTCCCGCAGCGGCCACGCGCGCCTATGCGGAAGGTGCTGTCGATCTCACCTACGCGGAAGCGCTGTCGGGAATTGATGAACTGGCAGTCCACTACCAGCGACAAGGCTATGCACATCCCATGCGGGTTGCCCTGGTACTGGAAAACCGCGCCGATTTCTTCTTGCACTGGCTGGCACTGAACAGCCTGGGATGCAGCGTTATCCCCATCAGCCGCGACATGCAGGACGATGAAATCGCCTACTTTCTCGAACATGGGGAAGCTTGCCTGGTGGTCGCCCTTGCCGAAGCACGGCAACACCTGGCGCAGCTATGCGCGGCACTGGATAACCCGTTACCGGTAGTCAGCTGCGACGATCTCGCCACACTGCCAGCGGCCGTGACCAGAGGCGACGACTGCACCCCCGGCGGCAACACCGAGTGCGCACTACTGTATACCTCCGGCAGCACCGGCAAGCCCAAGGCCTGCATACTGGACAACAGCTATTTCATTTTCGCCGGCGAGTGGTACAACGCCCTCGGCGGGCTTGCTGCGCTTCGCTACGGCCGCGAGCGCCTGCTGACACCGTTGCCGCTCACGCACATGAACGCGATGGCGGTATCGACCATGGCCATGGTCATGAGCGCGGGCTGTATTGTCCAGCTCGACCGCTTTCATCCGCGGGAATGGTGGCAAACCGTGCGCGAAAGTGACGCCACCATCGTGCATTATCTGGGCGTATTACCGGCGATTCTACTGGAACTTCCGGAAGCAGCCGATGACGACTTCAGCGGTCGCGTCCGCTTTGGGTTCGGGGCCGGCGTTAACCCGAAACACCATGCCCTCTTCGAGCAACGCTTTGGCTTTCCGTTACTCGAAGCCTGGGCGATGACGGAGTCCGGAGTTGGCGGCAGTATCATCGCCAATCGCGAACCGCGCCACATCGGCACCTGTTGTTTTGGCAAGCCCCCCGAGACCCTTGAATACCAGCTGGTGGATGAACACAAACAGCCGGTAGCGCCCGGCCAGGAAGGTGAATTGCGGGTGCGCGCGGCTGGCGCTGATCCTCGCCGGGGATTTTTTTCCGGCTACCTGAAAAATCCCGAGGCGACTACAGAGGCCTGGCTGGACGGCTGGCTCAATACCGGGGATGTGGTGAGGGAGGGGCCCGATGGCAGCCTGCATTTCGTCGATCGCCGCAAAAACGTCATCCGCCGCTCCGGCGAGAACATCTCGGCACTTGAGGTTGAGGCGGCACTGATATCGCACCCCCGGATTCAACAGGTGGTGGTGACCGCGGTACCGGATGAAATCAGGGGCGATGAGGTGGCAGCGGTCATTATTGCCAGCGGCACGGACACCGGCGAAAACGACCGGCAGGCCCTTGCAGACGATATCACCCGACACTGCCTGCAACAACTTGCATACTATAAAGCCCCGGGCTACATCCTGTTCTGCGACACCCTGCCGGTGACAGCTTCCAACAAGCCGCGCCGCGCCGATATCAAGGCCCTGGCGCGAGAGCGAGTATCCGCGGGCGAGGCCCTCGACACCCGCTCTCTCAAGAAAAGGCAGCCCTCGCAATGAAGGACTACTCCGGAATCGCCCTCACCGCACCCATCAGCTTTGGCTACGCCAAACAAAGCCCGAAGGGAGCGGCCTGGTTTATCGGCCGCACCCTGCAGTTGATGCTGGCCCGGGCGGGACTGGGCAAGGATGATGTGGATGGTTTCGCCGTTTCCAGTTTTTCCCTGGGCACTGATTCGGCGATCACCCTCACCCAGAATTTCGAGTTCAGTCCACGCTGGATAGAACAGCTACCCTATGGCGGCGCCTCGGGCATTCTGGCCCTGCGACGCGCGGCGCGCGCTATCCAGGCGGGCGACGCCAGTATCGTTGCCTGCATTGGTGGCGATGGTGCCGCCCACCGCTCCTTTGAGGCCACCGCAGCCAACTTCAGCAGCTTTACCATAGACGCCTCATTTCCCTACGGTGGTGGTGGACCCAATGCGGCTTTCGGCCTGATCACCCAGCGTTACATGGATGAGTTTGATGCACGCAGGGAAGACTTTGGTGCGATCGCGGTTGCCCAGCGCTATAACGCCAACCACTACCCCCCTGCCCTGCTGGGACACAAAACCCTATCGCTTGAGCAATATCTTTCCGCGCGCCCCATTGCCGGACCACTACACCTGTTTGACTGTGTCATGCCCTGCGCCGGTGGCGAAGGCTTTTTGATGATGAGCGAGGACCGTGCCCGGGCCCTTGGCCTGCCCTACTGCACTATTCTCGCAGCGGGCGAATTGCACAATGCCCACCGCGAGGACGATATCCAGTTGCGCGGTGGCTGGACAGAGTATGCGAACCAACTGTGGGCGATGGCCGGGCTGGGACCGGAGGACGTCGATATTCTGCAGACCTATGATGATTACCCGGTCATCAGCATGATGCAGATGGAAGACCTGGGCTTCTGTGGCAAGGGCGAGGCGCCACAATGGCTTAAAACCACTGACCTGCGCTTTGACGGCAGTGGCCCACAGCAGCACAAGCTGGCTCACAACACGTCCGGGGGACAGCTCTCGGTAGGGCAGGCTGGCGCTGCCGCCGGCTATATGTCCGTGGTGGAGACGATACGACAGCTCACCGGGGATACCGAAGGCAATCAGGTGCCGGGTGCGAGACACGCCATGGTCAGTGGCTTCGGTATGATCAACTATGACCGCGGCCTCTGTTCGGCGGCCACTATTCTGGCAAGGAGCGACCGATGAGCACCAGCCATACCATGAAACAGCGGCTCAAGCACAATCGGCCCTCGCTGCGCCAAAATGCGCGCCCGCCAAAACAGCGGACCCATCTCGGTAACGCTTTTACAGCGGCCAATTTACCGGTTGCCCTCGCGCTGCAGCACTGCAGCAACTGTGCCACCGTACAGTACCCGCCGCGGGAACTGTGCCGACACTGCCTGCAGGACACGCTGCTATGGCGCAGTACGGATACCGGCGGCGCGCTGGTAAGTCGTCTCGAATTGCACAATAGCCTCTGGGAGTACTTCAGGCGCCGCATCGCCACCGCACCCTGGCCGATCGCCAGTGTCCGCCTGGATTGCGGCGTCATTGTTCTCGCCCATCTGGCGCCTGCCACCTTTGGCGCCGGTATCACCACTGAGATACCCGCCGCAACCCGGGTGCAGGTATTCAGCCATACTGACTGCTCACTCAACGCGGTACTGATCGCCGTTGACGGGCAAACGGCCATTGCCACCCGGGCCCAGCGCCGGGCTATTGCCGACGGCCTGGGCCTGCTTGAACCGGCCCACAAAACAGGGGGAATCTGATATGAGCAGCAGCCATCAAACCATTGTGGTTACCGGAGGCAGTACCGGTATTGGTGCCGCCATTTGCCGACAATTCCTGGCGGAGGGCCACGAGGTGGTCAATCTGGCGCGACGCCCCCTGGAAGAGCAACATCCGCGTCTGCACAATATTGAACTGGACCTGAGCGACCGCGCTGCTACAGCCACCATAGCGGCCCGGGTCGCACGGGATTTCCAGGTCACGGGGCTGGTACATAATGCCGGCCTGATCCGCCCCAACCTGTTACCCGATGTCCAGCTGGACGATTTCGACTATCTGTCCCAGGTCCACATAGGAGCTGCGATCAGCCTGGCCCAGGCCTTTCTGCCCGGCATGAAAGAACGCCACTTTGGTCGCATCATCCTGATCACCTCTCGCGCCGCTCTCGGCCTGCAGACCCGCACCAGCTATTCCGCCACCAAATCGGGAATGATCGGCATGACCCGGACCTGGGCACTGGAACTGGGAGAGTCTGGCATCACCGTTAACAGTGTGGCCCCGGGCCCCATCAGCGCCACCGAAATGTTTCACGATGTGGTCCCCGAGGACAGTCCCAAAGTCGACGCCATGGCACAGAGCATTCCGGTAAGACGGCTCGGCGTACCCGATGATGTCGCACGGGCCGTGAGCTTTTTCAACCATTCCGATAACGGCTTTATTACCGGACAAACGCTGATGGTCTGCGGTGGCTCAAGCCTGGGCTCACTGGCCCTGTAAGCGGAGGAATTACTTATGAAAAACACAATCAGCAATGAAGAACTCGCGGGACTCGTAGAGCCGGCCCGGTTACACAAAAGACTGTACCTGGACCCGGATATTTTTGAGCTTGAAATGGAGCGCATCTGGGGCCAGGCGTGGATCTTTATCGGTCATGAATCCCAGGTGCCCGCTACCGGTGATTTTTTCAGCACCAATATTACCCACAAGATTCCGGTGGTGATGATCCGCGATAAAGAGGGCCAGGTGCATGTCCTGCATAATCGCTGCGGCCATAAGGGCGCCAAGCTGGTAGAAAGCCGCGACGGGAATGTGCGCGGCGCGTTTCGCTGCCCGTATCACGGCTGGTCTTTCCGTCACGATGGCACTTTGCTCAAAATACCGAATGAGAAGGGCTACGAAGGCACCGGCTTTGATCCCTCGGACAGCTGCAATAACATGCAACCAGTGGCCCAGGTAGAGAGCTATCGCGGCTTTGTCTTTGCCACCCTGTCCAGTACTGCCCCGGACCTGAAGACCTGGCTTGGTGGTGCCGTCGATTGCCTCGATAATCTATGTGATCGCGCGCCCGAGGGCGAGGTGGAAGTCGCAGGCGGCGTATTGCGTTACGAGCACGAGTGTAACTGGAAGTTCATCCTGGAAAACCTCAACGACACCATGCACCCGATGGTGGTGCACCAGTCCGTGGTGCAGGCGGCGGAAGACTATATCGCCTCACTGCCGGCATCAGCCGCAAAGCAGCGCAGCGAAGCGGAAATCATTCCGCCGTTTGGGTCCTCCTACGAGAAGTTCGAGGATTCGGGTATTACCGGATTTCCCTATGGCCATCACTACGACGGCGGCAAGACCAGCATTCACGCCGACTACACGGTACTGCCCGCCTATCACGAGGCCATGGTGAAGGCCTATGGCGAAGAGCGCACGCGGGAAATTTATTCGTTCAACACCCACAACACGCTGTATTACCCGTCACTGACGATCAAGACCGCGGTGCAGAACATCCGCGTCGTCCGGCCCATCGCGGTCGATCGCTTTGTGGTGGAAACCTGGTCCTTCCGGCTCAAGGGCGCACCCGAGGAAATGCTGCAGCGTACCCTGCTCTACTCCCGCTTGATCAACTCCTCTGCGGGCATGGTTGGCCCCGATGACCTCGAGGTCTATCGACGAGCACAGGAGGGGCTGCAGTCCAGCGCCAGCGATTGGGTGGAATTCCATCGCCAGTACGGCCGCGACCAGCAACTGCCGGACCGGGTGATCGGCGGCGGTACCAGCGATCTCGATATGCGCACCCAGTACAAGGCGTGGCGCGAATACATGACCGGGGAGATAGCGCAATGACTGACCTGGATATCAAGGCCATCGAACAGTTTTTGTACCGGGAAGCCTCGCTGCTGGATCAGCCGGACCTGGACGCGTGGATGCAGCTGTTTACCGAGGACGGCACCTACTGGATGCCGGCCATGGAAAACCAGCCCGACCCGCTGAATCATATCTCACATATTTACGATGATCGTGTAATGATGGAAATCCGCCGCCGCAATTTTGTGCATCCGCGCGCGGCCTCAAAAGAACCGGCCATACGCTGCTCTCACCTGCTCGGGAATATCCAGGCCCAGGGGAACACGGCGGACGGCGACCTGATAGTGACGTCAAACTTCCATGTAATCCTGTGGTATCGGGAAGAACAGCGCTGCTATGCGGGCACCTGTGAACATCATCTGGTAACGGCACCATCAGGATTCCTGATCCGTCACAAGCGGGTTAACCTGATCAATCCCGATGCCGCGCACAAATCGCTGATTATTTATCTGTAGACAGCTTGGTGTGGTCAGTTGCCGGCAGGCCGGATAGGGTACTCCTGCCGCCGGCGAGGCACTATCACAGTGCCGGAAAAACCCCACGGCATTACCTTATTTTCGGGCCTGCCACCGCACCGGCAATGACTTCACCCCGCGCTGGAAATTCGACCGCAGGAATTTTGGCTCACCCACCAGTTCGAACGACTCGAACCGTGAGGTCAGCTCGGTAAACAATGCCCGCATCTGGGCCATGGCAAGCTGGCCGCCAATGCAGAAGTGAGGACCGCGCCCGAAACTGACATGCGGATTGGGGTTGCGTTCAATATCAAATGAAGACGGTTCGGCGAATGTCCTTTCATCATGATTTGCCGACAGGAATGACAAC
This sequence comes from Kineobactrum sediminis, assembly GCF_002868715.1. Lineage (GTDB taxonomy): Bacteria > Pseudomonadota > Gammaproteobacteria > Pseudomonadales > Halieaceae > Kineobactrum > Kineobactrum sediminis. Next base: position 396,098 of record NZ_PKLZ01000008.1, read on the forward strand.
AACACCTTGTCCCCCGCGGGAATGGTAACACCGCCCAGCACGGTATCCTCGGATGCCGTGCGCCGGAAATTCATCACCGGCGTCCACCAGCGCAGCATTTCGTCCACCGCCCCGGGCATGGCGTCGGGATTGTTCTGCAGCGCACGCCAGCTCTGAGGGTGCTGCAACAGCGCGACCATGCCCCCCGGTATTGCATTGCGCAGTGTTTCATTGCCGGCCACGGCAAACAGCCAGAACATGTTTTCAAATTCGGCGACTGTCAGGGCGCCGCCCTCTTCATCAATCTGCGCCAGCAGAATCGACATGACATCGCTTCCGGGATGGGCGCGCTTGTGTTCAGCCAGCAGGTGAGCATAGCGGTACAGATCATCCATGCCACGACGGGACCGGGGATCCGGTATATTACCGTCGGCATCCGGCACCGGCCGCAACTTCAGGGCCTCTCGTGCCATGGCGGTTCCGCCGGCCTCGTCGTGCCGCGACGATACCGAATACTCGGGGTCCTGGTAACCAATTACCCGGTTGGCCCAGTCGAACATGAGGTAGCGATCTTCCGAGGGCAGGCCAAAAATATCAGCGAGACACAACAGCGGCATATCCGCTGCAATATCCTTGACGAAATCACATTCACCGGATTGCCGGCCATCCATTACCCGATCAACGATACCGCGAGCATGATCGCAGATCCGGCTCTCGAGTTGTTTTATGGCTTTGGAGGTAAACGCATTGATCAGCATCCGCCGCAAACGCGTGTGATCGGGCGGATCCATATTCAGCATCATCTGCTGTACATAGGCGAGGTCTTCGGGTGTCGCGGGATCGCGGAGCTGGGTACCGCCCAAATGCGAGGAAAACACGCGGGCATTTTTCAGGGCCTCAAGACATTCCTTATGCCGGGTAACAAACCAGAAACCCTTGCCACCGGGCCACTGCGGCAGTACCTGCTCATCCACCCAGACCACTGGGGATTGCGCGCGCAATTGCGCAATTTTAGCGAAGGGTACCTCCTGCTCGTATTGCAGGGGATCGTAAACAAAACGTAGATCTGTGCCGTTATGTGCCATAGCTGCCCTACCCCTTTAAATACGGCCGGCCTGCTCGCGCAGCTTGCCGAGCAGGTGCATCAAATCACGGTATTCGCCGGTGGAGAGACACTCCAGCAGCTGCAATTCCCAGGCCAGCGCTCGCGGCACCAGCTCACCATACAACGCTTCACCAGTGCCGGTAAGAGCGAGATCCCGGGCCCTGTTGTCGTTTTCCGTGCGCCGCTGGAATATCAGGCTACGGTCCGTCAGGCTTTTCACCGCCCGCGAAACCTTGCTTTTTTCCATTCCGGTGGTGATAACAATACGCTTGGCATTGAGTACGCCGTGTTCTGCGAGATTGGCTATCACCCGCCACTCGGGAATCGACAGGCCATATTCGTCCGCGTAAATCCGCGACAGCCCGGTGCTGATCCGATCGGCGAGATTATTAACCAGGTAGGGAAGAAACCTTTCCAGTTGCAATTCCCGACGGACGAATTGATCCGTGCTGTTCGCGGTGTCCGGCATCTGTCAGTCCTGCAGTTGATCCCAGACCTGCTGGTCCCGCTCCGCGGTCCAGATACGAGGCCAGTCAATACCCTCGAACTCATCCCACAGGCGCTGCACATCAAATGGCAGGCAGTGCTCAAAGATCGGCCAGCGGCCGAATTTGGGTTCGAGGTGAGCATGCGTCGCTTCAAAAGCCTGTTTCAGGGTGCCGCCCGCTTTATGCACTTCGCCAACCTTGGTGATCATGCCCTGCAGGAAACCGCGGGTCTGTTCTATCGCGGCATTCACTGCCTCATTGCCGCGCGCGGTAGCACCGCGACCGCCAATCAGGGTCTCGGCACCGTATTGCTTGACCTTGTCCAGCGTGCTGGTGGCCCAGTCAAAATGGAACGCGTCGCCGGTATACAGCGCCGCTTCGGCTTCAACGAGGTCGCCCGCAAACAGGATCTTGTGTTTGGGCAACCAGGCACAGATATCGCCGGCGGTATGGCCACGCCCGCAATACTCCAGCACCAGATCCCCGCGATCACCGCCGAGAGGAATCTCCAGACGATCATTAAAGGTGATGTCCGGATGGGTCAGGCCCGGAATACCTTCCGGTTCACGGAACAGCCGCGGCATACGCCCAAACTCGCTATCCCAGTCCTGCTTACCCCGTTCGTTGATGAGGAACCGGGTTTGTTCGTGGGCGATAATGGAGTCCGCTCCAAACTCGGAGGCACCCAGCACACGCACGGCGTGATAATGGGATAACACCAGGTAGCGGATCGGCTTGTCGGTATGCTCCCGCAATTTTACCAGCCAGTCCCTGGCCGCCTTGGGTGTGGCGCGCGCCTCAAACGCAATCAGGAAATCCTCGGCTTCAATCGCACCGATATTCGGGTCGCCCTCTGCGGTCAGGGCATAGACGCCATCGGCGAGAACTTCCAGCGTTTCAACTTTGTCGCCGAGGTCGGCGGAGGATGCAAATGGTTTTTTGGCCATGGGAGAAATTTGCCTTAGCTAATGGGTTTCAGAGACCAACATAGCACAAATTAGTTGCATAATGAACTATCTCTGGCTGATATCCAGGCCGAATGGGTCACCAAACTACGTTTTAAAACGCGGAAATTCATTGTAAGAGGGAAAACCGTGCGTTATATTTTGTTTCGTTTGCAACTATTGTCATGTTGGGCATTGCGCCCGGACCCGTATGCTGGAGAAAGGCCCAATGGTGAGCACCTACACCAACCCGGAATATCCATACCGTAAAAGCCCGGATCAAAGCGCCGCATCACCGGTGCACCATCCGGTCATTATTATCGGCGGTGGTCCCGCGGGGCTGGCGGCAGCCATGGACCTGGCACTGCACGGCGTTGCCAGTGTCGTGCTCGATGACAACAACACTGTCAGCGTGGGCTCCAGGGCCATTTGCATCGCAAAACGCACTCTGGAAATCTGTGACCGGTACGGGTGTGCAGAGCCCATGATAAACAAGGGTGTCACCTGGAATCTCGGCCGGGTCTATTTTCATGAAGACCAGATTTACGAATTCAACCTGCTACCGGAATCGCACCACAAAGTACCCGCGTTCATTAATTTGCAGCAGTATTATTTTGAAGAGTACATGGTGGAACGCTGCATGGAGATGCCACTTATCGACCTGCGCTGGCTGCACAAGGTAGCCGCGGTAGACAGCTCCACAGAACAGGCCACTGTCGTCGTGGATACAGAGGATGGCCCTTATACCATGACGTGTGATTACCTTCTGGTGGCGGATGGCGCCAACAGTCCCATCCGCGACTCCCTTGGCCTGGAGAGCAAGGGTCAGGTCTTTGAAGATCGTTTCCTGATTGCAGACATCGTCATGAAAGCCGATTTCCCGGCGGAACGCCGCTTCTGGTTCGATGCCCCCTTCCATCCGGGCCAGTCTACCCTGCTGCACAAGCAGGCGGACAACGTCTGGAGAATCGACTTCCAGCTGGGCTGGGATGCGGACCCGGAAGAGGAAAAGAAAATAGAAAAGATAAGGCCCCGAATTGAAGCGATGCTGGGCAAAGAGACCGAGTGGGATCTTGAATGGGCCAGCGTCTACACGTTTCGCTGTCGCAAGATGGACTCGTTTATCCACCAGCGCGTATTATTCATGGGCGATGCCGCGCACCAGGTATCTCCCTTCGGTGCCCGCGGCGCCAATGGTGCGCTCCAGGGTGTGGAAAACCTGTGCTGGAAACTGGCAGCGGTATTGAAGGGACACGCAGCGCCCTCCCTGCTGACTACCTATGACACTGAGCGCCAGCATGGCGCAAGTGAAAACATTCTGCACTCGACTCGCGCAACGGACTTCATGACGCCCAAAAATCGGACCACGCGCATTCTGCGCGATACTGTGCTCGATCTGGCGCGGGAGTTCCCATTTGCCCGTAGCCTGGTAAACAGTGGCCGCCTGTCTACGCCCTGCACCTATGAGGATAGCCAACTCAATACAGCTGACTCTGACGTATTCAGTACCGCAATGCGCCCGGGTAGTGCCTGTATAGATGCCCCGGTTACCACTGCGGAAGGTCCTGCGTGGCTGCTGAACAAACTCGGCGACCGCTTTGTGCTCCTGGTCTATGGTGACGGGGATACCGAACAGCAACAGGCGCTGGCGACCGCCGTTAGAGAACTGCATACAAGCGGCATTCGGGCGGACGTATTGCGTGTCACGCGGAATACCAGCCCTGCCGCGGAACCGGGCGAGATCGGCGACCCGGACGGCATACTGGCGCAACGTTACGATATGCAGCCCGGCACCGTGTACCTGATTCGCCCGGACCAGCACGTCGCGGCACGCTGGCGTAAAATGGATGCCGAACTCGTCATAAAGGCAGTACATAAAGCGCTGGGCGCATCAATGACTCAGGAGCAGCCCGCATGAGCAGACTCATTACTGACAATAATTTCACCGACCCGGACGCTTTTTACGCGGCACTGGCCAACCTGTATCGTGACCGCAGTGAAACCGAAAACGAGGTTGTTAATGCCCGCCTGATTCTGCTGCTGGCAAACCAGGTTGGCGACCAGCGGATACTGCAGGAAGCACTCTCCATTGCCGGCCAGGCCACTACTCAGGATACCCAACACCATGTCAGCTAACGCCTCACTTCCGGATCTGATGTATCTCAACGGTTTTGGCAACGAACACGAAACCGAGGCCCTTGCCGGTGCGCTGCCCATAGGCCGGTTCAGCCCGCAGCGGGTCAACTACGGTTTATACGCTGAACAATTCAGCAGCACTGCTTTTACCGCACCCCGTGCGAGCAACCGGCGAAGCTGGTTATACCGGATACGCCCCTCGGTCATGCAAGGGGATTATGAACCCTACGTCGGCAATCACGGCCAGCTATGCACAGGGCCCTTGGCCGGACCTGTTGCACCCAACATGCTGCGCTGGGATCCACTCCCGATACCGGCGACTGATGTTGACTTTGTAGACGGCCTGACCACTATCGTGACCTGCGGCGACGCCATGGCCCAGGGCGGGATGGGAATCCATCTTTACGCCGCCAACCAATCCATGGGCAACCGGTTTTTCTATTGCGCTGATGGCGAGTGGTTGCTCATACCCCAGCAGGGCGCTTTGCTGTTGCGGACCGAATGCGGTCGCCTGCTGCTGCAGCCGGGCGATATCGGCGTCATCCCCCGAGGGATGAAATTTGCCATAGACCTACCCGCCGGACCGGTACGGGGCTATGTCTGCGAGAATTATGGCGCGCCGCTGATTCTGCCGGAACGCGGCCCGGTCGGCGCCAACGGCTTTGCCAATGATCGCGACTTCCAGTATCCCGTGGCCGCCTATGAAGATGTTGAGGGTGACTTTGAGTTGTTGTGTAAGTTTGCCGGCAACCTGTATCGCGCGCCGATCGGGCACTCCCCGCTCGATGTAGTCGCCTGGACCGGAAACTCTGCACCCTACAAATATGAACTGGCGCGCTTCAATGTCATGGGCTCGGTGAGCTACGACCATCCGGACCCGAGTATTTATACGGTACTCACCTCCCCTTCTGACACCGCCGGCGTTGCCAATGTGGATTTCGTGATCTTTCCACCGCGCTGGATGGTCGCTGAAAATACCTTCCGCCCGCCCTGGTATCACCGCAATGTCATGAGTGAATATATGGGCTTGATCGAGGGCATCTACGATGCCAAGGAAGAAGGCTTTCTCCCGGGGGGCAGCAGCCTGCATAACAGTATGTCGCCCCATGGTCCCGAGGCCGCCGTATTCGATAAGGCAAGCAACGCGGAGCTGGTACCGGACCGCTACCAGAATACTCTCGCCTTCATGCTGGAATCACGCTATGTGATGCAGCCGACACCGTGGGCACTGGCTACGGAGCTGCGTCAAAAGGATTATATTAACTGCTGGAACGGTCTGGAGAAAAAATTTACAGGTCGGGACCAGGGCGCCCGATAGACTCAGCGGTGTCGCAGTTGGCCAGGGCCGTGGCAATGGCTTCACTGACGAGGCTGATGTCCGGGATGTGGTGTGCCAGCAGCAGCGAAAGCTTGGCCAGCAATAACGTTTCCCGCTCCGGGCCAACCTGGTCAATAGCCTCTGCGAGCAGGTCGTAGACCTGCTCAAGATCGGCAAACTCGAGGGTTTCATTCATCGCATGGCACTCCCAATGCCCGGTTCATGGCGGCTATAGTGGCAACGGCATTCGCTTCTCGCCAACGTCCTGCCACGTGGCGGTCCGGACGCACCAGATACAGCGAGCCGGGGATTGCACCGTAGGTCCGTGCAAGGTGACCAGCCGGATCCGGCAAAGTCCATTCCCCCGCAAAATCAACTGCGGTGCCTGTCCCAATCACCAGTGTGCGCAGTAATGGGTCCAGTTTTCGCAAATGTTCAGCCAGTGATGGAATGGCGGCATCCACAGGCTCTTTTCCTGCAAAGTAGAGCACATTAAATCCACGGCCAGGATAGTCCAGTAAAAAGTCATCATTACCCAGCCGAATATTCTGTAACGGCGCGCCCGGCGGCGGACCGGCGCTAAAGTCGCTGGAATCCTGATCCGGTGAGGTCAATGGGCTCTGGTCATAAATCCACGGCTGGACCTGCCGCGGGTCGGCGAACGGGCGCACAAAATCCTGTGTTAATGACAGCTCCAGCACCGCCTTGCGCATCAGGACATAGCCGCGGGTGGGCGGTGTCATGAAGCGTGAACTCTTGCCCGCGTTGCGGAATACATCCAGCGTTGCGCCCCGCCGCTCCGGCGTATAGCTATCGAGTAACTGGTGACCGGCGCCGTCGCGCAACTGGTACGCCAGTTTCCAGCCCGCGTTGACCGCATCGGCAATACCGTTATTCAGCCCCCGCACACCAAAAATGGGAACAATGTGCGCAGCATCCCCGATAAAAAGAACCCGCCTGTGGCGATAGTCGTCGAGACATAACGTATTGGCGGTGTAGATGCTCCACCACTCCAGTTCCCAGCTGCCGGTATGATCGATCATGGTGAGAATATCAGCGACCCGTGCACGCACAGTAGCCTCGCTAACAGCCTCTTCCAGATCCGCGCCTGCAGGCACCTGCCAGTCGACCCGCCAGATATTGTCCGGTTGCTTGTGAATCAGGATGGTAGCCTGCGGGTTAGCGGAAGATTCAAAAAATGACCTGCGCTCGGTGGGGAAATCATGCTCCATGCGCAGGTCCGCAATCACGTAGTTCCCCGGCAGGTTTTTGCCATTGAGGCGCAAGTCCATCAGGTTGCGGACCGCGCTGCGGGCACCGTCCGCGGCCAACAGGTAGCGACCTTTTGCGCTGTAACTACCCTCTGGTGTTTCTACCTGCAGTTCTACGGCATGCTCTGTTTGTACAACACCACTGACTTCCGACTGCCAGCGAATATCGATCAGCTCCGGATATTTTGCCGCCTCGTCAACGAGAAACTGCTCGATATACTGTTGCTGAATATTGTACATCGGGTAAAAACGCTCATCCTCCGGATTCGGCATCGCGAACCGGTAGATCAGCTGGTCCCTGAAATAGCAGCGGCCGCTTGTCCAGCCCAGGCCCTTGGCGAGAAAGCGATCGACAACACCCAGCTGCTGCAGTGTTTCAAAACTGTATCGGGAAACGCAGATCGCCCGACTGCCGTCGTTGAGCGTATCTTTTTGCTCGAGCACGACCGAGGCAATACCCAGGCGCGCCAGGGTCAGGGCTGCCACGAGCCCTATAGGGCCGGCACCGACAATCAGAACCGGATGCAAGGGTGACTCGCCCGCAAGCTCTGGCGGCGTCCTGAAGGGATAGGTGGGATAATCGAAATACAGGGAGTCCAGCTCACGCCGGCCGGCAGGTCTCATAACTTTGGATGCTTCCCGTTATAGTGACTCGAACAGCTTGGCCACAATATGCCATTGGCCATCGACTTCCAGCAACTGAAAATGGTTCACGAAATCCATACCCATATACCCGGTTTCCCGTAATACAGCGGTGGCGATGCGACCATCGATGTGAACAGTATCAATGCGGGCAATGTAACGCAAACCCGAGTCAAGCGGTGCGGGATTGGCGCCTACCGCAGTGAAAAAAGGCTCCGGGCTGCCGGTCACGAGTTCACCCGCCAGATACCCGCTCAGTATCGCCGAGTGGTGGAACAAGGCCCGCAGTGCGAGCACATCGCCGCGGGCACAGGCATCGATATAGGACTGAATGACGGCTTGCACTGCAGACAAGGACTCTACCCGTGGCATCGGCCTGGTTCCTCCGGCGAAGTCAGACCAGACGTCAGGATTGGCACGGCAGCTTCTCCAGCAGCGCTTCCGCCAACGCAATAGCCTCTGCCTGGTGGGGCTGCAAGTCCTGGCCACCCAGAGCCGCATGCATTTCCATGAAGGGATCGACTGTACCCGTCACGGCGCCACTGAGCTCTTCCATCACCGCAAGTCCGAAAAAGGGCACGGTCCAGGTGTTGTAACCGCCCTCGTGACACATCAACAAGCGACCGTCGCAATGACGCTCAGCGGCATGACGCAACTTGCGGGTCAGGCTGCGGTAGCCGTCACTGTGCATTTGCATTCGTCCCAGGGGATCGTAGGCGCCGGCATCGAAACCCGAGGGCACGATGATCAGCTGCGGCTTGAAACGGTCAAGCGCGGGAATGACCACCCGGTCCCAGGCTTCCTCATAGGCACCGACACCGCTACCAGGAGGCAGCGGTACATTGATGTTGAAGCCGGTTCCGGCGCCGGAGCCATTCTCGTGTCGGTAACCGGAGTCCGGCGGAAAGCAATTGTCCTGATGCACGGAAATGGTTAGCGCCCGCGGGTCCTCGTAAAAGGCACTCTGGGTACCGTTGCCGTGGTGTACATCCCAATCGACAAAGGCTACGCGTTCCAGCCCAAAGCGCTCGAAGGCGTGAAAGCCGGCAATCGCCGCATTACCGAACAGGCAGAAGCCCATGCCCATATCCGCTAGAGCATGGTGGCCCGGGGGTCGCACCAGGGCGTAGGCATTGTCGATTTCCTCCGCCATGAGGGCCTCCAGCGCTGCCAGCACACCACCCGCCGACAGAATGGCAATTTCATAGCTGCCTCGGCCCAGGGGCGTAAAAGGGCCGGCGTCGCCACCCACATCTGCACTCAGCGCCCTGACCTTTTCCAGGTGCTCACGGGTGTGAAAGCGCAGTATCTCCTCCTCAGTAGCCTTTCTCGGTGCAATAGTGTGGAGCTGCTGGGTCAATCCCGCCACCTCCAGCAGATTGCGGAAGCGGCGTTTGGTTTCCGGATTTTCCGCGTGTGTGTCCGGCTGTACCGGATTGCCATAGGGCATCGGCCCGGCGTAGTTGCCAGTGTTGTGCCACATGTAGAGCTCGTGGGCGACGAAGCCCGTCTTGCGAGTAGCGGCTTGCATGCCGTTACCTCCGTGTTTGGAAGTGGGATTGGGGCTGGTCCGCGAACTGCGGCCAGGGGTGGGACTGTTCCAGGCTTGCGGCCAGCGCCAGCAAAAGGTCTTCGCGACCCTGACGGGCGGCGAACTGAATACCGAATGGGAGGCCGCTGTCGCTGCGCCCCAGGGGCAGGGAAATAGCCGGCTGCCCGGTGACATTGAATACTGCGGTAAAAGGGGCGTCGCGGAAGACGTGATCGGTCCAGCTGCGCGCCGTGTAATTGCCTCCGGCAGATGCGTGCTCACCGATACGCCAGGGCAACTGTGCCACCGTTGGTGTCACCAGAATATCCTGATGGGTAAAAAAATCACCAAAGTCGCGACTGACCAGGTTGAAATAGTCCTCCGCGTGTAACAAGTCCACTGCCGACAGGCGCAAGCCGTGCTCGTAAATTGCCAGCGTTGCCTGCTCCAGGCTATCAGCGTCGGCCTTGCGCCCAGTGGCGGCGCAGATATCCACCACCCAGTGGGCGATGTGGGCGGACCAGAGATCCGTGTTGGCCTGGGCAAAACGGTCCCCATCCAGTGCCGGCGCGCCTTCCTCCACCTGGTGCCCCATGCCTGCCAGCAAACTTGCGGTAGCCTCCAGGGCAGCGCGAATCGCGGGATCAACCGGGACTCCCGACCAAGAGTTTGCGGTAAATGCAATACGCAAACCGGCAGGCAGCAGCAGCGATTCCGCATAGGGCCGATCCGGTGGCGCGATAACATAGGGATCACCGATGCCTGGACCCTGCACCGTGTCCAGCATGGCCGCGCAGTCGCGCACCGTGCGGGTGAGCACGAATTCGATACCCAGACCGCCGAGGCCATCGGCGGCACCCGGACCTATGGGAACCCGGCCGCGACCGGGCTTCAGGCCCACCAGCCCGCAACAGGATGCTGGTATCCGAATCGAGCCGCCACCGTCATTGGCATGGGCAACCGGCACAATCCCCGCGGCCACCGCGGCGGCACTGCCGCCACTGGAACCACCGGGACTGCGCGATACATTCCAGGGATTGCGGGTCGCACCACAGGCCACGGTTTCGGTGGCGCAGTTGTATCCCATCTCTGGTACCGCAGTCCGCCCCAGAGTCATCAACCCCGCCTGCCGGAAGCGGGCCATGAGATCAGAGTCAGCTGGTGCCTCCAGGCCTTCGCCGAGTCGGGAGCCCATTTCAGAGCGCCGGCCTGCAGCCTGCAGCACCAGGTCCTTGATCAGGAACGGCACCCCGGCCAAGGGCGCAGCCGGCGGCACTTCCGCCACAATGGCATCGACGTCATCGAAAACCTCTACCAGGGCATTGATCCTGGGATTCCAGTCTGCAGCCAGGATCAGCGCGCACTCGGCAAGTTCCGCCGCGCTGACCTCGCGCTTACGCACCAGTTCCGCCAGCCCCAACCCGTCATACTGCAGGTATTCCGCTACATCCATTTTCCCGCGCCCTATTGCCCGAAGTTATAGTTAAGCGTGACTCCGTAGGTTCGGGGCATGCCGTAGCTGCGCACATACGGACCATTACCACCCGTGTAAGCTGCCGGGTAGTAGTCCTCATCCGTGAGGTTGCGCGCCCACAACAGGGTCCGCCACTGCCCATCGGAGGAACCGACTCCCAGACGGGCATTGAACAGGGTGTAATCCTCGGTCGCATCTTCGGGGGCAACACCGCCCGTGGTTTCATCGGTGAAACTGACATCAGCCCCCACTTCCATTACCAGGCCGTTGGCCAATGGCCATTCATAGCTGACAAGGCCCACGTAGGACCACTGTGGCGCCTGGGCCAGCTCGATACCCGAAACATCGCGCCGCACTGTCACCGGCCAGCTACTCTGCTGGGGGTCAACTGCATTCCATCTGGTCACTTCCGTATCCAGCCAGGCCACGCCCAGATTAACGTTGAGACCGGTCAGTGGTTGCCACTTGAGGTCGATCTCGGCACCGGTAATCTCGGACTCGGGCACATTCGTCAGGCCGGCGATGTTGCCAACAAAAGTTACTGCAATATCCTGTTCCTGCTTGTCCTCGTAGTCGTAGAAGAAGGTCGCGGCGTTGAGTTGCATCCGGCCCTCCAGCAGTGTCGCCTTTACACCCACTTCATAGGAGGTCAGCTTTTCCTCGTCGTAGGGCGTGAGCTGTTGGGTGGTATTGGAGTTGGCCCCGTTGAAGCCGCCAGACTTGAAACCCACCGACATCATGCCATACAGCAGAACGTCCTCAGTAAGCGCGTAATCGAGTCCCAACTTACCCATCCAGCGATCCGTGCTGATCGTATCCTCATACACCTGGAAAGCATCGTTAACCCGCGGCGTGCCGATGACCGCGAAGATATAGTCTGGCGAAGCCGGGTCATCATTGATGGTGCCGCAGTCACCCGGGCTAAGGCTGGAGCCGAAGCTGGCGTTGAGAAAGTTCCCCAGGCTGCCGTCTTCGGCGACGAAGGTACAACCGGCCCAATCCCTGTCCTCTTCGGTGTAGCGCGCCCCAAGTGTCAGCCGCCAGGCTTCGGTGAACTGCCACTCGACGTGACCAAACGCGGCGACGGACTCTGTTTCCTGGGAATATTTGGTATCCAGCTCCAGAATCGGGGTTGCGGCGAAGAGATCCACGCCCCAGGGAATGGAACCAAGCCCGAATACCGAGTCGGACATGAAGTAATGATAGTACTCGTCCATTTCATCCCTGGAATAATACAGCCCCGCAATCCAGCTCAGTTTTCCAGTGTCACCCGAAATACGCAGTTCCTGTGAAAACACTTCCAGGTCGGTGGTGTTGATGTTGCTGGAATCATTGTAAAAGCCACCGTCCCAGTCGTTGGCTTCCTCGCGTTCGAATTCATTGTAGCCAGTGACCGAGGTCAGGGTCACAGCACCAATATCCCACTCCAGGTGAGCTGCAAACCCGGTCAGTTCGTTGTCCCGTTGAGGCCGAATATCAAAGGTCTTGCCAGTAATGGGACTGGTGTAACTGTTGGTCCAGTCGGCAACTTCACTGTCACCGCTGGAATACCAGGGTGGAGTCTCTCCGAAATTGCTACCGGTGGGCAGGAGGTACTCATTCAGTGGTGCATAGGGGCTACTGAACTCGCCAAGTCCAAATGGAGCACCGCTGTAGGCCGTGTTCGCCTTATTGTCGGATTCGTCCTTGACGTAGTGCGCACTCAACATCAGGCGCACGGTGTCGCTGAGATCGAAATTGACGATACCACGCAGCGCAGTCGCATCTTTTTCCCCGAGCTCATCGTCGCGGGTTGCGCTCTTCTGCCAACCTTCACTGGACTGGAGGGTTTTGAAGGCCAGCCGGCCCTGGACGCGGTCGTTGCCGCCGGTAACGAAGCCCTCCAGGTCCCAGGTGGAGTAGCTGCCGTAACTTGCGGTGACACCCGCGCCAAACTCCTCGGTGGGCTTGTTACTAATGAAATTTATCTGCCCGGCGGTTGTATTGCGACCGTAGAGGTCGCCCTGTGGGCCCTTCAGAACTTCAACTCGCTCGGTGTCGAAGACGAGACCCCGGGTCATTACCGTATAGGGCATGGCAACTTCATCAAAATAGATGCCAACTGTGGAGGACGCCGCCGTGGAGTAATCCTGAAAGCCGACGCCGCGAATGGTATACAAAGGCACGCCGGTGGCTGCGGTTTCATTCACCGTCAGACCGGGTGTGAGCAAGGCTATATCCTCCGTCGTCAGCACACCGAAGTCCCGGAGTTGCTCACCGGTAAAGGCATTGATGGTAATGCCCACATCATTCGCGCTCTGGGAGCGCTTTTGCGCAGTAACAATCACTTCTTCAAGTTGGGCATTGGCAACTGGAGCGACAATCGTCAGTGTTGCCAGCATCACCGCAGCACTAAGCTGGCGACGCTGGAATCGCATAAGCCGATGTGTATCTTTCATAATGGTTCCCCTGAAAAAATGATTATTGAATGTGTCAATTGCAGCGCGGAACTACTGCTCCGTGCCGGTTGTGGTGTAGACGATCTTGCCCGCAAACAGGGTGCTCAGTACCCGGATATCACTGATGTTCTGCGACTCCATGGCAAACAGATTTCGGTCGAGCACAACCATGTCTGCCGACTTGCCGACTTCAATCGAGCCGGTCATGTGATCCAGGCGCATGGCTTTGGCCCCGTCGAGAGTCATGATCCGCAGCGCATCTGCGAGGCTGATGGCCTGCTCGGGCCAGAAGCTGCCCGGAAACAGCCCGCGCGGGTCCTGCCGGGTGACCAGGGCCTCAATACCGAGCCAGGGGTCAATGGTCTCAACCGCAGCCGGCCAGTCGGAACCGGCCAATACCGGGGCGCCGGCCTCGAGCAGGCTCCTGACCGGGAAATATTCGCCACCTCTTGGCGAACCTACGGCCCCCACTACGGAGTCGATAATCGGCGAGGGATGCCAGAGGTAGGGAGAAAGGTCGGCAACGGCGCCCAGTTCGGCAAAACGCGGCAGATCCTCCGGGTCGATATAACCCGCGTGCGCCAGCTCGTGGCGCAAACCGGAGTCACCATTGGCGGTCCGCGCAGCGGCGATGGCATCGAGAGCCACGCGCACGGCCCGGTCACCGGCGGTATGGATCTTGACCGTATAGCCACGTTTGTCCAGTTCAACCAGGTCCCGGGTCAACAGTGCCGGGTCGAGATGCAGGAGTCCCCTGTGAGGCGTGGCATGTGCATGTTCCGGCGTGTAGGGTTGCAGCATGGCGGCGGTTCGCGACGCAGTGGGTACACCATCCATAAACACTTTCACAAAAGCGGTGTGCAAACCCGCACTGGCATAATGATCGCGCTGCTCGTCGATTGCCGCGTAGTCCAGAGGCTCGCTACGGTGACCGTAGGGTGTCTGGATTCCCAGCGCCAGATGCACGCTGAGATCCCCTGCACTTTCCAGCGCCTGAAAGGCGGCCATCGCGCGAGGCTCTGAATAGGCCTCCTTAAGGCCAGTGATGCCAAAGCCGTTGGCGATACGCAAGGCTTCCCGAGCGCCGGCCAGCATCTCCTCGTCTCGCCATTCCGGTAACAGATCGGAGACACGCTGCTCCGCGCCTTCCAGCAACAAACCATTGGGCTCTCCTGTCACGGGGTCGCGGACGATGGTTCCATCGGCAGGATTCGGCGTATCCCGGTCGACACCGGCCAATACCAGTGCGCGACTGTTGACCCAGCCGTTGTGGTTACTGTCGTCGTTGAGCAGTACGGCCTTGTCACCCGAGACCGCATCCAGAAGCTCCCGCGGTGAATCGATCTGGTGAGTATCGAAGAAGCCGCTGTCCCATTGTCCACCACGTATCCACACAGCATCGGGATTGCTGGCCACACAGTCAGCCACTCGCCGGGCGATCTGTTCCGGTGTAGAGGAAAACGGAAAATTGCATTCATAGAGGCTTTTCACCCCACCGCGCTGTGCATGCACATGGGCATCATTGATACCGGGCATGACCATGGCGCCCTGTAAGTCAATCACCGTCGTGGTGGGGCCGCGGTAGGCATCCGCGCCTGCACTATCGCCCACGTGAACAAAGCGCCCGTCGCGGATGGCAACGGCATCGGCCCAGACCCGGTCCGGATTTACGGTGTAGATGTGCGCATTAAGATAGATTGTATCAGCGGCGGTGATCGTAGCATCGGCGGCGGAGAGCTGTGCAGTCATGGCCAGAAGGCTTCCTGCAATCGCGCTCGCCCGGTTTTTTATCAGTCGTTTCATTTCGGGCTCCGGGAACGGTGTCGGAACCACTGATCTTAGTGCCGCGAGCTCCGGCACCCGTTGACAGAACAGGACAAAGGGTTGACCAAAGGCCATCCCCATGCGCGCAGCCGTGTTTTATTCGCCGGCCGGTGACGCGCCCTGTGCGCGGTAGGCCTGGGGCGCCTGTCCGACCCAGGAGCGAAAGGCACGACTGAAGGCGCTGAGCTCGGAAAACCCAAGTTCGTAGGCGATTTCGGCGAGTGGCATGGTGGTACGCCGCAAGTAGTACTTGGCGCGCTTGGCACGAGCCAGGTTCTTGACCTCCTGAAAACTGCGGCCCTCGCTTGAGAGCCTGCGGCGCAGGGTGCGCGGGGAAATGGCAAGCCGTTCCGCAATCTTTTCCAGGGTAGCGGATTCATCAGCGCCACAGCGGATAATCTCGCGACAGAGGATGTCGACAAAACCATTACCGGATTGCGCGGAGACAAAATAGGTCTTCATCGCGTTGACGAGAATTTCGTGCAGCAGGCTGTGGCTGGTATGAAAGCGCTCCTGCAGATAGCTGCGATCAAAGAACAGCCTGTTTTCCGTGCAGGAAAACTTCACCGGGGCCTTGAAGAACGCTTCCAGTGCAATCGCATTCTGGTCGTCGTCGTGGCTGAAACAGACCTGCTTGATGGGTACCGGTATCCGCGTGGCAGTGTTGAGAGCCTGGACCAGAAATCCCTGCAGATACTCATTCAACTGGTTGACCTGCACACCCTCGGGAATTATCACCCGGTAACTGAACTCAGCCAGCGACTTGCTGAAATCGAAATTGATTTCGATCGCGGTATCGACGTAGCGGTCATAGTGACAGAGGCAGCGAATCCCATCGGCCACCGAAGGCGCCGCAAGCATTGCCAGGATCAGCAGGCTGGCTGATTCATAATGGTAACGCTGGGCCATGTGCAGGCCCATGCAGGGGTTGCCACTTTCCTGCGCTGCCAGTTCAAGCAGGCTGGCGATCTGCCGTGCGGGCACCCCGACATCCAGTTCTTCACAGCGGCTGGAGACAATGCCGCACTGGCGGAACACCGGTTCGGGAGTGATGCCGTGATCCAGCAGGTAATCGCGGACATAGGCAACAAAGCGAGGGGAAAGCGATGGTTCCAGCTCACGCTGAACCACCCGGTGCAGCGCTTCAGCAGCGGCGTTTTCAGCGCCCATCCGACTCATCGCGGCCCGCTGCGTGCATTCAGGGCTGCAACTGGCTGTAATAGGCTGCGAGGGCGGAAAACTCCTTTTCACCCAGTTTGCTGATAGCGGCCTGCATCAGGGGGTGGATGCGCTCCCCGCTCTTGTAGGCCAGCAGTTGCTGCCGCAGATAGGCCGCGTGTTGGCCTGCCAGAATCGGCCACTCGTTGGTAGCGGGCTTGCCGGCATAACCATGACACGCTGAGCAATATCCCGCGAGATACTTGCCGGTCTCGATCTCGCTGGCATCACCGGTTGCCGAAATCGCCAGGGGCTGGGATGAAAAATAGCTCGCCAGTATGGCTATGTCGGCATCAGTCAGTGGTGCAACAAATGGCGCCATTGCCGGATTCTTGCGCTCACCTTCACGGAAAGCAGTAATCTGCCGGGCCAGATAGCCCGCGTTCTGTCCCGCCAGATTGGGCCACAGGGGGTTGGTCGACTTCCCCCCCTCACCATGACACGCCACACACACCTGCGCCTGGTCCGGAGTCTCCGCAACCGAAATACCACTTGCGAGAGCAGCGACCAACGCTATACCCAGAACAACTATGCGCTTTTTCATATCAAATCACTCATTCATGGACATACTGGACAGGTCCCGCAAGACTTTTAGCCGGTATTGCTCCACTTCCTTAAGGGGACTCTGCCGGAGACGACCCACTTCCTCTGCACTAAAGGCTTTGAAAGGAGAGTTCATGCTGTCGCCGGAAAACTCGGTAAGAATCCAGTTCAGTACCGCCGCCAGACGCTCATCGTTCAGCGCTGACGTCGCCGACCCGGGCACTCGTACCAGATACTCGCGCCCTTCCTGGCTTTGCAGAAAAATGCCAACGTGGCCCTTCATGCGCGGTACGCTGCCCGCACCCGAGCCATCGGGTGTGTGGCAACCCTGGCAATTCATCTGGTAATCAAAAACCACCCGGCCGCTATTGCCGGTCGTCGCCAGGGAAGGCAGCGACCAGCAGAGAAGCAGTGCCAGTAGTAAACCCGGTTTCATTCTTCGAATGCCAAACCAACGACGATTGCAGTGGAGCAATGATAGGCCGCACTGCTGGTGCCAAGGCACCAGTTGATATCATTGGTTTTATCGGGACGATAGATGGGCCGGTCACCCTCGTCGCGCATACAAAGGCAGGCGCCACAGGAAGATTTGCCGCAACAATCGTTATAGGAGATGACATAATTACGGCCATCTGCGGGATTGTGACAGGTACCTATCCAGGTGACCGGTGACATTTCGGTCCCCGGCGGGCAGGTATTGGCAGTACCACCGCAGCAATCACACAGAAAGCCGTCGATAGCGCAGTAACGCCAGTAGTCACAACTGCTGGGGTCGCCTTCTTCAACAGGCCGGCCAGGGCTCTGGGCAGCCGCGCGCGCGACCGGTAACAGGGGGATACTGGCTCCACCAACTAACAGGGCGCCCAGTCCCTTGAGCATCCCGCGTCGGGAACTGTGCTGGGCGAGTTGCCGGCTGCGCTGTTCAAATAATTGATCAAGAAATTTCATGCCTTGTCTGCCTCTACCTGGTTCGCCTCGACATATTGCACTGCTTCGCGCTTACTCATGTACTCCTGGATCGACGCCACCTTGTGTTCTTTTGCTTCAAACAGGCTATCAAGATGTTCGCGGGAATTAATGATTCCCATGGAGGCAATCACGCCGTGCTCGTCGATCAGTACGCCATAGGGTAACTTGGACACGCCGTAGGTCTTGCCGACCAGTTCGGAGACCACATAGGGAAACCCGTCCAGCTCCTTGCGCTTTATATAACCGACATGATCCTGCTCATCGCCATCGCTGACCAGTGTCACATCAACCCAGTTTGCCTCCGCGCGGGCCGCGGATTTCAGGGCCGGCGTCAATTCGTTACAGATTGGGCAATCCGGTGACAGGAAAAACAACAGCCTGGACTTTTTATCACCCTTACCACCCAGGGTGGCCACTTTACCGTCAATGGTAGCCACGGCGAGTTCAGGTGCCGGGGCACCCACCCGCAGTTTCTGGTTCAGCATCAGGGCACCCGCAGGTGCGACCCGCTCGTAAAGCACGCCTATCTGCCGCGCCAGTGCCAGATTGACCAGTACCATCGCGACAAAACCAATCCAGAGCACGATATTCGATACTATCAGTAGCTCCATAGTTACTTACTCCCGGCCATTTTCTGCCTGTTGGCAATCAGTTGTTCGCTGCAGAGATACAGCACAGTGAGAAAAACCGCGATAAACAGCACCAGCCCCATGCCGGCCGAACCTGCACTAGCGGACGCCGATGGCAGCAACACGACACCCGCGGCAGCCATACATAACAGGTTGCGCGCCACCAGGGCAGGGCTGACCAGCACTTCGGAGGCCGGTCCGGCACAACCGCAGCGCAGATCACGGTGACCCTGCGCCAATTGCCAGGCCATCAGGCAGGCATAAAAACCCAGCAGCACTGCCGCCATCAAGGCACCCGGCGGGCGCGTAGCCGGAAGCAACAGGGCAAACGCCACTGCCAGCTCCATGGCTCCAAGCGGATACACCAGCCACTCACTCAGGGATACGCCGCGCAGGTAACGGGACATCAGATCGCGATACTGGCCGGGGTTACGCAGTTTATACCAGCCGGCTACCGCAAACAGCCACGCCAGGAAGCCGGCAATACCCGCGCCTATCAGTTCCGGAACCGCCATGTTACTGGGCCCCGTGCAACATCAGCGGTGTATTCTGGCCCAGGCCATCAATTGTCCTGATAAATTCGCCGCTCATTGCATCGTACAGTTCCAGGCTCATGTCCACTGGATTGGTTACCAGAATCTGCGGGCTATCGCCCCGGCTCACAGCGAGGGACAGGCCCCACTCCCTGAGCGGGATCCGCATAACCCGGGCCTGGGCCTCGGGGTCGTAGACCCATATCTCAGGACCCCCGCCATTATGGGAACCATCCGTGGCATTCGGGTGCATCAGTACATAAAAACGGCCGAGGTCGTCCTTGTCGATAATAGCGATACCGCCCGGCGCCCACTGTTCTGCCGCATCTTCCTCGGGGACCATGGGCCACGGTTCACCCACTTTCGCCACAGTGCCGCTCACGTCCACCGGATAGACCATCGCATCAAAGGACGGAAAATAAGCGGTGCCATCCATCACGGCAGGGCGCTCGAAAATGGGGTTATCGTCTGAACTGAAAAAGGATTCGGTGCGCACCTGCCTGAGGATACTACCGTCTTCGGCTAACTCCGTGCTGAGAAAGCGCCCGTCCGCGCACAGGGAGCTGAAACCCCGTGTGCCCGTCGGATAAACCAAAGCACAACCCGGTGTGGGGATTTCATCGATTATCTGGCGCTCGTCCAGGTCGATCAGGGTCACCGAGGCCGCCGGGCTGAAATTTGCGACCGCCAGCCAGCGATCATCGTTTATCAGCAATAGTGCGTAGCGCTCGGGCAGGCCCATGAAGCGCTTTGCCCCGGGCAACAACACTTCGGCAACCGGGCTCAGGTTTTCCTGGTCCCATATGGTCAGCACATCGAAACGATCCCCCCGGGTGCCCCGGGTATGGAAGGTTTCGGTGGCATAAATTTCACTGCGCTTCGCGGATTGGCGAATATTACCTATCATCGATACGTTGAAGGTACCCTGAACCTGTTGTGCAACCGTATCCTTCGCCGTATCAATCACCCACACCTTGCCATCGGACATGTGGAAGAATGCAACGTCATGCACCAGAAACCAGGAAGCGGGATACACAGACGGCAGGGTCTCGATAATACCAATCGGCTCCACCGGCAAGGGGGGAGGAACTTCCCGGTCCTCTGCAAAAGCATGACCGACGGCCACAATGGCGCCCAGCACACCTGCCAGTAGCCGCAGGTTAAATGAATTACACATACGTCTCGTCCTGTTTGTATTACCCACTGCCTGGGCTTGAAAGTACTGCAGGATCAGCCTTTACTCATGTAAAGCGTCTGAATACTGGTGTACTCCTCGAGGCCATAACGACCGAACTCAACCCCGACCCCGGACTCCTTGACCCCGCCAAAGGGCGTATCGGGCTGAATCACGGCATGGCTGTTAATCCAGGCCGTGCCGCACTCAAGGCGGCTGGCAATCTCGGCCGCGCGCTTGAGGTCCGAGGACCACACCGAACCACCCAGGCCACTGGCACTATCGTTGGCACGGCGCAGTGCATCCTCTACGTCAGTGAACTTGAGAACCGGCAAAATCGGGCCGAAAGGCTCCTCGGCGACCAGGCGCGTGCTGTCGTCAATATCAGCAACGATGGTCACCGGAAAGAAGTATCCCGGGCCGGGCATGGGCTCGCCTCCGGTCAGGAATCGGGCGCCACTGGCCCTGGCGTCTTCGGCGATGGCACAGACTTTGTCAAACTGCTGCTTGTTCTGCACCGGGCCGAAATCGGGATCTTCGCTGCCATCTCCGGTTTTTACACTTCTGGCAATATTGGCAAGCGCTTCACACATTTCGTCGTAAATATCCTCGTGAACATACAGGCGCTTAAGTGCAGCACAAGTCTGGCCATTATTAAACATCGCAGTAGCGAATATCTTGGGCGCAATTGCGGCAACGTCCACGTCCGGCAGCACGATGGCGGCGTCGTTGCCGCCCAGCTCCAGGGTGAGTCGCTTCAGGTTCACCGATGCATTCTGCATGATCTTCTTGCCGGTCGCCGTCGAACCGGTAAAAACGATCTTGTTGATATCCGGATGCGTCGTCATTGCGGCTCCCAGACTGCCATCTCCGGTAACAACATTGAAAACACCGGGAGGCAACAGGTCATTCACAATCTCGGCAAAGCGCAAGGTTGTCAGCGGCGTATATTCCGACGGTTTCAACACTACCGTATTGCCACTGCGTAAAGCGGGCATCACGTGCCAGATCGCGATCATCAGGGGATAGTTCCAGGGCGTAATGGACCCCACCACGCCCAGGGGCTTGCGATGGACTTCAATCCTCGCTTCGTCGTTGTCCTGAATGACGTCTACAGGCAGGTCGAGATCCGCAGAAGCATGACACCAGGCCAGAGCGCCACCAATCTCAAAACCCGCCCCAAAACCGGCAAAACCATTCGGCGGCTTTCCCTGTTCAAGCGTCAACAGGTTGGACAACTCGGCGCTGTGCGCTTCGATAGCCGCACCAATTGCGTGCACCAGTTCGGCGCGTTCATTTTCGGGGCGTGCGCTCCAGGCCGGGAACGCTGCCCTGGCGGCGGCAACGGCCTGGTCAAGATGCGCTGTCGTTGCCCGGGGACATTCGGCCAGCACCTTTTCGTTCGCCGGATTGATGACCGGAAACGTTGAATCGGACACTACCTTCTGCCCATTAATAATCATGTGATATTCAGTCATTGGAACTCCATTAAACTACGTGAATGCCCTAGAAACTATAGGTAACCGTTGCCCCGTACCAGCGTGGCGGCGCATACACTTCTTCGCTGATGCCCAGCAAGCCAAGGTCAAGGTTGTAAAGGCGATAGACTTCGTCGCCGGCATTCTTCACCCAACCGGCAACTTCCCAGTTATCATTGGCGCTGGTATAGGACAGCCGCGCATTCCAGACCATGTATTCATCTTCGAAGGAAATCTGCGAGTTGGTTGCCTCGATATACTGGTCGTCATTCCAGACGCCGTCTACCTGGGCCGCCATCCTGCCGCCCATCACGTCCCACTCGTAACGTATCAGGGCATTCAGGCTGAGTGCGGGGGCGTTCGGAAATTCGGTTTCTACCGTGCCACCAAATACGTCCGGTACCGCGTCAACGGTAGAATCTATGTAGGCCGCACCGAGGAGGATATCCAGGCCATCCATCGGGTAAAGGGTCAGCTCCAGCTCGCCGCCCTGGGAGCTCGCATCAGAGTTGGTGACCTGGGGGGTCAGGCCCAGGATCGAGAACGCCTGATAGTCCTCGTAATCGTAGTAGTACACCGCAGCATTGATTCGTGCCACGGTGCCAAACTCCGCCTTGACCCCGAATTCATAGGACAACAGCGTCTCCTCGCCGTGTTTCAGGTTGCCCGGATCAATGGCAGCGACGGTGCCCAAAGGATCTATCGACCAGTTGCCGCCCTTGATACCCCGGCTGATGGAGCCGTACACCAGGGTGTCGTTCTCAGTCACGTAGTTCAGCTGCAAGCGGGCTGCGACATCGTCGTATTCGATTTCATCAAGGCCGTCAATCGGCACCGCGGCGATATCGAATACCTGCATCAGGGGGATGCCCGCCTCGGGTTCGGCATAGCTTTGCAGGAATGACAAATCCTTCTGGTCATCCGACCAGCGCAGACCGGCGATCAGCGTCCATGAACTGGCGAAGTCATATTCGACCTGGCCAAACACGGAAACATTACGGGAATCCAGGCTGGTATTGGTGAACTGGACCGCGGAATCAGTGGTGGCACCAGAGCCTTCAAGGATCGTTGCACCCCGCACATTCTGGCTATTGTCCGTCGTCATGTCGAGATAGTAGAGCCCGGTCTGCCAGCGCATGCGGTCACTGCCGCCGGACAGGCGAATTTCCTGGGAAAACGTTTCAAAGTCCGAATTGTTTTCATAGGGGAAAAAGAACAGGCCGCCACCGGCGTCCTCCAGGTAGTCCTTATCCAGGTCCATGTAGTTGGTGATAGACACCAGCTCCATGTCAGGGGAGACATTCCAGGTCAGTGTCGCCGTCACGTTGGTGGTATCGCGGCTATAGCTGCCTTCAACTGATGACGCGTGTTCCAGTTCATCGGTCAGCCGCCCCGGAACATTGGTTCCGAGGCCGGTTTCAGGATCAAAACCCGCAAAATTGATCGAGTAGGTGCCGGACGGCACGTCATCATCTTTTGATTTCGTTACCCGTAAATCGACCAGGAAATCGTCAGTGACATCAACCTGCATGGAACCACGAATGGTATAACCATCGGCGCCATGGGCATCGCGGATGCCGGGGACCACCGATTCGGTATAGCCATCGTACTCTTCCCAGCGCCCGGCCAGGCGACCGCGCACGGTCTCCGTACCACCACCGATTGCACCTTCAAAGGCGCGCTGGTCAAACTCACCGACGGTGGCTTTCAGGTAGCCGTTCAAATCGGTGTCAACCGCACCGTTGGTCAGGTAATGCACCAGGCCACCGGTTGTGTTGCGACCAAACAGCGTGCCCTGCGGGCCGCGCAATACTTCCACCCGACCAACGTCGAACAGCTGGCCGTTGATGGCGTTCATGCTGGGGACATACGCACCATCCACGTAAACGGCGACCGGTGCCTCAAGGTTGTCCTGGAAGTTATTCTGGGAAATGCCGCGCAGGTTTATGATCGTGAAGGCCGGTGTAAAGGTCTGCAGCTGCATGGCGGGGACTTGCTGTGTGATGTCCACAGAATTGGTCATCCCCAGTGAATTAAGCTGGTTACCGTCGAACGCGGTAACGGAAATACCCACATCCTGAAGGTTCTGCTCACGCTTTTGAGCGGTAACCGTCACTTCCTCCAGGATCTGCGCCTGGATTCCTGTTGCCATGAAACAGATAGCCGCCCCACTTGCCACACGTGCGACCGCGCTTGCGAGCGGTAATTTGACAGTTTTCATAGATGTCCCCTTCAGATGATTATTTCAGCTATTTTAAGAACCCATTAAACCAGACCCCGCCAATCATATATTGGATGGCAGGGAACTCGTAACTTGACTGAGAGCGAAGCGTACTCGGTGGAGAGTGATGAAAACCGGCTCAGGTATCGGCCGCACGGCCATCGAGGGATAATTTGCGAAAACGTGCAGGCGCTTCGCCAAATTCGGATTTGAATACCCGACTGAAGTGCGATGAATCCTTGAATCCGGAACGGTAAGCGATTTCGCAGACGGTGAAATGAGCGAATGAAGGGTCCGATAGCGCCAGACGACTGACATGCAGGCGCATGTTCTGGATATAACGGGAAACGGAAACGCTCTCATTCTCAAATAACATATGGAGATAACGCGTTGAAATATTGTGCGCGGCAGCGATCCACTCGGGCGCCAGACGCTCATCTTCGAGATGTTTGCGAATAAACTGCTTGATTCGATGCAAATACTCAATCTTGACACCATTGCTATGCAAATCCCTGCGCTGGGTCTCCTGAGTATAGCCCAGAGTAGTTGCCAGCAAATCAATAACATTCGCTTCCAGGCGCTGGGCAAGCACCCCGTCTATAGTATCCAGCTTCCGCGCGATTGATATGACAAACTGGGAAAACAGGCCATTGGCGCCCTCGCTTGACTCCATACGCATGCCCAGGTGTCGCTCTGGCTGGTGCACGCAGTCCTCCATCAGGCTCGACGGCACCGCCAGCACAACCTGGGAATAGTCGCAGGCGAAGTGCAGTTCATAGGGCTCGGAACTCAAACAGACGGTAAAGTCCCCCGGCTGCAGCAATGCCTCCCGGCCCCGCTGCATGACAAGACTCTGCCCTTCCACCTGCACCTTCACCAGGTAGGTTGAGTCCGAAACCTGGCCAATATGTCGCCGACGCCGGTAAACATCCAGGGGAGTGCTCTTGACGGCAGCAAACCCGAGCTGCCCGAGTTGTCTTGAATCCAGTATCCCCCGGAATTCTCCTGCATAATCACGTGCAGTTTCACAATCCATCGGGAAAAAGGTGTCGGTAACCTGGCAGTCAAACTGCTCAAGAGACGCTGGTAGCGCAAGCCCCGCCTGGCCAGGGTGATAGTCAGGAGTGGTCATCAGTGTGGTACCCCTTGTATGTCCTGGTTCCGCTCGCCAAACTCTGAACGTATCAGCAGATCGTGAAAATTCTGCCGATCCACCACCCCTCGAGGGGAAGCGTCCAGATACGACACGGCCGCCATTGTGATGACCGCCAGTGGTAGCGTAAACAATGCCGGGTAATCATAGGGAAACAGGGCCTGCTCGAACCCCAGGACCGATACCCACACCTGCGGACCCACCACGATCAGCGATATTGAAGAAACCAACCCGACCAGCGCACCCGCAATCGCGCCCCGTGTTGTAAGCTGCGACCAGTAAAGCGACAGGAACAGGATTGGGAAGTTGACCGAGGCGGCAACAACCATGGGCATGGTGGCAATGAATGCGACATTTTCGTTCTGGAAAAGGATTCCCAGTACAATTGCTATGACCCCTATCACAATGGTCGTTAGCCGGGTGAGCATCAATTCCCTGCGCGGCTCGGGTGCGCCCTTGCATATTACCTGTGCGTAAAGATCATGGGAAATCGCCGCGGCCCCTGAAACCGTCAGGCCGGCCACAACAGCAAGGATGGTGGCAAATGTTACCGCCGACATGAAGCCGGTTAAAAGATTACCACCCACAGCGGTCGAAAGGTGAATAGCCGCCATATTACTGCCGCCGATCAACCCGCCCTCTTCTGTAAAAAATTGAGGATCCCCGTACAGAAATGCTACGGCGCCAAAGCCTATGATCACCAGTGCAAGATAAAAATAGCCCATGAATAACGAGGCATAAAATGCTGACTTCTTGGCTTCATGCATGTCCGGTACGGTAAACAGGCGCATCAGGATGTGGGGTAACCCCAGGGTGCCGAACAGCATGGACACGAGAATCGTGGTGACCTGTACGGGGTCGTCGAACAACACGCCCGGCGCCAGGATTTCCTCACCCCGTGGATGATTGCTCACCGCCGTCGCAAATAGCGATTCAAAACTGAAACCACTCATGGCCATAACGAGGAACGCCGTAATGGTGACACCCGTCATTAGCAGTATAGCCTTTATAATCTGCACCCAGGTAGTTGCCAGCATCCCGCCAAACGTGACATAGGCCAGTACCAGAATACTGATCACAATAACCGCCACCTCATAGGGCAGGCCAAAAAGCAGTTCAATGAGCTTACCTGCACCGACCATCTGGGCAATAAGGTAAAGGATAACCACCACGATGGTCGCGCTCGCGGCAACTATACGTATCCTGGTACGGTCGAGGCGCTGCGACACCACATCAACAAAAGTGAAGCTACCCAGGTTGCGCACCCGACGTGCAAGCAGAAACAGCAGTAACGGCCAGGCGGCAAAAGCGCCGAGAGCCAGGACCAGGCCATCAAAACCGCCGAGGAACACCAGTCCGGTAATACCCAGGAACGAGGCTGCCGACATGAAATCGCCTGCAATGGCGGTTCCATTCTGCAACCCTGACATTTGCCCGCCTGCCGTATAGAAGTCGGCGCTACTCCTGGTGCGACGCGATGCCCAGTAACTGACCAGCAAGGTGGCCACCACAAACGCCAGGAACATGCCAATGGCCAGGGGATCCAGTGGTTGCAGGGGCGCGTTTCCAGACAGGGCCACCCTAAACGTCCTCTCCAGAGCGTGTCGTCGCCTGGTTCAGCAGCAGAAAGAGGAGTTCCAACAGGATAAATGTGACGATAAGGCCGCAGAACATCAGCAGGGACCCGGTGATGTGGGATTTGCCCAGCCGCTGGGCCAGAATGCTGCCGAACTCGGTCCAGTTAAGGATAAAGGCGAAATAGAGCACCAGGGTTGTCATGGAGAACAGCATTCGGCGGCGAGTCCGGCTCTTGATTACCGCCAGTTTCTGGTCGTGGTTCAAAGCATTCCCTTTCCGCAGGTTCTGTCTGGAGGTAAAGCTGCCCCGCTGACTATACCAAAAGCGTGCTGTGCCCTGTCAATAATTTCAGGCCTGAAGTATTTGCGCATACAAAGTGGCGCGGCGCCATCCCCTGTCAGAGCCAACGTGTACCTGCACAGCAGGCCTGCATTGCTGCTATAGTCACGCAAGGCAAATAACGACGGCACCAACCGAGGAGACATTTATGGCCACTCAATACAGCCGGGAGCAGATACTCTCAATCAATGATGGTCGCTACACGATCTATCCTCTGGATCAGGCAAGTGCCGGCGGGGACACAAGCACACTGCCCTATTCGCTCAAGCTGCTGCTGGAGAACCTGTTGCGCCACGGCAATGAAGACTTCGTAAGTGACGGCGATATTGAAGCCCTGGCAAACTGGGACCCCACGGCGACACCCGCGCAGGAGATTGCCTTTGTACCGGCAAGGGTATTGTTGCAGGATTTTACCGGTGTACCGGCGATTGTAGACCTCGCGGCAATGCGCGATGCCATGGTTGAACTCGGTGGCGAACCCGGCAGGATCAACCCCTTGTCCCCGGTGGAACTGGTGATTGACCATTCGGTCATGGTCGACTTTTTCGGGGCCGATGATTCGCTGACCCGCAACACCGACATCGAGATTCAACGCAATCTGGAGCGCTACCAGTTTCTGCGCTGGGGCCAGGAGGCCTTTGACAACTTTCGTGTCGTACCCCCTGGAACAGGCATTGTTCACCAGGTAAACCTTGAATTTCTCGCGCGTGGCGTCTTCACTGCGACGCAAGGTGACCGAACTGTCGCCTATCCCGACACGCTGGTAGGCACTGATTCCCATACGACGATGATCAACGCCCTGGGAGTATTGGGCTGGGGTGTGGGCGGCATTGAGGCGGAGGCCGCCATGCTGGGGCAACCGGTGACCATGCTCATTCCCGAAGTGGTTGGTTTCAGGCTCAACGGGCAATTGCCCGAGGGCACTACCGCCACGGACCTGGTGCTTACCGTTACCCAACAACTGCGCAGCCACGGTGTCGTCGGCAAATTTGTCGAGTTCTTCGGCCCCGGCCTGCAACACCTGAGCCTGGCTGATCGGGCGACCATCGCCAATATGGCACCCGAGTACGGCGCCACCTGCGGCATTTTCCCGGTGGATGCGGAAACCATCAACTATTTGCGCCTCACCGGGCGTACCGAAGAGCAGCTGGCCCTCATTGAGGGCTACATGAAGGCCATGGGCATGTGGCATGACGAAAACAGCCCCGAGGCCCGTTACAGCGCGACCCTGACCCTGGAGCTGGAAGATGTGGTGCCGTCCCTGGCGGGCCCCAAGCGGCCCCAGGACAGGATCGCGCTCACCGACAGCAAAACGGCTTTCGTTAAAGTGCTCCAGGAGTTTCAACAGCTCGCCGTGGTCTCGACCGAAGAGGGCGACTGGGCAGAGGAAGGTGGCCAGCCTGCCAGCAACGAAGCCATTGCGCTGAACGGCATTACCGTCAAACGTAAAGACGGCAGTTTTCAGCTGGAGCACGGCGCTGTGGTTATTGCGGCGATTACCAGCTGCACCAATACCTCCAATCCCGCGGTACTGGTAGCCGCGGGCCTGGTCGCGCGCAAGGCCCGGCAGCTGGGACTGAAAACCAAGCCCTGGGTAAAGACCAGCCTCGCGCCCGGCTCCAAAGTAGTCACCGAATATCTTGAAAAGACCGGCCTGCTTGACGATTTGGAAGCACTCGGCTTCTATATTGTGGGTTACGGTTGTACCACCTGCATTGGCAATTCGGGGCCGCTTCCGGATGATATCGACGCCGCAATCCGCACCGCCAACCTGTTTGCCACTTCGGTACTGTCCGGTAACCGCAACTTCGAAGGCCGCATCCACCAGGATGTGCGAGGCAATTACCTGGCCTCGCCCCCATTGGTGGTCGCCTACGCGCTGGCCGGCAATATGGGTGTCGACCTCTATAAGGATCCACTGGGCCATACGGAGGATGGAGCACCCATCACTCTGCGCGACCTGTGGCCGACCAATCAGGAAATCCGCACGATTGTCGATTCCGCCGTCAATGCAGACATGTTCCGCAGTAAGTATGCTGATGTTTATACCGGCAACGACACCTGGAATACATTGCCGGTGGCCGATAGTGAGCTTTACCCGTGGCCGGACTCCACCTATGTGCGCAAGCCGACTTTTTTCAAGGACATATCCGCCACAGTGCCCACCGTCAAAGCGCTGGAGGGTGGCCGCTGCCTGGTCAAGGCAGGCGACAGTGTTACCACGGACCACATATCTCCCGCCGGCGCCATTGCGCCAGACAGCCCGGCCGGACGTTATCTGCAGGAACAGGGTGTCGATATTGCAGATTTCAATTCCTATGGCTCGCGCCGCGGCAACCATGAGGTCATGGTCAGGGGCACCTTTGCCAACGTTCGCATGCGCAACCAGCTCGCCCCCGCCACGGAGGGTAGCTGGACGACCTGCTTCCTGGATGGTGAAGTGACCTCGATTTACGAGGCCGCGGAGCGCTACCATGCCGCCGGTGTTCCTTTGGTAGTACTCGCCGGCAAGGAATACGGCACCGGCTCATCGCGAGACTGGGCGGCCAAGGGACCTTCACTGCTCGGCGTCAGCGTTGTCATTGCGGAAAGCTTTGAGCGTATTCACCGCTCCAACCTGATCGGCATGGGTATTTTGCCCCTGCAGTTCGAAGCCGGGACAACCGCGGAAACTCTTGGCCTGACTGGCGAAGAGACATTCACTATCCCTGCCGTTGAACCAGACCAGAGCAGCGTACAGGTCACCGCCACCCCACCCGGCGGCGAACCGGTGACCTTCGACGTACGGGTCCGCATTGATACCCCCAACGAGTATTCCTACTACCAGAACGGCGGCATTCTCCATTACGTATTACGCCGCCTGGCGGGAAGCGGGGACTAACCAAACCCCCGGGGTCAGGTCTCGCATTGTTGCATTTGGGCGTGAGGCTTAAACGGCTGGGGTCAGGTCTCGCATTGTTGCATGCGCCCCAATGTGCGCATGCAACAATGCGAGACCTGACCCCAGCCACCTACCCAGTACGGGCAAATGCAACAATGCGAGACCTGACCCCAAGTGCTTTTTGTTTGTTTTCATCTATTGAAGAATATCAATGACGCTGTAATCCCTCTCGCATGATGATGCCTTCCTTGAACTGATATCGTCGAAGCAGGAATGAGAAGGTATGAGTGAAGGTCCACATCAGGGTGAGATAACTGCGGTGCGCGGTAACGTGGTCGATGTCCACTTCACCCCGCCTCTGCCCTCTCGTAATCATCAGCTGCGAACTGGCCCCGAGGGCAACGTCGTCCTTGAAGTGCAGACTCATGTAGACGCCAGCACCGTTCGCTGTATCGCACTTAATTCCACCCGCCGCCTGGCTCGGGGCGTTACTGTCGACAATACCGGCGAGCCATTAAAAATGCCCGTCGGTGACTGCCTGCTTGGACGAATGCTCAATGTATTCGGCGATCCGGTTGATGGTGGCGATGCCATAGAGGCGAAGGTTCACTGGCCCATCCACAGGCCTCTCCTGCCCCTGGCGGAGCGCACCACCAGCACCAAAGTCTTTGAAACCGGAATCAAGGCTATCGACCTACTGGCGCCACTTGAACGTGGCGGCAAGTCGGGCATGTTCGGTGGTGCCGGTGTCGGCAAAACCGTAGTAATCAATGAGCTGATCAATAACATGGCGGAGCAGTACGCCGGGGTCAGCCTGTTTTGTGGTATCGGTGAACGCATGCGCGAAGCCGAAGAAATGTATCGCGCAATGCAGGATTCAGGTGTCCTGGAAAAAGCGGTACTTATCTACGGACAGATGAATGAACCACCCGGTGCCCGCTTTCGGGTTGGCCACGCTGCCCTCACCGTCGCCGAATATTTTCGGGACGTGGTCAAGCGTGATGTTCTGTTGCTCATCGACAATATTTTTCGCTTCGTTCAGTCCGGTACAGAAGTATCGGGCTTGATGGGCCGCATCCCATCGAGGGTAGGCTACCAGCCTACCCTGGCGACCGAGCTCGCGGCCCTGGAGGAACGGATTTGCAGTTCCCGGAGTGGCAGCATCACCTCGGTACAAGCTGTGTATGTTCCCGCGGATGACCTGACGGATCCATCGGCAACTCACATATTCGCGCACCTCTCGGCCTCTATTGTGTTGTCGCGCAAACGCGCCAGCCAGGGTTTGTATCCGGCGGTCGACCCACTGCAGACTGACTCCAAAATGCTTACCCCGAGGATAGTCGGCCAACGCCATTACCGGGTGGCGCAACAGGTGCGTGGCGCACTGGCCGAATACGAAGATCTGAAAGACATTATCTCCATGCTCGGAATGGAAGAGCTCTCCAAAGATGACAGGGCAACCGTCAGTAAGGCCCGCCGTATCGAACGGTTCCTGACCCAGCCGTTTTTCACAACTGAGCAGTTCACGGGGAAGCAGGGGAAACTCGTACCCCTGGAACAGACCATCGAAGGCTGCGAGCGAATTCTGGCTGGGGAGTTCTCAGAGGTTGGTGAAAATGCGCTTTACATGATCGGCGCCATTGACGAATCAGGTAAATCCGCAGACGACAATGAATGAGCAGCGTAAAAACGACCGTTCAGCAATGCGCCTGCGCATATTATTACCCACCCAGGTCCTTGTTGACGCGTCGGTCAACAAAATAATCGCCCAGGCAGAAGACGGCGATTTCTGCCTGCTGCCACGGCATATCGATTTCGTCTCCGCGTTGACTCCAGGTGTTTTATCTTTCCGCGACCCGAGCGGGAAAGAATCCTATGCAGCAATCGACGAAGGTGTTCTGGTCAAATGTGAACAGAATGTGTACGTCTCGACCCTGAATGCCGTACGCGGCGAAAACATCAGTGAATTACAGGCGCTGGTAGAAAAACATTTTCTTGAACTTGATGAACATGAACGCAAGGCGCGAACTGCGCTGGCGCGACTTGAGGCAGGCACGCTGCGCGGTTTTCGCGAATTACAGGAGAGACTTAATGGTTGAGCCAAAGCGACCGCAAGACTCCGGTAAAAAAAAACAGGAACTCAGTAACAAAATAGGCAAGCGTGCTGCGCAGAAATTGCGCGGTCGCACGCGCAGAAAAAATGCTGCCTGGTTCGGATTGGGCATGTTTGGACTGGTGGGCTGGTCGGTCGCCATTCCAACCCTGATGGGAATCGCACTCGGGCTATGGCTCGACCGCCGCTGGCCGGGTGAAGTTTCCTGGACATTGACCTTCCTGATAATCGGTGTGGCACTGGGTTGCCTGAACGCCTGGTACTGGATCAGGCAGGAAAGTCGGCGTGAGTGAAACGCCGACAAATGCTGTCGTTCTGATTACCTTCGGCGGGCTATTCCTTATTGGTTTGCTGGCAGACCTGGCGGGTCGTCAAACACCATTACCCCGGGTTACGCTATTGCTGATATCAGGGTTTTTAATAGGCCCCTCGTTACTCAACTGGCTTCCGGAGTTCGCAATCGGCTGGTTCCCGATACTGACTGACATCGCGCTGACCATGATCGGTTTTTTGCTGGGTCATAATATGACCCACGCACGATTCAAAGAACTTGGACGAGCGGTCATCACCATGTCCATTGGTGAAGTTGTCGCAACCGCATTGCTGGTATTCCTGGTGCTTCTTTCTTTCGGCGTACCCTTTGAAATCGCACTGCTTCTCGCGGGTATCGCACCGGCAACGGCACCGGCCGCAACTGTTGATGTGATTCAGGAATATGAAGCAAAAGGAAAATTTACGGATACCCTTTTGGGAATCGTTGCAATTGACGATGTCTGGGGGTTGCTGGTATTCAGCCTGCTATTGGCGATTGCACAAGCATTAACCGGACAAGGCGACGCTATCGGCAGCATCGCTAAAGCCAGCTGGGAAATCGGTGGTGCAGTCCTGGTGGGGCTAGTGCTGGGCTTGCCCATGGCCTGCCTGACCGGTCGCATACGACCCGGCCAGCCATCGCAGGCGGAGGCACTGGGCGTGGTTTTGCTATGCGCCGGGTTCGCCGAATGGATGGGGGTTTCCTACATCCTTGCGGCGATCGTTCTGGGAGCCGTCGTCGCCAACATTGCCACTCACCATGAGAAATCCTTTCAGGTCATTGAAGGTATCGAGTGGCCTTTCCTGATCCTGTTTTTCCTTATTGCAGGCGCCACCCTGGAAGTAGAAGCATTGTCACAGGCAGGACTGCTCACTGGCGGCTATATTATATTACGAGTACTGGGTCGGATCATGGGTACGCGACTGGGCGGAAGAGCAAGCGGCACTGCTCCTGTCATCCGCAACTGGATAGGCGTGGCGTTGTTGCCCCAGGCAGGAGTGGCTATTGGTATGGCGCTGCTTGCCAGTCAACGTTTCCCGCACCTCAAGGACATTCTGCTACCGATCGTACTCGGCTCGACGGTCATATTCGAGCTCATCGGCCCACTGGCAACCCGCTGGGCATTGACTCGTGTCGGGGATATTCCGAACAGGCGCGAACCGGACAAAGGGGAGTTAAGCTGACATGAATGAACTGGTATTTCTCGGTTTGGCAGCAGCGGCAGGCATGTTAATGGGACTTCTCTACTTTGGCGGATTATGGCTGACGGTGACCCGGCTACGGTCTATTGCCAACCCCGGGTTTTACTTATTGGCCAGCCTGCTCTTGCGATTTGGCTGCTGCCTGGCCGGGTTTTCCGCTATTGCTTACTACAGTGGCTGGCAGGCACTGGTGTTCACCATGGTGGGCTTTACCCTGGCGCGGGCTTTGGTGATCCATGAGTTCCAGACCCGCGGATTACACCAGGAGCGCCACTGATGGACATAACCCCGGACTCAATTATTCTTTGGCAGTATGGCAAATTCTCGCTCAATGCCACAATAGCCTATACCTGGCTGGTTATCGGTCTGCTGACTGTCAGCTCGTGGCTGGTAACCCGGCGCCTTTCTACTGCCACCGAAATATCGCGTTGGCAGAATCTGCTGGAAGTCGTGGTTACCGGAATCAGGGACCAGATAGAGCAGGTCAGTCGCCAGCAGCCTGGCCAATTCTTGCCCTTTGTGGGCACCCTGTTTCTTTACATATCAGTCGCTAATCTTCTCAACGTCGTACCCGGCTACATGGCCCCCACCGGCTCGCTGTCCACTACCACAGCGCTGGCACTGTGCGTATTTATCGCGGTCCCACTTTACGGCATCGCCAGTGAAGGGCCGATAGCCTATTTTCGACAGTACCTGCAGCCGACCTGGTTCATGCTGCCTTTTAATGTACTCGGCGAAATATCGCGCACCATTGCTCTCGCGGTACGTCTGTATGGGAATATCATGAGCGGTACTGTTATCGCCGGAATTTTGCTGAGCCTTACGCCGTATTTCTTCCCAGTTGTCATGCAGCTGCTGGGGCTGCTCACCGGCCAGATACAAGCCTATATTTTCGCCGTGCTAGCCATGGTGTATATCGCCTCTGCGACTTCTGCACATCAACAGCAGGAAAAACGCACCTCGACCCAATCCTCATAAAACCTTTCAGGAGACGCGCATGGACAGCATTTCACTTATCGCGATGGCATCCGTTATTACTGCAGGCCTGACCATCGGCATCGGCGCAATTGGCCCCGCTCTTGGCGAGGGCCGGGCCGTAGCCCAGGCCCTGACCGCTATTGCCCAGCAACCCGATGAATCCGATACGATTACCCGTACCCTTTTCGTCGGTCTTGCAATGATTGAATCTACGGCAATTTACTGCTTCGTTGTCTCGATGATTCTTTTGTTCGCCAATCCGTTCTGGGATTACGTGCTGAGTACGGTAGAGGGCTGACCAATGACGATAGACTGGATAACGGTTACCGCCCAGATCATCAATTTCCTGATCCTGGTGTGGTTGCTGCAACATTTTCTCTATCAACCGATCACTAATGCCATGCAACGCCGGGAGGAGCATATTGCCGAGCGGCTGGAAGAGGCTGAAAAACGAGAACAGGAAGCTGACCAGCGGGCTCAGGACTACCGGGAGAAAAGCGAGCGACTGGAACAGGACACCGAGCAGATTCAGCAGCGCGCCGAGCGTGAGGCTGATCGCAAAAAAAAGGAACTCCTCAATGAGGCCCGAGAAGAAGTCAGTAAAACCCGTAGTAACTGGCAAACCCAGGTCAGGGACGAAAAAGAGGATTTCTTAAACAATTTGCGGCACCAGACGACGGATACTGTTGCCATCGTCGCGCGCAAGGCACTGGGCGACCTTGCGGATAGCGCCCTTGAGGAGCAGATTGTGCAGAGTTTTATTGCACGCTTGCAGTCGCTGGACGAGAAATCGCGCAAGTCCATCGTAAAAGAAGGCGAAAAGGTCACCATCAGCAGCGCTTTCGAACTCGATTCCTCGGTACGCGGAAAATTGACCCGTGCGGTACATAAACACCTGGAGGAACATCTGGAGGTGGACTACCGACAGTCCCCTGAACTGCTGTGTGGCGTTGAATTATCCAGTGGCGGGACCAGCCTGGGTTGGAACCTTGCGAACTACCTGGAAGCCGTTGACAACACAATGGCCGATGCGTTCAGCCCGGTCGAAATTGAAAAAGAGGAGGCGTAAAGCGGTGTTGCAGGAATTGCTCGACGACACCATGACGACGCTGCGCGCTGCAATCGACAGTAGCCACCTGGAAATGCATCCTGTTGAAACAGGCACTGTGCTCTACGTAGGTGGCGGTATCGCTCGTATCGCTGGCCTCCCGAACATCACCTCTGATGAACTGGTAGAGTTTCCCGGTGGCGTGCTCGGCGTTGCCATTAACCTTGAACCGGATGAAATTGGCGTGATGTTGCTGGGCGACAGCGATGAGCTCTCTGCCGGAACCAGGGTAACCGCAACAGGGCGCGAGGCAGACACGCCCGTTGGTGAAGCCCTGCTGGGTCGCGTCATCGATGCAACCGGACGCGTTCTTGATGGCGGCAAAGTATTGCAATCAGTTGAGCGCCGCCCAATTGAACAGGCGGCCCCCGCCATTATCGACCGATCGCCAGTAACAGAGCCACTAATGACCGGGATAAAAGCTATTGACGCACTAATCCCGATAGGACGGGGTCAGCGTGAACTGGTAGTGGGCGACCGCCAGACTGGTAAGACCTCGGTTGTGGTCGACACCATTATCAATCAGCGCACTACGGACGTGATATGTATTTACTGTGCCATCGGCCAACGCGGCACGGCGGTCGCAAGGGTCATCGAAACCTTGCGCGAGCACGATGCACTGGAATATTCGATTGTTGTTGTGGCTTCGGACGAAGACCCCCCCGGCCTGCGTTTCGTCACCCCTTACGCCGCCACCACCATGGCGGAATACTTCAGGGAAAAAGGCCGGGACACCCTGATCATTTATGACGACCTGACGCGACACGCCAGGGCCTATCGCGAACTCTCCCTCCTTCTGAGACGACCACCGGGCCGGGAGGCGTATCCCGGTGACATCTTCTATATCCATTCCCGCCTTCTGGAACGAGCAACACACCTGAACGAGGATTGCGGTGGCGGCTCACTCACCGCGCTGCCGATTATCGAAACACATGCCCAGGACATCTCAGCCTATATCCCGACCAATCTTATTTCCATTACGGATGGGCAGATTTATCTCTCCCCTACCCTCTTTCATAAAGGTTTGTTACCGGCGATCGACGTCGGAAAATCGGTATCGAGGGTGGGTGGAAAAACCCAGTACCCGGCGTTTCGTGATGTCAGTGGGGATCTGCGCCTTGCTTATTCGCAATTCGAGGAGCTTGAAACGTTCGCACGCTTCGCTACGCGGCTGGACGAAGATACCCGGGCAACTATCGAGCATGGCAGGCGCGTGCGGGAAGTACTGAAACAAAGCGAACAACAGCCGTTGCCCGCCAGTTCTCAAATAATAATATTAAAGGCAGTGAACGCCGGCCTGCTGGATAAATTGCCGCTGGAGCTTGTCGGCTCTGCCGAGGCCAAACTACAGGAACGGATTCAGGCTGACTTTCCGCAATGCTGCGAGCAGCTTCAGGCAGGAGAATCCCTCGATGATTCCGAATGGGAGAAAATCCTGGATAGCGTACAGGATGTACTCTCGAAACTGGTCGAGTCGACAGAGGATTAAACACGATGGAGTCGCTTGAAAACCTGCATCGGCAACTGGGTAGCCTTGAAGAATTGCAGACCATCGTCCGCACCATGAAGGCGCTTTCTGCTGCCAGCATTCAACAGTATGAACTCTCGGTTCGCGCACTTACTGACTACTACCAAACCGTAGAGCGAGGCCTGCATGTAGTGCTGAAAGATATGCATGCGCCTGTTTCAAAGCCAAGCCCGCAGGGACGTGCGCGGCTGGCGGCCGTGGTATTTGGATCAGATCACGGATTGTGCGGGCGTTTCAATGAGGAAATAAGCCAGCATGCATTGGAAAGGATGGATTCAAGCACGGCGGATCCGGACAACAGGCTATTGCTGGCAGTCGGCGCGCGGGCAGCCGGCAGCCTTGAATATGCAGGCCAGACTGTCAATGACGAGTTCCCGGTACCCGGTTCAGCCAGGCAAATTACCGAGACTGTTCAGCAAGTCCTGGTCAAGATTGACGAGTGGCGTGAGCAACAGGGCGTATATTATGTGTATTTATTCTACAATCGACACAGCCGGGGAAAAGGTTACCATCCCACAGGCATTGAACTATTCCCCATTAACCTCCGTCACTTCAAACGTCTTGAGGAAGAGAAATGGCCTTCGCGTAGCCTGCCTGTTTTCAGTATGAAAGGTGAAGCATTACTCAGTCGCCTGTTATATCAGTACCTGTTTGTATCGGTCTTTCGAGCGTGCGCCGAATCCCAGGCCAGCGAACATGCCAGCCGTCTGGCAGCGATGCAGTCCGCAGAGAAAAATCTGGATGAACGTCTCGACGAGGTCACCATGACCTACCGCCGCGCCAGACAAAATGTTATCACCTCCGAACTGCTGGATGTAGTCGCCGGTTTCGAGGCAATAACCAGCGCCAAGGAACAAAAAAAATGAAGGCCGCCCCTGTTCATGTAGGCACATCAGGCTGGCACTACGAGCACTGGCAGGGTCCTTTCTATCCGAAGGATTTGGCCACTGGAGATTGGCTGGAATATTATGCAAGCCAGTTTTCCAGCCTTGAAATAAATAACGCTTTCTACCGTTTACCCGCAAAGAAAACATTACAACAATGGCACGCTACAGTACCTGAGAATTTCATATTTACTGCAAAAGCCAGCCGGTATATCACCCACATGAAGAAGCTCAAGGATCCTGAAGAAAGTATCGCCAAATTCTTTGATCACATCGTCGCATTGGAAGAAAAACTCGGGGCGATTCTATTTCAGCTACCTCCGCGCTGGAAATTCAATGCAGACCGACTGAAGGAATTTCTCAATGCACTCAGCAGAGATTTTCGTTACGCATTTGAATTTCGTGACCACAGCTGGATTAACGAGGAATCCTGTGACCTGTTATCGCAGCATAATGCCGCTTTCTGTCTTTATGACCTCGAGGGGTTTGTAACGCCTGCTGAAATTACCGCCGATTTTGTGTATATCCGGCTACACGGTCCCGGTGCGGCATACCAGGGTGATTATAACCAGCAGAGCTTGTCAGAATGGGCGGAGAAAATACGCACCTGGTCTGAGCAAGGAAAAGCTGTGTATTGCTACTTTGATAACGACGAAGCGGGATATGCAGCAAAGAATGCAAAAAGCCTGCGACAGATGCTCGAGTAATTGAATTTTTCCAGCTGGCCGGCAATTTAGGGGGGGGCCCGATCATGCCCATTCATAACAATGAAATCGCTGATGATTTTGACCGGCTTGCAGATCTTCTGGAGATTGAGGGCGCCAACCAGTTCCGCGTTCGCGCTTATCGTGACGCCGCTCGCACCGTGCGTAACGACACCCGCAACATGGCGGACCGAATCGAGGATGGAGAGGACCTGTCTGAAATCGCGGGCATTGGTGAAGACCTCGCGGAGAAGATCAAGACCATTGTGGAGACAGGCGAACTACCCTTGCTCGAAGAGGTAAGATTACGGGTGCCAGACGCCCTGAGTGACCTGATGCGCATTGAAGGCCTCGGCCCAAAACGGGTTAAAGCGCTTTATCATAATCTCGACATCGAGACTATCGACGACCTCAAGGACGCCGCGGAGAATGAAAAAATACAGGAGCTAGAAGGATTCGGTCGTAAAACAGAGCACATAATAAAAGAACGAGTGGAGCGTTTTGCCGGTGCGGAGAAACGTACAACCCTGCTCGTTGCCGAGGATATTGCCGAATCGTTAGTCGAATACCTTAAGCAGAGCAAGGGTCTCAAGGATATTGTCATCGCCGGTAGTTACCGACGCTGCAAGGAGACAGTGGGGGACCTGGATATCCTGGTTACCGCAAAGAAAGATTCCTCCGTCATGAAACGATTTGTCGATTACGATGAAGTAATCGAGGTGATCCTGCACGGGAAAACACGGTCCACCGTCCGTTTACGGTCGGGCATGCATGTCGATCTCCGGGTAGTCCCCGAGGTTAGCTACGGTTCGGCGCTTCATTACTTCACCGGCTCCAAGGCGCATAATATCGGTGTACGCAAGTTGGGAATGAAAAAAGGCTACAAGATTAACGAATATGGCGTATTCAAGAACGATAAACGGATCGCCGGCAAGACCGAAAAGGAGGTCTACGAAAAGGTCGGCCTGTGTTATGTGCCTCCCGAGTTGCGCGAGGGCCGGGGTGAGATTGAGGCCGCAAAGAATAATGCCCTTCCGGACCTTGTTACCCTGAATGATATTCGCGGAGACTTGCACTGTCATACCACCGCTACCGATGGCCATAACTCGTTAAAGAAAATGACCGAAGCGGCCAGGGAGCGCGGCTATGAATATATCGCCTTTACCGATCACTCCAAGCATGTGACGGTCGCCAGGGGTCTGGATAAAAAACGCTTGCTGAAACAGATTGACGCCATCGACAGGCTCAATGACAAACTTGACGACATTGTGGTGCTCAAATCAATTGAACTGGATATTCTTGAAGACGGAAGCCTGGACTTGCCGGACAGCGTACTGAAAAAACTGGATTTTACGGTTTGTTCGGTGCACTACAAATTCCATCTGTCATCTAAAAAACAGACTGAGCGCATCCTTCGTGCCATGGACAATCCTTGTTTTACTATTTTTGGCCACCCTACCGGGCGTCAGATAAATGAGCGCGAGCCCTATCAGGTCGATATTGAAAAAATTATAAAGGGAGCAGTTGAGCGAGGCTGTTTTCTCGAGGTCAATGCCAACGCTAGCCGACTGGACCTTAACGATGACGCCTGCAAGCTGGCAAAAGACAACGGCCTCAAGGTGGCTATTTCAACAGACGCCCACAGTGTTTCCGACCTTGATTTCATGCGCTTTGGGCTTAATCAGGCCAGGCGCGGCTGGATGGAAGCCAAAGATGTGATCAATACCTTGCCCCTGAAAAAGTTACGCAAGCTGTTCCAGCGAGGTTAAGCCACAAAAATTTACAAGCCGGACCTGTTCAGGCCACCACCTCGAGTCCTCGCTCAATACACCACATCGCCGACAGTGCACCCAAAACGTAGATTGGGAGTGGTTGCAACCGCGACTCCCAGCCAGTGAGGAACCGGCGTACACTGAACCACAGCAGCAGAATCAGCAGGATAAACGTGATTTGGCCCAACTCAATGCCGATGTTGAAAAACAGCAGAGCCAGGGGCACATTGCCGGCGGGTAGCCCGGTTTCCGCCAGGGCACCGGCAAAGCCCATCCCGTGGAGCAACCCAAAACTTCCAGCTAACCACCAGGGATGGCGACGAAACAGATTGTGGCGGTCCCGACTCGCCAGGGCGACGGCAAGCCAGAAAATACTGACGGCAATGGTGAATTCAACGAGCGCCACCGGGTAGTCAAAGTAGCCCAGGGTGACCAGCGACAGGGTCACGCTATGACCCAGTGTGAAGGCGGTGATGGTCCATAGTAGGCGACGGCCACCGCCCACGAGCAGGAGCAGGCCAAAGACAAACAGGAGGTGATCAATGCCCGCCCAGATATGCTCCACACCCAATACGGTATAATCGGACATTATACGCCCGGCACGAGGCTCCGCCGGCACTGTAAATGCTGTTTGTCCGGAATTCAGTATTTGCTGGTACTGGCGTCCGTCGCGCATTGAAAGCGACAACATGGCCGTGCCCTGATTGGCCGCCAGTCCCCTGACACCAAGCGTTTGCCCCACCAACCCCTGCGCACCGTTTGCCTCACACCGTAGCTGAAGGTTGAATACCACACCGGTACCCTCGGGCTGGCCCGGGCTGGCGCTCATGACTTGACAGGCCTCAGGCCAAACCGGTTCCAGTGGGGTCTCGCTGCTCGCCTGGGCAGGCGTCTTCCAGACCACGTTATAAAGACCCTGCTCAAGTTCCTCCAATTGCAGTAGCGAGGGTGCAAAGCGGTGAGCATGTGCGGTCGACGCCAGAACACAGGCCAGCAAGGTCAACAGGCATGATAATTTTTTCATAAGCGCAACTCGTAACGTTCTGAAAGTCGCGTAATAGCCTGCGCGAGAGCTATGCTGCGCGCCTCTGACTCCAGGTCTCGCTGCAGGATTGGACGCACTTCAGCCAGCGTGGCATCACGCGCTGGCTCGATGTCATCAACCCACACATAGTGCAGGCCATACGTGGACCGCACAGGGCCATACCAGCGACGGGGTTCGGACACCGTCGCCAGAAAGTTGCTAACGAATACCGCCCCGAAACGGCGAGCCAATTGGTCCGGTGTCTGAGCAGTGAAGGTATAACCCTGCATGAAGGGAGAGCTGAGCATCACGGCGTCCTGGGGGGGTAGCGCCTCCTGCTCAATGCGGGCAATCAGGCCTGGGACCTCCGCCTCGCGGTTGCGGTCGAAAAACAACTGGACTATTGAATAACGGGCTGAACGCCGCAATTCCCCTGACCGTTGCTGGAAGGCCGCAACAATTTCCGCCTCGGTGATTACCGCCGGCGGCGATGAAGCCAGCAATAGCTGCTCCATCACCTGCAGCATGCGACGCTTGATCACCTCGTCACCCAGGTGCAGGCGCAGCTCCAGTGCGCGCTCAAACAGCGCCTCCGTATCGGCCTCCGCGGCGAGGCCGAGGAAGCGCATGTTACGCACCAGGCGTTGCTGTACTACCGGATCATGCAGATACAGCTCAAGCGAAATGGCATGCTGGAACAGCATATCCCGCTCCAGCTCCGAGCGCAGCAACCTCTGGCGCTCACTGGCATCGGGCGCCCGGGTATTAAACCCCTGCCAGGTCTGCACCAGCGTCGCCACACGCGCATCATCCAGCGGCCCCACCACCGGCTTTGGCGCAGGGAACAAAAAACCCTGTAACGTAAACAACACAACCCCAAGCAGCAGAAAGTGCAACCATGACGCCTTCAATACCCCTGGGGTCAGGTCTCGCATTGTAACATTTGGGAATTGCATAGTGACTCGAACTTCCGGGGGGTCAGGTCTCGCATTGTAGCATTGAGCGTTAACTCAAAATCCGGTTTTATACCGTTTCATGTCAGCAGATTGCCCCGCAGTGTTAAGGGTGACCAAGAGGTATCAGCATCGTATTTGGCCCTGCCCGTACCGGCTGGTTCACCATTTCGTCATAGGCGCTCGATTGCCTTAAAAACAATTCACCAATCAAAAGTGGGGCCAGTTGCTCACGCATCGCCATAAGGCTGCGCGACTTAAGGGC
This sequence comes from Kineobactrum sediminis, assembly GCF_002868715.1. Classification (GTDB taxonomy): domain Bacteria; phylum Pseudomonadota; class Gammaproteobacteria; order Pseudomonadales; family Halieaceae; genus Kineobactrum; species Kineobactrum sediminis. The sequence goes on from NZ_PKLZ01000008.1 coordinate 438,808, forward strand.
CTGCTCCTGCGATGCCCAGACCAGTACCTCCTGCTCACCGATAACGACAAAGCACTGGTAGAGACTCTGGTCATATGACTCAATAATCACAGTAGGAATATGCTCCATCTGCTTGAGGTCATCCAGTAATAGACGCAGTTTCATGCAACCCTCGGCGTGTCGATGAATGTGCCGGTATTGTAGCACCAACAGCTTACGGAGCTACAATGTCAGGACGACCCGGGTAAGCAAGCGAGGCCTGGCCCCATCTCCCCCGATGCTACAATGCGAGACCTGACCCCATGGTCACTACAATGCGAGACCTGACCCCATGGTCACTACAATGCGAGACCTGACCCCATGGTCACCATGGCCAAATGGGCCAGGGCGGCCAGGAGGGCGATACATAACGGTGCTATGACCTTGGGCCCGCCAAACAGGAACCAGGGCGATGCGGGGAAAGCAAACGTGCGCTCAAGGGACTCAAGCTTCAGGTCATGGTGCTCGCTGCCGATGGTCGCCGGCAGTATTTCCATCAGGTCCCGGCGACTGCGGTACCGGATCATACCAGCCGCACCCCAACCCTCATCCTGGTCGCAGGCGACGTTTTCTACGCTGCCACTGGCGGCCATGGCGACCATTACCGGATGCCCCGCCTTACGCAGCAATGCGCCCAGGAAAATTTTCTGGTACCTCGCCAGTTTCTTCGCGGATTCACGCCGGGGATTCTTGAGCAGCAGCAGATTAACCATCACGAAGTCCTTACCATCGTCATTGAGCAGGAAGCCGCGCACATTCTCGCGCTGCTGTTCGGTCAACCGGCCATGCGTGGCGATTAGCGCCATGAGTGCCTCAACCTCCTCGGCAGTAACCTTGCGCCGAAAGCCCACATACCAGCTCCAGAACAGGGCATAAATGAGTAGTGCAGTAACCCAGATGACAACGGCATTCATTAAACACACTCCAATGTTATTGGGGACAGATCACCATTTCCCTGCCCCCTATTCCATCGCTATTTTCTAGTAGCCGGCGCTGCCATCCAGAATGGTTGGGTAATACGCCACATCCAGTCGTTCGTAGTGACTACTTCGCGGTTTTCGCACATAGACTTCATCGTCACCCATCCGCTCAAGATGGTACGCCTGTTCGCGCAGTGTGCCCTTGAGCAACTTGAATGTCACGGTAGTGGCCATGTCTCTCTGGATTCGCAGGAATACCGGCCGGGCATAGCCAGGTAATTCCGCATCCACCAGCTGTTCGAGAGCCTGCAGGTCCAACCGGGCAGCCGGTGCGAGTGCAAATGCCACCATGCCTGCGCGGCCCTCCGCACCGGGAACCTCCACGCCGTATACGTTGGCCATGTTGATTTGCGGGTGTTTGTTCAGCACCTCGGCTACCTCGTTGGTGGACACGTTCTCCGCCCGCCAACGAAAGGTATCACCCGTGCGATCGACAAACTGGAAGTGCTTGAGACCGAGGGCGAAGCCCACATCAATCTGCTTGATGAGATCGCCGGTGTTAAACCACCGGTCACCTTCCTGCAGCACATCGGGAACAATCTTTTTCTCGGTCGCTGTATTATCCGTGTAGCCTTCGAATCTCGTCTTGTCGTTAATCTCGCCCAGCAACAGGCCCGGCTCTCCCATCGGCACTTCGATACAACGCCCATTCTGGTCGCGCAGTACCTCGTCGTTCTCGTTGTCATACTTGACCAGCGCCACCTTCGAGAACGCGGCACCGATGGTTTTGTCCTTGTTCAGTATATTGAGAAAGCTCACATTGCCTTCACTGGAACCGTATATTTCGCAAATCCTGGAAACACCGAAACGCGTCTTGAATTCATCCCAGACATCCGGCCGAAGGCCATTGCCCAGCATTTTTTCCAGCGGGTTGTCTTTTTCCTCCGCACAGGGCGGCTGCATTGTCAGGTAGCGACACAACTCCCCTACATAGATAAAACAGTTGGCCTGGTACTTGCGAATCTCGGGCCAGAAGTTCGAGGCCGAGAAGCTGCGGCGCAATACAATCGAGCCGCCGGCGGAAAGGAACCCACACAATCCCGGCCCCATGCCGGTGATATGGTAGATAGGCAGGCACAGGTAGAGCCTGTCTCCGGGCTTGATCCTGAAGCCCAGGCGCCCAATACCATGGCCGGCCGCGAGAATCTTGCGGTGCGAGACCAGCGCGGCCTTGGGCAGCCCGGTGGTGCCCGACGTAAAAATATACAGCGCGGTCTCACCAGCGGTAATGCGCCTGGTAATATCCAGGTTGTGCTGCCCCGTGGAAAACATTTCCGCACCGGCATCGATTGCCCAGTCCGGTACCCGATCGTCTTCCTCATCGGCGAACCACAAGAGCGGCTGGCCTTCGCCCCAGCCCAGTTGGCCCATCACCTCGGCGAACACATCTGAACACTCCGCGCCGACGACACAGCCCCTGGCGTGGGTGGCCTTAAGGCAATGCACCAGCGCGTCGCCGGACAGGCTGTTGTTCACCAGGCTGGCGCTCGCGCCCAGTTTTACCAGGGCCAGCATGGACAACACATAGTCGGCCCGATTCTCCATAAACAGCGCCACCGTATCGCCACGCGATACGCCCCTGCTGACAAGGACCCGGGCCAGCTGGTTCACCTCGGCATTAAATTCACTGTAGGTCCATTGCCGGTTCTCGCAAATCAGCATCGTATTATGAGGGTACTTCGAGACTGTATCCTCGAACAGTGAGCCCAGAGACGCGGTATCATCATCCTGCGCCAACTTGTAGCCCAGCGCGGGAACCACACTCATCGCCTCCCCCAGTACCCTGAATACTTCGCGAGATTTCGCTGCTATCGACATCAATGCGTACTCTTTGTTTATTCTTTTAACGACCCTGCACTCACCCCGGTGGGGTCCGTACCCGTCAGGTATTGAAGGCAGCCAGTGCTCTCCAGGAAGCGAACCAGTTCGCCGTCCGAACTGGCCTGGTTAAACTTCCCTTTCAAGATGCCCAGCGCCTGGGCGGGATACTTGAAGGTCTTCTGGTAATAGTGCCTGCCATCCATCTCCAGCTCTGTTTGCGCCTCACCTGCATCCCAGGCCCGGGCATTGGCCACATCCCAGGCCAGGAAACGCGGCCCCACCTCGCGTGAAAACAGGGGCGCGAGGGTGGGCTCAAGTGATTCCAGTGTCTCGTATTCGCCGTATTTTTCCGGTTCCAGCATCCGCTCAATCCAGGCCACCACCGCAGGCCCCCGCTGCCGCAGAATGGCGCCACAACTGGGGTCGATATACGCCTGGTACATCTGCCCCCACAGACCGAAGTCGCCAAACGAGGGACGTTCACCGAACAGGTAAGAACGCGACAGGAGATGGTTTTGCAGCATATCCACCAGGTTCTCGAACGACTCCACAAGCAGCGGTTTGTTGTTGTCATTGGCGCCGGCAAAAGCCATTCGGGGCACCATTCTCTTTATCAGCAAGGGCGCGAGGAGCGGGCCACCAATTTTGCCGATCAAAGGAGTCGTCAGGCCCGCGACGGTGCCCTCGGCCAGGGTTTTCGCGCGGTGCTTCTGGTCCGCCGGATAACCCCAGCGATAGTGAAACATCAGCTTGTTGACCCATTCGTCACCGTACTCTTCAAGCACGTCAGACAAGAAACGCAGAGCGATATCATCCGGGTAAATCGATGGCTGGGGATGCCTCGCCTCCAGCAATTCCAGCACGGGCGTCGAATCCTGCACAGCGGTACCGTCCGGCAAAAACACCAGGGGAATAAGCTGGACCTTCGCGTGCTGTTTATACAGTTTGTGATGACTGAATCGATCCATCCACTGGTGGGCAACGCCCTTGTAGTGCATGGCGGACAACACCTTCATGGAATAGCCCGACTCCGGACGTCCGATGATGCTGTATTCACCCTCTTTAGGTTTAAGCATTGCCATTTACCCGGACGCTGATCCCGGATTCCTTGTGCTCGCCCAGCTTCTCGCCATAGACCTGGCCGCGCCAAAGACTCTCCTGCTTGTCGTAGCTATGACAACAGGTGCCATTATTAGAGCGAGTAATGTGAATATTCAATGGGAGCTCTCCTTGTGTTGGTTCATAGACTTATTCGTTAACGCCGATCATCTTGGTGTCACCCCGAAACGGCAGGCCTTGTTCCTGCCCGGGCAGGAGCGGCAGGCTTTGATGCCGCCACAGTGGTTCCCAGCAGGCATGTTTTTCGAGCAACTCTCTCACACCGGCCTGCGCCTGCGCGGGCAGCGCCAGATAGTGTGAACGAAGCTCCTGCAGGCACCAAACACGATAGCGTGAGTAGCGGGCATGCCGGTAGGCTACGCCGCCCACCTCCACATCAAAGCGGGAATTCCCTGCAGCCACAGCATCCACATTGGCACAGACGTAAGGCAGGTAGCCGTTTCCGATATCATCGAGTAAGGGGCCAAGGTCATCGGGAATGCCCTGCAGCCATTCACCGGTGCATTGATCCATGCGGCTATTCCACAGTCTAGCCACCCACTCCAGTACCGCGGGTGCCCGTTGCCGGATGATCTCCAGGGGCACTGGATCCAGCGCGAAGTGCCGAAAAAAGGGTCCGGACAGGGCGATATCCGCGAGTGAGGGGCGGTCGCCAAAAACAAACGGCCTGTCGCTGAATATCGCCTGCAGTTGCCCGAGCAATCGCAGGAACAGGTCCTCCACCCCTGCGACACTTTTCGTCGTGATGCCGTCGCCGGTGGTATAGCCTCCGCGCTGCCGGATGCGCAGCATCAGGCGCTTGATCGCACCGGGCACGGGTACGTGCGGCATCAGTTCAGCGGCGAGATGACGCGAAGCAAAATGGGCACCTTCCGGGTAGTGCCAGCGGTAATGCATGGCCGGTCGCCACCACCACTCGTCGGCCCAGTCTTCCAGTAACAGGCAGACGAAGCGCTGCACCGGATCATCCGGCACCAGGCCGTTCTGCGGGTAGCTGGCTTCGAACCACTGGATGATTTTAGTGGTGTCGGTCATCCATCGCCCGTCCCCCAACTGCAGCGCCGGCATCTGCATCAGGCCGAGAGCCTTCTCCAGCTTTTTCCGGTCCCCGGGAAACTGCATGCTGCGCAGCTCATAGGGTATGTCCCGCACCCGAAAATAGTTCTCCATCTTTCCCGTGAAGTAGGAAATATTGGACCCATGGAGAACAATCGGCTGCAGCCGCCCGGTATCGATCATGTGGCGGACGATGACAGCATCATCTCTACCCCGGTTCCCTGCAACAGGCCGTCGACGAGCGCGCGGTCATCTTCGCTGAGCGCATGGTAGCGCTCGTTGGTCCACTTCAGGCACTTGGCCTGGTAGGGGAACGTCTGCTGGGCCCAGGGAGCACCGTCGATTTCGGTCTCCCAGGTTTTTTCGCCGGCCTGTACTGCCCGGGCATTGGCCAGTTGGGCGGGTGCGTAGACGCGCCCGATTTCGTCCATCAGGCCGCGCAGACTGTGAGGCTGGTTTTCGAGACTGAGCCAGTCGGATCCCTGTGGTTCCAGGCCGCTCTGGTCGTCCATATGATCCACCCAGGCCACCGTTCGCGGCGACACTTCATGGGCAATCGCCCGGGGGGTGGGATCGAAACCGACCAGTTGGGTGAGCTGGCCATAAAGGCCAAAGTCGCCGGCACCCGGGCGTCCGCCGAGCATGAATTTCTGGTTGGCCAGGTGATTTTCCATCGCCGCCAGGAAACGGCGATAGCTGGCATCGATAACCGGGGCGGTGGTGTCATTGGAGCCCACCACATAAAGACGGTTTATCTGGCGCTCTGCGATAAAATTCCTGAATTGCTCGTGGGCATCTTTGGGCAGGCTCACGTCCATCCCAAGGGGCAACAGGGTGCCGGCATTGTCAGCATCCTCCTTCGGATACCAGCGATAGTGAAACATGTACTTGGTACACCACTCATCGGCGAAATCCTCGATCAGGTAGTCGATAAATGCCAGTGCCGGATTCGACGGCAACACAGAGCGGCCCGGGTACAGTGTCTCGAGCTTGCGAATGATGGGCGTGGAGTCACATTCGGCCCGGATTTCATCTCCCTCTGCAAAAAAGAACGTGGGCATAAATATCGGCCTGGGCTTCTCTACCCCCAGCGCGTCGCATGCCTGGTCCGGCTGCCCCCAACTGATTGCATAGGGCACCCGCCGGTAGCGCAACAGGGATACCATCTTCTGGGTATACGGCGATCCCGTACCACCAACCAGGCGAATCGGTTCTTGTGACGCCACAGTAATTCTCCTTATCGCGGTTATGACTGCCATCGGTACCTGAACTCCAGATATTGACACATATAATGCCATTATGTAAACCTTGGCAGGAATAGGGGCGCTCGCCGAGTAGCATAGTCTGGGCGAACCCGTCCCCTGGCCCGCGAATGACCAGGTGCCGGATACCTTGCAAGTCGACTATGGTTTCGGCATTGCCCGGGCGCGTACCCAGAAACGCCTGAACCTGGCCAGGTTGCACGTGCAGCATGAACGGCGGTCTCCGAATTTAAAGAGGGTAATTACCCATGTCCACACGCACCAGACTCTGGCTCGTACCGGCCCTGCTCTACGCTGTTTTTGTTTACTGGTACACCGACTTTGGTGGCCCCTTGAGCGACACCGAAGTCGATCAATTCATCGCCACCATGGAATCCAACGGCAGCGACCCCGACGTTGTCGCTTTTATTGAAACGTTCGCCCGCCAGGACAGTGGTCGCCAGTTCCTGATGGTGAACAATATCGACATGAACGAGAACCCGCCCGATGTAGAAGGCGCCTTACCCGGCGAAAGCGCTGCGGACCTCATGGCCCGCTACGCCAGGCACATGATACCCGCGCTCCTGACGCGCGCCTGCCACCCGGTCCTCATAGGCACTGCTGTTTACCCCGCGATGGATCTGGTCGGCATTGAGGGGGCCGAGAACTGGGATCAGGGCGCACTTTTCCGCTACCGCAGTCGTCGCGCCTTCCTTGAAATCGTCACCAATCCCGCGTTCAGGGAAAAGCACCACTTCAAGACCGCAGCGCTCGATAAAACGATCGCCTACCCGATAGAAACCAACCTGTATCTCGGCGACCCCAGATTGCTGCTCGGGCTTATCCTGCTGACGCTAACAGCACTGGCAGACCTCTGGCGCGTATCCAGGAAAGCATGAACGCGGGGCCTCACCTGCCATCCACACAGGTGCGAGGAGACACGTCTTGTCCAAGCCGCAGTTGATGCCTGTCGCCCTGTTCTCCGGCGCTACCAAGATCTACCTCTCTAGAATCGCGCGCCACGGGGGGCAGGCACTTTATGCTCCTCGGGCAGGGTACACATCCTGTCCATATGGGTTGTACTGCCATCTGCGTACTCCCACACCAGTTGTTCGCCGTCCCGATAGCGCTTCACAACGACCGGCCCCCAGCCAAAGGCATGGAAGTTGAGTACGCCCTGCTCCCAGATCATGGCGGCGGAGGTGCGCGCGCAGAACTCTTTGTCGCCAACGGTGAACAGCACCGATCCCTCGGTGTCGTCAGTATTGAAGCCCGCCGTGCTGTTGGGGCCGTAGTCATGAATGATCCCCGATGTGGTCACTACGGTACGGTTGCCGCACTGCTCTACCCGTTCCACATGGCCCACATGGCCGCCGTCCACACCAATCCACAGTCCGCGGATATCATCGGCGCTCTCGGGCAATGGCTCGGTGCACTGAGCCAGGATCGGCAGGGGAAAGTGCGAGTAACTGCAACCGGGCGTATTGCCCTTGGGAATATCCGTGGCCATCTTGCCGCTCCCATCAAGCTCCGGTAAATCGCAGTAATTGAGCACGCTACCGTCCCCCGCCAGGGTGGCGGGGTCGGTGGCCAATGGTGGCCGGGGTGATAGAAAGGCCAGCCAGAACAGGAACAGAAACAGGCCCAGGGGGACCAGTACCAGCGCTAGCAATACCTTCTTCAACATCACTCTCACCCGGCCTCGCTAACCAGGGCAGAGAAGCGCTGCTGTTGGTGGTCAGCATCGCCAAACAGAGTGTTGGCGATCATCAGGCGCTTAACGTAAGAGCCGACCGGGAGTTCTTCGGTCATACCCATGCCTCCGTGCATCTGGATACCCTCGCCGCCAATCTTGCGGCCCGCCTTGCCCACCATGAATTTCAGTGCCAGCAGGCTGCGCCGGGCGTCCTCGTCACCGGCATCCATTGCGCATACCGCACGATAAAGCAGGGATTTGGTGTTTTCGCAGGCGGCGAACATATCCACCATACGGTGCTGCAGTGCCTGGAAAGAACCGATATGGGTGCCAAACTGCTTGCGGGTTTTCAGGTATTCCAGGGTCCGGGCATTGAGCGATTCCATGGCCCCCAGGGCATCGGCCGCAACGGCGAGCAGTGCGTGGTCTACAACAGTGCTGGTCAGGCCATAGCCCTCTCCCAGACCACCTATCACGGCTTCAGCGGTGACGTTGTTAAAGGTAATATTTGCTGCCTCACGTCCATCGGTCAAGCGGTAGCCAGTGCTGGCCACACCTTCTGCGAAGGCATCCACCAGAAACAGGCTGAGCCCATTTTCATCCGACTGCTCACCGGAACTGCGCGCGAGAACCAACAGTTTCTGCGCCGCCCCACCGTTTAGCACCACGACCTTTTCGCCGTTGATCACCCAGTTCACACCATCCCGGCGGGCGCGGGTCCTAACATCACTGATGATGTAACGGCTCTGGCGCTCAAGGAAGGCGAAAGCGCCCTGCAACTCACCGGCGACAATTTGCGGGATCAGTGCATTCTTTACATCTTCGCTGGCACCGGCCTTGAGCAGGCCGCCGAATAGAAGTACGGTCGGCAGGAAGGGTTCCGATACAAGTCCGCGGCCGAACTCCTGCATAATCACCATGGTATCCACCGGGCCACCATCAAAACCGCCATGCGCTTCCGCGAAGGGGATAGACAACCAGCCCAGTTCCGCAAACTGCTGCCAGTGGTCAAGGCTGAAACCGTGCTCGAGTGCCACAGTCGCATTGCGTTGGTCAAAAGCGTAATTATCCTGGACGAAGCGTGCCACGCTATCCTGGATCATGGTCTGTTCTTCTGTAAGATTAAAATTCATCATTGCTCTCCCTACGTTATGCTTACAGGCCCAACACGTGCTTGGCGGTTACGTTCTTCTGCACTTCATCAGAACCACCGTAGATTGATGAAGCACGTCCGCGGAAATACAGCTTCTGCGCAATATCGGCAAAATCATGCCCCAGCTGCGACGCACTCAAGTTCCCCTGCAGGGTCTGGCTATAGTAGCCAGCCACGTCCATGCGCAGTTCCTGTATCGTCTGCTGGATAGTTGTGCCCTGTAATTTCAACAGTGATGACTCAGGCCCCGGCACACCACCCTCAGCGGCGGAGGCAAGCACACGCAGCTCGGTAAATTCCAGTGCCATAAGGTCGATTTCCACCTCAGCGAGGCGCCGTGCAAACACTGCGTCATCCAGCAGTGAGTGCCCGCCGTTCACTTCAGCGCGAGCCAACTCACGCAGCTGCGCCAGGTTGCGTTTTGATTCCGCCACTTCGGCAATTGACAGGCGCTCATAGACCAACAGGGACTTGGCATACGTCCAGCCCTTGCCCTCTTCACCGATACGGTTATCCACGGGTACGCGGGCGTTGTCGAAGTGCACCTCATTCAGGTGGTAGATACCGTCAATGGTTTCGATGGGACTTACGGTCACGCCCGGTGTGGTCATGTCAATCAGCAGGAAACTGATGCCATCTTGCTTGCGGCCACTGTTGTCAGTGCGCACCAGGCAGAAAATCCAGTCTGCAGCCTGTGCGAATGAGGTCCAGATCTTGCTGCCGTTGACTACGTATTCATCACCCTCTCTTTGGGCCTTACACTGCAGTGACGCCAGATCAGACCCAGCGCCGGACTCAGAGTAGCCCTGACACCACCAGTCATCACTGTTGAGGATTCGAGGCAAAAAGCGTTCCTTTTGCTCTTTGGTGCCGTAGGTGTAAATAACCGGTGCCACCATGGTTACACCAAAGGGAATTGGCGCGGGCGCTCCCGCCTTGCCGCGCTCTGCATTAAAAATGAAGTGCTGGCTCATGCTCCAGTCCTGGCCGCCGTACTCGACCGGCCAGCCGGGAGCCATCCAGCCTTTGGCATTGAGGCGGCGCTGATAGTCAAGCATGGCTTCCTTGAGGTTGGGAGAGGCCTCCACGCCCTCTAGCCTGCCGCGTAATTCCTCATCGAGCGTATCGGCAAAAAACTGGCGAACCTCCGTCTGGAAGGCGAGTTCTTCATCGGTAAATCGTGTGTCCATAACTATCTCCTTTTTAGGGGACAAATTAATTAATGGCCGGTGATATCCAGGATGGCCTGTACGCACTGGTCAGGCTGGTCTTGCTGCAGGAAATGGCCGGCGGGGCTTATAGTTCGGTGACCAACGCCGTTGCAGCCGGGCACCCGATCCAGGAAGGCGCGGTCTCCGCCGGTGGTCACCGGGTCCTGGTCGGCAAAAGCGCACATGAAGGGCTTGTCGAACTGCTTGAGCACTTCCCAGGCGGCCCTGTTTTCCGCGACTTCCGGCTCGTCCGGGAACAGGGGTATCAGCGAGGGGAAACGCCGCGCACCCGCCACATAGGACTCATCGGGGTAAGGTGCGTTGAAGGCGGCTATTTCACCCTCTGTCAGGGGAACTACATTACTGATGAGGCCGATTACATCACCTGGGCTGCATATTTCCCGGCTTTCGGCACAGAACTTGCGCCAATAGAGGATTCCCGGAACGCCGGGGGCCCCACCCTGATAAGTACCGCGAAAGCACGCTTCCAATTCCGCCGCCTTCACAACCGGCAGGGTCTTATACACCTCTCGGGTGGGGCCCGTGAGTTCCTCAGGGATAGGGCCCGCAGGCAGCCCACCATTGGCCAGCACGACCCCGGCAAAACGCTCCGGAAAAGCCGCCACCAGGCGCAGCCCGATCAGGCTCCCCCAGTCCTGCAGAAACACCGTAACCCCGCTGAGATCCAGCTGCGTGAACCAGTCACTCATCCAGGCCACGTGTCGGGCGTAGGTGTAGTCCTCGGTCCGTGTGGGCTTATCGGAGCGGCCAAAGCCAACCAGGTCTGGGACAATAACCCGAAAGCCCGCCTCCACCAACGGTTGGATCATATGGCGGTACAGATAGCTCCAGGCGGGCTGGCCGTGCAGTAACAGCACCACCTCGGCATCGGCTGGCCCCTCGTCCAGGTAGTGGATGCGAAGCTCTCCCCTCTCGGTGTCATCTACCTGCAGGTAGTTGGGCTGGAAGGGATAATCGGGCAGTCTGTCGAACCGGTCGTCAGGCGTACGTTTGAACTGGATATTCACAGGCTCTCCTTGTCTTGCCTTTATCATCTACCGCCCTGCCTTGTTTATGGCCTTGTCTCAGTAGCGAGATGGTTATAGATATCGGTTGATTCGTTGAACATTAGAGCATACGATGTGTCGAAAGATTATGACATAATAACTGCCACTACAAGGCGTTTCTTTGAGAGGATCATCGTAATGAAAAAAATAAAACAACAAGCATCCACTCTGGCACTTGCTCTATACGGCTCAGTCGCTCTCGCCCAGGCCCCGGCACTGGAGGAAGTGATCGTTACCGCAACCAGGCAGGCAGAAAGCCTGCAGGATATTGCCGTGACGGTTACGGCCTTCGGTGAGAACACGATCAGGGAAGCCAACATTCGCGATGCCGCCGACGTGGCAGTACTCACACCCTCCCTCAATATCAACAGCAATATCAGCCCGTTCAGCACCCGAATCACCATTCGCGGCATAGGTACCGCCGGCTCTACTTTTCTCGAACCCTCCGTAGGTAGCTTTGTCGACGGGGTTTACCTTAACCGCACAGGCCTTGCGGTATCAGACCTGGTGGATATCGAGCGTATAGAAGTTCTGCAGGGCCCACAGGGTACCCTGTATGGCAAAAACACCAATGCCGGTGCGATCAGTATCACCACAAAGTCGCCCAATTTGCTGGAGACCGAGGGTCACCTCGAGGCCACGACGGGTAACTATTCCATGCAGCGCGTCACCGGCTCGCTATCCGGGCCCATTACAGACACCCTCGCCTACCGCGTGGCAGGCAATTCCCACAAACGCGATGGCTATCTTGAGAATCTCGCCGGCCCTGATCTCAACGATGCCGATGACTGGAACGTCGTAGGCAAGCTGCTGTGGGAACCGACGGACGAACTGTCCATATTACTCAAGGCAAGCCGGGTCGAACGCGACATGAACTGCTGTTCCCCGGATTCCGTTCACGACCCTATCGCAGAACAGGCGATCATCGACCGTGGGCAGCCGCCTCTTGGGGATGACCCCTTCGACCATAAGACCTCGCAGGATTTCCCCAGCCCTTATGAACAGGAGTCAACGGCGGCTTCACTGCACATTGGTTATGACGCCGGGTGGGGCACGATTGAGTCGATTACCGCCTGGGATGATTATGAACTTGAGTCCGAGCAGGAATCCAGCCGCTCGGTGCTCGATATCATTTACCTCAACCAGCCCCAGTCTGGTAACAGTTTTTCCCAGGAATTACGCTTCAGCAACAGTACCGACAATGTGGACTACATGGCCGGCCTGTACTACTTCGAGCAGGAAACCCGCGAGTTTGAGGGCGAACTAAGCGCCCTCGCGGGCGCCGACAGTCCCATAGCAATACAGATTTGGGGGCCACAGCTGGCACTGATTTCTGCACCGGGTGACAAGTCCTTCCAGGACAATATGTTTGAGACAGAAACCATGGCCGTGTTCGGTCGCGCCACCTGGCATGTTGGCGATAACTGGCATCTCACCGGGGGCATACGCTGGAGTCAAGAGGATAAAGACGCCGACCTGTTCGTGGATGTGGAGTCCACCGCGTTTACAGCCCGGGAGCCGGAGAACATTCCCGCGCCCCTTCTCGCAGTGCTGGCACAACAGGGTATCTTCCCGCCCTTCTCGCTACTGGCGGCGAGTCGGCCGGAAATAGATCAAAGCTTTAACCGCAGCAGCGACAACGTCGACTGGCTGGCAAGCGCAAGTTACGATCTCAACACAGATACTATGGTGTTCGCCAGCGTCTCCACAGGCACCAAGTCCGGCGGTTTCAACGGTGTGGCCGGCGAACCCGAACAGCGGGAATTCGACGATGAGGACACCGCGAGCTATGAGCTAGGCATTAAATCTACTGTGCTCGACGCACGACTGAGAATCAACTCCACACTCTTTTTTACCAAAATTGAGAATATGCAGACCACCCAGCAGGCAGACAGTGGGCTGGGGCAGTTCACCTCCAATCAGGGTGAGGCAGAAGTCGCGGGACTCGACTTTCAACTGGACGCCCTGCCTTTACCCAACCTGACCGTGACCCTGGGTCTGCAGTATCTGGACAAGTATGAGTTCACCGCTGGGCCGGACAAGGGATTGGACCTGGCGTTTGCCGCGGAACTGAGTGGCAACCTGGCCGCGACTCTTGTGCTTCCACTCGCCGATGGCGGCGCCTACCTGCGCGCCGATTACAGCTTTATGGGTAATCACACTACCAACGTTGCCAGTGCGGCACAGTTGGCAGACAAGGATGAGCAGGACCGCAGCAACCTCAACATGACCCTGGGGTGGCGCAACGATAACTGGAATATCAGCGTCTGGGGCAAGAACCTGACCGATGAGGAATACGCAGCGCAGACCCTCGTCACCTTCCCCCTTACCGGCATGGATGCCTATTTTCTGGTGCCGCCCAGGACTTACGGCGCCACCTTGCGTTACGACTTCTAGTATCCAGGGCGGGGGCAACCCTGGGCTGCATGAGCGACCCAACCCATGCACTATTTTATCAACCAGGAGAAAACAATGTCAGATGTACCGGTTTACGTACTCGCAAATTTTCAGGTTCATGACAAGGACAAGTACCGCGAATACGAGAAAGGATTCTTCTCTATACTCAAGCGCCACAATGGTGTCTTTTATACCTACGATGACAACACCACTACCTTCGAGGGCCAGGCACCGCCTTCCGGCAGGGTTGTTATTTTCGGCTTCCCCTCAGAGCAGTTGGCGACCGAGTGGTACAACGATCCGGATTACCAGGCACTGTCGGAGCACCGTCGCGCCGGCACCAATCTCGAGTTCATTACCATGGTGCGCGGCCTGCCCCCGCGCGGCTAAGAGGAGAGCCCGATGATTGATCTCTATACAGCACCCACCCCCAACGGGCACAAGGCCTCATGCACACTGGAAGCGCTGAACCTGGAATACGAAACCCATTTCGTCAACATATCTGAAGGCGAACAAAAAACTCCCGAGTATCTGACGATATGCCCCAATGGGCGAATCCCCGCCATTATTGATCGGGAGTTAGAAAACTTTGCCATTTTTGAATCGGGTGCAATCATGATTTACCTGGCGGAAAAGGCTGGCCGCTTATTGCCCACCGATGTCAGGGGTCGCTCCAAAGTGATTCAATGGTTGATGTTCCAGATGGGCGGGATTGGCCCCATGATGGGACAGGCCAATGTATTCTTCCGCTACTTTCCGGAGAAAATTAAACCGGCAATCGACCGTTACCAGAGCGAAGGCCGCCGCCTGTTCGAAGTGCTGGATACCCATCTGGGTGACAACGAATGGTTGGCTGATAATTACTCCATAGCGGACATTGCCAACTGGTGCTGGGTGCGTACCCACCGCTGGTCAGGTATTTCTATAGAGGGGCTGGACAACCTCGACCGCTGGATGGGGGTAATGCAAACACAGCCCGGCCTGCTAAAAGGCACCGAAGTGCCCTTTAGCCTGGGTAACTTACTTGACGACAAAGAAGAACAGGAAAAATTTACCGATAAGGCCCAGAATATCCTACAGAAATAGGGCTTAATCCGGAGAGCTTTGGCATATTCAGAAAATGCCCTATGCCAACGATCCGGCATTCAGCAAGACCAGCCCACCGGGGAAAATTTCTGCCTTTATTTTAGGAGGTCGCGAATAGTCAGCTTGGCCAACTGTGACATATGCACCTCGTCCGGGCCATCGGCGATTCGGCAGAAACGCGCGTGGGTGAACACGTCCGGAATCATGGTGTCCTGGCAGACGCCCATGCCGCCAAATACCTGCATGGCGCGATCGGCTACGTTCTGCGCCATCTGTGGCGCGACGATTTTCACCATGGAGATATAGGGCAAGGCGGCTTGCATACCCTCCCTATCCATTACTTCTGCGGCTTGCAGTACCAACAGGCGCGCTTGTTCAATGTCGCAGCGACAGCGTGCAATTTCATGCTGCACACTGGTTTTTTTGCTGAGTTTTTCGCCAAAGGCCACACGCTCCTCCGCGCGTGCGCACATCAGTTCCAGGCAGCGCTGCGCCGCACCCACCAGGGTCATCGCATACTGGAACCGGCCCGGGCCGAGGCGACCCTGGGCAATTTCAAAACCACAGCCCTCGCCTTTGATCATATTGGTCACGGGGACGCGTACGTCTTCAAACAGGAATTCCGCTTCACCGCCGGGCGAATGGAAATTATCAAATACACGCAACGGCCGTACCAACGTTATCCCCGGGGTATCGCGAGGCACCAGAATAGTGGAGTGCCGACGATGACGGGGGGCGTCGGGGTTCGATAGCCCCATCACCAGCATAATCTTGCAGCGCTCCTGCACCGCGTTGGTGGTCCACCACTTGCGGCCATTGAGCACGTATTCATCACCATCGCGCTTGATTTCAAGCTCCATATTAGTGGCATCGGAAGAGGCCACCTGAGGTTCGGTCATCGCGTAGGCAGAGCGGATTTCACCCGCAAGCAATGGCTCCAGCCACTGCGCCTGCTGCTCAGCCGTACCGTACTTTGCCAGCACCTCCATATTGCCGCGATCAGGCGCATTGCAGTTGAACACCGCCTGGGCCCACATAACCTTGCTCATGGTTTCAAACAGCGGGGCAATTTCGGCATTGGTCAGCCCCGGGCTCCAGGGCTGGTACTCGTGGGGCAGGAACAGGTTCCATAGCCCTTCGGCCCTCGCCTTTTCACGCAGCTCATCAAACCAGTCAGGAACCTGCCACAGATTGTCCTGATTCAGGGTGAACGCACTCCAGTCGTGCTCACGAGGATAGATGTGCTCCTCCATGAACGCTTCGAGCCGGGCATTTAACTGCCTGACTTTTTCGCTTACTTCAAATCCCATGCGGCCTCTCCTTTGCAAAATTTAAACCGGGAACAGACCCCCGTTTCCATACAGATGGAAAGGGTGGCCTGCCTCCGGCTCTGTATTCTGTTATGCCCAAATCTCGAGGTTGCCCGAGCGGCTGATTCGCCTGTCCAGGACAATGCCCGTGATAGCTGACATGCCGCAGGCTTCGAGCATTTCATCCACCGCGGCGCGACCGGCGCTGTCCAGGCCTGCGTACACAGACTGCACCCGCTGTAGCAGATAAAACCTGTAGGGCTGGGCCAGCGCCGTGATCGTCTCGCCACGCACTGTGAATTCGGCGGTCCCGATAGCATGAGCAGAGCGGCCCACCGCTGGCGCTCCCACTTCAGGCTGGTTCCCAGCCAGCCACCTGTTGATCGCATCTGCCGCTGCACGGGTTTCCGGCACGAAGTCCTCTGCCAGCAAACGCAACACCGCCAACAGGGTTTCCGGTACCTCATCATCCGCCAGGAAATCGGTCCCCGCATTAAAATACTCGGGGGCGTCCTGGTCGGCGCGATTCATCCGCTCCACCCAGCGATAGACGCGCGTGGCGCGCTGTTGCATCAATCGGGCAGGATAGGGATCGCGGCCCAGGTGCGCATACATTGGCGCCAACAGGCCGAAGTCACCGATGCAGGGTCGCCAGCCCAGCAAATAGGGGTTCTGCTCAAAGTGTGCGTCCAGGGCGTCCAGATATTCCAGATACAGGCGCTCCACCAGATCGCGGGTCTGGTCAGTAACACCGAAAAACATCGCAGCGTGAAGCATACGATCCATCATCGCTTCGGTTTTGTCCTCGCGCTGGGGTACATCCCGCTGGGAGTGCAAGAAGTGGTAGCGCACGAATTCATGGTTACACTGCGGGAAGTTCCAGCGATAGTGCATCGCCGGCCGCAGCAGGCCATCAGAGCCAATCACATCGAACAGGGCGCTGACAATCTGCTGCCTGGGCCCGGGCGGCTGACAGGGGCGGCCATTGGCAGCCTCGAAATGTTCGATGATCGCCGCGCCATCGCGGATCACCTCTCCATCCGGGGTAACCAGCGTAGGAATAGTAGGCAACTTGCCCTTCGGCAATACTTCGGCCTTGAAACTCTCATGACCGCTGGAAAGCTCTCGAAAGGGGATACCGTGCTTGATCAGGTAGGACCGGGCACGGCCGGAATACAGTGAGTGGGTGATGGCATAGAGTCTATGCAGCTCAGTCATCGTCAGCGCTTCCTTTTCATTCGGTAGGCCACATAGAAAGGCATGAGTACCAGCAGGGTCAACAGGAATAACAGGATCACCTCCCGGTACTGCTGGTGCAGGGCATTGGTCACCAGCTGGCGCATCTGCGTATAGCCTGCAGGTAGCGGCAACACACCATTGTCACGCGCATACAGCTGGTAGCGGGCGAGCATACGCTGGAAAATTACCGGCTGCCCAGAGGCCAGATCAACCACCTCCCCCGGATCCCTGGCGATATTGTAGAGGCGCCACTGCCCGTCACCGAGCGGCGGTTGATTCACTACCAGTTTGTAATCCCCCTGGAACAGGACAGCGTGGCCGGTCAGTTCGTAGCCCACTGCGTCCTCCTCGCCATACACGCGATCGGCGTTGCCACTGAGCAAAGGACTGAGGTCGCGTCCGCTCATCGGCAGCACCGGCCTGCCGGCGTAGCGGGCGCCAGGTGCCTCGACGCCAGCCAACGCGAGAATCGTCGGCGTGATATCTGTGGCCCAGGCAAACGCCGGGGTCGACACCTGCTTGCGTGGCAGGCCTTCACCGGCAATGATCAGCGGCACTCGCATACCGCCCTCCCCGGTGTAGAATTTGTAAAAAGACAGTGGGCTCGCCGAGGCGCTGGCGAAACCGGGGCTGATAGAATTGTAACTGCCCTGCAGGCCCAGCCGCTCGTAGTCAGTGTGATACCCCTGTCCGGCAGGGCCGAGGCGAGCGGGAAATGCCTCCGGGTCGGCGGGGCCACTGGCCTCGCTGCCATTGTCCGAGGTAAACACAAAAATCGTGTTGTCATACTGCCCGCTGGACTTGAGATACTCCACCAGGCGGCCGATATGAAAATCCATCGCCTCTATCATGGCGCCATAAACCGCCATACGCTTGGCCTCGTAGCGCTTGCGGTCGTCATCGAGGGCATCCCAGTCGCCAGTCGTCGACACGCGGGTCATGGCGGTGTCCGCCGGCACCAGTCCCGACTCAACCGCCCGCTGCAGGCGCTGTTCCCGCAGCACATCCCAGCCGGCGTCATAAACTCCCATATAGCGGTCGATAAATGACTGAGGGGCCTGTACCGGTATATGCACTGCCATAAACGACACATAGGCAAAGAAGGGCTGGCCATTGCCGATATTGCTGTCGATAAACTCAATGGTTTTGTCGATCAGGAACCGCGAAGAGTAAAAGTCCTCCGGCAGAGTAAAGCGTTCGCCATCGGCGAACCAGTTCGCCTGGTCATAGATTGGCAGGTAGGGACGCTGCTCCCAGTTGTCGGCGCCGGAATCCATCATCGCCACAGTGCGCTGGAAACCTCGCCTGCTGGGCAGTTTGTTCGGGGTCGAACCCAGGTGCCACTTGCCCGCCATGTAGGTGTGATAACCGGCGCCCTCCAACAAGTTGGCCACCGTAACCACATTATCGCCCAGCACTCCCTGGTAGTGGGCATGAGTGCGCTGCTCCGGTGCAAGCATCTCTGGAATATTGGGCACCCCGGCCAGGTGATTACCCACGCCGGTCAACAGCATGGCCCGGGCGGGCGCACAGTTGGCGGCCGTATGATAGTTGCTGAAGCGTACCCCCTGCTCCGCCAGCGCCGAAAGCGTCGGGGTATTGACCTCACTGCCATAGGGGGCGATATCGGTATAGCCCAGGTCATCGGCGAGAATAAAGACAATATTCGGACGTGTTACAGGCTCGGGCGGAATCTCCACGATCGGTTCTACATCCTGTGCAACTCCAGACCCTGCCACGAGCAGGGAACACATCAGCAGCATACTCCGGGCAACAGCGAAACTCACAGACTCAACTCGTTTCAGGCAGGCGCCGGGAGGCGGCCAGTAAAATTAGTGCAACAATCACTTCAGGCGCAATCAGATCCAGTGCCAATGTCGCATCGTGAACCAGCCAGGCCACCACACGGCCGACAGCGGTAATCGCAAGCAGCATGATGGCCGGGTAATACCAGGTGCGATGGGCACTGATCAGCGCAATCAGCATGCAGCTGCCCAGGGTCAGGAAGAACCCCGCCATATCCCCCACCTGGGAACTGAGTCCCACCCCCTCGCCCAGAGTAAGGCCAAATTCGGGCGCCACACCGGCGGGCGCTACCAGCCAGCGCATGCCGGTCACCAGGAACAACAGCGCCGGCAACAGCACCAGTATTTGCAGAATCCTGTTCGCCAAAGGCATCGCCATCACTCCCGTTCTGCTATGACCTGCATCATACGATGCGAGGTTTCAAGGCCGGAGTTCTGGTTCTGGCCAGTGACAAAACGCTTCTGATCATCCACCACCACGTGAGTCGCAAACATATCGCGGAAAGCCGTGCTGCTCTCGAACACCGCACCAGCCTTGCGTAGTTCAGTTTCGGGATGCCTGGGTGTCAGGTCGATACCAAATTCCCTGATCTGCTTATCAGTAACCCCAGTCATCCTGCGGCCGGCCACCAACAGCTTGCCATCGCGATCACGAGCGCTCACCAGGCCCAATAAACCATGGCAGACGCCACCGAGCACAGGTGTTCGGTCCGCATAGTAGGCCTGGGATACTTTTTCCGCCAGTTCGGGCGACTGGGCCAGATCATAGGCAGCGCCCCAGCCGCCTGCTATGAAGACGATGTCGTACTGGCTCATATCGACATCGGCAATGGGAATGGAGTTCTTCACCTTGGCCTGTGCTATCGGGTCGTTCAGGTAACGCTCATCCTCGGGGGATTTAAGGGCATAAAAGAAACTACCCGGATCGATGGGAATCTCGCCACCCTGCACGCTTGCGATTTCAACCTCCATTCCCCCGTCCTGAAACGTGTAATAGGGGTGGGTAAATTCGGACCCAAAAACCCCGGTCGCTTTCCCTTTGGTTTCACCCGGGGCAGCCAGTACCGAATGGCTGGTGGTTATTATCAGGGCGCGCTTGCCTGGCAAATCCCAGGTAGGCCCCTCGTATTTCGGATGCCAACCCGCCTTGTGCAAGACGGTAGGCAACGCAGTCAGCAAAACCCCTGCAATGACAACCAGGGCTAGCAGAACATACAAGAGCTTTTTCATCGTTGACCTCATTTTATTGTGCCCCGCCTTAGTTAGACCATGTATCGACAGTATTTATGCCATTATGTATGATGTTGCGGAGTATAGCCATACTCACTATCGATATACGAATAAGCATCCGGCATGCTGGAGGTCATTGTTGGCTCGGAAGACAGGACGCTGGAGGAATTACTGCAGGCAGAGCGTGCAGCGGTACAGAAAACCCTGAACACCCCCGACCACCAGGAGGGCATGACAGCCTTCCTGGAAAAAAGAAAGCCGGCATTCAACAGGGCGCAATAGGGCGCTGCCCTCCTAACCCCACTTTCCAATAACTAGTTGGGCCAGTAAATATACGCGTCGCCCTGCTCGAATTGCTCGGCCAGTGTTTTGTCGATGGCCACAGGCATCTCCACGACTGCAGGGTACAGCGGCCCCCGAGACTGACGCTGGTGCTCGTCCAGCAGTGCCGTCAATTCAGCGAGTTTCTCGGGGTGAGCGTCAGCGAGGTTCTCCTGCTCGGTTGGATCTTCAGCCAGGTTAAATAGCCAGCGCTTATCGGGTCGAGCGGTGACCTGTAATTTCCAGTCGTCGTGGCGCACTACGCGGTAGTGCCCGCTTTGCCAGAACAGGGTCCTGCGACCCCAGCTTTCCTCGCTCGCACCCTCGGCCAGCGGCAACAGGTTTTCTCCGTCGATCTCAACGCCCTCGGGTTCAGCGGCCCCGGCCGCCGCCACCAGGGTCGGCATCATATCGATATGCGCCACGGGAGTTTTCACCACCGTGCCCGCCGGGATGCGAGCCGGCCACTTAACGAACAGCGGCACTCGTATTCCCCCCTCGAACTGGCTGATCTTCCAGCCGCGGAAGGGATGATTGACATCCGGCACGCCGATGTACCCCGGGCCACCGTTGTCACTGGTGAACAGGACGATGGTGTTTTCAGCCAGGCCCTCTTCTTCCAGCACCGCAGTGATCCTACCCACACTGCGATCCAGGGCGCGAATCATGGCGGCGTAGACGCGCAGGCGGTGCGGCTTGATATCGCCGACCGCCTCGTAGTCTTCCCGGGTGGCCTGCAGAGGTGTGTGGGGGCCCCAATGAGCCAGGTAGAGGAAGAACGGCCGGTTCTTATTCGCCTTGATCACCTTGATAGACTCGTCGGTCCAGTAATCCGTGAGATAACCACCGGGCTCAAAGCGATCCTCATTGCCAGAATTAAAACTGTTGGCATAGGCCAAACGCGCCCAGAGGAACTGGTCGATGGGGTCGAAGTCCAGCTTGGCATTGACCACGTTGGGGTCATCTTCCGGCAGGTACAGGCCGCTAGCCATCAGCAGGCTTTCCTCGAAGCCCTGCTCGTGGGGCGCCATCCCATTTTTACGACCCAGGTGCCATTTACCGATATGGACGGTCTGGTATCCCTTGTCACGCAATATCTCGGCAACCGTGATCTCCTCGGGCGGCAGGCCCTGGATCTCGTAGGGTGGCCTGGATTCCTCCAACTCTGCGTCGTAGAGGACCGGCGGCAGGCCATTGTTTATACCGGCCGAGATGCTGGCCACCATCCCACCCATACCCGAGGGTGTCGGGGTAAACTCGAATCCCGTCCGCGTCGGATAGCGTCCGGTCATCATCATTGCGCGCGACGGTGCACAGGTTCCCGCCCCGGAGTAGGACTGGCTAAACACTGAGCCCTCAGCCGCCAACTGGTCGATATGGGGTGTCTGTACCCGGCCGCCAGCGACGCCGCCACCAAACGTGGAAATGTCGTTATAACCGAGATCGTCGGCGACGATCAAGATGATGTTTGGAGGCCGCTGCGCGCTCTGCGCAGAGGCCTGAGCGGGGCCCTGGGCCCAGTTGAGTTCACGGGCTGGCCCGATTTCATACTCATTGGCAGACTTGTATTTGATCACGGCCAGGAGCAACTGATCCTTGTTCGAGTAACCGAGCGCGACTGCCACCAGAAGCAGTACCAACAGGGCCAGGGATACCTTTTTAAACATCATTTGCTCCTATCGCCCCGAGCCACACTCAGGGGCAGATTTACTTATCCAAGAAAGATGAAACACAAACCCAGGGAGATGGGGCTCACGAAGTCAGTGCCGTCTCAGCTGTCGTTGGATTTCACGGGCAAACAACCAGAGTCGGTCTTGTCCCCAGAGGGCAAGTAACTGCTCGCCACGTTCATCCAGTAACCTGAAACTCGGAACACCCCACAGCCCTGCTTCATACATGGCCAGCCGGTTCTGCTCCAGCAGATCTTCCCAGCCCGGCTTCCCGAGGTGCCTTTGTGCCTCATCCCAGCTCAGGCCGGCCGCCTCAACCACCTTGCGCAGGCCGCGATCGTTGTTGGTATTAACGCCACGGGCAAATGCATGGCTGAGAAAGCTGGACAGTAACTCAACACCCTTCCCCTGCTCTACCGCCCAGGGATACAGGGAGTAGCAGCGGCGTGCGGGGTTCCCGATGGGGTCGCAGCACTTACCATAGGGGACGCCGGCCTCGCGTGCTTCCCGGGCGGCGTCCATAAAGATATACAGGCCTTTCTCACGGGTGGCGGGGACGCCGCGCATCACCATGGGCAGCACGGGCCGCACCGACAGATTCACCCCCGTATCCCGGGCCAGTTTTACGGCACGGTCGAAGATGATAGACGTATAGGGGCTGCGTAAAGACGCATAGACTTCAAGGGTCAGGGTACCGGTGTCTTTGCGGCCGCCCGGCCCGATATCCGGCCGCGGGACTATCATGGGTTGCCCCGCCTGGCGGTCGACTCCCAGGGCCGCGAGGCGCTTCTCGAGGTGGTAGAGCCGGTCAACACCCCAGTACCATTCACCACCGTAGTAAAACATGGCGCCGGAATAATGTTTAAGCACGGCCCTGCGCCCGGTTCCCGCGGCTATCCGGGCCGTGCACTCCGCCGCCGTTACACTGCCGTGCGCAGCCGCCAGTGACTCCAGGCCCACCTTGTCGCCGGCCCACAGGGCCTTTCCAACGCCAGCGGCACAACGGATAAAATCACCGGCTTCCTGTGCCGCCAGAATTTCCGACGCCAGTTGTACCAAAGCGGGATCGGGCGTTGCGAGGTGCTCGGGGAAATCCAGTCCGTATTCGGGAGCAACATGAAACGCATCGTAGCGGGATAATTGCAGCAGCAGCTCCGGCTCAGGGGTATTTTTGTCCCGGGGACCCTCAACCAGGTGGCACTCCAGGTCAATATCGTAACGCTCAACCAGGCGCTGCAACACCTGGGCGGCGAGCTGGCTGTAGCCGTCGTCAACCTGGTGAAAATACTCCATACGATGGGGGATTCCCTGCTTGATGCGTTGTTTTTCCACCGCCGCGCGCCGCCTGTCCATGCGCGCGGGCGAGGACAAGCGAGTCATCATCTTGGAAGTCAGCCACCGGACCAGCGCACCAGGATCCATGGTTGCGGCGCCGCCCTGATCCTGAAATTGTTCTGCCATGTTAGCTACCCGCCCTATCACCATCAATCATGCTCTTCAGCAACCCCTTCAGGATATTGATACTGCTCTTCTTGCTCAGCCCCTGGTGGTACCGCAGCCTGTTCCACATTTCGAAAGAGGCTATGGCATCCACGGCTTCACGCGTTTCACCAGATACAGATTTGAGCTCGGGCAACCAGTCTTCCAGATCCCTGCGCAGGCCACGCTGGTTACGGCCATAATTCTTGCGCAAAATATCATAACGCCAAAGCTGGGCTTGGGTACCCAGGACAACATTCTTTACGCTTTCATAAGCGTCGGCGTGACGCTCCACGGCGCGATCGATACGATCCGCCAGCATTCCTCCTCGATTCCCTCCCAGGAAAAGCACTTCGTAGGAGTCTCGAATCTGATTATCGGCCGCTTCGAAAAGGGCTCCCATATCCTCGAAATGACGGAAGAAAGAGCGCATACCGACACCTGCACGATCCGAAATCTGCTTGGCAGTAGGCACCAGTATGCCTTCTTCTTGCAGGGCCAACGCCGCTTCTATAATTGCAAGTCGACTGCGCTCGCTGCGCAAGCGTCGCCCGTCTACAACCCCTGCATCTTCGTTGTTTGACATAATGATCTTGAAGTCGTCCCTGGCAATTCTGATATAGTGGCATTATCTATGCAATATTATGCCGCATTTTTGCAGCCATGGACAATATATACCAACCCGCTTAGACGAAGCATGAAGCTTTTTGATATCCAGGTAAATCGGCACGGGGCAAAACACTGCGCCCGTCCTGAAACTTCCAAGAGAACACTTCCCGGCGTTAATCTGATTTTAATGTCCACGTTAAGTCTTTTTTAGGCACCGCCACTATCATAAGCCCTGGTTAACTATCACTCACAAAGGAGCTTTATGAAAAACATCAGCCTTACTTTGCTCACCCTTGCCGTGGCAACCGCGTCACAGAGTGCTTTGGCGTTTCAAAAGGGCGATTGGATAGTTCGTGGCGGACTCGCCACAGTCAGTCCGGATGAGTCAACATCAAACATAGTGGTGGGAAGTGATCTCGGCGTCGACCTCGCGATCGACAACGACACCCAGCTGGGGCTAAACATTGCATACTTCTTTACTGACAAGCTTAATATTGAAGTGCTGGCGGCAACACCATTCAAGCATGATGTGAATTTTGGTGTAAGCGATCCGCTGGGAACCGGTGACAAGCTAGGCGAGGTAACCCATCTACCACCAACCATTACCCTTAACTATTACTTCAACGATCCTTCCAGCCCGTTTCAACCATACATTGGCGCAGGCGTTAACTACACCTTCATCTTTGACGAGGAGTTTACGTCAGCGAACGATGCTGCCGGCCTGAAAGGCTTGTCCCTGGATGATTCGTTTGGTCTATCAGCACAGGTTGGCGTGGACTATATGCTGAATGAACAATGGTTTCTCAATGGCTCAGTGCGCTGGGTAGATATAGATACCGAAGCAAGCTTTTCACTTAACGGAGCCCCCGGCAGCGTAAATTCGATCGAAATCGACCCCATGGTCTACACCATTTCAATTGGCTATCGCTTTTAATCCCCGAGCACCCGAACTTCAGGCGGGTAAATTTCCCAAACATAACTCATCTCAAAACTGCTTTTTGAAAAGGACGAACACGATGAAGAACAACCAATTTGCAATGGCGCTCGCACTCTCAGGTGTCGCCGTATTTTCCACCGCAGCCAGCGCCAAAACAGCCAGCGATGCTGAAGTGGCAAAACAGCGCGCCGCGCTTGAAGCCAACACCAATGGCCAGGGATTTGGCCCACAGTCTCCTCGTGATATCGAACAGACCTATGGCGTGAATGAGCGAAGCTTTGGTATGGCGCCCAACCGTAGCCAGCTGAATCTGTGTAATATCCATTTCCATAAAAATGCGGAGCATCGCGGCGGTGAATACACTGCTTATGCCGGAAACGGCGACGGCAAGGGATCAAATACCGGGTTTGTATACAACGGAAAACTGTCGTCAGCTCAGTTAAAGCCTGTTCGAGGCAAGGTCTGCGCGGCAAAAGGCGACACACTGCAAGCAGGCGATACGCTTGAAGTCCATTACGTATTTTCATCGGCACAAATACAGCCCGGCCCCACCTTGGGTGCCTGCCTGGCTGACAGCACAATGAATCCGGGTCTTCGTGTAGAGGGACAGGTTATCGTATTGGCCAATGACAGGAACGCGATTGATTTTAATGCGCTGGCAAAAGTAGAGAATATTAACGGCTATTTCCAGGCACCCAATATCCCCTGGAATACCGGTGTACCCATTGAATATCTTGGATCAACCACCGGCCCCTCCTATAATGAACAGGGATCACCACTTCAGGTGAGCTGGAGTGTCAGACCCGAGGTTGCTGTTGTGGATATCAATAGCGTAGCCGACTGGTGTAACGATAATGTGTTTGATGAGGATCATGCCCACGGCGTACGCAACCTGGTAACGAATCCGAAATTACTTTCTCCCATCAGCAGTTGAGATCACCCGAACGTGGTGCTCAACCCACCACGTTCGGGCTCAATGTCAGTCGATACCCATTTCCCCTCAATGTCTGGATGGCGATCTCGGGATCGCCATCCAGTTTTCGCCTGAGCCTGCTAATATATACATCGACAATATTGGTCTGAGGGTCACTGTGCGTCTTCCAGACACGATTTAAAATACGTTCCCTCGACAACACTTTCTGCTGGTTTTCCGTAAGGTACAACAGCAGTTCATATTCAATTTTCGTCAACGCTATTTCCGTGCCGTTCAAGCGCGCCGTACGCTCCGCGAGCACCAACTCCAGGGTACCCAGTGCAATCGTGTCTTCACCATTTGTGGCAGGCTGCGGGCCCATGCGTCTGCGAAGGGCTGCAATACGTGCCAATAATTCGTCAAAATCAAAGGGCTTGCACAGATAATCATCGGCCCCTTTTTGCAAGCCCTTGACCCTCTCACCAACCTCGTCCAACGCCGTTAGCATTAATATCATGGGCGGATTGGGTAACGCCTTGATAGCCTCCACAATCGTCAAGCTGTCCTGGGAGCCAAACAAACGATCGAGCACGAGAATATGTGGCGCATTTTTACGTATAAACGGTATCACCTCGTGCAGCTCAGTCAGTGCCGTACATTCATGTCCCTCTGCACGCAAACCGCGAGATAAAAAATGTAACAGCGGTTTTTCGTCATCTGCCAGTAAAATATTCATACGGATCGCTCAGCCGGCAAAGTGAATGAAAAGGTGGAGCCTTGTCCCTGCACCGACTCAACTGCTATCTGGCCTCCATGCGCCTCCACAATAGCCTTGGCGATGGACAGCCCGAGACCCAAACCCTCATTACGTTTGCTGAAACGGACAAAACGTTCAAATATGTTTTCAACCTCAGCCGCCGAAATTCCTTCTCCGGAATCCTTGACCGCGATCGTCATAAAAGCGCCTGTGTTACTGATACTCACTTCTACGGGCTGACCTGCGGTTGAATATTTAGTGGCATTGTCCAATAGAATGGAAACAACTTGTTGAATGCGGGCGCTGTCGATCATAACAGCGGTATTGTCAATTTTCTGGCCGGTTACCAGCGTGTACGTACGGTCCGGGTGAAGCCTCTGCCATTTGGCAATTTCAGCGTCCAGCAAGGGCTTGATCCGGACTTGCATTATCTCAAGGTGTAGCTGGTTCATTTCCGCTCTGGTCAGAAGGAGTAAATCATCCACCAGGTGACTCAGGTTGACTGATTGCTCCAGGATAGAGCGCAATGTCTCTTTGTAGTCCACCTCGGAGGCCGCTTGCAGCCTCAGGGTTACCTGTGCCTCACCGCGAATGATGGTCAAAGGTGTTCGCAATTCATGCGACACATCGGCAATGAACTGACGACGACGGGAATCAATTTTCGTTAGCTGAAGATTTGCATCGGTCAATTCACTGGTTCTTTGCTTGACATCATACTCCAGCTGTTTCCGTGACTTGGACTCGTTTGCTTCATGCTCCTGTAACCGTTTGGCCAGTTGATTAATCGACATGGCCAGTGCTTCAAACTCGTCGTCCAACGGCACGGAAACTGAATGACCGTAGTGCCCCGCTGCGATCGCGTCCGTTGCCCCCTGAATCAACATAAGTGGCTGATAAAGTTGATTAAAGAGCCAGTAGCAACCATAGATAATCAGTGGATAAGACAGTGCCCCTAGACCGATGGTAAACCAGACTATGACGGTATTTAAGGTGTCAATTCTCGCATTTATCGCAGCAACTACCCGGCTTTGGCGTGATACGGCAGAATTTATCGCCTCCCTGAACTGGTCATCAATGGTGACCTCCAGAAGACTGCGCAGTTCTTCTTGCTGATTGAGTGGCATGCCGTTGCTGCTGACTACCACGGCCTGGAATTCACCAATGATTTTGTTAATCAATTGCACCAGCTCGTCGGTATCCTCAACGCTACCCTGGGTAATATTGATGCCCAACGCCTCGCGTTGCTCCAACTCCAGCTGCCTGATCTTATCCAGTGATTGTTCGATCAGGGCTTGCTTGTTGCGCACGAATGCCTGGTTGGCAGTGCGTCCAAAAATCACTTCATCAGTCAGTTGTTTGAATAGTCGATATGAAATACTTGAAAGCTTCTCGTGCTCCACCAGTAAAGATTGGGCAATCGTACTTTGTTTGAGATTTTCACGGGTCAGGTGTGCTGATATTGCAGTGCTCAGCAGCGCTACCAGCAAAATAAAGGCCGTCGTCAATCCAAAATAAAAGAGTTTTCGCTTATACATGAGTTGGTATTTTATGAGGTTGGAAAGATAACAAGCTCATAGGAACGCCTGCCCGGATCAACACACCATCGGCCCTGTTCACCTTACATACTGGCGTGTCGATGATACTGCAGTCTGCCTGCAAAACCTAAACAAGCTGGCTATCTACAGGGGACTACTATGGGATGAAATTATCGGGGCAGGCCTTGGCCGAACTGGCTCGGTGTCGCTGAAAACAGGTACCAGGCTGGGGGAGCATTGCACATTCCCTGCGCACACAAAAAAGGCTTAGCGAGGATATCGCTAAGCCCTTGATTTGTATGGCGCGCCTGGCACGATTCGAACGTGCGACCGCCTGGTTCGTAGCCAGGTACTCTATCCAGCTGAGCTACAGGCGCGTTGTTGAGGGGCGATACTATAGATAGCAAGCCTGTCCCAGTCAAGGGTGCAGCGGCAAAAAATCAGCATTAGCTGAGCAAAATGCCGCCACCCGTTGCGCCCCTGGCAGGAGTATCTATCAAAACACCGGGGTTCATCATGCCCCGAGGGTCCAGTACCTCCCGGGCGCCGGCAAAGGCGGCGCGAAACAGGGCCGGCGCCTGCTGATCATAGCCTCCGGGGCGATGATCGCGGCCCACAGCGTGGTGATGTGTGATGGTACCGCCCAGTTCGGTAACGGCCGTATTGGCAGCCAGCTTGATCTGGCGCCAGCGGGACAACATGGCCGGCATATCGCCCGAGTCGGTGCCCCGGGCGTAAAAGGTAAAGTACGGGGCCGGGCCGTCGGGGTAGACGTGGGTAAAGCGGCAGCTGAGCATGCCATCAACCCCGGTTTCCCTCCGAATAGCCCTCGATACGGCGTCCTTGATACCCGTATAAAAGTTATCAAAGCGATCCCAGGTAATTGCGGTTTCAAAGGTGTCTGCGATCACACCGCGAGGGGTCAGGTAATTCCGATAGTAGGGTGCACGCAGAAACTGGTTCCGCCAGGCCCCTGCTGTACCCTGACGGTGCTGTGCTTGATTTTGATCAGTCTCTGAAGAGTGCAGGGAGCGCTCGGCGGCATCGGCATCCCAGCGACCGCCATGATCGGCAACCAGTTCCAGCGCACGTGCCAGCCAGGCATCAAGCGGATGGTCAGCGGATTCGAAAGCCAGTACCAGCACAGCATTGCGGCCATCACCAACGCCGTTCAGCATAGCCTCCAAAGGATCGAGCAAACGACAGTTACTCGGGAACAACGCCGCCTGGCTGATTGCACGCACTGCCGCACAAGCGGCAGCCATATCGCCAAAACGAATACTGGCGGAAGCACGGAACCGGGGTCGGTCCTGCACTCTCAGCCATGCCCGGGTAATAAAGCCAAGAGTACCCTCAGACCCGACAACCAGGCGGTCAGGCGAGGGACCCGCGCCAGAACCAGGCAGTCGGCGGCTTTCCATCAGGCCGCTGGGCGTGAGCGTGCGAATACTCTCTACGAAGTCCTCAATATGGGTGTACTGGGTGGCGTAGTGGCCACCGGCGCGAGTTGCAATCCAGCCACCGAGCGTCGAAAACTGGAAACTCTGGGGGAAATGGCGCAAAGTAAGATTGTGCGGCCTGAGAGCCGTTTCCAGCTCCGGCCCGAGTGCACCACCTTCAATAAGCGCCGCGCGGCTGACCGGATCAACCTCCAGCACCCGGTTGAAATACTGCAGGTCCACTGAAACAACCAGCGAATAGTCGCCCTCAACGGCCGATTCAACACCGCCGCATACACTGGTGCCGCCGCCAAAAGGAATCAGTGCCGCACCGGAGATATCAGCCCATTCCAGTAACATTTCCAGCTGATCTTCGTTTTTGGGAAATACTACCCAGTCCGGTGGCCGCGCCACCGCGCGCTGTAGCATTCTCACACCGTCGGCAAAGGACTTGCCGTAGGCGTGGGTCAGGCGATCATAAACAGAGGAGGAAAACAGGCCCGCAAGTGCGGCTGGAGGCTTGCCGCGAGGTGCGGGCAGGGCGAATTCGTCCAGCCTGGGTGCCGTAACCGCAGTAGCGCCACCGCCGACCGTAGAGACCAGCTCCCGCAGAAGCGTTTCCTCCTGGGGCAAAAGATGCTGGTCCGCATACCCCCAGCCCCAGAATAACAGCTCGCGACGATGCGCCAACGTATCCGGCTGTTCGTTGGCGGAAAGCGTCACTCCAGAAAGCCCGTTTCCGAATCCAGGTACAGGCGCAACGGCAAGGTACCGTCATCACGGAGATGAATGATCAGCCCGTAGTTATCGTTATCGTAATCGGCAACCCACTCATAGCGAAAATCCGGCCACAGGTCTATGGGCTCGGGCCGGCGACCTATAACGCGAACCTCTTCCAGCCGGCTGGGGTTAATCGACAGCGCTTTTTTGGGAATCGCCAGGGTGACGCGCGTGGATCCCTCTTGGTCACCGGGTTGCACATCGCGCACGTTTGTCCCGGAAATTTTATCAGTATGGCCCTTCACCAGGTCTAGCCAGCCTGTTTCGGCGCCAAGTGATTGGGCATTGGCTGGCAACGCCAATACGAGGGTGAACGAAAAGACCAGATAACTTACCACTGTTCGCAACATGGCACTCCCCCTTCAAAATCGGTTCAACTACGCCATCATAGCCCAGAATCGTCAGGGATGCAGGAACCGGGCGCCATAATGTGACGGGTGCGTATCAAGCCGGAAATCATGCGTAACCAGCATGGCTTAGATAGCTTCTATAAAGTGTAGAGAAGGTGTGCGGAGCAATCTCCTACAAAATCCACCAACATGCTGCGTTCGGTAAAACGCCAACTGCCGTTAACCCGGCTGAAGCTATCCCGATAGCGACCTGAAATAATCGGCTGCAGAGGAAAGCTGGGAGTCGCCTGAATCACCGTAAACACAGCGCGTGACGCAGCCTTATCACCCTCGACATTAATAACAACATTCGTGGTTAAGTGGCGGGTCTCCGGTGTTCCCGACTCAGGATAGAGGCGACAGGAGCTCTGGTACATCGCCAGAACTTCATCATAGCCGTTAAAAGAGTGTTGTTGTTTCGGCGCGCGAATAACCGCGTGCCGGAACATTTCGGCGACACCCGCCAGATCGCCCGCATCGATACGCTCCGCGTATTCGTAGATCAGGTTTTCGATAAGACGGGCATCATCCATGATACGACGATCAGTTATCCATGCTCTGCTCAGCTTCGTGCTGCATGTCTTCAGCGGCCTGTTCCGTATCGTGGGCCATATCCTCTGTCGCCTGCTTCGTATCGTGCATGGCATCTTCAGTCATATCCGATGCGTTATCCATGGCATCTTTTGTTGCGTCCGCTGCGTCATCGTACATTTCTTCAGCTTTTTCACTGACCGCGGTCGCCGTCTCGGATACGGATTCTGTTGCTTGTTCGGTATCATCTTTGCTACAGGCAGTGACACCAAAAACCATCAGCGTCGCGAGTACAAGACCTAAAACCTGTTGTGTTCTCATAAGATCACTCCTTCGATTAAATTATTCACGATGCCCAAACGGACTCTTCGAGGGTATACATCAATGAGCGCTCAGTAAAGACCGCTTTTAAACTAAGAGAAAACAATGTCACCGTGCATAAGCGCCAACCGCTGCAACAATGCATTTTGCGCACCTACAGAAATACCTTCGCGTTCCATAACACGAATAAGACCGTCTACCAGGTTATTAAACTGGGCCGGCGTAACTGCCAGACGCCGATGTGCTTCCTTCATGGTATCACCGGTATATGTGCAGGGCCCATCGGCAATATCACACAGCTGCTCCGCCAATTTCTCCTGAAAGCGAGTGATATTGGTTTTGGTAAATAAGGGTAATATCCTTGAGTCTTCCGCAATTTCCCACAACAGGCCTGCAACAATCCGGTCAATCCCCGGCATGCCACCCAACTGGTGATAGAGCGTCTGTTCAGGAACATTATCTTCGGTCGTACCTGCACAGCCTCCTTGTAAAATTATGAACATCGCCAACAAGGACCGCAACAACACGATAAATCTCCTACTGGCTCAACTGCAGCGAAAGGTAAAGGCCATCCTGATCCGCTAGCCCGGCAATGTCACCCAGATCGGACCAGGCCAGGACCAGGGAAAAACGCTTGCTCGGAAACCAACCAACAAACACATCGAGCCAATCGTCTTCGTTAACCGAAGCCAGACGATCAGGTTTTTGTCGGTATTCGGCGCCCACTATCCAGTGCCTGTTAAGAAAAATCCCGGTGCTGGCCTCGGCCTGGAGTTGATAACCGTCAGCAAAGCCCAACAACCCGGCCTGATGTGCTTCGGTCAGCCGCAGGGTCAGGTTTGCAAATACATTTCGCCCCATAAGGCCATTCAGCCACAGCTTACTGCCCGCCAGATAGACATCTGTCGAGCTATCCTTATCGGTCCCTAAAGCCATAGGGACAGCCATGTCACGGTTGCGTTTATGCTGCATACCCAGGCTCAGCTGAGGTAGGCTGGTGTAAATAAGATCACCACCCAGCCTCACTTTAACGGCCAACACCTGCTGGTTTATAGTTAAACCAAGGGGCTTCACCTCAAGCTCCTGTCGGCTGGCGCTGAACTCAAAACGATTATCAAAAGCGATGCTGAAAGAGCTCACATCCAGCTGGAAGTCAGGCAGGTTCACCCGGGTCAGGGCAGTGGCTCCACCCCACTCGCCAAAATCACCATAACCGCTGATAACCGCCCAGGGTACTATTCCCCCACCTGCCTGGCCTTCAATACCCGATGCCCCACCCGTGGCAAGCAGTTTACTGTCAGCGTGCACAACCTGTGCCGCCAGTAAGGCGAGCACACACAGCCAGTGCCCCTGGTTATACGGAAAAGACATCCGCATCCCTGATAGCCCGCACATTCGTCGGCAGATCCCCAAGCCAGCTCTCCAGCGCAGCCGCTGTCATCGGCCTGGCCACATAAAAACCCTGCACGGCATCGCACCCCATTTGCTGCAACAGTTGCAACGAGGCCTTGTTTTCAACGCCTTCGGCAACCACTTTCAAACCCAGGTAGTGCGCCATTTCAATGGTGGAGCGAACGATCTGTTGATCATCAGTATCCTGATCGAGTCTGAGAACCAGGCTCTTATCGATTTTAAGCTCCTGGACCGGCAGGGTCTTGAGCTGCACAAGAGAGGAAAAACCGCTACCAAAATCATCAATGGCCAGCTGGATGCCGGCATCTTCAAAGAGCTTGATATTAGCCAGGGCCATCTTCATGTCAGTCATCATCATTGTTTCCGTCACTTCCATGACCATTGAGGCCGGGTCCAACCCGGACTCGTGCAATGAGGCAACGGTATGGCGTACAAAGTCTGTTTTCAGAATATCTGTTCCCGAAAGGTTGACGCAAACGGCCAGATTCAAACCACCGCGCCGCCAGGCACAAATTTGCTCTATCACCTGCTTTATCATGATCATGCTGATTTCGGTGATGATACCGGTTTGCTCCGCAACCGGGATAAACTCATCCGGATACACTTCACCGAGTTCATCATCCGTCCAGCGCATCAGGGCTTCAACCTGCAACACGTCATGGGCTCTCAGGTCATACTTGGGCTGGAAAACAATATTGAAATGCTTGCCTTCCACCGCAGTTTGCAAACGATGCGCTACCGTAATCTGCCGCAGATGGGTCTCGTCCTGGCCAATCTGGTAAAAAGAATAGCCACTGCTGGTTGCACGTGCGTTTGCGAGAGCGATCTGGGCACGGCGCAGGAGTTCTTCGAACTTTCGCCCGTGCTGGGGAGCGAATACAAACCCTATCAAGGGCTCAAGCCGAACCGGGATACCGTTAATTAAAACCGGGCTTGCAAAATCTTCCTGCAATTTCTCAATAACAACGGCGACGCCGTCATGGGTCAGGTCGTCAAAAAACAGTAGTATCTGGGAATCGGCTACTCGCGCGGCCATGTCACCGCGCCGGAGGCTGTCAATAATACGTTCGGCCATCTGCTGCAGAATCGTATCGCTAAATTCGCTACCATACAGGTCGGTAAGTTGCTGCAGATTCGCCAGTTCCAGCAGCCCCATGGCGAATTGGTCCCGTTGAGGGTTTTCAGCCATGCGGGTGTTAAATGCAGAATAGATATATTCACGATTGGGGAGCTTGGTGAGCATGTCGTGTTGGGCCTGGTAGCGAATGCGCGCTTCCCGCTCTGATACTGTGTCTTGCATGAGGTTCAGGGTATCCGCCAGCTGACCAAACTCTTCTCCGGCCCTCAGGTTCACACGGCGAGAATAGTTTCCGTCTGCTATGCGTCGCGCCGCATTCACCAATTGGTAAATCGGCTGGGTGACACTGCGAGCGATGACCAATGCCGTAATACCGGCCAGAAACAGGGCTACGAATCCAATAATTACCATCTGCTGGCGCAATGGTTCGTAGCTGGCAAGCGCTTGCTCCAGTGACTGTGAAAGTACTGCTATCAGCTGCTGTCCGTCGTCCTCCAACAGAACCACCTTGCGGCTCAACCAACTCTGCGTAGCCAGACTATCCGCCAGCTGCGCTGCCACGTCATCTGTCTGTTGTCGGTCGCCACCATCCAGAGTAAGTCCGTCGGCAAGTGTGGATTGCACAACCGCGGAGACATTACCCGAGATAGAGGCAACAAGGGTAATATCGGCATTAGTAATATTGCGAAGCTCATTCAGCATTGCCTGGTCAACGGCTGTGCCAAGCCCCACCCAACCGAGCAAATCCGGTGCCAGTACCGGCACCAACACCAGCTGATAGGCCTGATCATTGAAGAGTGTGAGCATGGCCCTGGCGGTAGTTGCCGGACCCTGCGCAGTTTCAAGAACATTAGCTGGCAAACGGTCAATATTGTGAGTACTCAGCAGGATATCGCCAGTAGATGAGAGCATGACAACAAAGTCTGCGTTGATGCGCTCGCCGTGATTGGCCAGCACGCTCACGATAGTCGCTTTTTCTCCGGTAGCTATGGCCTGCTTGAAGGCAAAATCTCCGGCGAGCAATTGGGCACGGTTACGCAGCTGCTCGCGATCATCCTGAAGCAAAGCACGAAATACCCTTTCTACTACCTGCAATTCCTCACGCACAATATTTTCGACCGCGTGGCTGGAAGCCCGCAGCACCGCCAGCAGACTGGTAGACAGGGTGACCGCCAACAAGCCAACAATAAGCAGTAGCAGCTTGTTTCGAAAGCTAGTTCGCATCAAGGGAAAATCGTTTCAGCAGCTCTTCCAGTTCCAGTTCGCTTTTACCGATCTGCGGATCTTCCCAGACGACGGGCAGATTGATCTGCAGAATCTTGTCGTCGATCGGTGCAATGGATAGCTGCACTGAGCTCTGCAACTGCGGATGCCAGATCTCCAGCAGCGTTGGCAGTGTGGTGCCTTGCCATTGCAGATGCACGCGGCCATCAAGATCGCTTACCCTGGCAGTGGCGTCATCGCTCACATACACATAAGCCTTCATATTATCGTGGATATTGCAGCCCACCGTCGCAATCCCTGCATTATCGAAGGTTACCGGGGCCGCATCATTGGCACGATACAGCTGCAATTCAAAGCTGTTGCCTGCTGAAAAGGAATAGACGTGATGCCTGGTATCGTCACTATTGGGGAAAAATACTTGAGTACCCGGAGTAACGGTACTGACATGGGGTACGAATCGACGCTCCTGCTGGTCAACTGTGGCCCGGGTTGGATGGGCGGCGGAATCCGCTGACATACCCGGCAGGGTAAGGACAGCAAAAGGCACCGGACGGCCATCATCACCGTTGAGCTGCACACGAAGCTCTCCCGCCTGTGCCGACGAGAGCATCATCAACAAGGCGATAATACGCATTACCGCTAAAACCCTGAGCATGCTCGGCCCCCTGGCAAATCATCTATTATAACCCTCTCGCGCCCCGCCATCCAAAGTCGGGTATGATTGCGCGTTTATTAACCCACCATAAGCAGCACTACCTGAAACTGTCAATTACCGTCAGAAAGCAATTTCCGAACCGAGCGGACAAACGTTACAATGCGCGCACTGTAAAACAGACCACACGGAGCCCCAAGTGTATACCTTCAGCGAACAATCCCTGGCCTACCAGGCCCGTCTTCAAGCCTTCATGGATGAACATATTTTTCCCAATGAAGCTCGCTATGCAGCCGAACTACATCAAGCATCTTCCCGATTCTCCGCTCTGCCGATAATGGACGAACTCAAGGAAAAGGCGCGGGCCGTCGGGCTGTGGAACCTGTTTGTATCGCCTGACCACGCAGAGTATTGCGACCATGGCGGCTTCAGTAATTTCGACTACGCACCACTGGCCGAGCTCATGGGTCGCGTACTGTGGTCACCCGAGGTGTTTAACTGCAATGCGCCGGATACCGGGAATATGGAAGTGCTGATGAAATATGGCAGCCCGGCCCAGCGCGAACGCTGGCTGACCCCGCTTCTGGATGGTAAGATCCGCTCCTCCTACGCCATGACCGAGCCCCAGGTGGCCTCCTCGGACGCCACCAATGTGGAATTGCTAATAGAGAGCGATGGCGATGAGTGGGTACTCAATGGCCGCAAGTGGTTTATTACCAGTGCCATGTATGAACGCACCCGCATCTTTATCGTGATGGGTAAATCCGACCCCGACAAGCCAAACCGTCACCTGCAGCAGAGCCAGATCCTGGTTGAAAAGGACACCCCCGGCCTGACAGTAGTACGCCCACTGACTACACTGGGGTATGATGATGCCCCCCTGGGTCATGCGGAACTGCATTTTGATAATGTTCGCGTACCGGCGGAAAACATGCTCCTCGGGGCGGGCCGGGGCTTTGAAATTGCCCAGGGGCGCCTCGGGCCAGGCAGAATACACCATTGCATGCGCCTGATCGGAGCCGCCCAGCGCTCGCTGGAACTCGCCTGTGAACGGGTAGAGTCACGGAGTACCTTTGGCAAGAAACTGAGCAAACACCAGTCGGTTCGTGAAGACATCTCCCGCTGTTTTTCCGAAATTGAAATGGCCCGCCTGCTGCTGCTGAAAACCTGCCATAAAATGGATGAGATGACACCCCAGGGGGCCCTGGACATGATTGCCGCCAGTAAGAGTACAGTGCCGCTGATGATGCAAACAGTTATCGACCGCTGTATGCAAATGCATGGCGCCGGTGGCCTCACCGAGGACTATTGTATGGCAGAGGCCTTCAACTACGCTCGCTGGTGCCGACAGGCGGATGGCCCGGACCAGGTCCACCAGATGGCGCTGGGGAAAATGGTCATCAACAAATATGCCGGCACCTGAACTGCATTCGCAACTACTGGCAGACTGCCACTTGCTGGGCACAGTGCCCAGCGGCAGCCTGCTGCTGTCGCGCAATGCTGCCCTGCACTGGTTCATTCTGGTGCCAGACACCACATCAACAGACCTGCTGGACCTCCCCCCCGGGCAACTCGAAGCGGTGATGACCGACTGCCGGAAAGTATCGGCTTGCCTCAAACAGACGCTGGCATACCCTAAGGTCAATTTCGCGGCGCTCGGCAACGTGGTGCCGCAACTGCACCTGCATATCATCGGCCGCCGACACAGCGACCCCTGTTGGCCGCAACCGATCTGGGGTAACCTGCCGCCAGGTCCGGACTGGTCTGACGAGGAACTGGCAGCACTGCGCGAGGTATTAATTGCACCCCCGGTGCATTTGCTGCCAGGCTCGGATCATAAATAAAAACTGGAGAAAGATATGCTCGTTGTTCATCATTTAAATAATTCACGCTCCCAGCGCGTACTGTGGTTACTGGAAGAGCTGGCACTACCCTACGAAATAAAGCGTTACCAGCGTGATGCCGAAACCAACCTGGCACCACCGGAGCTTGAAGCCGTGCATCCACTGGGCAAATCGCCCGTATTGGGAGACGGTACCCGCACCGTGATTGAATCAGGCGCGATCATCGACTACCTGCTACGCCACCATGGCGGTGGCAAATTACTACCGGCCACGGGCAGCGATGAATACGAAGATTACCTGCAATGGCTGCACTATGCAGAGGGTAGCGCGATGCTGCCGCTGATGCTGAAAATGTACACGTCCCGTCTTGCGGATGGTGGCGCGGGCCTTCAGCCGCGCATCAACGATGAACTGAACCGGCATCTGGGCTATCTCAATCGGGCACTGGAGGGCACTGACTGGTTCGTTGGCAATGCCTTCAGTGGCGCGGATGTTCAGCTATCTTTTGTTGTCGAAATTGCCCCCTTGCTGCACACACTTGACCCCTTCCCTAATCTGGCTGCGTTCCGCGACCGTATCCATGCCAGGCCCGCTTATAAACTTGCCCTGGCAAGAGGCGGCGAGTACGCTTTCGGCCCCGGCTGAACGGGGCAGCACATACCTGGAGATACTGTGGAACTGGTTGTTTT
The DNA here is from genome assembly GCF_002868715.1 of Kineobactrum sediminis. Taxonomy (GTDB): domain Bacteria; phylum Pseudomonadota; class Gammaproteobacteria; order Pseudomonadales; family Halieaceae; genus Kineobactrum; species Kineobactrum sediminis. The sequence continues at coordinate 477,818 of NZ_PKLZ01000008.1, forward strand.
TGATCTTGACGGCACATTACTGGATAAACGCTCACAAATCAGTCCCTATACACGGGAGACCCTGCAACTACTTGCAGAGCAAGGCATCGCCTACACGGTAGCGACTGGCCGGACACTGCATGCCGCCAGAGACATCCTGGACGGCCACGGTTTTTCCCTGCCCCAGATCTACAAGAACGGGGTAATGATCTGGTGCCCGAAAACCATCGATTACAGCTTCACATCCTTTCTGACCCAGAGCGAAATCCAGCATGTGCTGGAAGCCGTCCTGGCGCAGGAGGTAACGCCCTTTATCTTCACCCTGGAACCGGGCAATCGCCATGCCGTCTACCACACGCCCCTGCGTAACGATACCGAACGAAGGTTGGCAGCGGACTTTGCGAAGCGCTCAGAGGTAGCGGTACTGCCGGTGGAACAGATGCCCGCCACGGCCGATATTACCAATATCAGCGCGCTGGGGGCGCCCCAGGCTATCCGGACAATCGCAACACTGGTGGACTCGGAAGAAAATCTGGTGGCCTATAGCGGGGACGCCCTGGAGGGCCCCACGCTCAGCTGGATTGACATACACCACAGCGAAGCCAGTAAGGGGAGCGCTGTTACCCTGCTGAAAGCAGAACTGGGCATCGACAAAGTCGTTTGTTTTGGCGATAGCGACAACGACCTCAGCATGTTCGCCCTGGCTGACGAATGCTATGCGCCCGAAAATGCAAAGGTTGAAGTAAAAACCGCAGCCAGCGCCATTATTGGCCACCATGACGAAGACGGCATTGCCCATTTCCTGAGAGAGCGATTTGAACTGCCCGGTGCCTGATGCGCATCCGGGAACTCCTGTCAACGGCGAGCCAGAGCCACCAGCTGACCGTTACCATCGGAACCCACCTGCAATACCAGCTGCAAACCATGGCGCTGGTCGCCTACCCGGTCGCCATTGAGCATCAGGTCTGTACTCACCGGATAGACTCCCTGGGGTAATCCTTCGGGTAATGCGAAGCTGAATTCAGTGGTGAACGCGCCGCCTTTACCGGCATTATCTCCCGGCTTTTTAGTCATGCTGTTGAGCGCGACGCTATTGTCGTCATTATCCCAGATGGTAAGACGCTCCTGGATGTCGGCACTGGTGCCGCTGCTGCCGGGCACCACCTCCATGTGAGATTTAATCCGCACTCTGGTACCCGGCCGCACCGAAGACCCCGGCAATATTTCAGAACGATAAGACGTCACCCGGGGATTGACAGGTAAATCCTCATTCTCTTGCGCAAAGTCATCCAGCACTTCGGTATCGCTTTTTACCTGAACCGTGGTGTAGCCAATAATCATGTCCCGCACCAACTGGCTCGTAGTTTCGACCACCATCTCTTTGGCGCTGTCCTGGGCGATTTTTTGCACGGACTCCGCCAGGTCCTTGAAAAAACTGGCCTGGCTGGTACTGGCGGCTGCCATGGTAAGGCAAAATACGGTTGTTAATTTTTTCATTGTAAAGCTCCCCAGGGCCATCGTGGTCACGGTATGTGGCCACAACAACCTATTCAATGGCAATATTCTTTTTCGCCTTTTGCTGTGCCTCGTCAGCGCGCCTGATCATGGCACTGGCGTCAGGGTGGCGAGGTATGATGGCCAGCGCCGACTCCGACTTGGCAATACTGCAACTATAATTCTTCCGCTCCAGACAGTCCTGCGCTTCCTGCAAAAAGCCAGCCACTGTTGTCTCACGAAACTGCTGCTGTTGGCGAGCGCTGGCTACTGATCGCCGCAATTCCGTGGCACGGGAACTGTCGGGATTAGCTGCCAGCAGCTGCGCTACGCGGTCGTCAGCGCAGTCAAAGTTCCCGGATTCCAGGCAGGCACGCCCTTCCTCCAGCAGCAAATCGAGGCGCTGTTCACGGTCACGTGCAGAGGCCATGAGCTCATCATCCAGCGCATCAACCGCGCGCTGGATCGGGTATAGCTCTGCCGGTTGCGCCCCGGCCTCCCGGGCCTCAGCGAGGGCTGCCCGCGCACAGTCAACCTGCGCCTCGTCCAGGCAACTTTGGGCCTCCTGTAAATGGCCCATAATTTGCGTCGCCCGCTCCGCATCGACCCGGGCCTGTTCCGCATCGGCCTGCCCCTGTTCCGCCAATTCCAGAAGCCGGCCGGATTCCATATTTTCCGGAACCAGGCTTCTCACCACCAGGGCATTTTCAATGGCACACTTGAAATCATCGGTGTACAGGCAGTCTTTGGCGACCTGGAGCCGATTATCTATTGCGCGTTGCTGCTCCAGCTCGGTCTGGTGCTGCTGGTAAACAAACCAGCCACCGGCGCCAAGCGCCAACACCAACAGCGCCGCAATACTTTTAAACCCACCGCGCCGTTTTTGCGGCAGCAATAAAGTGCGGAAGGCGTCAACCGTTGGCGGACGCCGGGTTTTATCAATGGCCAGCCCTGCACTGAGAGCCTGCCATTCCCGATTATTCAGGCAGGCCGGACGGGCCGGCTTGAGGTTGCCGGCCTTCGCATCGGCGGCACTCTTGCGGTCATAGGGATGTTCCCCGGTCAGCATGACATACAACACACAGGCCAGGGCGTAAACGTCGTCACTAAAGCTCGGCGGCTCACCGTTTACCATCTCTACGGTGGCGTAGGCAGGCGTCAGGGCACCGAGATCACCTGCATCATAGTCGCTATTCATCGCGCTCTTGCCCGCTGCACGGGCAATGCCGAAATCGAGGATTTTCACCGTACCACCGGTGGTCACGAAAATATTACCCGGCTTGAAATCGGAGTGAATAAGGTCGCGCTTGTGCGCATAATCGAGTCCGGCGCAAAGATCCTTGAAGTAGCGCAATGCGACTTCCTTGCCGAACGGCGCCTCCAGCTTCAGCAAGCTATCCAGGGGGTCACCCTTGAGCAGCTCCATGGTCATGAAAATGGTATTACCGTCGCGGTCGAAATCGTGCACGGTAACGATATTGGGGTGCGCCAGTTTCTGGGACTTCACGGCCTCCTGTTGCAGTGAAACAAAAGCCTGGGGATGATCCTTGAAATTCTGGCCCAGCACCTTGACCGCGATATACGGATTGCGGTCCTCGGCCTCGACCTTGCGCAAGTCTCGAGCCTTGTATACCAGGCCCATACCGCCTTCCCCAAGCACATCCTCAAGCACGAAGCGCTTTTTAAGCAGACGGCCTGTCTCGGTGCGGGCTTTCTGCGCAAGCTGGCGCGCGTGATCGAACCCGGCAGAGGTCAGGGTGGAAGGCTTATACTCGGTATACTCTCCAGGGGGCGCCGGAGCAGCGCTCTTTTCACCCGGCAAAGACTCATCCGGATTCAGCTCAGTGGCATCCTCGTCCGGTGTGCCCGGCCCCTGATCGTCTTTGTTATCTCCCAAGCCTGTTACCCTCGCCTTTTCCATACAAAGTGTCACAGCACTTCGCCAAAAGCGCCCAGTATAGAGTCACCGGAGGGTTCGATAAAAGGCTCATCGCGGCATCTGCTCCATTAACCTGGCAGCGGCGAGTTCTGCGGCATCGGTGAACGGTGCCAGCACCAGGTCCGCGCCCTTATCTTTCAGGCCTTCGACATCGCTGACATAATGGCTGACTACTGCAATACGCCCTTTGAAGCCGCGCTCCCTGAGACCATTGATGACGAGCAGCCTGGGATCTTCATGAGTGATACCCAGATCGTGCTGAGGCAACGCGCTCACTACCCATTTCACATTATCTATTGGCAGTAATGCCAGGAATTCCTGGTTCGAAGCATCGCCAAAAACGGCGTCACCACCCTGCTCGCGCCAGCGGTTTACCACTTCGGGATTGAAGTCCACCACCAGTATCCGCAGATTCTGCTCTCCCAGAAAGTGTGCAATCGCCCTGCCATAGCGCCCGAGGCCAAATAGAATCACATCGTAATGGCGGGCTCCGAAGGATTGCTCATCAATCAGCTTTTCCCGGGTCGGGTTGCTGCGTTCGAATATTCCCAACGCGCTTTCCAGTAGCCGGTAAAGCACATGTGACCAGGTAATCATGTATACCGATATAGCGATAGTGATAAGCCCGACAAGGGTAACCAGCCCCAGTGCCTCGGCATCGACATGGCCCAGGGTCATGCCCATGGCCATAAAGATCAGTGAGAATTCGCTGATCTGGGCAACTGTGAGGCCGGCGAGAAAACCGGTGCGTTTGCGATAACCAAGAATAGCCAGAATTACCATGACAATCAGGGGGTTACCCACCAGGACAAACACCGAAAACACCATTGCCGGGCCAATCTGGGCACCGAGCAAACCCAGATCCAGCTTGGCACCAAGGGCGATGAAGAAAAACAACAGCAGGAAATCCCGCAGGGAGCCCAGTCTCGAAACAATCGCCTCGCGATAGGGCGTAGAGGCCAGGGAAACCCCCGCCAGCAATCCGCCCAGCTCTTTGCTGAAGCCAAGATAATGGCCGGCGGCAGCGAACAGCGCCGCCCAGGCAACGGTAAATGTCACCATCAGCTCGGGAGAGTAGGCAATTTGCTTGACCAGGGGGGTTGCCAGGTAGCGGATAAACAGCAACACAAATACCAGCATTCCCACACCGTTGACGACGGTACCGACAATACGCCCCAGGGCACCACCGTCGGCATTGTCGGCACCGACGCCTACAGAGGATAAAAGCATCATTGCCAGGACGACCACCAGGTCCTGGACAATCAGGAAACCGATCGCAATGCGCCCGTGCAGGGAATCCACTTCACGCTTGTCGGACAGCAGCTTGACGATAATAATGGTACTGGAAAATGTCAGCGCCACCGCAACGTAAATCGATACGATCGTCGTCATGCCAAGGGCACGCGCCAGCAAAAAACCGAACAGCGACGTGAAAAGTACCTGACCCAGACCCGTTGCCAGCGCCACCAGGCCAAGAGAGCGTACCAGCTTGAGGTCGAGTTTGAGGCCCACCAGGAAAAGCAGCACCGCAATCCCGAGTTCGGCCATCAGGTCAATGTTGTCCTGGCTCTGCACAATATTGAGAACAGAGGGCCCGGCGAGGATACCTACCGCAATAAAGCTTACGACCATGGGCTGGCGCAGCTGCAGGCCGATAAAACCCACGGCCGCAGCCAGTGACAACAGAGCAGCCCATTCATAAAATTGTGAGCTGTGCACAACAGCGAGGTCGATCACGTCATATTCCTTTTGCCATCAACCGACAGGGTAACCGGGCGCGTTGAAAAAATCGATAATACCCAAGCGCGGCGGGCGCTGCCTCGGGGCTGTTGCAGAAACAGGCAGCTAACGGGCCCGTCTTCGCATCAGACGCAGACGAAGCTGTTTCTCGATCTCGATAATGAACAGCAGGGCCACACCCACCGCGACAATTATTGCACCATCGCGCAGAGACACCGCCTCGGTGCCGAAGATAGCCTGCATGAATGGCGCATAGGTAATGGCAAACTGGGCAAGCACCACGACCGTGATCGTCAGCCAGACAAACGGTGTGCCACGCAAGCCGCGCCAGCTGAGAGAGGTGCCGTACAGTGTGCGAATGTAGAACAGGTTGAATATTTCCATCACCACGAGGGTGTTCAAGGCGATGGTCCGGGCCAGTTCAATGGAGTAGCCGCGCTCGATGGCGTAACTGTACATACTGAACACACCGGCAACAAACAGGCTCGAGATGAGGATTATCAGCCACACCAGATCGCCGGTGAGCAGGGGCTCGTCCCGAGACCGTGGTTGCCGCTCCATGGTGCCCGGTTCGGTGGGCTCGAACGCCAGCGCGATCCCCAGAGTGACTGCGGTAACCAGGTTAATCCACAGGATCTGTACCGGCGTTATCGGCAGGCTCATACCCAGCATTATCGCGACGATTATGGTAAACGCCTCACCGCCGTTGGTCGGCAACGTCCACGCCAACACCTTCTTGATATTGTCATAGACCGTGCGGCCCTCGCGTATGCCAGCCACAATGGACGCAAAGTTATCGTCGGCAAGCACCAGCTCAGACGCTTCCTTGGCCGCCTCGCTGCCGCGCTGGCCCATGGCAATACCCACGTCCGCGCGCTTCAGGGCCGGCGCATCGTTAACCCCATCTCCGGTCATGGCCACTGACATGCCGTGGCCCTGCAGGGCCACTACCAGCCGCAGTTTATGCTCGGCACTGGTGCGGGCAAACACGTCGCAGTCGAGCACGACATCCGCCAGGGCATCGTCATCCATGTCTTCCAGTTCTTTGCCCGTGAGTACCTTGTCGGGATTCTGCATCCCGATCTGCCGGGCAATCGCGGCCGCGGTACCCGGGTGGTCGCCGGTGATCATTTTAACCTTGATACCGGCGGTGTAGCATTCGGCAATGGCGTCGATTGCCTCTGCTCGCGGGGGGTCGATCAGGCCCGTCAATCCAAGCAGTACCAGCCCTTCCTCGACATCACTGCGCTCCAGCACCGTGTGCTCGGGAGGCACCGGCTTACAGGCGATCGCCAGCATTCGCTGGCCCGATTCCGCCATCGCCTCCATGCACTGATCCCATCTGTCCTGGTCCAGCGACTCATTGCCACCATCGGTCTTGCGCTGGTCCCTGCACATCGGCAACAGACGCTCCGGGGCGCCCTTGACGAAGATAAAGGCCTCGTTCTCATGGTTGTGGTTCAGCGTTGCCATATACTGTTCGGCGGAATCAAATGGAATACCATCGGTTCGCTCCCAGTTCCTTGACTCCGTCGTGCTACTGAGGTCAAGCTTGCAGGCCAGTGCCAGCAGAGCCCCTTCCATGGGATCTCCGGAAATCTGCCAGTCATCCTCGTGTTTATTCAGTTCGGCGTCATTGCATAGCAGGCCGGCAAGGGCAAGATGCTTCAGCTGGGGGTGATCCCCGGCGTGAACGGGGTTGTCATCCAGCAGTACATCGCCCACCGGGTCATAGCCCTCACCGGTAACGGTGAATTCATTTTCCCCGGTCATTACCGAGGTCACCATCATTTCATTGCGAGTGAGCGTGCCGGTCTTGTCGCTACAGATCACCGAAATCGAGCCCACCGTTTCCATCGCAGGCAAGCGCCGGACAATGGCATTGCGCCGGGCCATGGCCTGCACGCCGACCGCCAGGGTGATAGTCAGAATTGCCGGTAATCCCTCGGGAATTGCGGCCACTGACAACCCCACAACCACCATGAAGGTTTCGCCAAAGCCCATGCCGCCAACCCAGTAGCCATAGCTGAACAGCGCGCCTGCGATGACGAGAATCACCGCGGTCAGCCGCCGGGAGAATATTGTCATCTGGTTCAGTAACGGCGTGGTCAGGGGCTCCACCGTTTCCAGCATATGGCTAATCCGCCCTATCTCGGTCTGTTCACGAACAGCCACCACCACGCCGCGGCCCTGCCCCGCAACCACCATGGTGCCGGAAAAAGCCATGCAGCTGCGATCACCCAGAGCAGCATCCTCCGCCACCGGTTCGGTATTTTTGTCGGTGGCTACGGATTCCCCGGTAAGGATAGCTTCCTGGATGCTCAGGCTGCGGCTGCGCAGCAGGCGCAGGTCGGCGGGCACGCGGTCACCGGCCTCGAGCAGTACCACGTCACCCGGGACCAGTTCACTCGCATCAATACTGGTTCGATGATCGTCGCGCAGCACCTCGGCACGTGGCGCCAGCATATTGCGGATAGCGTTCATGGCTTTTTCGGCCTTGCCTTCCTGGATAAAGCCTATCGCCGCGTTAATGATCACGACAGCCAGGATCACCACCGTATCAATCATATGACCCAGCACCGCGGTAATAGCCGCGGATACCAACAACACATAGATCAGCAGGTTATGAAAGTGACCCAGAAAACGCCGCAGCGCGCTGGCCCGGGCGGGTGCTTCCCGTTCGGGGCCCAGGTCCGCGAGACGCTTTTCTGCCTCCCCGGGCGTAATCCCTTCCGGACTGGAATCCAGTGCCTCCAGTACTTCGTCCACCTTCTGGCTGTGAAACGCATTCTTGTCGGGCATCGGAATCCTTCCTGTTGTGGGAATCACCTTTCAGCTTAATACCGCTGTGGTCACAGCGCCACAAAGGCACGCCATGACGATACCGTCGCCACACGGTATAATCGAGACACTTGCACTGGTGGATACAATAATGAGAACCCGCTACTCCTTCGTACTATTACTGCTGGGCCTGCTCGCCGTTGGCACCGAGGCCGTAACCCTGAGGGTGACCAATCCCGAGGGGCAACCGATAAACCCCGCCATGGTCACCCGTACCCCGCTGGTCGTACCCGAAGTTGACACAAGCGATAACGGTTACCCACCTCACGGTGTCAGCAACCAGGCCGCGGTAGCCACAACTGCATTCACGGATGCCGGGGGCAGCGTCACCATTGATGACACCGCTACAGCTTCCAGCATCCGGATACGCGCCCAGGGCTATGTGGATGCGCATATCCAGGTACCACTCGATCAGCAGGATATTGCCGTTGTTCTGCAGCCCATGACCCCGGCACAGAAAGTGGCCAGCTATCCCTCCAATGTCTGGCTGTCCCAGTTGCACTTTGGCGGCGATGCCGAACTCAAGAAGACCTTTCAGCTCAACTGCGCTTTCTGCCATCAGCAGGCATCCCCGTTCATGCGCAATGAACGTACCGTCGACCAGTGGGTGAGCGTCATGGAGCGCATGAACAGTTATGGCGCCAGGTTGCCGGAGCCCGACCACAAGCCCATTGCCGAGTTGTTACAGCGTGAGCTGCGCGAGCTACGGGAACATCCGGGGCAGGTACCGGAGCCCCGTCCCTGGGATGCGCAGCTGGCACAGGTGGAGTATACCGAATGGCCCCTGGGTGACGGCTTTTCGCAGATGCACGACTTCCTGCTGCACCCCAACGGCTACGTCTATGTGGGCGACAATCTGTTTGATCGTATCTATGAGGTGGATCCGGAAACGGGCGCCTACACCGTGTACAAGGTACCCCATCACGAGGGTGCCAGGGTTGGCGGCATCCTGGGCAATCGCTTCACCGTATTCCCGAAAATGGACAACTACATGGGGGTGCACTCGTTTGCCTACTCGAAGAAGGATGGCGCCATTTTCATTACGCCCTCCATGCAGCAAGCCCTGCTGGAATTTGATCCGGTCACCAAGGCGTTCACCATTCACGACATGCCACGGGGCTACTATCCGCATACTATCCGCACCGATGACCAGGACCGGGTCTGGTTTACCCTGGCACTGTCGAACCAGGTGGCCATGTTTGACCGGGGTACCCGCGCATTCACAGTCTATGATCTGCCCGCACGCAGCATCCGCGAGTGGCTGATACTCAAGGCATTGCCACTGCTGTTCTGGCTGGACCCGGAAACCCGGCCACAGCCCTCCCCGGACCGCGATGGCACAGGCCTGCCCATGCCCTACGGTATCGACGTTGCACCGGACGGCCGGGTCTGGGTGGCGCGGCTGTATGCCAATGACCTGGCGGTCATTGATCCGAAGACGGACACAGTGAGCATGGTGGACTTTCCCTATGAAGGCCCCCGCCGCCTGCGCGCCGATGCCGATGGCAACCTGTGGATTGTCGCCTTCCAGGATTCCCTGCTGGTGAAATACAACCCGAACAGCGCTACCTACACCGATTATCCACTGCCCGTGGTCAACGAAATCCCCTATGCACTGAATGTGGACCGCGAGCGGGGCATGGTGTGGGTCAATGGTAACCAGTCCGACACGCTGCTCTCGTTCGAGATCGAAAGCAGGCAGTGGCAGGTATATCCCATGCCGCGGCAGCGATTTTTCACCCGCGATGTTGAAATCTCCGAAGCCGACGGTGCGGTGTATACCAGTAATTCCCACTTCCCCACCTGGCAATCCGAGGGTGGCACCCCCACCCTGCTACGGATTACCCCGCGCCGGGATTGACAGGAATGCGATGCTCGCTTGCATTGCAGCGCTGTCGCCTGGCGCTGGCACTGGTTTTGGCACTACACCCAGCCATGGCTGCCGGGCAAGACCAGGACTGGGGGTTCTACGGTGGTGATGCTGGTGGCCGCCACTATTCCACGCAGGCCCAGATCAACCGGCAGAATGTTGCCGACCTTGATGTGGCCTGGGTTTTTCGCAGTGGCGATGCCGCACGTTTTGGTGCTGAACTGGCCAACACCTCGGCCCAGAGCACTCCCATCCTGCTGCCCGAGGCTGCCGGTGCCAGCCTGGTCTATTGCACACCCTATAACCGTGTTATCGCCCTGGACCCGGGTACGGGGAAACAGCGCTGGGACTTTGACCCGGGCATTGATCGCGACGGCGAGCGCCCGTTTCGCTGCCGTGGAGTCAGTTACGCCGAAGAGCCCTCAGCCCCCGCGGCAAGCCATTGTCGCCATCGCCTGTATATGGCCACCCATGATCGCAGGCTCTGGGCCATTGACGCCCGCGACGGCCGCCCCTGCGCAGGCTTTGGCGATCAGGGCCGAATAGCGTTGCACGGCAGCGTGGACACGCCCGCTGGTGAGGTCAGCAATTCCTCTGCCCCGGTGATCGCCAATGGCGTTATCGTCGTCGGCTCCAGCATTATCGATTTTGCCCGGGCCACAACGCCCCGGGGCACGGTACAGGCCTTCGCCAGTCGCGACGGCCGCCTGTTATGGCAGTTTGATCCCCTGCAGGGCCAAGCGCACAGCGGCAGTGCCAATGTCTGGGCGCCCATGTCGGCCGATGCCAAACATGGCCTGGTGTTTCTACCCACCAGCGCACCATCACCGGACTATTACGGGGTTGACCGCCCCGGCGCCAATCCTTCTGCCAACAGCGTCGTCGCCCTCGAGCTTGCCACCGGCAAGCTGCGCTGGCAATTCCAGCACGTACGCCATGATTTGTGGGACTACGATACCCCGGCGCAGCCTATCCTGTTCGACTGGACGCGCGATGGTACTCCCGTGCCCGCACTTGCCCAGCTTACCAAACAGGGGTTTGTGTTTGTGCTCAACCGGCTTACCGGTGAGTCATTGTGGGAAATCACCGAACAGCCGGTACCACCGTCGCAAATCCCCGGTGAGATCACTGCCCCCACGCAGCCCAAACCCATCGCTCCACCGCCCTTGCTGGACGGCTTCCTGATGCCCGCGGATGCCTGGGGACTAACACCGCTTGATCGGGCTGACTGCCGCAGGCAATTGAGCAACCTGCATAATCTGGGGCTGTTCACGCCCATCAGCGAGACCCTTACCCTGATGTATCCGGGCAGCCTGGGTGGTGCCAATTGGGGCGGCGGCGCGCTACTCGGCGATAGCGGTATCCTGCTGGTGAACGTCAACAATATCGCGTTTACCGGCAAACTGATCAGGGAGACCGCAAGTGCCATACCACAAGGCAGTCACCCCGCTGCGGGCCAGCGCATGCGGGTGAGTATGCAGGGCACGCCGTATGCCGTGGAAATCGGCAGCCTGCAGTCGTTCCTGGGCCTGCCCTGCAACCCGCCGCCCTGGGGCAAGCTGGTGGCAGTGGACTTGTATGGCGGCACCATTGCCTGGGAAACCGCGCTCGGGTCCGTACATGAGATGGGGCCGGTTACAGCTCCCTTTCAGATTGAATGGGGCACACCCAACCTCGGTGGCGGTATTGCCACCGCAGGAGGGCTGTTCTTCATTGGCGCCACCATGGACCGACAAATACGGGCATTTGACGTGAACACCGGTAACACCCTGTGGCAACACACTCTACCCAACGATGCCACCGCCACACCCATGACCTATCGCTACCAGGGCCGCCAGTATGTGGTGATCAATGCCGGTGGCCACACCATGTTCAACCGCGGCCAGGGCGATTACCTGTACGCCTTCGCCCTGCCCGAATGATCCCCTGCGCCTGCCAACACCGGAGCCTGCCGTGAAGAAGACCCTGTTGCTACTGATTCTGCTCGTAGGTGCTGCGGCGCTGTGGCTGGCCGGCAGTGGGGGATTGCAGGACCCGGGCAAGTCGCTTGAGGCCTTTGCCATGCGCCATGCCGACAAACTGCCGCTGGAGTACTTTGGAGGCCGGCTTTATGAACAACATTGTGCAGGCTGCCACGATAACCCGGCGATGAAAGCACCTACCCGGCAGGCCCTGGGCAACCTGTCGCGCGAGGGCATCATGGTATCGCTGGAATTTGGCAAAATGCAGCCAATGGCGGCACACCTGAGCAGGCAGCAACGCGGGCTGATTGCGCTGCACCTTACCGGCTCCGCCGAAGGCATCTACGATTGGACTGATGATATTGCCTGTACTGAGCCGGCAGGCAAAGATAAAACCGTTCTCGCAGGGAACTGGGGATCGGGGCTGGCCAACCGCCGCTTCGTTACCGAGTCGGTGGCCGGCATTGATCGGGATAATGTTGGCCGCCTTGAACTTGCCTGGAGCCTGGCCCTGCCGCGGGTCACCGACATGCGTTCCCAGCCGGCCATCATCGGCGACACCCTGTACCTGGGCGACCGGGCGGGGATGCTCTATGCCCTCGACCGAAAAACCGGCTGTGTGCGCAACCACACCGAAATCATGGCCGGCGTACGCTCCGCCATTACTGTGGCCCGCCTTGCGAATGGCCGCGACCTGCTGGTCTTTGCCGACTCCCTGGCCAACCTGTTTGCCATTGACCCCGACACCCTGGACACCGTGTGGCAGGTATCGGCCAAAGTGTTCGACACCTCCGTGGTCACCGGCTCCATCAGTTATTACAATAATCGCCTGTACGTGCCGGTGTCGTCCTATGAGGTGGCCGTGGCAGGCAGCCCGGATTATGTGTGTTGCCGGTCCCATGGCGCGGTACTGGCGCTGGACGCCGACAGCGGTAAAACCGTGTGGCAGTGGCACGCAACGCCCGATGCCACCCTGCAGGGCCAGAACGCCGATGGCGTGGACTGGTATGGTCCTTCAGGCGCCGTGGTCTGGTCTACTCCAACCATTGACCCTGTGCGCAACCGCCTTTACGTCGGCACCGGCCAGAATCTGTCCGAACCGGCCACGGATACCAGCGACGCGATCATTGCGCTGGATCTTGCCAGCGGTGAACTGGTGTGGCAGTTTCAGGCCACCGCTGGCGATGTCTGGAACGCCGCCTGCCAGAATGACGGCGCCAATTGCCCTGATGATCCCGGCCCCGACTTCGATTTTGGTGCTTCGGTTATCATCGCCGACCAGCCGGATGGCCGTCAGCTACTACTGGCGGGGCAAAAATCGGGTGAAGTATTCGCCCTTGACCCGGACCCGGCTGGCGCTACCGGTGAGCTGGTCTGGCGTCGGCGGGTGAGCCTTGGTACCACCAACGGCGGCATTCACTGGGGTATGGGGTTGTCCGGCACCCGGCTGGTCATTCCGGTGGCCGACCCTGAAAGGGAGCGCCCTGGCTATACACCAGCGCCGGGGCTCTATGCTTTGGATATCAGCAACGGTGAACTGCTGTGGCAACAACCGGTTAACCGGGACTGTGAGTTTCCCCAGGAACACCGGCCCCTGGTTGGGTTGGCCCAGGTACGCTCGGGCAAAAGCCAGCCTCTGGCGGAACAATACCGCTGCTCTTTTTACTACGGGCTGTCAGCCGCCCTCACGGTAACGCCGGAGCTGGCCTTCAGTGGTGCGCTGGACGGCAGGATTCGCGCGCATGACCTGCGCGACGGGAGCATATTGTGGCAGACAGCCACCGCAGTGCCCGTGAGGGCCAGCAACGGTCTGGAGGGGCACGGTGGCGCCATCGATGTCGGCGGCCAGATAGTCGCCGGCCGCTGGCTCTATGTGTCATCCGGTTACAGCATGTTCGGGCAGCTGCCCGGCAACCTGCTACTGGCCTACCGGGTAGTTGACTGAGCCTCCAGCTGGCGGTGATTGAAAAGCCATACCAGCGCCGGCAAGAACAGCAGTGCGCCGAGCATGTTCCAGAAAAACATGAAGGTAAGCATCAGGCCCATATCAGCCTGGAACTTGATGGGTGAGAACATCCAGGTGCCCACGCCTACCGCCAGGGTAAGGCCGGTAAAAGCCACCGCCGTACCGCTGTACTTCAGCGCGTAAAAATAGGCTTTTTCCAGTGAGTTTTCATTACGCATCTGTGTCAGCAATGCGGAGTAAATGTAAATACCGTAGTCCACACCAATACCCACCCCCAGGGCAATAACCGGAAGCGTAGCCACTTTTACCCCTATGCCCAGTGCGGCCATCAACGCCTGGCCCAGCACCGATGTCAGCACCAGAGGCACAATGATGCAGGCCGTGATTTTCAGTGACCGGAAATTAAGCAGGCACAGCGCAATGACTACGCCATAGACCCACAACAGCATTTTGGTCTGGGCATCGCGGATAACAATATTGGTAGCCGCTTCGACTCCGGCGTTACCCGCCGCCATTTCAAAGCGGTGAGCATCGGTATTGTATTGCTCGGCAAAATCCTCCACCGCGGCGACCACTCCGCTCAGGGTATCTGCCTTGTGATCATCCAGAAACAGGATCACCGGCACCATTGAACAGTCGGTATTGCGCAGGCTGTTGGGCGCATTGCTCAGGGAATTATTGAGGATAAACCGGTTGCGGCTGATCTCGTGCCATTTGGGGCTACCCTCGTTCATGCCCTGGATGGACAGCTTGGATACGTCCACCACCGACATCGCCGACTGCACCCCGGGCACGGTGTTCATCACGCCCTGGAAATAATTGACCGCCGAGATGAACTCGTAACTGCTGCATTGCTGGACCCCGGTGCTGGCCATCACTACAAAAACATCAGTACTGGTGGAGTAATTTTCCGTGAGAAAAGCGTTATCGCGGTTATAGCGCGAGTCCGGACGCAATTCCGGTGCCCCGGGATCGAGGTCACCTATCTTCTGGAACTGACCGTAGTAAAGACCGCCGGCAAAAAGCACGGCACAGACGCCGATAATGGTGAGCGCGGGGCCTCGCCGTGTGGTCCTGGCCAGCAGTTCCCAGTGCCTGAAACGGGTATGCGCCTTGGTTGAACGATAGCTGATACAGCGATCTGATACACCGGTAAAGCTCAGCACCAGTGGCAGCAGTATCAGGTTGGTCAGCACCAGCACGGCGATGCCGGTAGCCGCTACCACGGCCAGCTCCTGGATCACCGGAATCTCGATGACGCGCAGTGTATAAAACCCCACACCGTCGCTCACCAGGGCGATAAATCCCGGCTTGGACAGCCGGATGAAGGTTAACCGCGCCGCTTCAACTCGCGACACTTTATGGTATATGAAATGGCCAAAGCGATTGATGATCTGTACCGAGTGGCTGACACCCACGGCAAACACCAGAAACGGCACCAGCATCGAGTAAGGGTCCAGCCCCATTCCCATGACCTTGAGCAGGCCCATCTGCCAGACCACCGCAACCGTTGAGCACAGCAGGGCCGCCGAGGTCAGCCAGCCACAGCGGGAGTAAATGAACAGCATGATCGCAGTGATGGCAAAAGCCACCAGGAAGAACAACCCCACCAGGGTGGCGCCTTCAATCAGGTCACCAATCAGTTTGGCAAAGCCGGTGATACGAATGGTGATGGTGTCGGACTGGTACTTATCCCGTACCATTTTTTCGAGATCCTGCGAGAACCGGCGGTAATCAAGCCGCTCGCCGGTTTCCGGGTCGATCTCGAGCAGCGGTGCGACAATGATGGTGGACTTGAAATCATTGGCTACCAGGCGCCCTATCTGTCCGGACTTGAGTACATTCTGGCGTAGCTTCTCCAGGGTTCGCTCAGTGCCGTCGTAGTCGTCGGGAATGACGGAACCACCCACAAAGCCCTCTTCGGTGACTTCCATCCAGCGTGTGTTGGGGGTCCACAGGGATTGCAGGGCCGAGCGATCGACGCCTTTAACGTAAAAGACCTCGTCGGTGATACGCTTAAGCAAATCCTGGTATTCGGCGGTGAAAATATCATCTTCGGTGGTTTGAACGATGATCCTCACCGAGTTGCCAAGGCCTTTGAGCTCATCCTGACGCTTCAGGAAATTCTGGATATAGGGATGCAGTACCGGCAGCATTTTCTCGAAGCTCGCGTCGGGCTTCAGCTGGCTGGCCTGCCAGGCAAAAAAAGCGGTAACCACAGCCAGCAATATAATAAGCGGCAACCGCACCCGCATCAGGAGTGTGCCCAGCCAGGGCCGTATACGCCCGTCTTCCGGTTCTACTTTGATACTTTCATGTTCCGTCACAGCGGTTCTGCCTCTGCCAGGGGTACCAGTCCACCCATCCCGACCAACAGGACATCACCCTGGGCGTTTTGTACCGCCGATGACAGGGTTGCTCGCGAGGGATGCTGCCAGCGCTGCACGGTCCTGCTTTCCGTATCGGGGACGAGGATCGTGCCACCCGCTCCCACTAACAGCGCGTTGCCATCCTCGAGCAGGGTGCCACCATAAAAACTTGAGCGACCGGGATTTTCAAGCTCCACCCAACTCCGGCCGCCATCGAGGGAGCGGAATATGTGACCTCGTAAACCGAAGGCGAGCACGTCTTTGGCACGCGCCAGTACGCCGAACAGGGTGCCGTCGTACACACCTTCTACCCGCTCCCAGGTAATACCGTTATCGCCTGAGTAATAGAGCAAGCCGGCTTCACCGCTGAGATAAAGACGCCCATCCGCAGCCGAGGCAATGTCGTAATAATGATAACGGTAGGCATTGTCTATGCCGGCAATCGCAATATCCCAGTTGGCCCCGCCATCGGCGGTGCGGTAGAGCATGCCGTAGGCACCTACCGCAAACCCGGCCTCGGCGGAGGTAAACAGCACATCCAGAAAGGGATCGGCGGGGCCGATGACCACGGCGTCCGCTGCATCCTCTGCCGCAAATGTCGCATCTTCAAGCGCCAGTTCCAGGGCTTCCCTGACGCTTTCGTCCGTGGCTTCCATCAGGGCCTGCTCAAGCCGCTCAACCTCCGCCAGGGTATATTCGACATATTTCGCGTTCACCTGGTTGCCGTCGAGTTGCAGAGTCCAGCTCTCACCACCGTCTGCGGAGTGGAGGATCGTTCCGGCATGACCCACAACCCAGCCGTGATCGGGGCGGGGGAAATGAACGGCTGTCAACGCGATACTGACCGGTACGTCGGCCTGGCGCCAGTTGCGGCCATGGTCATCACTGATAATCACCAGGCCCCGCTCACCCACCGCCACCAGGCGATCGCCGGCGCGGGTAATATCGAGCAGGTGCATTTGGGCCGGTTCATCAAAGGCAATGGCCGGCAGGAAGGCAAAATCCTCTGCAGCCTGCAACCGTGGCGACAGCAGCAGGCACACCGCCATCCACACGCAAGCCAACTGGGTCAGCGTCACCCGGCGGATGTTGCAGCATACCACCAGGCGCCGGGCCCTAGCGACGACCGGCACGACGCAGGGCAGACGGGGTGAAATCTTCAAAGCTGGCCGCATAATCAAATTCGTATTGGTATCCATCTTCTTCGTTATCCAGACCAATGACGATGTAACGACCCGAGATAAGGTCGTGCAGGGCTTCAGCCGCAATCCAGGGCACTGCAACCTGGTAATGCAAAACCTTGTGACCTTCCTTCACCCGCCATAATTCACCGCGGCCGTCATAGTGGTCTACGACTGCTATCTGCCAGGTATCTTCATCAACATAAAAGGTGCGACGAGCATAGATATGACGAGCGTCGTCCTTCAATGTTGCTTCTACCACCCATACACGGTGCAGTTCATAGCGCAGGTATTGGGGGTCCATGTGTCCGGCTTTGATGATGTCATCATACTTCAGGTCACCGCGGCGCAGAGTGTAGGCATTGTAGGGAATATACAGCTCCTGCTTACCCACCAGTTCCCAGTTATAGCGGTCCGGGGCACCATTGAACATGTCCAGATCATCAGCAGTGCGCAGGCCATCGGCGGCTACGCCGGGGCCGTCATAGGCGATGTTTGGCGCCCGGCGCACACGGCGCTGGCCGGCGTTGTAAACCCAGGCCGAGCGAGGCTCCTTAACCTGGTTGATGTTTTCGTGTACCAGTAACACATCCCCTTCAAGACGCGCAGGCGCAAGAACTCTCTGTAGAAAAACGAACAGGCGGTTGGGATATGGGTTGTCGGGAACCCGGTTGGCGAACAGCGCCTCTTCCTCGAACAACACCGGGGAAAAGGCACCCCCCGCCTGTACCGGGGCCTGGATATAACGCCGCTTCACACCCAGCGGGGTACGATAGCGGGTAATGTGGTTCCAGATCACTTCAAGGCCGTTGGCCGGAATGGGAAAGGAGATACTGGCCTTGAAGTCCACCAGGCCATTGCCACCCGCCACCAGGTCTGTTTTGGTTGCCCACTCCTTGATCAGGTCATATTCACTGGGCGGCAGCCGGGCGCTACGGCGGGTGGGATAGACCGGCATGCGGTAGGTGTCGGGGTAACGATCGAACAACGCCATTTGCCCGGGGGACAGCTTGTCGGCATATTCATCAAGGTTATCGGCCGTAATGGTGAACAGTACTTCGTCATCGGCATACGGATCGATCAGGCGCTGCCCCTCCCGGTACGCCGCCGGAAACTCCTGAAGCCCCCCCTCCCATGGAGGAATTGTACCTGCCGCATTACCCGCTCGCTCCGCGCCCACCGGGGTGAGTTCATCGCCGCCCAGTTTTGCCGCCTGCTCCGGGCTGATCTTCGCCAGACTCAGCCCGCTGCCGAGCCCCAACAACGCGCCAAGTCCCAGGGTTACCAGTGTCTTATTCATGCATGCACTCCAGTTGTTACCATTCAGAACGCTACCGAGAAGCTCAGTGAGAGGAAATCCCGATCTTCCTGTTCATCATAGTCCGCGTTAAAAAAGCTGGTGTAGGAAATCTCCGCGCGATAAATATTCAGGTAGTCGGCGATCACCCCGACGCTCACCGCAATTCGGTCTTCAATGAAATTGGGTGCCGGTGAATTACCGCTCACATCGTGGGACCACGCCACATTCGGGGTCATGTTAATGCCCGCCAAGACATCCGTATAATCGAGACTGGCGCGAACGCGATAGCCCCAGGAAAAATCATCGGTGAAGCCGTCACTATTACAATAACTGCTGTTTGTATTCGGGCGTATACCGGCGAATGCCTCGGCGGCCGGGTGCGAGTCACACGCTACCGGTGAGCCTGGCCAGAGAAAGAAGTCACTTTCAAACGGCTCGAATTCACCAACACCGTAAGCCGGTGAGCGGCCATAGTTCTGGTTGCTGTCCATGCCACCCAGCCATACCCCACCGATTTCGCCGGCGAAGGACAGCCGCTGGGCGCCAAGAACCTGGTCAAAGAACTGGATAAAGGTCATCTGGTATTGGGTATAGGAGACATTGTCAAAACCCGACAAGGTGCCGCCCGGGCCCGCTTCCAGCGAGCGCGGCAATACCCGTGACCACTCCGCTGCCGTGCCCAGGGAGACTGCCTGTAGAATCTCGGTGGTGTTGATCTGCAGGGGAAAGTCCGGGCGGTGGCTCAGCTCACCCGATATCGCCCAGCTACCCAGGTTGGTAACGAAGGTGAGGCCCCACAATTCAATATCTTCCGGAAACTCAAAGAAAAAGTCCGGGTTGGCGCCGAAGTTTACCGGCAGGCCGAAGTTCTCCGTGGCATTGGTTGCACTCAGGATTGGCGTACGGCTGTGGTAATTCATGTAGTAAAGGCCAAATTCCGTGGAATTCAGGGGCTCCACGAAATAACGCAGGGCCAGGCCCCACTGCCCTGAGTCCGACGCTTCCCGATCATCTCCCCGCGGTAAAGTCAGGCCCAGATCCTGTTGCGCACCGTCGGGTACGGCAGTCGAAATGGTCAGGTAATCACAGCCTCCACCGTAAGGGTCAGCTGAGTTCCAGTACGTACCGCATTCGTCCAGAATGGTACGCTCCCAGTTGTACTGGTAAAAGCCTTCCACACTGAGATCGAAAGTAACGCCCAGATTGGCATATACCATGCCCACGGGCAGCAGCGCTTCCTTGACCTCAGACCCCGGTTTGCGCAGTGCGGTGACATCAAACGGGTTGATAACATTGACGCCGTTCTGGATAAAGGTACTTTCCCCCCAGCTCAACACCATATTGCCCGCCCGCAACTCCAGCGGCATGGTGCCGAGATCAAAGCCTCCGTAAAGATAGTAATCAAGGAATTCAATGCCCTGTTCCTGGGCAAGATTCTCAAAGCCGGACATATCCAGGGTGGCATTGGGCACGTAATCATTGGCGGCATGGCCGTGGGGCACCGTGCTTTGATCGAGCTCGTAGTCGTACCAGTACTTAATCCGGGTAAAGAACCCGTAGTTGTCTTTGCTCAATTCAAGATCGTGGACACCCTTGAACAGCAGGGAGAACATATCGCCACTGTCATAGTTCAGGTTGCCATCGTCGGCCGTACTGGATGAGGCACTGCCGCGGCCATTCGTGTTTCCCGGCGAGAGCACTCCCAGGGACGCACTTTCCGTTCGCCAGCTCGCGCCCACCGACAGGGTAGAACTCAGGTTGCCTTCAAACGGGCCCAGGTCGAACGTCACCGCGGCAGCCGGCAGGGTTGTTGAAGCGGCCAGCAGGGCCAACACCATGGGGGACTTGTTAACAAACCGATTACAGCCAGGTGCTGCTTTCATCAGTACTACTCCATTTTTATCGGATATTCTGGAAAACCAGGCTCGCTCCAGCCACTATGAACATTCAACCAATGAATAACATTGTCCCTGATCAATATTTAATAGATCATTACTGTGCTGTCCAGCATCCCGTACGTTAATAATGCGGCCCTTTTCCAGCTCCCGGGAAAAAAACCATGTCTGTAAAACCATGTCTGTAAAACTGAAAGGCCCGTGGACGCGGGCAGAAACTGATGCCTTTTTGCAAAACTGCTCCTGGCCGCTGCGCCTGGCCTGTACCGGCGCTGATGGCTACCCACGGGTAGTGTCCGTCTGGTACCGCTTCCATAACAGCACCCTGCAATGCGTGTCTCACCGCAACTCCGCACTTGTGCGACTGATCGAGCGGGACCCCCGCACCGGCTTTGAGCTGGCACCCAACGATCCGCCCTATCACGGCGTCAGGGGCCAGGGGCGCGTTAGCATGGCACCCCTTGGCGACAGCGATGTGCTGGAGGCCTTGCTTGATCGTTACCTGGGTGACCAGGAGTCCAGAGTCGGCAACTGGCTGTTATCCCGCAAGGACGAGGAAATGCTACTGACCATCACACCTGAACGCCTGTTCACCTGGGACTACAGGCAGCGGATGGCCGATGTTACGACGGATCCGGCACCACGATAATGGGCACCGGTATTCTCGCCAGCAGGTCGGGGTCCTGCCCGCAGAGACGGTCGAGTTCCGCGCGATGCAGCAGCAGAGCGCCGCTGCGGGCGTCCGCCAGAGTGCGCTCCAGGGAGGCTGCATTTTGCGCTGGCAACTGCTCCACCCGATCACACAGCGGCAATCCCAGCAAGCCTTCCGGAACATGATCCGACAATACCCGTAACGGGCCGTGATTGAGCGGCCGGCGCTCATCCCAGATAAGCACCATGCACGGCGCCTGCAGAATCAGGGCACGACACGTTGACCCCAGGCGCACACCGCCGTAATGCCCTGCACTACTGGCTTTCCCGAGCACCACCAGATCACCGGGCGCCGCCAGGGATAAGGCCTCGGTCACGATTCTGCCCCGGCTTACGCGCAATGAGTGATGAATTTGACGGCCCTTCACCGCCTCGGCCAGGGCATGTGTGACTCGCTCGCGCTGTCGGCCAAGGCTGGATTCCACCTGTTCCGGTGACAGCGGCCGGGTCAGCCCCGAGTGTCCCCCTACCTCCAGCGCAAACGGAAATCCGGCGGAATGGAGCAGATCCATATCTTCAACAAATAACGCTACCAGCTCTTCCTGGCGTAGCGTCGCGAGTTCCACAGCCGCACGCAACGCCGCCAGGCTGTGCCGCGATGCATCGAGTAGGGCCAGCACTCTGCGAGCAGAGCGTTGCGCGGGTTCAATCTCACTCGTCATTGCCATCCTCCCGGTCTTTGCCGCCGTTATCGGTCTTTGCCTCTTTTACGGCTTCACTGAAGGCAGCAAGCCGGTCCCGCACCTTTTCATCAATGCTGTCCATGCCCAGGCCGGTCAGCAGCGTCAGGGCCTGGTCAACATTATCGATGGCGTAAACCCTGAAAGACCCATTGGAGATCGCGGTCCGCACCTCCGATTTCAGCATCAGATGCTCCACGTTGGTGGCGGGCAACAGTACAGCGTGACCCTCGATATCACCTCGCGCCGCGCAAACATCAAAGAAGCCTTCAATTTTTTCATTGACTGCACCGACTGCCTGCACCTGCCCATGCTGGTTGATAGAGCCGGTCACGGCAAAGGCCTGGTTCAGCTCCACTCCGGCAATCGCCGATATCAGTGCGCAGACCTCGGCCACCGAGGCGCTGTCACCCTCAACGCCGCCATAGGACTGTTCAAAGGCAAGACTTGCGGACAGGGACAGGGGCTTGTCTGCGGAATAGCGGTTGGCGAAGTAGCGGGAGATAATCATGACCGCCTTGGAATGGATACGGCCACCGGTTCGCGCCTCGCGCTCTATATCCATCACCTGGCCACTACCGGGGCGCGCCGTGGCGGTGATCCGGGAAGGCTGGCCGAAAGCGAAATCGCCAAGGCTCAGCACGGACAACCCATTGATCTGGCCTATAACGGCACCGGTAGTCGAGATCATTACCGTGCCGCGATGGATCAGTTCGTGGCTGCGCTCGCGCAGGCGACTGGCGCGCCACAATTGCTGGGTAACCGCCTGTTCAATATGCGGGCGCCCAATCACCGGAGAATTCGCTTCACAGGCCCAGTGCTCCGCTTCCAGCAGCAGATCGCGCAATTCGCGATGTCGCGCAGTGAGCTTGCACTGGTCGCTGGCAAGCCGACTGGCGCGCTCGATGACGGCAGCCACACCCCCGCGATCCAATGGCCGCAACGCCGACTCGCGCGCCAGTGTGGCTAACATGCGTGCGTAAAAGCCCTGGTTGGCCGGATTGCGCTCAAGCTGGTCTTCCAGGTCCGCCTGCACCTTGAACAACTCGAGAAACTCCGGGTCGTGTTCGCACAGCAGGTAATACAGCAGGCGTTCACCCAGCAAAACCACCTTCACATCCAGCGGGATAGGTTGCGGTTCCAGGCTCACGGTACTGATCAGGCCATAGGCCTGTTCCAGTGACTCGGTACGGATTTCATTGGCTCGCAGTATCCGTTTCAGCGTCTCCCATGCCCCGGGCTGGGTCAGTAGGGCGCGCACATCAATAACCAGGTAACCACCGTTGGCCCGGTGCAGGGCACCGGCGCGGATCAGGGAGAAGTCGGTGATGAGTGTACCGTTGTGTACGTGGTGCTCTATACGCCCCACCAGATGCTGGTGACTGGGGAGATCCTGGTAAACCACCGGTGCGCCAGTGGTATCGGCGTTATCAACCAGCAGGTTGACCTGGAATCGGCTGAACAACCCCTCCGGTGCCACCTCGGGTGATTCGCTGATAAAAATGTTGACGTGGGACAGGATGGCCTGGCGGCAAGCTTTGAAATGCGCAAGTACTTCCGCTTGGGCCGCGTACCGCCGCTCCAGTTCTGCCAGCGGTGCGCCAATTACCGCTTCCATCATCTCCGCATTCAGTGCCTCCATTTTTTCGCGCAGCTCCCTGGCCAGCATGGGCATCTGGCGGATAGCCTGGGTGAGCCGGCGTTGCAGCGCCTCAACGGTCGCCTCTATCCGCTCTCGCTCTTGCTTTGGCAGCGAACGGAAAACTTCCGGGGTCATCATGTCCTCGTTATTACCCTTGTCATCCGCCTTGTTATCAATCGGGGCAAAGGTAAACCCATTGGCGGTTGATACCAGCAGAATGCCCTGCTCACGGGCGTCGCGACGAATCTCCTCTATCACTTCACGCTGCCGCTGGCTCGTGCTCTGGTTCATTTCCTGCAGACGATTCTGGTACTCCTCGCTCTCAAACAGGGCCGGGATCGCGGTGCGCAACTCGTCAATCAGCTTTTCAATGTCCGCCTGCAGCTTGCTGCCAAGTCCCTGTGGCAACGCCAGGTATCGGGGTTTGGAGGGATTGTCGAAGTTATAGAGGTAGGCCCAGTCACCGGGCGTTGTCTCATACCGGGCGCGATCCGCCAGAAACTGCCCCACCAGATCGTGCCTGCCGTGAGCGGGGTCACCCAGCACATAGAGGTTGAATCCATCACTCCTGATGGAGCTGCCGAAACCCAGGGCATCCCGCGCTCGATCATGGCCACAGAGCAGATCAAGCGATTCGAGCTCGCTGGTGATTTCGAAGTTGAGCGTATCCTCTGAACAGGCTCGGTAAACATCTTCCACCCCCAGGGGTTCCAGCATGTCAAATCTCCTTTGCGTTGATGACTACTGAATATAGCAGGCGAAAAAAAACCCGGAGCCGTTGGGCGCCGGGTTACGGATGGTTACATCACATCAGATCGATACATCAAGCTCGCGCGCAAGTCGGGCTTCCAGCTGCGCATCCAGCTTTTCCGTCAACTCTAAGGCAGCGTCGGACAACTGGACCTCAATTACCCGGGTTGGTACCGAATCATTCATCCGCACCTGCAGCTTGCGCCAGGTCGTTGTTACCGGGGCATCATTCATTGCCAACTGCAGAGCAGACTCAGCTGCCGCGGGGGACTGCGCAAGGGCCATGCCGCTTGTTGCAGCCGCGACTGCCAGTGCGCCGTACATGGCTATTCCAGCCAACCTTCTCATTACCGTTCTCCTTCTCTTGCCGAGGCCAGCACCGGACAACCCGGCCTGCACCCTAAGTGTTACCACAATTCACAAATGGTAACACATATACCGAAACCCGCGCGTTTCGGATCATGAAGGATTTGTCATAATGAGATAAAAAGCTAATATCAGACATGTCAAAGCGCTAAAAAAGAACTTTAACGCCTTGTTTTTTATAGTTTTTTAATATTTTCATGGTAAAGATGTGAATATTAACGACAGGTGCCACACCGGTCGGCGACACACTGTTACCTGCAACTTTGTCAGCGCAGCTTGCGCTCCATGTGGCGGCCACTAATATCGGTCACCACGACCCAGATACTGTCCTCCGGCTCGCCGTCCTTGGCAACCGTAGCAATGAGCTTGGCCCAAAATTCGCTGCCATCGCTGCGTACCATACGCAACTCGCAGGAGGGCGACTCCTCCGGCTTCCGTATACCGCCCAAACCAAAGCCGGTTCCCTTCAAGGCCCGGGATATCACTCTGGCCGGGGTATCGAGTACCTGTTTGCGCAGCAGGTAAAATGCATCCTGGTCATCCCAGAGAACAAACCGGGAAAAAGGGCGATTGACCAGCTCCTCCGGCGCTAGCCGCACTAACCTGGCAAAGGTGAGGTTCGCTTCGAGAACCAGCCCCTTTCCACTGACTGACACATACCCTACCGGGGCGACATCGTAGAGCTCGAAATACCGTTCCCGGGATAGAGCAAGTTCATGCTGGATCTTCCTCAGCTCCTCGTTCTGCATCTCCAGCTCTACCTGGTGCACATGCAGTTCGTGCAACAGCGAGCGCATCGTCTCCGGACTCAGCTCGGTCCAGCTTGCCGGCGGCTCGCCGGACTTTTGCTCCAGAGCCCGCTCCGCGCGGCGGCGCAGTTCGGCTTTCTCGTCTGGTGTTTGCCTGTCATCGTCTGTCATTGAGCGCACCCCGCGCAGCCAACCCCGGAAACTCCGGCATCAGAAAACTCATACGGTACACAGAAGATTACGGAACACTCCCCATAGCGCGTTCCGTGGTTGAAATAGCGTACATCTCTCCGGCATCGTTGAATAGCGCGGTGGAAATCACCGATACCTCCACCTCCTCGCCACTTTTGGTCAGCCGTCGGGTACGGTAGGGTTCCAGCGTTTCAGCCCGACTCAGGCGATCCAGGGTCTGCA
Organism: Kineobactrum sediminis; assembly: GCF_002868715.1. Taxonomy (GTDB): domain Bacteria; phylum Pseudomonadota; class Gammaproteobacteria; order Pseudomonadales; family Halieaceae; genus Kineobactrum; species Kineobactrum sediminis. Next base: position 503,665 of record NZ_PKLZ01000008.1, read on the forward strand.
ATACCTCGTCGCGCAGGCCCAACGGTAGACGATCGCGCAGGTTCATCACCAGTGCCTCGGCTTCCGTCCAACCGTAAAGCTTCTCTGCGCCCGGGTTCCAGGCCAGGGTCTTGCCGGTCAGATCGTAAACCGTGATCGCATCGCGAGCGTCGTGCACCACGACCGCCAGACGTTGCAGCTCACGGTTGGCCTCGCGCAGGGCATTGCGCGCGCGGTTAATTTCAGTGATATCCAGGAACGTAATCACCGCCCCTTCAATCACGTTATCCAGTGTCCGATAGGGCAAAATACGCATGGTGTAACTGTGACCATCTGAGGCCTGCACTTCCACCTCCTTGCTTACCAGGGTATCGAGCACTGACTGCACATCCCGCACCAGGCTGTCATAGCCGACCAGATTCGATGCCAGGTGCGCCACCGGCCGACCCACATCGGACGGAATAAGGTTGATAATCACGCTGGCCGTCGGCGTGTAACGAAGAATGCGCAGATCATGGTCAACGAATACCGTACCGATACCAGTGCCGGCCAGCAAGTTGTTCATGTCATTGTTGGCTCGCAACAAATCGGTCACTTTGGTCTGCAACTCGGTATTGACGGTAGCCAGCTCCTCGTTCACCGACTGCAGCTCCTCCTTGGACGTCTCCAGCTCCTCATTGGCAGATTGTAGCTCCTCATTGACAGACTGCATTTCTTCATTTGAGGATTTGAGCTCTTCGCCGGAGGTCTCGAGCTCTTCAATCGTGCTCTGGAGATATTCCTCCTTGCTGCGCAGCTCGTGTTTGAGAGCCGCGATACGCGCTTTCGCACTGGCGGACCCGGACTCTGCCTCCGGCGTTTCAGTCGTTGCGGAATCGACCGGTTCCGCCGCAAGCCCCAGCGGCAAAGGATGCTGCGTCTCCTGCAAGATAACCAGGAACAACGGCTCTTCGCGACTGGCACCGGAACCGCTGGTCACCGGGCGCACCGTGAGGTTAACCGTAGTGAAATGGCCATTGGTCTTGACCCGCAGGTCCGGTGAAATAACCCTGTCCCTGTTTTTTGCCGCCTGGTGCAGGGCCGGGCCAAGGGCGGGACGCAGACCCTGTCGGGCCATTTTGATGATGTTATTAACCCCGGCCTCACCCGGTGCCGGCTCCAGGAACAAGCCAGTACGACCGTGCAGGTAGAGAATATCACCCTCCTTATCCACCAGGATTCCCGCCGCAACAATCTCCTGCAGCAAGGCCTGCTCGGTAGTCTCCCGCAGGGAACCGCGTGGCGCAAAAGAAGACCTGGGCTCACTGTGCTCTATCGGCGGTGCAGAGGCTGACGGTTCAGTCGAGTCGATTGACGGCACAAAGCGCCCAAAGGCTGCCAACTCCCCACCGTTGGAAGACCTTTTACGCTGATAGATTTTAGCTTTACGGTCAACCACATCGAACAGGGTTTCAAACTCTCCCACCCCCTCCGAAGTACCCAGGAACAGCCAACCACCGGGCTTCAGCGCATAGTGAAACAGGGGAATGACCTTCTTCTGCAGTTCTGCGCCCATATAAATCAGCAGGTTGCGACAGCTGATCAGATCCATTTTCGAAAACGGTGGGTCGCGAATCACGTTCTGGTCTGAAAAGATCAGCAGGCTCCGGATATCCTTTTTAATACGGTATCCGTCATTTTCCTCGTCATACCTGAAGAAACGGGCCAGGCGTTCGCTTGATACGTCCGCGGTAATGCTGGCGGGATAGAGACCGGTGCGAGCAGTGGCAACGGCCTGTGGATCAATATCGGTTGCAAAAACCTGCAGTGTACGCCCGGTGTTAAGCGTTTCCATGTATTCAACCAGTAACATCGCGAGCGAATAAGCCTCTTCACCGGTTGAACAACCTGGAACCCACACCCGAATAGCGGCTTTGGAAGACTTGTCGGCAAATAATGCGGGAATAACCTTCGCTGCCAGGGTTTCGAATACCGCGGGATCTCGAAAAAAATTGGTGACCCCGATGAGCAGATCCCCAAACAGGGCTTCTACCTCCGCAGGATGTTCCTTCAGGTATGCCGCATAGCGGTCGATCGATTCGAACTGCTGTACCGCCATACGCCGCTCGATACGTCGGTAAATCGTACTGGTTTTGTATTGCGAAAAGTCATGCCTGGTTTGAGTGTGCAGCAGGCCAAAGACTTTCTTAAGTGAAGCCTGGGCCTTTCCCGGAGCCTTTGCAGTCGTTATGGCCAGTTTATCGAATGCCCGTTCCGCGTACGCCATGAGCTCCTGGGGCATCTTTCCGGGCGGCAGTTCGTAATCGACGAGACCGGTAGCCAGTGCACTGCGCGGCATGCCATCAAACTCACAGGAATTCGGGCTTTGCGCCATTGCCATCCCACCCTCGCCCTTGATGGCCCGCAAACCCTGGGTGCCATCGCAGCCGGTCCCCGAGAGGATGATGGCCACCGCCCACTCCCGCTGGTCAGCGGCAAGAGAGCGCAAGAAGAAATCAATGGGCAAACGCTGACCGCGCGGCGCAGAAGGCTCAAACAATTGCAGAGCGCCGTTATTTATTGCCATATCGCGACCTGGCGGCATAATATGAACGCTATTGACCTTAACCGCCATGCCGTCCTCAACCTCGAGTACCTGCATGTTGGTATAGCGTCCCACCAGTTCGGTGAGCATGCTCTTGTGAGTGGGATCCAGGTGCTGCACCACCACAAAAGCCATACCTGGGACGGCGCCATCCGAAAAACCCGAAAAAAAGGCTTCAAATGCAGGCAGTCCGCCGGCGGAGGCGCCGATGCCGACAATCGGGAAAGGGCTGGCTTCAGACTCTTTCCCTTCCGTGGAAGCTTGGGCTGTTGCGTCATTCTTTTCTGAATGCGAGGGCATTATGGTCTCCGGTCACGACCCCAGGCCGCCTGGGACAGAATCCTATCGCCTGAGCAAATATCTCCGGATAACATTATATGTTATCCCTCAACTTGTACTGTAATCGCGTAGACTATTGTTTATCCAGTCCTTTTAAAGGTAATTGCCCCGAATGAGTTACGCTACCCCGCTCGCGTTTTGTACCACCCTGTTGGCCAGCGCTTACACATTTGCCGCCCCGGGTTTTGCCCCGGCTGCCACCATTCCCAAAGGCGATTGGCCGGACCACTCCAGTGCACTGTGCGATGTTGCGCACGAAACCGGCGCCTACCTGGCCCGGGGACAGGCGTATGACCCGGCCGCCATCCATGGTGGCACCTACAAGGCTGGCCGGGTGCCGGCCGAGCGTATTCGGGATACGCTGGCATTTATCTGTGCCGTCCACGACGAGGACAGCAGCCGCGGCCAAACCTCGCGCCTTGTCGACCCCACCTTTATTGAACAGCATTTTGACCTGGTAAAATGGCACCCCGACCAGGCCGGGGCCGCGGCGCTCAGTGATGCCAAGCCGCTTTTGCAGAAGCTTCCCGCCGATAAGCTACTACTTACCAAGTATTATGTGCGGCTGGCGGAAGGCAGCCCAGGGCAAACCACAAGTAAGCCCCATGCCCTGTATGGTTTGCCCCACGATGAAGCGGGGTTGTCATTAAGCGTCGCCGACGCCCGCAAGGACACAATCACCCGCTACGCCCATGGCAAGCAGCGTATCATTGAACTGGAGAAGAATGCCGATAGCGCAGGCCACCTCGCCAGACTGGCGCCACCGTTGGTCTGGCTTAACCGGGCAGACCTGGAAGGCGCCCTGTTGCAGGGCACTGCAGTCGTTAATGATGAGGACGGCCGGCGCCGCTATTTCAATGTGCACCGCAATAATGGGGTAGCTTATGACCGCACCCGCAAACCTGAAGAACAGGAGCGTTACTGGTATTTCAAGGAGGTACCGGGCGTGCTGGGTTATGGCAAGGATGCGGATTATAAAATCCCGGTGAAGCCCCTGGTAACAGTAGCAGGGGATATCTTCCAACTCGGGCTTGGGCGGCTGATTTTATTGCGCACCGAAGAAGCCGGAAAGCCGGTGTTGCGGCTGACGGTGCTGGCCGATACCGGCGGTGCCTTTCACGATAACCTCTATCAACTGGACTGGCTGAGCGGTTACTACCACGGCTGGGAGGATTATCACGCAGCCAATCGCCATCGGGGAGATTATGCCCAGGCGTGGCTGTTGTTGAAGAAAGAGTCTGTGCCGTCCAGGTAGACGCTACAGTCTCACCACACCCACATCGCCCACATACATGAAACGCCCCGGTGTACAGGTTAATATCACCACCTGGGTATCCCGCCCCGCGGCTGCGATAACGGCGCCCATTCCCTGCAGGCGGGTGGGGTCTGCAAAACCCAGGGCGTCGTCAATGATCACCGGCACGCCCCCGCTGTCGGCGATGATTCGCGCCGCCGCCAGGCGGGTGATGATCCCCAGCTGCTCCCTCGCGCCCACGCTCAAGGATTCAAAAGGCACAGTTCGGCCGTTGCGGGTGCAACTGAGTATTGTCCAGTCTTCATCCAGGGCGACTTCAAAATCGTGGCCAAACACGATTTTCCCGAGGCTCTGAATGCCTTCCTGCAAAGGTCGCACATAGGCCTGGCGGGACGCATCGCGATGCTCATTGAGTGTGCGCCACAACAGTTGTACCGCGCTGGCCCGACGCTCGGTGGCGCATAACTGCTCCCGGGCTTCGGCCAATGCCTGCTCGGCTGCCTCGCGTTCTTCAAACAGACCGTTGGCCTGGGCACGGTCCAGCCGGCTTCTAATTATCGCCTGCTCCTGTTGCCGGTCTATCAGGTCTTTTCCGGCGCGCCGGCAGGCCTGGGTAGCATTATCCAGCAATACCTTTGCAGTGTCCGGGTCCTGCACCCGCAGTTGCTGTCGCAATTCCTGCAACTCGCGATTGATGGCGTCTACTTTTTCGGCATGGGCGGCAACCCGTTCTTCCAGAGCGGCATCGGGCGCTGCGTTGCGCTCGCTGGCGAGCATTGTCTCTTTTTCCTGCAGCACACTGTCCAGCGCATTCACTTCGGTACTGGCCCCAAGCTGCGCAGCCTGCTCTTGCGCAAGGGCCTCTCGCTGCTGTTCCAGTTGGGTATTTTCCTGCTCAAGCTCTGCGTCCACAGCTTCCAGTGCCTCGTTCGCCTGCTCGAGACGGTTGGCAACATCGCTCGAACTGGTGGGCAGGGAAGCCAAGCCACGCAGACCCGGATAACCCTCGCAGGCCTGTCGCAGACGCACGACGTGGTCGCGCAATATCTCTTCATCGGCCCCTTGCAAGGTATCTTCCAGGCGCTGCCGGGCCGCGCGTAATGAACGACTGGCATCCTCCCGATATTCGTCCGCACTGATGGCCGCCTCCACATCGGGCACCTGGTACCTGGCAAGCAACTCGTCAAGCTGCCGCTGCTGTGCGGCCACCTCTGCCGCCAGCTCACTGGTGCCGGCGGTGGGAGCAATAGTCATCAGCGCCAGCTCTGGTATATCAATAGCCAGGGTTTCCGCCAGGCTGCGACTGATCTGCTCACCCGCGACAATGCTCACAGGTTCATCATTCAAGACAAACTGCGCATCGCGGTAGGCGGCAATCGTGAGCCGGGTAGCCGCGTTGTCACGGGTTTTACAGGCCACTTCCACTGCGCTCGCAGCGGCCTGTACGGCCTTGCGACCGGCACTGTCAATGCGGACATCCGCCAGGGCTTTATGCAGCGTTGACACTTCCTTCCGCCGGGTACTTACCTGCTCCAGCAATTGCTGCAATCGCGACAATTCCGCACTGTCGCTCAGGTAATCTGCATCCTGCCGGGCCTGAGCCACGGTTTGCCGCAAGCTACTGCGCTGGCCGTGAAGGGTTTTCAGCAGCTCGGCCCCTGCCTTCACATTGGCCTCCAGCTCGGCCACCTTCTGCGCCAGCGGTTGCAGCTGCTCGCGGCGCTCGCCGAGCACGGCTCGACGCCGACTGATATCCGCCACCGCCTGATGCCGGCGAGCCAGCTCGGTCTCGGCATTCGCCAGCAGCTGCCGCAGGGGCTTGCCCTCTTCCTCTTTGGCCGCCAGCCGTGCCTGCAGGCTGCTGATCGCCTGCCAGCGAACGCCCTGTTCCTCCAGGGACTGCTCCAGAACCGGGAGCGAGCGCTGCAGCCGCTGTATATCGGCGGATATACTCTCGAACCGGTGCACGTCGTCCTCCAGCTCCCGCAATTGTTCGCCAAGCCTCTCTACCCGGTTTGCATATTCCTGAACCTGTTCCTGTTCGCTGCCGAATCTGGGCTTGCCCGTCCTGGTGAAATAGCGACCGTATTCGGCCTGTACGGCGTCGTATAGTGCGCTCTCTTCCCCACTGGCGCCGGCACCACCGGCAGCGCTATCAAGCGCTCGCGCAAGACCGTCCGAATCAGACAGTTTAACGCCGCCAATTTCTTTACCCTGTTCCACCAGCAGCGCATCCCACAGCGCAATATCAATAGCACCTTCCAGAATACCCCAGGCGCGATTATGGGCATCGCCGCCCACCAGCTGCTCCTGCACAGGTTCCAGTATGCGCAGCTCAGTGGCGGTTTTTTTGTTGTAGGTTTTACTGTAAATAAAGTGGTATTCGCCACAGCGCACTTCCGCCTCGACAAAGCTGCCGACGTCGGTGCCCACGGGCTGGACTGCTTTCACGCCCTTCTTTTTCGAGGAGTCCTGTTCGCGAAACAGCATGCGCAGCGCTTCTACCAGGGATGACTTGCCGATTTCGTTATCACCTTCAATCAGGGTAACGCCCTCGGCAAAGCGAATGGATGTCTCGCTCACACCGCGCCAGTTCCTGAGCGTCAGTTCCAGTAGCTTCACGGGGCTCTCCCGCCACCGGCAAGGCGATACATCAGGCGCAGGGCATCGGTGGCGGTTTCGTCCTCCATTGACCGCCGCAGCAATGCCTTCCATGTGCTGTCTGCGTAACCGCTCAGGGAGATAGTACTGTCATCCAGGGCGTCGGGGATTACCGCCAGATCCGTGGTGCGATCTCGGCGCTTGAGACTGGCAAACACTTCCGCCTGTTCCTGCATCAGGATATCAAGCTCAGCCGCCAGCGCCAGATTTACGCTGCCGGTGAAGCCGACCTTCAGCACGGTGCACTCCTTTGCCTGAAAACCATCCAGCCAGCGCGCGAATACGATCAGGTCGTCGCGGTTGTTGATCGGTTGCTGCAGCGCCTGGAATTGCCAGTGACCGGTCACCAGTTCTGTAAGCCTGCAACTGCCTCCCTCAAGCTCAACCAGCAGCGCCTTGTTGGGATCAACCTCGTCGAAGTCGGTCACCAGCGGGGCACCTGAATAACACAGGCGACCGTTGCCGCCCACATTCGTCAGGGAGTGGCGATCCCCCAGCGCCACATAATTCACCGTGCCGTCGGCCAGGGCCTGTTCCAGCAGCGCCTGCTCAATGACACCGGGCTGGCTCTTGTCCGGCGCCAGGCTGTCTACCTGGCCATGCCCAACCAGTATCCGGCTTACCCCCGGGGCCGGCACCAGCGTTTGCAGGGCCCGGGCACAGGGATCCGCCGCCGGGCGCTTACTGAACCAGGGGGCTCCAACGATCTCCACATTGGCCACACCGGGCACGGCAACAGGCTGGCTGTCGGTAATAACCACAATGTGGTCACCAGCCTTGCCGCGGAAGGTCTCGCTGTGAAAGATCGAGCTGGCATCGAGCGGGTCGTGGTTGCCCGGCAATAAAAACACCGGAACCGGCACGGCATTGAGGGCGTCCAGCGCACGGCTGAGGGTTTGCCGGGACAGCTGGTTGGATTCGAACACATCCCCCGCCACCACCATGAACTGGGCACCCTGTGCCTGCGCGAGCTCACCCAGTGTGCGTATGGAGTCGATACGAGCCTGGCTGTAACGCGCAGCCGCTTCGTGACTCAAAAAGGCGCGGGTCATGCCGATCTGCCAGTCAGACGTATGAATGAATTTCACGTTTCAGTGCCCTCCTTCTGGCTCAGGATGCCGGCACCAGTTCCGTCAGCAGGTCTACGATAATTACAACACTCTGTTTTTTGCTCAGGCCCTGGTATTCACGCAGCCGGTGCCACATCTCGAAGGAGGCAATGGCATCAACCGCATCGCGGCTGGACCGGGACAGTGTTTTCAGCTCCGGTAACCAGTCATCAAGATCGTTACGCAGCCCGCGCTGGTAGTGCGCATAATTCTTGCGCAGAAGCTCATAGCGCCACATCTGGGCCTGGGTGGATAAAATGGTATTCCAGATTGCTTCATAACCATTGGCGTGGCGTTCCGCTGCATGTCGGATACGCTTTTTCAGGGTACCGCGGCGATCGCCGCCCGAAAACAGGCTGAAATACCACTCCCGGCTTTGTTCATCCGCCGCCGCGAACAGGTTTTCCATATCGGAAAAATGTCGAAACACGGAGCGGATTCCAACCCCTGCCCGATCCGCCACCTGCTGGGCAGTAGGTACCAGATTACCCTCTTCGATAAGCGCCAGCATGGCATCAAGTATTATCTGCCGGCTCCGCTCGCTGCGCAGGCGGCGCCCGTCTGCGGTCGGCTCCGCCTTTTCCTTCGACATATTTCCCACGTAAAGCCCTATGAAATGGGTGCCACAACCTATTCGGAGCGGAAATTGACGGTACTGTCCGCGGCCAACCAACTGAACACCACATACGCAGCCACGTTCTGGTCCAGTGCCACCGGGTCAATCTTGTCCAGGGTATCATCCGGGGTATGGTGCAAATCAAAGTAGTCCATTCCATTCTGAACCAGGCGCAACGACGGCAGGCCCGCTTCTACCAGTGCGGTAAGATCAGGGCCGGAGCCCGATTTATCCATGTCGCCCCGGGCCACGCCGATGGGAGCCAGCAATTCACCCATTATATCGACCACTTGCTGCCCTTCCGCCGATACCTGCGCGGTCATCTGCCAGACCCGTTCCGCACCAAAATCGCTCTCGGTACCAATAATCTGCTTATCAAGATCCTTGCGATGCGCCTCCAGATAGGCCTTACCGCCCAGTAATCCCACCTCTTCTGCACCCCACAAAACCAGGCGAATGGTACGCCGGGGCCGCTTGCCTGCATCAAGGATCATTTTTGCAGCGGCGGTGGTAATGGCCACGCCGGCGCCATCGTCTATTGCGCCGGTGCCCTGGTCCCAGCTGTCCAGGTGGCCACCAATGATCACCACTTCCTCCGGCCGCTCGCGACCGGTTATTTCGGCGATGACATTGCCGCTGGAGACCGTACCCAGACTCTCCGGGCTCATATTCAGGTAGACCTGGACGGGCTGGCCACGGCGGGCAATACGTTCAATCTGGTCCGCGTCCGGATTGGACAGCGCCGCGGCGGGAATTTGTGCAACATCCTCGGCATAGCGCATCTGCCCGGTATGGGCAAAACGGTGGCTGGAGGTTCCGATGGAGCGGATCATGATTGCCAGGGCACCTTTCTGTGCCGCTATACTGGCACCCTCCCTGCGCAACTTGCCAAAAAATCCATAGCTGGAACCGTCCTGGCTGCGCTGCATGGCGTGGCTGACGTAGGCAATTTTGCCCTCCAGACTGCCCGGGGCAGCCGCCTTGAGAGCGTCGATCCCCTCAAACAGCGCCAGCTCAGCGGTTATTCCGTTCTCCGGCGTTGCGACGGACCCACCCAAAGCGGTGATTTCAAGCGGCTGGGGGAATGGCGCCAGCAATGCCGCGCGCTCTGCTCCCCTTGTCCAGGCCTGGATCTCAAACGGTTCAATCCGCACCTTGTCGAAGCCCATTGCGGTAAGCCGCCGTACCGCCCACGCCCGCGCCCGGGCTTCCGCCTCGGAACCCGCGAGGCGCGGCCCGATCTCTGTGGTCAGGGACTCCACAATATCCCAGGCCATGGTGCCACCCATCGCCAGATCCCGCAGCTGGCGGGCATGGTCAATGCTGGCCGGGGTAAGACCGGTATCCGGCCGGGTATCGGCAAGCCCGTTGTGGGCGAACACCAGCAGCATGCCGGCGATGGTAATACGCAAAAAACGCGGGATGTCAGTTATCATAATCAATACGATTCACTCTCTGTTTGAGGGCTGATCCGGCAACAGCACCAGCCTGTGCTCGCTACCGTCGCGTTATCACCAGCAGCAACGATGCGGACCCTGATCAGCGCAGAAAGAGACATGATACATTAAGCGTCGATCACGATCGACGACGTTAATACTTCCCCTCGCCCCGCGGTGGCTTCAAGGTGGTGATTGCGGGGTCATCCATAATAACGCTCCGGCTCATCCAGGCACCGAAAGCGACCAACACCAGGACAATCAACAGTATTCCCAGCAGAAGAACAGGGCGCGCTCGCGCCAGGCGATGCAAACCCGAAGGCGGTTGTGGAGCCGTTATCGTAGGCGGCGGAAAATGGGCGATATAGCCCCTTTTCAGCACTGTTGTTATACATTTATCGGTACCGTCCGCAGCCAGCGCATGCCGGAGTGACGATACCGCCCGGCGAATTGCGTCAACCGATACGACGCGGCCATCCCAGACCGCAATGGTCAGCTGTTGGTGGGTGAGAAGTTCGCCGGGATTAGCCAGGAAGCATTCCAGCAGACGGGCAACTCGAGGCTCCAGTACCACTGACACCCCCGATCTTTCCAGCACATAGCTGTCAGGGCAAAAGCTCCAGTCGCCGAATCGGACTTGCTGACTCATACCACAGTCCCTCCCGCAACCTCTGCGGTACATCCCTAAAGGTAGTCAGGGAATACGCCAGATGCCACGCTCCTGCCTAACCGCCTGTTTTTACACGGCATCACAAAGAAATCAGGCATACATCACAAATCCATCCCGGCAAATACTGCAGGCAATGCTTAGCTTCTCACCGGGCCACCCCATAGGCCCTGTTCAGTAATGGCGGCAAAAAGCCGTACATCGACAACCAACAGTGAGGAATAGCCATGAAAACGTTGCAGAGAAAGAGAGGTTGCACAAACAGCCTACCTGGCTGGGTAGCCCTGATACTGGCCCTGGCCATGCCACTTACCGCGGGACAGGCGCTGGCTGAGGCTACCCGGGAACAATCAACCATTGTGTCGTGGGAGGATCTTAACCTGGCCAGGCCGGCTGGATTGAACCAGCTCTACCTTCGCCTCGAACAGGCATCCCGCGCCGTCTGTGCCCCCAGAGAGGATAGCCGAAATCCGCCCATGCACCGTGATTATCAAGGTTGCCAGGCTCGAGCGATGGACGCTGCAGTAAATGACGTGGGACATCAGGGCCTCAGGGACTTGCACGCCAGCAGGAACGGTAAACCAGGTCTGCAAAAGGAGCAGATCGCGAACCGATGACAGGGTTGCCCGCCAGGACCCTGAAAACGCTTGCCTCGTGAGTGGGCGTAACAGCCGCCCACTCACGAGGTTTCAGTCAGCTTCGGGGCCTCCTCAGTCGGTCAGTATTGTCAGGCGAATCAGCGGGCTGCCCGACACCTCTGCGGAAGATGGATCTCTCGCAATCACCGTGTAATTGACGCCACCACCAAGCGCAATCGGACCATTGCTGTCAAAGGCGACAACCGACTTGTCGCCAGTAGCGGTAACCGTGACCCAGTATTCACCGGGTGTGACGGGCAGCTGTCCGGTAGTGTCGGCATAGGCCAGGTTCTCTATCGCCGGCTCGGCGTCGGCGATGACACCATCCGCGGTGAGATAGACATCAACGGGGATCTCACCCGCAACAATGGATGATCCGTGTATTACCTCTACTTTCGCCTCCGAGGCAACACTGCGCCGATCATCGACTGTCACCAGTGCCTGAACCGAGTTTTCCGCAAACGAACCTATCGCCAGAACGGTATAGCTCTGTGTCTCTACAAGAGTCAGGTCTGTATCAATTGGCGCAATGCTGTTGTCTGCACTCGCGGCAACCACGACATTGTAGGTACCTTCCTGCACCTGGATATCGTCGTAATTACTCGCTACGGGAAAGGGTACTGTCTCCAGCACGGCGGTATCATCTACCAGAACATCAACAGCCGGGGTGTCTGCCGAATTGTGCACCACACGCACCTCAACCCCCATTGTGGGATCAACCACTTCGGTTGCACCTTCGGCATCCACCGCCAGCAGGTTGACCGGGTTGGTGCCCACTTTGTAGGTGTTGTTGACTGCCAGCACCAGCAGCTCGGTTCCAGCCGTGAAACTTAGTGTTCCACTGTCGTACACCACAGCATCACTGCCATCGCCGGTAATGCGGACCCGATAATCGGTATCCGGTTCCAGTGCAAGGGGGCCGAGGGCGTCACCAAAAGCTGCATCAAGTGGGTCCACCGAAGACAGTGCATCTTCCGGTGCCGTTACATAGATATCAACCTCGGCCGCGGCGGGTGCAGCATGCATCACTGATAAACGAACATCCGTGATATCACTTTCTATTGCTACCGGTTCCAGTATTTTTGCCTTGATATTCAGGTCGCCATTGGCGTCAAACAAGGTGTCATAGGCGACCACATCCGTCCTGATCCCTTCTTCCAGATCGAGATCGACCGGGCCAATCACCGACACCTCGGAACCATCAGGTAGTAATCCCCTCACCTCTATTTCAAATGAACCCGGCTCATCAAACACGATCAGGCCGGAACTTTGCCTGAAGGCCACGTCATCCAGCGCCAGTTCACCATCAACGTATACATTCACATTGGGAGCGTCGGGGGCAGCATGGGTAATCCTTAGCTCAGCGGGTTCAATGACGGGGGGCGGCGGGATAACATCAGGGACGTCAAAGTTATCATCGCTATCACTGCAAGCAGACAAGACCAGCACAGCCGCCGAAGCAGCCAGAAAATTACGCATTTTCATGGATCGTCACCTCGTAAACAGTTTATGAGCGTATAAACTCCTACGAACAAGCTTAGACGCTGGATGCTGCGTCGATGATCTCTTTCACTAAATTTCTTAACAAAAAATGGACAGCACTGATCCGCCTGTCATCCCCACTGCATGACCCCCAGGGTCAGCGCCGTTAGAATCAGATAGCGCCCGGCCTTGGCCAGGGTGACAATCCACAGGAAACTCCAGAAAGGTTCTTTCATGACACCCGCTACCAGGGTCAGCGGATCACCGATAAACGGCGCCCAGCTCAGCAGCAGTGACCAGCGGCCGTAACGATGGTATCCGGCTTGCGCCCGGTTGAGGTTACGCTCGCTGACGGGAAACCAGCGCTTGTGACGCCAGCGTTCTATATAACGGCCAAGCCACCAGTTAACAGCTGAGCCCAGCACATTACCAAGCGTCGCCACGGCAACCAGAACAGCCACCGGATAGGTGCCCTGGACCAGCAGGCCGACGAGCACGGCCTCGGACTGAAAGGGGAAAAGAGTTGCAGCACCGAACGCGGAAACAAAGAGTCCGGTCAAAATGAGGAGCGTTAGCATTCAAGAGGATCGAGTACCCGGGACAACCCGTATACCCTATCAGCCAAACAGTTTCACCGCCAGCTCGGCCACAGTCTTGCCCTGAAAACGGGCGATGGACAGCTCCCGCTCATCGGGTTGCCGCGAGCCGTCGCTGCCCGCCAGAGTGGTGGCGCCATAGGGTGTACCCCCACTAACGCTTGAAATATCAAACAGTTCGGACGCTCCGTAACCGATAGGCACAATCACCATGCCGTGATGCGCGAGCGTAACCCATGTGGTGGTGATGGTCTGTTCCTCACCACCTCCAGTACCGGTGGAAGCGAATACGCTGGCCAGCTTGCCAAACAGCGTGCCTTTGGCCCACAGAGCACCGGTCTGGTCAAAAAAGGTGCGCATCTGCCCGCACATATTACCAAATCGCGTTGGTGTGCCGAACAGGATGGCATCGTAATCTGCCATGTCATCCGGGCTTGCCACTTCGGCTTCCTGGTCGGTTTTGCCGCCGGCTTTTTTGAAAGCCTTTTCATCCATGGTCTCGGCAACACGCTTGATGGTGACTTCGGCGCCCGACACCTCACCGACACCTTCAGCGACGGTTTTCGCCATGGTTTCCATATGGCCGTACATTGAATAGTAAAGTACCAGAACCTTTGCCATGCTCACATCTCCTTGTCGCGTTGCCGGTTAGCCCGACAATTGAAAGGGCCCGGGGCCGCTCGTTACCGGCTAAACCGGTAACGAGCGGCCCCGGGCAGTCGAGTTCAGGCTCGCTTCAGGTCGAAGCGGTCTGCAGTCATCACCTTGACCCAGGCGTCGATAAAATCACGGACCAGCTTTTCCTCACCATCTTTTGAGCCATATACCTCAGCGACAGCGCGCAGTTCCGCGTTGGAACCAAAGATGAGATCGACCGGTGTTGCCGTCCATTTCACCTCACCCGTGGAGCGATCCCGGCCTTCGTACAGACCTTCAGAGTCCTCGGATTTCCACCACTTCACTGACATGCCGAGCAGGTTGACAAAGAAGTCATTGCTCAGGGTGCCGGGACGATCGGTGAATACGCCGTGGTCGACGCCGCCGGCGTTCGCATCAAGTACCCGCATGCCGCCTACCAGCACGGTCATTTCCGGTACCGTCAGCCCCAGCAGGTCGGCACGGTCTACCAGCATTTCCGCGGGGGAAAACCGATTGCCATCACCATAGTAGTTACGGAAACCGTCCGCTGTTGGCTCGAGTACCGCGAAGGATTCAACCTCGGTCTGCTCCTCGGTGGCGTCTGCCCGGCCAGGCGTGAAAGGTACTTCCACGTCATAACCGGCCTTCTTCGCCGCCTGTTCAATGGCCGCTGCGCCACCCAGTACAATCAGGTCCGCCAGTGAGACTTTCTTCCTGCTGAGCCGCGAGCTGTTTACATCCTCCTGAATACCCTCAAGGGTCTCCAGCACTTTTGCCAGCTCTTCGGAATCATTAACCGGCCAGTCCTTTTGCGGCGCCAGACGGATACGCGCGCCATTGGCGCCACCACGCATGTCCGTGTTCCGGTAGGTGGAAGCCGATGCCCAGGCGGTTCTGACCAGTTCATCGGTGGTCAGGCCAGAATCGAGAATGACTTTCTTGAGCCTGGCTATATCCCCGGCACCGATGAGCTTGTAATCCACTTCGGGAATCGGGTCCTGCCACATCAGCGCAACTTCCGGCACATCGGGACCGATATAGCGTGCCTGTGGGCCCATGTCCCGGTGAGTCAGCTTGAACCAGGCTTTGGCGAAAGCCAGTTCGAACTCGTCCGGGTTTTCGAGGAACCGTTTGGAAATTTTCCGGTAAGCCGGATCTTCCTTCAATGACAGGTCGGTAGTAAACATCATGGGCGCATGGAACTTGCCCTCAACGTGTGCATCGGGAACGGTATTGGCCGCAGCGCCATCCTTGGGCTGCCATTGGATAGCACCCGCAGGGCTGCGGGTTTGCTCCCATTCATGGGCAAACAGGTTTTGCAGATACATCATCGTCCACCGCGTGGGTGCCGCCGTCCATGCACCCTCGAGGCCTGCGCCCGTGGTGTCTTCGGCATTACCTTTGCCGCAGCTGTTCTTCCAGCCCAGGCCCTGCTCTTCCAGATCCGCAGCTGCCGGCTCGGGGCCGAGGCACTCGGAAGGATCGTGAGCGCCGTGGGTTTTACCGAAGGTGTGCCCGCCCGCGATCAAGGCGACCGTTTCCTCATCATTCATGGCCATGCGGCCGAAGCTGACACGAATCTGTTCCGCGGCTGCCAGGGGGTCGGGATTGCCGCCAGGGCCCTCTGGATTCACATAGATGAGGCCCATCTGAGTAGCGGCGAGAGGGTTTTCCAGCTCTCCCTTTTCGTTGTAGCGTTCACGACCCAGCATGTCGGCTTCCGGGCCCCAGTAAATAACGTCCGGCTCCCAGTCATCGGCACGGCCACCCGCGAACCCGAATGTCTTGAAGCCCATGTCTTCCATGGCCACGGTACCGGCCAGTACCATCAGGTCAGCCCAGGAGATATTACGACCGTATTCCTGCTTGACTGGCCACAGCAGGCGCCGGGCCTTGTCGAGGTTGACGTTATCGGGCCAGCTGTTGAGCGGGTCAAGACGTTGCTGGCCGCCACCGGCGCCCCCGCGGCCATCCTGCATGCGGTAGGTGCCCGCACTGTGCCAGGCCATACGAATGAACAGGGGCCCGTAATGGCCGTAATCCGCCGGCCACCAGTCCTGGGAATCGGTCATCACCTCTTTCAGGTCTTTCTTCACGGCTTCCAGGTCAAGGCTCGCAAAGGCTTTGGCGTAGTTGAAATCCTCGCCATAAGGGTTGGAGGATGGGTTATGGTCACGCAGTGGTTGCAGGTCCAGTTGCTCGGGCCACCAGAACTGGTTGGTTTTGGCCTCGCCCTGGAACATCCCGGTTGACGCTACGGCAGGTACCGCCAGGACGGCGGCCAGTACGGCTATTGGTAATTTTCTCTTGAGCATGGGGTTAACCCCTCTTTATATTCCCGATCAAACGTTGGTGCTCCCGCACCAACCTGTACTCCGCGCCAGCCCCTCACAACCCGGCCCTGGCCCGAACCCCTCGCGATGGTCGCAACCACCATTTGACTCACAGGTGCACGCCCAACACGAACACTCTTAGTGTAGAGCTACAGGTATAGACTATCCATGGCGATTTGTAGATGGTGATGTTCGGGAAATCTGATTATCAGGGTGCACCTTGACCTAAAACACTGATGCTGTTCCTCGATGACTCATTCTTGATCACTGATTCTCGATAACGACTGCACGCTGCCGACAACCAGCCCTGCTCTCGACGCAACCCCCGCAAATCTGTATCATGCGCACCCTCTCGCGGATAAACCTCGCTCCACCCAACTCCCCCAGGTACACCACAGTGATCAGCGCAGCAAACGTCACCATGCAATTTGGCGCCAAGCCATTGTTCGAAAATATTTCCGTCAAGTTCGGCGACGGCAACCGTTATGGCCTGATCGGCGCCAACGGCTGCGGCAAGTCGACCTTCATGAAGATCCTGGATGGCAGCCTTACGCCCAGCGCCGGCAACGTGTCAATTACGCCCAACGAGCGTATCGGCAAGCTGCACCAGGACCAGTTCGCCTTTGAGCAGTACTCGGTTATCGACACGGTGATCATGGGCCACGCCGAACTGTGGGCGGTTAAGCAGGAACGCGACCGCATCTACGGCCTGGCGGAGATGTCCGACGAGGACGGCATGAAAGTGGCGGAGCTGGAAACCCTGTTCGCGGAGATGGACGGCTACACCGCTGAAAGCCGCGCCGGTGAGATTCTGCTGGGCGCCGGTATCGAGACCGAGCTGCACTTTGGTCCCATGAGCGAGGTGGCGCCAGGCAGGAAACTGCGGGTCTTGCTGGCCCAGGCCCTGTTCTCGGACCCGGATATCCTGCTCCTGGACGAGCCTACCAACAACCTGGATATCAACACCATCCGCTGGCTGGAAGGCATGCTCAGCGAGCGCAAGAGCACCATGGTGATCATTTCCCACGACCGCCATTTCCTCAATGCCATCTGCACCCACATGGCGGACATTGACTACGGTGAATTGCGTCTCTACCCCGGCAATTACGACGATTTCATGACCGCCTCCACCATGGCCCGGGAGCGCCTGCATTCGGAGAACGCGAAGAAATCCGCCCAGATCGCTGACCTGCAGCAGTTCGTCAGCCGCTTTTCCGCCAATGCCTCCAAGGCCAAGCAAGCCACCTCACGGGCGAAGCAGATCGACAAGATCAAGCTGGATGACATCAAGGCCTCAAGCCGGATGAGCCCTTACATCCGCTTCCGGCAGGACAAGAAACTGCATCGCCAGGCCCTGGTGCTGGAAAACCTGGGCCACGGTTTTGACGGCCAGCCACTCTTCAACGGCAGCAACCTGATCCTGGATGCCGGTACCCGACTGGCGGTCATTGGCGAGAATGGTGCCGGCAAAACCACGCTGCTGCGCTGTCTGCTCAATGAACTACAGCCCACCACCGGCGTGGTGAAATGGGCCGAAAACGCCACCGTCGCCTACTGCCCCCAGGACAGCACTGCGGATTTTGACTGCGAGCTGAACCTGTTTGACTGGATGAGCCAGTGGCGCAGGCCCCACCACGACGACCAGATCGTGCGCGCCACCCTGGGCCGGCTGCTGTTTTCATCCGACGACTTCCTGAAAAAAGCAAAAGTCTGCTCCGGCGGTGAAAAGAATCGGCTGCTGTTCGGCAAAATGATAATGACCGACGCCAACGTGCTGATTCTGGACGAGCCCACCAACCACCTCGACATGGAGGCCATCGAGTCGCTGAACCTGGCGCTGGAGAACTACGACGGCACGCTGATTTTTGTCAGCCACGACCGCGAATTCGTCTCCTCACTGGCAACCCGGGTGATTGAGATCAAGGATCACCAGCTGGTGGACTTCAAGGGCACCTATGAGGAGTACCTGGTCGAAACCTCGGCGGAAACCCCACAGGGTCGGGGTTACGCGTCGGCAGGCGGCTGATAAACGCCCCCTTTCAGCCCTTGAGCGGGCCGCCGTTAGTCCCCAACCAGCGGGAATTGCCGATGGTGCTGGCCCAGGGTTCAAAGGCGTCGGCATCCAGCGGGTCACCCAGGTCCACACTGCGTCCCAGGAACTCGGGCGTCCACAACCAGGTTTCCGGCCTGGAGGATGGCGGCAGGCGCTCGGTAATCGGGTCCCAGGGGCTATCGCGCAGGATCAGTTCACCCTCCACTTTCAGCTTCTGCACTGTGCCGTAGTTACTGACCACATTGACCACGTGCGGGGGGAAATCAAAACCCGGCTTGGTATAGGACGCGGCACGTGAATACTTGACCCAGAACTCGTATTCGTCAAAACGGGGGCCGTTGTCCAGCGTGTCCGTTACCTGGCCACTGAACTCGAGAAAGGTATAGCCCTGGTGGCAAACCCGGGCTCCCACCTGGTCCATCAGGCGATAATAAAGTATATCCGCCGGGTATTTGGGCTGGCCAAACTTCTCCTGGCTGATGAAGATCTCCGCTTCCTTGTCGATGGCGTAACCGAGCGCGAACTGCCCTTCCCTGCCCTTGTAGGTACAGCTCACCGTGGTCAGCAGCCCCTGCTCGGGCTCGCCATTAACCGGCACATTGTAAACCGTCAGGGTCACTTCGGGGCGGCTGCCGGGCTCAAAACCCGGCGGCAACACTGCCGCCAGTTTCGCGGGGTCCGTCAGGTAACGGATTTTCAGCATCGGCCAGTTGTAGTGATCGCCAGGCGTGGTTGCGAGATTCTCATTCATAATTCTCTATCCTCTGTTATCGTTTATTGGAAAAAATCATCATGCATACCGGAGCGGGACACCGCTCAGGCATAGAACTGCTGGAACCACTTGCGGTATTTTGCAATCGGGCCGTCGCCGTCGCACAGGGCGGGGTCTTCCAGATACACCTTGTGCTCCCAGATCGGAATGTCCTGCTCTACCTGGCGCACGATCTCCTGCACCGTACCGCTCGCCATCATGCTGTTGTCTTCCGACTGTTTGCGCGGCACTGAGAAGTTGAAGCGCAGCTGCACGTTCTGGTCATCGATCGGCGTTACGGTGCCCATCATGACCACATCGAACAGGCGCGAGAAACGCTGGAAGGTAAACCCGGGGCCCACGCTTTCAGAGCGCAGGTGAACGGCGTCGTGGCTGTCGCCGCTGAGATCGACATTACCCTGCTCGTCGATACTGTGGGCCTGGGAGTCGAACTCGGTGACCCGGCGGGGGCCGCTCAGCTCAACACTGCCCTGGGGCATGGCCGGGTTGCCGTGCACGGTAATGAAGTGCGCAAGATCCGCCGCATTCTCGCCCGTCTCCTGGATAATCGTGTTGATTTTCCACTCGTAGGTTTCCAGCGGCATCCAGTCCGGGGACTGCAGTTCGGGGACATCGTCGATTTCAAAGGCGGGAGCAACGCCCTGGGGGTGATACCAGGCCCAGATCATCTGGTTGCGCTCGAGGGTGGGGTAGCTGACGATACACTGTTTGTCCGCAACCTTCGGCGGTATGCGGTTGGCATAGGGCACCGAGGTACAGTAACCCTCGCCACTGAATTCCCAGGCATGAAACGGACAACTGATGGCCTCGCCTTTCACCACGCCGCCATAGCCCAGGTGCGCCCCAAGATGGGGGCAGTAGGCATTAAGCACGGACACCGCGCCGGACTCGGTGCGAAACATCACCAGTTCGCGACCGAAGTAGGTCACGGGCTTTACCTCGCCCGGCTGCAGGTTGTCGCTGTATTCGATCGCGAACCAGCCGTAGGGAATGGGTTTCTGGTAACGTTTGTTCATGACACCTGCCTCATGATTTGTCGATGTTGGTGCGTACGCGCAACTCGCGAAACACGATGGCGTTGTGATCTGAATTATCCTTTTCCGGCTCGCCATCCAGCTCCAGGTTGGGAAAGCGCCGGAACAGCTCAACCATGGTGAGATAGAGCTGGCGCTTGGCCATGGCCGCACCAATACAGAAGCGCGGACCGTAGCCGAACAGGACATCGGGATTGAACTCGCGCTTGACGTCAAAGCGCTCCGGCTGGTCATAGTATTCCGGGTCGTGGTCCTTCAGGTGCGGCATCATCAACACCATCTGGCCCTTGCGTACCGCCTGACCCAGCACCTCCATGTCCGCGGGTGCATAGCGCGCAAAACCCATCTTGGAAGAAATTGACCAGCGCATGATCTCGCTGAAGGCGTTGGAAAAAGCCTCCGGCGACTCCAGTGCCGCGGGGATCTGCTCGGGGTGCTTGAGCAGGGAATACAGTGTCCACTGCTGGGCAACGAGGGTGGTATCTGCCCCCGCGCCAATCAGTGCCAGTACCAGGGTAATAATATCCCATTCGCCAAAGCTCTCATTTTCCGCTTCGATCTTCAGCAGCACACTGAGAAAATCATCCTCCCCCGGATTGGCCCGCCGCTCGGCGATCACCCGCTGCAGGATCTCGATGGCGCGGTTGCTGTCCTGCCGCGCCGCCTCCCGGCGCTCATCGCTGATAGTCGGATTCCAGGCCTCGGTAAAGGTGAGGATTACCTGCTTGATCTCGGGCCAGTATTTCTCGGGCAAACCCACCATTCGACTGATGGAGATGAAGGGAATGTGGTTGGCCACCTTGTCGATATAATCAAAGCTCTCAAGGTCACCCAGCTCATCGATCAGCTTTACCACATCGGGCGCGATGCGACGCTGGATCTCATCCACCACGTTGCGGGAGAAGGCCGGGGACACGACGCGCCGCACCAGCCGGTGATGACCGTGATCTGCCAGCAGGCTGTGGCCTATCATCGCCTTCTCGAAATTACTCCACTTGTCTTCCGGCGGCCGCGGGGGTGCAAATTCCCAGTCATAGAAATCGGAGGAGAGGTATTCATTGCGCCAGCATTCCATGATGTCCGGCATGCGGGTCATGATCCATGCCTGCCAGGGCTCGTACCAGACCAGACGTCCGCGCCGCGCCAGGGCGAGAAACTGGGGCACCGGGTTTTCGAGGTATTCCGGGGATGCCGGATCGAACAGGGCATCGATGGGTTGCTGTGATTCGGTGGCGGCCTGCATGATTCTGCTCCTGTGCCTGCGACGGAGAAGAAAGTATACACATGTGCATCTTTGCAAGCCAGTCGAGCTTATCAGGAATAGTGCAGACCACTGGCGATATTAAAGCCTGCCATCACCACCGACAGCAGGCTATCGCGAAATCAGGCCTGGCTTACCGCCAGGGCCTGATCGATATCCTCCAGGATATCGTCGATGTGCTCGATACCAATGGACAGGCGAATCATTTCTTCGGAAACCCCGGCGCTGGCCAGCTCGTCGGCATTAAGCTGGCGATGCGTGGTGCTGGCGGGGTGACAGGCCAATGATTTGGCGTCGCCGATATTCACCAGGCGCAGGATCAGTTGCAGTGCATCGATGAACCTGGCACCGGCCGCCGTGCCGCCCTTGATGCCGAAGCTCACGATACCCGATGCGCGCCCACCGAGAATGCGCCCACACACCTCGTTATAGGGGCTGTCTGGCAACGCCGCATAATTCACCCAGTTGACCGCGGGGTGGGCCTGCAGATGTGCCGCCACTTTTTCCGTATTCTCACAGTGGCGCTCCATGCGCAGCCCCAGTGTCTCCAGGCCCTGCATGATCAGGAAAGCGCTGTGTGGCGACAGCGCCGCACCGGTGTTGCGCAGGGGTACGACACGGCAGCGGCCGATGAAGGCGGCGGCGCCCAGCGCCTCGGTGTAGACCACGTCGTGATAGCTTGGGTCGGGCGTATTCAGTACCGCGAATTTCCGTTTGTCCGCCGTCCAGTCGAACCTGCCTGAATCCACAACCGCGCCACCAATGGTCGTACCGTGGCCGCCGATGTATTTGGTCAGGGAATGAATGGCGATATCGGCGCCGTGGTCAAACACGCGACACAGGAAGGGGGTAGCAACGGTGTTATCCACCATCAACGGGATACCGTGCTCATGGGCGAGATCGGCCCAGGCGCGAATATCGACCACGTTGCCCGCGGGATTCCCGATCGATTCGCAAAAAAGCGCTTTGGTATTGTCATCGATCAGCGCACGCGCCGCATCCAGATCGCCGGCACTAGCCATGCGCACCTCGATACCTTGCTTGGGAAAGGTGTGGGCAAACAGGTTATACGTACCACCATACAATTGACTGGTGGACACAATGTTGTCACCCATGGCGGTAATGGTTTCGATGGCATAGCGGATGGCGGCCATACCCGACGCCACGGCCAGGGCGCCGATACCGCCCTCCAGTGCCGTCAAACGCGCCTCGAGCACGGCGTTGGTCGGGTTCATTATGCGCGAATAAATATTCCCCGGCACAGCCAGGTTAAACAGGTCAGCGCCGTGTTGGGTGTCGTTGAATGTAAACGACGTGGTTTGATAAATCGGCGTGGTTGCGGCGTTGGTGGCGGGATCACCGTCGTAGCCTTCGTGCAGGGCAATGGTTTCCGGGCGCATGAGCTCTCCTTGAATACTGCGTAATGTTGAATGAGCGTGAGCTCCATCAGAGCATTACAGCGTTGGCCTGCGGGAAAGTCAAATTGGTATCGTTAGTGTCCCGGGTGACGAGGGGCATGAATGGAGTTCAAACGGCGGTGGCGGCTCCTACCCGATGCCAATAACCGAGGGATCACCGTAGTGCGCAGACCATGTTGCCTCGCGACGGACAATCCGCCAGCCCACATCGCGGCGCTCCCACCAATCCTTGTATTCGCCATTGGTGTCGAAGAACAGATGCGCCTTGTCACCAGAACCCTGGTGGCGCGCCTGGACATAACTCCTGCTCTCCGCCTTATCGCCGTCGACTTTGATGACTATGCTGCCGAGCAAATGCTGTGTGGCCGCGCAGACATCCAGATGCCGTCGGTTCAGGTCAATGAGCGTATCAAGTCCCTCCTGCTCACCTCCGCCATAATTAAAGGTGAGATCATCGGTATATACCTCGGCCAGCCCAGCATAATCTTTGCTATCGACCGTGTGTGCAAAACGCACCAGGACCCGCGTTATATCGCGCTCATCTAGCAACTCTTGCAATGTGTCCATGGATTTCCTCTCGCTTGTTGGCATTGGACTCGATGAACAATATTAAACGCCAGCTTGCTGTAGAAGCCACCAGGCAAAGGAAAGCCACGACAGCCCGGGGTACAAAGACTTGGTCCAGCCCGTCTCGAAACCACCGATCGGCCGGGTTATGATCGACCGGATCGATAACCCTATTGCCTGGATCCCGCCATGAGCCGCTGCCCCTTGCATCACGACTTGCTCAATCTCGCCAATTTCGAGGAGGGCACGCCCCGCGAAGCGATCGCCGAACTGCGGGCAAACCATCGCGTTATCCGCCAGGAGGACCCGAACGGGGAACCCTACTGGCTGGTATTGCACAAGGCCGATATCGACCAGGTACTGCGCGAGCCGGCCACGTTTTCCAGCCGCAACGGACCGCTGCTGGAGGACATCCCTGAACCCCTGCTCAGCACTTTGCGCCAGGCGATGACCTTCACGGATCCGCCCACGCATCGCGCCAAACGGGGCCTGGTAGATCACGCCTTCAAGCCGGACGTACTTGAGCAACGCCGAGGCATGATGCAACGCAAGGTGGCCGAGATTGTCGACGGCGTTGCCGCAAAGGGCCACTGCGAGTTCGTCAGTGAGATCGCCATGCCCCTGCCCGTGCATGTCATCTTCACCTTGCTGGGTTTTCCGGAAACGGAACAGACCTACCTGGTGAACCTGGTCAACAGTATGACCCTGGCCAACGATCCGGACTATACCGGCAGCCGGGAAGAAGGCTTCGCCGCGTCTGCCGAACTGATCCGCTGGGCTGCCGAATGGGCCGCCCGGCGCCGGCTTGATACCCCCAAAGATGACATGACCCAACACCTGCTGGAAGCCGAGATTGAAGGCCAGCGATTAACCGATGAGGAATTTGGTGCGGCGGTGCAGGGCGTCATGGTGGGTGGCACCGAGACTACCCGCAATACCCTGTCGTGGCTGTTCCACGAACTGATCAAGCATCCGCAGCAGCTGGCTTTGCTACAGGCGGAACCCGAGCGGATTCCGGACGCGGTGGAGGAGATCCTGCGCTACCGCAACACGGTAGTCTATACCCGCCGCACCGCGACCCGTGAGGTGGAATTGGCGGGCCAGACCCTGCAGGCAGGCGACAAGGTGGTGTGCCTGCTCTCCTCTGTCGCTCATGATCCCGAGCTGTTCGACAACCCCGAGTGCTTTGATATCACCCGGGACCGCGCTGCAACCCGCCGCCACCTGCGCACCTTCGGTTTTGGGGTACATGTTTGTCCGGGCCAGCATCAGGCGCGCCTCAACCTGGAAATGATGACCCGGGAGCTGCTGATCCGGTTCACGGACTTCGAGCTGACGGCGCCCCCCACCCACTTTCGCTCAAATTTCATGGACGGCTTCAAGCGTATGCCGTTGGCTTTCCGGCAGCGGGACGGGGTCGCCGTCACCTGAGGCGCGCTATCCCAACCCCATGCCCGCCAGTAATTCCGCGGGCAACGCCGGGTCCGCCAGATTGGACAAGTGACTGGCGCGGTTATTGGCAAACTCACGGGTCACCTCGGGGTGGGTCGAGACCCAGAATTTGCCAGCGGCTATTTGCGGCAGGATGCGCTCTGCAGCTTCGTCGCCGCTGATCCCTTCACTGGCCAGCATGTTGTGCATG
Source organism: Kineobactrum sediminis (assembly GCF_002868715.1). Taxonomy (GTDB): domain Bacteria; phylum Pseudomonadota; class Gammaproteobacteria; order Pseudomonadales; family Halieaceae; genus Kineobactrum; species Kineobactrum sediminis. Next base: position 528,746 of record NZ_PKLZ01000008.1, read on the forward strand.
ATCTGGCCATGGTTCGCATTCATGGGATCTTCCGCGGTTTTCGAGTCTTCGAAAATGCGGGTAGCCACCGGGCCGGGCAGAATTGCGGAGACATGGATCGGCGCCCTCTTCATCTGCATTTCCAGATAGAGGCATTCACTGAATGACAGGACCGCGTGCTTGCTAAGCACGTAGGAGGTCTGGATCGGCATGATTCCCAGGCCGCCGATGGAAGACGTGTTGGCAATCCAGGCCCGCTTGCCCGACGCCAGCATTCCTGGGGCGAACGCGCGGACACCATGGATCACCCCGTTAATATTGATGTTCAGGGTCTTTTCCCACAGTGCCGCCGGAAGTTCCCAGACATAACCCAGGGTTTCAATACCGGCGTTGTTCACCAGCAAGGTGACATCGCCGAAGGTCTCGTGGGTGATGGCCGCCAGACGGTCCAGTGCCTCCGGCTCGGCAACGTCAGTATGGACGACCAGCACATCAGTACCGCCGGCCCGGATCTCCTGCGCCACACGCTCCGTACGCTCCATGGCTACATCCGCCAGCACCACGCGCATACCTTGCTTGGCTGCAAGGCGCGCGAGGCCTTCTCCAATCCCTGACCCCGCGCCGGTGATGACTGCCACACCGCCCTTGAAAACCGCCATGTCCTGGCTCATAAATTGCGTCCGCGAATTAGTATGAAGCCTTTACCGTATCATTAAATCGACAGCTCGCCACCCTCACACTGGATACTGAAATCCCACACTCTCCTCGGTAATACGCCACAATTGCTGTGCCGCCTCCTCGTCCCGCGCCCAGGGCTTGGGCCGCACAGGCTTGCAGTTGGCGAAATATTCCCCGCTGGTCCCGGCCACTGCATCACTGGTGCACAGGTAAATGGAGGTCTGTGCGCCCTGCTCCGGCGTGCGGAAAAAGGGCTTGATCAGGAGCGGCACTATCCGGCTCATTACGCCGCCGTTCTGCGTGCCCAGGGAGGTAGATACTGCACCAGGGTGCAGGCTGTTTACCGTCACCGGGTAAGCGGCAAGCCGCTGCGCGAGGCTGCGGGTGAACAGGATATTCGCCAGCTTGGACCGCCCATACTCACGGAAGGTCTTGTAGCCGTGTTCCGCATGCAGGTCATCAAAACCCATACCGCGCACAAAGGCGTGGGCGGCGGAGGCTACGTTGACAATGCGCGCGCCGGGTACCTCCAGCATGGTGGGCAGCAACAGCCCGGTGAGCAGGAAGGGCGCGAAGTGGTTAACGGCCAGCGTCTCCTCGAAACCATCCACCGTGGTCCGGCGGCTGGTGTTCACGATGCCCGCGTTATTGAGCAGCACATCCACCGGGCGCCCCAACTCCAGGCACTCCTGTGCCGCCTGGCGTACACTGGCCAGACTGGCCATGTCCAACATCACCACCGTTGGCGCCACTCCACCCGCAGCGGTGATTTCATCGGCCAGGGCCGCGCCCTTATCGGGGTTCCGACACAACAGGGTCAGGCTGGCACCCTGTGCGGCCAGGGCCAGCGCCGTGGTCCGGCCAATCCCCGCGGTGGGGCCGGTGATAAGCACGTGCTTGTCTTGCAGGGTCATGGTGTGCCTCCTGGGCGGAATCTATTTGATACTCCAGATTACAGGAGCTTCAGCAGCACGCCTATTATCATTTCTGCGATCAAGGCGCTTCGCTCAGTACCGCAAAAAGACCTGAAACGTATCCTGGCCAAAATTGAAGGCCTGGCGGAAAATCCAAGGCCCGTGGGCTGTGAAAAGCTTACCGAGCAGGAACGCTATCGCATCCGACAGGGAGTGTATCGGATCATTTATGAAGTCAGTGACTCGGTGGTAACCGTTCCTGTCGTCAAGATTGGTCATCGACGTCTTGTATACCAGTGAGTGGGCCGCTCGGGTCAGAATGGAATGTCGTCATCACTGTAACCGGGATCACCATCCTGGCTGGGCATGCCCTGGTAGCTGTCATAGTCCGGAGCGGGCTCGAATGAGGCATCGGCCGCGGCAATCTTCCAGCCCTGCAGATTATTGAAGTAGCGACCGTTGTATTCCCGGCCCCGAATGTCAAAAGTGACAGTGACTTCCTGCCCCGGCTGCAGGCCATCGAGCAAGGCGATCTTGTCCTGCACGAACTCCAGGTTGATCTCCTGCGGATATTTTCCGTCCTCGACGGTGACTACCATTTCGCGTTTGGTAAAGCCGCTGTTGAACGTCTGCGGTTCCTGGATGAGCTTGATCTTGCCGGTTAAATCGTAGGCCACGCGCCTGGTCTCCTTGTACGGTATTGGTTGGGATTGCCATCGGTTTCATCAGCGGGTGTAGCGCTGCGACAAGCCCTTGATGGTGTCGTGAAAGGCCGTAATTGTATCATCGATGACCTGTTCGGCGCTGACCACGTTATCGATACGCCCACAGACTTCACCGGACAGCGGGATGGCCGCTTCCATATCGCCGCCAAAGTACAATTGTGGAATTCCAGCCATGTTTTCCATGATATCGAACTTGCCCAGCGGCTCCAGGGCAGCCGTGCGTGCCGTACGCAGGGCGCGTAGGGCCGGGCGTGATTGCTGGTTGAGGAAGACGGTATCCGTTTCTCTGGCCGCCACCACAGCTTGCTTCCAGTTATCGTGCACCGGCGACTCCAGACAACACAACATCCGCGTACCCATCTGCACCCCCTCAGCGCCCATGGCGAAGGCCGCTGCCATCGACACACCGTCACTGATGCCGCCAGCGGCAATAACCGGCACTTCAACACGGGAGCAGATGAGGGGCAGCAACACCATGGTAGATACCGGGCTGGGGTTCTTGAAACCGCCACCCTCACCGCCTTCAACCACCAGCCCGTCGACCCCCGCATCAATCGCCTTGAGGGCCATCTCCAGGGTGGGTACCACATGAAACACGGTGATACCTGCGGCCTGGAAATCCCGGGTACAGACACTGGGGCTACCGGAGGATGTAGTGACAAAGCGAATGCCCTGTTCGATCACGAAATCGATGATATTGCTGCCTTTAACATAGGACAGGGCCACATTCATGCCAAAAGGCTTGTCGGTCAACTCGCGCATCAGTGCCACTTCGCGCTTGATAATATCCAATTCCCCCGATGAGGTCTCAATGATCCCCAGGCCCCCGGCGTTGCTGACGGCGGAAGCGAGTTGCGAACGGGCTATCCAGCCCATGGGTGCCTGGATGATGGGGTACTGGGTGCCAGTGAGCCTGGTCACGCGATTTTCGATGGTCATTTTCCGGGTCCTTGTTCTACTTGAATTCCCCCCCCCGAATCAACGGCGAAGGGCAGCTACAGAAACGGCATATTGGCATTTTTTATGACATTACGTCACGGTTTATGCCTATCCGGTCACGTATACCGTCACACAACGAAATCCGGTGATCCATGCCGGCCCGCTTTTACCAGCTGATATGCGACGACGGCCCCGCACCAGCCGTGACATCACCCTCTTCATCCGTGAGCTCGCCCGACTGCGGTGACACGCTTGTGATAGGGCAACAGCTGATTTAATCTGCATAGTACGACCCCGGGGACAACCCGAACTCAATAACAATAAAAGAGGCAATCACTGTGGCAAAATTCGATCTGATAATTCGCAACGGCACCATCGTGGACGGAACCGGTGCGCCCGGCTATTCCGGTGACGTCGCCGTGAAAAACGGCCTGATTATCCAGGTCGGCACTGTCACCGGTGATGCCGTCGAGGAAATCGATGCGGGTGGCAACATCGTAAGCCCCGGCTTTGTGGACATCCACACCCACTATGACGGGCAGGCGACATGGGACCCTGAAATGGCCCCATCCAGCTGGCACGGTGTCACCACGGTCGTTATGGGCAATTGCGGTGTCGGCTTTGCGCCCGCCAGGCCCGACCGCCATCAATGGCTGATCAGCCTGATGGAAGGCGTGGAGGATATCCCGGGTACCGCCCTCGCAGAAGGCATTACCTGGGACTGGGAAACCTTCCCCGAATATCTCGATTCACTGGAAAAAATGCCGCGTGCCGTCGATGTCGGGACCCACGTTCCTCATGGCGCAGTCCGGGCCTACGTGCTGGGCGACCGGGAGAAACCGGGCGCCGTGCCGACCCGGGACGATATCCGGCAAATGTCCGCCATCGTGGAAGAAGGCGTTGCGGCAGGCGCCCTGGGCTTTTCCACCAGTCGCACCGTTTTGCATCGTTCAGTCGATGGCGAACTGGTGCCCGGGACCACGGCCACGGAGGAAGAACTCGTGGAGATCGGCAAGGCGATGGGCCGCGTCGGGCATGGCGTGTTTGAAATGGCCAGCGACATGAAGCATGAATGGAACGAATTCGGCTGGATGGGGAAGCTCAGCCGTGAAACCGGCCTGCCCGTCACCTTCGCCGCCCTGCAAAGTATCGCCAAGGACATGTCACTGGTGGAACAGATCGCCGGAATGCGTGCAGAAAACCGGGCTGGCGCGAACATCGTCGCGCAGATCGCCCTGCGCGGCAACGGCATCATCATGGCCTGGCAGGGAACGGTACACCCGTTCCTGTTCCGCCCCAGCTGGCATGCCATTGCCGAATTGCCATGGCATGAACAGAAAGCAAAATTACTCGACCCGGCATTCAAGACACAACTGCTGGCCGAGGACAGCGATTTGTCGGGAACGCCCACCGAACTTCGCGAACTATATAACGTGATCATTCAGGGGTTCGTCGCCCAATACGAAATGGATGATGATTTTGATTATGAGCCGACCCCCGATGGCAGTGTCGCCGCACGGGCGGCGACGGCAGGCAAGGATGCGGCGGAGTACGCCTATGACCTGCTCTGCCATGACGACTGCACCGGCTTCATCTATTTCCCGATCCTGAATTACACTGATGGCGACCTGGAGTTTCTGTTACCGCTGCAACATAGCGACGACACGGTAAATTCCCTGTCGGACGGCGGCGCGCATTGCGGCACCATCTGCGATGCGGCCTCCACCACATTCATGCTGGAGCATTGGGTGCGCGACCGGAAACGCGGTAACCGGATCGCGCTGGAACACGCCATCAAGCGTCAATGCCAGGATACGGCACGACTCTATGGCCTGAATGATCGCGGAGTCATTGCGCCGGGCTATCTGGCAGACCTCAATATCATCGACCTTGACGCGATCAAGCTGGGCAAGCCATGGCTGGCCTTCGACCTGCCCGCCGGGGGGAAACGTCTGCTGCAGAAGGCAGACGGCTACCTCGCCACGATAAAAGGTGGGACGGTCACTTTTCGGGATGGCAAATGGACAGGCGCCACACCGGGCGGCCTCATTCGTGGACCCCAGAGCGTGGGTCAGGGCGACGTGGCGGCGTAAATGTCGTTTCGCAAGTAGCCCATCAGGGCTCGATCACAATCCCCAGGGACGGGTCGACCTCACCGCCAGCCATTTCCACAAATGCAGCGCGCGCCTGGTCGATGCCGCTGCGAACGTCTACGGTAACCGTACCTTCCGCATCCGCCAGGAAGTGGTGCCAGCTTTTGGCAATATCCCGACCAAATGCTGCAGCACCCTGCTCCTTGATTGCCGCAACCGCATGATCCGGCGCGAAGAACAGGACCGGCTCGGGCCCTGCCATCTTATCGACGCCACCGAGCGCACCGCCGCGCGCCTCCACATGGGTAGCGCCAACGAGACAGGAATACTTCAGGTTATCCGCCAGGTGCGCGTGTATCCGCGCAAGCACCGCGCCATTTCCCGCAAAATCCACAGAGACGCTGGGCACCTGGGCGAGCTTGTCCAACGCATCATAGGCTAACACCTCATCGTAAAGCCCGGTCTCCTCCACAAATTCCATGTTAGCTGCTGAGGTAAGCCCTATTCGGCGGGTAGCCGGTGAACGATGCCTGGCCACACTGGCAAGGCCCAGCGCGGTTTTGGACGATGCGCTGGTGAGAATCACGGCCTCGGCACCAAACCAGTGTTCCCGCCGCATGAAGCTCTCGATCAGAAAACCGGTCTTGAACAACGGCCCAAAGATCATCCGCTCCGCCTCTTTCGATGCGTCGTGTTCGGGATCATGGGCGAGGCGCATGTATTGATTGTAAATCGGGCTCATGGGCTGGCGGTGAGCAGCCATGTCCATGAAGCTGCTGTCGGAAATTTTTCCCGGCACCACATCCAGGTGTGTCGCCATCGGGAGGTAACCGTACACCCGCTCACCCTCGACAACATCGGGATGGCTGGATGCCTGCACCACGGCATGGCCCCACATCGGCACCACGCCCCAATCACCCTCGCCCGGAAAGAAGTTCCAGTAACCGAACACATCACCTATCACCGCATAAGTGACGTTGTTGGATGTTACCGCAAAGCTTTCAATCTTCAGCCGGACCGCGCTTTCCGCCAATGTACCCAGTGGCGTGTCCTGGGTGCGTGCGGTGGTAATGTTATTGCGAAGGACCTGAACAGTCTGTGCCATGGTTGTCTCCTGCTATTTGGTGGAAAGCATAGCGCGGCTAAGGGGGGAATGCGATGGGTATACCGGTGATAGACGCGCAGGCCTCACGGATGGCCAGCAGACCTACTCCCTTGCCATACCCGAGCGAATCGGATGTACGGCTTTGCCAGCGGACCGCGCATACTTGGCGGATCGCCGCAAGGAGGCTATGCTATGGCAACACTCGCATTTGATTCATTGCGCTATGCCCGGCGCCTGAAAAGTGCCGGGGTGCCGGAATCGCAAGCAGAGGTACAGGCAGAGCTGATGGCGGAAGCATTCGGGTTCTACGCAGACAATATCGTTACGAGGGACTATCTGGATGCGACCCTGCGCGCAACGTTTGCGGAGCAGGATGCGAAGCTTGAGCAACGGTTTACTACCATCGATCAGCGCTTTGTGGACATTGGAGCCCAGCTGGAGACAGCATTGAACAGCCGCCTCAACCAGCAGGACATCAAACTCGCCTCCATCGAAGCCACTACGAGCGGCAACTTCCGTGTGCTCTCCGCCCTCATGGGCGTGATCTTACTGGCCGTGGCGGTGCCGGCTCTCCAGAGCCTCTTTTGATTGCCCTATCGCATGAGCATGCCGATCAACGCAAAAAACGTGATCGGCATGCTGTTTCCCTCAAGGAAGACGGGCATTTAGCCCTTGTCGCGAACCAGGGTCATGCCCTGGGCGCTGGAGACGACCTGGCCATCAACAGTCACCGTGGCTGTCCAGAGAACCTCGGTGCGCTGGGCCGGGCTGGTCCAGCGAAACTTGAAGTTTTCCTTCTTGCCGGGCTCGATATCAGAGAAGCTCGCGGAGAAATTCCCAACCTCAGCTCCGGTGCCATCAATGCCACTGATATTGACTGTGCCGGACCCGCTTGCCAGGGCACTGGGATCATTACCCACTACTGCCGATATCAGGATGTTGCTGCGTAAAGTATTTACCTTACTCGGAACCTTGAAGTTGGTTATCGACATATCGCTGTCTGGTACCGGTACTTCTACATCCTCATTGATGATCAATTGAGCAGTGAACACTGCCGTGGGCTTGCGGTCACCTTTAACATAGACCGCGAGGTCGAAGTCATTGGTCATCGGCAGGCCATTGGTGGTGACGGGAACACCGTTGATAGTATCAGCGACAGTGACAAAGTCGTTTTCGAGAACGTCTACCCAACCCTTACTCGTGGCCAGCGGCGAAGGCCCTTCCGACTCGTCCCAGTCCAGCAGATTGATGACCGTGGTCACCGTCTCGCCTACTTCATAGCGTACATTTTCCCTGGCGAAAGGCGGTGCGCTGCACTCGATAAGGGGTATCTCCAGCCCGGGAATATCCTGGCCGAATTTGTTGGCTTTCAGGCGCCAGCGTGGTCCGGAGACCAGCTCCAATCCGCGGTCGGCAACTTCCACCGGGCTTAGTGGCAGCGCCGTGCCGATGAACTCGAATTCGCCACTGGCAGCGGCCACGGGATCAACGTAGGACCACTCGAAAGGGTCGCGATTGATGCTAGTATAGAATGCGTTGGTAAAGCCGCCGACCAGGTCGGAAGAAAACGGTTCTGGTGGATTGATACCGGCGGGAATTGAATAGTTGGTGCTGTTGTTCTTGAAGATGGTTCCCACACCAATTGCGCCGGGATCCGAGGAACCCTCCTCGCTATCAATAAAGTCACCATCGCCCTCGTAACATTCACGAGTTGACACCCAATTGCCCGCGGCATCAACACGATAGGAAGGCTTGCGTCCGGTGGCGGCTTCGTTCTCCAGGTCTTCCGGTCGCAGCTGGTCATTGGGGTTGTTGGTAATCCAGTGGGTTACCACCAGTTTTGCGCTTTCAATCTGGTAGTCGGCATCCGGTTCTTTCCAGGCGTCAGGCAAGGGTAAGCGAGCGTACAGGCGGACGTCATTGGGGCGTTTAATCAAAGCGCCCCAGCGGTAGAGAGGTTTACCGTCATCCTTCAATGTGATCGAGTAGTCGCTGCTGACGGCAATGTCATTACGGACCGTTGTGTTGTCATTGGCATCCATCTGCACACCCGGCTTTACGTCGGTCAATAGTCCTCCTATTGGCATTCCATTAACCAGGATGCTGGCATTGTCGTCAAGCTCAGCATCGGCACAGGAAAAAAAGTCACTGCCGTCCGGTAAGCTCAGGTAGGCCTGGCTGCCGTCAGTGGGGTCCGCAAAGAAATAGGGCACGACTTCGTGGCAACTCAGGGTATGTTCCATCACCACATAATGTTCTGTTGAGCATTTCACTGATGTCCCACCCAGCCCCTGGCACCAGGTGCCCATCGGCGGTTTCACCTTATAGGTGTCGGTAGCGAAGTTGGATATCTTGATTCCCACGACCTCTGCGCCGTCGAAGATGTTGCCGACAAATCCCTCCTGATAATCCCGAGGCGCTTCGCGGGTCTTCGCCTGGGCGCCAAGGAAGTCCACTACCTCGAAGCCGAACTCCGAGTCGACCGGATACAGTATCACTCCATCTTTGTCAGTAAAGGGCGCGACGAGCGGCAGCCCGGTCGCCGGGTCTGTTGTTGCGGGGCAAGCCGTACCTCCCGGTAATCCACAGATGGCATCCGGGTCCTGGGCTGCCCCGGCGGGGCCAAAGGTACTGCCATCAAAGCCGGACTGCAGGTCCTGGATGGAGAAAACATGTACCGGCGACTCCCAGGGCGGCGAAATGTCCTGCGCCAACGCCGTGCCGGCAACCAGCGTGGCTCCGCTGGCAAGCATGGATATCGTTATCGCCAGGCGACGTCTGGAAAAGGGAAACAACTGTATATTTTTGTTCATGATGCATCCTCATAGATTAAAACAACATGTCATTAATATCGGGGGAATCCCGGCTTTTTGGCTTTCTGGCGGTCCCCGTAAGGACCCTCTCGAACAGGTACATCGTCTGGCGCTACATCATCTGGTGGTACATCGTCTGCTGGTACATCGCTATCACTTCCCGACTTGAGGCCACGACCGGGATCTTCGGGTGGGTTACCGCTTCTCCGTCGCTGGCGCTCTCCCTTCTGGACGGACCGCTCCCGCTCCATAGCAAAGTCATCGGGTTCTTCCCCGAGCGTTTCGTTGACAGGAGCTTGTGTAGTAGACGCGTCGGGTGGGGATTCGGCCGACGTTGTCGCTGACATGACCAGGACGGCGATCGCAAGTAGCAATTTATTTACTTCCAACATGACGTATTGCATCCGCCGTAATGAAAATTGGGAGGGGGAGCTAACAGGTAACTGCAGCTGACTAATACAGCGTAGTCACCGATGTCGAAATGAAATTGATTTCAATCAATAAGGGGGGTTAAAAGGATCATGGCGTGGACACTCATAAACCCATGGCTTTAACGAGTTGGGAATGAAGTGCAGATCAGCCACTACCGGCAAAGCTGATGATCGCCGGCGGTGAGTTGAGAATTAAAAAGCGCCTAGCGCGGTTCGCAAATAAAAACCGGGATATCACGATCCGTCCGAGCCTGGTATTCATCAAAGCCCGGGTAGAGCGTTAACAGGTGAGGCCATGCTTCGCGTTTCTCATCAGGACTTACTTGCCTGGCCCGGTAAGGTTTTTTAAGCCCGCCAACCATAATTTCAACATCAGGGTTTGCCGCGATGTTGTAATACCAAACCGGGTTTTTTTCCATACCCCCCTGCGAAGCCACCAGGTATCTATTTTCACCTTGGGGGAGATTAATAAGGGCGATCTCACGCGGCTGGCCAGACTTGCGCCCGACCATGGTAACAATACAAATCGGATAACCACCTGGGAAGTTTTTCAATAACCTGCCATTGCTCTTCTTGTATACCCAGACGTTGAAACGGGTATAAACCTTCATTACACGCCTTACCAGCGGCACCATTTTGGTCGGAATCTCGTCAACGTCCTCACGGCGGGTTTTGACATAGTCAAATTTATTCGTCATTTCATCAGTTCCCTGAACACAGTTACCCGGATCATACTAAAGACCAAGGTATTTAACATGCTCTCACAAGCTGGGTGAGAAAGCTTCGCCCACTTCTACTGGCGGGCACTACCCAACCAACGGTAAACAGCCGGCACGACCAGCATGTTCAGTGCAGTTGCACTTACCAGCCCCCAAAGAATTACTACCGCCATGGGAGACTGTATCTCGCTGCCGGGTTCACCGCTGGCCAAAGCCAGGGGCACGAGTGCCAGAGCAGTAGCCGCGGCTGTCATCAGAATTGGAATAAGTCGCTCTTCGGCGCCCCGACGAATGGCACTGTCGATATCAAGCCCCTGTTCACGTACCAACCGCCCGATATGATCAACCAGAATTACCCCGTTGCGAGTAGCAATACCGAACAGGGTGATGAAGCCGATCACCGCCGCGATGGTCAGGATACCCCCGGAAAGCCACACCCCCACGACGCCACCGATCAACGCCAACGGCAGGTTCAGCATTACGACACCTGCGTCCCGAGCCGACCCGAATGCCGCCATCAACAGGAAGAATATGCCTACGATCACACCTCCACCCAGCAGCAACAGGCGAGTATTGGCGGCCTCGGCACTTTCGAACTGACCACCGTACTCGATATGATAGCCGGCGGGCAGCTCGATATTGGTATTGATCGTGCCGCGAATTTCTTCCACCAGACTGATTAGATCCCTTCCGGCGACATTGGCCATCACGACCATGCGACGCTGTACGTTCTCACGCCCAATTCCGTTCGGGCCGCGCTCTGTACGGATATCCGCCAAGGCTGCAAAGGGAACAACCGCGCCAGAGGGCAGGGTCAGCAGGGTCTGCTTCACCGCCTCAATATCGTCTCCCGCAGATTCCTGCAGGCGCACAACCAAATCTATACTCGCCTGCCCTTCGAGTATGCTACCCACCGTAGTGCCAGTAAACGCGGTTTCAAGGGACTCGGCAGCCTCCGCCATGGTCAGGCCATAATTGGCAAGGGCTGCGCGATCAAACCTGACGCTCACAAAGGGAATCTCACTTTGCTCTTCCATGGCCACGTCAACGGCTCCCGGAATGTCTGCGGTGAGAGTCTCTACCTGGAGTCCGAGTCGGCGCAGTTCAGTCAGATCCTCGCCGAAGATCTTGATGGCGATGTTAGCCCGCGTGCCTGAGAGCATGTGATCGATGCGGTGGGAAATGGGTTGGCCGATGATGACATTGGTACCGGGCAGGCGCGAGAACGCGCCGCGGAGGTCCGCCAACAGTGCTTCCTTGCTGCGCGACTGCATGGACAGCATGACATCGATTTCCGAAGCGAACACCTGCTGGGCATGAGGATCAAGTTCCGCTCGCCCGGTACGTCGCGCCGTGGCAACCACTTCGGGTTGCTCAAGGAGGATCAATTCTACTTTGCGTCCGATCTCATCGGAGGTCTCCAGTGCGGTTCCCGGCAGAGTCACCACACTCAGGGTAAGGCTACCCTCGTTGAATTCCGGCAAAAATCCCCGTCCAGCCATACCCAGGAATACCACCGCTACCAGCAACAGCAAAAACGCACTGGTCATCACCAGACGGGGGTACCGCATTGCACCTGACAACATTGGGCGATAGGCCGCTTTCAGCCAACTGATGAATCGGGTGTCGTGATCGTCGCGAACGGTCTTGCTACCAGGCAATCCCAGCAGACACAGCACCGGGGTGACGGTGAGCGCCACCAGCAGCGACGCAGCCAGTGACACCACATAGGCCAGGCCCAGAGGCTGTAACAGACGCCCCTCCACCCCACTGAGAAAAAAGAGAGGCAGGAACACCAGGATGATAATGAGCGTGGCGAAGACAATCGAACCTTCGATCTCCCGCGTCGCTTCGAATACCACGGTAGCGACATTGCGTTGCCGGTCTTTTGGATGGGCCTGATTCTCCCGCAGGCGCTTGACGATGTTCTCGACCACAATGATGGCGTCATCTACCAGCGCCCCCACGGCTATGACCATGCCGCCCAACGTCATGGTGTTGATACTGCCGCCCATGGCCTTGATCGTCAGCACTGCCACCAGCAGGGAGAGTGGTATCGCCACCAGGGCAATACCTGTGGCCCTGGCACTGAACAAAAAGGCGAACATGATGGCTACAACGAGGATGGCGCCATCGCGCAGGGCGACACTGAGATTGTCGATGGCAGTACCAATGAAGTCCGCCTGGCGGAAAGCGTCGGTTTCTATGGTCATGCCCTCAGGCAAACCCACCTGAATGTCAGCAAATACCCTATCCAGGCGCCCAGTCAGTTCCAGGGTATTAACCCCCGGCTGCTTCTGGATACCGAGAACCACAGCGGGTTCTCCCTTGTAGGCGCCGGTACCACGCCTGGGCGCGGGACCGATGCGAACCTCTGCGAGATCGCGAATCAGGATGGGTTCACCGTTGCGACTCTCTACCAGCGCCTGCTCCAGCGACTGAATGTCGGCCACGCGCCCAATGCCCTGAATCAGAAATTCCTGGTCGTTGCGGGTAATGAATCCCGCCGATGCATTGCGACTGGCGGCAGCGGCAGCTTGCCGCAGGGAATTGAGGGTAATGCCATAGGCGGAAAGCCTTTCCGGATCTGCGATGACCTGATACTGCCGGGTTTCACCACCGATGGGGATAACTTCAGCAACGCCCGGCACTGCCAGCAAGCGCCGCCGTACCACCCAGTCCGCGGTGGTTTTCACGGTCATCTCGTCGTGGGTTTCCGAGCGCAGGGCGATGAACAGGATCTCACCCATAATGGAGGACACCGGTGCCAACTGCGGTGGCGGGAGGTCCACGGGCAAGCTGGCCCGCGCCCCTTGCAGCTTCTCCGCCACAATCTGCCGCGCCCGGTAGATGTCCGTGCCCCATTCGAATTCGACAGTAATAACACTGCTGCCGACGCCGCTGTTGGAGCGGACTCTACGTACCCCCACGGCCCCGTTCATGGCCGTTTCAATCGGGTGGGTCACCAGCAGCTCTACATCCTCCGGCGGCATGCCGTGCGCCTCGGCGACCACGGTAACCGAGGGCGCAGTCAGGTCCGGAAATACATCCACCGGGGTATTGCGGGCCACTATACTGCCCCAGACCAACAGGGCCAGAGCGCCTACCAGCACCAGCAAGCGGTTGGCCAAAGACCACTGAATTATGCGATCAATCATGCGCGGTCTCCGGGGTCAATGAGCGTGGCCATGGCCAATGTCATCGCCGCCGGCTGCGGCCAGCCTGACGTAGTAGGCGCCTTCACTCACCACCCGCTCGCCCGCGCTCACCCCGCGCAGTACTTCCACCCAGAGTCCGTCGATCATGCCGGTTTCCACCACCCGGCGGGCAAAGGTCTCGCCACTGGTCTGCACATACACCACCTGGCGACCACCGTCGTCCACCAGGGACGAACGCGGCACCGCAAGGCGAGACTCCGGGGCGCTGGTAAACACACGCGCCGGGTACCGGCTGCCAAGCAGCGTTGGTCCCTGCGTTGAGGGGTATTCCAGGGTCACGCTGGCCGTGCGAGTTTCGGGCTCTATCGCCGTCACGACCTGCACGATGCTGGCGCCGCTGTCGGCGTCGAGAATCGTCGGACTGGCGCTGGGAAGCTCCAGCCACAGGCCGCTCGCTCCGGACAAATCACGGGCGAAATGTTCTGCAACCCTGACCTGCAGCCAGCGACGCTCCCGCTCGGCAATCCGGAACACTCGATCGCCTTCACTCACCATCGCTCCGGGGCGAACGCGGCTCTCCACGACTTGGCCAGACACCGGTGCCCTGAGAGCGATGCCCGCAGCATCATCGCCACCCAGGCGCTGATCCACTCGTGCCTGGGCTGTGCGCACTTCCGCTTCGGCTATGGCATGCGCTTGCCTGGCCTCGTGGAGACGCCGCTCTGGAACCGCGCCCTGTGCAACCAGACCCGTGACCCGCTGCAGCTCCCGGTCGCTGAGCTCAAGCTCGCTGCGTGCCCGTTGCAGCGCGACCAGGGCATCGCCCCAATCCCTGCCTACACCAAGGCGGGGCACCAAAAATCCCAACACGTCACCGGCGGCCACGGTCATCCCGGCCTTCGCAATATCGACGCCGGCAAAATACCCGTCCTCGGGGGCAAGGATAACGGCGCCACCGTCAATAGGGGCCATCACCGTCGCAAACCCCGGTACCGAGGGCCGCAGAGGACGCTCGGCGACCACTGCGGTGGCAAAGTTGGCCTCCCACTGCTGCTCCTTGAGGTAACTGATATCTCCTTCAGGCTCGGCCTGATGAACGTCCACCTGATCAGCTGTTGGATAAACCCTGACACTGCCCAGATCATGGGTGGCGTTCAACTCAGGCCCACTCAGCTTTATCAGCAACTGATATTCGCCCGCATTGCGCGGCGTGATCTCCGGAGTGAACAAACCGTCCCGAGTGGGTGCTGAGACTCTGAACCGGGCCACGGTCTGCCTCGCTTTTACCAGAAGTGCATCCACTGTGCCCTCTCTGACCGGCGTGTAGTCTGCCATGCGAGTGAAATGCGCCAGGGCCCGGGACGTCTCATCCGCAATCAGCGGCGGGAACTCTACGAAGAGTTCCGTCGTCTCTGTGTAATGGGTGTATACCAGAGGCTCCGGGCCATGGGCGTCGTGCTCCTCGCCGCTGTGATCGTGGTCGGAGCAGGAGGCCAGAAGGAGCAGAAGCGCACTGGCAAGAATACGCCGCTCAATGGTCATGCTGGTGTTCGGCGCCATCACTGTGGGTATGGCCAGCCCCTTGCTGCGACTCTGATGGTTCCGCCTCCAGCTCGGGTGCCGACATGGCTTCGGGGGACTGTGTCTCTGCCGGTTCGCCGTAGAAGGCTTCAGTGGCTGGCGCCGCATCATCAGTGTGGGCCTCTTCTCCATGTTCATGCGCCTCGGCTTGAGACTCATGTTCATGGCCGTGATCGTCACTGACTTTTGCGTCACAGCCTCCCAGCAGCAACGCCGCCGACAGCAGCAAAATTCCCGACAGAGCCCTCTGGAGGCAACTTGTTGTGCCGATCTCCCTGATGTCTGCTGTGCTCACATAACCAAGTTTCATCATCATTCTCCGGTGAAAGTTTGCCAGTCGATGTAGGCCTGTCTCGCGGCCAAGGAACTGCTGATCAATTGCAGTTGTGTATTCAGCTCAGCGCGCCAGGCATCCATCAGCTCCATAACGGAAATTTCCCCGGCTTCGTAGGCCGCCTCGGCCATGCCAATCAGACCCTGGGATTGCTCGCGACCCAGGGCATCCACTGCGCCGATACTTGCCTGCCAGCGCCGCACTATGGCTCTGGCCTCAACCAGCAGACGCTGCTCTTCAAGCTGACGCTCCACCGTGATTAACCGGGAGCGTTCTTTCGCTGTATTTTTCCGACCCTGTCCGCGGTCGAACAAGGGCAGCTCGATACCCAGCGAGATCATGGTACCGTCGGCCTGCATACCCGGTTGCCGGCTTTCCTTGTAACCCAGGCCCAGACTGACCTGGGGCCAACGCTCGCGGTTCGCCGCTTCCTGCAACTGCGCCGCACTGTCAGCCTCAGCGCCCAGTGCATCAAGCAGGGGGTGACGGCCCACAAGTGACGGCAAACTATCGGGCGGAGCACCGGGCGGCAGCACCTGGCCAAGTAGTTCGAAGCTCTCCTGGCCTGTCAGTGTCGCGAGCCCATCGCGAGCGGATTCTGCTTCACTACTCACCGCCAGCGACTCGCCTTCCAGCAGGGCCAGCTCCCGCGCAACCCGGGTCTCATCGTAGCGGGACACATCACCGGCCTGAACCCGGGCCGCGATCGCCAGCGCCAGTTCTTCCAGGCGCGCCTGCCAGCGCTTGACTTCACGCTGACGTCGCTTGGCAGCCATGGCGGAATAAAAGACTTCGCGCACCTGGGACACAAGCTCCCGCTTGCTTAACTCAATACGCGCCTGTTCCGCCTCCATGTCCAGACTGGCCGACAATCGTTCGAGTCGCTTCACCCCAGCGAGATCGAAGCGCTGGCGAACCAGGAAACTGTTTTCATCGACTGATCCGCCGGCATAGTCCAGCGATTCCCAGTCATATTCAATTTCGGGATTGTCCCAACGACCGGCAGACTCTACGCGTCCCCGAGCGATACCGCGCCGGGCGTCCAGCTGGTTGGTAATCGCGGGACGGCGCAGCGCCTGCTCAACAGCCTCGTACTCCGCCAGGCCGGAAGCGAGTAGCGAACCACTGACCAAGAACAGGATTGAACCGAGGATCAGCCTCACATCACCCCCCGGTCAGCCAATAGGCAAGAGTTTCCATACCGTGGTGATAGTAACTTCCCACCAGTACCACTCCGACCAGTGAGCAGAGACAGAGCGCTTCAAGCCACGGAGAACTTGGCTGTCGTACCGTAGAAGGCGCCAGCAGACGCTGGATACGGTGAATCGTCCCGGCTCCAGACATGGAGAACATTCCCGAACTATTTGTCCTGCTGACCCTCGCTACCTGGATCAGTGTTTCTGCCACGGCCTCCCGGCCAAACTGTTCGACCGCACTGTCGTCCGCGCTTTCTTCCAGCGCCTGTCGCCAGTGATCGCGAAGCTTTTTTGCCTGCCAGAAGGGATGAATGGCCAGCATTACTTCGAAAATGACATTGCGCAATGTATCGCCACGACGAAGGTGAGCCACTTCGTGAGCCAGCACCACGCGACGCTGGCGAGGGGTCAGTCGAGCAAGCAAGCCACGGGAGAGTAATACAAAAGAATCGCGGACTCCGACCGCCAGGGCCAGCGGAGTAACATCATCAAGGATACGCAACTTGCGGCGGCCCTGGGAGAGGCGGGACAATGTGGCGACTCTCTTATGCAAACCTCTCTCACGTACAGCAATGCGAGTCCAGTTGAAGCCCACCAAAAACAGAAGAATGCCCACGACGGTCAACTCAACCGCCCCAGACGCAAGCAAATATTCACTGGAAGAGCAGGCATGCAGGTGTCCGTGGCTGTGCGATGAACAATGGGCTCCCTGACGATATATGGCATCAAAAAGAGAAGCGCTGTTTACGGTGAGCACCAGCAGTATTGCCCATATCCAGGGCAACCCGGCGAGCAGCATGAGTCGCCGCTCGCGAATGGAGGGAGCAGGGTCACTACGCCACGCATTCGCGAGATAAAGCGACACGGCAATGACACCGAACCCCCATGCAATCAGTGCAACCAGGGCGAACGGCCAGAGCAGATTGACCCAGTCCATACCGCTAGACTCCTCTGCTCCCGCGACGCGATTTCAATTCGTTTTCAAGCGCCTGCAATGCGTCCCCGTCCAGCTGCTCAGCAACTTCAACAAATGCGGCCAGAGACGATACCTTGTCGTTTTCGAAGCGTTGGAGTACCTCGTTGATCAGTCCTGCAAGGAGTTTCTCTCGCGGTACCCGGGCACTGTAATGAAAGGCGTAGCTGATTTTCTCGCGGTTCAGAAGCTGCTTGCGAAAGAGCCTGTCCAGGGTCGACTGGATGGTATTCAAGGCCAAGCCTCTTTCGACGCCCAGCTCGGCATGAACCTGTTTGACACTCGCTTCCGGTGTTCGCCAGACAAACTCCAGTACAGCGATTTCCAAATCACCCAACGAGGAGAGCCCGGGGGTACTGTTCGTGTTCAAATCCATAAAATCTCGGCTTGCGTAGTCAGAAAGCGGAATGAGGGAACACCCCTTTCTCAATGGTGAAGCACGCTATAGGTCATAAAACCCATTGTCAATCGGTTTTATGACTGACCGGGTCGGGAATGCTCCAAGCCGGGCAAGGATCGCTTGCCCGTGAACAGCTCGGTACCACGCGCCCGGGATTCATCGGCACCGCCCCTCCCGTCTCGAAGGGATCTCAACGGTGCAGGTCGAAACGGTCGTTCTCCATGACCTTGACCCAGCCCCTGACCAAGCGGTCAATCATTCTCTGCTCGCCGCCATCTGCGGCACGCTGAGGTTCAGCATGAACGCGCGGTCGACCATCAGGTGCTCGGCCGGGATCGATGTCGCCTGCGTCTGCCTGTAGTTGCGGAACGCGTCGTGCCTCGGCTCGAGATGGGCGTGCGCGTCGGCCGGTCGCGAGCCATTCGGTTTCGGGACCCCAATAGATGTCATCCTCGGGAGCCCAGATGTCGGCGCGGCCGAAGCCGAAACCGAAAGTGCGAAAGCCCATCGTCTCGAGTGCGCGGTTGCCGGCGAAGACCAACAGGTCGGCCCAGGAGATCTTCTCGCCGTACTTCTTCTTGATCGGCCACAGCAGCCGGCGCGCCTTAATGGTCGCAAGGCCCGTTTTGGTCATTGCCTGCTTAGAGGCCTACGGGCAGGCAGATCGCGCGCTGCTGTTACGCGCCATACCGAGTTGCCGACATCATCGGCTACCAGCAGACCTCCACGCCCATCCAGTGCCACGCCCACAGGCCGCCCACGAGCGTTGCCGTCAGCGTCCAAAAAGCCGGACAACACCTCTCGCAATGGGCCGACCGGCCGGCCGCCGCTGAACGTTACAAAGACGACTTCATAGCCATTCAAGGGTTGCCGGTTCCAGGAGCCATGGAGGCCGACGAACGCGCCCTCGCCGAGGCCGGCCGCGCCGAGGCCGGTCGCGCCGCCGTTGTTGAAGGCCAGACCCAAAGGCGCTACGTGTGCGCCCAGGGCGAAATCAGGTGAGACTGCACTAGCCACCAGTGCGGGCCGTTGCGGGCTCACGCGCTCATCGACGTGCTGGCCGTAATAGCTGTAGGGCCAGCCGTAGAAAGCGTCCCGGCGGACCGAGGTGAGGTAATCCGGCACCAGATCGCTGCCGAGTTCGTCGCGCTCGTTGACAACCGCCCACAGCACACCTGTGTGCGGTTCCCAGTCAAGGCCGACCGGGTTGCGCAGGCCCGAAGCGAAAATCCGCGTAGTGCCGGTGGCGGCGTCGACCTCGAGTATGGCCGCACGCATATGCTCGGCCTGCATACCGTTCTCGCCGATGTTGCTGTTGGAGCCGACGCCCACATACAAACGCGTGCCATCGGCACTGGCAAGCAGGCTCTTGGTCCAGTGATGGTTCAACTCGTCGCCCCAGCCGGGCAGATTCGTAACCTTGGCGGGGGCTACGCTGATGCTGGTATTGCCGATCTGATAGGGCACTTTCAGCAATGCATTGGCGTTGGCCACATATAACGTGTCTCCAATCAGTGCCATGCCAAAGGGTGAATGCAGGTTCTCGAGAAACACACTGCGAAATTCGGCCTTGCCGTCGCCATCGGTATCGCGCAAGAGGGTGATGCGATTGGCGCTCGGCACCGCGGCCCCGGCGCGTTTCATCACCCAGTTCATCACCCAGCCCTTGATGCCGTCGATACCGCTTTTTCCCGGCGGCGCGTTGGTCTCGGCGACCAGCACGTCGCCATTGGGCAGGACGTACAGCCAACGCGGGTGGTCCAGGCCCTCGGCAAAAGCCGTTACCTCCATGCCCGCAGCCGGGGTCGGAGCGGCCCCGTCGCTCCACCCGACCGCTGGGGCGATTTCTATGGTCGGAACCAGGGTGGATTTGGGTTGCGGCAATTCCGGATCAGTGCCGACCCCGGCTTCCGCCGGCAAGCGTGCGTGCTCTCCGCAGGCTGACAGAAGGGCAATCAGGGTTGAAAATGCCAATGCGAACGCTGTCGTTCTCAAGACAGCGATTCCTGTGTTGGATTGCTGCCGGTGAACTTGAGGTTGACCACCGCTGCCTCGTATCCGTCACCGAGGTCCAGGTCGTGCGCGGCGGTCTTCCGCGACACCGAAATATGGATCCAGCGCAGCCTCGTGCCATGACGAACCCTGGAAATATCGCGATCACGCATGTGCTTATCCTTGTGCTGAAGGGGAGCTTCCTGGCAGCAACTGTACAATTTTTCTCAGCCACTGCTGAATATAGTAGTTTGCACTCCTCCTGACCAGGTGGACTGTGCGGCTGGGTTGCAGAAGTTCAGGTTGCTCACGGTGCTTTCTTATCTCGGTTAGCGTTTCTGCGACGACTGTCGCGATGTGGATGAAAATGTTGCCCCAAACGGTCGAGGGCGAGCGCCCTCTTTGCCACTGATCCGCAGTGGCCACGGGTAATTCTGTCTACGGCAGGTAGTCTACGAACCCGTCACGCGTGCGTCCTGCCGAAAACCTGCCTCCCAGCAGGGTAGTTTCTGGGCTCGAAGCCATCGTCACTACCCCGCTACGCTCGCTAGTGACGATCGCCGGCCTGGCACTCAGGCGAGAACAAAACTATTTCGGCTTCCATGATGTCAGAATTATATATAATTCTGACATCATCCAGAGATGCCCCAATGAAGACCTTACCCGAAACCATCCTTCGACATGCCCGCTCCCTCCCCGAGGGTGGCGTGCTATCGCCTAAAGAATTCCTGCACCTCGGAAGCCGAGCCGCTGTTGATCAGGCGTTCTCACGGCTGACCAAAGGAGGCAATCTGATGCGCGTGGCGCGCGGCACCTACGTGGCCCCGGTTTCAAGCAGGTTTGGGACTCGCGCACCCGCGCCTGAAAAGGTTATACGGTCGCTGGCAGAGCGAAGCGGTGAAACCGTGGTTCGGCACGGCGCAAACTCAGCTAACGCTCTGGGCCTGACCCAGCAGGTACCCATCAAGGAGGTTTACTTGACGTCCGGTCGCACCCGAAAGCTCAAGCTGGGCAAGGGGGAAGTCCTGATCAAGCACACCCCCCGCTGGATGCTGATGCTTGGACCGCGGCCTGCCGGCGAGGCCGTCCGGGCGTTGGCCTGGATCGGATCGACACATGCCGATGCATCCCTGGCATCGCTGCATCGCACTCTTCCCCCGGCCGAATGGAGAGCGTTGACATTGGCCCGCGCTGCCCTCCCTTCCTGGATGGCTCAGGCCATCGGAAAGGAAGGGGCGCATGCCTGAGAGTTTTTTTGAACTCGGTCAGAAAGACCAACGGGGTATATAGCGCCGGTTGTCACACTGGAATTCGGCGGTAGAGCAACGGGCGAGCCGCACGAAAGACAATCTGTAGAATGCGACATTGCCGAGCACCTGGCTGAGATCGAATTCCCAACTGCATCACCACAGGTCATGAGCCTTGCTCGAACGTTCTGGGAAAAAGCGACGGCTGCCCACGTATTCTGCGCCCAGGGCCGTCTCCGCGGAGAGCGTTATGCTAGACATTGGCACGACCTGGCCGCGATCAGTCGCAGCCAACATTACGCTGCTGCAATATCGAATCACGCAATTGCCTCAACTGTTGCTGAGCACAAGTCACTTTTCTTTATCGAAAAAGACATGGACGGCGAAACCATTGACTATTTCGCAGCAACGACGGGGAAGCTGAAGCTCGTTCCAGACGGCGATGCGAGAACTGCCCTTGCCAAAGATTATGAAGCCATGATCGCTGACGAGGTCATGGTTGGTGACGCACTTCCGTTCAATGCTCTGCTGGACGCCTGTGCTACCATCGAAGCAACCATCAACGAATCCACTACGATAATGAGACCTTAGTGTGGGATCGGTGATAGCGGGGGCCATTCTAGACCCTACCGAGCGCTTATTATTTGCCGGGTAGGTTGGTGAGTATTTGAAAGATTTCGTTTTAAATTATTGATTTTAAATCTTATATGAAAATGGCGGAGAGAGAGTCCGCCTTCCCGACGTTCCATAAGGTATCATAAGATTTCATAAGAGATTTATTTATTTTTTATAATCAATGACTTATCAGAACATAACGTTCCATAAGGTTTCAAGACACTTCACTACATCTCACTCAAAATGGTATACAATATGGTATACAGGAGAGGGATCTGATGACAAAGCGAGACCACCTACCGGGGAAGTTAAAACCGATATCATTGAAGGGCCTGCCAAATGGCTGGCATGCCGATGGTGGAAATTTATACCTGTTCGTGAGGGGGAATAGCCGTAACTGGATCTTCCGGTATGTGGCACCTGACGGCACCCGCCGAAATATGTCATTGGGCCCGTTGAGGGGCCTCACTCTGGCTCGGGCCAGAGACGTGGCCCGAGAGTTGGTGATCAAGGTTAAAGACCCCGTCAACCCAATTGACCCTATGCGCGAGGCCCAGTCGAAGCGCCAAGAAGAAAAAGCCACTGAAGAGTTCAAGCGTACATTTAAACAGTGTGCAGATGCCTTTATCGAGTCAAAGCGGCACGGATGGAAGAACGCCAAACATGCTTCGCAGTGGGAAGCGACGCTGAACACCTACGTCTACCCCAAAATTGGCAGTATGGCAGTTAATGAGATAGATACACCACATATAGTCTCCGTCCTGGAACCTATTTGGCACGTCAAGTCGGAAACTGCGTCCCGGGTGCGGAGCCGTATGGAGAATATCATCAGCTGGGCGACGGTCAGTAAGTTCCGGGAAGGTGAGAACCCCGCCAGGTGGCGCGGCCACCTGGACCATATATTCCCCCCTGTACGCAAGGTCACCGCAGTCAAACACCACCCCGCTTTACCCTACCATCGATTACCTGAGTTTATTACGATACTCAGAAAGCGTGCCGGCATGGGCGCCAGAGCATTGGAGTTTACAATATTAACGGCTGCGCGATCGGGTGAAGTACGCGGCGCAACATGGGACGAGATCAATCTCAACCAGGGTACGTGGACCATACCCGGCAGCCGCATGAAAACAGGGAAAGAACACCGCGTACCGCTAACCGATGCGGCGATTGAGCTGCTCCAAGCGCTCCCACGAGTGGCAAAAAACCCTCTCGTGTTTCCAGGCAGCAAGAATGGCGCCCCGATGTCGGATATGTCGCTAACCGCTGTTTTAAGGCGGATAGGTGAACAGGAGATTACGGTCCATGGATTCCGGTCCACGTTCCGCGACTGGTCTGCAGAGCAGACAACCTACCCCCGGGAGGCCTGCGAGCTGTGCCTGGCGCATACGGTCGGGGATGCTGTGGAGCGCGCCTATCGCCGGGGCGATCTCTTCGATCTACGGAAACAGCTTATGGCAGACTGGGCGAGCTTCTGCTCGTCGAGCAATCGTGATATCAATTGTACGCACCGGAAAAACTAATAGCTAAGACGGGACGGAAAAATGGGTAACCAGAGAAAAAAAAACGACCTTCGTGCTATCGGTTGCGATGGAAAAAAAGACTCGCCCGAGGCCACTGCACGCATCAGACATTTGAAGTGGCTAGAGAAAAAGGGGGTACTCGACCGAGTGCTTGATGTCATCTTGTCTGAACTTGAACCCGAACAGGGTATCCTCGGAAGGGAGGCACTTGAAACTGAGCAGGATGTCTTACCAGTGGAATCTCTTCTCCACGGATCGGCTCTCATTGAAGGTTTACGTAGCGCTGGTATGCGTCTCGACGATGGCACCTTAACCACACCGTTTTTGGCGTGCTACGAGAAATTTTGCGGATACGATCATGTAAGCAATATTATTGACTATTCCCCTGCAACCATCGAAAGGGGCGATCACCCCGCGTGGGATATACTCATCGGTCTTGAGCACCCCCCCCAGGGACAGACGACAGAGGAAAATAACGATAACCGTCCAGCGGAGAAGATTAGCGTGCTAACAGAAGCTACGACTAGGGCCCGTCACTCCGGCGGCCAGCCCGGGAGAGTGTATGTCTATAACAAAGTGGTAGACATGATTATCGATGATATTTTGAAAGGTCACCCAGAAATCTCACCTGCAGATGCTTGGGATCGATTCTACCAACGGGCGCCAGGCTGGCAAGATTTCTACCATCAGGACGACAACACCTTTGCAATTACCTTCGAACCAGGCCCTCCCGGAAGTAGGCCGCCATGCCTGGCGCTCAGCTACTGGACAACACACTTCGAATCGAGGAAAACGGAGTATACGAAGGCGACATTCAGTAGACGCCTAAGGAAGCAGCGACCGCGCTGAACGTAAGTTTTCCTCTACCAAAACTCTTCGACAGACGAGGACACGGTCGGAAAGCAGTCATAGAACAGAAGTTCACTGGATACCAAACCACCCCCACATAAGAGAGCTTGGCATATCGGAGCGTGGCTGCTACCTACTATCGAAGGCAGCAGTAGCCTCAGTTACCACCAGATCCCACTGATTTGCAATGGACCCTCGGGACGCGGCTAAACTTATCTGGCCGCCCTTCTACCCCCTTCCCGATATGATCTCCGGCCAGCTAACGTAGCACGATATCCCTCAGCTGATGAATTACCCCCCTCCCCCGCTTCATTTCATATCTAGCTCCGCCTAGCCCGGTTGAGGCATACCTCATGGGCGGACGCGTAGTCGGTCGTGTAGCTATTTTTCTATGCGTAGCGCTACGCATCCGGTGGCCGTTGTTTAATGGCGTCAACACCCGAAACGCGGAGCAATCGCATGCATTCACATCAGCAAGACCGCCTCCTGCGCTGGCCTGAAGTCCAGAGCATGACAGGCATATCCCGCACTACAGCCTGGCGCCTAGAAAAGCGGTGCCAGTTCCCGAGGAGCCTTCAGATCAGTACGCGCACAGTGGCGTGGCGAGCAACCGATATCCAGGCATTCATCGCATCAAGACAGCCAGCAGGGGGAAATAAATGATGCCGATCATGTCAGTTTTTTCAGGTCCACATCACTTCTACTCAACCAACACGACAAAGGCGACACAACCCATGAAAACTACCCGCAATCATCCAATCACGGATTCCATCATTAACCTCCTGGCCAAACGCACTATCAGGCCTAGAGGCTCTGATATAAGCCGGAGCCTACCCTACAAAATAATCAATCCCATCCTCTCCGGCGGATCACGTGAAGCCTTTTACTACAACAACGACATATGGAATGCGTGCGCTGACCATGGGCATGATGCGCGGTTTCTCAAGCCGCTAAAGACAACATGCCATATAAAGGCACTATTAAGGGCAGAGCTATTAGCAGAAACCCGCGCCGTGTTGTGCTGCGAGCACAGAAATGCCTACAGCCGAGCGTTAAGCGCCATGGACTTCCATAGCAAAGTACAACACGCAGTGGCAGTTTCAGAACTAGCCGAATATCCAGGCTGTCCGAATACGATCACGGAGCTCGCCGCCAGAACTGACATCAAGATGCTTGTAGATATAGCGAGCCCAAGCCTCAAAAACGTCCCCCGAGAAATATGCCAGCAGGATATCGCTCTCTTTAAAGCAGCGCTGAGCACTGGGCCTAAAACCTCAGATGAACTGAGGACACTCGGCATTCAGTACCCCGCTAGCGTGGCCAGCAGGCTGGACAAAACCAAGTTTGAAGTAACTACGGTTGAAATTGCCGATTACGAGTTTGATTGGGATGATCAAAACCAAATCGCCATATCCTACAGCCTCCTAGAAATGGGGGGCCAACAATGAGCGACGCAGCCCGCTTCATAGACCACCTCGCCAGTAACCCCGGCGACACACACACCTTCCAAGTGATACCGCTCAAAGCGGGCCAGCCCAGGATACTGCATGGCACACTGTCCAAAGTGCAGGACCAGCTCGGCCAATTAAACGCCGCTGGAATGGGCATTTTTGCTTGCGTCAATGAAACTGACGGCAAAGGGCGAAGCGCGGCAAATATTACCAGGGTAAGATCCCTTTTTCTTGATCTGGACGGCCCGCCGCTCGAACCCGTACTGTCTGCGGGCCTGCAGCCGCATATGATTGTGGAAAGCAGCCGGGGGAAATGGCACGCCTACTACCTGGTCAGCGATTGCAACCTGGACGAGTTCACCACGTTACAGCGGCGCCTCGCTGCCAGGTTCAATGGAGATCCGTCAGTAAATGACCTGCCGCGCATAATGCGCGTCCCAGGGTATTACCACAGGAAGCTCGACAAGGTCACGGGCAAGCTCTCTGAGCCTTTCTTGACCAGAATTGAGAGACTGTCCCATCATCCTGCCTATACCGTGGAGACAATAACCCGTGGGCTAGAACTGTACGAGGAACCTCCAGAGGCGGCGTCAGCCGCAAGTTTACCGCCATTCAAGCCAGAGCAGGTCTACCACGACGGCCAACGCACCAGCGCGCTGGCAAGCTATGCCGGTCGGCTCATTAGCCAGGGGTGCAGCGACGATGAGGCAGTGGCAATACTCACTGACTGGAATAAAACGTGCTGCAGCCCTCCTCTTCCCACGAAAAAGGTCCAAATGACCTACGCGTCAATCAAGAAAACCGACGCTCGGAAGCGGGCAGAGGCCCGCGTAGTACCCAAGGAGATAGCGGCACTGAACCGGGACCATGCGGTCGTTACGGTCGGCGGCAAAACCCTCGTGCTGCGTGAACGGGAACGCGGGGTGGACTTCATGGGGCCCTCCGATTTTCGAAATTTTTATAATAACCATCAGTTTGAAGGTAAACCCCTAGGCAGTTGTTGGATGAGCCACCCTACTCGCCGGTCATATTCGGACATCACCTTCGACCCTTCCACCACGGCGGCGAACGACGATGTCTACAACCTATGGCGAGGACTCGACGTGGAACCGCGCTCCGGAGATTGCTCCCTGTTCCTGGAGCACCTTCGTGTCAACATATGCTCCGGTAATGACGCGTGCTATGACTACCTGCTGAACTGGATGGCTCATCTCGTCCAGTTCCCGGGAAAATTACCAGGTGTCGCGGTCGTCATGAAAGGACGGCAGGGTACCGGAAAGGGTGTGGTGGCATTAAACTTTGGCCGTATTTTTGGTAACCATTTCCGGCATGTAACCAGCCGTGAGCACCTGCTGGGGCGCTTTAACGGCCATCTCCAGAATGCTGTTCTTGTATTTGCAGACGAGGTCATTTGGGGAGGCAACAAAGAGCAGGAAGGCACCCTCAAGACTTTGATCACAGAACCCCGGCGGCAGTACGAGCAAAAATATCAAGGCGTGATTGAGCTGGGCAACTACACCCGAGTCATCATGGCGACCAATAGTGACTGGGCCGTCCCTGCCGGTTTAGAGGAGCGTCGATTTTTCGTGCTGCAAGTGGCCGATACACACATCCAGGACCACACGTATTTCGCCACACTACAGCAACAGATGGACACTGGTGGCCGGGAGGCGCTGCTGCACGAACTGCTGAGCCGAGACCTATCTGGCGTAGAAATCCGGCAGTTTCCGCGCACCGCTGCCCTGGCCGAGCAAAAAGAACTATCATTGTCGTCGGTTGAACGCTGGTGGCTTGACGTGCTTGACGAAGGCGGCATTGGCCCTTGCGATAGTAGTGGCAACCTCGAGTCGGCAGCAG
This sequence comes from Kineobactrum sediminis, assembly GCF_002868715.1. Lineage (GTDB taxonomy): Bacteria > Pseudomonadota > Gammaproteobacteria > Pseudomonadales > Halieaceae > Kineobactrum > Kineobactrum sediminis. The sequence continues at coordinate 556,315 of NZ_PKLZ01000008.1, forward strand.
CATTTAGTGCTCATAGGCAGAACGCATGGCCTGCTTTTGCTGGCTCAGGCCGCCTCCATGACTACTACCTCAATAACGCCAGGAAACTCGGGGAACGTTACCCATGCACCCTGGCTATATTCGGTAAAAAAATAAAAAGTTTCGTTAACCTGAGTCCCACGCGACCCACGGTTGATGGCAGACGGGTGAAGGGATACCTGATGCCCACGCTCTCCGCAGCCAGACGCCAGTTTGAACAGGCGCTGGGGCAGCCACATGACTGGGGGGAACAGGATAACGACGCGTGATCCATTGGCCATTAAGTGCCGGAACCCACCTGTAACTGCCGCCAGCCGCCCCTCACCAGGCTGGCTGGCGGCAGAACTCGTTTTGGCAGCCACTAACGACTGCGTATTCCGGACCATAGCAACATCACAGCGCGCATCCACCCAAACTACTGGCTTGTGTCATGGCTGTCATGGCTGTCATGGCTGTCACCCTAATTTAAACACTTTTGCGCGTGTCACGACCGTGATAACCGCTAAAAATACTCCTACTTATCTTTTTAAAATCTAGCTATGACTACTATGACACCCCTGACCGGCTCAGTGTAGACGCGGCCTCGCGGCGGCTCGGCATTGTGAAGAGGTCGCCTCTAACGCTGACAGCCCTGCCATCTACCGAGCGGACTCGCGGTCTCGCGGTAAAACTACATGAAACCCAATATTCAGCGCGTAAGTCCGGAATAGATCGGCAAGATTGTCGGCGGGTATAGTATCGGGCGCACTACTAACGGCTATCGGTCGGGTATCGGGTCGAGGCGAGTTAATGAGATTAAATCTGGCGAGGACACTTCCGAGCTAGACCCGACATTCCGCATAGAGGCGTCTGGAGTGGCCGAGGCTCGGATTTGGATCTTCAACGGACTCCCTTTTAGCGGCTGTGTTAATCATAGGATCGAAACACTGAAGGTAATTATCCAGCTGACGGTTTTGCATGTCGTATGCTGGATCGCGTATTCCTGGACCATAATCATGTTCTGTTGCTAATAAATTCATTACTGCGGTGCTAGTTTTATGAAGTTCGAGTTCATCCAAGTGGTTGTATTGGTTTCGGGCTGCGTAGATGACCAACCCGAGCTGGACATTACGGATCAGTCTTCCAGTGCAAAACTTTTCTTGGCGAGACCCTGCCTTGATCGAGGGATAGATATTGCCGGGAATAATTTGATTTCTTCCGTATCGCTCGACACCTACTGCCGCAATTTGAAGAAGTGAACCACACAGCACACCCATGGCATCTTGCTCAGCCATGTAGTCGCGTTGAACTTGCTGAGCCTGCTGGAATTCGGATTGATTATATTTTATCCATCTTGCCATGGCTGCTCCTCGTTCCGCTTGAGTTTTATATATACCCACGAGGATTGGCCCCGCTGCGGGATTCAAGATGGCTATGTATTCGTTTATGCCATCGAGTAAATGTTCTACAGCACTTTTTGTTCGCTCCAAAAAATCGAAAGGTGTTTGCATGTTCCTAACTCGCTAGGCCTGAACTTAAAGAAACCGCATATGACCTCTGTAGGGCCCAGGGAAGGCCCGCATCAGGCGCTCTTTCGTTAACCATACGGAGTAATGGGATTCGGGTCAGACGGTAGTCCCCGTTCCCTCGCTCGCACCTCGTCCTCAGCCGACGTGTACTGTCCGCGCCGCTCCACGGGCTGCTCATTGGCAACAGAGAGCCCCGCCAAGATACGCGGGAATCCGCTTGCAGGTCATTACGCGGCTACATCCGAGCAGACTTTGATCGTTTTTACGTTGATAGGAAGTACCCTGCGCTTTGCAGCGACGTCCGGCGCGTTGTTAAGAGCCGGTGAAGCGAGGCCATCGATTGTAGCCAACCATGGGATCATTCGCGTTATAAGCTCGGATGTATTCTACTTCTTTCTTTGAAAGCTCGGCTTCCGAACAGCTCTCACAGGACTTGCTTCCTGACGATATAATATTTTTTGATGGAATCCGGCAAGCTGGCAAAGTCGTCGTTGACCACTCTCATGTCCGGGCTACCAAAATACCTATGACTGCCGATACTGTCTTTGCCGACGTAAATTTTCCCCGTGGGATATGTGATCAAATAAATTTGCTTCATGCTCCCAGGCTAGGCACCCGAGCTCCCCATTAACGCCCCAGCATGAATATCCCGCATCGCCAGCACCTGCAGAATCGTCATGGCAAAATGGCGTCCGCACTCGTCGCTGTCGAGAATGGGCAGTGACAATTTCTCATTATCTCCCAACGCATCCAGCACCGCATCAAGAACCCGCTTCGGGAACAGTCCATGCATGATCTTGTCCCGGGAATGGTTACGGATCTGGGCCATGACTTCTTCGTCGCGCTCAATGCGGTCAGCAATGCCATTGGCAAAATGTAACTGGTCGTCGTCGCCCACCTCGGCTCCAAAGAGTTCGTTGAGTTTGTTGATGATCTCGGAGAGCCGCTCCTTCTCTGGGTCGTAGGGCTTGCCCGACCCCACTTCGGTGAGGGGCTTAAGTCCGTACTCACCTTCTTCATCGGCAATACGCAATTCAAGCTCTGCCCGCTTGGTCAGCCGGTAATGCGTAAGGGAGAGTTCGGTAACATCAATCTGGTCTTCTTCCAGCCGGTCGATGCGCAGTAATGGGTACAGGTGTCTGGCGTAAACGCAAAGCTGCTCAAGCTCCGGATCGTCGTAGTGCACAATCTGTGACAGGAACTCATAGGCGCGGACGAAGCTCTGCAGGTTTTTGCGGAACAGCTCCAGGGCGTCGCGGGCCTTGCCTGCTTCCTGATGCTCCCGCTCAGCCCGGGCAAGACCTTCCCTGTCGCCCGTTCCTTCAGCTGCGGCACTGCTCTGGCCCCACAGCCGTACATCCTCCACAGCGGCCTTGTAGCGCACACTGAAGCGATTCACCGCCGGCTGGCAGTAGAAGCTCAGCTTTGACGCAGGCGCCTTGGGGTCAAAGAAGGCGGTGGCAAAGCCGGCAACCTCCTCGCCATGGTAAATACCCTCCTGATCCAGAGTCTTCTGGATGTCATAGACCACCTGAGTGTCCGAGACATCCTCCAGTTCAGCCTTGCCATAGTAAGGTGCGAAAGCATCGAGAATATCCTGGGTGTCGTTGAAGAAGTCCAGGATGAAGGTTTCCTTGCCGGGGAAGGTTCGATTCAGCCGGGAGAGGGTCTGCACACAGTCAACGCCCTGCAACTTCTTGTCGACGTACATGGCGCACAGCTTGGGCTGATCAAAACCGGTCTGGTACTTGTTGGCGGCGATCATCACATTGAAATCGGCGGTATCAAACGCATCGGCAAGGTCCCGGCTCTTGAGACCCGGGTTAAGCAAACTACTGGTTTCGGACACTTCCTCCGGAATGACCTCATCGGCCGGCACAGTGCCAGAGAAGGCCACTAACGGGTGCACGTCCTGGTAGCCTCTATCAGTGGCGTACTGGCGCATGGCCAGCGCATAGCGCACTGCCTCCTGGCGGCTGCCGGTGACCACCATGGCCTTCGCCTGCCCGTCCAGCAGGTGGCGAATATGCTCACGGAAGTGCTCCACAATAATCTCAACCCGCTGGCTGATATTGTAGGGATGTAGCCGAACCCATCGAGCGAGCTTGGCGGAGGCTTTGCGGGACTCCACCTCAGTACCGTCCGCATGGGGATGAGACAGCTTCCATGCGGTGTTATAGGTGGTGTAGCGACGCAGCACATCCAGGATAAAACCTTCGTCGATGGCCTGGCGCATTGAATACAGGTGAAAGGGTTCCGGCAGATTGTTCGAGCCCGAGGGTAGCTCTGGATTGGGTGGCCGCCCGAACAGCTCCAGGGTCTTCGCCTTGGGCGTAGCGGTAAAGGCATAGTAGCTGATGGTCTCGCTGGGCTTGCGCGACTGTACCGCGGCATCCAGCAGGTCCTCGGCACTGACCTCATCCCCCTCCGGCCTGTCAGCACCCAGGATGGCTTTCAGCTTGGTGGCCGAGGAACCTGTCTGTGAGGAGTGAGCCTCATCTGCGATCACTGCATACCGACCGCTGGTAAGCTCCGGGTATTTGTCCAGGGCATCAAATAGGGCCGGGAAGGTCTGTATGGTAACAATGATGATCCGGGTCTGGTTGGCCAGTGCCTCCGCCAGCTGTTCCGACTTGCTCTGGTTGCCGATGTCGCGGGTAACACGCAGCACCACCCCCTGAGCATGCTCGAACTGGTAAATGGTGTCCTGCAGCTGGCTATCCAGCACCGTGCGGTCCGTTACCACCACAACAGAATTAAAGAGCTTGTTGTCGCCGCTCTCATCGTAGAGCGAAGCAAGCTGGTGCGCGACCCAGGCTATTGAATTGGATTTACCGGAGCCGGCACTGTGCTGTATCAGATACTTCTGCCCCGCACCCTCAGTACGAGTCGCCTCAACCAGCCGGTTAACCACCTGCCACTGATGGTAGCGGGGGAAGATGAGTGATTCCTTAACTCCCCTGGTTCCGTTGAAGTGAGTGACCTCCTTACGGTCCAGGTGCAGGAAGCGCCCGAGAATAGTCAGCCAGGCATCCCTCTGAAACACTTCCTGCCACAGATAGCCGGTAGCGTAGGTGTCGCCGTCCGGTGCGGGCGGATTGCCGGCGCCACCCTCAAGACTGCCCCGGTTAAACGGCAGGAAGTAGGTCGCCTTGCCATCAAGCTTGGTAGCCATGGCCACCTCTGCCTGGCTCACCGCAAAGTGCACCAGGGCGCCGCGCTTGAAGCTCAGCAGCGGCTCCTGCTTGCGGGTTATGGGATCCTTTGGTGGCCGGTCCTGCCGGTATTGCCGTTTGGCGTTCTCCACCGATTGCTTGAACTGACTCTTGAGCTCTAAGGTCGCGGTGGGAATACCATTGACGAATAACACCAGGTCCAGGCGCGGGTTGTACTCACCCTCCCGTGCATGGGGTGAGTAAGACACCTCCTGCACTACACGCAGGCGATTGGCGACATACCGCGCCTGGGCCTCGGGGTTCATGCCATGGTCAGGGCGGAAGCTGCACAGGTCAATCTTTACCCCCGGCACCTTGAAGCCATGGCGCAGTACTTCCAGGGTGCCATGCCGGTCCAGCTCTCTGACGACCGCTTTTACCAGCGCACCCGCAGGGTCCTGGGGGTTGTTCTTACTGAACTTCTGCCAGGGGCCCGGGTAGGCTTCCTGATAGAAGGCCAGGAGATCTTCCGTATACAGGGCTGTGGTGCGGTCATAGCCACTGGCAGGGCCTGTCAGCCAGCCCTCAGCCACCATCTGGGTGATGATGTCCTGCTGGAATTGCGTTTCCCGGCTGTCAGCCATCCTTGAGCCTTTACTGTTGTTCTGGTTTGGTTGTCTGGTAAAGGTATGGTAAGGAAGAGTCCAGTGCAAACACAACGAGCCGTTTTGTTAGAGTCGTATGATACGGTTGCTACAGTGGCTACGCTGGATTCAAAACCGTCAATCTATCCTACGCCTCGATGAATATTTCAGTGGTCTCCTGCTTTCCATGGCTTAGTGTTAATACTAGATCTCTTACGGTTATTCCAAAATGGTATAAAAGCGGCGAACGCTGGGCTTTTTTTTCGTCTGGCGGCCTGCTATATTCCATCTCGGTTCTTAGCCAATCGGCGTGGAACTTACAGAGGCTTCGGTCTGCTGAGCCAGCCTGGCAAATCAGCGGCCACCAAACTTCACGAGAGTTCTCTAAAACATTGCTCTCGATTCCATTGCTCCCCAGCGAGAATCTTACCGAGGGAGTTATCTGCCACGAAGGCGGTTACGAACTCAGCCTGCAGATTTTCTCCGTTCACTTTCAACCGTATGACGACTACGTAGTCGTCGTGCAGAATGGCCACTCGTCTGGAGTGTTCGGTCCTTTTTAACTTATTATTCCATCCTGCCTTCCAGTTGGCTGCAGGCGACTCTAGAGTCGCTCGGATCCAGTTAATTCTCTCAGCTCTCTCTTCCGAAAATACATCCTTTCTCCCATCCCGAGAACTGCTCTGGGTTCTACCCCGCTTCCACGGACGGTTCTAAAACGGCTAAATA
>NZ_PKLZ01000009.1 GCF_002868715.1 Kineobactrum sediminis
TTTGTAAACCCCGTAGTTCAATGAGCTGCGGGGTTTTTTTATGGGTGCGAGAATGGCGTTACACCGTAAGCGTGGCATGAATGATCGCATTCCGCCAACCAGGCTGACAGAGGGGAGACATCAAAAAACATAAATGAAGCCAATACCGATCTCCGCTTCATAATCATTCCGAGATATTGGGCTGTCCGAAACGTCACTCCCATAGGCTTCGTAAAGAGCTTCACCGAAGATCTGCCAGTTTTCGTTCAAGTAATTCCTATAGTTAACATTGACACCAATTGATCTATACCCGCTATCAACATCGGTTTCTGGAAGACCTGAAGCTATGGATTGCCGTGTGTTCACACCAAAGTCCCGGTTGGCGTACTTACCATCGTGGAAAGTGACAGCAGCGCCAATTTCCCAACCGGTGCCATTAGGTTCGCAGCCCAAACACGTTCCTGCGCCGAAAATCCCCAGCGTACCGATTTCTCCTGTTAATACACGGCCATCCAGAAAGTAACGCCAATCGTCTACAAGGGCATGACGCACTTCCAACAGCAATGTTACCCCAGAATTCGATTCGCCTAACCCATCCAGTCTGCCATCTTCTGAATCACTCTCTTCACGGCCTTCCTCGTAGCCTACAGAGGTTTGAAACAACCAGGCATCCCTGGCCAATGTTCGCCACCCGATTGCTTCACCTGCCCAGAAAAAAAGGTGTTCACCGTTTCGCCACTGAACACCCCCAGCCGGATCGACCTCAAGTTCGAATTCGTCCGAACCCTCATAAGCAGTCTCATATTCAACACTCAGCCCAAGCCCAACACCCCAACCATCGCCATTTGTAAAATCGTCGATAGAGGGAAGCGGAACGAGAGCGGTTCTCGTCTCCGCCGCAGTTGACGATCCAAAACATGAAAGAGCGCCAAGGAATGTGGCGACTTGAAGTACTATCTTTTTCATGGTTTTCCCCCTATCAAGGTAGGTGGTAACACGACTTACTCATCACTATAGATGATAATTTTATAAGCGCCGGGCCATCACACCTTGTCAGGCATACGGCACAGCGCCATCGCCCAGATAGCGCGTCAGCGCATTCCAGCGTTTGAGACTGTAATTTAACGCTAACAAGTGGGCACTATCCCGACGGCGGCAGCGCCAGGCTCAAGATGGGATTTCCGGATCCTACGTTACACCGGCGCTCGTCCGATGCCGGCTGGTCAGCCCTGGTTTCGCAGGCGCTTTACCATGAAGTCTACCGCTGCGCGGATTTCAGCATCGGTGCAGTTGTCGCACAGTCCCTTGGGCGGCATGTCGCCAATCCCGTCAATCGTGTTTTTATATAGCGCTTCGCTGCCCTGGGCGAGTCGGTTTTCCCAGGCGGCCGGATCGTTAATCTGGGGGACCAGATCCTTCTGTCCGCTGCTGTGGCAGGAACTGCAAAGCTGACGGTACACCGTGACACCCTGGCGCTCTTTTGGGGCATCAAGATCCTCCTGCTCCGGCGCGCGATGCAGGCGCAGCAATCGACCACCGTTTTGAACGAGTATATACAGTGAACCGTCAGGGCCGGTCTTCAGGTCGCGGATGCGACCTTTAGCTTCTTGTAAAATGGCGCGCTCGGAGCGAATCTGTCCTTCAACCAGAGCCAGTTTGCTCACATGGGCTCCCCGCAGTGCGCCAACCAGCAGATGGCCCTCCCACTCCGGGAACATGTTGCCGCGATAAATGGTCAGTGGCGATGCCGCGATAGAGGGCAGGTAGTAATATAGTGGTTGCTCCATGCCCTCGTGAGCGGTACCAAGACCAATTTTTTCCGTAGTGTAATTGGCGCCATAGGTTATCACTGGCCAGCCATAATTCTTTCCGGCTTCAATGATATTAACTTCGTCTCCGCCCATGGGACCATGCTCGGACTGGAACATCAGATTGGTAATCGCATCAAAAACCAGTCCCTGTGTGTTGCGTACACCCAACGCGTAGATCCGGTCATCGACGGCCGGGTCGTCGACAAAGGGGTTGTCGGCTGGAATCTCCCCGTCTGCCGTCAGCCGCAGAATCTTGCCATGCAGGCTGTCGGTCTCCTGGGCCCTGAAATTGATACTACGATCGCCAATGGCCACATAGAGGTAACCGGCGGCATCAAACTCGAGTGCTCCGCCAAGATTCGACCCGGATTTGGTGTACGGCTCGGCTACCAGGAGTAACTTGACCTCACGCAGCGTGTCGCCTTCGAGACGGCCGCGTGTGAGTCCAGTGGCGTAACGATCATCATGATCAGGGCTTGACACTGCATGGCTGAAGTAAACCAGGCCATTTTCGCTGAAGTCAGGGTGCAGGGCGAGGTCCATCAAGCCAAGCTGCCCTTTACCATGGGTGATGTCGGGTAACCCGGTTATGCGATGCCTGGTGCCCTTTTCAACGTTAACGCGCTGTAAGCTACCGGAAAACTCAGTGATCAGTAGCTCTGTTTCAGATATGAATTCCATGGCCCAGGGATAGTCTAGTCCCTTGGTTACGACCTCCAATACGGCGTCGCGGATGTTCACGGCTGCAAGTGAAGGCAGTTCGCCATAGTAGGGCTCCGGTTGTCCGGGAGCGCGGGATTCTTTCTTTTTGCCGGGGCTGCGGTCCGGTGTTTCAATCAGCTCAGGGAGGCTTTCCCTGGTCGCGCTCCCATCGCTGGCAGGTTGCAGTGTGGCGACCAGGGTTGCGCCTATGGCGATGCCGGCAAATACGCCGATAAGTAGCTTTAAACGACTGGACGGCTGTGCCATGGAAACCCGGTTCCCGTGATTAGAAGGAGCATCAGACATAACGCTAACAGACACACCTCCAAGAGGGAAGTATTGAGCCCTTTGGGGAGCGATCGCATAATTGAACTTCGGTAAAGCTTTAATTTTTTCAGGACCGGATTACTCGTCAGGCACCCGGTAAACTGTCTACACTCGACGCCTACAAGCCACTGGAGGCATTCCCTGATGCGCAATTCCCTCGTTCACCTCGCCAGCCCACTGAAGCTGGGCACTCTCCAGCTCAAGAATCGTATGGTGGTATCGGCCATGGGAGCGAACCTTGCGGAAGAGGACGGCACCTGTGGTGATGATATTGTCAATTTCCACGAACGGCAGGCCCGTGGTGGCGTTGGCATGATTGTGTTGGGTTCGACGGGCGTGTCATGGCCAGCCGGCGGCAACCAGCCGCGACAGCTGGCGATTTCCCAGGATCGGATGGTTCCGGGCCTCAAACGGCTGGCGGACGCGGTGCATCAGCACGGGGGCAAGGTCGCCGTACAATTGCATCACGGCGGCCTCGTGGCGGCCCAGGACCGGGCTGAAGGTCGGCCCATACTGGTGCCGTCCTACCCGGTGGTCACCCAGGGCAATATGATGGACGGGTTTCTGGAGTCCGAGATCAGGGAGATGTTCAACCCCGATGCTCCCGCGCCACAATTACACGTAATGACCACAGCCGATATCGAGGCCCTGGTAGCCGACTTTGCAGCGGCTGCCAGGCGCGCTGTTACCGCGGGGCTCGACGCCATTGAAATTCACGGTGGTCATGGATACATCATCTCTGAGTTCCTGTCACCTTTAACCAACAAGCGCACCGACGAGTATGGTGGAACACTGGAAAATCGAAGCAGGTTATTGCTCGAGGTATATCGGGCGGTTCGCGCTGCAGTAGGCCCCGATTATCCAGTATGGTGCAAGCTCGATTCCGGCGAATTCGGCCATGCCGAGGGGATTTCACTGGAAGACGCCATCACTACGGCGCGGATGCTGGAAACAGCCGGTGCCGATGCGATTGCAGTCAGCGCCTACCACGACAGCTCCCACGGCTCCAATCATTCGGAATCCAATATTCCCCACGTGCCGGAACGAATGGTGCCCAACGCTATCGCGATCCGCGCGGCACTCTCCATACCCGTGATTGCCTCGGGCCGGATCGAGCCCGAAGCTGCCGACAAGCATGTCGCGGCGGGCCACTTTGATTTGTTTGCAATGGGCCGGAAGATGCTGGCGGACCCGGATTTACCGAATAAGGTGATTGCCGGAGATCTGGCTTCGATTCGTCCCTGCGTTTACTGCTATTGCTGTGTAAGCCAGATTTACGTGCAGAAGCCCATCAAGTGCGCCGTTAATCCGGAGACTGCGTTTGAAGCGCAGAGAGCATTGATTGCGACCAGCAACCCGCGCAGGTTTGCGGTGGTCGGGGGTGGGCCAGCCGGCATGGAGGCAGCGCGCAGGCTCGCTGAAAATGGTCACCACGTTATCCTTCTGGAAGCCTCTAATCGCCTTGGTGGCACGCTGCAATTCGCCAGTATCGCCTATGAACCCAACGAGAGACTGTTGCGTTGGCTGCGACTGCAGTTATCACAATCCCGGGTTGATGTGCGACTGAAAACCCGCGCAACACCAAAGCTGCTACGAGAACTGCAGGTTGACCAGGTGATTGTTGCTACCGGTGCGCAACGCACGATGCCGGATATCCCGGGTAGCGACCAGGACTTTGTGTTCAGTGGTGATGAGATGCGTGGCCTGGTGGTCGGTGAGGACATGCCGTCCCTGGCACCTAAAACCAATGGTTTTACCCGGTTCATGACGAGCCTCGGTGCCATGAGCGGGGTGAACAAGTACCCCTGGATATTACGCAGAGCTTCCGCCGTATGGTTGCCTCTGGGACAGCGTATCACGGTGATAGGGGGCGAGCTTGTCGGGCTCGAACTGGCGGAGTTCCTGGCGCACCGGGGACGTGAGGTAACGGTCATTGATGAAGCGAGCAGGCCCGGCGCCGGTCTTTACCTGGTGCGGCGCTTGCGACTACTGGATGAACTGCGTGAACTCAACGTGACCCTGATCAGTAAAGCCCGGGATATCGCTATTGGTGAACATAAAGTCAGTTATGTGAATTTTCGTGGCCAGACTCGAACGCTGGCCACCGATCACGTTATCGTGGCCAAGGGTGCAAGCGGTGACACGACCCTCGCCGAGGCTTTAATCGCCGAGGGTTTGTCAGTGCATACTATCGGTGATTGCACCGGGGTTGGCTACATTGAGGGCGCAATGGAGTCCGCGGCGGAGCTGGTGGCACAACTGGGGTAGCGTTTAGCGATGCTGATGCTGTTTCCTAGCGCTGTGCCTTGAAGCCCTCGCGGTTGGCGTCCCAGGTAGCGTCGGTTATCCCTTTTTCCCGCAGCTTGAATTTCTGTACCTTGTTGGTGGGTGTGTAGGGCAGGCGGTCAACGATTTCGATATAGCGCGGCACGAAGAAATAAGGCGCGTTGTCGTTGATGAATTGCGCCATGTCCCTGTGATTCACCTTCTCGCCCGACTTCAGGATGATATCGAGCTTCAGCTCGGACTCCGATGCCAGTACTTCGCTGGGAATTCCAAAAGCGGCGCAGTCGGCGACGGCCGGGTGCCGTCTGGCAACCATTTCCACCTCAAAAGTGGAGATGTTGCGTCCCTTAAGCCTCACTGCATCCTTTTTGCGATCCGAGAAAAAGTAATAGCCGTCACTGTTGCGCTTGAGCATATCACCGGTCTTGTACCATTCGCCTTCATAGGCGGCTGCAGTCGCTTGGGGGTCATCAAAGTAGCCGTTGAAAATAACGAAGGGCCTGGTCTGCCTGACCCATAGTTCGCCCGGTTCGCCATCGGCAACATCGCGGCCCTCATCATCTACCAGCCGGGCCTCCAGTGCAGGCGAGGGCTTGCCGCAGCTTCCCGCAGGCAGGCTTGAGTCACCGGGTAACGTGATAACCAGTTGCATCGCTTCGCTCTGCCCCAGTCCCTGGGGCATCAGTTCAACGTTGAAACGGTCACTGAAAGGGCCAGCGACGTCCGCCGGCATGGGCACCGCCATCAGCTTGCGCAGGCTGTGCTGTGCATCGTCTTCCCGGGCCGGGGCGTTCCACAGGAACATGTGCATGGCTCCCAAAGTGAAACTCTGGGTGGCGCCGTAATAATCCACCCTTTCCCAGAAAGTCTTCACTGAAAATGCACGGTCCATGGCCAGGGGGATACCAATAATAAGAGAGCGCAGGATAGAGGTAACCCACGCCGCCGAATTGTACATGGGCAGCACCGAGTAAATGATATCGCCCTCGGTGGTGGCGTAGAGCGCATCACCGGAAGCGACCGCGTTAAACCATACGTGATGGCTCTGCATTACACCCTTGGAGCGCCCGGTGGTGCCCGAGGTCCACAACACGGCGCAGGTATCGCCGTAGCTTTGTCCTGTCATGTCAGGCTCGGGTGAACCCGGTTGATAGAGGCTGTCAAAAGACGCTGCATCCGCAAGTGACTCATTGGGCCCGAGCACGACATAGTGCGGTGCCTGGAGATCCGCACGCACCTCGGCCAGCCGCGGGGCATGTTCGCTGTCGGTAACCACAATGTGCGGGCGGCTGCGGTTAATGGTCTCACTTAGCCATGTGCCCTTATAGTCAGAATTAATCGGCGTCCAGATGCCGCCGAGTTTGTTGGTGGCGAGTGCCAGAAAAATGACTTCAGGCGCACTGCCCATATAGAAGGCAACACGACCCCCGGTACCAAGACCGAGCGCGGCGAGGCCTGCAGCGAGGTCATTGATCTTCTGGTTGGCCTGGGCAAAACTGTAATGGCAACTGCCATCCATGATAAAAGTGGCGTCGGGCTGCTGCGCTGCCTGCATGGCGATGGCGCGGCCCAGATGCTGGTCTTCGATGTTGTCAAAGTGCAATACATTCATTACCGGACTCCGCAAACAGGTGGGACTGACGAAATTAACATGACCTAAAGAGTGATACCCGACTGGTCGTGCCGGGCTAGATGCCGGCCCATGGCAGCAAGTTGCTGCGAAGCGCCACCCAGGTCAAATTCAAGCTGCTTGGCCCACAGGAAGTAGCGGTGCAGAGGATATTCCACATCGGCACCGATACCCCCGTGCAGATGTTGGGCGGTGTGACTGACCCGATGTGATGTCTCATTGGCCCACCAGCGAGCGGCACCTGCCTGCAGACTCGCATCGGCGCCACTATCGAGTCGCCACATGGCGCCATCAATCACGCTACGCAGGGCCTCGATATCGATATAGGCATCAGCGGCGCGATGGGCTACCGCTTGGAAAGCGGCGATTGGTTTGCCAAACTGGGTGCGTTCAGTGGTGTAGAGAGCGGTGCGCCGCAGCGCTTCCTCGGCAACGCCCAATTGCACCATGGCGGTGGCCACCTGTTGCCTTTGCTGGAGCGCGGCTATGGCGTCGGCATCGCCGAGTAGGGTGCAGGGTGCCTTGTTAAGTGTCACCATGAAACTGGAGCGCCCGTTGCTGACGCGCTGGGGTGTGAGCAATACCGCATCGCAGTCTGGCGACACCGCCAGCAGGGTGCTGTTCGCTTGTACCACAATATATTGCGCGCCCTCTGCATAGGGCACCATCATCAGTTCTCCGCTCACCAGACTGTTATCCAGCGTCAATCCTGCGGCCAGGGACAGGCTCAGGTGGCCTTCGCCGGCAGCCACCTTTGCCAGGGTATCAACAACACCGGCTTCCTCGATTGCCTGTGCTGCCAGCAGTGTTTCCAGTAACGGTACCTGTGCCAGTACAGTGCCCATATGCTTGAGCACCAGGCACTGGGCTATGAAACCCATTCCCGAGCCACCATTGGCCTCGGATAGTCCCACCCCGACCAGTCCGGCACTGGCCAGGGTCTGCCACAGTGCATCGTCAAAGTATTCGTGCTGTTGCGCCTGCGCGGTATCAGTGACCTGGTCGAGAAAGATCTTTTGTGCCAGTTCGGCAATAGCGCTTTGGTCTTCAGACAGAGAGAAATCCATTGTTAGTCCTCCAGTGACTCTGGCAGCAGCGGCGCCAGGGTGTTTACGAAAGTGTGCTCACGCCTTCGCTCAGCGCTGCAATGAAAGAATTTTACCGGCATGACGCAATTGGCTGCGAGGCGGGTTGCGGGCAAACAGGCCACGATAGAATAATGCGGCAAGCCATTCGGCCAGTTCCGGTTCCGCCAGCTGCAGGCCGACAAGTCGGGGGTTACCCTCAATATAATATTCACGCAAAACGTCCTGGCCAATACCGCCCAGCGCGCGGACCATCATCCGGGCCTCGCTGGCGTTCAGCGCACTGTCCGGGAAAATGAAGGGAAACACGTCCGCCAGCAACTGCAGGCGCTGGTTGTACGATTCCTGCCAGCGGCTCCTGAAGCCGGCGTCATCGGCACAGAACTGGTTAATGCAGCGCATGATGCCGGGGTGCTCGGCATGGCTGTGTACTGAGATTTCGTAGTGTGAACGCAGGCGGTTGAACCAGTCGCCCTTGCTAACATCCCGCTCGATGGTCTCGGTCGCTTCGAATACGGCGATATACTCCTCAAGAATTTCTTCCACCAGGGTTTTGAGGTCACTGTAATAATGGTGGAATAATCCCGCGGCAACCCCTGCCTCACTGGTGACATCCTTGATCCGCATCTGGTGGTAACCAACCCGATCCAGCACTGCGATGGCTGCGGTTTTCAGCCGTTCGCGTGCAATCTCGCCCTTGGGGCGACGAGCAGGTGCTTTGGTGTTGGCTGCAGACATGGGCTCCTCCGACTGATGGTATCAATTATTATTGAATTTGGATTCAAGATCAATAATAATTGCCTCCACCAGAGGTGAACCCCGGAGACCGCCCACGTGTATATCGAGCATACGGAAGAGCAGCAGGCCTTGCGCCACGAATTGCGCAGCTACTTCAACTCATTGATGACCCCGGAACTTGTAGCGGCCACCCGCGGCAATGAGGGCGGTGACGCTTACAAGTCCATTATTCGCCAGATCGGCAAGGACGGCTGGCTGGCCCTGGGCTGGCCCAAAGAGTTTGGTGGCCAGGGCCGCGGCCCCATGGACCAGATGATCTTCTTTGAGGAGGCACAGCTGGCGCAGGCGCCGTTGCCTTTTGTAACAATCAGCACAGTCGCTCCCGCGATCATGGCGCACGGCTCGGAAGCCCACAAGGCATTCTTTCTGCCCAGGATCGCGGCGGGAGAGCTGCATTTCGCTATTGGTTATTCGGAATCCAATGCCGGCTCCGATCTTGCGGCGCTGAAAACCACGGCGGTCCGTGAGGGCGATAACTGGGTAATTAATGGCACCAAGGTATATACCTCAAGTGCCGAAGCGGCGGACTATATCTGGCTGGCTGCGCGTACTGATCCCGATGCCGTCAGGCCACACGCAGGTATCAGCATCCTGATGGTCAATGCCGACCAGCCGGGGTTCAGTTTTACCCCTATCCACACGGTTGGGGGCGTGCGCACCAATGTCAGTTATTACAATGATGTTATTTGTCCCCAGGACATGGTTTGCGGTGAGGTCAATGGCGGTTGGAAACTTATCACTTCGCAGCTCAATCACGAGCGGGTCGGCCTGGCGGCGATCGGCGTTTACGCCTACGGCCTCTATCAGCAGGTGCTTGGATGGGCACGGGAGCCTGCGGCAGATGGGCGCCGTGCCATAGACGACCCTACCGTCCAACGGTGTCTGGCTGAGTCCTATGCCCGGCTGGAGGCCATGCGATTGATGACCTGGCGGATGGCCTGGAGCATGGAGCACGGCGAACCTGAAGTGGCCTATGCCTCCGCCATGAAGGCATTCAGTACCGAGGGCCTTATAGAGATCTACAGGCTGCTGATGGATGCGGTCGGGCCCACCAGTACACTGCATCGGGATAGCGTGGGCACTCAGCTACAGGGTGAACTCGAAGCGGAATACCGAAAATGCCAGATCAATACCTTTGGCGGGGGGGTCGTTGAGTTAATGCGCGACCTGGTTGCAGGATTCGGCCTCAACATGCGGGCCTACAAGCGATAGCGAGCAGGCAAGTTGGGAAAGATCCACCCCCGCGGACCTTTTATAACGGATAGGTAGCTATACAATCGGTTTCACGCTAAATTACCGGTAGTTAGGTAAAATTATAAACAGCGGTTAAATATATGGAGCTATCGGCCAAGCCTGAAGGACGACGTGCGCGCAAGAAGCGCGAAACCCGCGAGCGTATTTTGCAGGTGGCACAACACCATTTTATTCGTGACGGCTATGACGCAGTGACTGTTGAGATGCTTGCCGACGCATCCGATATTTCCAAGCCCACGCTGTTCAATTATTTCCCGAGCAAGATGGCGATTCTGCAGGCTCTGGTACCCGGCGTCGATGAACGCTTCGCCGGGGTACTCCAGCGTCATCGGGCGGAGGGTGGTACCGCAGCGCAACAACTCACCCGGTTTTTTGCCTATGCCAGTCACGTTACCCAGGAAACGCCAATGTTAACCAAGGCGCTGCTGGTACTGGCTTTGCGTGCCTATGAAGATCCCTTTTTCAGTGTCGACCAGCATCGCTGGCCACTCCTGCACGAGGGTTTTAGCGCTATGCTCATGGATGGTATAGACAGGGGTGAAGTGCGTACGGATATCCCTGTTACGCGGCTGACACACTATATCACCGGCACCTACGTCTATGGTCTGCTGAGTTGGCTGGCAGATCCCAAATACAGTGTTGAGGCCGAACTTGCCGCCGCATCCGCCTTTCTCGGGTCCGCGATTTCGGTAAACGCCGGCGACACCTGAGCAGTCAATCATCTCCCCGACCCCCAATGCCTGCCTACAGTATTTATAGTAATACCGCGCGGTAATTTTTTGCTTTTCCGCTACTGGCCTGGCGATCTGGCCAAGTGTAGAGTGTCCGCCTGTTAAAAACTTTACCTAAGGTTAAGTTTTGGCTACGGTTTCATAAACGACACACACATAAAAAGTTGCGCAGGGCAGATCCCTGGGCAGCGCCAATTACAGATGAGAGGCCCCATGTTGAAATTCCCGAGGTTCAGGCCGCGCCCCCTGGCGCTGGCGTTATCGCCGCTTATCATGTCTCTGGGCATGGCGGCGCAGGCACAGGCTGTTGCACTTGAAGAGGTTATTGTCACAGCACAGAAGCGTGCCGAGGGCTCGCAGGACACTCCACTGTCCATCACTGCATTGTCCGAAAAGGTACTTGAACAGCGCGGCATCAACAGCACCAGCAGCATGATCGGTGAAGTGCTGGGTGTGGGCGGTTTTGAAGCCCCCGGTTCCCGTGGTGCAACCAGCCTCTCCATTCGCGGTTTTGGCGGTGGTAGTGGTGCCAACCTTTCTACAGACCCCGCCGTCGGCATCTACATGGACGGTGTTTATATCGGCAAGATGAATGGCTCCGGTATGGACGTTGCCGAACTTGAGCGCATAGAAGTACTGCGCGGGCCCCAGGGTACACTTTACGGTCGCAACTCGACCGCCGGTGCCATCAACTTCATTTCCAAGCAGCCTACCGGTGAATTCGGCTTTCGCGCCAAGGGAACCCTGGGTAACTATGACGAGCGTGGCCTGCGTCTCAATACCGACCTTCCCGCCGTGGGCGAAGTCGGGGAAGGGCTGGGTCGCCTGTCGGCCAGCCTGGGCTACCAGACTCGCGAGCGCGATCCGTTTTATGACAACACCAGTGGCGGTGAAGGCTTTGACAGCATTGATCGCCAGGCCTGGCGCCTGGCGCTGAAGTGGGAGCTGACCGACAGTCTCACCGCGGACTACGCTTATGATGGCAGCCGTCTGGATGAAACCAGTGCCATGCAGCAGGTCGTCGGCTTCACTCCGGTAACCCTTGACGGCAGTAGCCGCATTGAGACACTCGCGCAGTTGCGGAGTTTTATGCCACTGCTGGTATATCCGGGGTCCGATCCGCGTATCTCCGAGCGCCTGATTCCCTCAATGGACCAGACGCTGGCGGTATACAATGAGATAGAAGCACAAGGCCCCGGCCGTGCCGATAGTGGTGCCGCTGAAAATACCCCGATTGCCGACAACGAAGTCAGCGGCCATGCCCTGACGTTCACCTGGGACGCCGGTGACATGGGCGCCTTCGGGGATGTTACCTTCAAGTCGATTACCGCCTATCGGGAAATGGATACCTACGTTTTCGGCGATCTGGACAATATTGACAGCAGCCTGGATGCCAACGGCGTCGGCGCCATGAATGATCTCATTTTACTGCAATTGGGGTCCGCCTATTTCGGCTCTGGTGGCCAGCCAAGCCCCACTGTTGATTTTTTCTGGAACGGTGTGGATACCATTGGCGCTTACCATAGCAAGCAGGATACCCGCTCCGAATACGAACAGTTTTCCCAGGAATTCAATATAATCGGGGCAACCGATCGCCTGGACTATGTGCTCGGTCTTTACTATTTTGACGACGAAGCCATCTATGATCGTCAGGCCGTATTCCTGGCACCATTGGGTGGTACCGGTACGCAACAGTATGACTATACGACAGAGTCGCTGGCCGTATTCGGCCAGGCAACCTGGGTACCTCCCGTGTTGGAAGAGCGGCTTTCGGTAACCGCCGGCCTGCGTTATACAGAGGAAGACAAGGCAATCTCCTATGACTACCTGAACAGGCCCTTTGGTGCCCCCAGTGCCGGAATACCGGCGCAGGCAGATCTCCAGGAGAATTTCTACAATCTTAGCGGTAGCTTCACCGCGGCATACCAGGTGACCGACGGGATGAATGCATTCCTGCGCTACGCCACGGGCTATCGCAGCGGTGGGTTCAATGGTGAAGTGTTTGCCAACCCCTTTGAAGAAGAGACCATGGAGCAGTGGGAACTGGGTATCAAAAGCGACTGGTGGGACAACCGCCTGCGCGTAAATGGTTCGCTCTATACCTTCGTTTATGAAGACCTGCAGACCAGCCAGATCAAAACTGACAGTGGTACCGCAACCAGCGTTATTGCCAACGCCGGTGAAGCTGATCGCTGGGGTGGTGAACTCGAAATTCTGGTGGCACCGATTGAAGACCTGGTTTTGGGCCTGAATTACGCCTATGTGACAGGTGATTTCGAGAAATTCCCCGAGCTGTGTGGCACCAACGTACCACAGACCTGTCTGTCGACTGTCGAGTCCGCCAAGCGTGGTTCGTCACCGGGTAATCAACTGACTGCGTCCGCCGATTACGTGTTCGCGCGCACATCGTTTGGTGATATCCGGGGTTATGTGCAGGCCAATTGGCAGGAAGAGTGGTATGAGTCTGCATTATGGACAGGGTCTTATAATGGCGAGCCCTATATCTATGATCACCTGGTCATGGATGAGCGGACCCTGGTTAATGCCCGCCTGAGCCTGGAAAACGTAAAGGCAGGCGACGGCACCGTAACGGTATCCTTGTGGGGGAAAAATCTCACTGATAACGACTACCCCACCTTCGGTATCAACTTTGGCGCGCTGGGTATAATTACCGAGCAATATGGCGCTCCGCGCACTTACGGCCTGGATATCAGTTACGAGTATTGATCAGCGCTGCAGGGCACACATAAAAAAGGCACCCGGGGTAACCCGGGTGCCTTTTTTAATGCTCGGCATTCGCCGTTTGCCTAGCCAACAAATTTCTTGCTGGGGGCGGCAACACCTTCGGACTGGGTACCCTTCAGGTAAGCCAGCATGGTATCGGCATCGGAGACTTCGAATGGGTCGGTCGGGCAGACGTCACCGAAGTCGGGCTCGACAAACATTTTCTCGATCTTGCCATCGTTTACCAGCATGGAATAACGCCAGGAGCGCATGCCAAAGCCCAGGTTGGACTTGTCTACCAGCATGCCCATTTTACGGGTGAATTCGCCATTGCCATCAGGCAGCATTTTGACGTGTTCAGCACCGACCTGCTTGCTCCACTGGAACATCACAAACGCGTCATTGACCGAGAGGCAGTAAATGTCATCAACGCCCGCTGCCTTGAATTCCTCATAGAGTGCTTCGTAGCGTGGCAGGTGATTGGATGAACAGGTGGGTGTAAATGCACCCGGCAGAGAAAATACGACAACTTTCTTGTTGGCGAAGATATCGTCAGTGCTGGTGTCTTCCCAGCGGAACGGGTTATCTCCACCTACGGATTCGTCGCGTACGCGGGTTTTGAATACGGTATATGGGACACGGCCTTCAGCAATCATGGTAGCTCCTTGTTGAGTCAACTGAATAAGTTCAGGCTGCTCTGCGGTGCAGCAGCCTTTGACGGTCTATCATCTTAACGCGAATGAGCGCCGTCCGATAATCGATAAATACGATTCATAACCTCTATTAGATTGAATATTGACCCGGGTCCAGCCTGTTTCAGGGTCAAAACTGCCGGACCTAGGGCAATTCACGCACCCTGTGCACCACGGAGACATCCTGGGAACGGCCCTCACCATGGCAGACGGCGCACTGCTCCACTACATCGCCATTATCCACCGCTTGCTGTGTGGTGGCAAAATTGCCGCCATTGCTGCTCATGTGAGCCCGGGCCACGGCATCGTCATGACAGCCGCTGCAGGCACTGCTCATGGCAGTGACCACGGTATCATCGCGCGGATCGCGATGATCGTCCCCGGTGTCGATCGTGGTAGCCAGCACCCCTGCTGCAAGCGGGAGGCTGAAACCGTCGTCCGTATGGCAGGCCAGGCAATTATCAAGACGACCCGGGTAATGCACGGTTTGCTCATCGTAGACATAGGTTGTAAAGCCGCGGAAACCAACCAGCTGCAGGGGCTGTTCACGAATCGAGGCAGCGTGAATGCCGTGGACGATGTGTTTGAAGTCCAGGGTTTCTTCCTGCTTGCCGTCGGTCGGGGGAGTGCGCGCGATACTGCGGGTCTCGCGATCGGTATTTCGCGGATTATGGCAGCTGACACAGTTGTCGATATTGTCGGCCCGATTGTTGCCATGAAGCACCAGCGAGCCGTGGCAGGCCAGGCACTTGTTGATCTCAACAGCCTGGCGCCGGGGTACCGGCAGGCCATCGGGCTCATCAATCGAGAAGAAAGCGTGTGCGTCACCCACCGGTATGCTGGCAGGAGAGCCGCCGTCATCAATAGCCACCGCCGGGTGGCCTTCGATAACGGCGACACCGCTACCGGATGCGGGAATACCGGGCCCCACACTGGCATCCGGAATCGGCAGCGGCATCGTGACGCTGTAGCTGCCATCACCCCGGGGGAGGGCTGAAGTCAGGGCATTGGCCGCTATCGAACTGGCGTTATCCGCATTGTTGCCGGTGTTGTGGTAGTCTCTTGTGTCCCACGCCACGCGCACGTTCAGGCTGCTGTTGCTCTGTTGCCAGACCGGGTCATTGGCGAGGTCATAGTCTTCCCCGGTTAACGGATTGCTGACCCTGAAGCTCACCGTGGCCTGTTCGCCGGGCGAACTGTTCTCAACGCTGATCACTTCAGCCTTGAAGGCCTCCCTGGCCTCTTCAAAGGCGATGCGGTGGCTGTCCTGGATACTGCCGGCGCGCCCATCCTCGGCATGGCAGCTGGCGCAGCGTGAATTGTCTTCCTGGCCACCCGCATGGCGGCTGAAATCGAGATCGTCGTGACAGCTGCCGCACGCCGCGATAGACGGGTACTGCGCCCAGTTGTCGCCCTGCGCGGTCAGCACCAGGTCGTCCCTGTCCGCTCCCGTCGCCGTGCCGGCGTGACAATTTACGCAGCGGCGGATGTCCTGGGGGTAATTGACATCCGAGTAGTCGTGTTTGCTATCCCGGAAACCATAGATGACGTATTCGCCACCGGCCTGCACACTGGGTAGATCGGCGCCCCGGTGGATCTTGTGGATCATCACCTTCATATCGACGGAATTGCCGCTGTTGGCATCGGTTGACCCGGGGTTGTGACAGGTCACACAGTAGTTGATCTCAACGCGCCCGCCGCCGTGCAATGCCAGCTGGTCGTGGCAGCGATTACAGTTGGGGGTGGCGGCAATATCACGCCGGAAGATGTTTTCGGTGGCGCCACTGGCGGGAACCCAGTCATAGTCAGGATTGGCGGGTTCCCGGCCATTGCTGAATTGTATTGCCACCCGGTGGGTGAGTTCCGGCTGGTAAGCCAGGTCAAGACCCTCGCTATTGGCCTGGGCCAGAATGTCCTGGGGGAGGTCCGTGATTGATGTTGCAAATTGGTAGCGGTAAGTGCCATCGCCGTTATTGGTGAAAACGCCATTACTTTCCGTTGTCGCCTGCAGCCTTGATTCTGTGCCCGGTCCCACACCCGGCTGTTCAATGCGGTTGATATAGGACTGCCAGTTGCCGGTGAGGTTACCCTCGGGTACTGGCGCGAGCCTGGCGATAATAAAGCGCACGTCAGCCGAGCTGAGATCGGTAATGGCGGTATTGGCGGCATCACTGAGCTGGAAGTCGACCAGCGGGCGACCGTCATCGGGAATATCGACCGCCGTAATAAAGGGGAAGAGCGCTTCGGCTTCAGCATAGGGCGTCGGGGAAGCTTGCGGCAAATCAGGTTCCGGCGGCGCCACTGGCCCACCGGGTGGCGTGGGGCCAGGTTCTACTCCGGTGGCGCGATCGCCGCCGCCACTGCCACCACAAGCCACCAGCAGCGCGAGCAGGCAGGCCATGATTGAAATACGTCCAAAGCTGGTCATCTCACTTCTCTCCCGGGGCTTTATTGCCAGCGATACAACACTGACAGGCCCACGTAATGAGCACTTTCATTCGGATTGTGCTGGCCAAAGGTCAGCACCTTGTCGATAGTATCGGCCTCAACTCCGCGCCAGGCCCAATCATTGCTCTGGTAGCGGTAGTAACGGTAGTTCAGTCTCAGGGATAATGCCTCCTGCCAGTGCCAGGTCCCGGTTGCGTCGAGCTGGTGCAGACGGGTATCCACTGTTGGCAGATTGGCGGGATTCAGGTCTGTCGCTGCGACCTGGCCAAAGTCCTGGGTGCTGTCGGTATCCACATAGCGATAGTCGAGCGCAAATTCCAGTTTTTCGTGGGGTTGCCACTGCAGTTGCCCACCCAGAACCAGGCTCTCGTCGCGGCTGGCGAGGCGCCAGTTGCGGCTCGGGTCACTGGCCTGTGGCAGCGGGCTGGTAACAGCAAAAGGGTTCTTCTCCTGACCACCCCGAAAAGCACGACCTCCCTGTTCGGCATCATAAATATCCACGCCACCGTGGACGCTGAAATACAGGCTTTTATGGGGTGCATAGCCGGCACTGATCTGCAGGCTCTCGAAGGTTGACTCGGTCAGCCCCAGCTCACTTTTATCAAAATCATCCTCGCGCAAAAGCAGGTTGAGATTGAAACTCCAGCCGGGTGCCGGCAGATAATTAAAATCGAGCCTGGCCTGCTGTTGTTCCCGGTTGGCCAGATAATGCTGGCTGAGCAGGGGATGGTTGATGAAACGCTGGCTATCCGGCGTGTCATTGATCAGTGCGGCATCCAGCAGGGCGAAGTAGGACTGGTCCCAGCGATAGGTGTCGGCCGCCCGGTCGGCCCAGGTTAGTTCCAGCGTGGTGCGAAAGGATTGCCAGGGCTGGATACGGTAGTTCAGCGTATAGCGATCCTCCTGGGTCTCCTCGGTGGCGGCGTTTTCACGGGTGACTTCCTGAAAGCGATAATCCAGGCCAAGCTTGCTGCGTAGTGGGAGGCGATAGTCGGCCGCCAGCTCAATGGCCTGGGTGCGCAGGTCATGGGTACTGTTGTAGACGGTGAGTTCGGGGCGGGATTGGCTGCCTCCATCGCCGGGGATATAGCGGTATCCATCCCGCGGGGCATCGTAATCGCGGTCGCGTAGCGTGTAGCCCAGTTCCAGCTTCAGTTTACGGGTAGCTTGCCAGTGCAGCTTTGCCCGCAGGTTGCCGGTTGTCACTTCGCCGTCAAAACGCTCTCGCGGCAGCCCTTGCTGCACCTCCAGTGCCGGATTGACAGAGTAGGGAAGAACCTCCTGGTCCTGTTCCGCCAGCGCCAGACGCGCGTCAAACTGCAGCTGTAGCGTTCGACTGAAGCGATAGCGACCATCGAGTCGTGCGCTGCTGTGGGTATTATCCGGCGCCAGGCCTACCGCGCCTGTCCCCGCCGGGTAGCTGACATCCGGCCCGTAGGAGTTAAAGGGATTCTGCCAGCTGAGTTGCCGGTCGCGGTTATCAAACTCCGACCAGCTGAGCTGCCCCTGAAGGTGCAGGCGGGTACCGCTGTAGGCCAGGGTCGTATCAATATCAACGGTGCGGTGATCTATGGGAGCCGGCAGCAGTACCGCATCGCCCGCTGCCGCATCCACATAGATCGCCGCGCCAACATCGCCTGTGCCCTCGCGGGTGCTATAGCGCAGCGACGATGTCAGCTGCCATTGCTCATCAAGCTGCGCCTCCAGGCCGAGGTGCCAGCTATTGCGCTCCAGTTCCCTGTCGAATTGTCGCAGGTTGTCCGCAAGCGCTGTCCATTCACCGGTGGTCTGGCCGGTTACCCACTGCGCCGGAAGGATCAGCTCGGTATCACTGCCCCGGAAGGGCGTCATGCCGCTGTCATTGCGCACCTGCAACTGGCTATCGAAGCCGATGGTAACGCTCAGGCGGCCGGGTAGTCCCCAGCGGATTTCCCCTTTCCGTGTATCCAGCCCGACATCGGATAAAGACACCTGCCAGTAACTTTCCGTACCGTTGAACTGTCGCCAGTCGAGATTGCCAAGTAGTGTTGCTCCCTGCTCTTGCAGGCCATTGTACTGGCCGGCCATGAAGGTATCTGTACTGGCGTAGGTCAGGCCCAGGTCCAGGGCGCCGCGATAATCAGTCTGCCAGCGAGTGGCGAGCGGCCTTGTTTCTGTCGCCAGCGGGGCAAAGGGATCTTCGGCCACGGCGCCCGTAGCAGTGCAGGCAAATGCCGCTAACAGCAGTTGGCGGTATCCCTGCCCAGCCGGTTTCATCGCGTTAACCTGGCCCCGGAGGGGTGGTTGGAGCCATGTACCTGGCTATGGCAGTTGAGGCAGTTTTTGCCCAGTATGTTCTGGTTGCGCCCGGCTCCTGCCAGGCCCTCACTGCCATAGGGGACACTTGGGTGAAAAGCGGCGACGTGGCACTGTTGGCACAGGGCCGGTGCCCGGGTTATCAGCAGGCGCTCGTGTACCGCACCGTGTGGTCTGTGGCACAGGCTGCAATCTTCTGCTGCCGGGGGGTGTTCCCAGAGGAAGGGCCCACGCTTTTCCTGGTGGCATTGCAGGCAATTGTCGGTCACCGTGGGCTGGCGCAGGTTGGCTTCGGCCAAGCTCCCATGGGGGTTGTGGCAGTCGCCGCAGCTGGTCTTGCCCTCGGCGATCGGGTGCCTTGAAGGCAGTAGCATTTCCGCCTGTACCCGGCTGTGGCAATCCAGGCACATGCGCTGTGATCCGGCCGGCGTAAGTGCGGGATCCTGGTGCTGATGGCTGTTGTGACAACTGTCACAGGCAAGGCCCTCCTGCTGGTGATCGCTGTTGCTCCAGTGCATGGTCGTGCCGCCGGTATGGCAAGCGGTACAGGCACCGTTGCGCTCCCCGGTGGGGGATAACCACAGTGGTCCGAAGCTGACTCCGGGCATATGGGTGGTCGGGTCCGCAGCGTGTTCGGCGCTGTCGCCGTGACAGCTGAGGCAACTCCCGTTGCCGCCGCCATTCAGGCCGCCGTGTACGGTCTGGAATACGGCATGCACCGGCGCGTCGGCACTGGCAGTATGGCAGCCCAGGCAGTCGGCGCCGTCGTCGGCGGCTGACGCTGGTATTACCAGAGCCGCCAGTAAAGCGAATGCGAGCGCGCGCAGGGTCACCAGTCAGCCTTGAAGTCAGTGTTGATCCCGTCGATGGCGAAGGTCATGGGCAGGGAAACCCAGTGTCCGGCCCCGGGGTTATCGACCCCGTGCAGTGCTATACCAACGGTCAGTTTCTGCCCGCGACCAAAATGTAATCCCTTGGGCCGGGTATCCAGTGGTCGCAGCAGCGTGACACTCCAGCGTCCATCGGCAAATTGGGCCTCTGCTGCGACCAGGCTGTCCTCATGCCAGTCGATCCCCGCCAGCAGCGTGCCGGTTTCGACGGTTGCCGTATCCTCCAGGTTCACCCGCCAGACTTCGGCGAATTTGCCGGTGGCTTTGAGTTCCGCCAATGCGGCTTCATCGCGGATGATGGCGGGCCGGCCGATCTGTCGATCCTGCAGGCGCGATACCAGCAGATACTTGTCAAGTTGCTGGCCACGATCCCGGGTCATGCCAGGCATATCATCATGACAGGCGGCGAAGCAGCCGGCCTGCCTAAACGCTTCGTTGCGATCGTCGCCCCACATGAGCGCGATGTCGCGGTCCTGTAAAGAACCGCGCCAGCTGAGTGTCACCAGCAGCTCCTGGCCGCTACGCTGGAAGCCTATTTCAACATCCCGGGTGGCCGGCTTGAGCTTGCCCGTGGCGAGCGAGGCGCCCATCTCCTCCTCGTCACCCCGGTGACATTGCTGGCAGCTGCGATCCTGGCGCAGAGACTGTGATCCCGCGTGCTCACTCAGCAGCCATTCGCTGTCTGACTGGCCCGGGTAAAACAGGGTAACCGAGCTGGACTGCTGCGCCTGGGGGATCAGGGGGGGAACCCCCGCTGCGGATACATGGGCAATACCCACATGACAGCTTACACAGGTCTTGTCATCCTGCACCATGACCTTGTGGTAGCTCGTGGCCCTGGCGGATACCTGTGGATCGGAAGCCATGGCAACCAGGTTGTGGCATGTGGCACAGCCCCTGGAGCGGTTGTCGACCATTATACTGTGGGGAGTTCGGCTGTTGTGAGGGTTATGGCAGCTGGTGCAGGGTGGGTTCGAATCGGCCAGTGAGGCAAGCCCGTGTATGCCGGATTCCTGCGCCTTGTGACAGCCGGTACACACCTCGGCCTGGCTGTCTGCGCTTAGTACTGTGTCAGCCGTGGTGTGTATGTCGTGACAGGTGGCGCAGGCCAGGCCCTGTTGCTTGTGGTGGGCATTGTCCCAGTGGCTTGCGGTGTTGTCGCCGTGGCAGGCCAGGCACTGGTCGTTCTGGCTCTCTACCGTGGCTGACCAGCGCGGGCCGAAGCTGATTGCGGGTGCCACCTGGGTGGGGGAGCGAGTGTGGTCGGCGCTGGGCCCATGACACTCTTCGCAACCCCGTTGCGCCACTGGGGTGTCCGGATTATCGGCGTTGCCGTGGGCGCTTTCCAGCAAAGTATGCACCGGTGAGTCATCGCCGAACTGATGGCAACTGCGACAGGTATCCATGCCGGCATAACCGGATTCAGACGCGTGTGCCTGTGATCCCGACAATATGATCAGGGCCAGTGCCAGCAGTGCACTACGGATTTGCATCGGGCTATTCCCTCGTAAAATGGCCATCATTGAGCCGCCCTCCCTGAATTGTCGGGATGAGCAATCCCCGCATGGCAATCGATACAGGTTTTGCCCCGGGCTGCCATGTCCTGATGATAGTCGCGTGCCTTGGCAGATTGCAGGGCGAGGTCCATCCGCGTCACTGTGTGACAGTCGCGACATTCCTGGGAATCGTTCGCACGCAGGCGCGCAATTTCACGCGCCTTCATTGCGGGTGCGTGGGCTGCATATTTTTCCGGCGTATCAATGACTCCGGTTATTTTGCCCCACACCTCTCGTGAGGCTTCCATTTTGCGCACCATTTTCGGGATAAACGCCTTTGGAATGTGGCAGTCCGCGCAAGTGGCATTAACACCCATGGCGTTGCTGTAATGGCTGGTTTTCTGCAGTTGTGGATAGGTGTTTATCCTTATCTCGTGGCAACTGATACAAAACTCTTCGCTGCTGGTTGCCGCAAGCCCGACATCCATTACCAGCCAGCCGGAGACACCAATAGCCATACCTGCAACCAGTAAAGTCAGCACGGAATAGCGGCGTGACGGTTGCCGCAATGAGCGCAACCACTTCAACAGGTATCGCACGTTCGTGTCCCCATTCTTTGTTATTGGCGGGAGTACTTGTATAAATGACGTTAGCTCACCGCTGCGGCCATGACAAGGGACTCATTTGTGCCAGATCAATGCTTGCAAGTTTTTATCGCCCGGGGCATCTTCTTACCCAGCGCCGGACTGTCGTGTCCGAGCGGTGGAAAAATCGGAGAATAACAAATGCGAATAGAGAAACCTGGTGACTCGGCAGCACGTGCCGGTGTCGCGCGAAATTCGGCGGCAATTGCCCTGTGTGCCATGTTGCCCCTGCTGGTGGCCTGTTCAGATAGTAGCGACAGCCCCGTGCAGCCTCCTGTTGAAGTGGTGCCGGAAGTCGCGCCGTTCCAGGAACTTTACGATCAGGGCATTGATCGTTATCTGGGCATCTACACACCGATGTTATCGGAAACCGATGGCGATATTGTCAATCACAGTTTTGGCTCGGGCGATGGCCCGCTATGCCTCACGGGTGGCGAATATACGATGGCAACCCGCGATACCGGTTCTGAGGATCTGGTTATCTTCCTCCAGGGTGGAGGAGCTTGTTGGTCTGATCTGTGTCTGGCGACGGAGCAGGCGGCTCCAGGCATTCCGCCCTTCGGCATACTCGACCCCGCGCGTGCCGACAACCCGGTGGCGGATTGGAATACGGTCTATCTCCCTTATTGTGACGGGTCCCTGCACGCGGGCGACCAGGATGTTGATACCGACGACGACGGCGAGGCCGATCGCTTTCATCGCGGCCTTCACAATCTTTCTGCATCGCTGGATGTCGCCGTCAGCACGTTTCCGGCGCCGAGGAAAATCCTGTTGACCGGCATCAGTGGTGGTGCTTTTGGTACAACTTACGCAATGCCCCTGGTGCGAAAGCTGTACCCCAATGTGCCCATAGAACTGATCAACGACTCCGGAATCGGCCTTGGCCGGCAGGATGACCGCTCGTTTATCGAGCAGTTGCTTGATGAATGGAATGCCAATGCCTTCTTTCCCGAAAGCTGTGAAACCTGTATTGGAGATGACGGCCACATAACCGATTACCACAAATACCAGTTGTCCGAAGATGATAACTTCCGTCTTGGCATGATGAGCTATACCCGGGATGCGGTGATTGCCGGTGTCTTTGTGAGGATTCCGCCGGAAGAATTTGAGGCGGCTCTTCGCGGCGAACTGGATGATCTTGAAGCGGCCTACCCGGAGCGCGTGCGTTCTTTTGTGGCAACGGGTACCGAGCACACATTCCTGCTCGGCGATCTGCAAAAGACCGGTGGCGGTACAGCGGTAGCCGATTGGGTAAGCGCCATGCTGGAAGGCGCTGGCGGCTGGGAGACCACCCGCGACTGAATACCGGTAAAATCTGCACTCTAGCCCGCTTGCCCCGGGCTATTTTTTTGCCTGACCGGTGCGGGCATGATGACCCGAGAGGGCAGTAATGATGGCTTGCTAGTGCAGTACGCCGATGACCCCAACAATTTTTACTATACCCAGGCCAAATGCAATCGCAACCACCAGCGCTCCCAGCAGGTTGGCGACAGGGCCGTTGATATGCCTGCCAAGCAAACGGCGACTGTTCATCACTACCAGCAGGAATACCGCCACAATGGGCAGTAGCAGTCCGTTGGCAACCTGTGCGAACAAAATGGCGGCCAGTGGTTTGCTGCCGAGCGCGGCAAATGCCGTGCCCGAAAGCAGAACCGTTGCCCACACGGCACGGAAGCCACGCCCGTCAAGGGAATTGCGCCAGCCCATGGCACCACACACCGCATAGGCGGCAGCCAATGGTGCGGTGATGGCGCTGGTAAGGCCACCGGCAAACAGGCCGGCCGCAAAGACGTAGCGTGCTGAAGGCCCGAGCAAGGGCTCCAGTTGTCGGGCCAGGGAGGCACCATCAAAAACCAGCCCGCTGTTGAAGAACGCGGCGGCGGCGGTGCTGAGGATCGCCAGGGTAATCAGCCCACCCAGCCCGATGGACAGGCCACTATCCATACGTGATTCGCGGATAGCCTGGTCAACAGGCACCTGTGCCGACCACTTTTCACGCACCGAATTGGCGTGCAGGAACAGGTTGTAGGGCACAACGGTGGTGCCTATCAGCGCTATCACTGTCATCGTTGAACCCGGTGGCAGGCTTGGCCGGAAAAGGCCGGTGAGTAGTTCTCCCATAGACGGGGCCACCATTACCGCGGTCATCAGGAATACGATGCTCATCAGCAGCACCAGCACGATGAGTGTATTCTCCAGTAGTCGATAACGACCGCTGGAGAGCAGCAATCCGGCCGCGATACCAATCACTAGTGACCAGAACGCTGTTCCCGTGTTGCTCACGGTATTGAGTGCCAGCGCTGCTCCCGCGATATTGCCGGCTTCATAGGCGGCGTTGCCGATGCCGACCGCAGCGACAATGAGTATGACTGCCAGTTTGCCGAACAATGGGCTGTTGAAGCTCGCACGCATGGCCTCGGCCAGCCCCGCCCGGGTGACCAGGCCGAGGCGTGCACTCATTTCCTGCAAAATCATGGTCGCGATCACTGAAAATACCAGTGCCCAGACCAGGGCGAAGCCGAAATGAGCGCCGGCACTGCTGGCTGTGGTAATGGTGCCGGGACCGATGAAGGCGGCGGTGACAAGAATGCCGGGACCAAAGCGGATACCGGTTCCAGGTTTGGGTTTGCTCATGTGTTGCCATGCCGTGAAAGTTGCAAGCAGGGATAGTAGCAGTACTAGGCTGCGGCGTCAGGCTGCTGCTAACATAGTTGCCATGGCCACTAAAACGCCCTTTCCCATGCCTGCGCTGTCCGTATCCGTGGTGCTCCACCACAGTGATCTCGCGCGCCTGGAGACGACACTGCGTACCCTGCTGCGGGCAGCTGTTGTGGCGCGTGATGCCGCAGTGCTGGGTGTTGTCAGTATCTCGATTATTGATAACTCGGTTTCCGACCGGTATCACCAGGCATTGCTGTCTACCCTGGCCGGGCTTGACCCTGTTGCAGCGGGAATAGCCCTGGAGTGCCGGGCATTACCAGCGAATGTGGGTTATGGCGTGGGCCATAATGAAGCATTTCGTGCTACGCAGGGCGATTTTCACTTGGTGCTCAATCCGGATATTGAGCTGGATACGCAGGTCCTTAGCCACGGATTGCAATACCTTGTACAGCGTCCCGGTACGGTACTGGTGTGCCCGCGCGGTATTGACGCCGCGGGTGCTCCGGCCTACCTGAACAAGCGTTACCCCAGCGTGCTGGTGCTGGTTCTTCGTGCGCTTCCGCTGGAGCGCCTGCGGCGCTGTTTTGCCGACCGTCTTGCCGACTATGAAATGCACGACATCGAGTGTGCGGGTGAGGGCGCGACCGTGCGACTGGCAAGCGGATGTTTCATGCTGGTTCGCAGCGCCGCGTTCAGGGCTGTGGGGGGGTTTTATGACCGCTACTTCCTCTATTTTGAAGATTATGATCTGTCCCTGCGTCTCGCCCAACAGGGGGCCATAGAATATTTGCCGGATATGATCGTGCGCCACTACGGTGGCGGCAGTGCGCGCAAAAACTGGCGTCATCGCGGTTGGTTCCTGCGTTCCGGCCTGCGTTTTTTCACCGATCACGGCTGGCGCTGGATATAGCTGCATGCCCGAACCTGTTAGACTAGTCGCTCGTACTGGTCCTGGAATGTGATGTCTACTACCCACGAACTCAATAAGCTTGCCTACTTCGATGCACTCGGGCTGGAGTTGCTGGTGGCGGTCAGGCCATTGCCCGGTGCGGCTGCCAGTGCGCCTCGCTGTATCCTGCAGGTGCCCCCGGTAACGGCGGCGCCGGCCACGGAAAGCACCCCGACGCAGCCCGAAGCACAGATGCCACACATTGAGATGGATAAAGTGCCGGCAGCGCGAACCGCGCCCAGGGCTCCCGGCCCCGCTGGGTCGCCGGCGGCAAACAGGATACGGGAGCCCGCATTCCACATGGCCGCGGTGGTAGCTGGCGGTTGTCTCTGGCTGGATACATTGCCCGCCCCCATACTTCCACCTGACCAGCTGAAACTGATACAGGCCATGGCTCATGCCGTTGCCGGCACACAAGGCCAACCCACGGTTACCCGCTTTGACTGGCCACTGCATGGCAATCGCCAGCTTGATCTTGGTCCTGGCGCCGCCGCAGCAGCGTTGACCAGTTTCGTTCAGCGCCAGTTGCAGCAACATCACTGTCGAGCCCTGGTATTACTGGGGACGGATAGCGGAGACCGTCTGCAGGCCGGCGAGCTGCCGGATATTGCTACCGTGTCAGTACCCCTGGGTTGCGCGGAATTATTGGCGCAGCCCCTGCGCAAACGCGAGGCATGGCTGGCCCTTGAGTCCCTGTGCCGTTAACAACAGAACCGGTGATCCGGCGAGCCGTGCCGGTCGATGCAGCCGGGCTGGCGCGATTGGATGCAGCGGCTGCACCCTGGCCCTGGCGGGAGGAACAGTACCGAAAATCCTGCATGGTCGGGGCGGGCAATGCTGAACAGGCATTATTGCTGGAGCACGATGGTGCGTTGCAGGGTTTTGTCGTGTTTGCCCGCGAGCTGGATGACGGCAGTATCTACAATATTGTGGTCGCAAGCGCAGCTCGCCGCCGGGGTTACGCTGCGTTACTACTTGATGCGGCGATAGTGGCCCTCGCCGATACGGGTGCCCGGCGTTGCCTGCTGGAGGTTCGCAAGTCCAACACAGCCGCCCGCCGTCTTTACGAGCTGGCCGGATTCCACTTTGATGGCGTTCGCCGCAATTATTACCCCCTGCCTGAGGGCAGGGAGGATGCAATACTAATGTCGCGCGATTTATAGGGAGCAGGGCATGAATGTGCTTGAAACCGAGACCTGGTCAATGGCGTTAGCCCCCGAATGGTGGGCTGAGGCGGAAGAGGACGGCACCATCCTGGTGGGTGATGAGGATGATGTAGGCTGTATAGAAATCAATACACTGCACAAGGAAGCCGGCGATTTTGATGCAGCGGAACTGAAGGCCATTGCCACGGCTGAATCCCCGGAGGCCGGGGACTGGCAGCAGGTGCGCCTGGGGGATTTTGGCGGCTGGTATACCGCTTTCACGGAGGGTGATGCCGGAGTGCGCGAATGGTACGTTGCCGCGGGCTCACAGTTACTCTTTATTACCTACAGCTGCGACCTGGATAATGCCGGCATGGATGACTCCGCGGTAGATGCCCTGCTCGACACCCTGGCTGTGTCTTCCGCCACAGAAGTCAGCTGATGGTGCCGGTCACCCGGACGCGTTTTGCGCCCTTGACCGGCGCCGCCCTGAGCGCATCCTGGCGGCGCTTGATTTGCCGGTCCACCAGGTTTTTACCGGCAATAAGCAAGCCGGTAAAGATGAACGCACCCGGTGGCAGGATAGCGAGCAGGAAGGGCTGGTAATCCGCCACCAGTACCCATTTCCAGTTGGCGGCAGCAGGGCCGAACAGCAGGTTCATGTCGGCAAACAGGGCGCCCGTGCCCAGTAGCTCCCGCAGTGCGCCCAGGACGATCAATACCACCCCAAACCCCAGTCCCATACTCAGGCCGTCATAGAACGCGGGCCCGATGGCATGCTTGCTGGCGAAGGCATCGGCGCGACCGAGAATCACACAATTAGTGGTAATCAGAGGCAGGAATATACCCAGGATAAGGTATAACTCATAGGCAAAGGCCTGCATCAAAAGCTCAGTGCAGGTCACCGCCGACGCAATGATCATCACGAACACCGGTAACCTGACCGCGTCGGACACGACATTACGGATTATGGATACCGCGGTATTTGAGCAGATCAGCACCAGGGTAGTTGCCGCCGCAAGCCCCAGTGCATTGACGACACTACCGGTGACCGCCAGTAGCGGGCAGAGGCCGAGTAGCTGCACAATGGCCGGGTTATTCTTCCATAAGCCATTGAGAGTGAGCTCGCCGTAGCTGGGGGTTTTCATGCCTGGTCTCCCGTCGCCGGCTTGTCGGCCGGGGTTGCAAATACAATAGCACGATGGCTTTCGACGAATAACAGTGCTCGCAGCACTCCGGCTACCACAGCCCGGGGGGTAATGGTGGCCCCGGTAAACTGGTCAAAGACCCCTCCGTCCTTTTTAACCCCCCAGCGCTGAGGTGGCGGGCTGTCCAGTGAGCGGCCGTTGAAATCCAGTATCCAGTCCGATTTCCTGAGATCGATTTTATCGCCCAGGCCCGGCGTCTCCCGGTGGTTCAAAGCCCGTACCCCGGCGATACTGCCATCACGGTTAACGCCGACAATCAGTTCAATATCCCCGCTGTAACCATCCCGGACCAGCACCGGGACAATCACTGCCACCGCCTTGTCACCCTGTCTGGCAATATATAGCTGTCGATCTTCACGCAGGCCCAGCCCGGGAGTATCAGCCGGTAACGGCAGGGTGTCATCGAGCATGCTGTTATCGTGGCGTTCCCGAGGCACGACTTCCAGTAAAGCCCTTTGCTCTGCCTGGCGTCGTTCCTGGGCGATGGTATCCCGGGTCAGCAGGTAGGTGCCGGTGATCAGCAGTGCGGTAACCAGGGCAAAAAGCGCCAGTAAGGCACTATTGCGGGTAATGGATTGCCCAAGCATGCGCATCAGGGTTGGCCTCCGGATTTGGAGTGCCCGTAACTGCGCGGCTGGGTGTAATGATCGATAAAGGGCGCTGAAAAATTGGCGACCAGAACAGCAAAGGCGACCGCGTCGGGGTAGTTACCCCAGGCGCGGATGAGATACACCAGCGTGCCGATCAGGGCACCGAAAATCAAGCGTCCGCGCACCGAGACAGCCGATGAAACGGGGTCGGTGATAATGAAAAATGCCCCGAACATGGTGGCGCCGCTGAGCAGGTGAAAGAGGGGGGAGCCGCCGCTTGCGGAGCTGCCGCCGTCGTAGAACAGGGCTGCCATCAAGCCCAGTGAGGCCAGCATGGCCACAGGTGCGTGCCAGCTGAATACCCGCCGGTAAAGCAGCCACAGGCCCCCCGCCAGAAACGCCAGGTTCACCCATTCCCAGCCAATACCCGCCCAGCGCCCAAAGAGAGGGTCGCGCCACAAATCTTCCAGTAACAGGCTATTGTTCTGGCGGACCATGTCCAGCGGTGTCGCCATGGTGACAGCGTCGTACTGTGCTGGAAGAAAACAGGCCTGCAGTGCCTGCAGCAGTCCCGGCACCTCTCCCAGCCCGCGTGGTGGCGCCCAAGCGGTCATTTGTACCGGGAATGAAATGAGCAGTACCACATAGCCGACCATGGCAGGGTTGAAGGGATTGTAGCCAAGCCCTCCGTACAGGTGCTTGGCCATCAGAATGGCGGATGCCACCCCTATTGCGATCAGCCACCAGGGCGCATAGGGCGGTAATGCTATGCCCAGCAACGTGGCGGTCACCAGGGCGCTGTAATCCTGCAAATAGAAACCCAGTGGCTTGCGACGTAAAGTCAGCGCCAGGGCCTCGCAGGCAACGGCGACCAGGCTGGCCCAGATAATGTTGACCAGGCTGCCGAAGCCGAAAAACCAGGTCAACGCTATTACGCCCGGCACCGTGGCGATTAATACCCGCCGCATTACCGAGGCAGTACTGTCGCTCCCGTGGGCGTGGGGTGAACTGATCCGGATCAATGTCATCAGGGTGTTTCCCGCTCTGCTGGCGACTGTTCAGCGGCGGAGATCCTGTCCCGCAATCGCTGTACAGTGGCCTCCAGTGCGGTCACGATTTTATTGTCTTCGCCAGCTTCGCGGCTTAATGCCAGCCGTTGCTCTGTCTTTGCCAGTTTTTCCCGCAGGGCTGCCAGCTGTTTCACACCGCCGTCCGGCGTATTGGCGGGGGCTGTACCCTGTTGTGCCGTTTTCCGGGCCCTGGCCCGTTCAATCGCGGCCTGCACCGGATCTTCATCCCCACCTTCGGCGGCCAGCTCAGCGCGCTTTTCGGCCGCCTGTTTGCGGGCAGCCCGTTTCGCTTCGCGCTCGGCTTCTTCCCGGGCGATCCGCTCTTGTCGCGCTTCAAAACGCAGGCGGGCCTGCTCTGATTTTTCGTGGTCGCGGCGCTGCTTGACTATGTCTGCTTTCGCCGCCCGGTAATATTGCACCAGCGGGATATGACTGGGGCATACCCAGGAACAGGCGCCGCATTCAATACAGTCGAACAGGTTGTGCTGTTCAAGCTTGTCAAATTCCTTGCCCTGGGCGAACCAGAACAACTGCTGGGGTAAGAGGCTGGCGGGGCAGGCCTGGGCGCACAGGCCACAGCGTATGCAGGGCTGGGCGGGTGGCGGCGTGGGCATTTCCCGGGTCGTCGGCGCCAGCACGCAGTTGGTGGTCTTGACCACCGGAACCTCGGCTCCGCTAACAGTGAACCCCATCATTGGCCCGCCCATGATGAGGCGTTCGCACTTTTCGGCGCTGAAGCCCGCCAGTGCCAGCAGATGAGCCATGGGGGTGCCCAGCAGCACCTCAAAGTTCCCGGGGGCGGTTACCGCATCGCCGGTAACCGTGGTGATACGTGAAATCAACGGGCGCCCGTAAATGACAGCATTTCGTACTGCCACCGCCGTGCCCACGTTCTGGCAGATGACACCGATATCGGCGGGCAAGCCCCCGCTGGGGACCTGTTTGCCAGTAAGGATTTCAATCAATTGTTTCTCGCCACCAGAGGGGTACTTGGTGGGGAAAGTGATGATTTCAACATCGCTGCCCGCTGCTGCAGTCTTGAGTGCGGCGATGGCTGCCGGCTTGTTATCCTCAATCCCGAACAGGATTTCCTGGGGCTTGAGGATATGGCGCATAATGTCAACGCCAGCGAGGATGTCGGCGGCGCGCTCCTGCATCAGGATATCATCCGCGGTAATGTACGGCTCGCACTCGGTGCCATTGATGATCAGGGTAGTGATGCCGGCGCCGGGTTTGCCCGCCAGTTTTACCGCGGTCGGGAAGCCTGCGCCGCCCATGCCGGCTATACCGGCACTACGGATTTTCTCGAGTAGTGCCGATGGCTCGCAAGCCCGGTAATTCCGGATGCCGCTGGGTTCCTCCACCCATTCATCACGGCCATCGCACTCAATGACGACACAGGGCGCACTGTAACCTGAAGGGTGGGGTACCGGTCGATCTTCTATCGCCAGTATCTGGCCCGAGCTGGGTGCATGCAGCGGTACGCTGACATGACCGGCAGCCGAGGCAATCAGCTGTCCCTTGAGAACCCGGTCGCCCGGGCTTACTAAAGGCTGTGAGGGTGCGCCAATGTGTTGCGCCAGCGGCAGGATCAGCTGGGAGGGAATACCGGCAGGACGTATTCCGGTGGCAAGCGACTGGAGCTTGTTCTCCGCCGGGTGAATGCCACCATGAAAATCATGGATCCGCCTCATGCCGCGCGCTCTTCCGGGGAAGCGTCCGAGGCAATGACGTCGAGGTTGCGGCTGGCAGTTTGCGGCAATGGCCAGTGCCAGGACTGCAGGCCCTCTTCTACCGGAATCATGTCAATACAGTCGACCGGGCAAGGTTCAACGCAGAGGTCACAGCCGGTGCATTCACTGGCGATTACAGTATGCATCTGCTTGGCGGCGCCGAGGATTGCGTCCACCGGGCAGGCCTGGATGCACTTGGTGCAGCCGATGCATTCATCTTCACGAATATAAGCCACGGTTTTGGCTTTTTCCTCCCCGTGTTCTTCATCCAGTACCGGGGCCTCTACGTCCAGCAAGTCTGCCAGCGCCTGGATTGTGGCCTGGCCTCCGGGCGGGCACTTGTTGATGGCCTCGCCGTTGGCAATGGCCTCGGCATAGGGCCGGCAGCCGGGGTACCCGCACTGGCCGCACTGGGTCTGGGGTAGAATTTCGTTAATCTGGTCGGCGATGGGATTGCCTTCGGTACGAAAACGTACCGCGGCGTAACCCAGCAGTGCACCGAAGGGTGCTCCCAGGCCAACCAGGGCAACAAGTGCAGCAAGCAGCGGGTATTGTGCTATCAGTTCGACCATATTCATACCAACCCGGCAAAGCCCATAAAGGCCAGCGCCATCATGCCGGCGGTGACCATACCAATGGCCGCACCCTCGAAGGGTTCCGGTACATCCGCGACCGCCAGCCGCTCACGCAAGGCGGCAAACAAAACCAGCACCAGGGAAAAACCCAGGGCTGCGCCAAAACCGTAAAACAGCGACTGCAAAAAGTTGTGATCCTTATTGAGATTGAGCAGGGCTACCCCCAATACCGCGCAGTTGGTGGTAATCAGGGGCAGATACACACCCAGCACCCGATGAAGGAGCGGGCTGCTCTTGCGCACCACCATCTCGGTAAACTGGACCACAACCGCAATCACCAGGATAAAGGAGATGGTACGCAGGTATTCGAGCCCCAGCGGCTCCAACAGCAGGTTGTAGGTCAGGTGGCTGCAGGCAGAGGCGAGGGTGAGGACAAAGGTCGTTGCCATGGACATCCCCATGGCGGTTTCCAGTTTATTGGAGACACCCATGAAGGGGCACAATCCGAGGAATTGCACCAACACAAAATTGTTGACCAGGATGGCGCTGATCAACAGGATGGAGTAGTCCGCTAGCACAGTGTGTGTCGCCCGATCTCGCCGTCATGTGGCCGGTAATGGTAAGGAGTTATCCTGGAGGAAACAATCATCTGTCGAGGATAAGCTTATAACCGGTTTTTGCGCTACGCCAGCTCACGATTCAGGTTTGTTCGGCACGGGTATCTTCGGCGCTTGCCGCCAGCATGGCCTCTATCTGCGCTGGATCTATCCGGGTCAGCAGCGGCTTGAACGTGGCCAGCTGGTGATCCAGCAGGGGGCCGTTGAGGGCTGTCCAGTCCAGTGAGCAGTTAAGGAAAGCCTCTGCCTTGTCGGCCATGGCGGGCAATACCGGCTTGAGGTAGGTCAATAGTACCCGAAACAGGTTGATGCCCACGCTGCATATGGCGTGCACGTCCTTTTCGCGACCGGGCTCCCTGGCGAGCACCCAGGGCTTGTGCTCGTCAATATACTGGTTGGCGCGATCAGCCAGCGCGACGATGCTGCGTACCGCCTTACTGTATTCGCGCTGCTCGAAAAGCAGGGCTATAGCATCGCCCGCGGCCATGAAATCCGCCAGCATGGCCGGTTCCGCGCAGGTTGCGGCAGTCCGGTTGTCAAAACCCTTGCGCAGGAAACCGGCGCAGCGGCTGGCAATATTGACAATCTTGCCGACCACATCGGCATTTACCCGCTGCACAAAGTCCTCCAGGTTGAGGTCTATATCGTCTACCGCGGCACTGAGCTTGGCGGCGAAATAATAGCGCAGGTATTCGGCATCCAGGTGCTGAAGGTAGGTGCCCGCCTTGATAAAGGTGCCGCGACTCTTGGACATTTTGGTGCCGTTTACCGTCAGGAAGCCGTGGGCATAAATGGCGCTCGGTGTGCGCAGGCCGGCGGAGTGCAGCATGGCCGGCCAGAACAGGCCGTGGAAATTAATGATGTCCTTGCCGATAAAGTGGTAGAGCTCGGTGTCCGCATCCTGCTGCCAGTAGCGATCGAAATCGCGCCCGCTGCGGTTACAGTAATTCTCGAAGCTGGCGATATAGCCGATCGGTGCATCCAGCCAGACATAAAAGTATTTGCCGGGCTCATCGGGGATCTCGAAACCGAAATAGGGCGCATCGCGACTGATGTCCCATTCCTGCAGGCCGGCGTCGGTCCACTCGCGCAATTTATTGGCCACCTGTGGCTGTAAAGTGCCCGAGTCAATCCACTTCTTGAGCATATCCGCAAGGGCCGGAAGGGTGAAAAAGAAGTGGATGGAATCCTTTTGTATGGGCGTTGCACCGGATATCGCCGATACCGGGTCGATCAGGTCGGTGGGACTGTAAGTGGCGCCGCAGGCTTCACAATTGTCACCATACTGGTCGGGTACCTTGCAGCGAGGACAAGTACCCTTGATGAAGCGCTCTGCTAAAAAGAGTTGTTTCTCCGGGTCGAAGGCCTGGGTGACAGTGTGGCTGGCGATGTGTCCATTGGCTTTCAGGCGTCGATAGATTTCCTCGCTCCAATACCTGTTTTCCGCGGAATGGGTCGTGTAATAGTTATCAAAGCCGATCATGAAGCCGGCGCTGTCGTGCTCGTGCTCCCGGCGAATGCTGTCAATCTGCTCTTCCGGTGTAATTCCGCGCTTTTCCGCGGTCAGCATGATCGCCGTACCGTGGGCGTCATCCGCGCACACGTATACGCAATCATGGCCCCTGGACTTCTGGAACCTGACCCAGATATCGGTTTGCACCTGCTCCAGCAAGTGTCCCAGGTGCAGGGAGCCATTGGCGTAGGGCAGGGCGCTGGTCACCAGTATTGTGCGGGCGGGAGTGTCAGCCATCGGGTCGGGGAATCCATCATTGCAAAAAAGGGGCGCTACTATAGCGTTTTTGCCGTCAGCTTTCACTTCCGCGATTGAGGGGCGTGAATCCAGCGCAATCGCAGTATTGCCTCCCGCGTGCAAGCGGCGGCCCGCTGGCATTGTCGTGGCCTTTGCAACTGCCTATACTGGCGTCTCAGTTACCCGCTGCAGCGACAGTCAGCTGCACATTTTGCCGGACTCACGACACTCATGAATACAATCAGGCACATTATTGCCGTAGCCTCGGGCAAGGGCGGTGTGGGCAAGTCAACTACTGCCGTTAATCTTGCCCTGGCGCTGCAGGCGCTGGGCGCGCGGACAGGTCTTCTGGATGCGGATATCTACGGACCCAGCCAGCAGCGCATGCTCGGTATCGACGATGGGGTCAAGCCAGAGCAGCAGGGTGGGCAGTTCCTGTTGCCGGTTATGGCGCACGGCCTCAAAACCATGTCCATGGCCTATCTTTCCAGCGAGCGCACACCTATGGTGTGGCGCGGCCCGATGGCGGGTAGCGCGCTGGTACAGATGCTGGAGCAGACCCTGTGGGGCGAACTGGACTACCTGGTAATTGATATGCCCCCGGGCACCGGTGACATCCAGCTGACCCTCTCGCAAAAGGCGACGGTGGCGGGCGCGGTAATTGTTACCACGCCCCAGGACATTGCGTTACTGGATGCCCGCAAGGGTATTGAGATGTTTCGCAAGGTGGACGTGCCGATCCTGGGCATTGTTGAGAATATGGCTGTACATATCTGCAGCCAGTGCGGCCATGCCGAGCATATCTTCGGTACGGCCGGCGGCGAGCAGGTGGCCCGGGATTACGGGGTGCCGTTACTGGCCAGCCTGCCCCTGGCACTGTCCATTCGAGAGCAGACCGACGCGGGTACGCCCACCGTAGCGGTGGCGCCGGAGTCCCCGGAGGCCGCACTTTACATGCAGGCAGCCCGGGCGATTCAAGCCGCCCTTGAGCAGCACGATTCCGGAGCAGTGCGCGAGTTCCCGGAAATTACCATTTCTGACGACTAACGGGAGCGAACAGGCGAGTGAGTATCAAGGCAGACAAATGGATTCGCCGGATGGCGATTGCGAACAACATGATCGAACCCTTCGAGCCCGGTCAAGTGCGTAGCCGGGGCGAGCAACGGCTCATTTCCTACGGCACCTCAAGTTATGGTTACGATGTGCGCTGCTCCGATCACTTCAAGGTATTCACCAATATCAACTCCGCGACAGTGGACCCCAAGGCCTTTGACGAGAGCAGCTTTGTGGATGTCCGGGGTGACGTTTGTGTTATCCCCCCAAACTCCTTTGCCCTGGCCAGTACGGTTGAGTATTTCCGCATTCCGCGCAATGTGTTGACGATCTGCCTGGGTAAGTCGACCTACGCCCGGTGCGGGATTATTGTCAATGTGACTCCCCTTGAGCCGGAGTGGGAGGGGCACGTCACCCTTGAGTTTTCCAATACCACGACCTTGCCGGCGAAGATTTATGCCAATGAGGGGGTGGCGCAAATGCTGTTCTTTGAATCGGATGAAGTCTGTGAGGTGAGCTATCTCGACCGTGCAGGCAAATACCAGGGGCAACGCGGCGTTACCCTGCCCCTGGCCTGATCAGCTTTCGCTGGTGCTGGTATGCTCAAGCGGGACGCCAGCAATATTACCGCTGGTGAGGGTGATTTCCACCGGCTTGTCGTCCTCGACGTGCAGCGTTTTAACCATCAGGTAATCCCAGCCCGGCGCGAGCCAGATGTGCGAGGCGCGATCGGGGTCATCGTGCAGGCGTTCAAAGTGCAGGGTATTGACCAGGCCCAGTTGGGTCTCGATAAGCTCATCCCCGACAAATACCAGTTGGTAGTCCTTGACCCGGCTGCCATCGGCAATACGGATGTCGAGGTCCTGCCTGGGTTCGTCGGCGGTCAGCAGGGTCAGTCGCAACTGTTCCTGCTGGCTCATGCGGTCGAGAGTGCCTTCGGTGTAAGGCAGCTCATACCACTCGTCCTTGTACAGGCTACGTATGGTGTCCGAGCCGGGAACGAAGTGCACTTCCCTGCGCCGATTGATCAGCCCCGTTCCCTGGTAGACATAAGATCCCGGTTGTATCTGGCCGTCATTGATGGTGAATACGCTGACTTCATGAAAGCCCACGACCAGTAACTTGCCGCCGTTAGTCAGAGTGTAGTGACCCTCGCCATCGGTTTCCAGTTCGCGCTCAAGGGTAAGGCTCATGCCCCGGGCGGTTGTGCGATATTCTGCGTAGTAAGGCTTCAGGGCAGTGGCTGCGCCGGAATCAGTGGCCTGGGCGC
The DNA here is from genome assembly GCF_002868715.1 of Kineobactrum sediminis. Taxonomy (GTDB): domain Bacteria; phylum Pseudomonadota; class Gammaproteobacteria; order Pseudomonadales; family Halieaceae; genus Kineobactrum; species Kineobactrum sediminis. The sequence continues at coordinate 36,414 of NZ_PKLZ01000009.1, forward strand.
CCATTGCGATGATCAGCAGTAATATCCCGGACAGCGTTCTCCGGCCTGTACGCAATGCCAGTGGCAGGAATCTTCTGGCCATCAAGATATGCTCCTTGTTCGGTTAACGAGAGCCGTCCTTGCAGGAACCACAGCGCCGCCAACGGGTAAATGACATGCTCAAGTGCCACAACCCGGGTGGCGAGGGTTTCAGCGGTATCCCGGGGTACTATTGGCACCCGGGCCTGCAGTATCGGAGGACCGCCATCCAGCGCCGGGGTGACAAAGTGCACTGTTGCACCGGCTTCCCTGTCGCCGGCTTCAAGTGCCCGCTTGTGAGTGTGCAGACCCGGATACTTCGGCAACAATGACGGATGAATGTTCAATAATCTACCCGTAAAAGGTGTGATAAATACCGGAGTCAGGATGCGCATGAAGCCGGCCAGGATCACCAGGTCCGGGGCGTATCGCTGCACGCAGGCCACCAGCGCCGTATCGAACGCCTCCCGGTCGGAGTAGTCCCCGTGCTCGATACACGCGGTATCAATGCCCGCAGCACGGGCAATATCGAGGCCGCTGGCGTCTGCGCGATTACTTGCTACCAGGCAAATGTCGGCGTCAAGTTCTCCCCGTTGGCAGGCGGCGATAAAAGCCTGCATGTTGGAGCCCCTGCCTGATATCAGGATGGCGATTCGGGATCGGGCAGAGCTTGTCTGCATTAATCGAGATCCACCCCGCGCTCGCCGCTGCTCACCGTACCCAGCTGCCAGGCTTCGAGGCCGCTGGCTGCGAGTGCCGCCAGCGCCGGCTGCACTGCTTCCCGGGCGACACAAAGAACCATCCCCACGCCGCAATTGAAGGTCCGGTACATTTCGGTGGTGGTGACGTTGCCCTGTTCCTGCAACCAGTCAAATATGGCGGGCCACCGCCAGCTTGCGGTATTCACTGTGGCGCGACATCCCTCGGGGAGCACCCGTGGCAGGTTTTCCGGTAGTCCCCCCCCGGTAACATGGCACAGCGCCTTGATTTCCACGTGCCTGAACAGGTCGAGCAGTGGTTTCACGTAAATTGTGGTGGGTGTCAGCAGGGTTTGCCCCAGGGTAGAGTCGCCAAAGCCCTGCTGGAGGTCGGCGTTGCTGACCTCCAGTATCTTGCGGATCAGGGAATAGCCATTGGAGTGCGGCCCGCTGCTGGCAATGCCCAGCAGGCAGTCTCCCGCTGCGACTTTGCTACCGTCGATAATGGCGGATTTCTCGACTACGCCAACGCAGAATCCGGCAAGGTCATAATCCTCACCCTCATACATGCCGGGCATTTCCGCGGTTTCTCCGCCAACGAGAGCGCAGCCGGCAAGTTCGCAGCCCGCTCCGATGCCGGTAATAACGGACGCTGCGGTATCGATATCCAGCGCGCCGGTGGCGTAATAGTCAAGAAAGAACAGGGGCTCAGCGCCTGCGACCACCAGGTCATTGACGCACATTGCCACAAGGTCAATGCCAATGGTGTCGTGAATGCCCATGGTCATCGCCAGGCGCAGTTTCGTGCCCACGCCATCCGTACCCGACACCAATACCGGTTGGGAGTAGCCTGCCGGTATTTCGCACAGGGCGCCAAACCCACCCAGTCCGCCGAGTACTTCGGGCCGAAAGGTGCGGTGCGAAACGCCTTTGATACGCTCAACCAGGGCGTTGCCGGCATCAATGTTAACGCCGGCATCCTGGTAGCTCAGTGAAGTGCCTCTGTCGTCTGTAGTCATGGGAATCCGGGTCCGGTTTCAGGCTTGGTGAACTGCATCTGCAGGGGGCGCATAGTCTAGCTGGAAATGCCGCGTAGTTCACCTTACCGGAAATTTTCACGCAATCCTGTCCGCAGCCTGTGTGGCTGTTACAATAGCGGCCCTATTTCCTGCTGCGGAGTGCGGCCTTGATCAGTCTCCTGTTGCGCCTGACCTGCCTGGTCGTCCTGCTGGCGCCCCCCGTTGTCGCCACCGAACTGGTGCGCGATCTTTATATTGCCGAAGTTCCGGTGACTGACCGCGGTGCCGCGGAACTGGACAAAGCCGCCGCCGAGGGGCTGGCGCAAGTGCTGGTCAAGGTGTCCGGTACCGAAGGGGTGCTGGCTTTGCCGGCGGTAGAGAATGCTTTGCCGGTAGCGCGTGAGCAGATGTTGCAGTATTCCTATACGCGGGCCACAAATGCCGATACTGGCGAGCAGGCACTGGCGGCACGCGTTGAATTTGAGCCTTCCCTGGTGCGTCAGTTGCTGGCTACCGCGGGTGCGCCAATGTGGACCGCCACCCGTCCCGTGGTATTGGTGTGGGTGGTGAAGGACGGTGTGAACGGACGCCATTTCGTTAATTCCGATACGGATCCCGAACTGGTGGCGGAACTGGCCCGGGCCTTTCACCGCAGAGGTGTGCCAGTGCGGCTGCCGCTGTTTGACCTGGAAGATACTGCGTCGATTGACCCCGATCAGGCCTGGAGTCTTGCGGCCGGCCCGTTGCGGGCCGCTTCCAGCCGCTATGGTGCAACCGAGATACTGGCGGGAAGAGTGGCGATGTTATCTTCGGGCGATCTCGTCGGCGACTGGTTGCAGTTATCGGGCAACAATCGTACCGAGCGGGGTGTGACCAGGGCGAGTCGCAGGGAATTCGCACAGCAGGGCGCCGCGCTGGTTGCCGAGAGTATGGCTTCGCGTTACGCATTGCCGGTACAACCTGGTGCCAACCTGACGATGACGGTTAGTGGCGTTAACAGTTATGCCGACTACGCAAGTATTGTCGCCTGGCTGGAGAGCCTGGAGCCTATTGAACAGGCTAGTGTCACCAGTATTCGTGCCGACGTCGTGAGTCTGCAATTGACGGCGAGCGCCATTGCCAGGCAGCTGGCCCCCGTCATTGAGCTGAATTCACGTCTGGCGCCAGTCAAAGCCGAGCGTGACGCGAGCGAGCCCTTGAGTTACCGATGGCAGAATTGATGGTTGCAGACGGGCGCGCACAACAGCTGGCACTGAATATGCGGTTGCGAGACGATGCGAGCCTCGAAAGCTTTCTCGCTACGGCCGCCCAGGAAACGATGCTGGCCGCTCTGAGGCAGCAGCCCGCGCAGGGAGGCGAAGCGGCTATTTTTCTCCATGGCGCTATCGATACCGGGAAATCCCACCTGTTACAGGCAGCTTGCCAGCTCGCAGGCCCCGGAGGCTGCTATCTGCCATTGCGGGATCTGGTCCTGTTTCCGCCGGATGAAGTCCTGGAAGGGCTGGAAAATCGTCGGCTGGTCTGTCTTGATGACATTGATGCGGTTCTCGGTCGCGACGACTGGGAGCAGGCGCTATTTCATTTTTACAACCGCGCCAGGGCCCGCGACTGCCGGTTGCTAATCAGTGGCAACGCTGCGCCGCGCGCCCTGGCGGTAGGTTTGCCCGATCTGCGTTCGCGCTTGAGCTGGGGTGTGGTGTTCCAGCTGGCCGTGCCGGGCGACGAATACAAACAGGCTATACTGCAGTTTCTGGCCCTTCGCCGCGGCTTGCAAATGCCGGACGAAGTGAGTCGCTTGCTGGTCACCAGGGCGCCGCGAAGATTGCGTGACCTGGTTGATTTGCTGGAAAAGCTCGATAGCAGCTCCCTTGCCGAGCAACGTCCGTTGACGGTACCTTTCGTCAAACAGGTACTTGGTCTATGATTCTGGAGCGGTCGTATTGGCTTATGCTGAAAAAGACCGTAATTATTAACGATCACAGAAGTGGATTCGGCTGTGGGGATTGGTATCCTGCCCCGCTGATATGAGAGCAAGGGTTCACCTTGCACCTGCATATTAAAAAAAGGAGATCCAATCAATGAAAAAGCAGATTTTTGCTGGTCTTTCTGCGGTCGTTACCGCAATGACTGTGCTGACAGCGCCCGCATCGGCTGAACTGCCGATAACAGTCAACGCCGGCGTCGGTTACTGGGAATTCGATGGTGATCGTCGTCTCGATGGCACCTCAACCCCCTGGGTGGGTCTCGAATACGCATTTACAGATAACTGGGCCGCAGAGATTCTGTATGCAGAAGATGACTCGGATTTTCTTGACGGCACCAACGCCGATGTCAGGACCTGGCAGCTGGGCGGTTTGTATTACACCGGTAGCTACGTTGGTGAAGGCAATCGCGCACGTCCGTACCTCGCCTTTGGCCTGGGCGAAATTGATATAGACGCCGGCAGCTTTGACACGGTTGAAACCACTGCCAACGCCGGTGCCGGTGTGCGCTGGATGTTCACCCCCCGTTTCGGCGCCCGTGTTGAAGCGCGCATGCTGCACAGCCTTGACGAAAACGAAAACGATTGGCTTTTCAGTGCTGGCCTGAATTACTACTTTGGTGCCGTATCCGCGCCTGAGCGTGTTGTGGCAGCTGCAGCGCCTGCGGCCCCGGTGGACTCCGATGGCGATGGTGTGATGGACGACAGGGACCAGTGTCCCGGTACGGCTCCCGGCACCCGCGTTGACTCCACTGGTTGTCCGCTGCCGGTTGAACGTGTTGCCTCAATCAAGATGAAGGTTAACTTCCCTTTTGATTCGGCAGTGGTTCAGGAGCAGTACTTCGACGACATCAGTGAACTGGCGGCGTTCCTCAAGCGGTTCGACGATATCGACGTAAATGTTGAAGGCCACACTGACAGTGTAGGTCCCGCTGACTACAACAAGACCCTGTCCCAGCGTCGCGCCGAAGCAGTAGTGGATGTGCTGGTGGGTGTGCACGGTATCTCTGCCAACCGCCTGTCCGCTATCGGCTATGGCGAGGAGCGTCCGGTTGCCAGCAACGACACTGAACGTGGTCGCGCTGAAAACCGTCGCGTAATGGCTACCCTGGAAGTTGAATACGAGGAATAACTGCCTCCAGCGGGCGGTTTTCAGTTCAACTGGAAGTCGTCCGCATCCAGCTGGCAGGGGAACCTCGCTCTGTAGCTCACAAGATCGGCACCGCTCAGCATCACGCTGACGGTGCCGTTTTTGTTTCCCATATCCGCCAGTATCTCGCCGTCAGCGGCAATAACCATACTGTCACCTGCGTATCCGACCTTCTTCGGGTTGTCCCCGATGCAGTTAACGCCGGCTACATAGGCCTGGTTCTCTATCGCTCTTGCGGGTAGCAGAGCGCGCCACTGCAAGCGCCTTGCCATGGGCCAGTTGGCGACAAACAGCAACAGGTCATAATCATCCCGGTTGCGGCTGAATACCGGAAACCGAAGGTCGTAGCAGACCTGCAGATTGATCCGCCAGCCGCGCCAGTTGACAATGACTCGCCGGTTTCCCGGGCTATAGAGCCGGTGCTCTCCCGCCATCCGGAACAAATGACGTTTATCGTAGTAATGCAAAGCTTCCGGCGTGGCAAACAGCATTCGATTATAGACCAGGTTGTTGTCGCGTACGGCTATACTGCCGGTGATCGCGCAGTTACAGCGTTGCGCCCAATTGCTCAGCCACAGTTCGGTGTCGCCTCCGGGCGGCTCTGCATGGGCCACCGTACTGATTGAAAAGCCGGTAGTAAACATCTCGGGCAGTACGATAAGGTCAGTGGTTCCGGCGAGTTCTTCAAAGCATGTTTCCAGATGGCGCCTGTTATCCGCCGGCGATTCCCAGGCCAGTTCGCATTGCACCAGGCTGATAGTGAGATTCTGCATAAGCACTCCGTGGCTGATCCCAGCCCTGTAGTGGCGGGTTCTATAACAGCTGCGTATCCAGCGGTAGTTCCGTGCTGTTCTTGATTTCGGTAACGGCCATGTGCGAGTGGAGTTCGCGGATCGCCGGGCTCGCGGTCAGGGTGTTGCGCACAAAATCCTCATAGTGGCGAATATCCCGGGTAACGATTTTGAGCATATAGTCCCAGATTCCCGTCATGGTATAGCACTCCATTACCTCCGGGTGGCGCACGATGTCCTGTTCGAACGTTAGCAGGTTCTGGCGGCCGGTGGAGGTCAGGTTGATGGTGGCAAAGACCACCACATCCATACCCAGGGCGGCCCTGTCCAGCAGGGCCACCCGCTGGCGAATCAGTCCGTCTTCCTCCAGTCGATTGATGCGACGCCAGCAAGGTGACTGCGACAGGTTAATTTTTTCGGCGATACTGGCGGTGCTGGTAGTGGCATCCCGCTGCAGCATTTTCAGAATCTGGACATCCTGTTTGGTTAACATGTTGGTTATTTTTGCCTGCTTTGAGGGTTATGGTGGATTAATTAACCTGATTACACCTTATTTGGCAGCTAAATTAAACAGTAATTGCTCTGTGTCTGCGTGACAATTCCCCGTCTGAAGAAGGGACAGAGTACATGACCAAAGCGACCATTAAGGCCAGACACAAGGTATCCCTCGAGGATAAATACGCGCTTGATGTCGACCGCGCGTACATGACCGGCATTGAAGCGCTGGTGCGGCTGCCGATGCTGCAGCAGCAACGCGACCGGAACGCCGGCCTGAATACTGCCGCGTTTATTTCCGGTTATCGCGGTTCGCCGCTCGGCGGCGTTGACCAGGCCCTGTGGAAGGCCAAGCCCTGGCTGGACCAGCACAATGTGCACTTCCAGCCCGGTCTCAACGAGGACCTCGCGGCCACCGCCGTATGGGGAAGCCAGCAAACCAATCTATTTGCGGGCGCCCGTTACGATGGCGTGTTTGGCATGTGGTATGGCAAGGGCCCCGGCGTTGACCGCAGCATGGATGTAATCAAGCATGCCAACGCCTTCGGGACCTCCCGCCATGGTGGTGTCCTGGCGGTGGCCGGAGACGACCATGCCTGCAAGTCGTCCACACTGCCGCACCAGTCCGAGCACATGTTCATCGGCGCCTCGGTACCGGTACTGAGCCCCTGTAATGTGCAGGAGGTGCTTGATCTGGGTGTGCTTGGCTGGGAATTGTCCCGCTATAGCGGTTGCTGGGTGGCGCTCAAGGCGATTACCGAGAACATGGATTCCGCCATTTCCGCAGATCTCAATCCTAACCGGATCACCATTGTGACTCCCGAGGAGTTTCAGCTCCCCGCGGACGGCCTGCATGCTCGCTGGCCGGACAAGCCGCTGGAGCAGGAGCTGCGGCTCAACAAGTACAAGATCTATGCTGCCCGTGAATTTGCCAGGGTCAACGGCATCAACCGGATCGTAATAGACAGTCCCAATCCCCGTTTGGGCATTATCACTACCGGCAAGGCCTATCTTGACGTGATGCAGGCGCTGGAGGACATGGGGATTGATGAGGCAGTGGCCGCGGAGCTTGGCCTGCGTGTCTACAAAGTCGGTATGCCCTGGCCCCTGGAACCGCGTACGACGCACGAATTTGCCGAGGGCCTGGAAGAAATTCTGGTAGTGGAGGAAAAGCGTTCCATTATCGAGGATCAGCTCACCGGCCAGCTTTATAACTATCCGGTAGCAGCCCGTCCCAGGGTGATTGGCGAGTTTGACGAGGATGGCCGCGATCTGCTGCCAAACCTGGCTGAATTGACCCCCGCCATGGTGGCGCTGGCGATAGCCGGCCGTATCCGTCGATTCTGGAAGTCGGAAACGATGGAGCGTCGGATCCAATGGATCGAACAGAAGGAACTGTCCCTCGCACAGCCCAGTGAGACCATTGAGCGCGTGCCGCACTTCTGCTCCGGTTGTCCCCATAACACCTCGACTAAAGTGCCCGAGGGCAGTCACGCCTTCGGCGGAATCGGCTGTCACTATATGGCCACCTGGATGCCCGATCGCAACACCGATACGTTTACCCAGATGGGTGGCGAGGGTGCGACCTGGATCGGCCAGGCGCCATTCACCGATACCCAACATGTATTCCAGAACCTGGGTGATGGCACCTACTTTCACTCGGGTATTCTCGCGATCCGCGCGGCAGTGGCCGCCGGCGTCAACATTACCTACAAGATTCTCTATAACGACGCGGTGGCGATGACCGGTGGCCAGCCCATTGACGGGTCGCTGACCGTCAGCGACCTGGTACACCAGCTGCGGGGCGAGGGCGTGCGCCGGATTGCCGTGGTCAGCGACCATCCCGAGGCATGGCGCGGCCAGTTCCGCAGTATTCCCGGCTACAGCCTGCATCACCGCGACGAGCTGGATGCACTGCAGCGGGAGCTGCGGGAATTCAAGGGCGCATCGGTCATTGTTTACGTGCAGACCTGTGCCGCGGAAAAGCGTCGCAGGCGCAAGCAGGGAACTGCGGAAGATCCGGCGAAGCGGCTGTTCATCAACGATGCGGTGTGCGAAGGCTGTGGTGACTGCAGTATCAAGTCCAATTGCCTCTCGGTGTTGCCGAAGGAGACGGAGCTGGGTCGCAAGCGGCAGATTGACCAGAGCTCCTGCAATAAAGACTACAGCTGTGCCAATGGCTTTTGCCCCAGCTTTGTGTCGATCATAGGCGGCAAGCTGCGCAAACCCGACGGCGCCGGCAGTGATGCTGAGGTTATCTTTGACCCGCTGCCGGAACCGGTTCTGCCCTCTCTGGACCAGCCATGGAATACCGTGGTTACCGGGGTGGGAGGTACGGGCGTATTGACGATTACCGCCCTGATCGCGATGGCTGCCCATATTGAAGGTAAGGGCTGTGCAACCATGAACCAGACTGGCCTGGCGCAAAAATTCGGTGCCGTCGTGAGTCATGTGCGGGTGAGCTCCACCCAGGACGACATCAAGGCGGTGCGCATACCGGCGGGAGAAGCCGACTTGCTGCTGGGCTGCGATCTGGTGGTGACCTCAACCTATGAAGCCCTGGGCAAGGTCGCCCACGGGCGTACCCACGCGGTGGTCAACGAGGCGGAAGTGGCGACTTCCGCGTTCATCCTCGACCCCGACGCACGGTTTCCTGCAACCGCGATGAAAAACAAGGTGGTTGCCGAGGTCGGCGAGCCGGCGACCTTTTTTATCGATTCCACTCGCATAGCCACCCAACTGCTGGGCGACTCCATCGCTTCCAATCTGTTCCTGCTCGGTTACGCGTGGCAGCAGGGGCTGGTGCCCGTGTCCGCGACGGCACTGGAAGAGGCCATTGAACTGAATGCTGTGGCGGTCGCGTTTAACAAGCAGGCGTTTCTGTGGGGGCGGCGCTGCGCCGATCAGCCCGCTCGCGTATTGAAAATGGTAGAAGAGCTGGCGCCTCCCGCACCTGAGCGCCTGCAAACCGTGGATGAGATCGTTGCCGACCGGGCAGCACGACTCACTGAGTACCAGGATAGTGCGCTTGCCGAGCGCTACCAGCAGCAGGTAGCGCGGGTGCGCGCTGCAGACTCGCGCGCTGACGACGCCGATTCGGTGACGCTAGCTGTGGCCCGTAACCTGTACAAGCTCATGGCGTACAAAGACGAATACGAAGTGGCGCGTTTGTATACAGATGGCGAATTTCTGCGCAAGGTGGGGCAACAGTTTGAAGGCGACTATCAACTGCGCTTTAACATGGCGCCGCCCCTGTTCAGCAAACGCGACCCGAATACGGGGCATTTGCTGAAACGGGAATTTGGTCCCTGGATGCTGCGTGCCTTTGGTGTGCTGGCGAAGCTGCGGGGGTTGCGTGGTACCAGGCTGGACCTGTTCGGGTATACCGCCGAACGCAAGCAGGAGCGCGCCGACATCGAGGATTACCTGGCCCTGCTGGAGCAATTGCCGGGGGCACTGGAGACCCATTACCACACCGCGAGAGAGCTGGCGAACCTGCCTGCGACCTTGCGCGGTTTCGGCCACGTAAAGGACCGCAATCGCGAGCTGCTGGTCCAGCGCCGCGAACACCTATTGTCAACGCTTCACGGGGCTCCGGCAATCCCCGTAAGCATTGTCAACGCCGCCTGAAATGAACGCCACACCACCAGAGGATGACAACATGAGCGTTTTTACTGCACCGGCATTCGACCAGCACGAGCGGGTTGTTTTTGGCTCGGACCGGACAACCGGTTTGCGCGCGATTATTGCCGTTCACGATACGACATTGGGTCCGGGAGTAGGTGGTTGTCGCATGTTCCCCTACCTGAGCGATGCGGCGGCGCTGCACGATGTACTGCGACTCTCCCGGGGTATGACCTATAAGTCCGCACTGGCGGGTTTGCCCCTGGGTGGCGGCAAATCGGTAATCATCGGGGATTCCCGTCGCGATAAAACACCGGCTTTGATGCACGCGATGGGAGAATTTATCGACTCCCAGGGCGGGAGTTATGTAGCGGCGGAAGATTCCGGCACCGGCGTCGCCGATATTAAACTGATGGCCGAACGGACCCGGCATGTCAGCGGGGTCAGTGATAACGAGTTTGGAGGCGATCCCTCCCCGAGTACAGCGCTCGGCGTATACCTGGGAATACGTACGGCGATCAGGCATCGTCTTGGTGCGGGTAGTTGTGCAGGGCTGCGGGTGGCGATCCAGGGGCTGGGCCACGTGGGTTTTCATCTGGCCCGGTTGTTGTGTGATGAGGGGGCAGTGGTCTTCGGCGCCGACCTGAATAAAGCGAATCTCCAGCGGGCAGTTGACCAGCTGGGCGTTATCCCCGTGGCGGTAGACGACATTCTGTTCATGGAAGTGGATATCCTGGCGCCATGTGCCATGGGCGCGGTGCTGGATAACGACAGCATTCCGCGGCTGCGAGCCGGGATTGTCGCCGGCGCCGCCAACAACCAGTTGGCCGCGGCCGAGCATTGCGCGCAATTGCAGGACCACGGCATCCTCTATTGCCCTGACTTTCTGATCAATGCCGGCGGTATCATCGATGTGCATCATCAGCGGGTAGGTTCCGCTGACACGGTTCGCCTTGCTCACGTCAAGCGCATTGAAATTACCCTCGCCGAGGTGTTGCGGCGTTCCGATGCAAGTCGTTCCCCGACCCATGAGATAGCCGAGGAACTGGCCAGGGAATACCTTCGGCCTGCGGATGCTACAGCGGAGCGGCGGACTCCGCTGGTCGCCGCGGGCTGAGACCAGCGGTGTTCTGGTCAGGAGGAGCCGTTGTTCAGCAGGCGACGGCGACCTTGCCCAGTCCGGGTACGGCGATGTCATCGGCGCCCAGGTGCAGATATTTGCGCAGATAGTGTACGCACAGGTAAAAGGGACCGGTATCGAGCAGGGCAACGCTTGCCTTGAACAGGTAGTTGCTGCCGATAAGTACCAGCAGTGCCTGGAAGGCGATATCACCCCTGAAATAGGCTGCCCCGAAGGTCACGGTAATGACCATCACCGAATCCACCATCTGGCTGATTAACGTGCTGAAATTATTGCGCACCCACAAATGCTTGCCACGGGTCACCCGCTTCCAGAAGTGAAACAACTGTACGTCGCAATATTGCGCGGCTATATAGGCCAGCATGGAAGCGAAAACGGCACCGGAAGTCGTGGCGTAAATAAGCTGGTACAGGCCAATACTGCCAGCCACTGAATCGCCATTGGGTAGCATTACCGGTTCTGCCAGCTGTAATACCTGCCAGGGAGGCATGCTCCCGGGGGTTACAGAGGGAATGGCATCGCCCAGAAACAGTACAAAAAGAATGAAGAAGTTAAGGCCCAGGCCCACAGTGACCAGGAAATTGGCGCGAGCCCGCCCGTACAGTTCACATACCAGGTCGGTGCAGAGGAAGGTCAGGGGGTAGGGCAACACACCCACTGCCAGCGCCATGGGGCCGATCTGGATAAAGCGGGTTATGCCGATGACATTGAGCAGGGTCATCGCGCAAAGGAACGTCCCTGCGAGGATCAGGAATACCCGTTCCCTGCGTTCCCAGACCACTTCGAGTGACGCCATCTCAGGATTCTCTCTGGCCGAGATTAGCGTGTAACACAGAGCCGTTAATGACCGGGTTGGCATGGGCCCAGACAATCAGGGCGGCAATTTCATCCGGCTCAATCAAACGGCCGAATGCGTTCATGGCACCTATTGCCGCAACGACATCAGGTGCGTTGCCGATGTGCGTGCGCAGCATTTCAGTGTCAGTAAAGCCGGGACAAATCAGTGCGGTATGAATCCCGGTACTCATCAGATCCTGGCAAGTGGCGCGCATCATGCCTGTTTGCGCATGTTTGCTGACCACATAGCTGAATGAGCCTGCCACCGCTTTCTCGGACAGGGTGGAGCCGATGTATAGCAGGCTGGATCCCTGTGACATGGCCGGCAGCAGGCGCTGGTTGAGGCTGTTTATACCGACGACATTGGTTTCCAGTACCTCGCGGAGGCTGTCGCTGTCGCAGTCTGGGGCGGCATCCTTGCGCATCTGGCTGGCGTTGTGGACCAGGCACACGGCAGCACTGTCTGCCATTAACGGGAGCAGCTGCTCGCAGGCTTCATTTACGGAGTCGGTGGAGGCCAGGTCGCAGTGGATATTGTGCACCCCGGAGTCGGGGCAGGCGCGGCGGGCCAGGTTATAGACGTTGAAGCCCTGGGCGAGGAAGCGTTGCGCGGTAGCGCGACCGATGCCAACGCTGGCGCCGGTAATGATGGCTGTATTCATGGGGTTCCCCTTCAAGTCTGTTATGGCCACACGCGAACTACCTGGGTATTACGCAGTAAACCCGCATTCAGTTTTGTGATGTTGCGGCCGGTGGCGTAGTCATCCTGGCGCGATATTGTGCCTCAACGGTCCGTTCTTGCCTATTGCACGTACAGTCGTGACAATGATGTTTCGTTAACTGTCTTTGGGAAAAACCTATGGAGCGACTCACTACGCTGTACATTGACAAGGAAAGCCACAAGTTCTCTGCGGCACACTATACGATTTTCTCGGCTTATGAGCGCGAGCGCCTGCATGGTCATAATTATTCGGTGTCGGCCAGAATTGTTGCCCCGATGGGTGATAACGGCTTCGCCGCAGACTACAACGTCTATAAACGGCGCCTCAAGGCCCTGTGCGATGCGCTGGATGAGTATATGGTGCTGGCGGAGGATTCCCCCTACCAGCGTATCGAAGATCTTGGCCATGCGTACCGCGTGTATTTTGCGGAAGATGAGATGTTTTTTTTGAAGAGCGATACCCGGGTGCTACCGATTCGCAACGCGACCGTTGAAGAGTTTTCCGGATACCTGTTGCAGCAATTGTTACTGGTATCCGAAGGCGATGACTTGCGCGAGATCGAACTGTGTGTGGCATCCGGTCCGGGTCAAAAGGGCTGCGCTTCCTGGCGCAAGCCCTGATTCCCGATGCGGTATGGCCTCAGGCTGCGATGCCACAATGGCGTAGCAGGGGCTCCAGTTCGGGCTCCCGGCCGCGGAAGGCCACGAACAGGCTCATGGCATCACGGGAGCCACCCGCTTCCAGAATGTGGCGGCGGAATTCCTGTCCGGTATGGGGGTTGAAAATGCCTTCTTCCTCGAATCGGGAAAAGGCATCCGCCGACAGTACTTCAGCCCACTTGTAGCTGTAATAGCCCGCTGCGTAGCCGCCACCAAAAATATGGCTGAAGCTATTCTGGAAGCGATTGAAAGGCACTGCCGGAATGACCGCCACTTGGTGGCGGACGGTGTCCAGCAGTCCCTGTACGGAAACCCCCGGTTCGCCCCAATGCTGGTGCAGGCGGAAATCAAACAGCGAGAATTCCAGTTGCCGCACCATCTGCATACCCGCCTGAAAGTTTTTTGCGGCCAGCATCTTTTCCAGTAGCGCAGCGGGAAGGGATTCCCCGGTTTCGTAATGGCCCGAGATAAAGGCCAGGGCTTCCGGTTGATGGCACCAGTTTTCGAGGAACTGGCTGGGCAGCTCAACGGCATCCCAGGCGACACCATTGATGCCGGAAACTGCGGCTACCTGTTGTTGTGTCAGCATGTGGTGCAAACCATGGCCGAATTCGTGAAACAGGGTAGTCATCTCGTTTTCAGTAAGCAGCGAGGGTTCCTCTCCCACGGGCGGGGTGAAGTTGCATACCAGATAGGCGACCGGCAGCTGAAGCTGGCTGTCCCGTATCCGGCGGGCCCTGCAGTCGCCCATCCAGGCACCGCCGCGCTTGCCGCTGCGGGCGTATAGGTCCAGGTAAAATCTCGCCAGTGCTTCCCCATCCTGGCGTAGTTCAAACAGCCTGGCATCCGGGTGATAAGTATCGAAATCATCAATTTCCTCGACCTGGATACCGTACAGGCGCTCGACGACCTGGAACAGACCCGGTAAAACCCGATTTACCGGCAGGTAGGGGCGCACCTCTTCCTGCGACACATTGAATGTGCTTTGCCGCAGTTTTTCACTGTAATAGGCGACATCCCAGGGCTCGAGACTGGTTTTGCCGTGGCTGGTAGCGGCAAATTCCTGCAAGTCACGCCACTCTTGCTCGGCCTGGGGCCGCGAGCGCTCCGCCAGTTGAACCAGGAAGTCCACCACCTGGCTGGTGGAAGGGGCCATCTTGGTTACCAGCGACAGTTCGGCGTAGTTGCCGAAGCCGAGCAGTGAGGCCAGCTCTTGTCGCAAATCCAGAATCTCGGTAATAAGCCCGCTGTTGTCCCAGCGGCCGGCATGGGGGCCCAGTTCCGAGGCCCGGGTGACATTGGCGGTGTAGACCTCCTCGCGCAGTGCGGCATTATCGCAGTAGGTTAGCACGGGCTGCACGGAGGGGAACTCCAGGGTTAGCAGGCAGCCTTCCAGTCCCTTTTGCTGCGCGGCCTGACAGGCACTGGCCAGTGCTGTGGCCGGAAGCCCGGCCAGGTCTTCCGCATTAACCTCTTTTGACCAGGCGTTGGTGGCGTCGAGCACGTTATCGGTAAAACGACTGCCCAGCTCCGAGAGACGTTGCTGCAATTCGCCGTAGCGTTGTTTCTGGTCTGCCGGCAAGGCAACTCCGGCCAGGCGAAAATCCCGAAGTGCGTTATCCAGGGCCTTCCGTTGTGGTGGGGTCAGGGTGTTACTGGAAGCGCTGCTCTCGGAGAGTTCCCGGTACGCCTCGTAAAGCGCGGTATGCTGGCCCATCCAGGTGGAGTATTCCGAGAGCAGTGGCAGGCATGTGTTATGGGCTTGTCGCAGGGGTTCGCTATTGAGCACACCGTTCAGGTGGGACACCGGCGACCAGCACTGGGCCAGTTCATCCTCCATATCCTCAATGGGCTGCATCAGCGACTCCCAGTTGTGCGCGCCCGGTACAGCCACCAATTCGTTGATACGGCGCTTGTTGCGCTCTATCAGGTGACGAATAGCCGGCTCGATATGCTCGGGGCGGATTGCCGAAAAGGGCGGCAGGGTATGTTGTTCCAGCAAGGGGTTGGTCATAATGGACAGCTTTTTTGCATCAAAGAACCTGTAGTTTAACGGATTTTGACCAGGAGACGTAATGTTCAGAGCCAGGAAAATAACGGTCGGGCCCCTGCTGGCGCTATTGGCGGCACTGTCAGCCGCGCCGGTATGGGCAGCCTCTCCGTTTACTGCGAGCGATGTATTCCAGTTGTCCTATGCGAGTTCACCCGTGCTGGACAGTAAAGGCAAGCAGGTGCTCTATCTGCGGCATACCATGGATATCATGCGCGACCAACCGCGCAGCAATCTGTGGCGGGTAAATACGGATGGTAGCGATCACCGGCCGGTAACCACCGGCCCCGGTAATGTCAGTTCCCCGGCCTTGGCACCCGATGGCAACCGGGTGGCGTACGTGCGTCGGGATGATACCGGGCCACAACTGTTTGTCAGCTGGCTGGATTCGGGCCAGGTGGCGCAGCTGACTCGCCTGGCGGAGGCCCCCGCCAATCTGGTGTGGTCCCCGGATGGCCGTTCAGTGGCATTCAGAATGCTGGTGCCGGAGCCTGCGCCCACGATGGGTGAGTTGCCGGACAAACCCGCGGACGCGGAATGGGCAGAACCACCGGTGGTAGTGGAGCGGACCGTCTACCGTTCGGATGGCAGCGGCATAAAGCCCCACGGGTACCAGCATGTGTTTGTGATCCCCGCCGCCGGCGGAAGCCCGCGGCAGGTAACCACGGGGGATTACAACCATAGCGGCAGTATCGGCTGGGCCGCTGACAGCAAGGTACTGTTTGTATCCGCCAACCGTAACCCGGATTGGCAGCAGGACACCAAGAACACGGACCTGTATCGGGTCGTTCTCGCAACGGGCGACATTGAAGCCCTGACAGACCGCAAGGGACCCGACGGCCAGGTTGCAGTGGCACCAGACGGGCGCAGCCTGGCCTATGTGGGCTGGGATGACCGCGGTCTCGGCTACCATCGCAACCGCTTGTATATAATGGCGGCAGACGGCAGTGACCGGAAAGAGTTGTTGGCTGACCTGGACCGCAATATCCAGAGTCCGCGTTGGTCCAGTGACGGCCAGCGCCTGTTTTTCCACTACGATGATCGCGGCGATACGGTACTGGCGTCTACCGACCTTTCCGGACGCATGCAGGTTCTGGCCCGGGGGCTGGGCGGCAAGCAGTTGGGACGGCCCTATGCCGGTGCCGATATCGCGGTGGGCGGGGCAGGCAGTTTTGCCTACACTGCGGGAAACGCCGGAACGCCGGCTGATATCGTATTCGGGCGCTTGGGTAGTGACCAGCGCCAGCAGTTAACCCACCTTAACGCCAATTTTCTGGACTACCGCGATCTGGGCGAAATCAGCGAACTCGCGGTCACCTCGTCATTTGATGACAGGGATATTCAGGCCTGGGTGGTAACACCGCCGGATTTTGATCCGGCGCGCCAATATCCAATGATTCTGGAAATTCATGGAGGCCCCTTCGCCAACTACGGTCCCCGCTTTGCAGCGGAGCTGCAGCTGTTTGCCGCGGCAGGCTATGTGGTGTTGTATGTTAATCCCAGGGGCAGTACCAGCTACGGCGAAGAGTTCGCCAACCTGATCCATCACAATTATCCGGGCGAGGATTACGATGACCTGATGTCGGCGGTCGATGCGCTGCTGGCTGACGGATATGTGAACCCGGAGCAGCTGTTCGTCACCGGTGGCAGTGGCGGTGGCACCCTGACTGCATGGATTATCGGCAAGACTGACCGCTTTCGCGCAGCGGTAGTTGCCAAACCGGTTATCAACTGGGCCAGCTTTGTGCTTACCGCGGATAACAGCCCTTATTTTGCCCGCTACTGGTTTGGTGAAATGCCCTGGGAAAATCCCGAAGCGTACTGGGAGCGCTCGCCATTATCCCTGGTGGGTAACGTCACCACACCCACCCTGCTGCTGACCGGTGAAAACGATCTGCGCACCCCAATGGCGGAAACAGAGCAGTATTATCAGGCGTTGAAACTGCGGGGCATTGATTCAGCCATGGTGCGGATGCCCGGAGCAGGCCACCTTATTGCCCGGCGGCCGAGCCAGCTGGCAGGGAAAGTGGCGGCGATCCTCGGCTGGTTCGAGCGCTATCGCTAAATGCGCTCAGTCAGGCTCCTCGCGCCGCTGTTTTTTTGGTGGCGGCGCGAAGCCGTCATTGGTCTGGGTAGTATCGCTTTTGCGGCGAGGCTTGCCCTTGGCCTTCTTGTCGCGCAAGCGCTCTTTCTTTTTGCCATCGGTGAGCTTGCCGCTGCGTTTTTTTGAGCCGGAGGCCTTGCCCGATGATTTTTGTTTCTTCGGTCCTGCGTAGCGGGCCTTAAGGCCCGGCAAACTGCGTGCTTCCATTTCCAGCTGCAGGTAGCGCTGGATACTGATCATCAGGTTCCAGTCGCTGGCGGTTACCAGGGAAATTGCCACTCCCTGGGCACCGGCGCGACCGGTGCGACCGGTTCGATGCAGGTAATCATCACCGCTGTGGGGCAGGTCATAATTGATCACTGTGTCTATGCCTTCAATATCCAGGCCGCGGGCGGCGAGATCGCTGGCGGTAACAACATCTATGGAGCCCTGGGCGAATCGTGTTACCACCAGTTTGCGGTCTTCCGTGCTCATTTCCCCGTGCAGGCAGGCGGCCCTGATACCGTTGTGCTGCAGCAGGCCGGACAGGCGCGAGGCAGTGCTGCGCTTATTGGCAAACACCAGCTGCCGGCGGCCTTTACAGTCGGCGAGCAGTGCCAGTAACAGCTGGTCCTTGTGAGCCACGCTGTCGGCCAGGATGCGCTGGTGGAAAATATCCTTGTGTGCAGCCCGGATTTCACCGCTATTAATCGTTACCGGTTCATGCTGCAGGCTGTCGCTGATCTCCCCAAGGCCGCGAGCATGGAGAGTGGCCGATAGCATGAGGGTCTGTCGTTCGCTACTGCAGTAGCTTGCGATCTTCAGTACATCCTCGCGGAAACCCATCTCGAGCATGCGGTCCGCCTCGTCCAGCACCAGTGCACGCAGGCTTTTAAGGTCGGCGCTGCCGCGCTCGCAGTGTTCAAGCATGCGTCCGGGTGTTGCGATAATCACTTCGGGATTCTTGCGCAACGTGGCCTTCTGGTATTTGAAGTCAGCACCTCCGGTGATGGCGTCGGCGCGCAGATTACTCTTGGCCAGCAGTTCGCGACATTCTTTCAGGACCTGGCGGGCCAGCTCACGAGTGGGGACCAGGACCAGTCCCAAAATGCCGGAGCCGGCGGGTGCGGTTTCGGTCAGCAGGCGTTGCAGCAAGGGCAGCAGGTAGGCAAGTGTCTTGCCGCTGCCGGTGGGCGCACTGACTCGAAGGTCGTGCCCCGCCAGGGCTGACGGCAGTACCTGCTGCTGCACATCGGTGGCGGTGGTAAACGCAAGTTCGGCAAGCGCCAGCTGCAAGCTGCGATCCAGTTCGAATTCTTCAAGCACGTGTGGTGTTCCAGATTGTGATAATGGAGTGTGGATGTTGGACGGGCATTGTAGCACGGTTGCCGTGCATTCCTGATGATTGCCGCTGTTCCACGGAGCGGCTTTGTTTGGCACACTGTGCGGCTTTACAGTCGGCAATATGACAACAGAGAGAGCATGACATGGTGAAGGCGGTGCGTATTGAAGCAGTGGGCGGCCCCGAGGTCATGGATCTGGTTGATGTTGAACCCGGTGCACCCGGCGCCGGTATGGTAACGATAGAAAACCACGCTATTGGCCTTAACTTTATTGACACCTATCACCGCAGTGGTCTTTATCCCCTGGCTTTGCCCAGTGGTCTGGGGCTTGAGGGCGCCGGAGTGGTTACCGCTGTGGGCCAGGGCGTGGATTTCGCAGTCGGTGATCGGGTGGCGTATTGCTCTGCCGGGATTGGTTCTTACGCGGAGTCACTTAATTTGCCCGCGCAACGCCTGGTCGGGATTCCCGAAGGTGTCAGTTACGAAGTCGCTGCCGCAGTCATGCTCAAGGGCCAGACCGTGGAGTACCTCCTGCAGCGTACCTACGCGCTTGCGCCCGGGCAGACCTGCCTGTTTCACGCGGCTGCCGGCGGTGTTGGCCTGCTGTTCGGACAGTGGGCCAGCGCCCTGGGAGCTACTGTGATTGGCACCGTAGGCTCAGAGGAAAAGGCCGAGCTTGCGCGCAACCATGGTTTTGCGCATGTCATTAACTATCGACAGGAGGATGTGGCAGCGAGGGTTCGTGAGATTACCGACGGGGTGGGGGTGCCGGTAGTGTATGACGGGGTCGGTCGCGACACCTTCAGCGCCTCGCTGGCCAGCTTGCAACCGCGGGGGCTACTGGTTAGTTTTGGTAATGCTTCCGGGGCGCCGGAGCCGCTCGATCTGCAGCGATTGGCGTCGGGTGGATCGCTTTATATTACCCGGCCCACCCTTGTTACCTACACCGCCACCTCTGAAGAACTGCGCCAGTCTGCCTCTGCGGTGTTTGAGCACTTGCTGGCGGGTAGCCTGCGGGTCGAAATAAACCAGCACTACACCCTGGCTGATATTCGGCAAGCGCACAGGGATCTGGAGGCGCGTGCCACAACCGGTTCGTCAGTCATACTACCTTGAACAGTTTGTCTCTTGCCGCTGGGGGAACGCCGGTGCTGCGCGGTGATGTCGTGCATCTGGAGCCTCTGTGCCAGGACCATGCCCAGGGCCTCTTTCTCCGGGGGCGCCATGTACCGGACTGGGCTTATATGCCGCGTAGCTGCTTCGTTGATATTGCGGATACCCGGCAGTGGATTGATGAGGCACTGGCGGCGACAGACCAGCAGGCCTGGGTAATTGTTGAGAATGCCAAGGGCAAGATTGTTGGCAGCAGCCGTTACCTGAACATCAGCGCCGAGCACAGAAGTCTTGAGATTGGCTGGACCTGGCTGGGCCAGGAGTGGCAACGCACCGGGGTGAACACTGAAGCCAAGTTGCTGTTGTTACAGCATGCTTTTGAGCGCCGCCACTGTCTGCGCGTGGAATTCAAGGTGGATGCGCGCAACCTGCGCTCCCAGCGTGCCCTGGAACGGATCGGGGCGGTGCGGGAGGGGGTGTTGCGCAAACACCGCATCGTACAAAACGATTTCGCGAGGGACTCGGTATTTTTCAGCGTCGTAGATACCGAGTGGCCGGATGTAAAAAGGCGACTTACAGTGTTGCGTGAGGGCCGCTGAACAGGGCTACTGGAGCAATTCATTATCGCTGAACGAGCCCTCAAACAGTGGTGAGCTGAGGTAGCGCTCCCCGGAATCGGGCAGTACAACCACAATCATTTTAGTTTCATTACCCGGTTCCCGCGCTATCCGGTCTGCGACAGCCATGGCAGCACCACAGGAAACCCCCGCGAGAATACCTTCCTGCTGCATCAGTTTGTGCGCCCATGCCATCGCGTCCTCATTGCTGACCTGTTCAACCCGGTCCACCATCTCGAGGTCCAGGTTGCGAGGCAGAAAGCCTGCGCCGATTCCCTGTATTTTATGGGGGCCGTGAGTCGGCTCAATCCCGGCTTTGGCGGCGGCGATTACGGTGCTACTGGCGGGTTCCACCGCCACCGTAGTGATGGCCTTGCCTTTGGTTTTCTTAATGTAGCGGGAAACACCGGTGAGCGTACCCCCGGTACCAACGCCGGAAACCAGGATATCGATGCCACCATCGGTATCCCGCCAGATCTCGGGCCCGGTAGTGGTCTCGTGGATGGCGGGGTTGGCGGGATTCTCGAATTGCCTGGGACCCCAGTGGCTTGAAGGTTCCGCAGCGAGTATTTCCTCGGCTTTGGCGATGGCCTCCGGCATACCTTTTGCGCCATCGGTGAGAATAAGATTCGCTCCCAGTGCCTTCATCAGCTTGCGGCGCTCCAGACTCATGGTATTGGGCATGATCAATGTGCACTTGTAGCCCCGGGCAGCAGCAACAAAAGCCAGGGCAATTCCGGTATTGCCACTGGTGGGCTCAACGATGGTCATGCCGGGCGTGAGGCTGCCGTCCTGTTCTGCCGCGAGCACCATGCTGGTGCCAATGCGACATTTCACCGACATCGCCGGATTACGGTTTTCCAGCTTGGCGTAAATATTACTGCTGCTGATACGATTGATATGAACCAGCGGGGTGCCACCGATGGTTTCTGCGTTATCGTTGAAAATGTGGCTCATGGGAAACTCCAGGCAGTACTGCGACGAAAAAGAAGAGTAGTCAACTGGCTACTCTATGTCTATGCCGTCGCCTGCACTAGCGATTGTTAAAAAATGGCAAACCGGGGAACCCTTGCGGGTCGAGCGTGTCCTATTGGTTGTGGCAGCGCTTGAGCCCGATAATGGAGGTCGGCTCCTACACTTTTTTTGCAGTCTGTCACACGATTGTAACCATTCAGGTCCTTAATATCCCCTTGTAGAGACTCCATCTCTAGCTCCGGCCCTCTGGGCCGGTTTTTTTTGCGTGTAAGTAAGCTGGAACGCCGCCCGGCCCCGCTTGTTTGCTGGCGGGATCCGCCAGGATGGTGTAGTTTTATCTTTTGCCGCCGCAATCTACTATTAAAGGTGGAGTAAAACCCGGACACAACCTGCTTCCGGGCGTAATCAGGAGTCTGCCTTGGCAGCCGAGCGACTTGACTACAGTGCGATTCCCGCACGCGCGTTGACCCTGCTTCAGGGGATCGGCCATCGATTGGGCAGCCCCTACGCGAACCGCCCTGCGACAGGTCGTCGTCTGCGCCAGGTGCTACTGGCGTTGTTGTCGCTGTGGATAATCACGGCTCTTGTGGACTTTATATGGCTGCAGTTACCGGAGCCTCAACCCGATACCCTCAATGGACAACTGATTAACCCGCTTACACGTTCCGGTACGGGAAGTGACAGCCAGGAATCCGTGGATATTGAAGCGCTGCGCAGCTGGCCGTTGTTTGGCGAGCCCGGGACTACCGGGGCGGCAGAGCAAACGATTGTGGCCGCCAGCCTGGTGGAGAATGAACGGGATGGTATCGAGGCCGGCGCCAGGGAAAGCCGGCTGGATCTTACGCTCAGGGGCATTGTCGCTTCCACCGCAGACGGTTTGGGAAGTGCGATCATAGAAAATCGTGGCCAGCAGGACGTTTATGCAGTGGATGACCCCCTGCCCGTGTCCGGCAGGGTTACGCTCGCCAAAGTGATGCCGAGCCAGGTAGTAATTAATAACAGCGGAACCTTCGAGCTGCTGACTCTGTATGATGCATCTGATTTTGATGCCCAGGTGCAGGCGCAACGCGCAGTGCAGCCGGGTGCCGGCGAGCAGGGGTTGCGTAGCCCGCAACGAGTCGATAAACGCGGCGACCCCACAGCCACCGAGCTTGCCAGTAACTACCGCGAGCAGCTGTACCAGAACCCCCAATCCCTGGCTGAACTGGTAAGAATATCCGCGGTCAGGCAGGATGGGCAATTGCGGGGCTACCAGATTGTTCCAGGGCGTGACCAGGAGCAGTTTAAACGGCTGGGCTTCCGCAGTGGCGACCTGGTGATAGCCGTTAATGGTATGCCCTTGTCCGACCCGGGCAATACCATGCGCCTTTACCAGACCATGCGTTCAGCTACCGAAGCGTCCTTCGATCTTCTGCGGGAAGGGCAGTCGGTGTCGCTCAGTGTAAGTCTCGGTGCTGCAGCCAGTGATCAGTAATAAAGCCAGAGCACTTCAGCCAAGGATGAACCGCCAGTGAAAAAGACCTCCAGGATTCTGCACGCGCCCTTGATCGCTGTCTTCGTGTGGCTATGCGGTACCGGTGTCGCCGGTGCCCAGGACTATACCGTTAACCTGAAAGATACCGATATCCAGGAATTGATCAAGTTTGTCGCCGAGGCCACGGATACCACAATCGTGGTGGACCCTTCCGTGAAGGGCCGGGTAAGGGTGGTGTCAACCAAGCCCGTCTCGCGTAGCGAACTGTATGACCTGTTTTTGTCAATTCTTGAAGTGCACGGATATACGGCGGTGCGTTCCGGTGGTGTGGTGCGGGTCATTCAGAACAAGGATGCCCGGTCGGCACCGGTAACCGTGCGCAATGACGGGAACGGGCGCAGCAACGACGAATATGTCACCCAGGTCATACGGTTACAGAATATTTCCGCGGCCAAACTCATACCCGTGTTGCGTCCCCTCGTTCCCCAGCAGGCCCACATGGCCGCCTTTGCACCCAGTAATGCCATCGTCATTTCCGATACCGCCTCCAATATCGACCGCATCACTGACATTATCCAGCTCATGGATCGTACGGCGGTACAGGAAGCCGAGGTCGTGAAGCTCAAGTATGGCGTTGCCGAGGATGTGGTGCGAATACTTGACCGACTCAACAAGTCCGAGGCCCAGCAAGGCGGCGGTGGTGAAGTCGAGGTATTACTGGTCGCCGATAGCCGGACCAACAGCGTCCTGGTCAGCGCCGACGAACTGGAGCGGGCGCGAATGCTGCGCCTTATCCGCTATCTTGACACGCCTCTCGAACAGAGCGGTAACGTGAAGGTGGTCTATCTGGAGTACGCCAAGGCAACGGATATCGCTGAAGTGCTCACCCGGGTCATGAAGAATATTACCCGGCTGGACGCTAATGGCGCGGAAGGTGTCAAGAGCGGCGGCGAGTCCGCCACCATTGAGGCCGACGAGGGCACCAATGCGCTTATCATTACCGCCGCGAGCGACGAAATGGCGGCGCTGGAAGCGGTAATAGGGCGACTGGATATTCGTCGCGCCCAGGTACTTGTGGAGGCGATTATCGTTGAGCTCGAGGTCCGCGATGGCCAGGACCTGGGGCTGCAATGGCTGTTCGTCAACGACAGCGGTTTGTTCGGCAGCAACATCAACGGTGGCGATGCCCGGGCACAGCGTATAGCCGGCGCCATTTTGCCCACGGACGATGACAGCGCCAGCTCTGGCCTGGAAACCGGTGACTTTGACGTAGGCGCGCTGGCGGGAGCGCTGGCACAATCTCCAGGCCTGTCCATGGGCTGGGGTACCATCGGCAACGACCTGTCGATGACGGTGATTCTCAATGCGCTCAAAGAGCAGTCCAACGCCAACATACTCTCGACACCCAGCCTGTTGACCCTGGATAACCAGGAAGCCTATATCACGGTCGGTCAGAACGTGCCATTCGTGACCGGTTCCTTTACCAGCACCGGTACCGGAGACGGCGCCCAGAACCCTTTCCAGACGATTGAGAGACAGAACGTCGGTATTACGCTCAGGGTCACGCCGCACATTAACGAGGGCAACTCCGTTGTTCTGGATATTTCCCAGGAAGTCTCCAGCCTGAGCAATACTGCAGCGGTACTGTCGGCGTCTGACCTGATTACCAACGAGCGCATCCTGCAGACCAAGGTACTGGCGGGAGATGGCCGCACGGTGGTGTTGGGTGGCTTGATAAAGGACGATGTTCAGGACGCGAGCCAGAAAGTGCCGCTGCTGGGAGATATCCCGTTTTTTGGCAGGCTGTTCCGCAGTGACGCCGTGTCCACGGTAAAGACCAATCTGCTGGTCTTTATCCGCCCGACTATCATTCGTGATGAGGAACGACTCGAGGGCGCGACGGCGGAAAAGTATCGCTACATTCGCGACCAGCAACTGCTGCGCAGGGGTCGGGGTACGATGTTTATTGAAGATGAACAGATCCCCGTTTTGTCCGAGTGGGAAAATGAGTTCCGCCGGCTGGAGGAAATCCGCGACGAACAGGTAGATGAAGCGGCCGCAGACTCCGCGGGCGGGCGTTGATGGCAGTGGTCGAGCCAATAGTTGCTACAGACGCCGGTGTGACTCGCACGGCCCTGCCATTCAGTTATGCCAAGCAGTATGGGGTACTATTACAGCCCCAGGCGAACGGTGCCGTCGTTTATCACCGCTCGACGGTGGGCGAACAGGTGCTGCTGGAACTGCGGCGTTGGCTGGGCGGGCCGTTTCGGCTGGAGCCGGTCACTGAAGCTGAATTCCAGCGTCGCCTGACCCAGGCTTACCAGCGGGATAACAGCGAAGCGGTGCAGATGGCTGAAGACATCAGTGCGGATGTTGACCTCAGTCGGCTGGCGGATGAGATTCCCGAGTCCGGTGATTTGATGGACGCCGAGGACGATGCCCCTATCATCCGTCTTATCAATGCCATTCTGTCCCAGGCGGTGCGCGAGCAGGCCTCGGATATTCATGTGGAAACCTTTGAAGACCGGCTCAGCGTGCGTTACCGCATCGATGGCGTGCTGGCCGAGATACTCTCACCCAAGCGCATGCTGGCACCTTTGCTGGTGTCCCGACTGAAGGTAATGGCAAAGCTCGATATCGCAGAAAAGCGGGTCCCCCAGGACGGCCGCATCTCGGTGCGAATCGCCGGCCATGCGGTAGATATTCGAATGTCCACCATTCCTTCCGCTCACGGTGAACGAGTGGTGTTGCGTCTGCTGGACAAGCAGGCCGGGCAACTTGAGTTGGCCCAGCTGGCAATGAACCCGCAGGTGCTGGCCAGCTATGAACGTGCCCTGCATACGCCGCACGGGATTATCCTGGTCACCGGCCCGACCGGGTCCGGCAAGACCACCACCCTCTACGCCGGTTTGTCGCATATCAATCAGGCAACTCGCAACATTCTCACCATAGAAGACCCGATCGAATACATGCTGCCCGGGGTTGGCCAGACCCAGGTTAACCCCAAGGTCGAAATGACATTTGCCCGCGGCCTGCGCGCGATCCTGCGCCAGGACCCGGACGTGGTCATGGTGGGTGAGATTCGCGATCTGGAAACAGCAGAAATCGCGGTGCAGGCGTCGTTGACCGGGCACCTGGTGCTATCCACGCTGCACACCAATACCGCCATCGGCGCAGTGACCCGTTTGCAGGATATGGGTATCGAGCCATTCCTGCTGTCCTCCAGTCTGATTGGGGTCATGGCCCAGCGACTGGTGCGGCTGTTATGCCGGGACTGCCGTGAGGCCTACGAACCGAGCGTGGCGGAGCGGCTTCTGCTGGGCGTTGACGAGCAAGATTCCCAAGCGCTGACAATTTATCGCCATAGCGGTTGCGAACACTGTAATTACAGTGGCTATCGCGGGCGTACTGGCGTGTATGAGCTGATAGAAGTCAATGACGCCCTGCGCCTGATGATTCACGAGGGTGCCAGTGAACAAACCATGCTGCAGGAAGCCCGGAAGCACTATCCGGGTATTCAGGAGGATGGTCGCCGACGTGTCCTGGCCGGCGAAACCAGCATTGAAGAAGTCCTGCGTGTTACCTCCGTTAACTGACCCGGGTAACCGGCGATGACAGCATACCGCTATCGTGCCCTGAATCCGGGTGGCAAGCTTGTTAAAGGCGTACTGGAAGGTGATTCCGAGCGCCAGGTACGCAGCCAGTTGCGGGGCCAGAAGCTGCGGCCGGTTGAGGTCGTGGTTGCCAACCGCCAGGCAGCCAACCAGCCGCGCTTCAGTTTGTCGTTATTTCAGCCCAGGATCAGTGTGGCCGAACTGGCCATGGTCACCCGCCAGCTGGCCACTCTGGTGCAGTCCAACCTGCCGCTGGATGAGTGTTTGCAGGCGGCTGCCGAGCAAAGCCGAAAGGCCCGCACCAAGGGCCTGCTGTTACAGGTTCGCTCGCGGGTGTCCGAGGGCCATACGCTGGCCTATGCCATGGGTGAATTTCCACTGGTTTTCGATGAGATGTTCCGGGCCATGGTTACCGCCGGTGAACACGCCGGTTTTCTGGGGCCGGTACTCGAGCAATTGGCCGACTATAATGAACAGAGGCAATATACCGCCCAGAAAATGAAAATGGCGATGATTTACCCGTTCATCCTGGTGGGCGTCGCGATCAGCGTGGTCGTTGCGCTCATGGTATTTGTGGTGCCCGAATTGATTGGCATTTTTGCCCACAGTGACAGGGAGTTGCCCCTGCTTACCCGTGCTCTGATTGCAACGAGCGATTTTTCGCGGAACTATGCCCTGTGGGTGCTGGTCGCAGTGGTTGGGCTGGTGATTGTTGCCCGACGCTGGTTGCGTCTGCCGGCACGGCGTAAACGCTGGCACGGTGTGCTGCTGAAACTGCCCGGTGTATCCAGGCTGGTCATTGCCATGGATACCGCCCGCTTCGCATCCACGCTGAGCATCCTGATGGCGAGTGGAGTGCCACTGCTTGAATCACTGCGCATTGCCGGGCAGGTACTGACCAACCTGGTGTTGCGCGCTGACAGCGCGGTCGTGGCAGAGCGCGTGGAGGAGGGTAGTAGCCTGCATCGGGCGCTGCGTGAGAGTGGTCACTTTCCGCCGATGATGGTGCATATGGTGGCCAGCGGTGAAGCCAGTGGCGAGCTGGAAACCATGCTCCAGCGATCGGCCACTAATCAGGAGCGCGAACTGGAAATGACCATGGGCACGATGATGAGTCTTCTGGAGCCGCTGCTGGTGGTATTCATGGGAGCGATGGTGCTGATGATTGTGATGGCCATCCTGCTGCCGATATTCGATCTTAATACAATGGTGCGATAGGTTATGAATCTGAAAAGGACGAAAATGCGGGCCGCAAAGGGTTTCTCCCTGATTGAGATTCTGGTGGTGCTGGTGATCATGGGGCTGCTGATCAGCGTAGTGGCGCCTACGGTACTCAATCGTGCCGATGAAGCGCGCGTTCAGAAAGTGTATGCCGACTTCAAGGCTATCGAGACGGCGCTGAAAATCTACCGGCTGGACAATTATGTGTATCCTACAACGGAGCAGGGTCTTGAAGCGCTGGTGGAAGCCAGCAACCTGGATCCGCAACCGCGTAGCTTCAAGCAGGGCGGTTACCTTGAGGAAGTGCCTCTCGATCCATGGGGTCGGGAATATCTCTACCTGAGCCCGGGCGAAAACGGCGAGATTGACATCTATAGCCTGGGAGCAGACGGCCTCTCGGGAGGCGACGGCCAGAATGCCGATATCGGCAACTGGAAAGAGCAGGACTGAGTGAGTGCACAACGTGCGACGCCGCAGTCGGGGATTCAGTTTACTGGAGCTATTGGTAGTGCTATTTGTGGTGATCATGATCACCTCACTGGCATCGCTCAATGTGGGTTCCGGCAACCAGGAATTACAGCTTGAGGCACAGCTGCGCGATCTCCGTAATGTGGCGCTGTTTGCCCTTGATGAAGCGCAGCTGTCGGGGCGTGATATCGGGCTGCTATTGCTGATTGAACGCCGCGATGGCGAGACTGTTTATGGCTATGACTGGCGCGAGCGCCGCCCCGAGGGATGGCGTCGCCCGCTTGCCGCGAGCGATGTTTTTGCGCAGCGCAGGCTGCCGGCAGAGGTAAGGCTTTCGCTCGCGCTGGAGAATATGCCGGGGATAGAGCCCGAACCGGCGCCGGTTGCGGAGGATGTTGCACCACAGGTGATTTTCTACGCCAGTGGTGAAGTCGTGCCGGGTGAGCTGGAAGTGCGTCGCCGGGAGAACGACGAGTTGTTGTGGCTGTTGCAGTGGGATTTACTCGGCAGGATGGAATTGTTGCCAAAGGGCTTGCCTGCTGGAGAAGGTCGTGATGGCCGGCTCTAAAACGAATTATTCGCTCAGCAACAAGGTAAAGGGGTTCACCCTGGTCGAGGTCATGGTGGCGCTGGCCATTGTCGCCGTGGCCCTGCCGGCCCTGATGTTCGCGCTTTACCAGCAGGTCGATGGCACGGGTTACCTGCGTGACAAGTCGCTGGCGCAGATGGTAGCCAGGAACAAGCTGGTTGAACTGCGCCTGCTTACAGCCGCCCGTGCCAGTCTGTTCAGTGGAGAGGACAGTGGTGTTGAGGAGTTGGCGGGACGGCAGTGGTACTGGACACTCAGCAGCACCGGCACCGAGGTGCCCTCTTTTTCCCGGGTGGAAATACGCGTGGCCGAGGGTGAGGATGCGGGCGGGCCGCCTCTCTACACCCTGGTAGCCTTCATGTCTGCGGATTTGCGTGCCGAGGTCGGGACTGGCAATGGTAGCTAGGGGAGCTAAAGAGCAGGGATTCACCCTGATAGAAGTGCTGATTGCACTGGCCATCACCGCATTTGTGGGGGCTGCCGCCTATAGCGGGTTGTCGGCTGTCATCAGCGGTGTTGAAAGCACGCGGGCGGTCGCTGAGCGAAGCTGGGAGGTTAATCGGGCACTGATGATTCTCAGTCGCGATTTGCGTCATTTCAGCCCCCGGCCGGTACGGGACGAATTTGGTGAACAGGAGCCCGCCTTGTCGGGTGGCAGGGCAGCGCGCTTTATGCTCAGCTTTACCCGTAGTGGCTGGCATAATTCCGGCGACTACAATCGCAGTAACCTGCAACGGGTCAATTACGTTGTGCAGGAAGAAGCTTTGTGGCGTGAAAGCTATCCGGTGCTGGACCGGGCCGGAAGTACCGAGCCCCGGAGAGTATTGTTACTCGATGGGGTACGCGGGTTGCGGCTATCGTTTCTGGACGCTCCGGCGAGCCTGGGCCCGGGTAGCCGGGGTACTATGATCGACACCCGCAATTGGCCGGAAAACTGGGTTATGGACACCAGCCAGCCCGGGCAGCAATTGGCACCCCCCGTTGCGCTGGAACTGGTATTGGAGCTGGATGATCTCGGTGAACTCAGGAGCTTGCATGCACTGCCGCCGTTCTGAGTCGCTTGCGTCAATCAAGACCCAAAGTGGTGTTGCCCTGATAGTGGCGCTGCTCGTATTTGGTCTGTCTACCGCATTGCTGGTGGCGATGAAGAGTGAGTTCCTGCTGTTTTACCAGCGCGGCTCCAACCTGTTTCTGGCTGAACAGGGCCAGGCCTACCTGCGGGGCGCGGAAGAACTTGCAGCACTGATACTGGTGATGGATTACGATAAGGATCAATCCCGCGACCAACCGCGAGACGATCTGAACGAGATGTGGGCGCAGCAGGCGGTACCCTACCCGCTGGAAGACGGTGGCATGCTGACGGGTTCGCTGGAAGACCTGCAGGGGCGTTTCAATCTCAACAATCTTGCGGTGAGCGGTGCACAAAATGATGCTGGCGGCGATGACAGCAAGCGCTTTACCGCGGCCCAGGCGCAATTTATCCGTCTGCTCCAGACCATTGAGGAGCCTGTGGTCAGCCGTCAGGATGCGATTGCTCTCACCCAGAAAATCGGTGACTGGCTGGATGAGGACAGTGACACTCGCGCCGACGGTGCCGAAGATGATTATTATCTTGGCCAGACGCCAGCCTACAGGGCGGCAAACCGCGCCATGAGCAGTGTCAGCGAACTGCGGATGCTGGCTACGGTAACGCCGGAACTGTACCGTGCCCTGGCACCGTTGGTCACAGTCTGGCCGCAGACGCCGTCGAGTCTCAATATTCATACGGCGTCGCTGGCGGTGCTGCGCTCCATTAACGCGGACGATAATCTCGCGCCACTGAGTGAACCTGACGGTATTGCATTGTTGGAGCAGCAGCGCAGTGCCGATGGTTTTATTGATATGGATGACTTTTTCGCCGCCCCGGTGTTCGCTGAAAAACCCGTGGCGGGCGTCAGGAGTTTACTGGGTGAAAATTCCTCCTGGTTTCTACTGTCGGCAGAAGTCGACGTTGCCGATCGCAACATGCGCTTGTACAGTGTGTTACAGCGCGATCGGCGCACAATCCGGGCAATGGCCCGGGCCAACGGCAGCCGGTGACGGCAGGACTTTAGTGTGACTCGTGCAATGACAATAGTGGGGATGATGGTTTGCAAAACCTGACCGTCGTGCGTTTGATCGATAACCAGTTGGCCTGGTACCCCCCGGGGGCCGGAATTGAGCCGCGGCTACTGGATAATCCCGAGGCGCTGGCAGCTTTTACGGCAACACTTGCCGCAGGCAATCAGCAAGGATGCTTCGCGGCGCCCGGCGCCGACGTGCGCCTGTTGCAACTTCAGGTAACGCCCGAAGAGAAGCAGCACATCAGCAAGGCGCTACCGTTTCTGCTTGAGGAGCAGGTGGCCGAGGATATCGAGCAGCTGCACTTTGCCGCTTGCCCATTGGGTAAGGACAATTTCGGGGTCGCCCTGTGTCGTCACCAGTTGATGGCTGCCTGGGAGACGCAACTGTCAGGGCTGCCGCCGTTGCCGCGCTGGCTACCGGAGCCATTGTTGCTGCCCTGGCGGGCGGGAGAGTGGTGTATCGTGCTGGAATCCCGCCAGGCGATTGTCCGTACCGGCGAATGTCAGGGTTATACGATCGAGCATGCCTTGCTACCTACCTTGTTGGCGGCGTCGGTACGGGATCCGGAAGCACCGCAGTCCCTGGTTATCTACGGTAGTGACCAAACGGCTGATCTGGCGTTGGTCCCGGATGAATTGAAGGGTCGGGTGCAGTGGCGCCGCGGCAATCTCTGCAGCGCGCTGATGCTGGCCCGGGATGACCATCCCCTCAATTTGCGCCAGGGTGAGTACGCTGCTCGCCTGCCATTGTCGCGCTGGTGGCGCGAGTGGCGGCTGGTGGCAGGCGTGTTTGCGCTGGCGATTGGTATGCAGTTGGCGTCGACCTGGGCAGAATACCGCACCCTGGCCCAGGAGAATCTGGCACTGAGAACCGCGGTGGAAGCCCGTTATCGCGAAGCGGTGCCAGACGGTGCGCTGGTGGATGCAGAACGCCAATTGCAGCGACAGGTAGATGTGTTGAGTGGCAGCGCCTCCGGTGGCGGTTTTGTGCCGCTGCTGGAAAAAGCCGGTGCAATTATCGTGGAACGACCGGGTACGGCTATCGTCAGTATTAATTACACCCAGCGCGGCGATGAAATGAGGTTGAATATTCTCGCCGAAGACTTTGCCTCGGTAGAGCAGTTACGCTCGGGATTGGCGGCGGCGGGACTCGATGCAGCAATGGAAAGCAGCAGTGCCCAGGGTGAGCGCGTGCGGGCTCGTATCCGGGTGGGGAGAAGCTGATGAAAATGTGGTTTCTGCGCCTTGGTACACGCGACCAGATGAGCCTGTTGGCGCTTGCTCTGGTACTGGGTCTGTATCTGGTCTACGCAATGCTCTGGTCACCGCTGGCGGCGAGTAGGGATCGCATGGCAGAGCAAAATGCGGCAGCGGCGGCCTCCCTGTTGCGGGTGGATGAGCTGGTTTCCGAACTGGTGCAATTGCGTCAGTCGGGAGCACAGCCTGGTCAGGCGCGTAACCTGGCGTCGCTGGTCAATCAGAGTACCAGGCAGTTCGGCCTGGCGGTAAGCCGCCTGCAACCCGGTAGCAGGGGCGATCTGCAGGTTCGTCTCGAGAGCGTCGCTTTCAGTAGTTTCATTGCCTGGCTGCACACGCTGGAACAACGCGAGGGCCTGCTTCTTGAAGAAGTGGCGGTTACCCAGGCCGGTAGCGCCGGCCTGGTCAATGCCACTGTCCGGATTGGACAGGGAGTATGATACTCCGGCGTGTACTGTTGATCTTGCTTGGCCTGGTCGTACTGTTGGCATGCCTGGCAGTCACGGCGCCGGCGCGCCTGGTCGCTCTGGCGCTGCCTCCCGGTCAGGTCGCCGTACAGGGGTTCAGTGGTCGTCTTTGGGAGGGACGTGCCAGTAGAGTGGTGCTCGCAACCGATGCCGGTCTGTTTCATCTCGGGGAGCTGCGCTGGACGTTGCACCCCCTGTCATTGTTGACCTTAACTCCCCGGGTTGAGATCAGCAGTGACTGGGGTAACCAGCATTTGCAGGCGGAGCTGTTGGTGCAGGGTGATAACAACATGACATTGCGAAACGTCACGCTGAATGTAGACGCGGCGCTGGCGCGATATCTGGCCCCGGTTATGCTGCGTGGCCAGATGTCCCTGCAGGCTGAATACCTGCAGTTGCGCAACGGTCTGCCGGTGGCGACGCGGGCCCGCGTGTTATGGCAACAGGCCGCCTGGGAGTCTCCCCGAGGCATACTGCCCCTGGGCACTTATGCACTGGATGTGCAGCAGGCTCCGAATGGGCCGCTGTTGGGCGAAATTGTCACTCTCGCCGGGCCGGTGCGTGCCGAGGGGGAGTTGCAGTTGCAGTTGCCGAATGGGCGCTATAGCATCGCGACTCTGATCAGTCATGAAACCGGCTGGGAGGAAGTGCTGGAAGAGGGCCTGTCATTGTTGGCCAAGCCGGTTGCCGGTGGCTACCAGCTCAGGCTTGAGGGGCAACTGGACCTGGCGGGTAGTGGATTGCAATGAACAATAACCTGTTTTTGCGGGTAAGGAGTTTTCGCCGATGAGCGATGAGCTGTACTTCAAGTATGAATGTGTTATCTGCGGTTTTATCTACGATGAAGCCCTGGGTATTCCGGAGGACGGTATTGTTCCCGGAACCCGCTGGGCGGATTTACCCGATGCGTGGGAGTGTCCCGACTGTGGCATTTCGAAGTCGGATTTTGACCTGATCGAAGAATAATCCCCCTTTTTATTGTACGACCGGCCGGCATCCTTGCCAGGTTGTGCCTGCAAACTGGTAATCAGACATGAAACTTGAATCACGGTTACAAGCCCTGCGTGGGTTGATGGCAGAGCGAAATTACGATGCCCTGATAATACCGCGGGCGGACGAGCACCTGGGTGAATATATTCCCGAGCACAATGAGCGCCTGCGCTGGGTATCGGGATTCACCGGTTCGGCTGGCATGGTCATAGTGCTGTCTGGCCAGGCGGCAATTTTCGTGGACGGACGCTACACCGTACAGGTTCGCCAGCAAGTGCCTTCGGATCTGTTCCAGTATCACCATCTACGCGATGAGCCACCCCTGGAATGGCTGGCACAATCGCAGGCGGCGGGCACCCGGGTTGCCGTCGACCCGCGTCTGCACAATTTACAGTGGTACAGACAGGCACAAACCCTGCTCGGCGCGGCAGGCATCTCCCTGTGCCCCGATACGGACAACCTGGTTGATCATTGCTGGCTGGACCGTCCGGCGCCGAAAGTGGAGCCGGCGTTGCTGCTTGATGAAAGCTACAGTGGGGAGTCCAGCAGCAGCAAGCGACACCGGATAGGTGAGACACTGGTGCAATCCGCTGCCGATGCGGCGCTGATTTTTGCCCCTGACTCGGTGTCCTGGCTACTCAATGTCCGTGGCCGGGATGTGCCGTGTATGCCCGTGTTGCAGTCACGGGCTCTGCTCTGGTCCGACGGCTCACTGGATCTTTTTGTTCATCCGGGGCGTGTGCCCGAGGGCATGAACAGCCACTGCGGTGCGGATGTACGTGTGCATCCGGCCGATGCAGCCGATACTTTCCTGACGGAGCTGGGAGGCAAGCGGGTACTGGCGGATCCGGTAACGGCCAATGCCTGGAGCCAGCTGTTGCTGGAGCAGGGCGGAGCCAGCCTGGTTCCCGCAGCGGATCCCGTATTGCTGCCCAAAGCCTGCAAAAACCCCGTTGAAATTGCCGGTGCCCGCGCTGCCCATATTCGTGACGCCGTGGCAGTGATTAATTTTCTCGTGTGGCTGGATGCCGAACAAAGTGCCGGTCGCAGGCACGACGAAGCGACACTGGCCGACCAGTTACTGGCAATGCGCAGCAGTGGCCGGCATTTCCAGGGAGGTTCTTTTGATACCATCTCGGCTGCAGGCAGTAACGCTGCCATGTGCCATTACAATCACAACAATACGGTGCCGGCGACCCTGCCGGACAATTCAGTCTACCTGGTAGACAGCGGTGGCCAGTACATCGACGGCACCACGGATATTACCCGAACGGTCGCCATTGGGGATCCCGGCGCTGACATCCGGCACATGTTCACCTTGGTGCTGAAGGGCCATATTGCACTGGACCAGGCCCGTTTTCCCAAAGGGACTACCGGCACCCACCTGGATGTACTGGCACGGCAGTTTCTGTGGAGTGAGGGTTTTGACTATGACCACGGCACAGGCCACGGTGTAGGCGTTTTTCTGAGCGTTCACGAGGGCCCACAGAGTATTTCCAAAGCCTGGTCCGGGGT
Source organism: Kineobactrum sediminis (assembly GCF_002868715.1). Lineage (GTDB taxonomy): Bacteria > Pseudomonadota > Gammaproteobacteria > Pseudomonadales > Halieaceae > Kineobactrum > Kineobactrum sediminis. Next base: position 71,427 of record NZ_PKLZ01000009.1, read on the forward strand.
GCCCTTGCAACCCGGGATGATTCTCAGTAATGAACCGGGCTACTATCGCGATGGTGCCTTTGGTATTCGTTGTGAAAACCTGGTGACGGTTGTCGAAGTCCCGGGGCCGCTCGAAACACCGATGTATGGCTTTGACGTACTGACGTTGGTGCCCTTTGACCGACGTCTGCTGGATGTTTCCCTGCTGACCGCGGATGAGATCCGCTGGCTGGACGATTACCATCGCCTGGTTGCCGATACGCTGACACCTTTGCTGGAAGGACCTGAGGGCGCGTGGCTTGAACGCGCAACCCAACCCCTGGCCTGACCCTTCCAAGCAAGGCCCATGCACTTGAATTGTTGCGGGAAAGCGGATTTTAGCTACTGATGCTTTCTCCGCTTTTGTGTAAACTGGCGCCGATAATCACAATAAGCCGGAGTCGGGTTGTATGGCAGTAGCAGCAGAAGATCATTGGTCCTCGCGATTTGCTTTTCTCATGGCGGCGGTCGGGTTTGCCGTGGGGCTTGGGAATATCTGGCGATTCCCCTACGTCACCGGGGAGAACGGGGGCGCCGCGTTCGTGATCGTCTACCTGTTGTGCGCATTCGGTATCGGGGTGCCCATCCTGATTGCCGAACTGATGATCGGCCGCCGTGGCCAGGCCAGCCCGCCCGAGGCAGTAGCGGTGGTGGCGGTAGAGAGCAAACGCTCGCGGCACTGGGGCTGGGTGGGCGGTATGGGGGTGCTCACCGCTTATACCATTGAAATAGTCTATGCCGTCATTGTCGGCTGGGTGCTGTGGTACCTGTTCAAGGCGGTTACTACCGGTTTCGCTGGCGTTGACGCAATTGATGCGGGCCTCCAGTTTGAAGCGGTACTTGCCAGCAATTACGGGATGTTGTTCTGGACGCTGGTGGGCCTCGCCGTTACCGGCCTTATTATCTATGCCGGTGTGCAGAAGGGTATTGAACGGGCGGTCGTAGTGATGATGCCGCTGATGTTTGTGTTGCTGGTGATACTGGCGACGTATAACTATTTTGCCGGGGGTTTCGTCGAGGCTGTCGCCTGGCTGTTTACCCCGGATTTCAGCAAAATCGGTCCCGACGCAGTGCTGGCGGCAATCGGCCAGGCATTCTTCTCCATCGGTGTGGCGATGGGGGGGATGATGATCTACGGCTCCTACCTGCCCAAGTCGATTTCCATCAGTCACTCGGTTTTCATTATTGTGATTGCCGACACCGTGGTCGCATTGCTCGCGGGCCTGGTGATCTTCCCCGCGGTGTTTCACTACGGGCTCGATCCGGGTGCCGGTCCAGGGCTGATTTTCCAGACATTACCGGTTGCATTTGCACAGATGCCCGGCGGGCACCTGTTCAGTGTCCTGTTTTTTATCATGCTGGCAGTTGGAGGCATTACCTCGATGGTCGGCCTGATAGAGAGTGTCAACGCCTGGATTGAAGAGCGTTTTGCCATATCCCGTCATCGTAGTTCGCTGATGGTCATAGGTTCTATCGCGGTCCTGAGTGTCATGAGCATCCTGTCCTATAACGTGCTCGGCGATATCAGCTTCGGTGGCAAAAACTTCAACGACGCCATGGATTACTTCTCCAACCAGATCATGCTGCCCCTGAGCGGTTTGATGATTGCCCTGTTTGCGGGCTGGGTGATGAGCCGCGATGCCAGCCGCGATGAGTTGACCTCGCTTAAGAGCGTCACCTACGAAGTATGGCATTTCATGATCCGTTTCGTCGTGCCGCCGGCCCTGCTGGTTATTTTCGTGCGCGGTGTCACCAGCTGACCGGCATGGATAGCCAGCGGACCCTGTTTTGTATCCGCCCACTAGCCACTATAAACCACACATCCCGGAGCTGCCGTGCTGACCATTGTTAATGATTTTCTCTGGGGCCAGATCCTTATAGTGGCTCTGGTCGGTGCAGGTTTGCTGTTCACCATTGGTTCCGGTGGTGTCCAGTTTCGTTATTTCGGCCGCATGTTCTCGGTATTGCGCCGGGGTTTCCACCACGAGCAGGGTCATATCAGTTCCTTCCAGGCGCTGGTGGTCAGTGTTGCCGGCAGGGTTGGTAGTGGCAACATAGCCGGAGTGGCGGTCGCTATTACCCTGGGCGGTCCCGGGGCCGTATTCTGGATGTGGGTGATTGGGCTGATGGGTATGGCGACCAGCTTCTTTGAATGTTCACTGGCGCAGCTGTTCAAGCGTTACCAGCCCGACGGCACCTATCGCGGCGGCCCCGCCTATTACCTGACCCATGGCATCGGCCAGCGCGGCCTGGCGATTATTTACTCCGTGCTGCTGCTGGTAACCTTTGGGCTGGGCTTTAATGCAGTGCAGTCCTATGTGGTGGCCACGTCGCTGCAAGCGTCCTTTGGCGTCGCAACCTGGGTAACCGGGCTGGTCATGGTGCTGGGCCTGGCAGTGGTGATTTTCGGTGGTATTCGCCGCATAGCCGTAGTATCGGAACTGATTGTGCCGTTGATGGCGCTGATGTATCTGTGCGCCGCGCTACTGGTGATAGGCATGAATATAACGGCAGTGCCGGCTGTGCTCGGGCATATCGTTCAAAGCGCATTTGGTCTGGAACAGGCGGTGGGCGGCGGCCTTGGTGTCGTTATCATGCAGGGAGTTAAACGGGGGCTGTTCAGTAATGAAGCGGGGCTTGGCAGTGCGCCCAACGTGGCTGCGGTGGCTCATGTCCCACATCCGGTTAACCAGGGCATAGTCCAGGCATTCAGTGTTTTTATCGACACCATTATCATGTGCACCTGCACGGCTGTCATCATCCTGTTGTCCGACGTATATCAGCCGGGTGCCTCCGATGTCGATGGTGTTGTTCTCACCCAGACGGCCATGGCGGGCCATCTGGGTAGCTGGGGCGCGGGCTTCGTCTCTGTGGCACTGGTGTTGTTCGCGTTCAGTTCCATCATGTACAACTATTACCTGGGCGATAACAGTCTCAGTTTTTTCAGCGACGAAAATCCATTGGTGGCGAATATCTTTCGAGTACTGGTGCTGGCGCTGGTGTTCTGGGGGTCGCTGCAGGATCTCAGTACCGTGTTTGGTTTTGCCGAACTGACCATGGGCTTGCTGGCAGTGGTTAATCTGTTCGGTCTGGTATGGATGTATCGGATCGGTGTGCGGTTGTTACGTGACTATGATGGTCAGCTGCGTAGCGGTAAAGAGACGCCGCGTCTGAGAACAGAGGATTGGACAGACCTGGATATTGACGAGCGGGCCTGGCGGGACTGAGTCATGGATTACAGGACCGGTGAAAACAGGCGGGCGGCGCCCATGGCGAGCGGGAACCAGAAGGGTTTGGCCTCAATGTCTTCCATCGTGACGCCGCGAGATCGCAGCAAATCCCTTTCCAGCATGGCGGCGACTTCAGCTGCGAAGCGCTCGCCTTCCACCAGCACGGTGATCTCGAAGTTCAGCCGGAATGAACGGTTGTCGAAATTGGCAGTTCCAACTCCTGCAAGGTAATTATCCAGCAACAGCACCTTCTGGTGCATGAAGCCGCCCTGGTAGCGATAAACGTTGACCCCGGCTGGTAGCAAGTCCCGGGTGAAAGACCAGTTGGCCATGCCGACAACCGGGCCGTCCGGCCGGTCCGGTATCATCACCCGTACATCAACGCCGCGCAGGGCGGCCAGTTGCAGGGCGGAAATGATACTTCTGTCGGGCACAAAGTACGGGCTGGCAATCCAGATTCGTTCACGGGCTGCCACGATCAACTGCAGGAACATCAGCCCCGCCTGCTCCAGGATGCTGGCTGGATCTGATGGAAAGACCAGTACATTGTCATCACCGTGATCCCCGTAGTCGAGTCCGGGTTGGGTGATGCGAAGTACCGAACGTGTGGCCCAGCGCCAGTCCGTGGCAAATGCCAGTTCAACCCCGAGCACAGCGGTGCCACGCAGGCAGATATGCGTATCGCGCCAGGGACCAATACGCTTGTTCAGGCCCAGGTACTCATCACCGATATTATGACCGCCCACCCAGGCTGTTTTGCCATCAACCACAATGATTTTACGGTGATTGCGAAAATTGAGTTGAAAGCGGTTGCGGCGGCCCTGGGTGGTATTGAAAGCAGCCACCTCGACCCCGCTCATGCTCAGCTGCTTGCACAGTCCGGTGCGGTGGAAATTACGACTGCCTATCTCGTCGTATAGCAGGTGAACTTTCACCCCGTGCCTGGCCTTGTCGGCCAGTATTCGTCCCACACGGCGCCCCAGGCCATCGTCCCGGATAATGTAGGACTCCAGCAGTATATAGTCCTCTGCTGTCGTCAGCCCCTGGAGAATACTCTCAAAGGTGGCGTGGCCATCGACCAGAAGTTCAGCATGGCTGCCACCAGCTGCAGGTATGCCTGTGAGCTGGAACAGTGCGTGATACATCGGTGCGGTCGGTGACGTCGCAACCAGGTATTTCGCGACCTCGCTACTGGTCTGGCGCAGCAACTCCCGGGTCTCTTCCTCTATTTCCTTGCGCTCTTCGAGATAACCATCGAATTTTTTACGGCCGAATACCAGATAGCAGGGTACCGCTATGTAGGGAACGGTAAGCAGTGAAATAGTCCACGCAATGGCGCCCTGTGCGGTGCGTACATTGATAATCGAATCAATCGCCGAGACAATGCCCAGGATATAGAAAAGGACCACCGCAACCGCGACAATCTCGGCGTACATCTCCAGTTCCAGCATTATTGCCGCCCGCCCGGTATGGTTCAGCCTGCGTCTGTGAGCAGGTTATTACGCAGTCGATCAATATCGTCTGCGGAGAGTTTCAGGCCTTCGCTCAGGTAGCGATCAAAACTGCCCCAATGAGTATCAATTTCGGAGAATGCCGCCTGCAGCCAGCTTTGTTCAACGCCCAGCATAACGCGTACCTTGTCCGCCGCTTCGGCTCCCTTGAACAGGCGTAACAACAATAAATCAGTGCGCCTGGCGGCGAGAGACAAATCCCGGCTTGCCAGGTAATCAGCCATGACCTGTTCGGCCGGAACACCCAGTGTGCGCAGAAGTATGGCCGCCGCAAATCCGGTGCGATCCTTGCCCGCACTGCAATACCATGCCACGGGGGCGCCATCGGCGGCCAGTACCTGGTGCATGAAGCGACGGTACTCAGGGGTGAATTCGGTAGCAAACTGGCGATTGGCCTCAAGCATGAAACCATGTGGGTCGAAGTCTGCAAAATCGCCGGTTTCCACTCGCTGATGCAGTTCGCCCATCAATGCCTGGTTGCCATCGCCCAGGGTGGGAATGGCAACCAGGGTAAACTCGGCGGCATCGGGCAGCCTGGCTGGTGCCGCTTCTTTTTCCATCCCGGAGCGGAAATCAATCAGGGTTACCAGTTCCAGGCCATGAAGTTGTTCAAGGTCAAAGTCCGATGCCTGCGCCAGGGTGCCCGCACGATAGAGCTTACCCCACTGTACCTCCCTGCCATCGGAAGTGTGGTAGCCGCCAAGATCGCGAAAATTGTGGATACTGCTGAATTCGATGACCCGATGGGCCTCTCGCTCCGTTGCCGGCAGTCCGGCAGGTAACACTACCGGTGCCGAAGGAATGAACTGGATAATGGCAAGGGCCACCAGGCCCACAGCCAACAGGATCTGCAGGCCGCTTTTACGTGTCATGGTCTACTCCGCCGATAGTGCGTTCGGCCACAGCATACCACTATTGCCCGGATCACCTGGATGGCTAATCAAGCAGCTCGGGCTGTTCGGCAAGAATAACATCGTGCAGGGGCTGGAAACTGAACCAGCCGGCGAGGGTAGAGCCCACGGTTTCCCTGGTTTGTGTTGCATATTCGGGTTTGATCAATCGCGGGGTACCGGCGGCCTCCGCGAGTAATTGCGCCTGGCAGCAACGCTCCATGGTGATAAACCACCAGGCCGCTTCGTCAACGGATTCGCCGACTGTCAGCAGGCCATGATTTTGTAAAATTGCCGCTTTATGTGGGCCCAGTGCGGCGGCTATACGCTCGCCTTCGCTGTTATCCAGCACCACTCCGGTGAAATCGTCGAACACGACATGATCGTTGTAAAAGGCGCAGGCGTCCTGGGTGATCGGGTCGAGCAGCCGTCCCAGGGAAGACCAGGACTTGCCGTAGACGGAATGCGCATGCGCTGCGGCTGTGATGCGGGGATGTGCCATGTGAATACGGGAGTGAATCGTAAAGGCGGCACCATTGAGAAGGCCCTGCCCTTCCACCACAGCGCCGGTATGGTCGACCAGTAACAGGTCGGATACCGACATCTGCTTGAAGGATTTGCCCATCGGGTTTACCCAGAAATGATCCAGCCGCTCGGGGTCGCGGACAGTCACGTGCCCGGCTACACCCTCATCAAAGCCAAACTTGCCGAAGAGGCGCAGGGCGGCGGCCAGTTTTTGCTTGCGTTCCAGTCGCACCATTTCCGGTGACTGATCTGCTGTGGTTTCAGAGAGCCCGGCGGCATCCATATTCATGATGATACTGTTGTTTACATTGGTCATCGGCAATCTCCTTCCCGAGTGGTTATGCGATGCATTAAGTGTTTCAGTTTAAACCTTTTAACAGATCCGTCACCCGGATGGTCATTTTTAAAATATTAGTAAATTCTAATATATGTCTGCATACTATAACCTTTGATACTACATGAAGCGCGAGCAGGGTCTATGATGACAGGAGACGATGTGCCTGCAATGGCGGTTCACGCTGAAGCGGCAGCGGCGCTGCTCAGGCAGTTGGCCAATCGCAATCGCCTGATGGTTCTCTGTGCGCTGGTAGAGGGCGAAAAAAGCGTGGGTGCGCTCAACGAGCAGGTGCCGCTATCCCAGTCGGCGTTATCCCAGCATCTCGGACGGTTGCGGGCGGCGGGACTGGTGACCACGCGCCGCGAGGGCAAGCTGGTCCGGTACTCGCTAACGGATGACAAGGCGACGAGTGTGTTGCAGCTGTTGCATACACTGTATTGCGCCGATTAAAGGGGGGATGCCAGTGCAACATCCGGTGGATCGACTGGTTGCCTATACCCTGGGGGGTGGGTTACCGAAATCACTGTTCATTGTTGGTTTGATTTTGGGTGTGCTGGCGCTGCTGTACACCGCGCGCGAAGAAGAACCGCAAATTGTTGTGCCCATGGTGGATGTCCTGGTGCAGGCGCCAGGCCTGGATGTGCAGCAAGTGGAGCGGCAGGTAGCGATACCCCTGGAAAAGCTGCTGGCCCAGATTCCTGGAATCGAGCATGTATATTCTACCTCGACTCCCGGACACGCTTCGGTCACCCTCGTATTCGAGGTTGGCGAGGATCGCGAAGAATCGCTGCTTAACACCTATAACAAACTGTACTCCAACCAGCACCAGATACCCGCGGTGGTCAGCAACTGGCAGATGCAGCCGGTAGAAGTGGATGATGTGGCGATAGTGGTATTGGCATTGTGGTCCAGTGACCCCCAGCGCTACAGTGATTATGATCTGCGCCGCGTGGCCGATGAATTCTCGACCCATTTGCAACGGCTTCCCGATACCGGCGAAGTGACTGTAACCGGGGGCCGCTCGCGCCAGGTACAGATCCTGTTGAATCCGGAGGGCCTGGCTTCCCGCAGAACCACCGCGGCGGATATTGTTTCCGCGCTTCGCGTTTCCAATCAGCTGGTGGATGCCGGCCACTGGTCCTTCAATAATGAATCCATCCTGCTGGAAAGTGGTGATGCCCTGCGTTCACCGGAGTCCCTGCCCGAGCTGGTTGTGAACGTAATCGACGGCGCCCCGGTTTATTTGCAGGAAGTCGCGCAGATTGTGGATGGTCCGCAAGAGCCGGATGTTTACAACTGGATCGCATTCTCGGAGCACGCTCAGCAAAAAGGGGGCACCACAGAGCAGCGCTATCCCATGGTGACGCTCAACGTTGCCAAAAAAACGGGCACCAATGCGGTGAATGTGGCCGCCAGGGTGCATGCGGAGATGGCGCAGCTCAAGCGCGACCTGTTGCCGGCGGATATCCATATCGAGACACTGCGGGATTACGGCCAGACCGCGGACGAAAAGGTCAACAACCTGGTCACCAGCCTGGGTTTTGCCATTTTCACGGTGGTTGTTTTTATCAGCGTGTTTCTGGGCTGGCGCGCGGCGCTGGTAGTGGGTCTCGCGGTCCCTGTCTGTTACGGCTTTACCCTCGCTCTCGACCTGGTGTTCGGCTATACCATCAACCGGGTCACGCTGTTTGCCCTGATCCTCTCCCTGGGCCTGCTGGTGGATGATCCCATCACCGGGATCGACAACATAGCGCGCAATCTCGTCAAGGGCACGGGTGAGCGTGGGCAGCGGATCGTCGATGCCATGGCGGAAATCCGGGTGCCGCTGTTCATGTCCACCCTGACCATTGTTTTTGCATTTCTGCCGCTGGCGTTTATTACCGGCATGATGGGTCCTTACATGGCGCCCATGGCCTTCAATGTGCCGGTGGCCGTGATCAGCAGTACTGTCATCGCCTTCCTGGTGACCCCCTGGCTTGCCAGCCGCCTGCTGCAGCCGACAGCGGAGGACAGCGCTGTCCTCCCGGAAGATTCCGATCGGGAAGAAGAGGCACTGTACTCCCGCTGGATGCGACCACTGCTGGCGCGGCGGCAGTGGAGCAGAGCGGTTATCTATGTGGTGGTGGTACTGTTCCTGCTGGCGGCCAGCCTGCCGCTGTTCCGTGTGGTGCCTCTCAAATTATTGCCCTACGACAACAAGAATGAAGTACAGGTGATGGTGGACATGCCCGAATCGGCGACGCTCGAGCATACGGCTGCGGTGAGCCAGCGAGTAACCCGGGCCTTGTTGCGGATACCCGAAGTACAAGCGGTTGCCGCATTTGTCGGCGAACCTTCCCCGGTGGATTTCAATGGTATGGTGCGTCGTCATTATCAGCGTCACGCCAGTTACCTTGCGGATCTGCGTGTCACTCTGGTGGACAAGTCCGAGCGTGAACATCAGTCGCATGCGGTAGTGCTGCGCATGCGTGAACTGCTGGAGCCGTTGCAAACCAACGGCCTGATACTGAAAGTTGTTGAAGTGCCTCCCGGCCCGCCGGTCATGAGTACGCTGGTGGCCGAAATCCATGCGGATACGCTGACGCCCTATGCGCTCCAGCGGGAGGCCGCCCTGAAGCTGGCCGAGCGTATGCGACGCGAGCCACACGTGGTGGAGGTGGACACCTCCGTAGAAGATCCCAGTCAGCGCTGGCGATTTATCACCGACAAGACCAAGGCGGCGCTGTCCGGCGTATCCACTGCCGATATTAACCAGGCCATTGCGATGGCGAATGAGGGCTATGTAGCGAGCTATCTGCAACAGTCCAACGAGGCCCGGCCATTGCCGGTAACGTTGCGCCTGCCGCCGGAACAGCGGGTATCGCAACATGATTTCCAGCGTCTGCAGGTGAAGGGGCGGGCCGGCATTATCCAGGCCAGCAGTCCCCAGGGACTGGATGCCGCACCGCAGCCACTGGTGGCGGTGGGTGAGCTTGGTGAGTTCCGCAAAGAGCGTGCCGAGCAGGCGATTCACCGCAAGGATCTTCGTCCCGTGGTTTATGTTACGGCGGAATTATCCGGGCGCCCGCCGGCTGATGTAATTGCCGATCTGGTGGCGGATCGCGGAGCGCAAAACGGCGAGTCCAGTCCATGGCAAGGACGTACATTCCTCGATTCCGGTGGTGGTGATGGCTGGGAGTTGCCGGCAGGCACCCACGCGCTCTGGACCGGCGAGGGCGAATGGAAAATCACGGTAGAAGTATTTCGGGACCTGGGCCTGGCATTTGCCTTTGCCCTGGTGGTGATTTTTGGATTGCTACGGGTGCAAACGGGGTCTGTGGCACTTTCACTGATTATCATGGCAGCCATACCGTTAACGGTCATCGGCATCATGCCCGGCTTCTGGTTGCTCAACGTGGTGGGCGACCGGGCGGTAGCGGGTGCACCTGACCCGGTACTGTTTACGGCCACAGCGATGATCGGAATGATCGCCCTGGCGGGTATTGTGGTACGCAATTCGCTGATTCTGGTGGAGTTCATTACCCAGGCCAGGGCCCAGGGTGCCTCGGTTGTCGATGCGCTACTCGAAGCGGGAAGTATACGCATGAGGCCGGTACTGCTGACGGCGGGCACGACCATGCTCGGCAATCTGGTGATTATTCTCGATCCTGTTTTCAGTGGTTTGGCGCTGGCGATCATCTTTGGTGTAGTGGCGTCGACCCTGCTTACCCTGGTGGTTGTGCCGGTAGTGTATCTGCTGGTTTTTGAACAGCCTGCCGACACGGCATGAGGAGGTAGATAGTGGGAAGCATGACGCGAACCTGGTTGCCGGCACTGGCTGCGGTAGCCGCTCTGGTGCTCATTGTGGCCTGGATGGCGGGCACATTCGACCAGCGCATGGCGCCGGGGCTTGATGCCCGCGACGATAAACAACTGGACGTACTCTATACGGTGGCGCTTGAAGATGTGCTGGTGATGGAACCGGTGTCAGGGTCCATTGAGGCCAAGCAGGCGACACTGGTTTCATCGCGAATTATGGCGCGTATCCAGCGTATCCTGGTGCGTTCCGGCGATCGGGTGGACGAGGGAGACCTTTTGCTGGAGCTGGAGAAGTCAGACCTGGAAGCACGACTTCAGCAGGCAGCCGAGCAGAAACAGGCGGTGGCCGCGCGTTTGCAGGAGGCAGAGCGCAACCTGCGGCGCGCAGAGCAATTGCACCGCCAGGAATTGCTGTCAACGGCCGATCTCGATGCGGCTCAGGCCAATCGCGATACCCTGCAGGCCGAGCTGCAACGTGCCGAACAAACCTACCGTGAGGCGCAGGCGGCGCGGGCTTATGCCTCTATTCGCTCACCGATTGACGGGGTTGTGGTAGATCGTTTTGCCGAGCCGGGCGATACCGCTGTGCCGGGTGCCAGGCTGATCTCACTGTATAATCCCCTGTCGTTGCGCGCTGAGGCCCAGGTGCGGGAGCAATTGGCGCTGAAGCTTGCCGTGGGGGATGCTTTGCCTGTAGCGCTGCCGTCCCTTGAGCTCAATGTGCAGGGTACAATCGAGGAAATCGTACCCGCGGCCGAGCCTGGCTCCCGCAGCTTTCAGGTCAAGATTCGCCTGCCCTATGATGACGGCCTGCTGCCGGGTATGTACGTGCGTGTACGCATACCCGCGGGGACTGAGCAGCGAATGTATGTGCCCGCTGACCTGGTGGCCCAGGTCGGACAACTGTATGTCGTGATGGTGGCGGGTCCCGAGGGACCCGAACGGCGGTTCCTGCGTCTGGGACAGGAAACGCAGGACGGTCGTGTTGAGGTGAAGGCCGGACTGTCGCCGGGTGATCAGTTATTGGGTATCCCTGCGGGCTGCCCCGCGATGACTGAATGCTGACCCGGCCGGAAGCTGTTATTCGCCTGCGTTTTCCGGCCCCCAGTAGGCTTTCATGCTGTTGATCTTGCCGCTGTCGTCGAATTCGAAAACATCGATAACATCCAGCTTCATGCCGGGCATGATTACCTGGAAAGGAAAGGCGACCGCATTACCGGCGCAGCGCGCCGTGCCGGTGAGCACCAGTTTGGCGCCGGCGCCAATTGCGCCCTCGTAGAAAGTGCAGATGGCGTCCAGGCCACGATGCGGTTCCGAGCCTACCGGGTCCTCAACAACGGCATTATCGGCGTAGATGTCACGGATGATGCCTACATCGGCCGTGTCAAAAGCTTCAACGTAGCGTTCCACAACGGCGATCTTGTCTTTACTATCCATGATGCTCTCCCTGTTGGTGTTTGTTGGTACTCAGTAGCCGCAGAGGCTGGCGTATCTATCCTTGTGAAAACCGGTGTCACCGAATATTTGCATGGTGACACGAGCACGTTTTAAAAAGAAGCCGATTTCCAGTTCGTCGGTCACGCCGATACCGCCGTGCATCTGTACGGCTTCATTGGAGATATTCTTGACCAGTTCATTCAGGTTGGCTTTGGCCAGGCTGGCCAGCAGCGGTACCTGCGTGGGGTTGTCGTCGACAGCAGCCAGCGCCTGCAGCACTACCGAGCGGCTGAGTTCCAGCTCGGTCTGCATGTGTGCGGCGCGATGCTGCAGAGCCTGAAAGCTGCCGATGGGAACACCGAACTGAACGCGTTCCTTGAGCCAGGCGACGGTACGGTCAAACACTTCCTCGGCACTGCCCAGCATCTCCGCTGCCAATGCTACCCGCCCGCGATCGAGAATCTGGTCAAGGGCATCTGACGCCTGTCCCGGCCTACCGAGTACGGCGTCCGCCGGTATTCTTACATCGGTGAAGTTGATGGTAGCCGCATTGCGGCTGTCCACCATCAGGCTGCGTTGACAGTCAATGCCGGCGCTGGTGCGCGGCACCAGCAGGAGAGTCAGGTCCTGCCCGGTATCAGTGCGTTCGGGATCGCGCGCTAGAACCAGCAGGTAGTCCGCGCTGTGGCCGTCGAGAACAAAGGTTTTGTGGCCGTTAAGAACCAGGTCATCCCCCCTGCGTTCAACCCGGGCCTCAATCCGATGAGGGCTGTGATGATGGCTTTCCTCAAGCGCCAGCGCCAGGGTCAGGTTCCCGGCCGCCAGCAGTGGCAGATAGTGCTCTCTCTGTGCTTCCGTTCCAGCCAACAACAGAGCTGATGCACCTACCACGGCCGTGGCGAAGAGGGGCGAGGCGACAAGTGTTCGCCCACTTTCCTGCATGATGACCCCGAGGCCGGTGAAACCAAAGTCCAGTCCGCCGTAGGCCTCCGGCAAAATGATGCTGGCCCAGCCCAGGTCGGCCATCTGCTGCCACAATGTTGTACTGTAACCGGTGTCGTCACGGCTATCGCGTAGCTGTCGCAATGCCGCGACGGGTGCTTCCCGCTGGAGAAAATCCTGCGCTGTATCCCGCAACAGGCGCTGCTCTTCATTGAGTACCAATGCCATGTCCTTACTACTCCTCAGGATTTTGATTTTGCCGCGGGCGCCTGCGGTAACTGCAGAACGTTGCGAGCAATGACATTCAGCTGAATTTCGCTGGTACCACCCGCGATAGTCATGGCCTTGGACCCCGCCCACAGCCGGGTGGCGTCGAGTTCCTCGTCGCTGAACCCGGGGCCCTCCCAGCCGAGTCCGCGGCTGCCCATGATCGCGAGCAATAATTCACTCTTGTTTTTCATGGCTTCGGTACCCAGGTATTTCATCGCCAGTGCGGCCGTACTGGCGGCCCCGGCCGCACGCTCTTCGAAGCTACGCATATGGGTGAGGCCAATGGCGTGCATGCGCATCTCATGGCTGGCCAGATTACTGCGCAGCTCGGCATCGGCAATGCGACCATCATTGAACTCGAGGTAATCGCGAGCGGCCTGCAGCAGAGGTATCTCCTTGCGGGGAGAATCGCTACCGAGCTCTGCCATCAGTTTGCGCTCGTGTACCAGCAGGGCCTTGGCCACCGACCAGCCGCCGTTGAGGGGCCCGACCAGGTTGTCTTTTGGTACCGCCACGTTATCGAAGAAGGTCTGGCAGAATTCCGAATCACCGCTGATGAGGGCTATTGGAGTGACACTCACCCCTGGCGTGGCCATGTCGATCAACAGAAAACTGATGCCTTCCTGTTTCTTGACGTCCGGATTGGTGCGGACCAGGCAAAAAATCCAGTCGGACTTGTCGGCGGAGGTTGTCCAGATTTTACTGCCGTTGACCAGGAAATGCTCGCCCTGATCCTCTGCCCGGGTTTGCAGGCTGGCCAGGTCGGAACCGGCGCCGGGCTCGGAATAGCCCTGGCACCAGCGCACTTCGCCGTTGACGATTGCCCGCAGGTGCTGTTGTTTTTGCGCCTCGGTACCGTATTCAAGCAGGGCCGGACCCAGCATCCAGATACCCAGGCTATAGAGTGGCGTACGGGCATTGATGCGTCGCATCTCCTCTTTGAGGATGCGTCCCTGATGGGGCGTCAGGCCACCACCGCCATATTCCGTGGGCCATTCCGGGGCAGTCCAGCCCCGGTCGCGCATGCGCTCAAACCAGAGTTGGGCGTCCGCGCTGGCAAACTGTCCCCGGCGTCCCCCCCAATACTGTTCTTCCGGCGTGCCCGGCTGGCGCTGGGATGGCGGACAATTGGCTTCGAGCCATTGCCTGGTCTCCTCGCGAAAGGACTGCAGATCGTCCACGTGTTTTCTCCTGCTCTACTAATCTGGCGACAGCCAAGGGTAATGTCAGCGTAGGCAGAAGCAACGACCTTCTTACCCAATGGGGTGCAAGCACGCGCTTGGTATACTGCGTCAAACCCATCGTGCCGGGTATGTTCACTGGATTGGTGCAATGACTGTTCCCGTTGACCCCGGCTCAGTGGCGCGGCATGCTCCTTTACCCCATCAATAACAGGATTCCTGGAATGCAGCGATTTGCCGATAAAGTAGTACTGGTAACGGGCGCGGGTAGTGGTATCGGCCGGGCCGCGGCCCTGCGTATCGCCACGGAGGGAGGGCGTCTGTTCTGCCTGGATATTGACCAGGCGGGCCTTGATGAGACGGTTCTGGCGATCAAGACCGCCGGTGGTGAGGCCTGTGCCCACTGCTGCGATGTCTCCGACGAAACCCAGGTCAAGGCCGCGGTGTCCGCCTGTATCGCCGCTTACGGTAGTCTTTACGCCCTGGTCAACATGGCCGGTATGTTACGTTTTGACGACACGGCGGAAATCGCGCTTGGTGACTGGCAGCGTGTTATCAATGTCAATCTCACCGGCACTCTGCTCTTGTGCCGCGAAGTATTGCCACACCTGCTGGCAACCCGTGGCAGCATCGTGAATGCCGCCTCGACTGCGGCGCTGGCGGGTCTGCCCTGTGGCGCGGCCTATTCCGCGAGCAAGGGTGGGGTGCTGGCGATGACGCGCAGTATTGCCGTGGAATACGCCAAGCGCGGGGTTCGCGCAAACTGCGTGTGCCCGGGGGATATCAACACCGGGATGACCCGGGATATCGACTGGCCCGCGACCATGGATTTTGACCTGATTGGGCGCATTTCATCCATCTCCGGACCCAAAGAACCCGAGGTGATGGCCGGGGTGATCGCCATGCTCGCTTCCGAGGATGGTATCCATGTCACCGGCGAGGATATTCGCGTGGACGGCGGCACCCTGTCCTGAGCACCGCCTTTACTGGGATTCGGTCAGGGTGACTTTCAATGTGCGTTCTTGTTTGCCGCTGCGCAGGGTCACCGTTACCGTATCGCCCGGTTGGTGTTCCTCAAGCAGGCTGAGGTAGTCATCGTTACTGCGCACCGGCGAGCCGTTCACCGCAATGATGATATCCCCCAGCACCACTTCGCCACGGGCATTGCGGTAGGCGCCGCGGATGCCGGCACGGTCCGCCGGCAACCCGGGGAATACCCGCACCACGGGCAGGCCTTCAATGCGATAACGGCGGATCCAGCGGTCACTGGCCAGCTCCAGGCCCATGATCGGGCGCAGGATACGACCGTAGCTGATCAGTTGCGGTACGACCTCCCTGACGGTGTTCACCGGAATCGCAAAACCGATACCGGCGCTGGCGCCGCTGGGACTGTAAATGGCAGTATTGACGCCGATCAGCTGCCCCAGGGAATTGAGCAGCGGGCCGCCCGAGTTGCCCGGGTTGATCGCCGCGTCGGTCTGGATGACGCCGCGGATGGTTCGATTTCCGGATGCGCGGATTTCCCGCCCCAGGGCACTGACCACGCCGGTTGTCAGTGTCGTATCCAGGCCGAAGGGGTTGCCTATGGCCAGCACCTTGCGCCCCACGCTGAGTTCTGAAGAGTCGCCCACCGGCAAGCTGGTCAATGTGCTCGGTGGATTGTCTATGCGCAGGACGGCGAGATCCTTTTCCGGGGCCACGCCAACGACTTCGGCATCAAATTCAGTTTGATCCTGCAGGGTGACTGTCAGGCGATTGGCGCCGGCAATAACATGGAAGTTGGTGACAATGAGGCCGCTCTCGTCCCATACAAAGCCGCTGCCCGAGCCTCGCGGTATCTCGTGTACGTTGAGAGAGAACAGGTCCCTGCGCAGTGCCTTGCTGGTAACAAACACAACCGCCGGGCTGGCCTTGCTGAAGATTTCCGTGGTGTTGGCTTCGTCTTCCGTGGCGAAGCTCAGGTAGTCAGCCTCTGCGGCAACGGCGAGCGGCACCAGCAGTGCCAGCGCCAGTACAAGCATCGTTCTGGTCAGTGCCATGGCCTTCATTACTCAGTCCACGAAAGCTGAGCTGAAGTCACGCAGGCGCTGGGCATTGGCACCGAGATCACTCACGCCTACCCGGGACACAGAGCGCAGATCGACTACGCTGCCGTCAGCGGTCGAGCGGACCCTGATAACGATGTCATCCTTGAACGCCATGATGGCGGTCGTATCTACCGCTTCAATGTGCCAATTCTCCGGGTCTTGATAGACGACTTCCCAACCGAGCTCGGTGGCTACGTCAAGCGCTCGCTGGTAGGCATTGTTGGGGGTAAGGGGAGTGCGAATGCTTTGCAGGTCCGGGTAGGCTTCCCGTTGTGCAGCCAGACTCTCCGGTTTTATCTCCAGGCTGTTACTGTTGGGGCCACGCAGGTCCGGGGCGTTTACAAATACCGGTGGGTCGCTGAGATTGGTGCTGATATCGTGGATGGGCGGATAATCGCCCCGCGTTGACAGCAGTCCCAGCAGGAGGAGGGTGCCGGGAACCACCAGCAGGGCACGCAGGGCGATGTCCTTGCGCTGGTGCCGATAGCGGGGGATGAAGAACAGCACAATCGCAAGCAGCAACACGACGGCGGCGCCAAGGCTAGCGATGGCATACAGCGCCAGCCCCTGTTGCCACGCGCCAACACGTACTATTAACACTGCAAGGGGTAACGCCAGCAGCAGGGTCAGGGCAAGATAGCCCAGTGCGTTGACCAGCCGTGAAGGGCTCCGGATCATGGTACATTCCTTCGGTTGTTTGCCAGGCACAAAGAATACTACTCCCGGCGTCTCTGCGCGAGGCCGGTGAGCGGTTCAACAGAACAGCCATGGGGAGCGCATTTGGCCGTAGCCGATTGAGCTTTGGACCCCGCTTTGTTTAACTCCGCACCACAACCGATAACTACAGTATAAGTTCCCTTGGGGATACAGGAGCAGACGAGATGGGAAGAGTGGCAGGTAAGGTGGCGATCGTTACTGGCGGCGCCAGCGGCATGGGTAAGGCCGATGCGGTGTTGCTGGCAAAAGAAGGTGCCAAAGTGGTGGTGGCAGATTTGAATGTGGAAGATGGAGAAGCGGTGGCGGCTGCCATTGGCGAGGCGGCCTGTTTCATGCGGCTTGATGTCAGCGATGAAGACAACTGGCGTACTGTGATCGCCGATACGCTCGCGACTTTCGGGCAGCTGGACATTCTGGTCAATAATGCCGGCCTGCTGACGGTTGGCTCAATAGTCGACACCGATCTCCAGACCTGGCGTAAAACCCAGGCCGTGAATGTTGAGGGTGTGTTTCTGGGCTGCAAGCACGCCATTCCAGCGATGGAGCGTAGCGGCGGGGGATCAATTGTTAATATGTCCTCCGTGGCCGCCTTTCAGGGTATATCCTTTGCCCCCGCTTATTCCGCCAGCAAGGGTGCGGTGCGCTCGCTGACCAAATCCGTGGCGATGCACTGTAAGGAAAGTGGAAATCGCATCCGCTGCAACTCGATTCACCCCGATGGGGTGCGCACTCCCATGGTAGTCAAGGTCGCCACCGGCAGGGAAACGGTGACCGCGGAAGAGCTGGCTTCTCTCGATAGCAATGCCAACATGTGTAACCCGGAAGATATAGCGATGATGGTGCTGTACCTGGCCTCGGACGAGTCCGGTTTTGTCAATGGCGCCGAAATGCTGATCGATAACTGCTCCACCATTACGCCGCCGATTGGCCTGACCTAGGAGCGTTCATGGAAAAGGTGCTGTACTTACTTCGGGGCGCCACCGATACCGACGCCGACGCTTTCCGTGACCGACTGCTGGCCGAACTGGTGCCGGGATTACAGGGAACTTCCGGGGTGCGTGCGATACGCCTGGCGGTGGCAGACAGTGCAGTCGAATTGGCTGCTGACAAGCGTCTGGCCAGTAACGGGCCACTTCCCGATGCGCTGCTTTCCCTATGGCTTGACGACGCCTGGCAACGGCCGGAACCGGCACAATTAGCGCCCACCCTCGTAGCCAGCAGCTGTGCCTACCTGGTTACCGAAGCGGAACCCCTGGTTAATGCAACCCAGCCTCCCGAAGCGAACGGACGGGTACCCGGGTTTTGCCAGGTGGCGATGCTGCAGCGACCGCCGCGCCTGAATGAAGAGGACTGGCTGGAGATCTGGAAGGGGAGTCACGGGGAGGTTGCTGTCAGAACCCAGTCAACATTCGGGTATCGCCAGAACCTGGTTGCACGTGCGCTCGACGAGGGTGCCGTGCTGCACGCCATTGTTGAAGAAAACTTCCCCGCTGCGGCAATGACGTCCGCCCATGCATTTTATGCGGCGGGTGACGATGCCACGTTGGCAGCGCACCAGACTGCGATGATGGAGAGTTGCGCCCGTTTTATCGATTTCGACAAAATTGATGTCGTACCGATGAGTGAGTACCTGTTCAGCGCTGCAGGGCCCTGATCCGGTCTTCCAGCGGTGGGTGGGAACTGAACAGCCGGGACATTCCCTGTTTCATCTGTTCACTGATGCCAAAGGCAGTCAGTTCCCCGGGGAGGTCCTGGGGAAGGCCCTGTTCCGCTCGCAAGCGTTGCAGGGCGCCGATCATTGCGGCGTTACTGGTCAGGCCTGCACTGGCCGCATCGGCCCGGTATTCCCGCCAGCGGGAAAACCAGAAGACGATCATGCTGGCCAGGATACTCAGTACAATCTGGGCAACAATGGTCACCACAAAATAACCGATGCCGTAGCCGCGTTCTGTCTTGAACACCACACGATCAACGGTATGGCCGATAATACGGGCAAAAAACAGCACGAAGGTATTCACCACGCCCTGGATCAGGGTCAGTGTGACCATGTCGCCATTGGCAACATGGCCTATTTCATGGGCCATGACGGCGCGAGCTTCCTCGGGGCTGAACCGCTTCAGCAGGCCACTGCTCACCGCCACCAGGGCATTGTTGCGATTCCAGCCGGTAGCAAAGGCATTGGCGGCCTCAGAGTGAAAAATGGCGACCTCGGGCATGCCGATACCCGCGCTTTGGGCCAGTTCGCGCACAGTGTCCAGCAGCCAGCGCTCCTCGCGGTTGCGAGGCTGATCGATAACAGCAGCGCCGGTGCTGCGCTTGGCCATCCATTTGGACAGGAGCAGGGAAATCAGGGAGCCGCCAAAACCAAACAGGGCGCAGAAGATCAATAGCGCTCCAAGGTTGAGGTCAACGCCATTGGCAGCCAGGATACCCTCCAGGCCCAAAAGATTGAAGATGATGCTGACCAGCACCAATACCGCAATGTTCGTTGCAAGAAACAGCATAATTCTCATGGCGCGTTATGTCCTCTGTACGCTGATGATGCGGCCTGCGACTGTGGTGGGCGGGATCGCTCGCTCACAGTAGCCAGTAGGGATATGCTATCTGCGGTGAGCTTTTTCAAGCGTCGCTGGTGTTATTCTCCCGGATAGGACTGATATCGGCGGGCTTGCTCCCAGAAGGCACCTCCGGGGTGTCGGCTGATGTTGGGAGTAAAGCGGCCTGGTGGTCGTCCGGCGCAACCGGTAGCGGTGTAGTGCTGATTTCGAGCACCGGTTCGCCTCTGGCGTTGACTTCCGCAGCGAGTACCTCGCCCCTCAGGTCAATATTTTTACTACTGAGCTCAAAGAGCAGGTTGACGCCTTCATCGTGATGGCGCACACGCTGCACCATGCGGGGGTCGCGACCGTCCACCCAGGCTTTGCTTTTACCCCAGTAATGCCCCTGCTGGTTGCGGATGACGAACACTTCATTCATGACGATTGGGTCCTCCTTGTGTTGACCGGCGCGCAGTTTAGATAGTCATCGCGGTCGGCGCCAGCCGGACCGGCTCAATCGAGCAGAAAATCCTTGGCCTGGTTGACCTTGGCAGCCAGGTAATCATTACCGCCGCGATCAGGGTGTAATTTTTGTATCAGTTTGCGATGAGCGGCGATAATGTCCTCGTTACTGGCGCCCTCGGCAAGCCCGAGCACCGCCAGTGCTTCTGTGCGCGAGAGATTGCCCGTCTCTGGCGCTGCGCCTCCCTGGCGACCGAATTCCTTTTCATCCGGAAAGCGCTGCTGCAGATAGCTGTCCAGTAATTGTACGGAATCATTATCTTCGCGCTGGCAGTAGCGCAGCAGTTCTTCCAGCTGGCTGCGATTGAGTTCATCGAGCAGCCAGCCTTTCAATGGGCCTGTGAGTACTTCACCATGGAGCTGTCCGGACTCATGGTTGAGATGCATCCGCAGTACGGTCGTGGTTACGGTTGAGTGCTGCCCCTGGCCGGCATTGGCCGTCGCTTTTTTCTTCAGGGAAGCCAGCATCGGAAACAGGCGAATCAACAACGGCAGCATCTGCCGCGAGGCGACCAGCAGGCCGGTGAAGGCAGCTCCTACCCAGTGCATGCGCCCGGACAGGGTCAGCACCACGACAATCACCACGGCAATACCCGCGCCAATTTTCAGGTACTGTGCCTTGCGTTTGTGCGGTGGCAAGGCCTGGGCGCGGATAAAGAGCATATAGAGGGCGATGGCGATTGCCAGCAGCAACAGGACTCTCGGCACGTGGATCCTCAGGGGTTGAGTTGTTTGAGGAGGAGTCTAGCACCCTCGCCTGGGTTATTCTCCAGTGCTCTGCGGCCGCCTGCTGCGTAGCGTGCCACAGCGCCCAGAAGCTCCGCCAGTGCAGAGGCGCTGGTCTGGTCAAAGCGAGCCCAGGCGCCGCCACTGAGTTTGGCCATGGTTTGAAAAGTCTGTCGGGCCAGCGGATCGCCACCCTCCTGAAACATGAACAGGGGTAATTTCAGCAGCCCACATTCTCCGGCCAGGTTGCAGAGCCCGTCCGGTGCTTCCTCCAGGGCATCACCAATAAACACCACGGCTCTTAACGGCGTTTCCTTGTGCACGTGTTGAGCATGGCGGAGCAGGCGCCCGATCTGGGTATGGCCGCCCTCGCAGCGTACTTGCGCCATCTGGGCCGCGAGGGCATTGGTGTCGCGCAGCCACTGGCTCGCATAAAACTCCTGGAAACCCCGGTAATAGCACAATTGCACCGACAGCGAGGCAATTTTGTCGGTGGCGGTAAACATATCGGCCTGCTGTCGTCTCGCCACATCCCAGGTTGGCTGGCGACTGGCAGTCGCGTCAACGCCGAACAGTAACCGCGGGTGTTTTTCCGCAAACGTGGTGACCGCTTTGCTCTTGCTGAGGAAGGCCTGAATTTCTCCGCTGCTGGCGATGCGGGCCGGGGTTTTAGCCATAGTCGGTAGGTTCGCCTAGTGCTGGCGGTTCAATTTGCCTATTCTTTCAAGTTCCGCAAGATAGTGGCGGCGTTCCGCAAGCTCGTCGATAGCTTTCTGCAGGGCCTGCCGATCAATGCTCTGCTCCTGCTCATTGGCAACCAGTTGCCACAGCTTGCGGCTGCAGTACTGGCCAGGGTCGAAATGATTGTTGTTTGTCGTCATCGTTAAAACTCTTGTTAATTCTGGTTGTAAGACATCGACACGGCACTTTTGTTCGCGACCGCGTGACTGATGTTTACAGCCTGAAGGATTTTTATGACCGTTTTATGACGTCGCGGTCCTACCAATATCTTCAAGTATAATAGCTATGGGCGTGTACTTCGCAAGCGTGGCAATGAAAGATCAGTGCAATCTTGCGATGCATTTCGCTATAATAATTAACATGAGTCTATTCGATATTCGCAAGAAACGCTCCCTTCCCGATGCCGCGACCGCCCTTCCCGGGCGGGGCGAGGCGATCGCTGTGCCCCCGGCGCACTTTGTCAACGGTCATCCCCTCGAGCCTCCCTTTCCGGCAGGCATGGAACAGGCTGTATTTGGTATGGGCTGTTTTTGGGGAGTGGAACGGCAGTTCTGGCAGGTTCCTGGAGTCTACAGTACTGCTGTCGGCTATGCGGGCGGCCACACGCCGAACCCGACCTACCAGGAAGTATGCAGCGGTCAGACCGGCCATACGGAAGCTGTGCTGGTGATCTTTGACCCGGAAACGGTCAGTTACGAGCAACTTCTGGAGGTGTTCTGGGAGGAACATGATCCCACCCAGGGAATGCGCCAGGGTAATGACCTGGGAACGCAGTATCGTTCGGCTATCTATACCTCTGGTACGGAACAGCAGCGCCTGGCGGAAGCCAGCCGGAGCACGTTTCAGGCTGCACTGGAGACCGCGGGCTTTGGTGCGATTACTACCGAGATTATGCCCGCCATGCCCTTCTATTATGCCGAGGAATACCATCAACAGTACCTGGCCAAAAATCCCGGCGGCTATTGTGGATTGCGGGGCACAGGCGTCAGTTGTCCCACGGGGCTCCCCCTTGGTCGTGAAAGTTAAACCAGCCGCTTTATAACCGACACCTTTCTACTACATATACCCAAGCCCTCCTCGCGGCTATTGCCCGCCTGCTGAAAAGCCTGTTCTAATGCAAGACGTCGCCAGCAATGGCGAGCACGCTCCAACGATAAATAAAAGATAACGTGAGGTGCAAGTAATGTTGAAGCATGATATGTGGCGTCCGTCTGCTATTTGCCTGGCGATCGGGACGGTGCTGGCAGCCGCCGGACCGGTTTCGGTTTCTGCCCAGGGCATGGTTCTTGAGGAAGTAGTTGTCACCGCACGCAAGCGCGCCGAGAGCCTGCAGGAGACGCCGCTGGCGGTAACGGCCCTGGATGCCACCGCCTTGCGCGAAGCCGGTGTCCGCAATCTGGCCGATCTCAATACCCTGGCACCCAACATTGATGTGGTGGAAGCCAATGGCTCCGCGCCATTGGCCAGTGTCTATATTCGCGGCGTCGGCCAGCGCAATACCGGCGAGAATATCGACTCGGGGGTGGGTATCTACATAGATGATGTCTACCTGGGTCGTCCGGATGGCGCCCTGCTGGATCTTAATGATATTCAATCGGTACAGGTACTTCGGGGCCCGCAGGGCACCCTTTTTGGCAAGAACACCACGGGGGGGGCGCTGGTTTTTACAACCAACAGGCCAGTAGGTGAATTTGAGGGCTCCATCGGTACGCGTATCGGTAATTTTGGCCGCCGGGATCTCGATTTTGTGCTTAACCTGCCCTTGAGTGAATCTGTCTGGACCCGATTCTCCGGTGTTGTGCGCAAACGTGATGGCCAGATAGAGAACCTGTTTGACGGCAAGGATTACATGGACGAGGATCGTCAAAGCCTTATCTGGCAGACTCGTTGGGCCGCCAGCGAGGATCTCACCATTGATCTCAACGTGAACTGGGCCGAAACGGACCAGCGCATGCGGCCGATGAAGTGCCTCAACGTCGATGGCGTCATCGGCTGGCAGGCGCAGTTGTTCAATACCCTTGCCATTATTCCATCCACCGGTAAAACACTGGGCGATTTCTGTGATGAAGCGGCGGCGGCGGGAGGCGGTGATCCGCGCAAAGTGGTTTCTGACCTTGGCGGTGAGTACAAGGCCAAAAACCGCGGCGCTTCATTGGTTGCCGAATGGGCAGTCAATGACGACCTGATGTTAAAGAGCGTGAGCGGGTGGCGTTATACGGAAGCGTCACAGAACGATGAACTTGATCATACGGCAATTCCGTTTCTGCACCGAACCAATACAGTGCATCCCGAGGGTGGTGCGGGAGAAACGGATCAGTACAGCCAGGAATTGCAATTAATCGGCAGTGCAGCCGATGACCGCCTGCAGTATGTAACCGGCCTTTACTGGTTCAGGGAAGAGAGTGAGGGGCGGCAGAGCATCAGCTTCCTGGGGCCCTTTGACCCCGCTATCGCCAATCTGTTTTTTCTTAATGTCTCAGCCGATACACAGCAAGCAGAGAACGATGCGTTTGCTGCCTATGCCCAGCTGGAATGGGAATTCAGTCCCCAGTGGCGCACCACGCTCGGTGTCCGTTACACCGAGGAGACCCGGGAGTTGGCGATTACTGACTTCGAGATCGACACCAGCACGCTGGATGCCAATGGCGGTCCGGTAACGCCCCTTGGTGGTGGTTTGTTTGTGGTACAGCGTCCGGGCTTCGAGTACAACCCCGCCTTTGGCTTTGATGTGGCGGGCGAGCGCCAGCGTAAGGTATCCAACAGTGACATCACCCCAATGGCCAGTATCCAGTACCTGATCGAGGGGAATACCTGGATTGACCAGGGCAGCCTCTACCTGACCTATAGCGAGGGTTTTCTGTCTGGTGGCCTGTCCGAGTCACCTACCGGGGAGCTTGAGCGGTTTGAGCCGGAAGAAGTGGAAAGCTGGGAATTCGGGTTCAAGCTGGACCTGCTCGATCGGCGTCTGCGCCTTAACGGTGCGTTCTTCTACACGGATTATACCAATCGCCAGCTCACCACCCTGGTGATCAACCCCGAAGTACAGTCACCATCGCCTGCGACCATCAATGCCGCGGAGTCTGTGATCAAGGGTTTTGAGCTGGAGAGCACCTGGCTGGCGACAGACAACCTGGTGATCGGTTTTAACGCGACGATCACGGACGGCGACATCAAGGAGTTCATGGATGAACAGATCACCATCGCCGACACTTCGGTACCTGCTGTCCCGGGCTGTGTCCGCGCAAACCTGACGATATTGCAGGTGGACTCCTGTCCAAATGACCGCTCCAGTGAAAACCTGCCGCGCCTGGCCGAGCAGACGTATCTGTTGTCTGCCCAATATAACTGGGAGACCGCTTATGGGGTGATTACCCCGAGAATACAGGCCAGCTGGAAGTTTGACCTGGAGTTCTGCTTTGATGCCCTCAGTTGTACCACTGGCCTGTGGAATGAGGACAAGCAGTATGAGCTGAGTGCTCGTGTAGGATGGGTTTCTCCCGACGAGCGCTGGTCCGGCTCCCTGTTCGGTACCAACCTGACCGATGAGGAATATCTCAACGGCGGTACTGCGCTGGTTGAGTCCTCCGGTATCGGTGGCTTTGCGGTGGCGCCGCCGCGGATGTATGGGATGGAGTTGGAGTACCGGTTTTAGTAAGGTCTCCGAGGTGTCCGGTAATACTTTTCTCGCCGCAGTGCCGCTGGCAGGCGGCACTGCGACACGCCGTGAATACGTCCCTGTAGGCTTCACGCCGGCATCCATGCCGGCGAGAGTCGCAGTCCCGCCTGGTAACGACACCGCGGCTACTATCGGTACGTAGCGAGTGGCTTTGTTTTTCCTGGAAACGGGTGTTTTTTTCTCGCCGCAGTGCCGCTGGCAGGCGGCACTGCGACACGCCGTGAATACGTCCCTGTAGGCTTCACGCCGGCATCCATGCCGGCGAGAGTCGCAGTTCCGCCTGGCAACGACACCGCGGCTACTATCGGTACGTAGCGAATGGTTTTGTTTTTCCTGGAAATGGGTGTTTTTTTCGCCGCAGTGCCGTTGCCAGGCGGCGCTGCGACACGCCGTGAATACGTCCCTGTAGGCTTCACGCCGGCATCCATGCCGGCGAGAGTCGCAGCTCCGCCTGGCAACGACACCGCGGCTACCATCGGTACGTAGTTAAAGGGTTTGTTTTTGCTTGTGGCCCGGATGTACCGCCGTATTCCGAGTCGCGATGTATCCCCCAATGCCTCCGTGACCGTCGCCAGCATGGATGCTGGCGCCGAGCCTACAGGGATGTATTCACGGCGTGTCACGGAGGCATTGGGGGATGCATGGCGACCCCGCTGATAGGCAACCAAGGATGTATTCACGGTGTGTCGCGGGTATTGGGGATACATCGCGACCCCGCACCAAGCCCGCTAGAGCGCCCTGCCCAAAAGCGCCGCCACCGCATTTTCCACGCGCAGGATCCGCGTGCCGAGGCTCACCTGGCGGCAGCCCGCCGCCAGCAGTTTCTCGACCTCATAGGGAATAAAGCCCCCTTCGGGCCCGATCACCAGCAGGCGCCTCCGGGTTGGCTCTGCCGGTGCGACAGGTACGTTGCCCGGATGTGCCAGCAACGCCTCCCGATCTGCCATCAGTGCGGGCAAGTCATCCTCAACAAACGGCTTGAAGCGTTTATGCACATGCACACCCGGTAACATCGTATCGCGGGCCTGCTCCAGGCCCTGTAGCAGATAATCGCGCACGGTATCCGGCGCCAGCACCGGAGTTTGCCAGTAGCTTTTCTCCACCCGGTAGCTGTTGATGAGATGGATATTGTCGACCCCGAACTCGGCGGCGGCACGCAGGATACGGCGCAACATCTTGGGCCGGGGGAGGGCAACGACCAGACTGACCGGCAGCTTGGCGGGGGGGCGTTGATCAAGCGTAACACTGAGCTGCACATACTGCGGTTCGATGGCCACAACCTGCGCGTGGCCCATGAGCCCATTAATCTCGCCGACCACCAGCTGGTCACCTGCCCGGGCCTTGAGTACCTGGCACACATGTTGCGCTCGCCGGCCGCTGAGATGAAGCTGGCCCTCGGTATCGCACTCGCCGGCGCTGAATAGCAACAGATTCAAAGGCGCAATTATCCTGCCCAGAGATCGTAGTCGTCGGCGGCGGTGACTTCGGCTTCCACAAAGTCGCCGGGCCGCAGGTCGGTAATACCGTCCAGATAGACCTTGCCGTCTATCTCCGGGGCATCTGCGGTAGAGCGGCCAATGGCGCCGTCTTCATCCACTTCATCAATCAGGATCTCAATGGTGCGACCGATTTTGGCCTGCAGTTTATTGGCACTGATCTGCTGTTGCAGCGCCATGAACTCATCCCAGCGCGCCTGTTTGATCTCTTCGGGTACCTGGTCCGGAAGCTCATTTGCGGGGGCGCCTGCCACCGGGGAGTACTGGAAACAACCCACCCGGTCGAGCTGTGCCTCTTCAAGGAAGTCCAGCAGCTGTTGAAAATCGTCTTCGGTTTCCCCCGGAAAGCCCACAATGAACGTGCTGCGAAGCGTGATATCCGGACAGATTTCACGCCAGCGGCGGATGCGATCCAGTGATTTTTCCGCAGCGGCCGGGCGCTTCATGCGCTTGAGCACGCTGGGGCTGCCGTGCTGAAAGGGAATGTCCAGATAGGGCAGTATCTTACCTTCGGCCATCAGTGGTACAACATGGTCAACATGGGGGTAGGGGTAGACATAGTGCAGGCGCACCCAGACCCCCAATTCCGCCAAGCCTTCGCACAGCGACTGCATGCTGGTTTTCATTGGCCGCCCGTTCCAGAAACCTGTTCGGTATTTGAGGTCTACGCCGTAGGCGCTGGTGTCCTGGGAGATCACCAGCAGTTCGCGGACCCCGGCCTTTACCAGGCGTTCCGCTTCTTCCATAACCTCGCCGATAGGCCGGCTCACCAGGTCACCGCGCATGTGCGGGATAATGCAGAAGCTGCAGCGGTGGTTACAGCCCTCTGAAATCTTCAGGTAGGCGTAGTGGCGCGGGGTGAGCTTAACACCCTGTGGCGGAACCAGGTCGCTGAACGGGTCGTGTGTCGGAGTCCAGGGCACATGTTGATGTACGGCACTGACCACTTCCTCATAAGCCGCCGGGCCGGTTACGCTCAGCACTTTGGGGTGCAGGGAGAGGATTGATTCAGCATCGGCGCCCTTGCCCATGCAGCCGGTGACAATGACCCGGCCATTTTCACTGATCGCCTCGCCAATGGCGTCCAGGGATTCCTGCTTGGCGCTGTCGATAAAACCACAGGTATTGACGACAACCAGCTCGGCGTCCTCATAGGTAGGTACAATATCGTAACCGTCAAGCTTGAGCTGGGTGAGAATACGCTCGGAATCTACCAGGGCTTTGGGGCAGCCCAGGCTGACGAAGCCGACTTTATTGCGTGACATGATAATGGCCTGTTTGGATGGGCGGGCGTGGATTATACAGGCCCCGGCAGTCGGGCGACATGCCCGTTGCCGTTTCGCGTAGCCGGTTTACCCATCGGGCGTTAGACTACTGGCTTTACAGGTGTTCAGGAGAGGCTCACCGCGTGATTACGGCAACGGAACTGGCCCGGCAGCCAGACTGTGTGATTGTTGATTGTCGCTTTGTTCTGGGTGACCCCGAGGCAGGGTTCGACCATTACCGGCAGGGCCATATTCCAGGGGCTCATTACCTGCATCTGGAGGATGATTTGTCGGCCCCGCCGGCAACTCATGGTGGTCGCCATCCGCCGCCGGACCCCGGAATACTGGCAGCCCGGCTGGCCTCACTTGGCATTGGAATTGACACCCCCGTAGTCGCCTATGATGATTCCCGGCTGGCCTTTGCGGCGCGATTATGGTGGCTGATGCGGGCGCTGGGGTACCGTGCCCCGCAGTTGCTGAACGGCGGTTACCAGGCATGGCTGGCAGCAGGTGGTGCCACGGAAACGGCGATACCCGTGCCGCGGCCCTGCGCGCCGCCGGTAATGGGCGGCTACCGGGGTGTGTGCACTATCGAGGGCCTGCGCCAGTGGCAGGCACAGGGCAGTGTACTGGTAGATTCCCGTGAATACCGGCGTTATGCCGGGTTGGAGGAGCCAATCGACCCGGTTGCGGGGCATATTCCCGGCGCCTGTAATTACCCCTGGCAGGGAGTGACCGATGAATGGGGCTACCTGCGTGACGAACAGGGGTTAAGGGCACACTTTGAGGGTTTGCCGGAGGATCGGCCGCTGGTTGTTTACTGCGGCTCGGGAGTCACTGCCTGCGTTAACCTGTATGCGCTG
Organism: Kineobactrum sediminis; assembly: GCF_002868715.1. Lineage (GTDB taxonomy): Bacteria > Pseudomonadota > Gammaproteobacteria > Pseudomonadales > Halieaceae > Kineobactrum > Kineobactrum sediminis. The sequence continues at coordinate 100,196 of NZ_PKLZ01000009.1, forward strand.
TCCCGGCTGGGGCGTAACGATGCCGAGCTGTATGCCGGCAGCTGGTCGGACTGGTGCAGTTATCTCGCTTGACTAGAAATCCGGTGGGCAATTGCCCTCCAGCCACTCCCCGGTGATGGGGTGGGTGAAGGCAAGAGTAGTGGCGTGCAGCAACATTCTTGGCGACAATTGCAACGCGGCTTCATGGGCGTACATGTCGCAACCCAGTATGGGATGGCCCAGTTCGCGCAAGTGTATTCGCAATTGATGGGACCGCCCGGTTACCGGGGCCAGGCGCAGGCGCGTCCGGTCCGGTTCACGGTGCATTACTTCATAGTGGGTCAGGGCCTGTTTGCCGGTATCGTGGCAGATTTTTTGTAGCGGTCTGCGTGCCCAGTCGCTGGCGATGGGGAGATTAATTTCCCCGCGTTCAGCCGCCACCTTGCCATAGACTACGGCTTCGTAGGTTTTATGTACCCTGCGCTCCTGGAACTGGCGGCTGATGTGGGCGTGAGTCGGTTTGTTCAGGGGGATGACCATGATACCCGAGGTGTCCAGGTCCAGTCGGTGGACGATGCTGGCGCCGGGATCGTCCTGTTGCAGTCGGCTGATCAGGCAATCCCGGTTCAGGGGATGGCGCCCCGGGACACTCAGCAGCAGATGTGGCTTGCGCACCAATAACAGGTCGTCATCCCGGTACAGAATGGTGATCGGCTCCTGGCTGTGGGGTACCAGGTAGGGTGGGAGCTCATCCATGTTCAGGCGCGATCGGGTACGGATTTGCCCAGGGCGCGCTGGTAGGCGGCAATCGTATGCGCCAGACCCATGCTGAGCGCATCCACTACCAGGGCATGGCCGATTGACACTTCCAGCAACCCCGGTACCTTGCTGAACAAGGGTAGGTTATGCAGATCCAGGTCATGGCCGGCGTTAACGCCCAGCCCTGAATCAAGGGCAACTTCAGCGGCCGTAATGAACGTTTGCAGCACTGCGTCCACGTTGTCACCGGCAGCGAAAGCCCTGGCATAACTTTCGGTATACAGCTCAATACGATCCGTACCGATGTTCGCCGCCAGCCGAATCTGCTCCGGGTCCGGGTCCATGAACAGACTGGTGCGGATACCCAGGGCCTGCAGCTCTGCGACCAGGGGTGCGATCCGGTCGCCGTCACGTTTCAGGTCAAAACCGTGGTCCGAGGTCAGCTGGTTATCGCTGTCGGGCACCAGGGTACATTGTGTCGGTCGAATCTCCCTGACCAGTGCCATAAAACCGGGGTAATCACTGACCCCGGGCCGGTCGCTCTTGCGCGGTCCGGTCATCGGGTTGCCTTCGATATTGAACTCGAGACCGGGCATGGCGGACAGGTCGAAGCAATCCTGCACCCGAATATGGCGCTGGTCGGGCCGGGGATGCACAGTGATGCCGTCGGCACCGGCGTCAATGCAGAGTTGGGCGTGCAGGGGAATGTCGGGGTTGCGGGTATCGCGGGAATTGCGAATAAGCGCAATCTTGTTGATATTAACGCTGAGGGCAATCACAGCAGCGACTTGCGTGTGATTTCCTGGATGATAACGGGCTCCGTGGGAACGTCACTGTGCCCGTTCACCGTCTGCACGGGGCTGGAGGTTATGTAATCGACCACGGACATACCGTCAGTAACCTCGCCAAATACGGCGTAGCCGGGCTGCCCGGGCGCCCAGTCGAGCTGCAGGTTACTACGCTGGTTGATGAAAAACTGGGCTGCCGCGGAGTCCGGATCACTGGTGCGAGCCATGGCGACGGTGCCGCGCACATTGTGCAGGCGATTGCGCGACTCGTTAACGATGGGGTCCCGGGCCGGCTTCTCTGTCATATCGGGCAGGAAGCCGCCTCCCTGGATCATGAAGCCGGGGATCACCCGGTGAAAAATGGTCCCGTTGTAGTGGCCCGATTCGACATAGGCCAGAAAATTGGCGACGCTGACGGGTGCCTTGTCCCTGAACAGGCGTAGCGTGATTTGCCCCTCACTGGTTTTAATCACCACTTGCGGGTTGGGCAGGCCAGACTCCTGCGCCTGGGTGGTGGCAAAAGGCAGCAGGATCATCAGGGCCAGGGTCAATAAGCGTAGCATGGGAAAATCCTCGTCGATCGGGGCGGTTTATCGCAGAGCTCAGGCCCAGCCGTCATTGCGTCGGCGCCGGGGCCACAAACGCGGGACCACGAGGGTGATTACAACCCCCAGCAAGACCGCCAGGGCGCCATTGATGAAGGCATCGCTGGCCAGGTTATCCTGCAGGCGCTGGTTTTCCGCGGTTAGCATGTCGCCCTGGGCGCGCAGGTTCTCGACTTCTTCAACAAGCCTGCGGTTATCGGCGTCCAGCTCCAGTGACTTGCCGGAAATCTGCCGCAGGTGCGCCATTTCACTCATCAGGGCCTCAAGGGCACCTTCGCCGCCGTCGTCTTCCAGCGGTAAATCTCCCAGCAGGGTACGTAACTTTTCCAGCTCGACAGAGAGTTCGGCATTCTCAAGGGTGAGCTGTTCGGCCTGTGTGGTGGCAGCCTCAACTTTCATTGATGCCGGCTGCTCTTCCATCAGGAACCGGCTGGCGATCCAGCCCCGGGTATTGTTGCCGGTGACGACTTCGGTCCACTCACCGTTGGCGGTAGTTCCGTTCACCGTTAATACGGTGCCTGAGGGAAGGCTGGAAAGCACGGTGCCGGCGCCTTCGCCTGCCTCGGTGCGCAGCTGCACATAAAGTGTGTCACGGACATAACGGATATCCTGCGCCAGCGCTGGGCTGGCCATCAGGAGTACCAACAGGGAGCGTATAAAAATGCGTTGCAAAATGGTGTCCTCGTACCTGAAATCGGAAGCTTAAAAGTGAAATATTAACATGCCGGCGGTTATTCAGGGCAGTACCGGCTTGAAAGGTTTGACCACCACGTGTTGAAAAACGCCGGCGGTGACATAGGGGTCCGTATCTGCCCACGCGGTAGCCGCTTCAAGGCTGTCAAATTCGGCAATAATGAGACTCCCGGTGAAACCGGCTTCACCGGGCTCTTCGGTATCCGCCGCAGGATGGGGCCCCGCGACCAGCAGGCGTCCCGCGTCAACCAGCTGCTGGATGCGCGTCAGGTGCGCAGGGCGCGCCCCCTGGCGCAATGGCAGGCTGTTTGCTACATCCTCACAGACTATTGCATAGAACATATTCGCGATTACTCCTGGTTGTTCGCCGGCTGTTCTTTCAGGTGCGGTGCGACCATCCATGCCGTCAGCGCTGTCAATATCAGGGTAAAGAGAATGGCGGAGTACAGTTTGTAGCTGACCCAGGCAGCTTCGCTGTAGCCGTAGGCCACGACCAGATTCAGTGCCCCGACCGTGAAGAAGTAGACGACCCAGGTCAGGTTCAGTCGCTTCCAGATCCGGTGTGGCAAATGAATCTGCGTGCCCATGGTTCGCTCCATCAGGTTGCGTTCACCAAAAAACTGGGAGGCGCCGAAAACCAGCCCCAGGGCCCAATTGAAAATGGTGGGTTTCCACATGATGAACAGCTGGTCGCGCAGCAGCAGCGTGGCGGCCCCGAAACCACAGACGGCGAGACCGACCCAGAGCAGGCGTTTTTCAAGTTTGCGGGTCAGTAACCAGGTAGCCAGTATCTGGATGACGGTAGCGACCATGAGTACGGCGGTTGCGGAAAAAATTCCGTCGACCGTGTGACTCCAGTTGCCCAGTGATACGGTGTCGCCATTCATCTGGTAGACGATAAAAAACAGGGCGATCGGAAGAAACTCAGCTAGTTGTCTCATGAAGAATAGTCGGACTCCGGCGTGATACCATGCGTATGGCAGGCGCGGGTGCGCGCTTGCCCGGGTACGTAAATATTGCGAGTGTAGAGACAGTGCTGATTGACTTCCACACCCATACCACCGCCTCGGACGGCGCTCTGTCGCCCGAGCAGCTGATCGACCGTGCGCTGGACAGGCAGATAGACCTGTTTGCGGTGACCGATCACGACACCGTTGCCGGGTACCAGGCAGCGGCCGAGTATTATAACCGTATTGGCGGTGAAATGACCTTATTGTCCGGGGTTGAATTTTCCTGTGTCTGGTCGGGGGTGACGATCCACGTGGTCGGGCTCGGTGTGGACTGCTGCCATGAAAGCCTGCGTCACGGCGTTGCCCGGTTGCAGGCTGCGCGCGGGGATCGCGCGGTGGTGATCGCCGAGCGTTTGGCGCAAAAGGGTTTCAAGGGCTCCCTGGAGGGAGCGCTGGCGATAGCGGGCAGCAGCCAGCTTGGCAGGCCGCACTTTGCCGCCTGGATGGTCGAGCAGGGCCATGTGGCTGACGTGGCGCAGGCCTTCCACCGTTACCTGGGGCAGGGCAAATTCGGCGATGTAAAAGCGTTCTGGCCGGAGCTTGCCGAGGTGACCGACTGGATTGTCGCTGCCGGTGGTGTCGCTATCCTGGCGCATCCCCTCAAATACCGCCTGACCCGCAGCAAGCTGCGCCGCCTGGTACGGGATTTTCAGGAGGCCGGTGGTACCGCTGTCGAGATTGTCAATGGCCGGCAAACCTCGGACCAGACCCGCACTCTGCGAGAACTGGCGCTGGAGTGCGGGCTTGAGGTGTCGGGCGGCAGTGATTTTCATCGGGATAGTCCCTGGGGTGCTGAACTCGGTGTAGAATTGCGGCATCTCGGCGATTTGCGCGGTGTATGGGAGCGCTGGCAGTCGCCAATCGCAGTCGCGGGAGGAGAGCCCACGTGAGCCAGTTTTTCCAGATACACCCGGATAACCCCCAGGCGCGGCTGATACGGCAGGCCGTCGATATCATCCGTGGGGGTGGGGTAGTCGTTTACCCGACGGACTCCGCCTACGCTTTGGGGTGTCATATTGGCGATAAGGCGGCGCGGGATCGTATCCGTCGTATTCGCAAGCTCGACGACCGGCATAATTTCACCCTGGTGTGTCGCGACCTGTCCGACCTCGCCAATTATGCGCGGGTGGACAACACCGCCTACCGTCTGCTCAAGCACAGCACGCCAGGGCCGTATACATTCATTCTTCGAGCCACCTCGGAGGTGCCGCGCAGGCTCATGCACCCCAAACGCAAGACGGTGGGGCTGCGGATACCGGATAATGCTGTCGCTGCGGCCCTGCTGGCGGATCTCGGCGAGCCGATGATGAGCGTGACCCTGATTATGCCCGGGGACGAATTACCCCTGATTGACCCCTATGAAATCCGCCGCTTGCTGGAGCACGATGTCGATCTGGTGATTGATGGCGGCTATTGTGGTCTCGAGCCGACAACGGTGGTCGACCTGGCGGATGATGTCCCGGTAATCCTGCGCACCGGCAAGGGCGACGTAACGCCTTTTGAATCCTGATCGGGTATACTCGGCGGCCATGGTTACAGGTGATCCCGTGAACGACACTCCCCCGGCGGTGACACCGCCAGCATCCGGGCAAGCGGCGGCTTCGGCCCGGCCGCAGCAGGGTGAAATGCCCTTTGCCGTTGTGCTTGGCAAGGCCATGACCGAGCTCCCCAGGGACCTCTATATTCCGCCGCAGGCGCTGGAGGTATTCCTCGAGGCCTTTGAAGGCCCACTTGACCTGCTGCTGTACCTTATCCGCAGGCAGAACCTGGATATCCTCGAGATCGATGTCTCGGCAATTACCGAACAGTACATGCGCTACGTCGAGCTGATGGATGCCATGCAGTTTGAACTGGCCGCAGAGTACCTGCTAATGGCCGCTGTGCTGGCCGAGATCAAGTCGCGGATGCTGTTGCCGCGGGCCGTCGATACCGATGATGACGAGGAGGACCCGCGCGCCCAGTTGATTCGCCGCCTGCAGGAATACGAGCGTTTCAAGAAGGCGGCAGAGGACATCGAGGAATTGCCACGGGTGGAGCGCGACACCTGGGTTGGCAGTGCCGAACCGCCGGACCTGAACCGGGTGCGCACCGATGCGGAAGTGGACATGAGGGAATTACTGCTGGCACTGGGTGAAGTGCTGCGGCGGGCAGATATGTTCGAGAGCCACCACATCCAGCGCGAGGCGCTGTCTACCCGGGAGCGTATGTCCGAGGTATTGGAAAAACTGTCCGGCCGCCAGTTTGTACCCTTTGTGGCACTGTTCTCCGCCAGTGAGGGACGTCTGGGTGTCGTCGTAACATTCCTGGCGGTAATGGAACTGATCAAGGAAGCACTGGTGGAAATAGTGCAAACCGAAAACTTTGGCCCTATCCATGTAAAGGCAAGGTCTGAATAACATGTCTGAGACCAGTACTACCCTTATCCAGATCCTGGAGGGCGCATTGTTGGCGGCTGGCCGCCCGCTTACCGTCGCCCAGCTGGGTGAATTGTTTGAGGAGCATGAGCGGCCCCCCAATGCGGATCTGCGGGAGGCCCTGGGCGTGGTGGCGGAACGTTGTACAGATCGTGGTTTTGAGTTGGTGGAAGTGGCCAGCGGCTTTCGCTACCAGGTTCGCCAGTCCCTGAGTCCCTGGGTGGGGAGGCTGTGGCACGAGCGCCCTCAGAAATACTCCCGCGCCATGCTTGAAACCCTTGCGCTGATTGCCTATCGTCAGCCTATTACCCGGGGTGAAATCGAGGAAATTCGCGGCGTCGCCGTGAGTTCCAATATTATCAAGACCCTCCATGAACGCGAGTGGGTCCGTATTGTCGGGCACCGGGATGTCCCGGGGCGTCCCGCCATGTATGCCACCACCCGCCAGTTCCTGGACTATTTCAATCTCAAGAACCTTGACCAATTGCCAGCGCTGGCGGAAATTCGTGACCTCGAAACCCTGAACGCGGAACTGGGGTTCAATGAACCCTTACCGGCGGCCGCCGCACAACACGCCGAAGTGGAAAACCTCTCCGGCCCCGACGAAACTTCTCCAGACCACGGTATGACACATTGAGTAAACGCAAAGTACCCACTCCCAAAGCGGCTGAAGTGACGGCTGATGAAACCACCGTCCCCGGCGAAAAACTGCAAAAAGTACTTGCCCGCACCGGCATGGGGTCGCGCCGTGAAATGGAGCGCTGGATTGAAGAGGGCCGCATTGAGGTCAATGGCAAGCGCGCCAGCCTTGGTGACCGGGTTGACGACCGCGCGCGGATTTTAATTGACGGCAAACCGCTCGAACGAGCCCCGGCCGAGGAAACCCGTTGCATCCTTTATCACAAGCCCACTGGCGAAGTCTGCAGCCGCAAGGACCCCCAGGGACGACGGACGGTCTTCGAACGTTTGCCCAAGCTCAAGAGTGGTCGCTGGATTTCCATCGGCCGGCTGGATTTCAATACCTCCGGCCTGCTGCTGTTTACGACTGACGGTGAACTCGCCAATACCCTGATGCACCCATCCTCCAATATCGAGCGTGAGTACATGGTGCGAGTCATGGGTGAAGTCCGGGAGGACATGCTCAAGGCCATGCTGGAAGGGGTGATGCTGGAGGACGGGGTGGCGCGCTTTGCCGATATCCAGGATGGCGGTGGCGACGGTATCAACCACTGGTACTACGTGGTGCTCATGGAGGGCCGTAACCGTGAGGTGCGCCGCCTTTGGGAGTCGCAGGGCCTTACCGTATCGCGGCTGAAACGGGTTCGCTACGGTGACGTTTTCATTCCTTCCAAGGTCAAGCAGGGGCAATGGACCGAGTTGTCGCCAAAGGAAATCAAGGGCCTTTATCGTCTTGCGGCGCTGCCGCAAAAGCAGGTCAAGCGCAGCACCATCAAGGAAAAGGAAACCATGGAGCGGCAGTTCGGCAAGCGCAAATCCCCGGTGCCATCCCCCGGCAAGAGCCGGCATCGGGCCGGTCAGAAATCCCGCCGCTAGGCCCTGGTGCTATGGCCATGGCGGGATTGTTCCTTTCAGCCCTGGGCGTTAAAGGCGGCACCGCTGATGCCCGCGCTATCGGCGCCCATCAAATACAGGTACGTCGGCATGATGTCGGCCGGGGCGGGATTGCTGGTTGGCGTTTCACCCGGGTACGCGCTGCGTCGCATTGCCGTATTGGTAGCGCCGGGATTGAGACTGTTGACGCGTATTTTTGAGGTATTTTCCAGCTCATCTGCCAGTACCTGCATCAGGCCCTCCGTGGCAAATTTGGATACCGCATAAGCACCCCAGTAAGCCTTGCCGCGACGGCCCACGCCGGATGATGTGAAAATCACCGAGGCCTCTGGCGCCTGCTCCAATAGCGGCAGGGTGGCGCGAGTCAGCAGAAACTGGGCGTTGACATTCACCTGCATCACCTCGGCCCAGGCGGGGTATTGCGCACTGGCAATCGGGCGACGTTCGCCAAGGATGCCGGCGTTATGCAGCAGGCCATCCAGCTGGCCGAAGGTCTCGTCGAGGGCACGTGCCAGGGTGGCGTAATCGTCTTCTGTCGCGGTAGCGAGATCCAGTGGAAAGATCGCCGGTTGCGGTCCGCCAGCGGCCACGATTTCATCGTATACCGCTTCCAGCTTGGCCGTTGTGCGGCCCAGCAGGATCACGCTGGCACCGTGGCCGGCATAAGATTTGGCAGCGGCACGACCGATGCCGTCGCCGGCACCAGTAACGAGAATCACTTTGCCGGCCAGCAGGTCAGGTGCTGCCTGATAGTCCTGGGGGGCGGTCTGGATAGGCATAAAAAGCTCCGTCTGGGTATGTCTGGATGGACTCAGGCGCGGTCCAGGATCAGTAACTGCAGATCCGTGCTGGCATTGGCACTTGCGCTTGCGCCCCAGAGCGCGGGATCGTCTCCACTCTCAATGTAGCCGTAAAGTGCGGCAATGGTATACATTCCGGCCCTGGACCCCGCTTCAATATCGCGCTGGTGATCGCCGATATAAATGGCGTGCTCGGGGCCGCAGGCCAGGTGACGGCAGTTCAGGTGCAGGGTCTCCGGGTGTGGCTTGCGCTCGGAAACATCATCCGGGCATACGACACTGCCCGGTGCCGGTGTGATTGCCAGGCGCTCCAGTAAGCGTTCGGTATAGGTCCGTGGCTTGTTGGTCGCGATGCCCCAGGCCACTCCCCGCTCTTCCAGTGTCGCAAGTAGCCGGCTTATACCCGGGTAAAGCCGGGCGGTGCTGCCCAGCACTTCAGCGTAAAGCTCGAGCAACCGCAGTCGCTGAGTCTCAAAGCTGTCATCGGATTCCGCAATCCCGAGCGCCAGTGTTACCAGGGCCCGGGCGCCATTGGAAACCGTGCTCCGGATGCGCGCGGATGGCAGGGGGGGTAGCCCATGTTCCGCGCGCAGGGCCTGAACCACGGTGACAAATTCGTCGGCGGTATCAACCAGGGTGCCGTCCAGATCGAAGATGACCGCACGCAGGTCGGTGGGTCGGGGACGACTCACGACATTGGCTCCAGCAGCGGTTTGCTGGCCTTGACCATGTAGTTTACCGATACATCGCGCGGCTGCAGCCGGTACTGTTTGCTCAGTGGGTTGTAGGTCAGGCCGGTCATGCCATCAAGACTGAGGCCAGCCGCCCGGATCCAGCCCGCCAACTCCGAGGGTTTGATGAATTTGGTGTACTCATGAGTGCCCGCGGGCAACAGTTTCAGGATGTACTCGGCACCGACAATGGCAAATACAAATGCCTTGGGATTGCGGTTGATGGTTGAGAAGTAAAGGGCCGCTCCAGGTTTCGCGAGTGTTGCACAGGCCGCCACAACGGCCGCCGGATCCGGCACATGCTCCAGCATTTCAAGGCAGCACACCACGTCGTAGTGCCCGGGCTGTTCTGCAGCGAGATCTTCAGCCGTCATCTGCCGGTAGTCGATATCGACCCCGGATTCCAGCTGATGGATGCGGGCCACCGCAAGCGGCGCCTCACCCATGTCGATACCCGATACCCGGGCGCCCCGCTGGGCCATGGCTTCCGCGAGGATGCCGCCACCGCAACCCACATCCAGCAGTGTCTTGCCGGCCACGGGCGAGTGCTCGTCTATATAGTTGGCGCGCAGCGGGTTAATCTGGTGCAGGGGGCGAAACTCGCTGTTACGGTCCCACCAGCGCGAGGCCAGGGCCTCGAATTTGGCGATTTCCTGGGGGTCGACATTGGCTTTGTTGGTCATGGTGTGGATCCTGTGCCGGCGATGCGGGCCTGCCATGCCGCAGCACGGGCGCCCAGTGAAGTGAGGTCGGTATACTGAAGCTCGCCATCGCGCAACAGCAGGTCTCCGCCTACCCAGTTGTGGCTGACCTGGCTGCCGTTGCAGGCGTAGACGATTTGCGACAGTGCATTGTGCACCGGTTGTGTTTCCGGGCCGCTCAGGTTGACGGCGATCATGTCCGCCAGTTTGCCCGGCTCCAGGCTGCCGGTCTGTTCTTCCAGACCCAGTGCCCGGGCCCCGCCGATAGTGGCCATGGCCAGTACACTGGCCGCAGGCAGGGTACTGGCATCCCCCGAGCGAAATTTGGCCAGCAGGGCGGCAGCGCGCATTTCCGCGAACAGGTTGAGGTTGTTATTGCTGGCGGCACTGTCGGTACCGAGGGCGACATTTACGCCGGCGTCCAGTAGTTTGCTGACCGGGCAGATGCCGGCCGCCAGTTTCAGGTTTGACTGGGGACAATGGACCACATGGGCGCCAGTGCGCGCCAGCAGTGCGATATCCTGGTCACCAAGATCGGTCATGTGCACGCACTGGGTGCGCGGACCCAGCAGACCCAGTTCGTACAGCGTGTCCAATGGCCTTTCGCCGTGTTGCTCAACGGCTTGCAGAACTTCTCCGGTCGTTTCATGGAGGTGGATCTGTACCGGCGTATCCAGTTCCGCGGCCAGGGTGGCAACCTTGCCCAGATTGCCCTTGTTTACGGTGTAGGGCGCGTGTGGGCCGAAGCCGACGGTGACCAGTTCGCTGTGCTTGACATCGTCGCGCAGGGCCAGCCCCTTGCTGATGTATTCATCGGCGTCCCTGGCCCACGCCGTGGGGAAGTCCAGGATGGGAAAAACGAGTTGGCAGCGTATACGGCTGGCCTGGGCGACACGGGCGCAGATATCCGGAAAAAAGTACATGTCGGAAAAGGTGGTCGTACCCGCCCGGACCATCTCGGCGATGGCGAGCTCGACGCCGACGGCGACAAAGTCTTCGCCGACATGGCGGCCCTCTGCCGGCCAGATGTGTTCTTCCAGCCAGGGCATCAGTGGCAGGTCGTCGGCGTAACCGCGCAGCAGAGACATGGCGGCGTGGCCATGGCTGTTGATGAGTCCGGGAAGCAGCGCATGGCCCGGCAGGTCAAACGTCTCCCGTGCCCGCAGGGCGCGCCCCTGCGACTGGGGCATGATTGCTGCAATGCGCCCGTCCCGCACCGCCAGGCTGTGGTCTGGGAGTATTGCCCCGGCGGGCGCCACCGGCAATATCCAGCCGGCGTGAACAAGGGTGTCGAAGATCTCGGTTGGCGCTGTCATGGGGCCTCGATTTGCCGGTTGCAGAGGCCTTTGGGCCGGCCACCCCGGCAGGTCGTGGCCAGCTGGCGTCTGTGGCGGGCAAGTATAACCGGAAATACCCTGTTCCCGCGCGAACGGGCGCTAAAATCTGCAAAAACATGGCGGCAGCCGGGGTTATTCCGTATAATTCCGCGTCTGCGTGGCACGCTTGTCAGGGACTTCCGGAACCTGTGCCGTGCCCGCCAGGGGCGATTTCGTGAACACCGCTGTTATCGCTCTCCGTAGTCATTTAAGGAAGCCGTAGTACATGGGTGAATTAGCCAAGGAAATTCTTCCCGTCAGCATTGAGGACGAGCTCAAGCAGTCTTATCTCGATTATGCAATGAGCGTGATCGTGGGCCGGGCCTTACCGGATGTTCGCGATGGTCTCAAGCCCGTTCACCGGCGCGTCCTGTTTGCCATGAACGAGTTGAACAACGACTGGAACAAGGGTTATAAGAAGTCGGCCCGCATCGTCGGTGACGTGATTGGTAAATATCACCCCCACGGTGACTCCGCGGTCTATGACACGATCGTACGCATGGCCCAGTCTTTCTCAATGCGCTACATGCTGGTGGACGGCCAGGGTAACTTTGGTTCAGTTGACGGCGATTCTGCGGCGGCCATGCGTTACACAGAGATTCGCATGCGCAAGATTGCCCACGCCATGCTGGCGGATCTCGACAAGGAAACGGTTGATTTTGTCGACAACTACGATGGTACCGAAAGTATCCCCGTCGTGTTACCAACCCGGGCCCCCACCCTGTTGATCAACGGCTCCTCCGGTATTGCGGTGGGTATGGCGACCAATATTCCCCCGCACAATCTGCGCGAGGTCATCAGCGGCTGCCTGGCCCTGATGAGTAATCCCGACACCACGGTGGATGAGCTCATGGAGCACATTCCCGGCCCGGACTTTCCCACCGGCGCGATCATCAACGGCCGTGCCGGTATTATCCAAGCCTATCGTACCGGTCGCGGCCGCATTTATGTTCGGGCCCGCGCCGAGGTGATCCACGAGGAAAAGAAAAGCCGCGATGTCATCATCATTCACGAGCTTCCCTACCAGTTGAACAAGGCGCGGTTGATCGAGCGTATCGCCGAGCTGGTCAAGGAAAAGAAAATCGAGGGTATTTCCGAACTGCGCGACGAGTCCGACAAGGATGGCATGCGCGTGGTGATCGAGTTGCGCCGTGGTGAAATCGGCGATGTTGTACTCAATAACCTCTATGCCCAGACCCAGTTGCAGGCCGTGTTCGGCATCAATATGGTAGCCCTGGTTGACGGTCAGCCCAGGTTGTTGAATCTCAAGCAGATTCTCGAGGCGTTTATCCGCCACCGGCGGGAAGTGGTGACCCGGCGCACGGTATACCTGTTGCGCAAGGCCCGCGAGCGGGGCCATTTGCTGGAAGGGCTGGCGATTGCCCTGGCGAACATTGACCCGGTCATCGAGTTGATCAAGGCGTCCCCCAGCAGTTCCGAGGCGCGAACAAAACTGATGGACCGGTCCTGGCCGCCCGGCGACGTGAGCAAGATGCTGGAGCGGGCCGGGGAAGATGCCTGCCGTCCTGATGAGCTGGAGCCCCAGTACGGTCTTCACGATGGCGAGTACTTCTTGTCCCAGGCCCAGGCGCAGGCCATTCTCGACCTTCGCCTGCATCGCCTCACCGGCCTGGAGCACGAGAAATTACTCAACGAATACGACGAAAAACTCCGTGAAATCGCCGATTACCTGGAGATTCTTGCGGATCCGGACCGCCTGAAGCTGGTAATTCGCGAAGAGCTTGAGGAAATTGTGACCGAGTTTGGCGACGACCGCCTTACCGAGATCAGCTCTTCCCATCACGACCTGACGGTTGAAGACCTGATCACGGAAGAAGACCGGGTAGTCACCATTTCCCATGGGGGCTATGCCAAGACCCAGCCGTTGTCCGACTACCAGGCCCAGCGACGCGGTGGCACCGGCAGGTCGGCAACCGCCGTCAAGGATGAGGATTTTGTCGAACATTTGCTGATCGCCAGCACCCACGCCACCATTCTCTGCTTTACCAACATGGGTAAAGTCTATTGGCTGAAGGTCTACCAGATTCCCCTGGCGGGCCGCAATTCCCGCGGCCGGCCGATGGTGAATCTGCTGCCCCTGGAAGAGAGTGAGCGGGTGACTTCTATCCTGCAGGTGAATGAGTATACCGAGGGCTGGTATATTTTCATGGCCACGGCCAAGGGCACGGTCAAGAAAACCGCACTGACTGATTTTGCCCGCCGGCGCAGTGTCGGTCTGCGGGCCCTTGAGCTGGACGAGGACGACGTCCTGATCGGTACCGCAATTACCAACGGCAGCTGTGACGTTATGCTGTTCAGTAGCGAGGGCAAGGTGGTGCGCTTCCGCGAGGATGATGTTCGCGCCATGGGGCGTACGGCCCGGGGTGTGCGTGGTATTCGTCTTGGCGAGGGCCACCGCATGATTTCCCTGATTGTGCCCCAGGAGGGTGGCCAGGTGCTCACGGTGAGTGAAAACGGCTACGGCAAGCGCACGGAATTGGTGGAATTCCCGACCAAGGGGCGGGGTAATATGGGTGTGATCGCCATGTCCACCAGCGCGCGCAATGGCCGTCTGGTGGGTGCCGTGCAGGTGTTTGCGGGTGACCAGGTCATGCTGATTTCCAACCAGGGTACCCTGGTGCGCACCAGCGCTGAAGAAATATCCCTGGTCGGCCGCAACACGCAGGGCGTGCGCGTAATCCGCACCCGGCCCGACGAATTCCTGGTCAGGATTGAGCGTATTGCTGAACCGGAGATCGATGCGGATGCCGTTATTGATGCCGATATTGATGACACCACCGGAGCTGGCGACGCCGAGGACTAAGGCGTCCACGCTCCTTCGCTAATTTAAGGAAGCCCTTGCGATGACTCGCTGCTACAACTTTTGTGCAGGGCCTGCGGCCCTGCCGGTGCCGGTACTGGAAACCGCACGTGACGATATGCTCGAATGGCATGGCAAAGGCATGTCGCTGATGGAAATGAGCCATCGCAGCGCCGAATTCATCGGCGTGGCGGAACGGGCCGAGGCCACCCTGCGCGAGCTGCTGGGAATCTCTGACGATTACGCCGTGCTGTTCCTGCAGGGCGGGGCCAGCACCCAGTTTGCAGCGGTTCCACTTAACCTGCTCGCGGAGGGTGCCAGCGCGGATTACGTCAACACGGGTCAGTGGTCCAAAAAGGCGATCGCCGAGGCCAGGCGTTTTGGGCGGATCAACGTGGTAGCCAGTTCGGAGGATACCCGGTTCAGTACAATCCCTCCCCGGGATACCTGGAGTACCGACCCCAATGCCGCCTATCTGCATTACACGCCCAATGAAACCATCGGCGGGGTAGAGTTCCACTGGATTCCGGAAACCGGTGCGCCACTGGTGGCCGACATGTCATCCACCATTTTGTCGCGACCCCTGGATGTATCCCGCTTCGGGATGATTTACGCGGGCGCGCAGAAGAACATCGGCCCGGCCGGCCTCACCCTGGTGATTGTGCGCAGGGACCTGCTGGGACACTCGCAGCCACACTGCCCGACCATGCTGGACTGGAAGACGGCGGCTGAAAACGATTCCATGTACAACACACCTCCCACTTTTGCGGTGTATCTTGCCGGGCTGGTCTTTGACTGGCTGAAAGAGCTGGGTGGCTTGCCGGCGATGGCTGAAATCAACCGGCGCAAGGCGGCAAAACTATATGCGGCAATCGATGGCAGCACCTTCTATGCCAACCCGGTGGAAGTACCCAGTCGCTCGTTGATGAACGTGCCCTTCACCCTGGCTGATTCGTCCCTGGACAAGCCGTTTCTGGAGGAAGCAGAGGCCCGCGGGTTACTTAACCTCAAAGGCCACCGTTCGGTAGGTGGCATGCGCGCGAGTATTTACAATGCCGTTCCCGAGGAGGCAGTGGACGCATTGATCGCGTTCATGCAGGATTTTGAGCAACGCAAGGGCTGAGGCGGCGGTTGGCGATGACAGATACCAGGGATCTCAATCAGGTCAGGGCGGATATAGACGCTATCGACCAGGATATCCAGGCGCTGATTAAACGCCGTGCCGAGTGCGCGCAGCGGGTGGCTGAAATCAAGCTGGCGGAAATCCTGGCCGCGGGTGAATCAGGGGAGCCCGCCGGCGAGGTTGTCTACTACCGGCCCGAGCGTGAAGCCCAGGTCCTGCAGCGCATTATTGATCGCAACCAGGGCCCGCTGGCGGGAGAGGCGGTTGCGCACATTTTTCGCGAAATCATGTCGGCTTGTCTGGCCCTGGAGCGGCCTTTGCAAGTCGCCTACCTGGGTCCTGAAGGTACGTTCACCCAGGCAGCGGCGCTCAAGCATTTTGGTCACGCCGCCATTTGTGTGGCCCAGAATACGATTGATACCGTGTTTGCGCAGGTGGCGTCCGGGGACTGCAATTACGGTGTGGTGCCGGTTGAAAATTCAACGGAAGGCATGGTCAGTCATACCCTTGATAATTTCATGGATTCGCCCCTGAAAATATCCGGCGAAGTGGAAATGCGAATCGTTCATCACCTGCTGGTGGCAAAGCATACCCCGGCGCAGGCCATTACCCGGATCTGTGCCCATCAGCAGGCCCTTGCCCAGTGTCGCAACTGGCTGGACCTGCACTGGCCGCTGGTGGAACGCGAAGCGGTCAGTAGCAACGGTGAGGCTGCGCGAATGGCCGCAACAATCCCGGGCGTGGCGGCAGTGGCGGGCGACATGGCCGCGGAGTTGTACCATCTGGATAAGCTCGCGGAGCATATAGAGGATTACCCTGACAATACCACCCGCTTTCTGGTGGTGGGCCGCGAAGAAGTGCCTCCCAGTGGCCGCGACAAGACCTCGCTGATTGTGTCCAGCCGCAACAAACCGGGTGCCCTGTTCACCTTGCTGGACCCGTTTCGACGAGCGGGGGTCAGCCTGACCCGTATCGATACCCGGCCCTCGCGTACGGAAAAATGGGCCTATGTGTTTTTTATCGAGTTTGAGGGCCACATGCAGGACGAGAACGTGCGCGGTATTGTTGGCGAGCTGGAGGAGCAGTCCATCCTGTTCAAGCCATTGGGTTCCTATCCGCGCGCGGTGTTGTAGCGTTGACTGACGCGACATCCCATTCCGGGCCGGTGCTGGTTATTCTTGGCCTCGGGCTCATTGGCGGCTCGCTGGCGCGGGCTCTGCGCGACAGCGGCTTCAGTAGCCGTTGTGTTGCCTGGGGTCACCGCGAAAGCTCGCTGCAACGCGGCGTTGAACTCGGTATTATCGACGACTACACGCTGGACCTGGACGCGGCGGTGGACGCCGCGGATATTCTGGTGATTGCGACCCCCACCCTGATTGCCGAACAGATGTTGGAGCGGATTTTGCCGCGGTTGAAGGAGCGACCTCAGCCCCCGGTAATTACTGATGTCGCCAGCGTCAAAGGCAATTTGCAGCGAGTGGCGGAGACCGTCTGGGGCGGTATGCCGCCACGATTGATCCTGGGTCATCCCATCGCCGGTTCCGAGCATAGCGGCGTCGAGGCATCTGACCCAAACCTGTTTGTTAATCACCGGGTTATACTGACTCCAGTCGAGGGTAACGACGCGGCGGCTCTGGCGCTGGTGCGCGCCATGTGGGCCAGTACCGGTGCCGAAGTGGTGGATATGGCCGTTGCGGAGCACGACCAGGTACTGGCGGCGACCAGCCATTTGCCGCACATGCTTGCCTACGCACTGGTTGATGCGTTGGCGGGCAGTGACGCCAGCGAGGATATATTCCGCTTTGCAGCCGGCGGCTTCCGTGATTTTACCCGTATTGCTTCAAGTGACCCCGTAATGTGGCGGGATATCGCCCTGGCCAACCGGGCTGCGCTGCTTGAGGCGATTGATCTTTTCAGTGGTCATCTCGCCGGCTTGCGGGAAGCGATCGCCGACCAGCAGGGTAATGAACTGCTGGCTACATTCACCCGCGCCAAGGGTGCCCGCGATGCCTTTGCGGCGTTGCTGGCTGCTCGTGGCCAGCCCCCAGCCTGAGAGAACCCGCTTATGGAATTCCAGTTATTACCCGGCGGTGTGATCAGTGGCGAGGTTCGCGTTCCCGGTGATAAGTCAATATCCCATCGCTCCATTATGCTGGGCGCCATTGCCGATGGTGTCACCCTGGTTAGCGGCTTCCTCGAAGGTGAGGATGCGTTGGCGACTGTTGCGGCCTTCCGTGCCATGGGTGTGACAATCGAAGGCCCCGACGCCGGTGAACTGGCCGTTCACGGGGTTGGCATGCATGGGTTGCAACCACCGTTATCACCCCTGGACATGGGTAATTCAGGTACCAGCATCCGCCTTCTCGCCGGTTTGCTGGCCGGCCAGTCTTTCTCCACCGAGCTCAGTGGTGATGCTTCCCTGTGCAAGCGCCCCATGGGCCGGGTGATAGACCCGCTGCGGCTGATGGGGGCGCGCATAGAAAGTGCCGGTGCCGGCACGCCCCCACTTCGAGTGCACGGCGGGCAACGCCTGCAGGGCATTCATTATGATTTGCCGATGGCGAGCGCCCAGGTCAAATCCTGTGTGCTGCTCGCGGGGCTTTACGCAGAAGGTAGAACCTCCGTAACCGAGCCGGCGCCTACCCGCGATCATACCGAACGTATGTTGCGCGGTTTTGGTTACCCGGTAGCATCGGAGAATGGCGTTATCAGTCTTGCAGGTGGCGGCCGCCTGAAGGCCACGGATATTGATGTGCCGGCTGATATTTCGTCGGCGGCCTTCTTCCTGGTGGCTGCCAGTATCGCACCGGACTCCGATTTGCTATTGACCCATGTCGGCATCAACCCCACCCGCACGGGCGTAATTACCATCCTCAAGTTGATGGGTGCTGATATCAGCCTGAAAAACCAGCGTGAGGTGGGCGGTGAGCCGGTGGCGGACATCCGTGTACGCTATGCTCCCCTGCGGGGTATCGAGATTCCTCTCGAACAGGTGCCACTGGCAATCGATGAGTTTCCGGCCCTTTTTATTGCTGCTGCCTGCGCCGACGGGCGCACGGTACTGCGCGGTGCCGAGGAACTGCGGGTCAAGGAGAGCGACCGTATTGCGGCGATGGCTGCGGGGCTCGCGACCCTGGGCGTAGAGTGCGAAGTGCTGGAGGATGGCATTATAATTGATGGAGGGCCTCTTGGGGGCGGTGTCATTGATACCTATCACGACCACCGTATTGCCATGTCATTTGCGATTGCGGCCCTGCGCGCAGAGAGTGTTATCAGGGTGCTCGACTGCGACCATGTCAGCACCTCCTTTCCGGGCTTTGATGCCCTGGCCCGTGGTTTGGGCCTGCAGATATCGACGCGGGTAGATTGATGGCTAGCGCAGATGTTCCGGTAATCACGGTAGATGGACCCAGTGGCGCCGGCAAGGGCACCCTGAGCCACCTGTTGGCAGACACCCTGCACTGGCATTTCCTCGACAGCGGGGCCTTGTATCGTGTTACCGGTCACGCGTGTCTGCTGGAGAAGGTCTCCTGGGATGACCATGCAGCGGTCGCGGAAGTGGCGCGGCACCTGCAGGTCGATTTTCGCACCGATGCGGCGGGTGAAGTGCGGGTTATCTATAAAGGTGTCGATGTCAGCCGTGATATTCGCACTGAGGAGGGGGGCCGCGGTGCCTCTACCGTAGCGGCTATTCCCGCGGTGCGCGATGCCCTGCTGCAGCGGCAGCGTGAATTCCGGCAAGCTCCGGGCCTGGTGGCCGACGGTCGCGATATGGGTACCGTGGTTTTCCCCGATGCCCCCCTCAAAATCTTCCTTACCGCCAGTGCCACAGAGCGCGCCGAGCGCCGTTATCGGCAGTTGCTCGCCAAAGGAGAAGATGTTAGTCTTCCGCGCCTTCTTGGGGACATCGAGGAGCGTGATGCGCGCGACAGCAGCCGGTCCGTTGCCCCGCTTGTTCCCGCTGAAGATGCCATTGTGATCGACAGTAGCAATCTGCCGATTACTGCGGTGTTCGCTGAAGTCATGCGAGCCGTGCGCCGGAAAGGGCTGGTCTGACATACCCTTTGCGCCGGTCAAACCGCACCACACAATGGTTTGGTAAGGTACCGTACCCAATGCCGGTTCCAGAGGTGGCATGGGTGGGGTTTAACTTGATAACCCGTATCAGCTGGAGATACGGCAAGGCGGATAACCGCCGTAATCACACACAGGTATTATGTAATGAGCGAATCCTTCGCCGAACTTTTTGAAGAAAGCTTGAAAACTGTCGATATGGAGCCCGGTAGCATTGTCACCGGTGTTGTTATCGACATAGATAACGAGTGGGTCACCGTCCACGCAGGCCTGAAGTCTGAAGGCGTGATCCCTCGTGCACAGTTCCTCGACGCTGCAGGTAATTGCTCCCTCAGCATCGGTGACGAAGTCCAGGTGGCCCTGGAAAGTGTGGAAGATGGCTCCGGTGAGACCAAGCTGTCCCGCGAGAAAGCCAAGCGCGCCGAGTCCTGGAAAGAACTCGAAGCTGCTCATGAAGCCGATGAAGTCGTCAAGGGCGTCATCAATGGCAAGGTCAAGGGTGGCTTTACCGTCGATATCAACACCATCCGCGCCTTCCTGCCCGGTTCGCTGGTCGATGTGCGCCCGGTTCGCGACACCGCGCACCTGGAGAACAAGGAACTCGAATTCAAGGTTATCAAGCTGGACCAGAAGCGCAACAACGTTGTCGTGTCCCGCCGTGCCGTGATGGAAGCCGCCAATAGCGTTGAACGCGAAGCCCTGCTGGAATCGTTGCAGGAAGGCATGTCTGTCAAGGGTATCGTGAAGAACCTGACCGACTACGGCGCGTTTGTCGACCTCGGTGGCGTCGACGGCTTGCTGCACATTACCGATATGGCCTGGAAGCGTATCAAGCATCCTTCCGAGATCGTGGAAGTCGGCCAGGAAATAGACGTCAAGATTCTCAAGTTTGATCGCGAGCGTAACCGCGTTTCCCTTGGTCTCAAGCAGCTGGGCGAAGATCCCTGGGTGGCAATTACCAACCGTTATCCCGAAGGCAGCCGCGTCAAGGCCCGTATTACCAACCTCACCGATTACGGCTGCTTTGCCGAACTCGAAGAGGGTGTGGAAGGCCTGGTACACGTTTCCGAAATGGATTGGACCAACAAGAATGTACACCCGTCCAAAATCGTCCAGCTGGGCGACGAAGTCGAGGTAATGGTCCTGGATATTGACGAGGAGCGTCGTCGTATCTCTCTCGGTATCAAGCAGTGCCAGCAGAATCCCTGGGATGCCTTTGCATCGCAGTACAGCAAGGGCGACAAGATTTCCGGCAGCATCAAGTCGATCACCGATTTCGGGATCTTCATTGGCCTGGAAGGCAATATCGACGGTCTGGTGCACCTGTCCGACATCAGCTGGAATGAAGCGGGTGAGGAAGCGGTACGCAACTACAAAAAAGGCGATGAAATCGAAACCGTCATCCTGTCCATTGATCCCGAGCGCGAGCGTATTTCCCTGGGTATCAAGCAGCTGGAAGACGATGCCTTCTCAAGTTATGTTGCCGAGAATGACCGTGGTTCCATCGTGACCGGTGAAGTGACCGAAGTGGACGCCAAGTCGGTGACAATCAAGCTGGCAGACGAAGTTGAAGGTGTGCTCAAGGCCTCCGACATCAGCCGTGAGAAGGTGGAAGATGCCCGCAGCCTGTACAAGGTTGGCGATCAGGTGGAAGCCAAGATCATCTCTGTGGATCGCAAGAACCGCACCCTGGCGCTGTCCATTAAAGCCAAGGACCACGACGATGAGCAGGATGCAGTCAAGTCCCATAAAGCCCAGGACGAAGTGGCGGCTCCCTCGACGATCGGTGACCTGATCAAGGCTCAGATGGCAGATAAATAACACGCCATGGCAACTGCCCGGCCTCCTGCGGGAACGGGTAGTGGCAGTGGTTTGTAAAGGATAAGGCCCACCTCGGTGGGCCTTTTTTCGTTAAAAAATAACAACTTGCGTAAATTGCCGAGCAGGGTCACAATAATGGCTGTATGGTGCGGGCGCCAGTAAAGGGCGTAAAAGCGCAGTTTGGCAGTGGAGGCACGATGACCAAGAGCGAACTGATTGATGCGATAGCAGCCAGCCAGGCCCAATTGTCGCTGAAAGATGTGGAGCTGGCAGTCAAGACTATCCTCGAGCACATGTCCGAGGCGCTCGCCAGTGGTGAACGTATCGAGATACGCGGTTTTGGCAGTTTCTCCCTGCACTATCGCGAGCCCCGGCGCGGCCGTAATCCCAAGACAGGCGATACGGTTGATCTCACCGGTAAATATGTACCGCATTTCAAACCGGGTAAGGAGCTGCGAGAGCGCGTTAACCTGGGCTTGCAAGCAGGTCGCTGAACGCGCCCGGGCAAATCCGGATAGGCGCTCGGTATACTCGCCACTCCCCCGGGACTGCAACACCGGTAATAGTGCAGCAAAAGGTAGAATGGGTTATGAAACTGTTGCGCAAGATTTTCTATGTCCTGGTCGGGCTGGCCATGTTGGTTGCCGGTATATTGTTCGCCTTGCAGAACCGGGACCCGATAGCACTTGACTTGCTGGTCTATCGTTTCGATCCCCGCAGCCTGGCCCTGTGGTTGCTCAGCGCACTCGGTATTGGCGGTTTACTGGGATTGTTGGCATCCGGCCTCATTATCCTGCGCCTGCGAGCCAGTCTGGCCACTACCAGGCGAAAGCTCGACAAATGTCGCCAGGAAGTGGACACGTTACGGATCGCCGGAACCCTAGAGCGTGAATGATCTGATCATTTTTGTCCTGTTGTTTGCAGCAACGGGTGCGGGCTGGTGGCTGGGTCGTCGTCGGGCGCAACCAGCCGCGCTGCCCATGCCCGGGCAATATTACAAGGGCCTCAACTATTTGCTCGACGACCGCCCCGACGGTGCCGTAGACGCTTTTATCAATGCCCTGGAAGTCAATACCGAGACGTTGGAGACCCACATTGCGTTGGGTAATCTTCTGCGCAGGCGTGGCGAGGTCGACCGCGCGATACGGATTCACCAAAACCTGTTGGCAAGACCAAGTTTGCCGCGACCGCATGTGCACCAGGCACACCTGGAACTGGCGCGCGACTATATCAGTGCGGGGCTTTTCGACCGTGCCGAGCGCTTATTGCTGGATCTGGTCAAGGATGCCCCCGAGCAGCGCCGTGCCGGCCAGCGACATTTGCTGGAGATTTTCCAGAGCCAGCGAGAGTGGTCAAGTGCTATCGAGGTTGCTACCGCGTTGTTGCCCCGCAGGTCACTACTGGGTTCCGTAAATACCGAAGTACTCAGTGAGAGTCGGCAGCCCATTGAAGTGGTGCTGGCTCATTATCACTGCGAACTGGCGGCGGAACTTTTGCAGGCGGGCGACATTGCTGAGGCTCGTGGCCAGTTGCAGTTGGCCCTGTCACGGGACCGCAACTGTGTGCGTGCCTCCATCATGCTGGGGCAGCTGGAATATCAGGCTGGAGATTATCGGCAGGCTCTCAAGGTGCTGCGCAAAGTGCGCCAGCAAGACGCTGATTATATTCCGGAAACACTGCCGACGTTGCGCGAGAGTTATCGCCAGCTCGATGATGGCCCGGCAATGCGCCGATATCTGGAAGACTGCCTGCAGGCTCATCCGTCCGCCCCCCTGGTGCTGGCTTTGGCCGACGATATTCGCGAACAGGCCGGCGACGATGCGGCCGCTGAGTTCCTGTCGGAACAGTTGAGCCATAACCCCTCCCTGAGTGGACTGGCGGGCCTGATAAGCCTGCAAATCGGGCATGTGGAGGGACGCGTAAAGGATAACCTTGCGGTGCTGGAAAGGCTGGTTCAGGGCTTGATCGCGGAGCGGCCAACCTATCGCTGCGGCCACTGTGGTTTTGCCGGTCGCCAGCTGCACTGGTTTTGCCCCGGGTGCAAACACTGGGGTACGGTAAAAGGCCTGTTCGGCAATCATGTTGGCTGAGTGCAACCGCGCCGCCGCTATCATTAAGGAGAAACCATGCAATCCCCTGTTCTGGTGGCACTGGACTACGCCGAAGAGGCTGCCGCACTGGCGCTCGCCGAAAAGTTATCCCCCGACCTCTGTCGTCTCAAGGTAGGTAAGGAATTATTTACCCGCTGTGGTCCGGGTCTGGTGCAGCGTCTGCAGGCAATGGGTTTTGAGATTTTTCTCGACCTCAAGTTTCACGATATTCCCACCACCGTTGCCGGTGCCGTGCGCGCAGCGGCGGACCTCGGGGTATGGATGGTCAATGTGCATGCCAGTGGTGGTCGGCGCATGATGGAAGCGGCTGTGGCAGCCCTGGAGGGCTATCCGGCTCCGCCGCTGCTGATTGCGGTAACGGTACTGACCAGTATGTCGGATGAGGACCTTGCGGAGCTGGGTTATCAGGAAAGTGCCTTGCAAAGAGTACAGCGCCTGGCGGCTCTCGCCGCGAACAGTGGTGTTGCCGGCGTTGTCTGCTCGGCGATGGAAGCGCCCGCACTCCGCCGGGAACGCGGTGAAGATTTTGTTCTGGTGACCCCCGGGATTCGCCTGGCCGGTGATGCCGCAGGAGACCAGCGAAGAGTAGTTACCCCGGCCGCCGCCCGCGAGCTTGGCGCCGACTACCTGGTAATCGGCCGTTCGATAACTGCTTCCAGTGACCCGCTCGCGGCACTGGAGCGAGTACATGAGGAATGGGCGAAAGGACGTCCATAACATCATATGTGGTCGCTGGGGGTGCCATTTTGCCCCGGCCTGCTAGAATCTCCCTTGGTACGGATGTGCACGGAAGCAGCATCGTAAATGGAGATTACATTATGAAACCAGCAGAGATTTTCACCTGTTCAATCTACGGGCTCGAATGTTCGGGCACACGATTGGCAAGACACGGAAGCAGGTCCCTGGCAGCGGCATTATTTTGCCTTTTTGTCGGGTTTGGCTCCGGTTTCGCAACCGCGAATACCGGGAATGAGGTAAATGAGGTTGGCGCAGTGGTTGCTGCGCAAAACCAGATGATTAATATCAATACTGCCGATGCCGCAACCCTGGCGGCGGGATTGCAGGGGGTGGGCGTGGCCCGTGCGGAGGAAATTATCCGTTATCGGGAGGCATACGGGGTATTCAGTTCGCCGGATGAACTGACTGATGTCAAGGGCATCGGGCAGGCAACACTGGACCGGAACAGGGCAGTTATAACACTGGAATAGGGCGGTGGCATCCGTATCATGGGGGCTGAGGCCCCTTTTTTTGTGGTGATTCCCGGTCTGGTGCCGGTGCGTGGAGAAACCTGTTTGGCAATGCGAACCCTGGTAGAGACGAGGCGATAGTGAGGACTCTGGTAACGGGCGCAACGGGCTTTATTGGTCGCGAGTTATGCCGGCAACTGGTCGCTCGCGGTGACGATCTGGTAGCCACGAGCCAAAATGGTGGTGTTCTCCCGGGTGGGCATTATGCGTCACCGCTCGATCTGCAGGGCAGCGTTCCCGAAGCGGCTGCTTTGCAAGGTGTAGACGTTGTCTACCATCTCGCCGGTGTCGCGCATCAATACGCTGAAGCAGTACGCTACGATGCTGTCAATTACCACGCTACCATGGCCATGGCGCGTGCCGCGCACCAGGCTGGTGTGGGTTATTTCGTGTATCTCAGCAGTGTCAAAGCCATGGGGCTCCAAGCGGATGGCAAGCCCCGCGCGGAAGGTGATACGGTCGAGCCAGGGGACGCCTATGGTGCCTCAAAATGGCGTGCTGAGTGTGACCTGCGTGCGGAATTTTCGGGGGGCGCAATGACAGTGATTATCCTTCGTCCCGCAGTGGTCTACGGTGCCGCTCTGAAAGGAAACCTGAAGCTGTTGTTACAGGCCGCGCGGCTCGGCCTGCCCGCACCCCCGGCGGGGGGCGCTCGTTCGATGGTCGGCGTCACCGATCTTGCAGCGCTCTTGTGTACGCTGCCATCCGGAGGGTTCAGTGGCCTGCATACATGGATTGTGACCGATGGGCAGGCTTATTCCACGCGGGAGATGTACGCCATTTTGCGAATGGCGCTACAACGCCCGGTACGTAACTGGCAGGCACCCCTGTGGCTTTGGCGTACTTTCGCGGCGCTGCTTGACCGCTGGCAGCGGCAGCCCAGCGGAACCAGCTTTGGTAAATTGTTCGACACTGAGGTCTACAGTAACTCAGCCCTTTTGGCCGCCACCAACTGGCGTCCACGGCAGAGCCTGGCGACCATGGCATCGGAGCTCGTGTCCGGGGAGAGGCTGGACAGATGATATTGCCATTGTTGCTGGCGCCGCTGTTGGCGGCCTTGCTTTGCGGACTGTACCTGAGGTTGGCGCAGCGCCGCCATTGGCTGGATCAACCCAATGCGCGCAGTTCCCATAGTAAGCCAACACCTCATGGAGGCGGCGTAGGGTTATTATCGGCATTTGTCCTGGCTTCAATCCTTGCCGCGTCCGAAGGTATGCTACGCGACCCATTCTGGTGGCAACTGTCGAGTCTTGCCCTGGTGTTGATGGTTATTGGCATCGTTGATGATCTGGTCAATCTTCCGGTGTGGCTGCGCCTCGTTGGTTACAGTATCTGTTGTAGCCTGTTGCTGGTGGTACTGGCGGGGGGAGACTGGTTGCCCCCGGGCATAAGTCCGTGGTTGCTTTGGCCGCTATTGTTATTCGGTTTGCTCTGGTTGCTCAATCTCTACAATTTCATGGATGGGATTGATGGCCTGGCTGCGATTCAGTGTTTTTTGGCCTGTAGTGGGGCGAGCTTACTCGGGTTCCTCGGCGGTGCTGCCGATTACGCTCTGTTCTGCCTGCTGTTGGCGCTGAGTCAGCTGGGTTTCCTGGTCTGGAACTGGCCGCCGGCACGACTGTTTATGGGCGATGCGGGTAGCATCCCCATCGGCTTTCTTCTGGGTGGGCTGGCACTTTATGGCGCCGGTAGTAGCGCCGTGCCTCTGGGTTGCTGGCTGGTATTGCTGGCCGCTTTCATTACCGATGCGACATGGACGTTGCTGGATCGATGGCGCCGGGGTGAATACCTGGCCGCGGCGCACAGGGACCATGCCTATCAGCGCCTGAGCCGGTACTGGCAGTCACACCTTGCGGTGGACCTGTTGTTGGTGGTTCTGAATGCCCTGTGGCTATTTCCCATAGCCCTGGCTGCATGGCGTTGGCCGCAGCATCAGGTTGCGCTGGTTATGCTGGCGTATGTGCCACTTTTAGTGGCTATGTACTCTATCCGTGCCGTTGAAGTGCCCTCCGTCAGTCGTGGCAATCGTTAGCGGGCTGTTGAAGCAGGTACCCGCGGCATACCTCGTATAACTATTTCAAGCTTGCAAAGGTATTTTTTGGTAATCCGACCTTTCCTGTTATCGCTGCTGGCATGGCGAGCCCCGAGGCTATAGCCTAGTATTGGCGGTGGATGGCTTGCACAAACAATTAACAGAGGGAAAGCGCTTGCACTATCGTTTTGACAGAATAGTACTGCGCGGGACGTTACAGGTTCTGGCGGTGTTTCGTAATGCGCTGGAAAAACTCATTGAATTACCACGTAATACCAAACAGACCCTGCTGCTCATCCTCGATATGGTCTTTATTCTGGCCGCGATGTGGTCTGCAGTGGCCGTGCGCTACGGTACTGCAGAGTTTCCGGTGGGTGCTACTGAAATATTCTGCGGTATTTTCACGGTTATCGTCAGTGCCGTTATCTTCCTGCGGCTGGGCCTCTACCGGGCGGTTATCCGGTTCATGGGACAGCAGGCCATCTGGGCGGTTATCACTGCAGTCACCTACTCCAGTCTGGTGCTCGCTGCGGCGTTGTTTTTTACCCAGGCTGATGTTCCGCGGGCCATGCCATTTATCTACTGGGGTATCGCGCTCCTGCTGATTGGCGGCAGCCGGCTCACGGTGCGGGCTTATTATCAAGCCAAGCTCCGCTCCCTGTCCTGCAATGTCATTATCTACGGGGCCGGTCAGTCCGGTCGCCAGTTGCTCACCGCCCTGCATCAGGGCGACCAGTATCGCGCCGTCGTCTTTGTAGATGACGACGCCCGCTTGCAGCGTTCCGTGATCAACGGGTTGCAGGTCGCGCGTCCTGAAGACCTCCGGCGCCTCATTGGCGAGCACAATATCACCCAGGTACTACTGGCCATACCTGCCGCTTCACCAGAGCGCCGTCGCGAGATCATTAACTCCCTGGTTGGCCTGCCGGTGCATGTACGCACAATCCCAAGGATTACCGAACTGGTGACGGGGCGCGCCAGTGTCAACCAGATTCAGGACATCGAGCTGGATGATTTGCTCGGTCGCGACCTGGTGCCTCCCCACCCCGAGCTGATTGATCGCTGTATCACCAGCAAGATAGTGATGGTTACCGGCGCGGGAGGCTCAATAGGTTCTGAATTGTGCCGCCAGATTCTTATGTCCGGTCCGAGAGAGTTACTTTTATTCGATAATTCGGAATATGCACTTTACAGGATCGAACGCGAATTACGGGAGCTTCGGCTAACGCTCGACGTTGATGTGGAAATTGTCGCCCTATTGGGCTCGGTGCAGGATCAGCGCCGGCTGGAGGCTGTGTTTCGTACATTTTCGGTGCAAACGGTCTACCACGCCGCTGCTTACAAGCATGTGCCAATGGTTGAGTACAATGTGGCTGAAGGTGTTGCCAATAACGTGTTCGGTACCTGGTATGCCGCGGAGGCCGCACGCAAGGTGGGCGTTGAAACCTTTGTCCTGGTATCTACGGACAAGGCAGTGCGACCCACCAACATTATGGGTGCCTCCAAGCGCTTTGCTGAGATGGTCTTGCAGGGGCTTGCCCAGCAGGCCCCTCGCACCCGTTTTTGCATGGTGCGTTTCGGTAACGTGCTGGGTTCCTCGGGTTCAGTGGTTCCGCTCTTCCGGGAGCAGATCAAGCGTGGTGGCCCGGTTACGGTCACCCATCCGGAAGTTTCCCGCTATTTCATGAGCATTCAGGAAGCGGCGCAACTGGTACTTCAGGCGGGGGCCATGGGAACCGGTGGCGATCTGTTTGTACTCAATATGGGTGAACCGGTGCGGATCATCGATCTCGCACGGCGCATGATTCGGCTCAGTGGCTATGAAACCCAGCTGGACAGTTACGTCCCGGATGCCGTGCAGATTGAGTTCACCGGCTTGCGGCCGGGAGAGAAACTGCATGAAGAGCTGCTGCTGGGAGGCAACGTGGCAGGAACCGGGCACCCGATGATTATGCGTGCCGAAGAAGAGTGTTTGTCCTACACCCGGATCCACGGTTTACTGACGGAATTGATTCGTTTCTGCGACACTATGGATTGCGACGGAATTACCTCAGTGTTGCATGCAGCCGTAAGCGGCTTTGGCAATCATGAGGTGCGATACGACCATGTCTGGCTCAGGCAGGGTAAGGGGCGCCTCGGGTTACTGTCCGGAACCAAGCCGAAGTCCAAGCCGGGTCCCGCCGTGGTGGCGCGCTCAAATGTACAGGAATTATTTCCGGACAAGTCCTGAAAATGACTGGTTAAGGTAGTTGATTAATGAATTATGATGTTTTCAACGGGGACGCAGACGGGCTCTGTGCCCTGGTGCAATTGCGTCAGGCTGAACCGCGGGATGCGGTACTTGTTACCGGCGTCAAGCGCGACATTGAGTTACTGGGGCAGGTTCGCGCAACTCCCGGAGACCAGGTAACGGTGCTTGATGTCTCCCTCGACAAGAATCGGAATGATCTCGAGCGAGTTCTCGCAGAAGGCGCCAGTGTATTTTATTGCGACCACCACTTTGCCGGTGAGATACCCCGGAACCCGCAGCTTCACACGCTTATTAATCCTGCGGCTGATGTCTGCACGAGTTTGTTGGTCAACAACTACTTGCAGGGCGCTTATAGGGCCTGGGCGGTAGTGGGTACCTTTGGCGACAATCTTCGCGATAGCGCCCACCGCATTGCCCGCCCCCTGGCGCTTGCCGAAGCAGATCTACAGCAGCTTGAAAACCTCGGTATTTACATCAACTACAACGGGTACGGGTCCAGACTGGAGGATCTTCACTTTACCCCCGAAGCACTCTATCGCCTGATCAGCCCGTTTTCGGATCCGTTTGCGTTCATGCAGGAGGGCGCCGAACATTTTGAGCGCCTTGAGACGGGTTATCACGAGGATATGACGGCTGCCGGTAAGCTGGCACCGGAATACCGCGACAGCGCTACGGCCGTTTACCTGTTGCCTGAAGCGGCATGGGCGCGGCGAGTGAGTGGCGTTTTCGGCAACGACCTTGCCAACGCCGAGCCGGAGCGAGCCCACGCCGTAGTCACCGGCAAGACCGATGGCAACTTTCTGGTCAGCGTGCGTGCTCCGCTGGCAAACAAGACCGGTGCCGACGTTTTATGCCGACAGTTTCCCAGCGGTGGTGGTCGTGCCGCCGCCGCCGGTATCAATGACCTGCCCGCAGATGAGTTGCCGGTATTCATTGACCGGTTTGCCGCCTTCTACGGCTGACAGTTTGGCATGAGTCATTGACCCGACTGCGGGCGGCAGGCAGTGCGGTTAACCGGCCTGCCTGCTGTTGCTCTGGATGCCGCCGGTAACGGCAATACGCATGGCTTCTTCCACGCTGATCTTTAAGGGCTGTACCTTGCTTGCAGGAAGGTAGACCGTGTAGCCACCCAACTGGTAGCTCATGGGTAGATAGACACCGATAATATCTTCACCGCTGTCGGTGTTCGGTATCAGCTTTTTTGCGGTATCGCGTGCGGTAACAAAGCCGATGAGACGCATATTGTCCTGTACCTCAACCAGGACTACGGAATCCGCGCCACTCTCTTTGGTAATACTGAAGGCGCGCAAAACATCCTGGATGGCACCGTGGACCGATTTCACCAGCGGAATCCGGCTTAGGAAAACATCCCCGAGTCGCAACAGGTGACGGATAACATAGGCGTCAACCAGGATGCCGGTAGCGATCAGTAACAGCACCGCGGAAACCAGCCCCATACCGGCAAAATACCACTCTTCCGGCAGTAGGGTGCGCAATACGGTGCCTGCCACTGATTCCATCGCGGCCAGCAGCCAGTAGACCAGGTAAATGGTTAGCGCAACCGGGAGTACGGCGACCAGGCCGCGCAAGGCAAGTGATGCCAGGCGTTTCATTGGAATTCCTTTTTGTCTTGGTAATGTACAGGTGAGCCATAAAATTGCGCTCATGTTGTGAGCGTTACAAGATATACCATAAATGGTCGAAGCGTGAGGTTACCGGGCCACCCAAACCAGGCAACCCCGGGAATGAAAAATGTCGGCTTTTTTTACAGTTATGATATGTTTGGGAGGCTATGTGTGGTTGTCCTCCGCTTGCTGAGTTCAACTGATTGAATTTGCTGGGGTTTTATTTTTCGCTCTTGGCTGGCTTGAAACTTGCTGCGTTTCGAACATTAAAAAAGGGGCATCAACAAAGCCCATTTTTTAAAGGACACGACTGAAACAGTACCAGGATATAACAGGAAAACACTCGGGTGATCGTGCAAAGCTGATTTCGGAACGTGTGAATGCCCGGAGAAAAATCAACAATAAAGATGCCGCTTCCCAAGAGATGCATCTTGTTACCGGAGGCACGTAATGAATAAGTTGACCAGTAAAGCCCTGTTAACCCTGGCGCTCGGATCCTGTCTGGCGTCGCTTGCGCAGGCGGGTCCGCCGTTGAGTCCGGCGCCTGATATTGACTATAAACCCATTCCGACGACGGGCACAGGGTTGCTGGATATTGATTTCCGCAACGAGGACTATCTCAAGCTCAATATCATCAAGGTCACCACCGAAGACGGTGAGCTGGTGACGGATATCGATTGCGACGATAATCCAAACGATGGTGATCCATCGCTCCTGGACGGCCTCGGGATCGGTTTTTCTGGCGACGGGAGTGACTGCGACGACGGTATTGACCGCGGCGAAAGTATCACCGTCACCGTCGACGCGGGGGACGCCGACGGCCAGGCCGCGTTCGACATCAACGGTATATGGCTGACCGACTTCACACCGGACAAGAAAGGTGACGCAGGTGAAATCGACCTGACGGGTGTCACCGCCTCTGACAACCGTGCCTACCGTTTTTCCGCGAAGGATATTGACAAGAGCCAGCTTGCGACTGTAAATCCCAACGGTGATCTTTTTGTCGGTTTCGGGGAAACCCTACGCATGACCGCCGCCGTGATATCCGGTAGCAGTGGCCGGTTTTCAGTTGCCGGTTTTGCGCAAACCCCTATTGACATAATCGACGGAGGGGCCTGCCCGAGCAACCCCGGTGGTAATACAGACGCGTGTAAGGCGGAACTCGCCAAGAATGTATTTCTTGACCTGGAAGCGTCAAAGGATAAGCCGGGCGATCGCGGCGTTGGCGGTACCATATTTAAGAATGGTGTCTATGTTATCCAAGATACACGCGGCCACTGTAAGCTTGAACCAAATGGCGAAGCTCCTAGGGAGCTTTCGATACACCTGAATGCGGACAACTACGCCGAACTCAAGATGCAGCCCCATCAATGTGGTTATCCCGAGAGCCCGGGTGGGATACCGGTTATTTACGTATTGGATATCGATGGCAGCCGGCTCGATGTGGCAGAGGACACCATTACCGCCCGGTTTGAAGATGACAGCAATGATGCCGGCACACCTGACATTTATTTCTGCGACGCCCCCGACCCGGCCTTTCGCCCAGCTTATGGGTGGCTACCCAAAAGCGCCATAAACCCAACAACCGGTCGCTTCGATGAAATCCCCGTGCTCGATGCCGCAGGCGAAGTGGTACGGGACCTTCAGGATGTTACTACCGGGCCCTGCGGCAGTGGTCGTGGCGATTTCTCGCGCTACTCGTATGTGGTCTATCACTGGGTGAACCGTGTAGAGGCTGCTGATACCACCTACGATGCAGTAATCAGCGACCGCATTCTGCAATTACAGGCCTATGTCGATGGCCTGTTTCCCTGTGTGCAGCAGGGTGTTAACCAGTCGACGCTGAGCAGTGATGTCGGTCGTATTCAAAAGAGCTTTGCCGGTGGGCGTTACGATCAGGCGCTGGGCTATGTCAGGGAGATGCGACAGGATGTTCTCGACCCCCGTCTTAATGACGAAATTGCGGCTGATGGCTGTTTCTTTGATTTGATGGGAGAGTCTTATTCTTATACGCCCGACTATGTTGTCAATCAGACTGTCCCCGCGAATGCTGTAGGCAACCTGCTGGTCCAGCTGAATCATCTGGAATGGATGATCCGGACCACGGTGCTCGAATAGGCACCGTGGTCCGGATCATCCATTCTTTGAAACGGCGTGTTTACCTAGTACTGTATGGGGGCTAAACCCGACGGCTTTGTACTACGACACGAGTGGACCCTGGTGGGTCTGCTCGCCGTTCTGGCCTATGTACTTGGTTTTACAGGCTTTGCCGAAGTAATGATGTTTGGCCCCGACGCCGACCAACACAGTTGGTGGGACGTCGGCTCCGCCACGCTGCAACTCTTTATTTTTGAAACCCCGGATGCTACGGCGCACTGGCCCCTGTACTTGCAGATTGCCCGTGCCCTGGCACCCATGGTGGTGTTGTATACCGCGGCGAGCGCTGTGTGGAAAGTCGTGAACCAGCAGGTGGCCCTGTATGGCCTGCTGTTTCGCAAGCGTCGTTTCGTTGTGGTTTGTGGTATAGGAGAGACCGGTTACCGGATTGCCAGGGATTACTGCCTGAACAGTGACAAGCGAGTGGTGGCTATTGATCTGGACCCACTGAATGCCCTGGCGGCCGAACTGGAAAGCTACGGTGCCATTGTCGTTCATGGTAATGCCATGGATCCGCTGGTGTTGATGAAGGCGGGCGTGATCTATGCCAAGGAACTGTTCCTGTGTACCAGCGATGACAAGGCCAATATTGCCATTGCCAAGAATGCCGAGCGATTGACCCGGCGTTTGGATACGCGGGATATAGAGCGGCTGGAGCAGGTTGCCAAACGCCACGAGCAGCCTGTCGCGGGCGAGCCCCCTCACCTCGGGCTGCGCTGTTTTCTCTGTGTGGATGCGCCCGATATCTATGAGGTCTTTGCCGCCCACAGCTTCTTTGAAACCAATACCGCCCGCTTTGCGATTCGTCTTTTCAATCGCCGCGAGACCATCGCCCGAAATATTTTCAATACCTGCGCACCAGACCTGTATTACCGCCCAAAATCGGTTAGTGATGAGCCGATGCATATATTGTTCATTGGTTTTGAGGCGCTGGTCCGGGAGATGATATTGCAAACGGCACTCACCGCCCACTACACGGATTTCAGGCTACCGCGTATTACGGTTCTGTGCCCGGCAGATCAGCAAACCCGGATCAACCGCTTTTTGCACCGCTATCCCCACCTCGATAAAACGGTCGAGATCAGCTTTGTCCACGATGACCCGATGACCATCACCGAGTCCACCTGGCGCAGGATACAGGAGGTGTCTCACTTCAGTGTCTGTTACGTCGGTCTCGAGAGTGATGTCGAAGGTATTTTATCGGCCCGCCGGCTTAATCGGCTGCGTCGCCTGAGTGCGATGCCGGCGTTGAATTTTGTGGTTTGCCTGAACCAGCAGAACTTTCTTGCGGAGATTATTGACGACGATTTCCTGCCCATCGGACTGGACAAGAGTCATCTTCCCGAGCACGAACCCATTGAGTATTTCGAAACTCTCGATCAGACGATTTCAATCGATATAGTGGTTAATGAGGCCCTGGATGTGTTGGCGAGAACCCTGCATAACGCCTATCTTCGCACCCAGACTTACCTGGGCACGAGCGCCGAGCAGAACGCCTCGGTTATAGTCTGGTCAGAATTGCCCGCTCACAAAAAAAAGGCCAACCAGCACGCGGCCGCACATATCGATATCAAACTGCGGCTTTGTAATTGTGTAGCGTATGGTGCCGACGCGGCTGCCCCCGAAGTCCCTTTTCCTCCGAGTGATGAGGCACTCGAACAACTGGCACAGCTGGAGCACCGCCGCTGGATGGCTGATAAATACCTGGCGGGTTACAGCTATGGTGAGCGACGCGACGAAGACCGTATGCTGCATCCGGACCTGATTCCCTGGGAGCAGCTTACAGAAGCAGACAAGGAGAAAGATCGCGACAATATCCGCCAGATCCCCAAGCTGTTAAAGCTGCAAAACCAGAAAGTCTGCCAGCTGGACCTGTAGGGATATGAGTACTCGTCAATTCAAGTATCGTGCCTTCATCAGCTACAGCCACGCTGACGAAAAATGGGCGCGATGGCTGCACCGATCCCTGGAAACCTATCGTATTCCCGCTCGCCTGGTTGGCCAGAGCACAGAGTTTGGCGCCGTACCTGCGAAGCTCGCACCTGTATTTCGTGATCGTGACGAACTTGCCAGTGCTACCGACCTCGGTGCGAAACTGACCGCGGCACTAGAAGGGGCGGCTACCCTTATCGTGATCTGTTCGCGCTCGTCGGCAAAATCCCACTGGGTTAATGAAGAGATCCTTGCTTACAAGCGTCTGGGCAGATCGAATCGGGTCTTCTCTTTAATAGTGGATGGAGAGCCCTATAGTTCCGGTATTCCCGGCCAGGAAGACGAGGAATGTTTTCCCCGGGCCTTGCGCTTTCAGCTTGGTAGTGACAACGAACTCACCAACATCCAGGCCGAACCCATCGCCGCGGATGCGCGGCCAGGCAAGGATGGTAAAGCCAGCGCCAGGGTCAAGCTTATAGCGGGTATTCTGGGGGTTGGCTTTGATGACCTGCGCCAGCGAGAACTGCAACGTCGCAACCGACGTCTTGCTGTCCTCACCTCATCCGCGGTCGCCGGCATGGTGTTTGCCATTGGTTTGGCAACCACCGCGATTATTGCCCGTAACGAGGCCGACGCACAACGTCTGCGCGCAGAAACCGAGGCTGAAACCGCTCGCCAGACTGCCTCTTTCATGATTGACCTGTTCTCGGTGACTGACCCGGGCGAAGCTCGCGGCAGGTCAATTACCGCCCGCGAGATCCTGGTCAAGGGTGCCGAGCGGATCTCCACTGAGCTCGATAATCAACCACATATCCAGACCTCACTGATGGATACAATTGGTAAAGTGTATACGGGTCTGGGGCTCTACGCCGATGCTAGCGAGATGCTTGAGGAAGCGGTGGTATTGCGCCGCGAATTATCCTCGATCTCGGGAGTTGAGCTGGGACGAAGCCTTTATAACCTCGCTAATGTCGTGTTGCTACTCGCTGACTATGACCGGGCTGCCATGCTGTATGCGGAGGCGCTGAGTGCTATTGGTAGTGATGGTGGTGAATTGCGGATCGATATCAATGCTGCGCTTGCCGAACTGTACTTCAGGACCGGGGATTATGTGCGTGCCGAGCCCGTATTGCAGCAGGTGTTGGCTGAGCGCCGCCAGTTGTTGGGCCGGGAAGATCCATCCGTAGCCAAGGCCATAGAGGAAATAGGCCTTAACCAGTTCGACCAGGGCAATCTGGCCAAGGCCGAAGCCCGCCTGCGAGAAGCACTGGAATTGCGCTGGCAAACACTGGGTCGGGAGCCGCACCCGCATATCGCAGAGAATCTCAATAATCTGGCCCTGGTGCTTATGACTGCCGGCAATTATGAACAGGCGGAAATCCTTTATCGGGAGGCGCTTGCCATGAACCGGCAGCTTTATGGTGATTCCCATCCTTCCGTCGCATTATCGCTCAGTACTTTGGGCAGCATGTACCGCAACCAGGGCAATCTCGAACTTGCGCGGTCAAATTATCTTGATGCACTTGATATGCAACGACAATTGCTCGGCACCGAACATCCTGAAGTTGCCAGGGTGATGAATAACCTGGCTTTTGTGTACCATGATGAAGGCAACCTCGATGATGCCATGGCGATGTCCTCTGCGGCCCTGGAAATTCAGCGTAAGGTACTGGGTGACGTCCATCCCAATGTGGGCAGCAGCCTTGCGGTACAGGGTCGCTGGCAGATGGAAGCGGGTGATGTTCCCGCAGCCAATGATTTGCTGCAAAAGGCCCTGGATATACAGTTGTCGTCATTAAAAAAGGATCACCCGGATCTCGCTATTACCCGGGTTGATCTTGCTGAGGCCTTACTGCTTTCGGGCCGCAATGAGGAGGCTCTGGAACAGGCCCGCCTGGGTGAAGCCTCGCTGATAAGAGCGTTATCACCTGACCACTGGATTACTGCGGTTGCGCGACATATTCATGGCGCCGCATTGCATGCACTCGGCGACACATCTGCGGCCGAACCGCTGGTCCGCAGCAGCTACGAACAACTGGCGCTGGACTCTGCAGCGCGTTGGGCGTATACAGATAAGTCTTTGCAGACGCTTATTATGATTTATACTGATCAGGAAAGAGTAGCGGACGTAAAAAAATATACCTCTCTACGAGCTGATACTGTAACGCAATAATAATAAACAGTGGTTTGCTATGAAAATACACGTGTACAACCAATGAGTACAAAAGGCCCCATCTTTATCCTGTCCATAGATGGTGGCGGTGTTCGCGGCACAATTCCCGTGAACATACTGTTCGCGATGGAGCAGGAGGCGGGAATCAATATTCGCGAGACTTTTGATTTTTTCGCGGGTGTCAGCACCGGCGCCCTGATCGCCGCCTACTGCGCGAGAGGCTTCGGTTCGATGGAGGTGCTGGCGAGAAACAGCTATTCCTCCGACAATATGGCGCGGATTTTCAACAAATCGATATGGGATCGATTACTGGGGCGGCTACAAAACCAGCCGAAGTACGATGGCATTAACAAGCGCGCGTATTTCGAGGAAATCATGTCCGATGCGCGTATCAATGACATCGTGGATAAGCACCTTCTCATCCTGGCATACGATTTTATCAACCGCGAACTGGTCACCTTCAAGAACCGGAGAGGTCACGACGCCAGTTATAACCCGACCCTGGTAGAGATTTGTGACGCCGCATCAGCAGCGCCGACAATGTATCCCCCTGTTCCGACCACCGATACTTACAGTCGTTGGCTGGTCGACGGTGCGCTGGCAATTAATGACCCCAGCTTGTGCGCTATCTCCGAATCCCTGGCGATGGGCTATGCTATTGAAGATGTCTGGGTGTTATCCATGGGTACGGGCCGGCCAGTGGATGATATGTCACAGAAGCAACAGGACCGCATTGGCAAGTCATCGCGCGACTGGGGAATTCTTGGCTGGGTAACGCACGGGCTGCTTGATCATATGTTAAGCGCCAGTTCCGCAGTCAGCGCCCACCAGTGTAAGCAGCTTCTCGGTGATCGTTACCTCCGTGTGGACGGTACGCTTCCACGCGCCCTGATGAAGCTCGATGAGACCAATCACGGTAATGTGAGGAATCTCAGGGCTCATGCCGAACAGTGGTATGCGAGGGAAATTTCAGAGATAAAGGCCCTGCTGGATAATTTTGAGAACCATAAAGCAACAGTAGATTATAGTCTCAGCAATATATGACGGCTTATTAAACGGGCACAAAAATTACGCTTTTGGACAAGGAAGGATTGACCCATGTTGCGATATTTCCTCACAGCAATTCTTACAACACTGCTATTCTCGTCGTCTGTCCCCGCAGCAGAGCGTGCAATTTCCAGTCTGGGAAGGCTTGAGCCGCTCAATGGTGTTATTCGTCTTTCCGGCCCTTCGGGCGTGGGCGGTTCCGGATCAGTAATCGAAAAACTGGTGGTGAACGAGGGCGATTGGGTCGAGCAGGACCAGATTGTCGCCTATCTCGATAGCTATAGCCTTAGAGGTGCCGAAGTCACTCGACTGGAGGCAATTCTCGATAACGCCCGGCGCGAAATGGCCCGCCAGCAGAATCTGGCCAAGACCTCCTCTACCAGCGCCATGAAGCTTGATGCAACCACCATGGAGCTGAATATAGCGAAGGCGGACCTCGCGGCGTCAAAGGCGCGGCTGGAGCTGTCCCTCGTACGTGCCCCCCTGCGCGCCCAGGTGCTGGAAGTTCACACCCGTCCCGGGGAAAGTGTGGGACTGGACGGTATCATGGAACTTGCGCAGACAGACCGGATGTATGCAGTGGCAGAAGTGTATGAAACCGATATTGCAGATATTGAAGTAGGTCAGAAGGCCATGGTGACAGGCCCTGCTTTGCAGTCCGGCACCTCTGGCACGGTGGAGCGTATCGCACTCAAGGTGGGACGGATGGACGTATTGGGAACCGATCCTATCGCCAAGACGGATGCCAGGGTGGTAGAGGTGTTCATACTGTTGGATAGCGGTGAAGCGGTTGCCGGTTATACGAATATGCAGGTTGAGGTGGAGATAGAAATCTGATGGCCGGTTTTCTCCCGCTCGGCTGGTTGCAACTCAAGCACCAGAAACTGCGCCTGTTTGCGGCGACTCTCGGTATTGCATTTGCAGTGATCCTGATGACAGTGCAGCTGGAGTTTCGCGAAGCGCTTTTTAAAAGTGCGGTTCGATACCATACGGCCATGGATTACGGCCTGGTCATGCTGAGTCCTAAAAGTACCTACCTGGTATCCACCAAACAGTTCCCTCGCACTCGTCTCTATCAGGTCAGGGGATTCGAAGGGGTGGAAGCGGTCACACCCGTTTATGCGCAGCAGGGTAGTTTGCGCAACCCGGTGAACCGTTCAAATGCACGAAATATATTTGTAGTAGGCTTTAATCCATCGGAGCGGGGCTTCGATAATCTGTTGACCCCTGAACAGCACGAGCAGATAAAGCTGACCGATCGGATTATTTTTGATCGCCGCGGCCGGCCTGAATATGGTCCCATTGCGGAACTCTTTGCTGCCAACGGGTCGTTTGAACTTGATCTTAATGATCGGGTTCCGACAGTGGCTTCACTATATGCTCTTGGTACGTCATTTGGCCTCGATGGCGGTGTTATCACCTCTGACCTGAATTTCAGGCGTGCATTTCCAAAGCGCGACAAGTCAGCGATCGATATCGGCTTAATACACCTGGAGCCCGGCGCCGACCCGGTGGAGGTGCAGCGGCATATCCTTGCTGCCATACCCGGTGATGTGCTGGTACTGACCCGAGGCGAGTTCCAGGCTATTGAAGTCAATCACTGGAACAAGACCACGCCTATCGGCTACATCTTCGCCTTTGGTGCAATTATGGGCCTGGTGGTAGGTTTTATTATTGTTTACCAGATTTTGTTTGCTGACGTTCAGGACCACCTGAAGGAGTACGCCACGCTAAAGGCAATGGGCTATACCCATGGCTACTTGCGCGGGGTGGTGCTACAGCAATCATTGGTACTTGCCATCCTGGGATTCCTTCCGGGTATCGGGATTTCGATATTTGTATTTTCCAAGGCAGCTGGCGTTACCGGTTTGCCATTGGCGATGGATCCGGAAGCGGCCCTGTTCCTGTTCGGGCTCACGGTTTTCATGTGTGCGGGCTCGGGAATGCTGGCGTTGCGCAAACTGCGCTCGGTTGATCCCGCAGAGGTATTCTGATGACGGATGAAATCCCCATTGTTCTGGACAATGTTTCCTATCTTTATGGTAAAGGTAACCTGAAGAAACAGATTCTTTTCGATATCAGTAATAACATTAAGGCGGGCGAGGTAGTGATCCTGACCGGGCCGTCCGGGTCCGGCAAGACGACACTGCTGACGCTGATCGGGGCACTCCGTTCGGCCCAGCAGGGGAGCGTCAAGGTACTTGGCCATGAATTGAACAATGCCAAAGAGCGTACACTGATTAAGGTGCGGCGCCAGATTGGCTATGTTTTCCAGTCGCATAATTTGATGGATAGCCTGACCATCAGCCAGAACGTGCAAATGGGACTGAAGCTCGGAAGCGCCGGGAAACGGGAGAGCCGTGAACGTATAGCATCCGTCCTCAAGCGTGTGGGGCTTGAGGATCACCTGAACAAATATCCCAGCGCCCTGTCCGGCGGACAAAAGCAGCGCGCCGGCATTGCCCGGGCACTGGTTAACAGGCCACGGGTAATACTGGCGGACGAGCCCACCGCCTCCCTGGACAAGCAATCCGGACGAGACGTTGTTGAACTCATCCAGGAGCTGGCCAGGGAAGACGGTGCAGCGGTGGTACTGGTTACGCACGACAATCGGATACTGGATATTGCAGACCGGATACTACATCTCGAAGACGGTCACATGAAGTCGATGACCGAAGCGGTATCGGAAGGCGCGAGCCGCATGCTGAACTTGCTGGGCAAACATGAGCCGGCCAACGCAAGTTATCTGGCGGCATTTTCATTCGCCCTGGCGCGGGTTGCCTATGCGGACAATGTGGTCACAGATGATGAGCGCACGGAAATGCGCCGTATTCTGCATGACGTGGCTCAGCTGCAACCCGCCGAAGTCGAGTTCATCATGGAGCTTTCAATGATGCAGAATCGCGCGCTGAGTACCACCGATACCCGTGCCGAACACGGCGCACTGATTGCCGATCGCACTGCTCATTTTATCGACTCGCTCTACGCGATTGCCCAGGCCGATGGCATTGTTGGAAGTGATGAAGTCAGTGAAATCAAGGCGATTGCAGCGGAATTCGGTATAGATTACGCGCCACCACCTGGCGCGTGATCAGGGTTACCTGTGCATTGGCGCTACTACTCTTCCACGTGATCCACATCCAGCTGCCCCGTAAGGCGGCGGCGGATATGCGACCACGAAATGCCCACTGCCAGCAGGATAGACAGTAGTACCAGCCCCAGCCAACTGATCGTTCCGCTGGCCTCCAGGGTGAGCCAGCCCAGATCCACAAATAACCAGATAATCGAGCCAAACAGGGCCGTTCCCAGGATAACCCCAAGCCAGCCCATGGACAGAAAGGTGGCGCGCAGATAGATGATCCAGCCAATCAGCAGCAGGATGCCCGCCATCAAAATGAGAGGCTGCAGGTTAAAGCCATTATTCGCAATCCAGTTGGCATACGAGTAGCCGGTCGGGTTCCAGGTGCCCGCCACCAGCAACACTGCAAATAACAGGCGCAGCATGAAGCTGCCAAAATCAAAGGATTGATACATGTACTTTCCCCAGGAATTATTTATCAGGTGAATCTAATGCATGAGCTGCGTGTGGGCAACTCCATTACGCTCTCATGGACTATCAGCCAGTATTGACACCATGATGGGATTACTTACGTGGTGACTTTTTGCGCAGTGACCACGAGCAGCCAGACCACACCTTCTGCTTTAGCCCTTGCCACTTCTGGTGCCGGATAACTGACAATCTCAACGGGCCAATCCCTGAACTCGGTCGGGGAGGGGGTATAGCGCTCCAGGGGGGTTGAATCTTCCCGCCAGCGCTCTATGTTAACGTTGGTCCAGACCGCCGGGTCAAACAGTGAGCGGAGTTTTTCGGTATCGCCCATGATGAACATTTCATTGCCGTGAAAATGCACCGGCGCATCAAAGTAGATGCTGCCGCCGGGTTTTAGAACCCGCGCGATCTCCTGAAAACAGTCCGAATAAGAAGATGGGGTTCTGACACC
Source organism: Kineobactrum sediminis (assembly GCF_002868715.1). Lineage (GTDB taxonomy): Bacteria > Pseudomonadota > Gammaproteobacteria > Pseudomonadales > Halieaceae > Kineobactrum > Kineobactrum sediminis. The sequence goes on from NZ_PKLZ01000009.1 coordinate 142,039, forward strand.
CCCGGCCCGCTGGCCCCAGTGTTCAATGGACTGAACGCCAAAGACCCGGTCGAAGGTGGCGTCGGCAAAAGGCAGTTCGCTGGCATGGCCATAGCCGCCCGAGCCGAGCTGTAGTTTCCGGGAAGTATCCTGCTGGGGGTCTACCCCTGTCCACCTGCCGCCGCTGCGCACAATAAGGTTGCGCGCCAGCTTGAATCGGCCGAAACCAATTTCCAGGACTTCCTCGCCTTTACAATTATGGAAGTGTGCCTCAATACTTGAGACGACGCATTTTCTCAGGGGAGTACCGAAGTTGATTGAGCATCGGGTGTTGGCGGGATCAAAGCTTCTGCAGCTGGCGCAGGAGACGACCCGATCCTCGTCCTGATCTTCCCAGTATTGTCCCTGCCATTTGCTGGCGCAGGTTTTGGGTGAGATCGTAGCGCTGTGCCATCGCTTCAGCAGGGAACCTTTTTTGGAGTGCATGATTTTTCCGTCCACGAGTGGCGCATTTTGCAAAACCGGCATTGCTCTTGCCGGACTCGCTGTTCATCACTATGGTATCAGGATTTCCAAAACGCGGGGCTGGTGCGAAAACCAGGCCAAAAAAAAGAGGAACCTGTTCAAACGAATTCCCGGGATTCAATAAACTTCACCCAGTGGTCCAGGAATTTGCTCTGTCCGATTGCGAGCTTCAGGCAAACCAGCAGGGGCATGGCCAGCAATACACCCATGGCGCCCCACAGCCAACCCCATACTACCAGCCATACGATTACGACCAGCGGGTTGAGCCGCATATTCCGGCCGACAATCAACGGCGTAATGAAGTTTGCTTCCACCAGGTTGATGCCAAAGTACACCAGCGCCGGTAGCGCAGCCGCGGCCACTGCGCCGTACTGGACCACACCCGCCAGCAGCAGCACGATCACTCCAAGCAGGGGGCCGACATAGGGCGCGAAATTGAGCATGCCCACCAACACCCCCCACAACAGGGCGTCCTGCACGCCGAGCAGCCAGAATGCGGCGGCGGTCGCGAGCCCGAGACAGGTGTTGATCGCGCTGACCGTGAGAATATACCGGGACAATTCCACCTCTATGGTTTTCATCAGCACAATACTGCGCCGTTTGTCCTGGATCCGGGGGAAAATATTGACGAAGCTGATGAACAGGCCTGGCCCGAAAACCAGCAGGAACAATATCAGTATTATGGTAGTCAGTAGCTGGGCGATTATTAATGGCGCGCCGCCCAGCATGGCGAGAATGAGTTCGAGACCACTCTGCTTGAGTTTTTCGCTGACCCGGTTTTCATCTTTTGCGTCAGGTTCTTCCGCTCTATCGGCACCTGTCCCGGATTCTTCTGGGCTGTTGTCACCGAACAGGCCAAAAAACGTGAAGCCCCTGGGTTCGGGCGCCTTGGGTTTGGGCTTAGCAGTAAGCGAGTCAGTCAGGGTGTCAACCCGCTGTGAGAATTGCTCCGTCAGTTCCGGAATTGCTTTGCCCCAGCGCTGGGCGGGCTCGGCCAGTTGAGTGGCAAGAAGGACGAGGGGGCCTCCAATCACACAGAGAATCAATACGGCCGAGATTGCCCGCGGAACGTAGAATCGCTTGAGCAGCTTTACCAGTGGCCCGAGCAGCAGCGCGAACAGAACCGCGACGACAATCGGTATCAATAACGACTTGGCGAAATAAATAGTGTACAGCAGCGCCAGCGCCAGGAGACAACGTATCGATGGCGATGCCGTCGTGGAGTTGGATATACGATCCGGCTCAGTGGGGTCGACTGGTTCCGGGGTTCCCCTTTTGGTCACGTTGTAGAATCAGTGGCGGCAAGACCGGTGCTGAAGCCAGCAGACAGCATGGGCCACAGGCGCAGCCCCATCGCCAGCGGTGATTCAATTGCGCTGCTGCCTATCAGGCCGCCGAAACGCTGGGTGACGAAACCCGCAACGAATCCGCCACCAATAAGCCAGTACGGGCCCAGTGCACGCAGGTAGTCAACCCGTTGCCGGGTGCTTTGCCGCAACAATTGCCGCCGCGAAGCCAGCTCAGCCTCCGCAGCCTGCAGCTCACGAATCTGTTGTCTTCGTCCCATCGCTGTTGTCAGCTCCTGTCATTGCTTTCAACTGTCGCCGGGTAGCCGGCAGTCCAAGGCTACGCTGAAAAACGCGAGCTGCTCGCCACAGCAGGAGCAGCGCCAGCAGCTGCACAACAAGAAATCCCGCCAGACCCAGGGCAACAGAGCCACTGCCCAGAAAAGCCAGCCAGGCGAGCAATACAGACAAGCCAAGCCATGCCAGTATGACGAGTGACACCATGGCCAGTAATACCCCCAGCAGGCGCAGGCCGTCGCCGACAGCGAGCTTGAGCTCCAGCTGCAGCAGCTCGGACAACTGGCGCCCGGTCGCCAGAGTCTGTTGCAACAACGCGGCCCATGCCTGTAATTGCGCCTCTGTAGCCGCCGGCTCCGATTGAGTCCCGGACCCCAACTGGTCTGGCTGTGAGCCTTGTTGCCCCGCTGTCTCTGCGTGCCCGGCCTCTGATGATTGAGGTTTGGTGGCCTCGGGCACCTGGTTTATTTCCGCGACAGCAGCTGTGCCGCCAGCAGGCCTGCGACGAAGGCGAGACCTAGCGTTGCCACCGGTTTCTCATGTACGAACCGCTCTACGTCCTGGCCCAGAGCGTCGGCCTTGCCCTTGCCCTTGACCAGCTGTGCCATGGCGTCCTCCTTCAGGTCCAGGCCGGCGGCTTCTGCGGCCTGGCGAAAGTGCCCTTGCGCCTCCAGCAGGTTGTTGTAGGCGGCGAGCGCCGCCTCTTTACCGGAATCCATCTCCTGCTTCTTCACGTTGCTCTCCTTTTCAGTTGCGCTTGCCACCAATTTTATCTCCCTTAGAGTTATGATATTGCCGAGCCGAGCATGCCTTTCGCAAGGGAAAGTATCGTTACACAGGCGTGGAAATTTGTCGATCAGTGTCTTTTCACCAGGCTCGTGATTGAATGCTGTCGCCGACGGCGTTGGTTGTGACGGGTTCTACCCCGCTTCCACGGACGGTTCTAAAACGGCTATTGGACTTCCCCTGATTCGGCGCCTTCGGTGAGTGAGCCAGAGTGGTAGCCTGGGATGAGGCGGTTGAATCGATCAGCTTATAGGAGTTGATTTGGCACCAGCTAACAACTAGCGCTTGTTTTTTTCATCACGACGAGCCTTTTTGGTCAGCGGCCTGCCGTCTGCACCAATAGTACTTTTGGGCTTCTCACCCTTGGCAGTCTTTGACGCTCGGCTAAGAGCAATGAGTCGCAGGGTTTCGTCATCACGCAATTTGATCGCGTTTTTTTCCAGAGTGTCCAGCTCTTCGAAGCTGTACACGTCGTTCTTAAGCTTCTCTATTCTGTTCATATTGCGCTCGCATGCGGGAGTGGGCAGAGTCGAGCTGTTAGCTGTAACAGTCGCGACCTGATCTTACAGCTATAGGCCCGATCAGGCTTGCTCCGGCTGACTGATCAAACCGCAGCCGATTCTTCCTTGGTATCGACACTCTCAGCATCTTGCGGCGCCAGCTCCGCCACCCTGGCTTCCAGCTCCGCCACCTTGCGCTGCAGTTCCGCGTTCTCTTTCCTGGTCTCGCTGAGCGTCTTCTGCAAGGTATCGGCCGCGCTGGTCTTTTCCGCCAGTTTCTTCTTGCTGGCATCGAGGTTCTTCTTCATGCGCACCGGGTCGAATTGCGTGAGGGTCTTGTTCTCTTCGCGCATCGCCGCCAGATCCTTCTGCAGGGTCTTTATCCGCTGCTTCAGTTCGGCGATCTCCGCCACCAGTCGTTCGCTGCGATTGTGCAGTTCGCGGGCGCGCTGCTCGGCCTTCTGGCTGTCGGTGGCCTTGCCGGTGAGTTCGGTGATGGTCTCCAGCTGCTTGTCGACGGCGGCCTGGAGTTCTGACTCCCGGGCGCTGAGGCGGTCGATCTCGGCGCTCTTGGTGTCGAGCTGTTGCTGATACTCGGCCCGGAGATCAGCCTCGAGTTCCATGATTTTTTCAAGTTTGTTGGCTGTGAGCATAGTGTCCTGGGGTAGTGTTGTGGGAACGGGGGGTGGGCACAAAAAAAAGGGCCGCATCACTGCAACCCCTTAATTTAATTACAAATATGGCTCCGCCTGCTGGGCTCGAACCAGCGACCCATTGATTAACAGTCAATTGCTCTACCAACTGAGCTAAGGCGGAATGGTCTCAACCGAGGTCGCGTATATTAATGACCCGCTCCAGACAGGTCAACATATCCCGGAGATTTTTTCTGGCTGTGCGCGGTTGTTTCGGGCGGTAAACGGCCCCCGGCTGCATTTCCCGCCACACTGCTCCATAATAGACGGTTAAGTGTGGAAGGCAGGTCAGGAGTCATGGCAAAGCGGTTCAGAGTACAGTCCGGTTACTCTCCGGCGGGGGATCAGCCCAGGGCGATCCACGATCTGGTGGAGGGTATCAATGCCGGCCTATCGTCGCAGGTGTTGCTCGGCGTCACTGGGTCGGGCAAGACCTATACCATGGCCAATGTCGTGGAACAGATACAGCGCCCAACCATTGTCATGGCTCACAACAAGACGCTGGCGGCCCAGTTATATGGCGAGTTCAAGGAGTTCTTTCCCGATAACGCCGTAGAGTATTTTGTGTCTTACTACGACTACTATCAGCCGGAGGCGTATGTGCCATCCTCGGATACCTTTATTGAAAAGGACTCTTCGGTTAACGAGCATATTGAGCAGATGCGGCTGTCTGCGACCAAGGCCCTGCTGGAACGGGAAGACTGCCTGGTAGTGGCTACGGTCTCCGCCATTTATGGCCTGGGGGATCCCAAGACCTATTTCACCATGGTAATGCACCTGTCCCGGGGCGAGATCATTGACCAGCGTCAGCTGCTGCGTCACCTCGCTGAATTACAATACACGCGAAACGATATCGATTTCCATCGCGGCAGCTATCGGGTTCGGGGCGACGTCATTGATATTTTCCCGGCCGATTCCGAGTTTGAAGCAGTGCGTATTGAGCTGTTTGATTCCGAAGTGGAGAATATCTGCTACTTTGATCCCCTTACCGGGGCGGTGGAGCGCAAGGTGCCCCGGGTGACCATATTCCCGAAGAGCCACTATGTCACCACCCGGGATGTAATGCTGAATGCCGTCGGGCAGATAGAAGCCGAACTCGAGCAGCGAGTGGCGCAACTCAAGGATAACAACAAGCTGGTAGAGGCGCAGCGCCTCCATCAACGTACCCGCTATGATCTTGAGATGATCCGCGAACTGGGCTATTGCAACGGCGTGGAAAACTATTCCCGCTACCTCTCCGGGCGCGGCGAAGGCCAGCCGCCGCCCACGCTGTTTGAATACCTGCCGGAAAACGCGCTGGTGATTATCGACGAGTCCCACGCCACGATTCCCCAGATTGGCGGCATGTACCGTGGTGACCGCTCGCGCAAGGAAACCCTGGTGGAATACGGGTTTCGCCTGCCCTCGGCGCTGGACAACCGACCGCTGCGATTTGAGGAATGGGAACAGCTCGTGCCGCAGGCCGTGTTTGTCTCGGCCACGCCGGGACACTACGAACTTGAACACGCCGGACGCGTGGTGGAGCAGGTGGTGCGTCCAACCGGCCTGCTGGATCCTCCGCTGGAAGTGCGCCCGGCTACTACCCAGGTGGATGACCTGCTTTCCGAGATCCACAAGGTTGTGGCGGTAGGGGAGAGGGTGCTGGTGACGACCCTGACCAAGCGGATGTCCGAAGACCTGACCGAGTACCTGGCGGAACATGGCGTCAAGGTGCGCTATCTGCACTCGGATATTGACACGGTGGAGCGGGTTGAGATTATTCGCGATCTGCGTTTGGGCGAATTCGATGTGCTGGTGGGCATCAATCTGCTGCGCGAGGGCCTGGATATGCCCGAGGTCTCACTGGTGACGATCCTGGACGCTGACAAGGAGGGTTTTCTGCGTTCGGAGCGTGCCCTGATCCAGACGATCGGTCGCGCCGCGCGTAACCTCAACGGTCGGGCTATTCTCTATGCCGACAAAATCACCGGTTCCATGGAGCGGGCAATGGCGGAGACCACGCGGCGCCGCGAGAAGCAGATGGCCCACAACCTGGAGCATGGGATCACGCCTGTCGGGGTGACCAAATCCATCCAGGATATTATGGAAGGTGCCAGGCGCATGCCCACCAAGGGCAAGACTCGAGCGGCGAAAGTGGCGGAATCTGCACTGGCCTACAGCACCGAAGTTGCCCAGCTGAGCCCGGCGGCACTGGCGCGCAAGCTGCAGCAAATGGAGGCGCAAATGCAACAGCATGCCAAAAACCTGGAGTTTGAGCAGGCGGCGGCGTTGCGCGACCAGGTGACGGAGATCCGCCAGCTCGCGTTTCTCAGCTAACAGTCTGGTTATTAATGTGCCTGCACACCTTTGTCCTGAAGCGCTAGTGTCTGCTTGTCATCCCGGGAATCTCTTCTGCCGGTAGCGGCTGGCTGAAGTAAAAACCCTGGCCGGCAACCCCGCCAAGCTGCTTGATGAAGTTGGCCTGGGATTCATTTTCAATGCCCTTGACAACAACCTTGAGTCCCAGGGCCCGGCCCATTGCAATAATGGTTCTGGCTATGATGGCCTGCTCTTTGTCGTGCGGTATGTTGTGCATGAACGATGCGGCGAGTTTCAGCGTGGTGATCGGCAGTGTGCGCAAGTAGTCGAGGGAGGTGTCCCCGACCCCGAAATCGTCGATGGCAATACCGATGCCCAGCTCACTGACTGCCCGCAGGTTGTCCCGGGCAACAGGGTGCTGTCCGAGCAGCGTCAGCTCCCTGATTTCGATTTCCAGCTGGTGGGCAGCAAGCTGGTATTCATCAAGTGCGCTGGCCAGTGCTTGTACGAAATCTGCCTGCTGGAGCGTCGCACAGCTGAGATTGATGCTGACTCTGTGGGATGTACCACCTGTGTCCTGCCAATTGCGCAATTGTGCGCAGGCAGTACGGACTGACCAGGTGTCCAGGCGCCGCATTAGTCCCGCCTGTCCGGCAAGCGAAATAAATTCCCTGGGCTGCACAGGCCCCCTGCCCGGCATGTGCCATCGCGCCAGGGCCTCGAAGCCAATGATCCTGCCGGTGCTGAAATCTATCTGAGGTTGATAAACCTGGGTCAGCGAGTTGTTGTCGAAGGATTGCTTGAAGGCCTCAAGCAGGACCCGGTGTTCGGTGGCGGCCGTGGTCATGTCGGCGGTGTAAAACCGCCAGTCACTGCGCCCGCTTTCCTTGGCCCGATACATGGCAATATCGGCGTAATCCAGTAATCGGGAGGTCTCCCGGGCGTCGTCGGGATAGAGACTGATGCCGATACTGCAGCTGAGTTTTACCTGAACACCCCCGAGTATGAACGGCTGGTTGATTGCATCCATTAACTTACAGGCAACTGCCGAGGCATCGTCGATGACTTCAATCTGGTCAAGCAACGCGACAAATTCATCCCCTCCCACCCGCGCCAGTACGTCGCTTTCCCGCAAGCAGTTTTGCAGGCGGGTTGCGGTTTGAGTGAGCAGATCGTCGCCTGCGGCATGTCCCAGGGTGTCGTTAATCTCCTTGAATCGATCCAGGTCGATGAACATGACGGCCAGCCGGCTGTGATTGCGTCGCGCCGTCTTGATGTTGCGTTCAAGCAGGCTGTCGAGCAGCGAGCGATTTGCCAGTCCCGTCAGGGGGTCGCAGTGCGCTATGGATTCCAGTCGCTCGCGTGCCTCGTGCAGCTCGGTAATATCCCGCACCAGGCAAACAAGCTGCCGATTTTCGGGAATCGGCGTGATCCGCGCTTCATAGTAAGTTTTTCCTTCTCCACAAGGCACGTTGTATTCGAAGGTAACGAGTGTGTTGTTGCGTATGGAGCGGTCCATAGCCCGCCTGAATTGACCTGTCACCGGATCAGGGAGGAGGGCATTAACCGATCTGTTAAGTAGTTGTGCCGGCGTCCGGCCGAGGTACATCGTTTCCGGGCCGTGACAATCGCGAATAGTCCCGTCCTGGTCGAGCAGCAGATACAGATCTGGCAAAGCGGCCCACAGCGAGTCCAGGAATTGGCTCTGATTGCTTTGTTGCGTGACAGAACTCAGCCGCACGGCGGCCGGCTTTTCAAGCTGAATGCATGAAAACGGACGGTTGTGCCGGCTCTATTGACTGGCTGCTCGCATATGACCTGTTCCACGGCTGCGCCCCTGCTGGATTTCAGACGAGAGTGTTCAGTTTATTCAGCAATTCCCTCTCATCCAGTTCAGTGTAGTCCTTGTTGATGTGATTGCTGATCATTTTGGCGACATGCTCGTTCAGATTCTGGTTGATAAGGCCATGAAAGTGGGGCGAAGCCACAACGATCAGGTTATCGAAGCGTTGTTTATTGCGAGCGTCGTTCAGGTTGTCGGCCAGCTCCCTGGCGAAGCGCTGATGTTCGTAGTCTTTTGGATTGGTGGGTTCAACGAATTCGCCATGTGCCGAGCCCGCCATGTTCGTAGTGGTCGCCTGGAAATGGCCGGGACGGTCTGAACTCAGCCTCTCACCCTTTTCCCTGCTTTCCGGGTGGGCATATTCTTCAACCAGCGTCAGCGAGCGTAGCCGCCTTGGTTGGGTCTCATAGATGCGTGCCTGACTGGCGTTCGCAACAAGTAGCCATGTGCTCATAGAATCCCCCGACATGAATGGATCTTCCTTGTTAGAAGATAGTCCAGATCCCATTATTTCGCCGGATAATAGACCCTTTTCGCTATTCTCCATGCGCGCGCTAGTGAAGCTCTCGCGCTACTCACGGCAAGTTCCTGTGCTATACTCTGTGCCGCCGTTTTCCCCGTTGCGGAAAAACGCCAAATTTCAGCCCACGATCCCCGATTGCAGCTGACCCACGTGGCCTTTAGTAGGGGCCACCACTGATACAAGGAAAGCGAGTGCCTGCTATTACCCTGCCTGACGGCAGCCAACGATTCTTTGATGCCCCGGTGTCAGTGCATGATGTGGCGTCAGATATCGGCCCCGGCCTGGCGAAAGCCGCGCTCGCGGGCGTTGTTGATGGTCGTGAGGTGGATACCTCTTTTGTAATCAGCGATGATGCCGAGCTGGCGATTATTACCGAGCGCGACGCAGCCGGCCTTGAGGTTATTCGCCATTCAGCTGCACACCTGCTGGCCATGGCGACCCAGGAGCTTTTCCCGGGTACCCAGGTGACAATCGGCCCGGTGATTGAAGACGGGTTCTATTATGATTTCGCGACCGGGCATCATTTCACCCCGGAAGACCTGGAGAAGATCGAACAGCGGATGGCACAGATCGTTGCCGACGATCTGACGGTTGAACGCGTGGTAATGAGCCGCGAGCGCGCCATAGAGCTGTTCCGTAACATGGGCGAGCACTACAAGGTCCAGATTATTGAAAGCCTGCCCGAAGGTGAAGAGCTGTCGGTCTATCAGCAGGGTCCCTGGATGGATCTGTGCCGTGGCCCCCACGTGCCCAGTACCGGCAAACTCAAGGCCTTCAAGCTGACAAAGGTTGCGGGTGCCTACTGGCGCGGTGACTCCAGCAATGAAATGCTGCAGCGCATCTACGGTACGGCCTGGGCCAATAAAAAGCAGCTGGCCGACTACCTGACTCGTATCGAGGAAGCCGAAAAGCGGGATCATCGCAAAATCGGCAAGAAACTGGGCCTGTTTCATACTCAGGAAGAAGCGCCCGGCATGGTTTTCTGGCATCCCGATGGCTGGACGTTATACCAGGGTATCGAGCAATACATGCGCCGGGCCCAGCATGCCCATGGCTACCAGGAAATTCGCACGCCACAGCTGGTTGATATGTCGCTGTGGGAGCGCTCCGGCCACGCCGATAAATTTGGCGATGACATGTTTACCCTGCAATCGGAAGACCGGCAGTTTGCGGTGAAACCGATGAATTGCCCTTGTCATGTGCAGGTCTTCAACCAGGGGCTGAAATCCTACCGTGACTTGCCGCTGCGCCTGGCGGAGTTTGGCAGCTGCCACCGCAATGAGCCCTCCGGTTCTTTGCACGGTATTATGCGGGTGCGCGGCTTCACCCAGGATGATGCTCACATTTTCTGCACCGAGGACCAGATCCAGGCTGAAGTTTCCTCTTTTATCGATTTTCTGCACGAGGTCTATGCCGATTTCGGCTTCAGCGAGGTGATTTATCGCCTTTCAACGCGACCCCCGAAGCGCGTAGGGTCCGATAGTGACTGGGACCGTGCGGAGCAGGCGTTGGCCGATGCCCTGGATGCCCATGACTTACCCTGGCAGGAATTGCCGGGCGAGGGGGCATTCTACGGCCCCAAAATCGAATTTTCGTTGAAGGATTGTATCGGCCGGGTGTGGCAGCTGGGCACGGTGCAGGTGGATTTCTCCATGCCCGGACGCCTCGGCGCCCAGTATGTGGCGGAAGACGGCTCGCGCCAGGTGCCGGTTATGTTACACCGCGCAATCCTCGGATCCTTCGAGCGTTTCATTGGAATATTGATTGAGCACTACGAAGGTGTTTTTCCCACCTGGCTGGCGCCCACCCAGGCTGTGGTGCTGAATATTACCGACAAACAGGGCGATTATGCCCGAAATGTGGAAGATTCCTTGAAAAACAAAGGGTTTCGGGTCATTTCGGACTTGAGAAATGAGAAAATCGGCTTTAAAATCCGCGAGCATACTATTCATAAGGTTCCCTACCTGTTGGTGGTGGGGGATAAAGAAGTAGACACCCAAACTGTGGCCGTGCGGGCCCGTCGTGGTGAGGACCTGGGATCCATGGATCTCAGCGCTCTGGAAGCGCTCCTCTCGAACGACGTGGCGCAACTCGGCCGTATTTCATTGGAGAACCAGCATTAAGAAAGATAGCGGCAAGGGCTCCTCAAAAAAAGCCCTGATTAACGACCAGATTACATCGGATCCGGTACGCCTTGTGGGCGCGGATGGCGAGCAGGTAGGTATTGTGCCTCTGAAAGAGGCGCTGGCGGCAGCAGAAGCTGCCACCATGGACCTCGTGCTGATCGCCGATTCAGAACCACCGGTCTGCAAGGTGATGGACTACGGGAAGCATATTTTCGAGGCCAAGAAACAGAAAGCGGCTTCGAAAAAGAAACAGAAGCGAACCCAGGTCAAAGAGATGAAGTTTCGTCCAGGGACGGAGGAAGGAGACTACCAGGTAAAACTACGCAACCTGGTGCGTTTTCTAGAGCAAGGCGATAAAGCCAAGGTCACGCTGCGTTTTCGCGGTCGTGAAATGGCTCACCAGGAAATCGGCATGGAGCTACTCAAACGAGTAGAAGCTGATCTGGCCGAATTGGGCGCTGTTGAGCAATTTCCTAAAATGGAAGGCCGACAGTTGACCATGGTGATCGCACCCAGGAAGAAGAGCTAGGGCCTGTGAATGCCTTTTTTCTTCATTTTATATTGATGCAAATGCGGAGTATCTAACGATGCCAAAAGCTAAAATTCACAGCGGGGCTGCCAAGCGTTTCAAGAAAACTGCTGGTGGCTACAAGCGCAAGAGCGCTCACAAGAGTCACATCCTGACCAAGATGACAACCAAGCGCAAGCGTCAGCTGCGCGGAACCTCTCTGGTTCATGCCAGTGATAAGGTGCACGTAGACCGGATGTTCCGGGCCTGCTAAACGGTTATTCATTTTAGATTAGGAGAAGACCATGCCTCGCGTAAAACGTGGTGTAACGGCTCATCGCCGTCACAAGAAAATCCTGAAGCAGGCCAAGGGCTATTATGGCGCCCGTAGCCGTGTGTTTCGTGTTGCCAAACAGGCTGTTACCAAAGCCGGTCAGTACGCATACCGTGACCGTCGCCAGCGCAAGCGTCAGTTCCGAGCGCTGTGGATCACGCGTATCAATGCCCAGTCCCGCGCCAATGGCCTGAGCTACAGCCGCCTGATCAATGGCCTGAAGAAAGCCAGCATTGGCCTGGATCGTCGCGTCCTTTCGGACCTGGCGGTGCGTGACAAGCCGGCTTTTGCAGCGATTGTGGAACAAGCAAAGGCCGCGCTGGCCTGAGTCCGTCCCTGCCGCTTGCGCGGTTCGCTGTTGGTTTAAGCAAGATCGAAAAGGGAAAGGGCGTTGCTCTTTCCCTTTTTTGTTTGGTGATTGGTTGGTTTGGCGGTATTTGGGTTCGGCAGTGAATTGTCGTACGGCACAGGCGGTGGGGGCCTGCCCGGACACGCCACAAGTACGTCCCTGTAGGCTCGGCGGCGGCCATCCATGGCCGCCGACGGTCCGGGCAGGCCCCCACCGCCTGTGCCGCACTACCTCGGCGAGCTGAATATTATCGCTGAAGAAGAAAACGTGGCCGTGGTTAGAAGCTGGCACACAGGCAGCCTTGAGCGGGCAGGAGAACGGTTCCGGGACTGTGTGAGACATGGATGTCGAGGACAAGCCCCCATGGACGGGTTCACGGCGTGTCCCGGAACCGTTCTCCTGCCCGCGCGAGGCGGCGGAAGTACTACACAAATCAAGGTCATACGACCCCGTGACCACAAAAGACAATGACAGCGGAAACACAACAGATGGAAAACCTGAACTCCCTCGCCGAGGAAGCCAAAGCCGCAATAAAGGCCGCCACCGACAGCGCCACCCTGGAGCAGTTGCGGGTGGACTTCCTGGGCAAGAAAGGCCGTCTCACGGAATTACTCAAGGGACTGGGCAAGTTGTCCGCCGAGGAGCGCCCCGCTGCCGGTGCCAAAATCAATGTGGTCAAGCAGGAATTGCAGGGCCTTATCGCCGAGCGCAAAACAGCACTGGAATCGTCGGCACTGGCAGAGAAGCTGGCCCGGGAGGCAATAGATGTCACCCTGCCGGGTCGCGGCCAGAGTACCGGTGGCATTCACCCCGTAACCCGAACCATTGAGCGCATGGAAGACTTCTTCGGCGCGGTGGGCTTTGACGTGGTGGAAGGCCCGGAGATTGAGGACGACTACCACAACTTCGAAGCCCTCAATATTCCCGCGCACCACCCCGCCCGTGCCATGCACGATACCTTTTATGTTGACCCGACCACCGTGCTGCGTACCCATACCTCACCGGTACAGGTGCGGGTCATGGAGAGTGAAGCGCCGCCGCTGCGGATAATATGCCCGGGCAGGGTGTATCGCTGCGACTCCGATCTCACCCATACGCCGATGTTCCACCAGGTGGAAGGCCTGTTGATTGACGAGCATTCAACCTTTGCGGATCTCAAGGGGCTGATAGAGGACTTCCTGCGCGTCTTTTTTGAGCGCGACCTTGAAGTGCGCTTCCGTCCCTCCTACTTTCCGTTTACCGAGCCGTCTGCGGAAGTGGATATGCAGTGTGTTAACTGCGGCGGCAAGGGTTGCAGAGTCTGCAGCCAGACCGGTTGGCTTGAGGTGATGGGGTGCGGCATGGTGCATCCACGGGTGCTGGAGCACTGTGGTATTGATGCCGAGCGTTTCACCGGTTTTGCTTTTGGCATGGGTGTCGAGCGCCTGGCCATGTTGCGCTACGGGGTTAATGACCTGCGCCTGTTCTTTGAAAATGACCTGCGCTTTCTTGAGCAGTTCTAGCAGACCACGGAGAAATGTAGAGTGAAGATTAGCGAACAATGGCTGCGTGAATGGGTTAACCCCGCACTGACTACCGAAGAACTGGCGCACCAAATCACCATGGCAGGCCTCGAAGTGGATGCCATTGAGCCTGTTGCCGGCGTTTTCAGCGGTGTTGTAGTGGCGGAGATCGTGACCGCGGAGCAGCACCCGGATGCCGACAAACTGCGGGTATGCACAGTCAATACAGGCGGTGGGACTGTACAGATCGTGTGTGGCGCTCCCAACGCCCGAGCGGGCCTGAAGACGCCGCTGGCGCAGGTTGGCGCAGTGCTACCGGGTGATTTCAGGATCAAAAAAGCGAAATTACGAGGTGTTGAGTCCCAGGGAATGCTGTGTGCGGAGCAGGAACTCGGCCTCTCGGACGCCAATGCCGGCCTGATGGAGCTGCCGGCAGATGCACCGGTCGGGACTGACTTGCGCTCTTACCTGGCGCTGGATGACCACCTGATTGAGATAGGCCTTACACCCAATCGTGCCGACTGCCTGAGTATCGCCGGCATCGCCCGCGAAGTGGGGCTGTTGAATGCACTCCCGGTCAGCGCGATTGGGTGTGACCCGGTGCCCGCCACCGTCGAAGATACTTTCTCCGTGCGCCTGGAGGCTCCGCAAGGCTGCCCGCGCTATGCGGGCAGGATCATTAAAGGTATTGATATCAGCAGGCCTTCGCCCCTGTGGCTGCAGGAGAAACTGCGTCGTTGTGGCTTACGCAGTATTGATGCGGTGGTGGATGTGACCAATTACATTCTGCTCGAGCTGGGCCAGCCGATGCATGCATTTGATCTCGGTAAACTGCAGGGCGGCATTGTAGTCCGCACAGCCCGTCAGGGTGAAACACTGGCTTTACTGGATGGCCAGAGCGTTAACCTGCGCGAAAATACATTGGTGATTGCTGACCACAGTGCACCGGTTGCCATGGCTGGAATCATGGGCGGCGACCCAACCGCTGTCGACGATAAAACCTGCGACCTGTTCCTCGAGTCAGCATTTTTCACCCCGGACCTGCTGGCGGGTAAGGCCCGTGGCTATGGCCTGCATACCGACTCGTCCCACCGGTTTGAGCGCGGCGTGGACTTCCGTCTGCAGCGCCGGGCACTGGAGCGCGCCACACGCTTGCTGCTTGACATTGTCGGTGGTGAGGCAGGGCCGGTAACCGAAGTGGTAGATGAACCCTGCCTGCCGCTGCTGCCTCCCGTCACCTTGCGTCGGGCGCGTATCCCGCGCCTGCTGGGCTTCGAGTTGCCGGATACCGAGGTTGAACGCATTCTGGCTGGTCTGGGGCTCATTGTTGTGGCAACGGAAGAGGGCTGGACCTGCGAAATTCCGAGCTGGCGTTTTGATATCAGTATTGAAGTGGACCTGCTGGAGGAGCTGGCGCGGGTGTATGGCTATAACCGGCTACCGGTAAGTCATATCCGGGCCGATCTGGTAATACCTGCCAGGGCTGAGGCGCGACTGTCTATCCGCGACCTGCGCCGCCATCTCGGCGCCCGGGGTTATCGGGAAGCCATAACCTACAGCTTTATCGATCCGCAGATGCAACGGCTGTTCGATCCGGACACCAAAGCGGTAGCACTGGAGAATCCGATTTCCGCTGATATGGCGGTGATGCGCAGCAGCCTGTTACCAGGGCTAGCCGCCGCCGTTCTTCGCAACAGTAATCGCCAGCAGGGAAGGGTACGCCTGTTTGAAACCGGACTGCGCTTTATACCCGGTGAGGCCGAGGGTAATGTTGCCGGCCTGCGCCAGGAACCGACACTGGCGATGATCATCAGTGGCCAGCGCTTTGCCGAATCGTGGGCGGTAGCCACGGCTCCGGCTGATTATTTTGACCTCAAGGGAGACCTTGAAAGCTTGTTGGGTATTGGGGGAGCTGCCGATAAATTCAGTTTTCGTGCGGCGCAACACCCCGCCTTACACCCGGGACAGACCGCCGAGCTGATCCGGAATGACAAGGTTGTCGGCATTCTCGGGGCCCTGCATCCCGGAGTGTTGGCGGAACTCGATCTGGTGGGACCCGTATTTGCCTGCGAAGTTGATCTCGCTGCAGTACTTGAGGGGGAGTTGCCCCGGTTCAGTGAATTGTCACGGTTTCCCGAAGTGCGTCGTGATATTGCGATTGTCGTTGATAAGACGGTTGCTGCCGCCACTTTGCTGGAAACTGTTCGAAACACAGCGGGGGCTTACCTGACGGAGTTAAGGTTGTTTGATGTCTATCAAGGCAAAGGTATTGATCCTGAACGAAAAAGCCTCGCCTTTGGTTTGACTTTCAGGGATCAAACGCGCACTCTTAGCGACGAAGTGGTGAACCATGCCATGGATCAAGTTATTGATTCCTTGGAAAAAAATTACAATGCTGAGCTCAGGAACTAGGCCCTAACCCCGATGACCGCCCTCACAAAATCCGAGATGGCCGAACGCCTGTTTGAAGAGCTGGGGCTCAACAAACGTGAGGCAAAGGAGATTGTTGAACTCTTCTTTGAGGAAATTCGCGCGAGCCTGGAAGGTAATGAACAGGTCAAGCTCTCCGGCTTTGGTAATTTTGACCTGCGCGACAAGAGCCAGCGTCCCGGGCGTAATCCCAAGACCGGGGAAGAAATCCCCATTTCCGCACGCCGGGTGGTGACTTTTCGCCCTGGCCAGAAGTTGAAGGCACGGGTAGAAGAATATGCTGGAACCGAGTCACAATAACGAACTGCCGGTGATTCCCGGCAAACGCTATTTCACCATTGGTGAAGTCAGCGAGCTGTGTGCGGTGAAGCCCCATGTACTGCGCTACTGGGAACAGGAGTTTCCGCAGCTCAAGCCGGTCAAGCGTCGCGGTAATCGCCGCTACTACCAGCGCGAGGACGTGCTCACAATTCGCCAGATTCGCACGTTGCTTTACGAAGAAGGTTACACTATCGGCGGTGCGCGTCAGCGTATGACCACGGAAGAGCCGGACGCAGTTCGCCTGAGTGGCCACGCTGTGATCAAAGAGACCATCGAAGAACTGGAAGATGTACTAAGAGTGCTCACGCCGGGCAAATAGAGTTTGTCTTCGAGCGCCCATTCAGTATAATGCGCGGCTCTCGCAAAGAGACTTTCGGGGCGTAGCGCAGCCTGGTAGCGCACCACACTGGGGGTGTGGTGGTCGCAGGTTCAAATCCTGCCGTCCCGACCATATTTATTATATTAATCAGTAGCTTAGGTTCTAGGCTCTACCCACTTAACGGGGGATGGACCGGTTTTCACTAAGCCCGATTGATAATGCCATCCGAACGCCGTACCGCGGCTCTACCCAATTAACGGGGGATGAGCCAGTTTTCACTAAACCCTGTTGATGATGCCATTCCATCCACAATGGGTTAAGACCCTCAGTCGGTAATTTTCAAAGTTTCTGAATCCATACGCTCTCCTCGACATCATTTCCATCTTGTTGTGCAAGCCCTCGGTCCCAAGGTGACTTTCTGTAAAGTCGCGCCTGAGAGCCGTCGACCAGGAAGGAAACCAGTTTCCCAAAGTGCCCTTTAATGCGTATAAGTACCTTTAGTGGCACTAGTGGTCTTTTGCGCTATAATTATCCCCCAGCGACATTAAAAGAGGGATCCGTTATGAAAAGCGATGCAGTAAAGGTGCCGGCGCCGCAAGGCCCGGAACGTGGTGTGGTCGCTCAGGCACGCCGGTTGCTGCAAAGTCTTTCCTGGCTGGCGCCAGCGGCGATGCTGAATAGTAAGGGCGGTCGTGATTTTGGCCGTCAGATAGAGGATTCGATCGCGGAAATCAACGAAGGAAAAGGTGTGCTGCGTTTGCAGATCCGTAGGCGCGATGCCGCGGTAGTGGTCAGTGTCGACCACTATGAAGAGATGGTACGGATGAAGGCCTTGTGTGCCGAGCTGGTGGACCGGGTGAAGGAAAAGGAGATCGCCGGAGCCGCTGGCAAGTATGAAGCGCTGTATCAGCGAATTACTTCGTCGACTTCCCGCCGTGCCGCAGATGCGTTGTTCTCGGTGACGGGCGAGGAGCTGCGGGAATCCTACAAGCCAGGTAAGACCGAGGGCTCGTGATTACGGTGATCGCCGGGGTGAATGGCGCCGGCAAGAGTTCGCTGGCCGGCGCTTATCTTCGACACAGCGGGGCTGATTATTTCAATCCGGATGAAATCGCCCGTCGCCTGCGGGCCGATGATCCCGGTCTGTCGGGGACCGATGCGAACGCACAAGCCTGGCAGATGGGCTACGAGCTGTTGTTACGTGCGATCGGGGAGGGACAGGACTATGTCTTTGAAACCACCCTGGGCGGTAACACCATCTGCCAGACACTGCACGACGCGATCGACCAGGGAGAGGCTGTCAGAATATTTTTCGTGGGCCTGGATTCGCCGGAACTGCATATTGTTCGCGTAAAGGCCCGGGTCAGCCGCGGCGGTCACCCGATTTCGGAAGCCAAGATCCGCGAGCGCTGGATCAGTGCGATTCACAATCTGATGGGACTGATCCCGCGCTGTGCAGCCGTGAGCGTCTTCGACAATTCGGCGGAAGATGTGGGGTTGGGACCCAGTCCGGTTTGCCTGTTCACCCTACAGGACGATTACTTCGTTAGCCCGCCCGTGGATCCGATGCCAGATTGGGCAAAACCTCTCGCTGCTGTAGCCATCACCAGAACACTTTCCTGATGCCCAGCAGTAATGCGATCGGGTCCTTGCAGGCGAGACCTTTGATCTCCTGGCTGAGTTAATGCCATTTTCATAATCCACGAAAGCGGCGTAGATTGGCCAAGCGTGATCTTGAGTATTTAGCCGTCTTAGAGCCGTCCGTGGAAGTGGGGTAGACCCTTGATACCCCAGTGGATGAAGCCTTTGCGGACTATTCATGGCCGTCAAAATAATTAGTGGCGGTTTAACTGCTCGGCCTCATTGAGCAGGGAGACGATGATGGACAGGCGGGGGGTTAGTGCTTGCCATTCAGCGCCCAGTCATAGTTGAGGAAGTTAATTTCGATCAAGTGTTGATTTTTTTTGATTCTGGATAACGACGGCCCCCCTAAAGTATTAGCGTAAGGTGCGATAAATTCGGCCAGAGAATCGATCCCCTGCCACCCGCGCTGAAAATCCTCCCGGTACCATTTGAAAATGGAGGACAGTTCAAACCGTCCGTTGCGATAGCGGTTGCGGTTGGCGTCTGACAGAAAGCGGCGGGTCTGGTCTTCCAGCTGATAAGTGAGCCGCTCACCCACATAGGCTTCGTTGCGCAGGGCCGGGCAACCGATAGCGGCGCAGTTGACAGCGAAGTGGATACGCGGCTCGTTGAAGCGGCCGGGCTCCCGGATCACCTCGTGTTCGATCCAGTCCAGGTGCCGTGGTTGCCCCAGAAAGGTGAAAAAATCCATCTTCCAGGGATTATTGAACCAGCCGCCAATGTCCCGAATGGAATCCACTGGCCAGTGGTTCAGGATCAGGCGAACGGTGAAGGCGTTGTAGGCATTGATCAGAAAGGCGAGTTGTTGTTCCTGGGGCCACTGCGCAAATTCGTCTTTTGAAACTCTACTGAGGTTGTCGAGATAGGCATCCAGAATTGCATGTTCACGGCGAAAGCTTTGGTAATCCACCTGGCTGGCCACGCCGTTATCGATCCAGTACACATGTTTTTGCAGTAATTGATGCCACAGTGTGTGCTCATGGTCGAAGGCATTGGAATTTTCAGCCTGTGTGGTCATGGTCAGAGCCAGCATAAAAGTCCCGAGTAGGATTTTGGCCAACATGAAATCTCCTTTTACAGTTGCCATTGATGATAACGTGCCAAGCCCCAGGTTGATGGCCAGATCGATAATGCTTTGGCAATCGCCTGGTGTCGTGGTGAATCGGCACGCGGTGTCGAAGTTTTCCAGGGCGGTGCTTTCCGTGATCCCAAGTTCAAGGCACTCAGTGTATAACCCTGTGGTGGCCAGCACCTGCCAGCCTTTCCTGGCCAGGGAGTGCATTCAGTCTACCTCGCTCAAACGCCTAACCAGAGGACGGCACGTGGTGCCCTGGACCAGCAGATTAAACAGCACCACGCCGAAGACCATGGACTGCACCGTGTACCAGTACGGAAGCTGCACAGGCAGGGTCAGCACCAACGCGATGGCAATGGCGCCGCGCAGACCACCCCATACCAGCAGGGGTTTCCAGTTGGAGGGTATGTTGTGATGACGCATCAACAGGGATGACAGCGGTGCGCAACTGTAGACGGTGGCGGCGCGGCCCACCAGCGCCGAGGCAATGGCAATCACTATGGCCAGCCACTGGTCGATAAACATGGCCGGTACGACCACCAGCCCCATCAGGGTGAAAACCAGGGCAATAAACGTGTCACCCAGCCAATCCCAGGTGACCTCGGTGTCCTGCAAAAGCCGTTGCTCAAAACTGCGTAGCCCGGACCGGGCCACCAGTGCGGTGACGACCACCGTGATGATGCCAGAAAGTCCCAATAATTCCTGGGCGACATAGAAACTGCCAAAGGCCGATACCACCAGGATCAGGTTGGCAATCACTGAAGACTTGAGGAACAGCACCAGGATGGCGGCAAGCAGGCCAAACGCGATACCCGTGATAATGCCGCCGATAATATGAATCGCCAGGGCGCCAACAACGGGTAGTGAGGGCATTTCATTGCTGTTGCTGACAGCCAAACTGAGTATCGCTGTAAACAATACGGCCGCTGCGGCATCGTTGAGCAAACTTTCCCCTTCCACCAAGGTGGCGATATCTTCTGGTGCTTTTTCAGTACGCAACAGGTTGACTACGGAAATGGGGTCGGTTGCGGCCAGTATGGCGCCTGTCAGCAAGGCCGCAATCCAGGGAAAGCCCGAGTGATTTACGCCGACATAGATCAACACAGCGGAGATTGCCACACTGATGGCGACGCCCAGGGTGGCAAAGATAAGGATTGGCACCACCCAGCGTCGTAACATGGCCGGTGAAATATGCCAGGCGGCCTGAAACAGCAGCGGTGGCAGTAACAGGTAAAACACCAGATCCTGAGCATTGCCGGCGCGGATGCCGGTATCGAGGCCCAGGGGCGCCACCAACAAGCCGCCCATAAAACCGGCGCCAAGGCAGCAAAGAGTCTTGTCAATGCGGGTCAATTTAGCAAGAATCAACCCGACCAATGCCAGGGAGAGCAGCGCCAGGGCCTGACCGGTTACCTGGGTAATCATCAGGTTGCCCACTCGTTGTTGGAGACCACGATATCGAAACTGTTGTCTTTCAGAGTCGAGCCGTAATACTGCTTGATCCCATCGTGCATACAATACTCCCGTGGGTGAGTGCAGTGGTTTTCAGGATCACTATAAGTCAGATGCGGGGTGAGGGCATTTATTACAGGCCTGTAACAAAAATGGATTGTTCGCATCCATCCAACATATTGCTGTTTTATAGGGCCGGTTGCTGACGCAAGGGAGGGGAAGCAGGAACCACCTGTGGCGCCGCGCCTGTGCTCATGTTGGCTGTATGCCGAGCAGGCCTATGCTTGCGCTTTGCAGCGATTCAATCCGTTGACTAACCTGATTCGGGTAGTCATTTGCAAACCCTTGAAGGAGGTAGCCCATGTCAAATCACGCCCAAGTTGATAAACCTTTTCCCCAAACCCAGCTGAAAACCCTGAGTGGCGACGAGGTGACGCTGGGCAAGCCCCAGAATGATCGCTGGCAGCTGGTTGTGGTCTATCGTGGCTTGCATTGTCCTATCTGCAAAAAGTACCTGGGGCAACTCAATGCCATGAAAAACGAGCTGGAGGAGATGAAGGTGGATATTGTCACCGTCTCCACGGACCCCAAGGAAAAGGCAAGAAAATTTGCTGAGGAACTGGGTCTCGATATAGAGGTCGCCTATGGCCTGACTATCGACCGGGCCCGGGAACTGGGACTCTATATTTCCACACCGCTGGATAGTGCCGAGACCGATCAGCCCTTTGCCGAGCCCGGCCTGTTTCTGATTCGCCCCGATGGTGGACTCCATGTCAGCGAGGTTTCCAGTGCGCCGTTTTGTCGCCCCGACCTGGAATTCATCAAGATGGGTGTGAATTATGTAGTGGAAAAAGACTATCCTCCCCGGGGCATTGGTTAGACCGTACCTCGAAACGTTCCGTTACCGATAATCCGGATTGGGATAGTCAAAACGACAGCCCGCTTGCCAGGCGCTCCGTTGGTTGCCGTGAGCGGGGATACCGCCCGCTTGCTTTAGTAGCAGTGCCAGGTGCATAAGGTTCCAGGTCATGAAGGTGGCGTTGCGCTGCGTGAAGTCATTTTCAGGACCACCGGAATCTTCATCGGCATAGGAAGGCCCCGGTCCGGCTTCGCCAATCCAACCCGCGTCGGCCTGGGGAGGGATGACGTAACCGAGGTGTTGTAAGGCATAAAAAACTGTCATTGCACAGTGCTTGATGCCGTCTTCATTGCCGGTGACGATACAGCCGCCAACCCGGCCATAGTAGATGGATTGATCCTTGTCGTTCAGTTTTCCCGATTCTCCATAGAGGCGTTCGATGACGCGCCGACAAACGGAGCTTTCCTCCCCCAGCCAAATGGGTGTGGCCAGAATGAGGATATCGGCGGCCATTACTTTTTCGCATAATTCCGGCCATTCGTCCGACGCGAAGCCGTGCTCTCGCATATCGGGATAGACACCGGGCGGTATATCAAGATCCACCGGCCTCACCATATCGACATGGATGCCGTTGGTTTTCATAATCTCGTAGGGCACTCTGAGTAGGTGTTCCGTGTGAGAGAGGGTGCCGGTGGGTTTCAGGGTACAGTTGAGGAACAGGGCGGATAGATCAGAAAAATCGAAATCGTGAGTGTCACACAGTGCCTGTTGCTTTTTGGTCAGTGTCATTGGGCCTCCTTCTCAGAGCGAGTCGTCGCTATCTCTCCGATGCTGCCGATTTGCCGGGATCATCGATAGTCCAGCGGGTATCCAGATCCCGCAGCATATAAAGCGCGATACAGGCCGCAAGCATTGGCCAGGCCGCGAAGAACAGCAGATTGTTGAAGGCATCCAGATACTGCTGCCAGGAAGACAGCGTCGATATGCCGTGGAGTATAAGGACAATTCCGTAGCTATAGCGCTTCATAAACCCGGACACAAAGGCCAGTACCACCACCAGCTGTAGAAGGCCGATAATCATAAAAGCCGTACTTGAAAGTCCTTCAAGGCCGTAGAAATTTTCAAACACGGCACCGCTATGCTGGGGATTGATTAACTTGTCCAGTGTCCACATGATCATCACGATAAACACGCCCAGGCGCAGTAGCAGCAGGGCATTGGCAATGCGTTGTTTTTCCATGGTCAGTTACCTCGTTGTTGTTTGCTGTGGTGGTCGAAAACGGATTCGAGATCCTTGGCGACACTGGTCCAGGTAGACACGCAGTAGGGCACGGCAAAGGTCAGCGCCACTTTCAGCCAGTCGGGCGAGTTGCCGGCAACAATCGTATCTCCCTGGTTGATAAGCACCAGAATGGGGCCTACCACCAGCGCCAGTCTGGTGGCGCGGATCATCGTCTTGCCATTGATCGCCAGGCGCAATGCAACTTGCATTTTGTTATCGCAACTACTGAGACGCTTCATAGACATCAGTGTAGGGATAAAAGCCATACCAGGCGAACCAATAGGCGCGTATCGCAGGCAGGGGTTGGCCGTCCGCGTCCAGTGCGACGGCGGTTTGCTGATCTGTCGGGCAGGCAAGACTGCCCTGTAAATCGAAGCCATTGAGGGTTTCCCCAAGCACCGCCGATGTCGGTACGGGAAGCAGGCAGCACAGTAGCCACAGTAGAATTTTCATTTTGAACACCTCGAATACCTATGGCTGGTGCCAATTACGGTCTGGCATCGCACAGAGTTTGTGCGTTTGCTCAGGTTAAGAATGCTTTGCATAACGGCGGCAGTGACGGCACATCAACAGGTGCATTTTCAGGGCGAGCTGCTGGTGGCGGCAAAGGTCGCCGTCTAGCAAATAATCGGCATTCTCAGCGACCTCTCGACACTTCAACACTCGCCGGTTTCCTCATAATGATCCACAACTTTAAACAGTTGGCTTTTCGCTCTATGCAGGATAACTCTGGCATTGGATGCCGAGAGGGAGAGTTCGTTACAAATATCCTCAAAAGAAAACCCGGCGAGGTTTCCCCTCATTCCCCTTGAGGGTTCAAACTCGGATGGGTCTCTTCGCCCCATAACATGACCAGGGAGCCAGAAAGAAACATCGCAATGGCGACAAACCAGAAACCGCTGGTTACCACTCCGGTAACGTTGGCGATAATGCCGAAGGCCAGCGCACCGATGCCATAGCCAAGGTCACGCCAGCTCATGAGTGTGAAAACATCCCGGGTAGTTGGATTATCCGATATGTTCCTTGGTAAACGGGCTTTAGGGCCAGTCGCCGCACCGCTGGCATGGCGGGCGCTTTCGACCTTCGCCCACCCATGGGTTTCGCGGATGGCAATGAGGGTTAGGACAATGGCCAAGCCGATGACAACCGTTCCAAACAGAAACAATCCCATGCGCGGTCCAAATCCAATCGCGAGATAACCGGTCACGATCCCGGCGCCGGCAACGCCCACATAGCCGGAGAACTCGTTCAGGCCCATTGTCAGCCCCCGTTCATCGGTCGGGGTGATGTCCATTTTCGCAGTCTGTGTCATTGACCAGCAGAGACCCTGGTTGACCCCCAGCAATACGGTAGCCGCGACAATCCATCCCCATGAAGGAGCCAGCAGTACCATCACGGGAATCGGGATGGCGGAGAGCCAACCGTACAAGAGAACCTTCTTACGTCCGATACGCTCGGCAAGCCGCCCGGCAACGAAGTTAAGGGTGCCCTCGACAAAGCCGAAGGCCACCACAAAGGAAGACAGTATGAGAGCGAGATACTAGTTGCGGCCTGGCAGCGGCCTGAAGCTTAGCCGGCCACGCGAGTCCCTGCTCCACTGATCCAGCCAGGAGAGGGACATCTATGCTATCTGAACCGCATTCAATCCAGTCGGCGCCTTGAATGAGATGCTGGAATTACTGCCTAGATAAAGGTAATGGCCACCTGAAACAAACGCTCCACCTGGGCAACAGAAGCTTTATCCGCAAGGAACAGGATGACGTGATCTTCTGCTTCAATGACCGTATCTTTCTCCGCAAAAATCACTTTATCCGCTCGCGCAATGGCGCCGACCATGGTGCCCGGCGGCAGGTTCAGGTCACTGATCCTGCGACCGACCACCCGCGATGTTTCCGCGTCGCCATGTGCTATGATTTCTATCGCCTCGGCGGCGCCCCTGCGCAGCGAGTGTACGGCCACCACATCGCCCCGGCGAATGTGCGCCAGTAGCGCGCCAATGGTGACCTGGGCGGGGGAAATCGCGATATCCAGGGCGGTGCCCTGGACAAGATCCACGTAGCTTGTGCGATTGATGATCGCCATGGTTTTGCGCGCGCCGAGGCGCTTGGCGAGCATCGCCGACAACACATTGGTTTCGTCATCATTGGTGAGGGCACAGAATACATCCGTGGCATCAATGTCCTCGCTCTCGAGCAATGTGGCCTCGCCTGCCTCACCATGCAGTACTATCGTGCGATGCAGGGACTCGGCCAGGAACCTGCACCGATCCGGGTTTGATTCAATCACTTTAACCCGGTAATCGGATTCCAGAAGCTCCGCCAGGCGCTTGCCGATATTACCGCCGCCCGCGATGACAATGCGCCGATAGGGCTTGTCAAACGGTCGGAAGGCACTGAGAATCGTCGAAATGTCATTCCGTTTGGCGATAAAGAATATTTCGTCATTCGCTTCAATGACCGTCTCGCCAGTCGGCGTAATCGCACGATCACGGCGATAGATAGCAACAATGCGCAGTTTGGCTCGGGTCAATTGCTTGAGCCGCTCACGTAGCTGCCGGCCCACCATAGGGCCACCAATATCCGCACGCACCGCCACCAGCTGGAGTTTGCCATCGGCAAAATCGAGAATCTGGAGTGCTCCCGGTTGCCTGATCAAGTGACGAATAAACGTGGTGACCAGCTTTTCCGGACTGATCAGGAAGTCTACCGGCACCGCACCGGGCGCAAACAGCCGTGGATGGCTCTGGTAATCGGCCGATCGCACCCTCGCCAGCCGGGTGGGCGTATTGAACAGGGTATAGGCAATCTGGCAGGCCATCATGTTGGTTTCATCGCTGCTGGTTACCGCCAACAGCAAATCAGCGTCTTCAATACCCGCTTTTCTCAGGACTTCCGGATGTGACGCATGCCCAACCACCGTCCTGAGATCCAGACGGTCTTGCAACGGCTTGAGCAGTTCCGACCGTTGGTCCACAAGCGTGATGTCATTGGCTTCGTTTACCAGATGCTCGGCGACGGTGGTGCCCACCTGGCCAGCCCCCAGAATAATGATATTCATAATGACTCCGTCCGAGCGCTGTCAGTGGCGCCAGTAGGCGGGAAGAAAAAGAATCAGCAGGGTGAATACTTCCAGGCGCCCCACCAGCATGCCCACGACACCCAGCCACTTCACCGTCGGACTCACCGTGGCAAAGTTGCCGGCAACCTCGCCCAGGCCCGGGCCGAGCAGGTTGATCGTTGCGACCACGGCACCAAAGGCGGATTCAAGATCCAGCCCGGCCGCCATCATCGCGACTGTCAACAAGAGCGCGGTGACGATGTACAGTACGTAGAAGCCCCAGATCGAAAATAACACGTCCTCGGAGACCGGGCGCCTGCCCAGCTTGACTACCGACACTGCGCGAGGATGCGCGAGCAGGAACAGCTGGCGCAGTCCGAGACGTGCCAGTAGCATGATGCGCAACACTTTAATGCCACCTGCTGTGGAACCGGCGCAGCCACCAATGAAAGAGACGATCACCAGCACCAGGGGAATGTGCAGCGGCCAGTCAGCAAATGTTGCAGTACCGAAGCCGGTACTGGTGAGAATGGATGCCACCTGAAACGCGGACTGCCTGAAAGATTCGCTAAAACCCTCATAGGCCCCCGCCAGGAACAAACTCAAGCCTACAATCACCGTGGCTCCCGCGAAAATCAGGCCATAGGCCTTTGCCTCGGGGTCAGTTGTATAGGGTCTTAGCGAAAGCCGGCGCCAGGCCAGGAAGTGAATGGCGAAATTGATCCCGCCGGCGAGCATGAACACAATGGCAATGCCCTCAATCAGTGGGCTGTTATAAAAGCCGATACTGGCATCATGGGTTGAGAATCCCCCGGTGGCGACGGTGGTATAGGCATGACAGATAGCGTCAAAGGGCGTCATCCCCGCCAGCCAGTAGCAGACGGCGCAGCCCGCGGTAAGCGCCAGGTAAATGAGCCACAACATCCGCGCAGTCTGGGCAATCCTGGGGGTCATTTTCTCATGTTTGGCGACCCCGGAGGCCTCGGCCCGGTAAAGCTGCATGCCACCCACGCCGAGCAGGGGCAGGATCGCGATGGCCAGCACGATGATCCCCATCCCCCCCAGCCACTGGATTTGCTGACGGTGATACAGTATCGAAACCGGGAGACTGTCGAGGCCGACAATCACCGTCGCCCCGGTTGTGGTAAAGCCTGAAATGGATTCGAAAACGGCGTCGCCGACGCTCAGGTGCAGGCCCAGGACGAACGGTAATGCACCGACAATCCCCAGAATTACCCAGAACAGAGTCACCACCAGGAAGCCGTCGCGGATTGACAGCTCCTGTTGTTGTCGAAAATTGGGCAGCCACAGCACCAGGCCGGCAGCTATTGAGGCCAGCATGGATATCAGGAAGATGCTCCACTGACCGTCGCCATAAAACAGCGCCACCGCAATGGACGGTGCAAAGCCGAGGCTGTAAAGCACCAGCAAGATACCGAACAGACGGGTTATCGCGCGCCAGTGCATTGCTCATACGCCGAACCTGCGACGCCTGTTGCCATTGTCAGCATGCTAAAATGCCCCGATCTTCAATGATCGGGATTATCAACACTGTTCCGGAACCGGTCACATAAAAAGAGTGTAAGATCTTTATGCGGTTTTTACTTTATGATCGGGGCCAACGAAGATTGCACCTTCGCCAGCGTACAGTAAAGCCACAAGCACAAAGCAGAAAGCACACGGGCAGTGACTTTTGATATGAACGGAATACACAATCTGCGGGGCTACATGGCAGCTGTTGCGATTATCGCAGCCTCTACCGTAATCGCCTTTCTTTTGCCGAGACTAATGCCCCATGCCAGCCTGTCACTGGTTTTTTTAACCGGTGTACTGGTTGCAGCCGCCAGCGGCAGGCTGGGACCGTCCCTGCTTGCCAGCATCCTCGCCTTCCTGACCCTGAATTTCTTTTTTACACCCCCTTTTTATACGTTTGAGGTCGCCGACGACGGCGATGTCATGACCCTGGCGTTTTTTCTGGTGATCGCGACCATCACCGGCAATCTCGCCGCGCGCATGCGCAAGGAAATGGCCAGGCGCGAGGAGGCCCTGAAGCAACTATCTGCGCTGTATGATTTCAGCAGAACATTATCCTCCACTTCCGGAGCCGATGAGGTGCGCTTCGGGCTCCAGGACCAGTTGCAACAAACCCTGGGCAGAACGGTGACAGTGTATACCCAGCGGGAGGAGGCCGTTCCCATTAGCTCAGCGCCCACTACCCGCCTGGCCCTTGAATCCGGAGAATCAGCGAATACCTTTATCGTAATTGTGGGAACGCTGGAGCCCGACGAGCACAATATCGCCCTGAACCTCACTACGCTCGCAGAGAATGCATTGCAGAGAATCAAGTTGGCGGAAGAGCTTGAAACAACAAAGATTGCAGCCGAAACCGAACAGCTGCGCGCGGCACTGCTGTCCTCGGTATCACATGACCTGCGCACGCCCCTGGCCTCCATCATCGGCTCCACCAGCAGCCTTCTGGAGTACGGTCACTCATTCAGCGAGGCAGCCAGGACGGACCTGCTGGCGACCGTGCTGGATGAATCCAGGCGCCTGGACCGGCACATCCAGAACCTTTTGGACATGACGCGACTGGGCCAGGGTAAATTGTCCCTGAAACGGGACTGGGTTGATGTCAGTGATATCATCGCCAGCGCCGTGTCCCGACTGGAAAATATACTGGATGGAATCAGTCTCGAAACCAGGGTACCCGAGGGTGCGCCGTTGCTTTATGTACACGGCGCACTGGTGGAGCAGGCCCTGGTGAACCTGCTGGATAATGCGGCCCGGTTTTCTCCCGAAGGCGGCTGTATCACTATCGTGGTGACCCCCGGTCCCGAGACACTGCAACTTGACATTTGCGATCAGGGGCCGGGGATTCCAGAAGAGGAACGTGAGAAAATATTCGACATGTTTTATACCGCAAAACAGGGTGATCGCAGCCAGTTGCAGGGAACCGGGCTTGGCCTGGCCATTTGTCGCGGCATGATTGCAGCACATGGTGGCAGCGTCACGGCCCGAAGTGGACATGATGGAATCGGTACTTGCTTCTCCGTTACGCTACCGGTCGCTCCCTCCCGCGAGACAACGACAGCATGATCATGAACACTCTGAAAGGCGACGTCCTCGTGGTCGAAGACGAAGCCCAGATCCGCAAGTTCGTACGTATCAGCCTGGAGGCCGAAGGCTACACCGTCCACGAGACACGTCTGGGTGGCGAGGGACTGGAGCTGATAGCGGCGTCCCCTCCCTGCCTGGTTATCCTTGACCTGGGGCTCCCTGACATGGATGGCCAGCAATTTTTGAGACGCGTGCGGGAGTGGTCCACAGTTCCCGTTATTGTCCTATCCGTGAGGGCCTCAGAGACCGAGAAGGTACAGGCACTGGATGCGGGCGCCAATGACTATGTGACCAAGCCCTTTGGCATCAGCGAACTCATGGCGCGCATCCGGGTGGTGCTGCGCAACAGCGAGGGCCGTGCTACTCCACCTGCGCTATTCCAGT
Source organism: Kineobactrum sediminis (assembly GCF_002868715.1). Taxonomy (GTDB): domain Bacteria; phylum Pseudomonadota; class Gammaproteobacteria; order Pseudomonadales; family Halieaceae; genus Kineobactrum; species Kineobactrum sediminis. Next base: position 171,527 of record NZ_PKLZ01000009.1, read on the forward strand.
CAGGGCCCCTGACGGTGGATCTCGCGCAGCGGAAGGTCAGCGTGGAAGGCGTTCCCGTACACCTCACCCGCAAAGAATATGACCTGCTGCATTTACTGATTAGCAACAGTGGCCAGGTGATGACACACCAGCAGATACTGCGCGCTGTCTGGGGGCCCGGACAACAGGAAGAGACGCACTATCTGCGAGTCCTGGTCAGGCAGCTTCGTAACAAACTGGGAGATGAGCCTACCCGGCCGCGCTTCGTCATTACCGTGCAGGGCGTAGGATACCGATTGGCGAGCAGTGCCTGAGATCAACCGCAAATAATACCCTGGTTTCACAAACGGCATTTTACTCATCACCATTGGCAGGCGCTTGTGGCTGGCTAACAGGTGTTCAGGTGGCAGGCTTCAGCGGTTTTGCATTCAGGTAGCATCATGCTACGCATATTGCACGTAGTCATTGAAGCCGAACGGCTAAGACAGAGAGGATAGCGGTCGCCAGGATGTCACCAGGACTGGACCAATCCTGGCCACTGAGCGCCAGTTCGATGGGTCGGCCGGGTTATAGGATGTTGATTTATAAGACCTATTTATTGGGGCTAAAAATTCAAAACCTTCCCGACCAAATCTCAGTAAAGCCCGCCTCTGTGTGGGCTGCATTTCCCCACTATATTTAGCCTACGACTTTATTGCGTCCTGAGTCCTTGGCTTTATATAGAGCCTCATCTGCGCGATTAACAAAATTTTCTGCGGTGTCGTTCTGTTGTAACTCCGCAATACCAATCGAGATTGTGATCTTTCCCAGCAGATGGTCATCTGACTTTCGCTTCAGGCGGCTTTTTTCCATGTCAGATCGAATATTTTCCGCAATTGCCAGGGCGGCATTCTTACTCGTCCCGGGCATAACGATTATCATTTCCTCACCACCGTAGCGCGCAACATGATGATATTCAGAGACGTGCTTCTTTATCAGGGCAGCAACATACCTGATGACATTATCGCCAATGGTATGCCCCCAGGTATCATTGACCTGCTTGAAATGGTCAATATCCAGCATTGCCAGGCAGACGGGCGGCTTCTCGTTACCCCGGACAATGTCACTCATGATTTCATCGAACGCATGACGGTTGAGCAAGCCGGTCAGGCCGTCGGTAGTAGCCACTTTTCTGACCGTGACCAGTTCAGCGCGAAGCTGCTCCATTTCAGTATTCGCTTTCGTCAACTCCGACTGCATTGCTTGCGTGGTCACTGCAAGTGCACGCGTCTCTCTGATGATGTCCTGAAATATCGCCTGGTGATTGGCGACTTCTGATGTGTTTTCCAGTAACGCAGATTTCTGCTCAAAACTCTCGCCGGTTTGTTCAGCTTTATTGAACGTCTCATCAATAGCATTGGAGGCGCGGGTTAGTACGCGGTGTATTTTCTGGTTGATGTCCTCAAACGATTCCAGAGAGGCGTTACAGATAAAAGAGGCGTAAAGTTCTTCGCTTTTTTTACTCTCCAGAGTTTTTGATTCAGCTAATAGTGAATCAATAGCCTTGTTCAATTCGGGATTTTGTTCGGCTACGTAGTCATACAGTAGTGCGTAGTTTATCGGGTTGGCAGCAATGCGATGTTCTGCGAAGAACGGAAAAATTTTCTTGCGATAGCTTTCATTCAGTGTGAGCGAAAAATCATACGAAGGAAGAATCGACTTGGTGTGAGTCATAGCTGCCATTAAACCGTTACGAATGTTTGATCAAACAGAGGAAGCCAATGGATGTATTAACATCTTGCCTGCCGATTTTTGACGTCAGAGAATACACTGATACGCACGATAAGTTCAAGCTGCTGGAACAACGCAATTTATCCTGAGGGAGTTGTCATGATTTTGTCTAGAAGCGGCGCCGCCCCCACAACGCCTGACCGGCAGACGCCGGGAGTTCGGTCTATTTCCAGAAAAACTTATTTACAATGTAACAATCTCAAGCCACAGGCATCTCTGATGCACAACAGTGGTTTCCGAATCGCTAGAAGTATCAGTTAAAGGAGAAGTTGGGTGACTGAACAAGGATTCGCGGGTGGACTGGTGTGCCATGATAAGAAAAATTGGAGAATTGGCATCAGGATCTGCGCTCTGGGTATCTTACCTATGGTGCTACAGCCGCATAGCGCCGTGGCGGAGTTACAGAGTTCATCCCTTGAAGAAATTATTGTTACCGCGCAAAAGCAGGAGCAATCGCTGCAGGAAGTGGCGTTATCCGTCGATGTTCTTAAAGGGGATGAGCTGGATATGATCAGGGCCTCTGCCCAGGATGTGCTGTTCCTTGCAGCGCGTTCACCCAGTGTCTATGCGGAGTCCTCGTCCGGGCGTACATTTCCCCGCTTTTATATTCGTGGACTGGGAAATACTGACTTCGACCTGAACGCCAGCCAGCCGGTTTCCCTGGTCTATGACGATGTGGTGCTGGAAAACTCCATACTGAAGGGATTTCCGGTATTTGATACCGATCGGGTAGAGGTTGTGAGAGGCCCGCAGGGAACCTTATACGGGCGTAACACCCCTGCCGGGGTGATCAGGTTTGAGTCGGTAAAACCATCCACAACCAGCGAAGGGTATCTGCGAGGCGCTTTTGGTCGTTTCAACACAGTCGATGTTGAAGGCGCGGTGAATGTCCCTTTAAGCAACGATGGCATCAGCATGAGGCTGTCGGGTCTCTACCAACAACGCGATGATTTCGTCGACAACACCTTCTCCGGCGGGGAAGACGGCTTTGAGGGTTTCGAGGAATTCGCGGCCCGTGTGCAGATCCTGTTTCAACCGGTCGATAATTTTTCCGCACTACTGAACATGCATGGCCGTCAACTGGACGGTGGCTCCAGATTATTCAGGGCCAATATCATTGAACCTGGAGATGATCGGCTGGTTAACGACTTCAGGCTCACTGAAACGGCACAGGACGCCACCCAGGTCCTTGAGGTAGACAACTTCGGTGCCAGCCTTAAGATTGACTGGCGGCTGCCCGTGGGCGCACTAACGTCCATCACTGCCTATGAAACGGTCAGCGCTGATGCCCGGGGCGATGTTGATGGTGGCTTCGGTGCGGACTTTGCGCCCCCGTCAGGGCCGGGTTCAATACCGTTTTCAGCGGAGACGGCGGACAATATTACCGGCCACGACCAGATCACCCAGGAACTCCGGTTGGCGGTTGCTGTGTCGGCAGCCGTAAGCGCCACTGTGGGCATGTTCCTGTTTTACGAAAATCTGGAGATCGAAAACCTGAGTTTCGATACCCTGGCGGGCGGCGAACTCAACGGGCTTGCGGTACAGGACCAGGAAACACGTGCCTGGGCAATCTTTGCCTCTACCCAGTGGGTGGTTACCCCGTCACTTGAGGTCAATGCAGGATTACGGCTTTCAGGTGAAGACAAAAAGCTGGTCGCATCTCGCCTGATTGGGCCCTTTGGCGCGCCTGCGTTGGGCCCTGTGCGCCGCGATCTCGACGATACTGTCGTCTCGGGCGATATCAGTACGCGCTACATCCTTACTGAGCAGCTCAGTATTTACGGTCGCTATGCGCGCAGCTTCCGGGCGCCCAACGTCCAGGGCCGTATTGTATTTGGCGACGTCGTAACTGTTGCAGATACCGAGACTATTGATTCGGTTGAGTTTGGCCTGCGTTCCGAGTTCATGGAGGGAAGGGCGCGATTGAATGCAACCACGTTTTATTTCCAGACCGAGGATCAACAGCTGACCGCTGTTGGCGGTGCCGGTAATTTCAACCAGTTGCTTAATGCGGAGTCAGTAGAAGGCTATGGTATTGAGCTTGATATGTCGTTGCAGCTGTTTGAGGGGCTCTCGGTACAGGCAGGATACAGTTTTAACCACACCCGGATCGACGATCCCGATCTGGAAGTTGCTGTCTGTGCGGTGGCCTGTACGGTTCTGGATCCCATTAACCCGGTTACCGGCAACGCCCGTATTGATGGTAACTCGCTTCCCCAGGCGCCTGAACATATCGCCAATATCAGTCTCCAATACGAATTCAAGCTGCCCGAAAACAGGGGTACCATGTCGTTATCCGGGGATGTCTCCCATCGCAGCCGGGTAAATTTCTTTCTCTATGACAGCGTTGAGTTTCGTGGTGATGATGAGACGCTTGTAGGCTTGCGAGCTGCGTTTTCGCCTGCGGATGCAGCCTATGAACTCGCCATATTCAGCCGTAACGTCTTTGATGACCGCTCGATAAAGGGCGGCATTGATTTTAATAATTTCTCCGCATTTGTCAGTGAACCCCGCACCTGGGGCATCGAAGCGAGTCTCAGGCTTTGATTTTGTAGAGTCACTTGTCAGCCCAAAGCCTCTACCGCCTGGCCAATGGATTCATCGATGTCTCCGTCTCGAATAGCTGAGAGCGACTATAGTTAGGATACAGTCGCAATAGCGGAGGGAGTGCATTCTTATGTTGCCGGAAGGCGTTATCAAAGTCAGTAAGGGCACGGCTTTCGACAGGGACGCTTACCCTGCTTTCGATAGCAGGGGCCTTGCCCTGGTCACCGGTGGCGAGCCGGGTTGATCCACGTGGCAAGCCGGCAAATGGCGAGCACCAGGAGCTTGCCAACACTTGATGACAAGGTGGCTTTTCTGGCCAGTGCCGCTGCCTATGTGGATTATGACGGCCCTGTAACGGCAATGGAAACCCATATGTCATGGGTGTTTCTAACCACTGAGCGCGTGTACAAGTTGAAGAAACCGTTGCAGAGAGACCTGGTTGATCTGCGTAGTCTGGACGCCCGGTATCATAACTGTGGTGAGGAGCTCCGGTTGAATCGCCGACTGGGCGGCGACACCTATATAGGGGTTGAACGGCTCGGGATAAAGGCGGGTCAGCAATTAAGCCTGGGCAGTGGCGTGGCCGTTGACTGGCTGGTGGTCATGCACCGTCTACCCGATGACGCGATGCTCGATTCCCAGCTGGCAGCGTGTGATGTTAATTACTCAGCCGTTGCCCGGGCAGCGATTCTACTGACTGATTTCTATCAGCAGTCTACCCCGATTGAGCTATCAGCTGAGCAGTATCGACAGCGGCTGGAAGACAATGTCCGCAATAACCATCGCGCCCTGGCGGCATATCCCGTTGCCCAACAGCAAGTAGAGCGTATCGTTGGCAGGCAGTTAACGGTGCTTGGGTCTGAAGCCCGCCTGTTCAGTGAACGGGCACGGCGGGGAATGATTGTTGAGGCCCATGGGGACCTGCGTCCCGAGCATGTTTGCCTGACCGAACCGCCGGTAATAATCGATTGCCTTGAATTCAGTCGCAACCTGCGTATACAGGACCGGGTGGATGAACTCGCCTTTCTCGCCATGGAGTGCCAACAGTTGGGCGACACTTGGGCAGGGGAAATCCTCTTTGAGACGTATGGGCAACATAGCGGTGATAAACCAGCGGCACTATTGCTGGCGTTTTATAAGGCGTACAGGGCTTGCGTCAGAGCCAGATTATGCGCTGCCCATCTTGATGACGGCCCCGAAGAAAACAATGCGCGGTGGCTGGAGAAAGCCGGCTGCTATCTGGATATGGCAGAAGCGTTTACTGCCTGTTATGACCTTTGAAAGAATGGCTGCTTATACTCAGTGTTCAAGTTTGCTTACCAGGCCGCCGTGATGAAGCCGATGAATGGCTTCGCCGATCAATGGCGATACATCCACCATCTCGACCGTATTACGGTACAGGGCCTCGGGCAACAAACGCGGTGGGATACTGTTGGTTACCAGGATCCTCGCCAAGGCCGATGATGCAAGGGATGGCTCGCTGACAACGCCATCTACCGCTGCGCTGAAATTCCCGTGGGTGGCAATGCCAATTATCTCTGTTGCGCCAGAGTCCTTAAACGCCTCTGCGGCGCGTTTCAGGGTGCGACCACTGGTAATCATGTCATCCACGATTAATACTGTACGATCCTGCACTTCCCCCACAACGTTCGAACCACTGACCGCCCCTTCGCTGCGAAACTTCTCCATGAATGCAGTGCCCATCGGCACGCCAATACGCCGTTCCAGGGCTTCCCGGAACTGTTCTGCGCGCTTTATACCGCCGACATCGGGCGAGGCAACGGTAATCATCTTGTCCTGCAAATCCGGCAAGATATGTTCAATAAAAGTACTGCGGGCACTCAGGTGCTCACTATTGCAGCGAAAGGCATTGTCAAAACCTGCCGTATTGTGGGCTTCCAGCGTAACTATGCGGTCAAGCTTCATGGCCTCAAAGAGCTGTGCGATGTAACGGCTCGTCACCGGGTCGCGGGCCTGGGTTTTGCGTTCCTTGCGTGAATAGCACAGATAGGGGATAACGGCGGTAATACGGTCCGCCCCGTTTTCCCGCAGTACACCAATCAGGCATAACAGCCTTACCAGTTTGTCGTTAAGGCTGTATTCGTGGTCGGTGAAAAGAGACTGTACAACATATACGTCCCGGTCGCGCACGCTCTGCAATGGGCGAATTTTGTGTTCTCCATCCGGGAAGTTCCGCTCTTCATGCAAGCCCACGTCAATTGCCAGATGAGCGGCAACCAGCGCCGCAAAATCCTTGCCGCTGTGCAGGCTGAATAACGCCATCTCATTTCTTGCCATAAATGGAACCTTTATCCGGGCCCCTTTTACCCGTAAATAATGGTGCTTGAGTCAACGGCGTCGGGGGCCTGCTTCCTTTCAAGTAAATGTAGTTGAAAATGACAATAAACGCCTGATGTTGTGATTGTCGGATATTTCCCCATCAGGGCTGGGCTGTCAGCAGCCTGCGTATTGCCGGCGTACACGCTATTTCACCAGGGTTGAAAAACTGCTCATGGTGTTGCTCTACTTCATCGAGATCATACTGGTAGTTGACGAGTATCCCCGCCGACTGCTCAAGACCTTTACTCGAGGTGTCACCCAGCCAGTTGAGCCCGGCAATGCTGGCGCCATTCCCCAAATGGAAGCTGGCAACCGGGTCCAGTGGGGCTTTTTCGCGTTTTTCGAGTAACAGGTAGTGTGCGCACAGGCGCATCAGGAGGACTTTCAATGCTTCGTCACTGCTGTGCAGGTGCCACCCGGGGGTATCCAGTGCAATCAGCTTACTGCGTTCGTCCTCTGATATAACTTTTTGAGATTCATCAAATCGTATGGTGTTCAACCATTTCATGAACCCCGGGACAGGCGACAGCGTAGCGAAGTGTTGTAATTGTGGTAGTTCCTGCTTCAGTTGCATTACCACCTGCTTGATCAGAAAATTCCCGAAGCTGATACCGCGAAGGCCATTCTGGCAATTGCTGATGGAATAGAAGATGGCTGTGTTGAGGCTCTGCTGGTCAACCTCGCCATCGTGAGGCGCGAGAATGGCCTGAACTGAGCGGGATACGGCAGGTACCAAGGCCACCTCAACGAAAATCAGTGGCTCCTCGGGCAAGGCGGGATGAAAAAAGCCGAAGCAGCGCCGGTCGGTTGCATCCAGGCGCCGGCGCAGGTCATCCCAGCCCTGCATTTCATGTACGGCTTCGTATTCGATAAGTTTCTCGAGAATGATCGCGGGGGAGTGCCAGTCCATGGTCTTGAGCTTGAGAAAACCGGGGTTGAACCAGGAGCTCAGCAGGTGTTGGAGGTCGTCATCCACTGCGCTCAGGGCGTCGTCGTCGGTCATGATCTGGAGCAGGTCCTCGCGCATGGAGACCACAGTGCGAGTGCCGGAAGGGGCCATGTTGATACGACGGAACAATGTCTGCCTGGGGGATTCTATGGCCCTGGCGAGTGAACGGTAGGCACTGAGGCTGTGGCTGTCCCGATAAGCTTCCGCACACTGATGGATAAGCTCCGGGTCAGGATTATAGTCATCTGCAAGGGTATGGAAAAATGCGGTTTTTTGCTCCGGGTCGAGAGTACTGTAGGCGCGTGCGACTTCATCTGCCAGCGCAATACCCAGGGCCTCGCCCTTGTTCGAATAGAGTTGTTTGCACAGCGCCGCGATACCCTCCTTTTCCTGCGGAGAACGTCGCATTAGGTGTTTGCCGGCGGCGGCGACTGAATTGAGCCAGCGGTTGATAACCATAGGGTACCTTGAGTAAAAGCGGGAGGTGCCTTATATGGTACGTGGTGGCCCTGTTACCGGCTATACCGCTTTCGGGGAATTCCCTGTGAGTCGGGCTGGTGTGTTACAGGTTCAGGCGGGTGATCAGCTTGTCTCGCAGGCTGAATTTCTGGACTTTGGTAGCGGACATAGGCCACTCAGTAACAAATTCCACGTAACGGGGAACCTTGAAAGAGGAAATCCGGCCCTTGCAGAAATCCATGATCTGCTGGTCATTGCAGGCGGCACCGGGGTTCAGCTCTACGAACACAGCGACCACTTCCTCCAGCCTGGGGTCCGGTACACCCACGGCCTGGACAAATTTCACAGCCGGGTGGGTTGACAGGAAGGATTCAATTTCGAGTGCCGACACATTCTCTCCACCTACCTTGAAAGTATCCTTCAGGCGCCCTCGATAGCTTATCCTACCATGCTCATCAAGTGAGCAGATGTCACCCGTACGAAACCAGCCATCGGCAGTGAATGCCTCTCTGGTAGCCTTTGGCGCCTTGTAATAGCCGCGAAAGACGCTGTACCCGCTGATCTGCAATTCACCGGCTGCCGCTGCAGGTAGTTCGCAACCTGTCGATGGATCGACGATTCTTACCAGGGTACCAGGGAGAGGCGTTCCTATTACCTGCGCCCGGGTGGCATCATCGTCTTCCGGGTTACTGTAGCAGGACAGCCCGGTGCCCTCAGTGAGGCCGTAGGCACTGACATGCAGGGTTTTGGGCAACAGTTTCATATTGGCCAGCAAACGTTCCGGTGGAGCAACATTGTTGATGAGCCTGATCTGTGCGGGATCGAGTTGGGCAAACAGAGGGTGGGTGACCAGATCGGACATGATGGTGGGAAAGGCCGGATACAGTACCGACGCTCGCTCACCCAGAATTTGCTCCCAGGCGGCGCCCGCTTCAAAGTGCGTATCAGTGAGGTAGCAGCTTCCCACTGAAAATGATGCCAGCATCGGCATGATCGAAGCCAGATGGAAAAGGGGCAGGGGATTCCATTGCCGGTCCTCTTCCTGGAACAGGAGGCGGTCGGCTATGGTGAAGGCCTTTCGGGTAACCATCTCATGGCTGAGGGGGCATCCCTTGGGGTTGGCGGTCGTGCCCGAGGTGTACATCATCAGGCAGGACTGATCCAGCGGCAGCGATGCCCTCCGCGCATTCGCCGCTGAGATGCTGACCCGGGTCCCGGATGCCATGAGTTCTGTCTCGGCGACGAACAGGCCATTATCGGGCGGCGTTTCGGTCCCCGTGGTTATGATGGCAGTCAACAGGGGCGCTTCCGGCAGTGACGGTGCTGCGCCGCCGGCCTGCAATTGCGGGTATATTTCGCAGAGCAGGCCAATATAGTCTGCGGGCTGGTTGTCGCCGGTTCCAGCTATAAGGGTAGTAATATCAGCGTTGCCCAACACGTAGGCCAGTTCATGGGCTTTATAACGGGCATTGATCATCACCGCCACGGCCCCCGAGAGTGCCGTGGCAAATAACCACTCGACAGCCTCCGGACAATTGGACATCAAAATGCCAACATGGTCATTCACGCCGACATCCAGCCCCTGCAGCAGGCGCGCCTTGTCAAATGCTGCCTGGTAGAGCTCGCCGTAGCTTAGCCGGGTATCGGCAAAGACCAGGGCGGTGTTATCCGGCCAATGCTGCGCGCTGCGCAACAAAAAATCTCCCAGGGTCGTCGCGTTGACAGGCGTTACGGCCATGAAATCTCCTTCAGGGGGCTTTGGCCATGGCATTGATTTTCTGGGTGTCGTGATAGAACGGCTGGATCTCCACGATTCGCCCTTCCCGCAGGCGCCAGATTTCGGCTATGGGCATGCGGAATGATTCTCCAGAAGCCTTGCTTTTGCCGGTCATGGTGGCCAGTACCACTACGCTGTCGCCATCGGCGAGATACTCCTGAACGGTTACCGCAGTTTCCGCAAAAGTGGTGAATACTTGCCGTACGAGACGACTGAAGCCATCAAAACCGGTCACAATGCCACCGAACGGTAGCGAATCCGCCTCAATCACCCGAACATCGGGATGCAATAGTTGTTTTGTGGTGGCCGTGTCGCCGGCCTGCGCGGCCTCGAGAAATTGCTTCACAACAGCTTTGTTAAATGTGCTCATTCAGTGCCCTGGTGCAGGTCCGGTTATTAGAAAGATCGCGGCATGCCATAGCTTTCAGCAATCATGTTCTTGGCCATTTCGTTACTGATCGGGCCTATGCGCAGAAGCCGCGAATCCCGCCAATAGCGCTGCATGTCGGTCTCTGCCGAATAACCCATGCCGCCGAGAATCTGGATGCCAAGATCCGCCGCCTTGCTGGCGTGTTCGGAGCAGAATACCTTGGCCATACTGGACTCTATAGCGCTGGGCTTGTCTTCAGCCTGTAGTTTCGCGGTATGTAATACCAGTAATTCGCCCTGTTTTTGCCACATTGCCATATCCGCCAGGTAATGCTGCAGGATCTGGAACTGGCCAATGGGCTGGCCAAAGGCGTGGCGGCTCTGCATGTAATCCACGGCATCTTCAAGTACGCCATCGAGCATGCCCAGGCAGGTGGCTGCATTCACCAGGCGCTCATTGTTCAGGGTTTTGGTTGACTGGTACCAGCCGCGGTTTGGCTCCCCCAGTAGTAACTCGTCACTGACAAAGACCTTGTCCATTACCACGGTGCAGGAGCTCATGGCGCGCATGCCCAGTTTGGCCATGGGTGTGATGCTGATACCCTCGCTGTGGCGGGGTACGAAGAAGATGGAAATACCATCACTGCGCTTGGTGACAGTGGTATCGGTGCGAGCCATGACCAGCAGGTAATCTGCAACGTCGGCCCCGGTACTCCAGATTTTCTCACCATTCAGCAGCCAGCCGCCGTCGACCTTTTCGGCTTTTGTTTTCATGCCGCCAAGGAGGTCAGTGCCACCGCCGGCTTCGGTAAAGCTCATTGCGGTTTTCAGTTCGCCACTGGCGATAGGGGGTAGGAACTTCTGCTTCTGGGCCTCTGAGCCGCAGCAGTTTATGGCCTTGGTTCCCGAGAACGAGGTTACTCCCCACACCCAGCTCAGGCCCGCGGCCGTGCGCGAAAACTCGCGTGCGAACAACGCCTGGTTGACGATGCTGCCGCCCTGGCCGCCGTACTCTTCCGGCACACCGATACCGTGTGCGCCGAAAGCGACCAGCTTGTCCCAGAGCTCATGGGGAAACTGGTGTTCCCGGGTCTCAAGTTCCCGACACCAGTCCTTGGGGCATTCCTTATCGGCCCATTTGCGGGTGACGTCAACGAATAACTGGTCTTCTTCGCTTAATTCCATGGTGATAGCTGCCTTTCTACTATTGGGATAATTCAGCCTGACATCCTATTTAAATAAAGTTCAAATATCCAGCTATTTAAATAAAGGCAAGCTTGCGGAGCTGGCCATACAGGAAGGTAGCCTGAGCGCAAAGCAGCTGATGTGTTACTCGGGGGACAAGGGATCTCGCAGAGCGTCTTTTCAGCCGGGACTTTTCTCCGCAGCGGCTACATAGTCCCACGCTTTTGCTACTGAATCCGGGTTCAGTGAGATGGAGTCAATACCACAGCCTACCAGGAACTCGCTGAATTCGGGATGATCCGAGGGTGCCTGGCCGCAGATGCCGACCTTGCGTTTGTACTTATGTGCAACCCGTATCACCTCTGCAATCGCGCGTTTCACCGCTTCATCGCGGGCATCGAACAGTTCTTTTAACAGGGACGAATCCCGGTCAATACCCAATATCAGTTGGGTCAGGTCGTTGCTGCCGATGGAGAACCCATCGAAACGCCGGGCGAACTCATCGGCGAGAATGATATTGGAGGGTATTTCACACATGACGTAGATCTGCAGCCCGCGTTCACCGCGGATCAGTCCGGCCTCGGCCATTGTTTCAAGTACTTTATCCGCTTCTCCGGGCGTACGGCAGAATGGGATCATCACAATGATATTGTCAAAACCCATTGCCTCTCGTGCCTGGCGGATGGCCTGGCATTCCAGCTGGAAACCCTCGCGATAGAGAGGATGGTAGTAGCGCGAGGCGCCGCGAAAACCCAGCATTGGGTTTTCTTCTTGATGCTCAAAATACTTTCCGCCAAGTAGCCCTCGATACTCGTTGGACTTGAAATCCGACATCCGCACGATAACCGGCCGCGGGTACTGTGAGGCGGCGATTTTTGCCACTGAGCGGGCCAGGGTCTGGACAAAATAATCGGTGGGCTGTTCAAACTCTGCGGTGAGCTCGCTTATCTTTTTGGCGACATCCTTGTCGGTGACCTTCTCCGGGTTGATTAGCGCCATGGGGTGCACCCGGATCTGGCTGGAAATAATAAATTCGATGCGGGTCAGGCCGATACCTGCAACCGGCAGTTGCCACCACTGTAGAGCGCCGTCGGGCAGTGCGGCATTGATCATCAGTTCGGTGCGTGTGTCAGGCAGGTCCGCCAGGCTTATGGTTTCCTTTTCAAAATCCAGCAGGCCCTCATAGATCCTGCCGGTAGCGCCCTCTGCGCCGGAGATGGTGATTTCCATGTCCTTGTGCAGGACATCCAGGGCATTGCCGCAGCCCACGACCGCGGGCTTTTTGAGTTCCCGGCTGACTATGGCGGCGTGGCTGGTGGTGCCGCCACTATTGGTGACGATGCCGGCAGCCCGGCGCATGATCGGTACCCAGTCCGGGTCCGTGCGCTCGGTAACCAGGATGGCATTTTCCGGAAAATGCTCCACGTCACCGGGTTCGTGGACTATGCATACGGGTCCGCTGGCAATGGCGCTGCCCACACTGGCCCCTTCCGCCAATATCTTGCCGCTCTCGTTCAGCTTGTAGCTGACCATTACGTCTCGATCCTTTTGGGATTCGATGGTTTCGGGGCGAGCCTGCAGGATAAAGAGCTGGCCGTCACCGTCCCGGGCCCATTCGATATCCATGGGCCGCTGGTAGTGGCGCTCTATGGCCAGTGCCCAGCGCGACAACTGTAATACTTCGGCGTCGCTTAGCACCCGCCGACGCTGTTCTTCGGCAGTAGTATCTACGGTGATTGTTGCGGCCCCGCGGGAGGATTTCTTTTTATGGTCGTCGGGCCCCGTGTAACGCATTTTATAGAGCTTGGTGCCAATGGTACTTTCTATGACAGGGGCGAGATCAGGGTTATCCAGGAATGGTTTATAGGCCATATAACGATCGGGGTTCACCGAGCCCTTGACCACTGTTTCACCCAGGCCCCAGGCCGCATTGATCAACACCACATCGGGAAAGCCGCTCTCGGTATCCAGGGTAAACATGACGCCCGCAGCACTGGCTTCGACCATTTGCTGGACGCCAACCGACAGCGCGACCTGCTCGTGGGGGAAGTGATTTTCCTCGCGATAGGCGATGGCGCGGTCGGTATAGAGCGAGGCATAGCATTCGCGGCAGGCTTCGAGCAGGGCATCCCCACCACGTATGTTCAGGAAGCTCTCCTGTTGGCCGGCAAAACTGGCCTGGGGCAGGTCTTCCGCCGTGGCGGAGCTGCGCACGGCAACCGGCATGTCCGGTATTTTGGCGTGGTCACACAGTTGCTGGTAGGAACGTACGATCTGGTCGCGTTGGCTCGGAGAAAATTCGCCCTCCCGGATGAGTGTGCGGATGTTATCGCCGGTCTTGGCCAGCGATTGCTTGCGAGCGTCCAGCTTCGCCAGCTGCTTTCGCATCGGCTCCAGAATCTCGTTGTCGGCCAGATAGTCGCGAAAGGCCTGGGCGGTGGTAGCGAAACCGTAGGGTACGGCGACACCCTGTTGCTCCAGTTGCTGGTACATTTCACCCAGGCTGGCATTCTTGCCGCCGACGGCTTCAATATTTTCCAGACCCAGCTCGTCGAACCACTTGATTGCGGTATCTGCTGTCATCAATGCTTTCCTTCTGCCATGCCCTTTGGCAAGCGTAGCGGAACGGGCTCAGGGCTGCTTGCTGGAGATCAATTTTTCCGGCGCGGTTTGCGCATTACGGTGTGGAGCATTCGAGCACTTTAAAATACCATGGCAGGTTAGAATCCAGGGGCTGCTTGCCTCTTTCGACGTTATTGACAGGTAATTGCATGACACCCACCGATACGAATCTCCCCGGCGCACGTCCGGTACGCGCATATGTGCTCTCTTTTCAGTGTCCGGACCAGCTCGGGGTGGTAGCGCAGTATTCGCAACTGTTTCTCGAAGTGGGTGCGTTTATCACCGAAATTTCCAACTACAGTGACCCTGTCAGTAATACATTTCACCTGCGTTGCGTGTTCGATGACCGCGCCATGACAGTGGACTTTATGGAGTTTCAGCGGCGTTTCACGGCTGTGGCCGAGGCGCTGGGCATGCATTACCAGTTACGCCCGACGGATGAGCTGCCGCGGGTGCTGGTCGCAGTATCCCGCTACGACCACTGTCTTAACGTGCTGTTAAATAAATGGAAGTCCGGCGCGCTGCCCGCCCGGATAGTGGGGGTGGTCAGTAACCACACTGATTGCCGCGGCCTGGTGGAGTGGTATGGCTTGCCCTTTCACTACTTGCCCGTAAACGCGGAAACCAAGCCGCAACAGGAAGCGGGGATTCTGGCGGTGATGCAGGCACACCAGGTTGAACTGTTGGTGCTGGCCCGCTATATGCAAATTCTCTCCGATGACCTGTGCCGGCAGCTGGCGGGACGGGCCATCAATATTCACCACTCATTTTTACCGGGCTTCAAGGGGGCCAGGCCTTACCACCAGGCCTACGACCGTGGGGTGAAAGTGATCGGTGCGACGGCTCACTACGTGACAGCGGATCTGGATGAGGGGCCCATTATCGCCCAGGAAGTGCGTGCTATCGATCACCAGGTATCAGTTGAGCAGATGGTGCACCTGGGGCATGACACCGAGGCCACGGCACTGTCCCAGGCGGTACGACTGCATTGTGAGCAACGTGTGCAGATTAATGGCCAGCGGACGGTAATCCTGTAACAGGCTACTGAATGCGAAAGTGCCCCGGGTTTGCCGTGGTCGCAAATCGGATTGACTGCGGTACACTTGATTCGCGGGAACAAATCATTTCATTTTTGAGAGGCTGAGTCTGTGCGACGTTTTCTTTTTAGGGCCATGCTGGGGTTTGCCATCTTGTTGTGGCTGATGTCCCTGGTGGGTTGGTGGTATCTCTCGTCTGACAGTGTAGAAAAGCCCGAACTGGCGGGGAGCCTTCAGCCCGGGCAGCTGGTGCACGACAAACTTCCCAGGCGCTGGCTGGCCTGGGTACCCGCCACGCTGTCTGCACCTGCACCAGTGGTCATTGTATTACACGGGTCGCTTGGATCTGCCGAGCAAATGATGGAGGCCACTCATTACGGGTTTAATGTCCTCGCCGAGCGCGATGGTTTTATCGCGGTCTACCCGAATGGCATCGACAGGCACTGGAACGATTGTCGCGCCAGCGCAGATTATGCCGCCAACAAATACAATGTCGATGATGTGGGATTTCTGGCAGCCATGCTGGATATGCTGGCAGCGGACCACACCATCGATCGCAATCGGGTTTATGTCACCGGTCTCTCCAACGGTGGCCATATGGCATATCGGCTTGCGCTGGAGGCGCCGGAGCTTATTGCCGGTATCGCGCCGATTGCAGCAAGCCTGCCGGTAACGGAGAACCTGGGTTGTGAAAGCACAGGCGTCGCCATGCCGACACTGATTATCAATGGCACAGCCGATTCCGTTAATCCCTACGAGGGCGGCCTGGTCACAGTGCTGGGCAACGCCAGCCGCGGTGCGGTGCGTTCCAGCGTGGACACCGCACGCTACTGGGCGTCATTGGCGGGCCATGGCGATGACGGCGAATTGCACGACTGGCTGCAGCGAGAAGCGGATGCCGTGACGTCTGTCACCAGCACTCACTGGCGGGCACCCGGGCGTGCGCCGGTAGTGCTGGTAACCGTGGAGAACGGTGGCCATACCATACCTCACCCTACCCATCGACAGCCGCGATTGCTGGGAACAACCAGCAACGAATTCGATGCTATCGAGCTGATCTGGTCTTTCTTCGCCAGTGGCGGGATGGAGATCCCCGGGGCTGCAGGCAGGCCAACAGCAGGCAACTGATGGCACACTGTTAAAGCAAACGGGAGCTTCTAAAACTGGTAGCGCAGCTTGACCCAGCTCTGGCGCCCGGGCTCGTTAACCCGGACGGCGTCGGGATAGAACGGATCCGCGTTGCCGGCGTTGACATGATAGGCATAATTGCGATCGAACAGGTTTTCGACCCCGGCTTCCACGATCAGGTCGGTATTGACGTTCCAGTGGCCGTAAAGGTGAAGGACACCGAAACCGGCAGTCGGTTCATCCACGTCAATTGCCGGGTTGAAGTGAGTCTGTCGCGCCGAACCCACCCATTCAGCCCCGATCCCCCAGGTGCCCTGTCGGTAATCCAGGTTCAGACGGGCTTCCAGCGGGGCAATTTGTGCAAGATCGCCGTTATCGCCTGTCCCGCGGGTCCAGGACAGGCCCAGGCGGGCTTCCAGGGCGTCGGTGATGTGCAGTGAGCCGTCCAGTTCAGTGCCATAGAGGGTCGCACCACTGTTGCGATACAAATCGGCATTGCCGTCCTGGTAACGTTCGATATAGTCGGCCACTTCGTCAACAAATACCGTTGCAGTCCAGTCCAGCGCTCCCTGGCTGCGCATCAAAGTGAGGTCCAGCTGGTGATGGATTTCCGCTGCCAGTTCGGGGTCTCCCACCCAGAATGCGCCACCGGCACGGCGCGCAATCCATTGCTCGCTGGCATCGGGAGTACGTACTGAACGGCTGAGGTTCACACTGAATAGCATGTTGTTGGCAAAAGTCCGGTCCCAGCCCACCACAGCGCTGACTCCCATGTCGTCCTGGTCGCCGGCGGCGCTGCCATAAAACTCCCGGTACAGGGTGGCGGGTGTCGCGCTACCCATCATACCTGTGCTGATGGTGGCATCGGCGGCGCGCGATTCAAAGGTATCCAGGCGCAGGCCAAGGCGCAGTGTGTCCCGCGCATTTATACGGCGGTCAAGTTCGGCAAATAAGCCCGTCTGGCGCTGGCGTACATCCGGCCATATCCGCGCAACCAGCATGTCGTAGCTACCATCCGTGCCCCGGTCCATATACAGGTTGGCGCCGCGGTCATTGGCGCGGTGGTCCAGCCCGAAGCGCCATTCATGGTCATCCCTGAGCAGGATCGCCAGGACACGGCCGCCCCAGGTATCGGATGTGGAAGGTGCGGCCATGCCATCGGCCACGGTATTGCGGTTGCGCACTGTGTAATTGTCCATCAGATGATCCACATCGCTGCGGTAGAGCGTGACCTCCAGTTCGTCGACCGGTCCAAGTTGTCGCTGCCGCCACTTGACGGTTGTGCTGGCGGAGTCCGCGTAAACGGCGTCCATGCCATTGCCGGCATACCAGATATCCTCTTCCGAGGCGCGTTCGTGATTGATTTCGAGCGTCGAGCGGGGATTGATATCAATAGCGGCAACCAGGCCGATAGTCTCGGAATCAAAAGCCGAGGCGACCGGGTTACCATTACCGTCCCGATAGTTCCCTGAGCGCTTACGAGCGCCAAACAGGCGCAGGTAACCACGGTCATTGCCGGCTGCCAGGTCTGCTCCCAGGTTCTTCAGATCCGAATTGCCGGTGTAACCGCTGGTTATGGAGCCGGTAAAACCCGCCGCGGACAGCTCCGGCCGGCGGTGCTCGAACAGCAGGGTGCCGCCACTGCCACCCGCGCCGTAGATAACTGACCGGTGACCCTTGATGACGGACACTGAATCAAAACTGTCGACACCGATATAAGTGCTGGGTGGATCCATCCGCCCGGGGCAGGCACCATAGCTAAAGGCGCCGTTGGCGATAATATTGAGGTTTGCCTGGCTTTGGCCGCGGATAATCGGGTCAAAACCGCGCCCGCCCCTGCGCAGGGCAGTCATGCCGGTCACCGAGCGCAGTAATTCTCCGGCGTCGTGAGTTGGGCGGGTAACGGGCGCTTCGCTGGACAGTTCATCGCGTGACAGTGATTTGGCGGTGACTTCCACCAGTTCAATAGCCAGGCTGTGGTCGATTTCCGGACCGGATGAGGCGGTCGCAAGCGAAGTTGCCGCGAGAGTGAGTGACGCCAGTATAACGATTCTGCAATCCATAATGCCCGCTCGGTGGTTGTGAATACCGGCCGCATTATAGAGATGCGAAGCCCGCCCGGGATGTGGCATATTGGCGCACCCCGGGTGTTCGGTTTCGATGAATAAAAATAGAGGTTAATTATCATGCATATCGGTTTCAGCTTCATGAACACGCCGTTTGATCCGGATCCCCGTGATCTGGCGCGATCACTGGAAGAACGCGGCTTCGAGTCACTCTGGACCGGGGAGCACAGCCACATTCCGGTGTCGCGCAAGACGCCCTATCCCGGGGGCGATGAATTGCCCGAAGCCTACAAGTTAATGGGCGATCCCTATATCACCCTGATGGCGGCTGCATCGGTTACTTCCACCCTGAAACTGGGCACCGGCATTGCCCTGTTGATGGAACGTGAGCTGTTTTCCCAGGCGAAAACCATCGCCAGCCTGGATAGACTGAGCGGCGGTCGGTTGATGATCGGTACCGGTGTTGGCTGGAATGAAGAGGAGTTTGCCAATACCACGCAGCAACCCTGGCACAAGCGTTACGGCGTGATGCGCGAGACGGTGGCCGCTACCCGCGCGCTATGGCGGGACGATGAAGCCGGTTTTCACGGTGACTATATTGATTTCGACCCGGTCTGGTGTAATCCCAAGCCCGCTCAGCTGGGCGGTCCGCCGGTTATCTTCGGGGCGATGGGACCGCTGGGTGTGAAACACGCGGCGCAATGGGCAGACGGCTGGATGCCGGTGGATGTGGCGATGGGGGATGTCGGCGAAGCCATTACCGCATTCCGGCAACAGGTTGCCGGCAATGGCCGCGACCCGCAGCAGGTGCCGATAACACTGCAGACCCTGGTCACGCCGGACCTGGATACCCTGCGCCACTACCGCGATATGGGCGTCGAGCGCGTGGTGATAGGGGTGGCGGTGGATATGTGGGATCAGCCGGAGAAAATCATGCCACTGATCGACCGGTTTGCCGCCCTGATCCCGCAAATAAACAGCTGACTGGTACGGGCATGAGCTCGCCCGGGCTTACCGGGCGCGAGCCGGGTAGTCCAGGGCGAAGCCCACCAGTGTGCGCACCCCCACGATCAATGCATCCTCGTCCGCATCAAACAGCGGTGAGTGATTGGAGGGGCGCTGCGCCCGGGGTACGTCCGGATCGCCGACACCCAGCATGAGGAACAGGCCGGGTATTTCCTGCTGATAGTAAGAGAAATCCTCAGCGCCGGTAATCAGGTTTCCCTCAACGACGCGTCCCTCGCCGGCAGCTCGCACCAGGGTGGGCATCATTTCCCGCAGCAGTTGCGGGTCATTACCGGTTACCGGTGTACCGCCACCCAGGGTAACCGAGGCGCTGGCGCCATTGGCTTCGGCAATGCCGGTTACGGTAGCGCGCAGGCGTTCGTGCAGACGGTCCCGTTCACCCATGTCAAAGGTGCGGATAGTACCCGCCATCTTGACTTCCTCAGGGATAATGTTGCCCCGTATACCGCCCTGGATGCTGCCGATGGTGATAACCGCAGGGCCGCGGGTAATGTCTACATGGCGCCCCGGAATACCCTGGAGCGCGCTCAGAATCTGGCCGGCGACATAAATCGGGTCCACTCCCAGCCAGGGTGAGGAACCGTGGGTCTGGCGACCGGTGACGGTAATATCCAGACTGTCCGAGGCCGCCATGAAGCTGCCGCTGCGGTACACCAGGGAACCGCTGTCATCGGGCCAGACATGCAGGCCGATGATGGCCTCGGGTGCATCCGGTCCGGCCAGGACGCCTTCCTTGATCATCATCGAGGCGCCGCCTTCCTCATCCCCGGGTGGGCCCTCTTCAGCGGGCTGAAAAATAAATTTTACCGTGCCCGCCAGGTGCTCCCGGTTTTGTGCCAGTACTTCTGCCGCTCCCATCAACATGGCAACGTGGGTGTCGTGTCCACAGGCATGCATTACCGGCACGTCCTTACCCAGGTATTCGCCACGGGCCTTCGAGGCAAAGGGAAGCCCGGTCTGCTCCAGTACCGGCAGCGCATCCATGTCGGCGCGCAGGGCAATAACCGGACCCGGTTTGCCGCCTTTGAGGGTGCCTACAACGCCGGTGTGGGCAACACCGGTAATCACTTCATCAAATTCGAGGCTGCGCAAGTGGGCAGCGACCTTGTCGGCTGTACGGAATTCGCGGTTGGATAATTCCGGGTTGGCGTGCAGGTCACGACGCCAGTCTATGACCTTGGGTTCTATGGCGTGCAATGCCGCTTCAAGGTCGGGCCTGTCGGCGGCATGGATGGGCGCTGTGCAGAAAACGGCGAGGGCTGGTACGAGCAGCCATTGGGTAGGGCGCATAGTGTCTCTCCTGTCAGTTTTCCGAGTGTAGCGCCCTTGCTCGCCCAGGACTAGCACGAGCACTGCCGGCCACCCCTAACGATTATACCGGTCATATCGGTCATATCGGTCATATCGGTCATGCCGGTCATGCCGGTCATATCGGTCATGCCGGTCATGTCTACCCCAGCGGTCTCGGCGGTCCCGCCGGTCGTGTCGATCATAGCAGGCGGCGCCGTTGTGCTCGTGGAAGAGGCTGTGGGAGATTGCCGACCCTATCAGTATTGCCCCCAGGTAGGCAGCGGGGTTGTCGCGCTGACGGTGACGGCGATTTTCCCTATGTAGCCTGTCACGATAGTGTGAACCCGACTGGAAGCCCTTGTGGCGTGACTGCTGGTAATGTTTGCCGGCGTGTTTGTCGTGCTTGACACGCCAGTGCTTATTATCGGCCAGGGCGGTGCCGGCGCCTGTAGCCAGTACCAGGGCAAAAAGTGCAGTTATCAGTGATTTAAACATTACAACGCTCCTGCATTTGAATGACGGTCGATCAATTACAGGTTACGGTGCATTGCCTGAACGCACGCTGAACAGAATCATGCTCTCTGTCTGCCCTGATTCAGCGCCCGTTCAGTAATAGCGCTGTATCCTGTGTTACCCAACTGTCGCGGAGCGACCAGTGATAGCGGTATCATCGCTAATATGCGCATCTGTTTTCTGCCCGATTAGTAGCAACGAACCAATAGCAAAGGAGCATCATGCGGACTCTGTCTCTGGCCACCCGGGTTGTTACGCTGTTATTGCTCGCCGGCAGTATCGCGGGCCCTGGAGCTATGGAGGTATGGGCACAGCGGGACTCTTCCACGCAACAACAGCCTCGTTTGTCCGCAGCAGAGGCCGCGGCCCGTGCCCAGGCTCGATACGGTGGTGAAGTGCTGAGTGTGACGCCGCAAGGAGCCGCCTGGCGGGTTCGCCTGTTGCTGGAATCGGGTCGGGTCATCACTGTGACGGTCAGGGATTAAGCCATGCGCATGCTGGTTGTTGAGGACGATATGCAGCTGCGCAAACAGCTGGTGCAGCACTTCCAGGATCAGGGTTGGGTCGTGGCGGAAGCGGGTACCGGTGCCGACGCCCGTTACCTTGTTGAGCAATATCCGTGTGACCTGGCAGTGGTCGATCTCGGTTTGCCGGATATCTCCGGAATTGCGCTCATAACGGCCTGGCGAGAAAGCGGCTGTGACTTTCCGGTGCTGATTCTCACGGCGCGAGCAGACTGGCAGGACAAGGTCCGGGGCCTGGAAGCCGGTGCCGATGACTATGTCACCAAGCCTTTCTATCTGGAGGAAGTCGCGGCCCGGGTAGATGCCCTGGTGCGGCGAGTATCCGGTCGCAGTACAGCGCAGATTGATTATGGTGTTATCGGTATCGACTTTAGTGCCCGAAGCGTGAGCCGCCACGGCGTCCCTGTGGAATTAACCAGTTATGAATACAATACATTGGCCTATCTCGCCCACCGGGCGGGCATGATTGTCTCCAAGAGCGAGCTTACCGAGCACCTTTATGATCAGGATCACGACCGCGACAGCAATGTACTTGAGGTCTTTGTCGGACGCCTGCGCCGCAAACTGGATCCGGAGGGGAACCTGCAGCCGATTGTGACAGTACGCGGTGCCGGCTATCGTTTTGTGTTGCAGCCGGTAGGCGGATGAGACCCCGGCTAAACTCCCTCGCCGCGCGGCTGCTGCTGGCCAGCGCCCTGTTATTGCCCTTATTCCTGGGGACAACCGGGGCCTATCTGGAGCGCAGCCATCGTCTGAGTATTGAAGCCGCGCAGGCAGAGCGCCTGCAATTACAGTTGCGTGCATTGTTGGCACAGGCCGAATTTGAAGATGCACTGGAGTTGCCACAGAGGCTCATTGAAGGCCGGCTCGCGCAGGTCAATTCGGGCATCTACGCGTTTGTGACCGATGCTACAGGTGCGCCGCAGTGGGTATCGCCCTCAGCCCTGCAGCTTGATCCCGCAGCAGTACTGGCGGGGATTCCACCACTGGCATCCGGCGGCCAGGATATATCCCGCTTTCAGGATCTGCAGCGGGCGTCTTTACAGGTACTATGGCAAACCGACCGCGGTGCCGAAGTGCCGCTGCGTTTTACTGTGCTTGAAACCACAGCGCCCATCGAGGCCGAGGTGTCGCAATATCGACGTCGCCTGTTGTTGTGGCTTGGGGGCTCCGGACTGTTGCTGTTGGGTTGCCAGGTGGCCATTCTGGTCTGGGGTTTGCGCCCGTTGCGCGAACTGGCTGCCGATATCGGTCGCATTGAATCCGGTGCGTCCACTTCTCTGGAGCGGGTTTATCCCCGCGAGGTCCGGGACCTTACCGGGAATCTCAATACCTTGCTCAAGGGTGAGGAGCAACGTCGGGAGCGGGTACGTAACACCATGGCCGACCTCGCCCATAGCCTTAAAACGCCCCTGGCGGTAATACGCAGCGCCAACCCCGATCAGGCCGATTACCCCGCGCTGGTTGGTGAACAGACCGATCGCATGGAACAGATTGTAGCCTGGCAATTACAGCGCACTGCCAGTGGCAGTCACCGTTTGCTGCAGCGGGTGCCAGTGGCTCCGGTAGCGCAACGTTTACGCGATAGCCTGGCCAAGGTCTACTCCCTGCAGGCCCCCGTTATTGAGCTACAGGTTGAATCGGGCTGCCACTTCCGCGGTGACGAGCGTGACCTGTTGGAGATTATGGGCAACCTGATGGACAATGCCTGCAAGTATGGTGGCAATCATGTTCGAATCAGAGCCGAAGGCGCCGGCGACCTTACTATCACCATTGAAGATAATGGCCCGGGGGTTGCGCCGGCATTGCGGGCCGCTATCCTGGAGCGCGGTTTCCGCGCCGACAGTCGCGGTGGGGGACATGGGTTGGGGCTGTCAGTGGCGGCAGATATTGCGGCCAGTTACCAAGGTCGTTTGAGCATAGACAGCAGTGAACTCGGTGGTGCGCTGATCCGTGTGCAGTTTGCACAACCAGGATGACAGCAACCACTACAATCGCTACAAGACCCATAAGGGAGCACACGTTATGAAGCTGATACACGTTCTGACAAAACTATGGCCACAGGCGGGCTTGCTGTTCTTACTGGCGCTGTGCACGGGTGCCGCGATGGCTCAGGCCACTGACGTAAATACACCGTATCCGCAGGTCCGGGTGATGGGGGAGGGTACCGCGAGCCTGGCGCCGGATCTGGCGTTACTCGAATTGACGGTGACTCGGGAGGCGGATACCGCGAGCGAGGCGCTGTCCGCCAACTCGACAGCCATGCAGGAAGTATTGCGGGCCATGCGCGAGGAGGGTATTGCCGAGCGGGATCTGCAAACCGCCCAATTCTCCATCCAGCCGCGTTATCACCACTCTCCCCGCAAACCTTCCGGGGAACAGGAACCGCCGCAAATCGTAGGTTACAGGGTGAGTAACACCCTGTCCGTGCGGGTACGGAATATCGACAGGGTGGGTGCCATTCTCGACCGGTCCGTGGCGCTGGGAGTGAATGAGGGCGGCAATATCCAGTTCGGTAATGACGACCCAACCGCAGCACTTGCGCAGGCGCGTACCGAGGCGGTGACCGATGCAATAAACCGGGCCGAAACCCTGACGGCAGCGGCCGGAGTGAAACTGGGGAAGATTCTGGAGATTTCCGAGCAGTCATTGCAGCCGCGTCCCATGCCCATGGCGCGGGCCGAGATGATGAGGTCGGTTGCCGATACGGCAGTGCCGGTGGCGGGCGGTGAAAACACCTATCGCGTGCAGGTGAACATGGTTCTGGCCATCGAACAATGAGCTGAACCGATGGCCACTGAAAACCCCCTGACACATCCTCATCTACGGTTGCCTTTGCGTTACCTGCCTCATATGCGCCATCCCGATGTGTTGACTATGGGGCTGGCGCCGCTCTCCGGCGCACGTTGGATAGAGCCGGATGTCGCCTCCGGTGAATATCATTTACATAAGCTTCGCCAGCGAGAACGTCTGGGCGACAACGTTTATCAGGCACTGCCCGACTCAATGGCCGCGCAGCGCGAACTTGCAGGTCTGCTGGCGGCGCATTTACTGAACGACCACAGTGAGCACTACCGCCAGTACCATGATCAACTGGAGTGCATTAGCGGTAACTTTATAGTGCCGCTGGACACCTCTGCCAATCTCTGGAGGAGCTCGCTGTGGATTGCAGATGACCTGGTGATCATGGAGCCGCAAGACGACAACTACGTGCTCACGGCGGCCAGCCTGTGTAGCCCCAGTCACTGGCGCCTGGAGGAAAAGTTCGGCCAGACGTTAACTGCTATTCATCAGGCTATTCCCGGTTTTAGCAGGGAACTGGAGCCAAAAGTGACGCGGTTTTTTGCTCACTTGCGTGTGGGTAGCCCGGTGACGCGATTTAACTGGAGCCTGCAACCCGATACCGCACTATGCCAGCGCCCGGGTGAACAGGATCCGGCAGTGACAGGAGAGCCCGGGCTTTGTTACCGCGTTGAGAGACAGTCCTTGCGACGCTTGCCTGTAACTGGTGCCATTGTTTTTACCATTCGTGTGTACCTGCATCCATTGGGCGACCTGCTTGCGGTGCCGGGTGCGCTGACGCAGCTGTTGGCGGCAATTGATAACTGCCCGCGGGCGATCTACGAGTACAAGGGTTTTGACGGCATGGAACGGCTACTGCAACCCTGGCGGGAGCGGGCCGGCAGAGTCGATAGCGAAGCTTTTCAACAGTGACGGACCTGAGCCTGTGGCAATATCTGGTTATTGCGCTGCTGTTCGTGTGGGGCGGTTTTGTGCGTTCCGGACTGGGGTTTGGCGGTGCGGTACTCACCTTGCCGTTCCTGTTGATGGTACACAACGCACCCCTGGTATACCTGCCGATTATTTCGGTACACCTGCTCGTGTTCTCGGGCCTCACCATTGCCCAGGCACATTTTCGTGCGCGCCGTAGCCAGAATCAGCCTGCTACGGTAGTGCAGACAACGGTAAACTGGCGATTCCTGCGCTATGCGCTGGCACTCATGCTGATCCCTAAATTGATCGGTGTGGCGGGGGTGATTACATTACCGGCAACAGTGATAAGCAGCTTTATTTTCGTGGTGGTGGCTGTGTATGCCATGACCTATATCCTGCAGCGACCGTTCAAAAGTAACAGTCGTAGCCTGGATGCCTTTTTCATGATGCTTGGCGGTTATGTCAGCGGCACCTCCCTGATCGCCGCGCCGCTAATTGTGCCGGTAGCGGCCAGTCGCGTGGCTCGCCACGAATTGCGTGACACACTGTTTGTGCTCTGGTTCGTCCTGGTCGCGATAAAACTGACCGCCTTTGCCTGGACGGGGATTGACCTGCAGTGGCAGCACCACATCTGGCTATTGCCCTGCGCCGCAATCGGTCACGTCATGGGGCTGCGCTTTCACGATTACACCCTGCGTGCGGATACCGGGTTCTTCTTCCGGATCCTGGGCGTCGGCTTGCTCGCGGTCAGTCTTGCGGGGCTGGGTCGCATGCTCTTTCAAGTGCTTACGACCTAGCCAGGGGCCCAGGCTGCTGGCTGTTTACTCCGGATTTTGTGGCTTCGGCTTTTTGGGTTTTGGCTTGCCGGGCTTCTTTTGTGCCCCGGCGGGCTTGGGGAACAGGGTTCCCGGCAGTTGCTTGCCGTCAAACCGCGCGATATTGAGGCGCTGGCCGCTCACCCAGACCGAGCGCAGGTGGCTGAAGATCTCGGCGGGCATGCCCTCCGGCAGATCCACGGTGCTGTAGTCATCATGAATGATGATGCGGCCAATGTGCTCGCTATCGATGTCAGCCTCATTGGCAATGGCACCGACGATATTGCCGGGCTTGACGCCATGCTGGTGTCCCACCTCAATCCGGTAACGCTCCATACCCTTGCCGGGTTCGGTATCACGCTGGGTGGATGGGCCAGGCCTGGCGCCGGAGGCTTCGCTTGCCGGGCGCTCGCGACGTGGTTTTTCTTCGCGCTCGCGTTTCGCGGGTGCTGACTGGGTTTTTGCAGTTTTTGTGGAGGCAGTCGGGCTGCGCTCAGTCGGGCTGCCGGCAACAGCTGGGCTGCGAGTGTCGCTCTGAGCCAGAATTACCAGGGCAGCGGCGATATCTACAATGGGAACGCCATATTCCTGCTGGTACTCGGTGACAAGGCGCCGACCATTGTCCAGGTCGCGGGTATCCAGAGTCGAGGTGATCTGTTGCTTGAAGCGGTCGCTGCGACGGTTGCTTACTTCCTGGGGAGTGGGCAGTTCCATCGGTTTTATGACATTACCGGTGGCCTTTTCGATAGCCCGCAACAACCTGCGTTCGCGATTGGCGGCAAACAGTATGGCCTGGCCAGTGCGCCCGGCACGACCGGTACGGCCAATACGGTGCACATACGACTCGATATCGTGCGGAATGTCGTAGTTGATTACATGGCTGATGCGCTCTACGTCGAGACCGCGCGCCGCGACATCGGTGGCGACCAGGATATCCAGTTGCCCCTTTTTGAGCCGGTCAACGGTTTTTTCGCGCTGTTGTTGGGGAATGTCACCGTTCAGCGGTGCGGCAGAGTAGCCTCGCGCCGCAAGCTTTTCCGCCAGTTCTGCGGTGGCGATGCGGGTGCGGACAAAAATGATGACGGCATCAAAGTCTTCCATTTCCAGAATACGGGTCAGGGCGTCCAGCTTGTGCAGGCCGGCCATCATCCACACGCGCTGGATAATGGACTCATTGGCCATGGATTTGACCTGGATCATCACTTCCTGGGGATCGGTCAGATGTTGCTGGGCGATGCGGCGTATTGCCTGTGGCATGGTCGCTGAAAAGAGGGCTGTCTGGCGTGTTTTGGGGGTTTTCTCCAGAATCCAGTCAACGTCGTCGATGAAGCCCATACGCAGCATTTCGTCGGCTTCATCCAGAACCAGTGTCTGCAGCTTTGACAGATCCAGTGATCCGCGTCGCATATGGTCCATCACGCGCCCGGGGGTTCCCACAATGACATGTACACCCCGTTCAATCTGGCGCAGCTGGCCCCGGTAGTCGGAGCCGCCGTAGATGGGAACCACGTGGAATCCGGGCAGGTGGCTGGCATATTTCTGGAATGCTTCCGCCACCTGGATGGCGAGCTCCCTGGTAGGTGTCAGCACCATGACCTGCGGTAGCCTGGTGGCCGGATTCAGTTTGGCGAGCAAAGGCAGGGCAAAGGCGGCAGTTTTACCGGTGCCGGTTTGCGCCTGTCCTACCAGGTCCCTGCCTGCCAGTAGGGGCGGTATTGTGCGTGCCTGGATGGCTGAAGGGGTTTCGTAACCGACTTCCGCAAGTGCGCGAAGAAGGAAATCAGGCAGGTTAAGATCCGCGAAACTGGTCGCGTCAGGAGACTCGGCGGTCATGGGGTACCTTGGGGGGTGATGCGGGAAATGGGGGCATAGTATACAGGCTTCCGCGCACTGTACAAATAGCGGTGTGGGTGAATATACCGCTTTGCTACCGTTTTCAGCTTGCCAGGGAGCCGGCCGATGTTGCGTAAGTGTCGGCGCGGATCGCGTGAATCTGCTCAAGGAAGTATCCCGGAACCAGCAGCGGACGTAACTCATCGGCAGTCACCGGCTTGCTGAACAGGTAGCCCTGTATTACCTCGGCTCCGTGTTCCGTCAGGAAGTGAAACTGCTCATGCGTTTCAACGCCTTCTGCCACCAGCTCCAGCTTCATGGAGCGCCCCATGGCAATAATCGCAACCACCAGGCTGGCATCGTTATCGCTCTTGTCGAAGTCGATCACAAAACTGCGGTCGATTTTGAGTTCATCCAGTGGAAAGCGGCTGAGATAGCTCAGCGACGAGTAACCGGTGCCAAAATCGTCGATCGACAGGCGCAGCCCCATTGCCTTGAGTTCCTGCAGTGCTCTTACCGTGGAGTGGCTGTCTTCCATCATTATGCTCTCGGTCAACTCGAGCTCAAGAGCCGAAGCGGGCAACCCGGTCTCTTCGAGAATGTTCTTTACCGTTGCACAAAACTGCGTAGTGAACTGCAGCGCGGATACGTTGACAGCCACTTTGTCCAGTGACAGTCCCTCCTTGCGAAATTCCACCATCTGTCGACAGGCTTCACGCAGGCCCCATGTGCCCAGTTCACTGATCAGGCCCAGTTCCTCCGCGACCGGAATAAATTTAAAGGGCGGGATCATGCCCTTTTCCGGATGCTGCCAGCGTAGCAACGCCTCTATACCTATTATGGTTCCGGTACGGGTATCCACCTGGGGTTGGTAGTGGAACAGTAATTCGTTCCGCTCAAGCGCCCTGCGCAGGTCGGTTTCCAGCTGCAGGCGATCCACCCCGGTACTGTCCATATCACTGTTGTAGAACAGGAAGGTATTTTTGCCGGCCGCCTTGGCGTGGTACATGGCCGTATCCGCGGCCTTTAGCAGGCCTTCCATATCAGTGGCATCGTTTGGCGCTACCGCAATGCCGATGCTGGGCGTAACGACCAGTTCATGGCCGTCAATTTCCATCGGCTTCAACAATGATGTCAGCAAACGTTGCGCGACTATGGTGACAGCATCAACATTCTCTATCTGGTTCAGCACCACGGTGAATTCATCGCCCCCTAGCCGGGACACGTCAATTCGCGATTCCGGGTCCGCGTAATGAGCGACCACATCGCTTTCTCGCACGCAGCTGGCCAGGCGATGTGCGACTTCCTTGAGCAGTGCGTCGCCCGCGCTGTGTCCAAGCGAATCATTGATTCGTTTAAAGTTATCAAGGTCCAGGAACATCAACGCCAGAATCTGTTTGTTGCGTTTGGCGAGACGCAACAGTAAATCGAGTTGTTCGGTGAACAGGCGCCGGTTGGGCAGCGACGTAAGGCTGTCAAAGTAAGCCATTTTTCGCAATCGGTCCTTGGTCTCGGTTACCTGTGTTACCGCAAGGTCAAGCTCTTGATTGCGTTGCGACAATTGGGCGGTGCGTTCCTCGACTTTCATGCTGAGCAACTGATGGTCTACGCCTATCCGTGTTTTATACGTGTTCAGCCCTCCAATGATTGCATTGAGTACGCCGGCTATCTCCTTCACTTCGCCAGAGCCGTCAATGGTGATGGATTTCTTCAGGTTACCGGCGGCGACCTCATCCGCCATTCGCGCAAGTGCCGACAGTGGGGCGGTGAGTCGCTGTGTGTACAGGTTGATGAAGAAAGTTGATATAACTATCAGTGCCAGCGCGATCCCGGCCATGGTGGCAAGTACAAGCAGCACTTGCAGCAGGAGTTGGCTATTGCTGATTCCCGCGTGGACATAGCCAACGATATAGCGACTGCTTGCAGGCCGTACCAGCGCACGCCCGAAATCCTCCCGGACCAGGTTCTTCCCGGTGGGGTTGATCATCGAGAACACAGGCACTGATAGGTTGAGGATTCGCTCGCCCCCTGTCAGGGTTGCCAGGAGTGCGCTGGTGGCGGGAGCGGTACCGGTGGAATGGGAACTGAAGTTGGTGTCGACGGCGGACGTATCCGCACCGCGCACGGTGGCAAAGGTCGGCGCTTCGTCTGCGGTGCCTGCATGGCGCTCACGCTGGGCGAGCAAGCCGCCGTCTGCGCTATGCACGCGGATAAAACTGAGGGCAGGTGATAGCCCGAGAAAGCGAGTGAGTGCGGCGTCTACCTGCGGGCGGTCGCGCAGATGAATGTCAGCCGCCAGCTGGGTATGGCCTTCAATGTCTGCTACCACGCTGTCCAGTAGTGATATCCGCTGGTCGCGGTATTCGCGAATCGCCAGACCACTGAGCGCTAGCGTGCTGCCAACCAGCGCGACCAGGAAAAATACCAGAACGATGCGACGAGCGACGCTCATGCTGCGAGGCTCCATTGATGGAATTCAGTCGCAGAGGGCTGTTCCGGAGGCAAGCGGCGCGCAGATCTGATGAAATTCCGGGGGCTTGAGTCTCTGGAGGCCCGGAAAATCAGCGGACAGGGCAGATACCCAACGCTAAAAGCCCTGAGAAACCCGAAACCTTCCTGTCTTGTTCTATCCATGCCATGACCTGATGCTCTCGGGTAGCAAAGGTACGTTATTTACCCTGCCTACGGCAATGGGCAACCGCGCAAAGGATTTGCTTCCTGTGGCTGTTAATGAGCCGGGTTGGCATATCGTATGGACGCCGTCATGCGCTAATACGGGCGTTTTCGAGTTCGAGGCAGGCCAAATCAATACCATAGGCGCCAGGCTCGAGGCTTCGTGCGATATTGATCGCCTCCTGTTTGCCGGCCAGGCACACGTCCTGGAGATCGAGCAGAGTCGCTTTTGGCAGTTGCTGCTTGTTCTTGTCCAGCAGCACCAGGACCTTGGGACGCAGTCGGCGGGTTCTGTATTCTGCGATTACCACAGCCACTTCACCGGACGACAGCTCTACCAGCGTTCCAGCGGGGTATACCCCGATGGCACGGATAAATGCCTCTACCAGTTCCGCCTGAAAATCAGTGTTACGCGCTTCATAAAGTACACGAATCGCATTGGATGGCGAGATTGCCGCGGCGTAGCCCCGGTTACTGGTGATCGCGCCATAGGTATCAACGATGGCTGCGATTCGCGCAACCGGCGGGATCTCATCGCCCTTCATGCCAAATGGATAGCCGCTACCGTCATACCTCTCGTGATGATAGGCCACCATGCTGGTGACGTCGTGGTTGATAATGCCGCTGTCCTGAAGAATGGTCAGGCCGTGGTTTACATGGTCCTGCATCTGGGCCGATTCGCTGTTGGTCAGCTGTCGCTCGGCTTTTAAAAGGCCTGAATCGATCTGTAATTTGCCCACGTCCATGAGCATGCCACCCATCGCCAGGGAGCGCAGATCCTGGCGGGAGAAGCCCAGTTCACGACCCAGGGACACAGCCCAGATTGCAGAGCTGAGCGCATGCTGATAGCTATATTCGTCGTGTTGTTTCAGGCGCGATATCCACAGGCAGGCATCGGGATTGCGACTGATGCTGCCGATCAGTGGCTCGACCGATTTCTTCAGCTGAATGACATCGATTTTACCGCCGTTTCCCACCTGCTCAAAGATATCGCAGACGTCGCCCACCAGTGCTTCCAGCGCAGCTTCCGCGCGGGGTTTTTCGTCGACAAAATTGCTTTTATCGCCATATTGCTCAAGGTTACGGTCGTAAAAAATATGCTCCAGGGGCATCCGCTTTTGCTTGCCGCCGGCGTTAACTTTGAAACTTTCGGCCGGTTGCCTGCTTTGCACCGTGTCCACGAACACGTAATTGCAGTATTCTCGCAGCTTGTCAATTTGGGTCCTGCTCTCGATACGGAAACCCTGGATGATGAAGGGCGTTTCCAGCCATGAGCGATCCAGTGCACTGACAAACATGCCCACACGCAGGTCATTGGTTGATATTTTAAGTGTCTCAAGCATCTCGACTCCACGCCTCGAGCGCTGGTTGCCTTCCAAACCACAGCTTAGCGCTGGAAGCACCGCCTGTGATGTGTTTTTTTGAGAAAAGTACAGAAATATGCGGGTTCATTCACAGTTCAGGGTGATCTTGTGCCATTTTTCGGTCGTACATTGGGGCTGGCGGTGCTGCAGTAGGATATTGTTGCCGGCTTCCGCCAGGGACATGGATAACGTAAGGTGCGCTGGCATAGTCGCCGGCCAACCCCGGTTTGGTAAACCATGGAACCACGTTTGTGAGATCACCTTCCAGAGAAAGAAGCGAAAATAATGAATCGGCCCGAGGCGTCTGTAGAGACGTATGTTGATAGTCCAGACTACCTGAAGCATGTAACAGCCCTTGGGGACTCCAGGGCTGTTACGGCAACAGAAGATATTTACTCCAGGTCAGCCGTAAAGGTGGTTGCCAGCGGCTATCGAGTCAACAGTCTGTTGCTTGATAAGTTGCTGCGCCACAAGCTGCTCAAACCTATTGAGCAGAGTTGCCTGATTGAGGCCGCCGTCGACAAAACGACGCTTATAGAGCGTGCGAATGAACTGTTGGAGGAAATGCCGGCGCTGAAAGAGCTACTGATACGGTATCGCGGTGAGGAGTTCGTGCTTGCATGTTTTGGGCGCATGATCCTGCCTACCGCCATTCGTAACAAGCTTACGGTCCTTGCCTCGCAGTCTCCCCAGCTTATGGACCACAGTCTGTGGTGTGTGATGGCATGTGTCTTCCTCGGCCAGGAAATAGAGCTTGGTGAGGGCGAGTTGCGTAATCTTGCTATTGCTGCGCTACTTCATGATATCGGCCAGCTACACACCGACCACCGTATTCTTGATCCCCGAGAGAAACTCGATCCCGCGCTGCGCCGGCAATTACAGTCTCACCCGCTTATCGGTTCCTCGATAATCAGTAACTTGCCCGACTATGATTCATCAGTTGCACAGGCCATTGGTGAGCATCACGAGCGTATGGACGGTAGTGGCTACCCCCATGGGCTGTTGGGAAGCGAGATCAGCCGCTGTGGCCGTATTCTATCGTTTGTTGAAATGAGCCTGGGTATCGTCCGCTCTGCGGGCCCCGCACACCTGGCCAATGTCATCAAGACTTATGCGCATCAGTTTGATCGCACGATAACCCGGGCTTTCTGGAAACATCTTGACCTGGATTACCTGGGTAATGATTATCCTTTTGATACCTCTGAAATCCCCGACATGCTGAAGTCGCTGAGCGAGGCACTGGACGGCTGGCATACGGTGTCTGATACGGTGTCCGCCCCTGTCTGGCGACTGATTGACCGAGATGTAAGTGCGATTAATCATGCGATGATCAAAGCCGGGGTCGATCAAACCCTGGTGGAAGAACTCGCTGCTTCCAGTGACCGGGATACACTGGCTCACCGTGAAGTCTGTAGTATATTGCGCGAGGGTTTGCGGCAAATCCGCGAGAGTGTGGACTGGCTCAAAAACGCTGCCCCGGTTGACACCGTGATGCAGCGCGACGAGGCGGCACTTGCCTGGCTGGAGCAGGTTGGGAAGGTACTTTTTCCTGGCTCACCGAACTGATAGTAATACAGTGACCGGCACCAGGAGTATGACGGTATCTTTCAGTAGTTGTTATCCCGTGATTCGTGATCCGGCCCTGTGATGAAGGTGTCGGCAAAAGCTTCGCGCAAATTGCGTTTCAGGATCTTGCCGGAAGGGTTGCGCGGTAACATGTCTGCCGCCAGTACGGCCTTGGGCACCTTAAAGCCGGCCAGGCACTGAGTGCAGTGATGAATAACAGTCTCCGGGTCTACGGTACAGCCGGTCCGTGGCACAATCACTGCGGCAACGGCTTCCATCCAGCGCGGGTGTGACAGGCCGATTACCGCCACCTCAGAGACCTCCGGCAACTGGTAGATCACCTCTTCGACTTCCCTGCTGGACACGTTTTCACCGCCGGTCTTGATCATGTCTTTCTTGCGATCGACTATCGCCAGATAGCCCTCGCTATCCATAACACCCAGGTCACCACTGTGAAACCAGCCGCCCTCGAATGCGGCTGCGGTACGTTCGGGGTCCCGGAAGTATTCGGTAAGCAATTGCGGCGAGCGGTGTACCACTTCACCAATCTCCCCGGTTGCCACTTCGGTGCCGGCGTCATCCACTATACGAGTTTCTACATACAGTGCGGGACGACCAGCGGAGCCCGCTTTGCGTAACTGGTCGGCGGGCTTGAGGATGGTTGCCATGGGCGCCATCTCGGTTTGTCCGTAAAGGTTCCACAGGCGGATGTCGGGCAGGCGGGCATGTATTTCCTTCATGACTTCCACGGGCATGATCGATGCGCCGTAGTAGCCCTTGCGCAAGTGGCTCAGATCCGATTGCTCAAAGAGTTCGCTGCGAAGCAGCGATATCCAGACCGTGGGTGGAGCGAAAAACGATGTGACCTGTTCTCCGGCCAGCAAGCTTAAAAGGTTCTCGGGGCTGGGATCGTCGGTGATGACGTTGCGGCTGCCAATCTTGAGAGCGGGGCCCAGAAAACAGTCCAGCTGGGCACAGTGGAACAGGGGCAGGGCGTGTAATATCGTGTCGTCTCCGGCAATTTCCGCATCGATAAGGCAGCTGCTGTATTGCCATAAAATGGCGGCATGGCTCAACACGGCGCCTTTGGGGGCAGACTCTGTACCGCTGGTGTAGATAATCTGCGCGGGCGCATTGGTCTCGATAACCGCGTTGTCAGTGTAGTGGTCGCTGCTACACAGCTGGTCGAAGGGGATAATGCCATCAGGCATATTCCCCGTGTCTTGCCCCGGCAGCCATACCAACTGCTGTACCTGCGGGCACTGTCTGGCTGCGGCGATGGCTTTGTCGCGTTCCGTCTCGCCGACGAACAACAGGCGGGCACCGGAATGTTCGAGAATATAGCGGGTCTCCCGGATGTTGAGCATGAAATTAACGGGCACCAGAATTGCACCGGTGGCGGCCACGGCATAGCGTACCGCAGCGAAGGCAATGGAGTTGCGGGAAAGCATGGCGACCCTGTCGCCCGACTGTATGCCAAGGTCTTTCAGACCGCCGGCAACCCGCAGGCACAGGTCGTTGAAGTCGCGGTAGCTGTATTCCTTTTCGCCCTGACGCAGGGCTATTTTGTCAGGATAGCGGCGGGCACTGCGGTGCAGGGTGTCAAAGAGGGTCTGGCGGGAAAGTGTGTGCATGTCCATGCTGTTCGATACCTTTTATGGCGGTCAGCTGCCTATGGTGTACTTTCTGGCTGAAGTTCTAAAGTCCCGGGAGGTATTTTTGGAGGAATTGGGTGAATGACGACATGGTCAGATCGCGGTGTAATAAACACTTCCCCTTACCCGGAAGTTGCGGGAAATGTGGTCTACACTGAATTTCACGATGATAGCCATTTGAAAACCCAGGAGATACAGTTATGAAGATGATCTCGACCGGAATAGTAATGACTCTGTGGATATTGGGGTCAAGTGTCGCGTTTGGTCAGAATGACAAGAATGATCCCGAGACCCGGCAGTGCCTGCCCATGTCCCATATTGACCGGATTGAAGTGGTGGACGACCAGACCCTCATTTTTCACATGCACGGAAAAACCGATTATATCAACCACTTGCCCTACAAATGTCACGGTCTGAAGCACAACGCCATCCTGCACGAAACGTCATTGAACTCTTATTGTAGCCTGGACATTATTTCGGTCGTGGATACCACAATCGGTATGCGTATGGGATCTTGCCCGCTGGGGAAATTTGAACCGTACACGGAGCCCGAGGAATAGGCACCGCATTATCTGAATACGGGTGTGGGTTTTGTGTTTTGGTACCGGAGGCCGGAGTCGACGGTCCGACGCTTCGTAAGCGTCCGGTAAACCCATCTTCCAATCACCGGGCCGGCAGGTAATGTAGGTGTCCACCTAGTTAAGTGGACACCTGTTATGGATCACGAAGCCCCACCACCAAGGATCATCCAGCCCCGCCGTCGCCATTCTCGTGCGTTCAAGGAGCAGGTTCTTGCCGAGTGCCTGCATTCCGGCGAGTCCATCGCCGGCGTTGCCCTGCGTCACGGCATTAACGCCAACCTGATTCACAAGTGGCGTCATGCGCGACAGCGGGACGCCAATAACGAGTTCCTGCGGCTACCAGTTCCAGGAAGCCAGGTGCCAGCAGTGTCGCCAGCTCCCTCGAATGCTGCGGATAGGATACGCCTGGAAGTCTCGGTAGGCCATAGCCACATCACAGTGTACTGGCAGATAGGCCGGTTGCCGCAGTCGGTTGAATGGCTGAAGGCACTCACACAGTGATGCCCGATATTGCGGGGCAGGCCCTTCGTATCGATGAGATCTGGCTATCCCGCGAGCCGCTGGACATGCGTGCCGGACCCGATACAGCGTTGGCGCGCGTCATCAATTGTTTTGGCAAAGCACGTCCGCATTGCGCCTATGTCTTTGCCAACAAGCGCGCCAATCGGATGAAGGTTTTAGTGTGTGACGGCTTCGGTATCTGGCTGGCATCGCGCCGGCTGCACCAGGGTCGGTTCGTCTGGAGCCAGCTGCGCACCGGCGAGGCATTGGCTATTGATCTGCCGCAGCTACAGGCACTGGTGGTCGGGTTACCCTGGCAGCATGCGGGTGCTGACCACGTCATGGACCGACACTAGATAAGACCGGAATCCCGCGCGCAGTTCCAGAGAAAGATTGCCGATGATTGCCGCTGGCACTGTATGGCCGGTGCTGGCACAGTATTCCCATGCAAGCGCCTATCAATCTCAATCAGCTCAACGAAGCCCAGCTCCGGCAGATGGCGGAGCGTATGTTGGCGCAACTGGGCGAACGCGAGGCACGCCTCGTAGCACAGGATGCCGAGCTTGCCGCACGCGACGAGATCATCCGCCGCTACTCTATCCGCGAGGAACAGCTGACCCACGAGATTGCCCTGCTCAAGCGCCACCGCTTTGGCAAAAGTAGCGAAGGCGTTAACCGGCAGCAATACAACCTCCTTGAAGAGCTCGTCGACGAAGACACAGCGGCCATTGAGCAGGAGCTGGAACGGTTGGCGGAGAGCCGCCCGCAGCCGGAACCCAAGACCCGCACACCGAAGCGCCGGCCCTTGCCGCCGCAGCTGCCGCGCACCGACTTCCACCATGAACCCGAGCACACCACCTGCAACTGTGGCTGCGCGCTGACTCGCATTGGTGAGGATATCAGCGAGAAGCTGGACTATGAATCAGGCAGCTTCTCAGTGGAGCGGCATATCCGCGGCAAGTGGACTCGCCGGCAGTGTGAGACCATCACCCAGGCACCAGTGGCAGCGCACGTGATCGACAAGGGCATTCCCACCACGAACCTGCTGGCTCAGGTGCTGATCAGCAAGTATGCGGATCACCTCCCGCTGTACCGACAGGAGCAGATTTACGCCCGGGCCGGGGTGGAGTTGCCGCGATCAACACTGGCCGACTGGGTCGGACGCTGCGGCGTGGAACTGACGCCGCTGGTGGAGCACCTGCGGAGCAAGCTGCTTGAGCACCCGGTCCTGCATGCTGACGAGACCCCGATGCCAATGCTGTCGCCGGGGAAGAAACGAACGCACCAGGCCTATATATGGGCCTACGCAACGACGCGCTATGCATCGGTGCAGGGTGTTGTTTACGACTTCCAGCCTTCACGCTCCGGCAAGGCCTCTCGGGACTTCCTGGCGGACTGGCGCGGACAGCTGGTCTGCGACGATTACACCGGCTACAAGGCAGGCTTCGCCACAGGCATGACCGAGGTGGGTTGCTGGGCACACGCCCGACGCAAATTCCACGAGATGATGGAGCAAAACCAGAGTCCTATCGCCGAGAAAGCGTTAACGTACATCGGCATGCTCTACGACGTTGAACGACAAGCCAATGATCTGCCGCCAGACGAGAGGCAGCGGCTGCGCGATACCGAGGCGCGCCCCGTCATAACCCATCTGCGCGAGTGGCTGACGGGCCAGCGATCCCAACTAACCAATGGCACGCGAACTGCAAAAGCCATTGATTACACACTGAAACGGTGGTCCGCGCTGGTCCGCTACCTGGATGACGGCAATCTGCCCATCGACAACAATTGGGTTGAGAACCAGATCCGACCCTGGGCCATTGGCAGGAACAACTGGCTGTTCGCGGGCTCTCTGCGCAGCGGCCAGCGCGGTGCCAATGTGATGACCCTGATCCAGTCGGCAAAGATCAATGGCCTCGACCCGCAGGCTTACCTGAAAGACGTACTCGCACGCTTGCCAAGTGCCCGACAGTCAGACCTTGATGATCTACTGCCGCATAACTGGGCGCCTGGGATCAAGGTATGATCACCGGACGCTTACTGTGATCTTCCCGACAAGTGCCACCGTAAACGCCTGAGAAGTAAAAAAATACGGTCGAAAATGTGGTGAAGCTGGCGAGAGTGTGGGATCTCAGGAAAAGTGCGTTCGGTGAATTGAGTAGGGCAGTAGCCTGATTTCCATCGACAGGAATCTCATCGTCTCAACTACTTAAGTTGTCAGTACCGACACAACGTCTAGCGGTGCACTCTCAGGCGGCAAACGTGCCACCGCTTTGGTCTTGAAGGCCGCTGAATATCTTGCCATTGGTCAACTCCTTGCCCTCCACATATACCTATTGGTGTGGCAAAAATGTTTATACAGAGGAATATACCTCAGTCCTCGATGGTTACTCATTTAACGTATCCTTGCGTATCTTAGATAGAACGTCACCTAGGATATTGACTAATACAATGATGAACGTGACAGGAAGCAGCCAAAGAATTGGCCATAAAATCCAGGTTTCGGATCCAATCTGCATGGTTCTCGATTCGACTAGTCCTTGCCATGCAAACCGAAATGTATAGCAAACAATCACAAGGTACAGTGAGGCTTCTACGAGGACGCATAGCCAATGCGCAGCGAGATCAAGTTTTGCAGGAAACTTGCTCCTGAAATAGGTGACTCTAGGAAACATTCCTTCACGGTAGGTTATGGGAATCGCGCAGAATACTAAAACGGGGAAAAGAATACGCTCAATAATATTGAACGTCCCTGGAATCAAATCGGTATGGAGTAGGTACCGCCCAAAGACGCTGGTGATGATAATTAGAACCATCAGTAAGAGGCAAGCGCCAGATCCTACTGCACAGAGTCGGAATTCGATTTTCGAGATAATGGAAAGCATAAGAATTAACTCAGGAAAACGGTTGCTAAGCCAGGCCACAAGATCAACGAACCGGCAACTATGAGAGCGGCTATACTGGCAAACAGGGTTGTAACCCTAAACACCTGGTCTGGCTCTATACCAGCCGACATAGCTGCCGAATACGTGGCTAAACCAACTGGAGGCGTGAGCAGCCCCATAGAAATGGTAAAACAAGCGACAATGCCAAACCAAAGCAGATCGACCTCGAGTTTAGTCAATATTGGCATGATGACAGGAAGTAAAAGGATCATTACCGCTGCTGACTCGAGAAATAGACCGAATATGAAAAAGAATCCTAGCAACACGACAATCAAAAGTTCAGGCATAGCCATGAGCGGTGTAAACAAGTCCATCAGCATATTAGGGATTTTCGCATAAGCCAGGAATCGACCAAAAATCTGCGCGCCGACTACAATCATCATGAGCATCGCCGTAACTTTAGAAGCCTCAACAAGAGACGCGCGAACGTCACCCCAGCTCAGTTTCCGAAGGATCCATAGTCCGAGTAGCGCAATGAAGGCGCCAAGTGCACCGGCCTCACTCGCTGTTACTAATCCACCATAGATTCCACCAAAAACTATGATCATCAAAACTACGACAAAGACACTGGCAACCAGAGCCCCGCTTGTTGAGGTTTGTATGCTTTCATGTTGTGTAAGGTTGTCGCTTATTACTTCTACCGCATGGGTTTCTGGAAAAAAGTACAAAACTATAGAGAAGGATAGTATACAAATTAAAGCCGGCACTAATGATCCTATGAACAATTCGCCAACAGGGACGGATGTAATCGAGCCATAGATGATCATAATGATGCTCGGTGGAACAATAGCTGAGAGCGATCCGGCTACAGCGCACAGAGCAACGGAATAACGTTTGGAATACCCTATCTGCTCAAGTTGCGGCGACGCTAATGTAGCCAGCGTGGCCGCCGCTGCAGAGCCCGATCCTGAAACAGCGCCTAACATTCCGCCGGAGGCTATTGTCGCGACCCCCAGCGGGAATCGTTTACCTCGACAGACACGTATCCCAACAGTAAATAGGTCAGCCACTACACCCCCTCGCATTAGGAGCTGTGCCATAAAAAGGTATAGCGGAATAATCGATAATGAATAAGTAGATACTGCGAAAAAAATATCTGGGCCTACAATAGCATCCAGGACCCGAGAGTCTCGCCATAGCACTACACCTATGAGCCCACTAGTCAGCAAAGTAGATGCAATACTTTGCCCGATTATGAGCAAGAGAACGAACACGACAAGAACCGCGATGATGATAAGCTCATAAGGCATTACAAAATGTCTCCAGCGCTACTGCGCTTTGTTACGATCTATTCGTTGAGGGTTACATGTCTGCGCTCGATAACTTTGTAATTCTCCACTAGGGTAATTTACCGTTGCCTACCTGTTGTTTTCGTTGACGCCTAGGTACTCCTTGACCCCTGGAGGAACCATACCCCCTTCCTGTTCTACAAAGTTCACCCAAAGAACGGCGGCTGCCCTCGCAGGCTTATCTTGCGCTTCCAGTTTTTCAATCCACTGAATCCATGTACTTAGGGCCGCTTTAGCAATAAATTCCTGAAGTTTAAGGGGCAAGCTTTTTATATGGACGAATCTTGCC
Source organism: Kineobactrum sediminis (assembly GCF_002868715.1). Classification (GTDB taxonomy): domain Bacteria; phylum Pseudomonadota; class Gammaproteobacteria; order Pseudomonadales; family Halieaceae; genus Kineobactrum; species Kineobactrum sediminis. The sequence continues at coordinate 212,333 of NZ_PKLZ01000009.1, forward strand.
GTTTTGGACGCTTTCTCTTTAACATCACGGTCTTGTGCAGAAATATGGCGGGCATTGGTAAGTGAGATATCACGTGCCACCTTGTCCCAGAGCTCCTGCAGATCAGGGGCAAGGTCATCCCAGGTTTCTTCTTTTAGTGCCAGGTAACTTTCCCAATGTCCTAATGAAATACCCGTAATCGAGTATTTCAAAAGCCCTTGAAGCGAATAGGATTCCCAGTCTCCAATTGAGAGGACAACGCTATCAATCACGCCCCGTGAAAGCGCCTCGTAAGCTTGGGAAGAAGGAAGGTACACTGGAGTGGCACCCAGGTTCTCGATGGTTAGCATCTGCAGGGCCGATCCCGCCCGCATGGGCATCCCGCGCAAGTCCTCTGGACGCGTAATTTCTTTGCCGCTAGTTGCGATCACATAGGCCTCTGTTGCCCCTAACGGCCATGCAACTAGCCCTTGAGATCGTATTTCCAGATCGTAAAAGGTTTTTCCCTCGGAAATTTCGATCTTCGAATCAAGTAATGCCTGAAAAGCTTTAGTAATTTGTAACGAATTGGTTTGGTAGGTGGGTAGTTGGGTAATGTCTGACAGTGGAAACTTACCTTCGTGGTATGGTGCGAGCAGAGGGGCTGCTACATCGATCAGATAGCCATTGAGGGCATCAAGCTCTCTTCCTGGTCCTACCAACTCTCCACCGTAGTATCTTATAAATTTAAGCTTATCGTTAGATTGGCTTTCGAGGCTATCGGCAAACTCGTCCATATGAGCCCCAACCCAGAAATGCACCTTGGGAATCCCCGCTGAGATAAGCAAGGTCTTGCTCTTAGGCTGATCGCTGGCCTGGGAAAGACAGCTGATGAAAGTAACGGCAGTCAGGACCAATAGTCTTAGCCGGAAAGCTTTGATGTTATTCAGTCCTCTAAGCATGAAAATCCATCCAGGTCTGTGGAGCCAGGTTTGAAGCAATAAACCTAGATGTGCCAATCTCCTCTGCAAACCTAATGGAGTCGAAGATTGGTTTTGTTGATGGCATTCTCAGACCGGTACCTCTTCTTTTTAATCTAGGCTAAAAAATTCAGAATTGCTCCATGCCGTCTTGAGATCGGTGTTCTCTGAGCATATTGCTCGCAGGTGAAAATCTCGTCGACAAGAGTAAAGCGGCCAGCGGACATTATTTAGATAATCTGCAAGATGCTCCTTCTAGACAAGGAGATTAATGTAAGGCGCTGCACAGTGGGTAGTCAATCAAGTACCGTGGAACGGCGATTGTCAGGCTAGGAATATGATATTGGTCAGCATAAAAATGATAGTCGCATAGCTTTGGTGGTTCTTGCGACTAAATTAAGGCGGCGCTCATTAAGCACACTGCGTTGCTGTCTCGATAGATTAGGGCAAGATACTTGTTGCAGCGCTAGGTGACAGGACCACGTTACGTGTTGTATAAGCTTAGCCGCTGGCAAAGTTTGCTAACGTGTTTTATATAAGAGCCGGCAAGGGCACATCACGTAATTCGAAGTGGTGCTTTAACCGGAAAAAATGTGCGACGCTATGCGATCACGCACTAGTTTACCTACAGATGAGCGGTCGCATGCCGACGCTGCCAATAAGGAGAAATATTATGAAATCGTGGATGTTAGGGTTCATGGCCTGTGTGGTATTTAGTTTTAGCGGAGTCTCATTGGCAAAAGAATGTAAGCCGTCAAAATGGGGCACCGAAGACGAGCTTGGTTCAGCAAACCTCGTCACACCCCAACGGACAATGGAGGCGGTTGGGCTTATTAAGCAGGGAAAATCAGTACCTCTTGGCATAGTCATTGGCAGCAATACCCCGGCCTTTCCTCCTCGTAGTTTGAACTTACAGGTGGTACAACCAGGCCAGCAGGGCGGCCAGAAGGTGACGGATTTTGGCTATCCGGCAAACTACAACGATGACTTACTACAAACATGGGTTGGTATCGGGAGCCAAATAGACGGCCTCGGACACTTTGGGGAACATGGGCTTTACTACAACTGCCTCGAGGAGGAAGAGATTTCCGTCATCACTGGGCTGACAAAACTTGGCGTGCACAATATCCCACCGTTAGTCGGGCGCGCTGTCATCATCGATATGGCGAAGCACTTCAAAAAGGACTTTCTCGCCGCGGGTGAACACTTTGGCCAGAATGACATCAAGGATGCCGCAAAGGCGCAGGACGTCGAGATTCGAGAGGGTGATATCGTACTCTTCCATACTGGTTGGACCGAAAATATGCTGGAGAGCGAACCAACTGTTTGGGCATCGGGTCAACCGGGAATCAACGTAGACGGATCCCGTTACCTTGCCAGTCTTAACGTCATGGCCGTGGGGTCGGACACCTGGGGGCTCGAGGCTGTTCCGGCCGCCCCTGGTGACGGAACGTTCTATGCGCATGTTGTGTTGCTAAAGGAAAATGGAATTTACATTCTAGAGACGATGAACTCGGGTCCAATCCTGCGTGACGGCGTAAATGAGTTCATGTTCGTACTCGGCCAGGCACGAATTCGCGGCACTGTTCAGATGATCGTTAATCCGGTCGCCCTCTATTGAGCTTGTGACCCAATGACTGCTACGTTGTCAGCCTATATTGGGCAACGTAGCTCTTTGATGAGGAACCGGAGTAGAATCAGTCAATCTTTTTTTTTATTTCGAAGTTGATACCGGTGTATTTAGCACCTCCGTAGACACGCTTCTCTCATCATTCAGCTGGTGGCCTGTTACAACAATGTCGCTGGAAATAGTTTCTATTAACTCAAATGTTTACGTCGGGGAAAGTGCATCGTCAATTTGATGAGGCGCGACCGGATAATTGAGCACACATGCAAGGCTCAATTTTCGACTTCATGGACATGATCTTGTCGAATTCGGCGGCATCTCCTTCGTACTGGGTTAGCCTTGCGGTGCGCAGCTTTGTCTCTGTTTACCAAAAAAGCCTCTCAAGTATCAATTTCCTGCCAAGAGATATCACATTCCTCGCGCGGTAACCAAAGAATGGGTTCCGCTTGATTGACGCGCCACTACGCACCGGATTAGCTTAAGATCTATGAGTAAAGCGTGGTGCCCCGTGTATGCTTGAAATAGATAATTGGATAAGTATTACCCCTTTCCCTCCGTTGCGACGTGAAGCCCACTTCGGTAACCGAGTAGTGAAATGTTACACAAATCGACCTAATGACTGCACAGTATTGCTATCCGAAAGTGTTCAACGTTGCCCGCATAAAGAGGCTGTAGTCTGCGACAATGTTCGAATCACCTACTCTCAACTAGATCAACTCACCAACACAGTCTGTGTCAGCCTTAGGAAAGCTGGAGTGGAGGCAGGGGACCGTGTCGCGTTACTCATGGAAAACTCAGCCGAATATGTCGTGTATATATTTGCGATTTTAAAGTTAGGTGCAATTTCAGTCCCACTGAACATCAAAGAATCGAAACGAGGCATCGAGTATATTCTGAGGGATGCGCAAGTAAAATGCTTGGTTTGTCACTCAAGCTTAGAAGATCTGATTCCAGAAGAAGGGTTTCTAGACGAGCTAATCTCGGTGATCTTACTAAAGGGTTTTGAAGATCTTCAGATGCACATTGATTCGCAGGACCAGACTATAATTTTTCCAAGAATCGATTCCGAGCACACCGCTTTTCTAATTTATACATCAGGTACAACCGGTACACCGAAAGGCGCAACGATTACGCATTTGAACGTATTGCATTCGGTCATAAACTACCAGGCTGCGATGACCCTCGGGGAGGACGATCGGTCTATTGTAGCAGTCCCAATCAGTCATATCACGGGGCTAGTCGCGCTTGTGCTGACAGCGATTGGCGCGTCGGCCAGCCTGATTGTAATGAAAAGCTTCAATGCCGATGCGTTTGTCGACTTAGCTCAAAACGAGCGAATAACGCATACGTTGCTAGTTCCTGCAATGTTTAACCTGATTTTGATGTCGAAAAAACTTCAATTTAACGATCTTTCCCTCTGGAGGGTGTCGGGATACGGTGGGTCAATAATGCCGGAAACAACCCTTACCCGGATTGCAAAGAATCTTCCTAATTTGAATATATATAACTGTTATGGGGCCACCGAAACCACGTCTCCTGCTGCGATTATGCCCCCAGCTTATGCAGAGACTCGACCAAGCCAGGTAGGCCTGCCAGTACCCTGCGCCGATATTTTTATAGCGGACAGACACGGGTGTCAGCTGCCATCGGGAGAGCTTGGAGAGATCTGGATTGCCGGACCGATGGTCATACCGGGATATTGGAATAACGCGGAAGCCAATGCAGCAGAATTTTTTGGGGGCTACTGGAAGTCAGGCGATGTGGGTTGGATCGACGAAAGCGGTTTCCTAGCTGTGGTAGACCGAATTAAGTATGTAATTAATCGCGGAGGTTACAAAATCTATGCATCAGAGGTCGAAGGCACTTTGTTGGAGCACAAAGATGTTCTCGATTGCGCAGTTGTCGCTTTCAATTGCTCCGTCCTAGGAGAGAGGGTTGCTGCTTTCATTTGTGGGACCGCGGATTTCAATGCCGAAGAGGTAAAGGATTTTTGTGCCGATAGACTCGCAGAATATAAAGTCCCAGAAGAAATCGTTGCTATCGATCATATGCCGAGAAATGCTAATGGAAAAATAGTAAAGAGAGAATTGAAAGAGCTAGCCAATGAACGATTTGAACGGTAAGTCGATGAACCTCGGGCTTTTTATTATCAATGACCCGCTTCACGACTTACGTAAAAGTGCGACAAGGGTAAAACATATATTGGGTTCTACCCCGCTTCCACGGACGGTTCTAAAACGGCTAAAT